>NZ_LGED01000237.1 GCF_001280085.1 Saccharothrix sp. NRRL B-16348 | reverse complement strand
GTTGGACGTCGGAGAACCCGACTTCTTCACGTTCCGGACCGTCACGTTCCGGATGATGATGTTGCGCGACTCCCGGATGTGGATGCCCAACTGGTCGAAGACCGCACCGCTGCCCACGCCGACGATCGTGACGTTGCCGATCTGCTTGAGCTCGATCACGCCGGCGGCCGTCGAGCAGCTGTTGCCCGAGACCTTGGCGGTGTTGCCGTGGTTGATCGTGCCCTCGACCTCGATGATGATCGGGGTATCACTGGCGGCCCGCTTGCACAGGGCCTCGTGGATCTGGGTTCCGGTGGTGGCCCGGACCGTCGCACCGCCGCGACCACCGGTCGTCCCGCCGTTCTGGGACGCGTAGCCGGTCGCGACGCCCGCAGGCGGGTTCGTCGTGGTGGTGGTCGTGGTGGTGGAGGTCGTCGTCGACGTGGTGGTCGAGGTCGACGTGGACGTCGACGTGGAGGTCGACGTCGTGGTGGAGGTGTCGGTGGGCTGCCCGGTGCAGGCCACACCGTTGAGCTTGAAGGAGGTGGGCGCGGGGTTGGAGCCGGTCCAGGAGCCGTTGAAGCCCGGCGTGACCGACGCGCCCGTGGCCAGCGAGCCGTTGTAGCTCGCGTTGCGGACCGTCACCGCACTGCCCGACTGGGAGAACTCACCGCCCCACAACTGCGTGACCTGCTGACCCGCCGCGAAGCTCCACTCCAGGGTCCAGCCCGACAGCGCGTCACCCAGGTTCGTGATCGTGACGTTGGCGCCGAAACCGCCCTGCCACTGGTTGGTCACGCTGTAGTCCACTCGGCACCCGGCCGCGGCGGCCCCGGCGTTCGTGCCGCCGGCCACCACCATCAACGCCGTCACCGACACCGCCGAAGCGACGGCGGTCACGACCGGGATCCACCGCGTGCGTCTGATCATGCGCAGGTTCATGCATCGCCTCCTTGCGAGCAGAGACCGGAACATCCAGGCCTCCAAGCCATCCCGAGACCGTCCCGGAACAGTCGACCGCGGACACCGCGGCCGGCGGGGTGGCAGGTCGGCGCTCCGATGCGGACCGACCACCCCGCCGTGTTCGGGGGCGGTTGCGGACACGGGAGCATCCACTTCTCCCGTGGCCGCACACCGCCCCACGTACCGGTTACCGCTGGGTGATGTCGGACGGTGAGTAGAAGCAGTTCTTGCCGTCCGCGCCCTCACCGATCTTCTTGGGCTCGGAGCCCTTGGGCACGCCCTGGTACTTCTCGCAGATCACCGTGCTGCCGTACACCGTGATACGGGAGAAACGGGCCGTGTCGCCCCAGTTCGTGTTGATGCCCGCCAGCACCTTCGTGGACCGTGCGGTGACGCCGTCCATCACCACGTGCCGCTGGTAGGACGTCGAGCAGTTCCCGCACGCCCGGTACAACTTGCCCGCGCTGTGCACCTGGAAGTTGCGGATGGTGACGGTGCCCGCGCCGTTGTGCTGGAACACCTTGTCCGACGCCGACTTCGCCCCACCACCGTCCACCAGGTAGGTCGCCGAGGCACTGGTCGCCTTGAACGTGGCCGCGTCCTCGCCGACGTCGTTCCACCACACGTTGCGGATCGTGCAGGAGCCCTCGCAGTGGATCCCGTCACCCGCCGGCGCGTCGATGATCACGTTCTGGATCGTGCCGCCGTTCGCCACCACGAACATCGGGTCCTGGCTTTCGCCTTGGCCGCCGTCGCCGATGCCGTAGAACCGCTTCATCCCACCGTCGAAGAACGTCCCGGCGTTGCGGGTCGTCGTCTGGTGCACGCTGCCCGTGTCCGTGGGCCACGGACCACTGCCGTCACCGCCACCACCCGGCGTGGTGGTCGTCGTGCTGGTGCTGGTGCTCGTGGACGTGCTGGTGGACGTGCTCGTGGACGTCGAGGTGCCGGTGGTCGAGCCGGTGCACGCCACGCCGTTGAGCGTGAACGACGACGGCGCGGGGTTGGCGCCCGTCCAGGAGCCGTTGAAGCCGGGCGTGACCGACGCGCCCGTGGCCAGCGAGCCGTTGTAGCTCGCGTTGCGGACCGTCACCGTGCTGCCCGACTGGGAGAACTCGCCACCCCACAGCTGCGTGACCTGCTGACCGGCCGCGAAGCTCCACTTCAGCGTCCAGGACGACAGCGCGTCACCCAGGTTCGTGATCGTGATGTTGGCGCCGAACCCACCCTGCCACTGGCTGGTCACCGCGTAGTCCACCCGGCACCCGACGGCCGCGTTGGCGTTGGTGCCCGCTGCCATCACCAGGCCACCGGTCAGCGCCGCCACCGACACGGCCGCGGCAACACCGGCGGTACGGCTCTTCTTGTGCTTACCCATGCGCAGACTCATGCATCGCCTCCTTGCGAGCAGGACTGTCCGACCGCGAGCCCAGGCGGCGCCGATCGCGACAGCGCCGATTCGAGCGATGGCGGATCATGTCTGGGAACGCTCCCAGAGCATTGCGCAAGGTTACGCAACAAGCAACAACATTCACAATGATGAACAACCGCCGGTTTGTTCACCTGCTTGAACGCCCGCACCCCAATTCGGCGGGACTTTAATCGATCAGGTCGCCGCGTCAAAATGATTCACAAACATGAACGGCAAGCGTCACGTCGTGCCACAAATTCCCCCGGAACGTCGACGTCGCCACCGGGTTCCGACGCCACACAGGCCGGCGCCCCCACCCCCGGTGAGGGGTGAGGGCGCCGGCTTGGTCGGGCAGACCTGCGTCAGGTCATCAGCGTGATCAGCGCTGCAGCGTCAGCAGGCCCGGTCGGTACGGCAGGAGGCCGTAGTCCACGCCGTCGGAGCTGGGGCTGCGGCCTTGGTAGAGCAGCTGCAGGTTGCAGGGGTCGATCGTCTTGGTCTGGTCGGGGTTGTTGCGGATCAGGTCACCGTGACTGATGTCGTTGGTCCAGGTCGCGCCGCTGTTGGCCTTGCCCGCGAACGGGTTGCTCTCGGTGGCGGCCTGCGGGGTCCACGAACCGCCCAGGCTGCTGGACGTGAACGAGCGGAAGTAACGTCCCCTCGAACCCATCGCCTCGACGATCATCAGGTACTGGTTCTGGCCCTGGACCTTGTACACCTCGACGCCCTCGAACAGGTTCGCCTGGGTGTCGCTCATGATCGTCGTGTAGGACGAGCCGAAGCTGCTCGGGAAGTTCCCGATCGGCATCACCTGGCGGTAGATCTTGCCGTTGTCGCCGGCGAAGAACAGGTACATGTTCTGGCCGTCACCGATGACCGTCTGGTCGATCGGACCAGTGCCGGAACCGGTGATGCTCGCCGTGGAAAGAACCTGCGGGGACGACCAGCCGTTCGCGTTGCTGGGGTCGCTCGACGTCCGGTAGGTGAACGCGGTCCCACCCCACTGGTAAGCGAGCACCCAGATGTTCTTCGGGGCGAAGTAGAACAGCGTGGAAGCGACCGCGCCGGAATTCATCCCGTTCTGCGGCGTCGACGCCATGTCGGACCAGTTCGTGAACGAGGTGAAGTTCATCGAACCCCAACTCGACCCGAAGTCGTGCGTCGTGGCGTAGACCAGGTGCTTGCCGTTGTGCATGACGTGGGTGAAGTCCTTGAGCGAAACCCACCCCGACTTCGGGTTGGCCAGCGATCCCGTGGACGACCAGCGGTAGGTCGACGGCAGCGAACACGTGCCGGGCGTCGAAGTCGTCGTCGTGGTGGTGGTGGGGTTCCCGCCACCGACGCGCACGAACTGCCACTGCTGGTTGGCGCCGCCCCAGTCGCTGTACTGCACGACGTTGCCGCCGTCGGCGGTGGACGCGCCCTGGACCTCGACCGCCTTGTTGCTGTTGCGGTTGATCAGGCGCACGTAGCCGCTGTCGGAGTCGGCGAGGCGGAACTGCTGGTTGGTGCCGTTGAGGTCGGCCCACTGGACGATGGCGCCGCCGTCGGCGGTGGAGAAGTTGTGCACGTCGAGGACCTTGCCCGACAGCCGCGACTTCACCCGGTAGTAGCCGCCGCCGGAGTCGACGAACTGCCACTGCTGCTGGTTGCCGTCGTTGCGGGTCCACTGGGTGATGCGGGCGCCGTCGCTCGTCGCGAGGTTGTAGACGTCCAACGCCTTGCCGCTGTTGCGGTTGACCAGCACGTACCAGGCGTTCGTGTCAACGGTCGCCGCCGACGCGGGTGCCGCGTTGAGCGCCGCCACCATCCCGCCGAGCAACACGGCGACAACGGCGGTGGCACCGGCCAAGCGACGCCTGCGGGCTCGCGGGACGGCGGTGGGCGGGTGGCCTGATCTGGCCATGAGCGGGCTCCTCTTCGTCGAGGCGGGGGCGAACCGCGGCAGGGACAACGTTCACGCGACCGCTTGCACCGAGTGGTCCAGCACGCACCCTCTGAACGGACAACTATTACGGCTGCGTGGACAATCCGAGTCCCAAGGACGGGCGCAGGACTGAGGTGCCCACGGGTGCGGGTCGCATTCATCAAACTGTGAGGGATGATCTCCGTACGGTCAAGATGCGACGAAAATGTTTCGTACGGGTAAGCAGTCGAACGCTTCGAACGCATTGTCGAATAGCTAAAACCGGCGCTAACTATTTAGCTGCGGGCGCCCTTGCGTGGAAGAAGAAGGGGCACAGCGCCGTCGGCTCGGCCACCTCCGCTCCCGCAGCCGCACAGCCGGCCCCTGCCGCCCCCTGCCGACCGCGGCGACCGCGGCGACCGTCAGCGAACACGCAGGCCCACGCAGCTCCGTCACGGCTCGTGGCCTGGGAGCGTTCCTACGCCGTTCGGGGGTTTTCGCACCTAAACGGTGATCGTCACCGGGGAACCGCGCCTAGTGTGCGGCCATGATCGCCGGTGAGGGCCGTGCCGGGCCGTTCCCGCACGGAGCGGAGGAGTGGCGGGTGCGGCTTCGGTGCCGCGGGCGGCGCGGTGTGTTGGGTGCGGGCGTGCTGCTGGACAGCGAGCACGTGCTCACGTGCGCCCATGTCGCGCTGGCCGCCGAAGACCTCACCGTCGAGATGGTCGGCCTGCCGGGGATTCCGGTGAGCGCCGCTCACATCGTCGAGCACGCCGAGCCGCAGCACGAGCGCGGTGACGTGGCCTTGCTGCGCCTGTCGACCCCACAGCCGGGGGTGCGCCCGGCGACGTTGCGCAAGGTCGCCATGACGTGGAACAGGTCCGTGCACGCACAGGGCTTCCCGCGTGGTCTGGAAGAGGTCGGCGCCTGGGCGACGATGACGCTCTCCGGCCTGGCGGGCACCGAGTGGCAGCAGATGAACGGCGGCAACGGGCACCGGGTGCAGCGGGGGTTCAGCGGCGCCGGGGTGGCCGACGACGCGAACGGGCACGTGCTGGGCATCGTGGTCAGCGAGTACACCGACGACGGCGCCGGGCTGTCGTGGATGATCCCGGTCGCGGCGATCGAGCAGAACCTGCCCGTGCTGTCGCGCTGGGTGGTCGGCGACGACGGCATCGACGAGCGCTTCAAGAAGCGCACGGCCCACTACAACGACAGGGTGCGGGGGCTGATGGACTGGCTCGCCCGCAGGCAGGACGGCGGCGCGGTGCTGATCATCGTGGGCGAGGACCTGGAACACCTCCAGGACGCGGTCACGTTCTCCACCGTCGGCGAGTCGCCCGCGCCCGACCTCGCGATCAACGTCGAGGGCCTGACCACCGAGGAGGTCTCGCGCCGGATCGTCGACCGGGCCGGGCTGGTCAGCCGCGGCTCCAGCACCGAACGCGTGCGGGAGGGCACCCCGCCGATGACGGTGGTGATCGACGGCGTCGACACGGCCCGTGAACCCAAGTCGCTGCTCGACCACGTCGGCAGGCCGATGGTGGCGAGCGGGGCACGGCTGGTGCTGGGCTTCCGCGACGAGGACGCCGCGGACCTGGTCGCCGCGCGGGAGCTGGCCCGGGCCGCGGTCGTGACGCGGCTGGACGGGCTCGTCGAGCGGGTGACCGAGCTGATGCGGGAGGACCCGGACACCGCGGCCACCAAGCTGCGGATCGGGCTGAGCGCGTTGCGCCGCGCCGCCGCGGCGGACTGGCAGCTCGTCGAGCGGAAGCTGCCGCGGTTCCACCAGGCGGTCACGCGGACCGAGCGCGAACGTGCGGCGCTGCGGCACGTGCGGAACGAGTTGTCCGTGCTGCGCGGGCGGCTGGCGACGGCGCAGGCGAGGGCCGCCGCGGCGGGTTTCGCCGAGGACGTCGAGCTCGACAAGCACCACCGCAGGGCGCACGCGGCACTGGAGGCCGAACCGGCCGACCTGGCGGTGGCGCTGCGGGCCGTGCAGGCCTGCGAGGCGGCGGTGCGGCGGCGTTCGGGGAAAGGGGATCAGGGATGACCGCGTGCACCCAGTGCGGTGGGGCCGTCGACGACACCGGGTTCTGCGTCGACTGCGGCGAACCCGCGGTGGTGCGCGGTGCTTCCGCCCAGAGGCCGGCCCGGCCGTCGAGCACCACGACGAGCACCACGGCGAGCAGCCGCCGTTCGCACACCGGCGACCCGATGTCGTTGCCCGTGTTCGACTTCAAGGACCCGACCAGCCGGATCATCACCGACCCGCGCGTGCCGGTGCGCACCCGCCTGTGCCCCAACGACCAGTGCCACGACCGGACCGCGCTGCCCAAGCGCGACTCGGGGTTCTGCCTGGCCTGCGGCACGCCGTTCTCGTTCCTGCCCAGCCTGGAACCGGGCGCGCTGGTGGCCGACCAGTACCACGTGGTCGGCTGCTTCGCGCGCGGCGGCCTCGGCTGGATCTACCTGGCCAGGGACACGCACCTGGACGACAACCCGGTGGTGCTCAAGGGCCTCATCGACGTCGCCGACCTGGAGATCTCGACCAAGGAGCGCCAGGCGCTGACGCTGCTGGACCACCCGAACATCGTGCGGATCTACAACTTCGTCAGCCACCCGGACGCGCACACCGGCCAGGACCGCGCGTACATCGTGATGGAGTACGTGGACGGGCTCGTGCTCGAAGAGGTCGCCGAGCTGTCGACCCGCGGCATGGTGCCGCTGGGCGAGCCGCTGCGCACCGAGCACGTGATCGCCGCCGGGCTGCAACTGCTGGCCGCGTTCGACTACCTGCACGAGCGCGGGTTCCTGTACTGCGACCTGAAGCCCGACAACGTGATCATCCGCTCCGGCAAGTACGGCGAGCGCGGCAACCGGGTGAAGCTCATCGACCTCGGCGCGGTGCGCCGGATCGGCGACCGGAGCAGCAAGATCGTCGGCACCCGGCCGTACCAGGTGGACGAGCGGGAGATCGCCGAGCGCGGCCTGACCGTGCAGTCCGACCTGCACACGCTCGGCGTGATGCTGCGGAGGCTGGACTACGCGACCGCCGACCACGACGAGCCCGAGCGCTCGCACCTCGCGGTGGGGCTGAGCTCGTTCCTCCGCGCCTACGAACGGGCCAAGCACCCCGAACCGGACCAGCGCTACGGCTCGGCGGCGGAGATGGCCGACCAGTTGCGCGGTGTGCTGCGCGAGGTGGCGTCGTTGCGCGACGGTGTGCCGCGACCGGAGCCGTCGACGGTGTTCGTGCACACGACGACGCTGCTGGACGCCGGGCTCGGCGCGGTGCCGGCACTGACCACGTGGACCGGGCGCGCGGTCGACGTGCTCGCCGAGACCGAGCTGTCCGACGGCAGGCCGGCCGCCGACGCGGTCGCGGTCGGGTTGCCGGTGCCGCGCGCCACCGCGGACGACCCGGCCGCCGACGTGCTGGCCGCCGCCGACACCGAGGACCCCCGGCGCCTGATCGCGCGGCTGGACAGCGACAACCTGACCTCGCCGGAGACCGCGCTCGTGCGCTGCCGGGCGGCGCTGGCCGCGGCGGACGTCGCCGCGGCCCGGGAGAGCCTGACGCAGGCACGCGGCCTGCTCGGCAAGGACTGGCGGGTGCGGTGGCACGAGGGCCTGATCGCGCTGGCGAGCGAGGAGGTCGACGCGGCGCGGCAGGCGTTCGACGACGTGTACTCGTGGCTGCCGGGTGAGGACGCGCCCAAGCTCGCGCTGGCGTACTGCGCGGAGCACGCCCGCGACTTCGACCGGGCCGAGGAGCTGTACGAGGCGGTGTGGCGGCGCGACCGGTCGGTGGTGAGCGCGGTGTTCGGGCTGGCCAGGGTGCGGCTCGCGCGCGGCGACCGGGCCGGCGCGGTGGGGTTGCTCGACGAGACGCCGCAAGCTTCGCGGTACTTCGACGCGGCGCGCATCGCAGCCGTCCGGGTGCTCAGCGGCGGCATCCGGGCCGACGTCGGTGTCCTCCCGCCCACCGACGCGGACCTCGCCGCCGCCACCGACCGGATGGGCGACCTCTACCTCGACGGGGGCGCGTCCTCGGGCGAGGCGCGCGTGCGGCTGGAGACCACGGTGCGGGAGGCGGCGCTCGTCGTCTCGCTGGCCGGGGGCCGCGACTCCGCGCCGTTGCGGTTGAACGTCGAGCAGTCGTACCGCGCGCTGGCCCGGCAGGCCGCCACCCGCGCGGACCGTTCGCTGCTGGTCGACCGCGCGAACTTCCACCGGCCGATCACCAGCCGCTGAGGGGGAGCCATGGAGTCCGGGTTTTCGTTGTCGGTGAGCCAGAACCGCTACCTGTCCACGGAGGACGACGAGATGGACGCGGTGCTGACCGTGTCCGCTCAGGGCGTGGTCGGTGGTGGAGCCGCACCGGAGGTCGCGCAGGTGATCGCGATCGACTGCTCCGGCTCGATGGCGTTCCCGCGCAACAAGATGGCGGCGGCGCAACGGGCGACGAGCGCGGCGATCGACGCGTTGCGCGACGGCGCGTTGTTCGCGGTGATCGAGGGGACGCACGACGCGCGGGTCGTCTACCCGGCCGGACCGCGGCTGATCGCGGCGACCCAGAAGACCCGCCGGGACGCGAAGAACGCCGTGCGGCTGCTGAAAGCCGGTGGCGGCACGAGCATGGGCGAGTGGCTGGAGCTGGCGCGGAGCCTGCTGTCCGGGCACCCGACCGCGGTGCGGCACGTCATCATGCTCACCGACGGGCAGAACAACCCCGGCGACTCGAAGCTCGACCACGAGCTGCCGGAGTGCTCCCGGGTGTTCACCTGTGACGCACGCGGTGTCGGCGCGGACTGGGACAAGCGCGACCTGCTGCGGATCGCCGAGGCGCTGCACGGCACCGCGGACGCCGTGCGGCGGCCGGAAGACCTCGTCGCCGACTTCGAGGCGATGACCAGGACGGCGATGGAGAAGGTCATCCCCGAGGCGCGGCTCGTGGTGTCGACGACGACCCGCTCGTCGGTCGACTTCCTGCGGCAGACGTTCCCGACCGAGGCCGCGCTGGTAGGCGATCCGCTGGGCGAGCGGAAGACCGCGTTCCCGACCGGGTCGTGGGGCGCCGAGACCCGCGAGTTCTTCCTGCGGCTCGGCGTGTCGTCGGCCGGGGTGAGCCTGAACCACGACGTGCGGGTGGCGCGGGTCGACCTGGAGGTGCGCAAGCCGGGTTCGACGGAGTTCGTGCAGGTGTGCGACCCGGCCCTGGTGGTGGCGCAGTGGACCAACGACCTGAAGCTGTCCAGCGTGATCGACCCGAAGATCGCGCACGTGACGCGGCAGACCGAGCTGGGCGAGGCCGTGACGGCGGGCTGCGACGCGCACGACGCGGACGACCTGGACGCGGCGGCCCGGCACTGGGGACGTGCGGTGGCGCTGGCGAGTTCGCTCGGCAACGACAAGGTGCTGAACCGGCTGCTGCGGCTGGTCGACGTGATCGGCGACCCGGCCGACGGGAACGTGCGGATCCGGTCGGGGCTCACGCCGGAGGAGCTGCTGTACGCGGGGATGAGCTCGGTGATGTCGAGCATGAGCCCCGCGGCCATGCCTCCTCCCCTTGCGGCCAAGACTCCCGTGGACGACCCTCTCGAAGCGGCACTTCCGGACCTCACCTGTCCGAAGTGCGCGCAGCGGTGGGAAGGCAGGTACAAGTTCTGCGGCGCCTGCGGCGAACCGCTGGCCGGATGAGATGAGGGTTGTTCGTGACTGATTCGGAGCTCGTGCGTTTCCCGCTGGCCGGCGGGGGCTCGGTCCTCGTCGAGGTGACCGAGGTCCCCGGCGTCTCGCGCGCCGGACGGACCGGGAGGGTGCTGCAGGAGGCGCGGGACACGTTCGAGCAGGCGGTCGCTGGAGTGCGGGACGCGGCCGCGTCGGCGCTGGCACAGTTCACGTCGATGACGCGCGCGCCGGACGAGGTGGAGCTGAAGTTCGGGTTGAAGCTCGACGCCGAGGCCGGCGCGGTGATCGCGCGCACCGGCGTGCAAGGTCAGTTCGAGGTGAAGCTGCGGTGGCGTCGCGACAACGGACCGCTGGAGGAAGAGGTCGTCGAGGAAGGCGACTAGTCGACGTAGGTGATGGGCGGCAGCGGGAGCACCGGCCCCTCCTGGACCCCTGCCGCCCGCACGTTGTCGCGGAACCACTTGTCGTGCGAGGCCTGCAGCGAGCCGTCCGCGCGCATCCGGGCGATCACGCCGTTGACGAACCGGACCAGGTCCTTGTGCTTGTTGCTGATCGCGACCCCCGCCGTGCCGCCGCCCTGGCCGGGCAGGTCGGTCAGCTGGGTGCCGGGGTCCTGCATCTGCAGGCCCTGCAGGATCGGGAAGTCGGTGTAGACCGCGTCCACGAGGCCGCGTTGCAGCAGCATCAGGCACTCGCTGGAGTCGGGCGTGGACACCGGCTTGATGCCGGTGGTCTTCTGCGACTCGAGCAGGTCGACGATGCTCGTGGTGGCCGACGCGGCGCACACCTTCCGGTCGCGCAGCTTGGCCAGCGAGTCGCGCGCCTCGGTGCCCTTGCGGGTCAGCAGGCCCGCGTTCGTGGCGAGGTAGGGCGTCGAGTAGATGATGTCGTGGTTGAAGACGCGGTCGCAGGTCATCGTCACGTCGGCGACGACCATGTCCACGACCGGGACCTCGCGCAACGTCTGGTCGGCGTCCTTGGTGGCGTTGTTCTTCTCGGTGTCGAGCGCGAGCAGCCTGCTGCCGGTGGGCATGGTGACCAGGCGCAGCATCGGGTCGTTCGGCTGGATCGGACGGCCGAACAGCTCGGCCGCGATCTCGTTGATCAGCTCGATCTCGAAGCCCTGCATCGCGCCCGTCACCTGGTCGCGGCGGCTGAGCAGGGGCGTGGTCTGGCTGACGCCGACGTCGAGTCCGTTCTCGCGGATCTCCGCGAGCGTGGCGCCGTCGAGCACGCTCGTGCCGTCGCCTTGGCCGCCCGCGGAGTTGAGGGTGCGCCTCGGGTCGTACTTCGCCCTGCCGTCCTGCGTCGTGCACTCCGGCGGCAGTGAGGCCGGCTGCCCGGGATCGCGGTACCCGTTGGGCAGCACGGGTTCGGCGGTGCGCTCGACCGGCTGGGCGGGCTGCACCGCGCAGCCCGTGAGCAGCAGGAGGACCAGCAGCAGACGTTTCATCGGTAGTACTCCGCGATCCGGGGCCTGAGTCCGGCCAGTGCCGCGATGGCCGCACCCGCCATCAGCAGGGCGAAGACGACGTCCAGTCCGCTGATCCACGCGCGTGCCTTCGCGGTGGAGGCGGCGGACGCGGTGGTGTAGGCGGAGATCGCCGCGGTGAGGTGCTCGTCCACCAGCTCCGCCGTCGACCTGCCCTGCTCGGGCGGCGTCACGAGCGCGACGGTGTCCGGGTAGGTGAGCTTCGCGTCGGTGGCGATCAGCGCGGCGTCGGCGTCGGTCCACTTCCGCGTCGCGTCGGCCGCCTGGTCGATGTGCTCGCGGTCGGTGGCGGTCTCCTGCGCCTCCGTGATGAGTTCGGCGATCCTGGCGAGGTCGTTCTTCAACGCCTCCTTGTCGCCGACCGACGGGTAGATCAGCAGGCGGGCCTCGTTGCCGTCGGCGGACCGGCCGACGTTGCGCGCCTCCGCGAGCGGTGCGACCACCTGCTCCCGGTTCCGGATGCTGTCGTCGGCGTGACCGCTGGAGATCAGCAGCGGGACCGCGGTGACCACGAGCGCGGCGCCGGTCAGCACCGCCGCGACGATGAGGCCGGTGTTGTAGCGGCGTTTGGTGTGCCGGAAGAGGAACCTGTTCGACCAGTGGAGGACGCCCAGCACGACGAGACCCAGCAGCCAGATGGTCCAGGACTGGCTGGAGGCGTCGCTCTGGGCCTCGGTGAGCTCGGTGATCTGCTCCCGGTGCAGTGCCGCGGCGTCTTCGAGGATCTTGTCGCGCGCCAGGAAGCTCGCCTGGCTCAGGTAGGAGGTGGCGACCGGGTGGCCCTCGCGGGCGGCGCTCCAGCCGGTCTCCACGAGCTGCACGTACTGCGGCACCAGGTCGGTGAGGCGCTGGACGCGTTCGGCCGCGCTCCCGCCACCGTCCCGCTCCGCCGCCGTCCGCAACGCGTCGAGCGCGTCGAAGACGTTCTCCCGGAACTCCTGCTGCAACTGCGGCGAGCGCTGCTGGTTCACCAGCACCGCGTCGAGCGAGGTGGCGTCGGCGTCCGCGAACGCGCGGTAGATGTCGAGGGCCGCGGACGTGAGCACGCCACGCCGTTCCACGGCGTCGTCCAGCAGGTTCTGCCTGCCCTGGAGCACCACCAGGCCGATCAGGCCGAGCAGCAGCGCCGAGACGGACGTCAGCGCGGCGATCATGGCCAGCTTGCCCTCGGAGCGCCGGAGATAGGCGCGTAACTCCTTGCGCACGCTCGTTCGACACCTCCGCCCTTGAACGGGGCGAGTGAATCATTCGACGCCGCGCGGTGTCGTCGGAATCGGTGAAGTGCACACGTTCGGCCCTATCCGCGCGGCACGCTGATCAGCCGGCCAGCCCGCGGAGCAGGCCCTCAAGGTCGCGTTCGCCGTCACGGGTCTGGGCGCCGCGGGCCAGGCCGCCGCGGATCAGCCGTTCGGCGGCGGGCAGGACGACCTGGCCCGCCCACGCGTCGTGCTCCCGCAGGTAGCCCTCGGCCAGGTCGTCGGGGACGATGGCGCGCTTCGTCGCGCCGACCACGCCCTCGGGCAGGGCGGCGATGTCGCGGGCGAGGCGGTCCACGAAGTCGTCCAGCTCGTCGGCGGGCACGGCCCGGTTCACCCAGCCGTAGCGCTCGGCGGTCCGCGCGTCGTGCAGCGCGGCGCCGAGCACCACCTCCAAAGCGCGGTTGCGGCCGATCCGGCCGGCGAGGTACTGGGTGCCTCCCCCGCCCGGCACGATCCCCATGAGAGCCTCGACCTGGCCGATCCCGGCGCGACCGATCGCCGCGAACGCCATGTCCGCCGCCGTGACGAACTCCGCCCCGCCGCCGCGGGCCAGGCCGGCGAGCTTGACGATCGTCACCTGGGGCTGGCGCCGGAGCAGCTCCCCGAGTGCCTGGAAGACGTTGACGCCGTCGGGCGTGTCGGCCGCGAGGTCGTCGAAGGCGTCCGGCGCGTCGACCAGGGACATGTCGACGTGGGCGATGAAGAAGTCCGGGTCGGCGCTGTCGAACACGATCACCCGGACCGAATCGTCGTCCCGCAGCCCGGTCAACAGCCGCCGCAGGTCGGTCATGAGGGCGACGTCCAGGACGTTGACGGGCGGGTTGTCGATGGTGACGCGGGCGATGCCGGCCTCACGGCTCACTCGCAGGGTCGCGTAGGCGTCGTGGTGCACGAAGGATCTCCGATCGGTTCCTGTCAGGCGTCTAGGTTCCTGATGTATACCTAGGCTGCGGCGACGGGCGACCGGCGTCAAGAACGCACTTGAGGCATCCCAAGGATCATGGAGGATACCGACATGACCACCGGCGACACCGGCGCGGACACGGGGATCGTCTATCGGGCGGACTGCCCCAGCCGCCCGATCCTGGACCAGATCGCGGACAAGTGGTCGATGATGGCGCTGGCCGTCCTCGACCGGCCCCGCCGGTTCAACGACGTCAAACGCCGCCTCGAAGGCGTGACCCAGCGGGTCCTGACCCAGACCCTGCGCCGCCTGGAGCGCAACGGGATGGTCGAACGGCGCGTGCTGCCGACCTCACCGGTCGGCGTCGAGTACTCCCTCACCCCGCTCGGCGAATCCCTGCGCGAACCGTTCGGCCACCTGTACGGCTGGACGACCGCCCACGCCGACGAGATCCGACAACGCCAGCAGGACTACGACCGGCGTCAGCCCGCTTGACGATCGCGATCCGTCGGGACCGGCCGGCGCCGGTCCCGACGGATCGCCTGGTCAGCCGTCGTAGTGGAAGACGTAGAGGCCGAAGTCGCGGTCGCCGGCGAGCACGTAGTGTGTACAGACCGTCCGCGATCCCCTCGCCGGGGAAGTCCTCCCGACCACCACCACCGTGGTCCGGGTGGGCGCCGGACGATCCGGTCACCGCGGCGCTGAGCGCCAGCGTCACCGCACCCAGCACCGCGAGTCTGCGAACCCGTTGTTGACGTAGTCGACGCATCCGATCACGGCGGTACCCCCGGCGCGCCGGACCCTACGTCCGCGATCCGTCCCCCGATAGGTGCCGAAGTGGTGACTCGTCGCCGGGCGATAACTTGTGCGGTGGCAATGCAGATCGGTGCACCACGGGGGATCCACATGCGGTACCGCTTCACGTCCTACCACCCGGCGGGTGACGCCGAGGCAGCCGTCACGGACGGCACCAGGCTGGGCGGCCTGCCGCACTGGCTGGAGGAGCCACAGTGGCCCGTCGACCCGTACGAGGACGACCTCGCCCCGTTCATGGGCCAGTTCCGCGTGCCGGCGGCGGACGGGGACCGGATGGTGTACCTGTTCGCGATCGGGTTCTCGGGAGAGCACGCCACCGTCGTCCAGCCGGGCGGGCAGGTCACCGAGTCGTTCGAGACCCGTGCGTCGGCCACCGGCCCGACCGAGCTGGGCCAGGTCCACCTGCTCCGTGTCGAGGAAGAGATCGACTTCTCCCACGTCGAGCAGAACCTGGAGCCGGTCGAGGACGAGGACCCGGACGACCGGGAGGAACGACTGGAGGAAGTGCTGAGCGAGCGCCGGAAAGACGCCGCGGGCAGCATCCGGATGAACCAACTCGGCGGCCCCGACGTCGTGCCGGTCTGGTTGCAGGGCGACGACCTCCCCGGCGACGGCTGGCAACTGGTCGCGCAGTTCGACTCCTACCAACTGCCCTTCGAAGTCAACTTCGGCGACAGCGGCGTCGGCTACCTGTTCCTCTCACCGGACCACAAAACCGCCGAATTCTTCTACCAGAGCTGCTGAAGACGCCAATAGTCGACGAATACCACTCGTACCACCGATTGCCTGACAAACCCTGACGACGCCGGTGGTGGAGGACGATCGTCGGTCGGCCGGACTACTCGTCCGCGGGCTCGCGGCGGAGAATTTCACCGCCGACGTGGAATACGACGGTCTGGACGGGCTGTCGGGCGCGGACGACTACCTGACCCAAACCGTTCTCCTATCCGGTCCTGGTCGCCCGCCTGCGGGCACTGGCACGTCGAGGCGCCACCCCGCGACCGGTCGTGCTCCGTGCCGGAGACCTGGAGCTGGACCCGGTCGGGGCGCACCTGCAGGTGGCCGCACACCGATCAACCTGACCGCCAAGGAGTCCGCGGTGCTGGAGTTCCTCCTGCGCCGCCGTGACCAGGTGATCACCAAGACCGAGATCATCGCCGGGGTGTGGGACGAGGCCCGCGACCCCGACCCGAACCTGGTCGAGGTCTAGGTCAGCGCGCTGCGCCGGAAGATCGACACACCGTTCGACCGGCGCACCATCACCATCATCCGGGGCACGCTGAGCCGTCAGGTCCTGGCGCTGGCCGGTGGTGCGTTGTCGCTGATCGGGTTGTTCGCCGTGGTCGCGTGGACGGCGACCGGGCGGGTGCTGCGGCCGGTGGAAGCGATCCGGCGGCGGATGGCCGATATCACCAAGCACGACCTGACCGGACGCGTGCCCGTGCCGCGGGCCCGCAACGAGATCGCACGCCTCGCGACGACGGTCAACGCCACCCTGGGCCGGTTGGAGGCCGCGGTCGAGGAGAACCGGTGGTTCGTGGCCGACGCCTCCCACGAGCTGCGCAGCCCGATCGCCGCGCTGCGCGCCGAACTGGAGATCGCCACCACCCACCCCGCCCTGGCCGACTGGCCCGCGGTCGTCGACGCCGCCCTGGCCGACACCGAACGCCTGCAACACCTGGCCACCGACCTGCTCCTGCTCGCCCGCCTCGACCACACCCCGTCACGACCGCCCGCACCACCACGGTCGACCTCACCAGCCTCGTCACCGACCACACCGCCCGCCGTCGCAGCCGCCACACCCTGACCACCGACCTCCCCCACCAACCGACCCTCGTGCGCGGCACGCCTCCCCCTACTCGACCGCCTCCTGGGCAACCTCCTCGACAACGCCGAACGCCACGCCACCACCACCATCACCGTCCGCCTCACCACCACCGACGACAGAGCACTGCTGGACGTGATCGACGACGGCCCCGGCGTCCCACCCCCCGACCGCACCCGAATCCTCGACCGCTTCACCCGCCTCGACCACGCACGCACCCGTGACATCGGCGGCACAGGCCTCGCCTCCCGATCGCCCGCCGCATCGCCACCACCCACGCAGGCACCCTCCACGCCAACGATCACCCCACCGGCGCCCGCCTCACCGCCACGATCCCACTCGCTCCGACACCAACCGCGACGTAGTTACACCTGACCCGTTGACGTCCAACCAAGCGCCGCATGCACATCTGAATGCCCACTGACCAGCAGGGGAGTCAAGCCAGGGTCGTGCTGCTGGATTGGCCGCTGTCGCGCTTCGCTACCTACGCGCCGGACCGGTCTCCGCAACACCCACTCAGTGGCCGCTCAAGCAGGATCCGCGCAAGTCGGCGATCGCACATCCTGGTCGAACGCTCCGCTCACCTCCACGTCACTGGCCCCTTCATCGCGCTGCCGCAAGCTGTCCCTCACGGGCCGGGCCGGATCGAGCGCACTCCACACCGCACAGGCTATGGCGTACTCGCGGGAATTCACACGAGCCGGCAACAGCACTTCGAGTCGTCGCACCTTCACCGTCACCACAATGCCCGCGAACGACCAACCACATAATCCCTCGGCCAGGTGACACGAACGTGCAGCGTGGCCGGCGGTCCCATTTGAACTCTCTCTTCTGACCCTCGTGCTCCCACACCCCGACCACCACTCCTGCGGCAGGCAACCGGGCATCCGTGTTCCTCTCCCAAAGCGACGCCCACGGCTTCAGACGCCACCACGCGCGGTGGGCACGCGGAGAACGGCCCCGACGAAGCGCAGCCCCGGCGGTGGAGCGCAATTGCACAACGCCAGTTCAGGTCGCGCTCCAGAGCGTAGTCACGGATAAGGGGATGAACCTCTTCTGGACCTGAGGTTGCCTCACCCGTCACATCGGCGAACGGTTGATGTCCTCTTCGTCCGGCATCTGCCATTTGAAGAACTGTTGCAGGTCGTGCTCCACCGGGACGTGCTGGAAGCATCATCTGTGTCGATGCGCCGCGCGGACCGGGAGCACCTTGTCCAGCGCCGGGGCTATCGGTACGACCGGACAAGAACGCTGATCGGCGTCGAAGACCTGCTCTCCATCAAGATCGCTCGAAGGAACGGATCACCTGCCGAATTCCATTTCCAGGCCGTGGACGACAGCACGTACGAGAGAGGCGGTCCCCTTGCCATTGGCGTAGTGAATGGTTTTGTCTCCGCGGGCGACCTTGAGGGCGTCCGTCGCCGCATGCGCGGCTGCCTTATCGGCGACCACCAGGACGTCGGCGGTTTGAGCCGCGGACCGCAGTGCGTCGGTCGCGACCTTGGCCACCAGCGTCTCCACGCGGATGCCAGGGTGACGACGCCTCATGATCTCAGCGGCGCGGCGCGCTGCGGATTCCATCAGTGAGTAGATGGCGATGAAAACGCCATCGGGCAGCCGGATGCGTTCGGCCCCATCACGCTCTTCACCGGGCTCTCGCCGTAGGACCCCGCTCAGGTCGAGGCCGAATTCGGTCGCCAGCACCAATGCCGTGTCGAGCAGGGCCGCATCGAACCGGTGGGCGTTGTGCGCGCCGATCCGGCTCAGGAGCTGCCTCGCGAAGGAATCCAACGCCACGCCGCTGTCAGGGCGATGAGCGGCGAGCACCTCGATGGCTTCCAAGCCGAACGCCACGTCTGCGTCGGTGAAGAACGGTTTCCACCCCGCGTGCAGGTTGTCGACGAGTTCGTCGTAGATTTTCGGCCACACTCCGAGGTCGAGCGCGCGACCCACGACGTCGAGGAGGCGGTTCGCCCTCCGCCGGTCGCCGGATTGGTCCCCCAGAGCCCACACCTCGACCACGAGCAGCCGGAGGTCCTGGATACCGGGAACGTCACCTGCCGCACCGAACAGGTCCCGCTCCAAGTTCAACAACAGGTCGACGAGTTCGGGGAGCATGCTCGCCCCGAGCTCCTGGCTCAGCGGTCGCACGGCCTCCATGACGTCGGCGAGTGCGCCGACGCGCATCAATCGCGGTACGGCCTGGGCACTCAAGTCCTCCAACGCTCGCGCCCGTTCGACCGCCGTCACCGCGGTGAAGGCTTGCTCGATGGCCTGGCCGAAGTCCACGGTGACGAGACCAAGCTCCCGCGTCTCGCCGACCAACCGGCGGGACAGCACGCTGTCGGGCTTCGCCGCGTCCAACGCGCTCCGCCACTGCTGGTACAGGTCGATCACCCGGGGGTGAAAGGTTTCGACCAACAGGTCGGCGAGCACGGGAAGCAGGGCCACGGTAGGCGCCGCCGTGGCGATCATGTCGATGGCCGCGTCGAACCGCTTCTCGACGACGGCGTTCCGCAAGTTCTCCGGATCGGTTTCGACGGCGACCAGCGGATCGGGATCGACCCGTGCGGAGAGCAGCGAAGCGAGTCCCTGGTGCCCTCGCGCGTGATCCAGCCAACCCGCTTCCAGCAGGCGTGACACGACATCGGCGACCGGCTCGCCCGAAGCCAACGACCAGTAGGCGTAATACCGGGCACCCGCCGGTGACCTGATCGCCGTGACAGAGGGGACCAGACAGCCGAACTTCGCCATGGCATGCCCGAACTGCTCCAGATCCGCCTGTTCGGGAAGGCGCGCCAAGGCAAGGCGCGCCAAGGCGTCGGAGGCCAGTACGGGTCGGTCGAGCCGAAGCAGGTCGGGCAACTGCTCCAGGCTCTCCAAGCTGTCCCACTGCTCGAAAACAGCGAGGTACTGGAGCCGCAGGAACAGCCTGTTCGTTTTCGAGAGCCGGTGATCCCGCTCCAGTTGGGCGAGCAACTCCTCGGCCCGGACCTGTGCCCCTGATGCACAAGCGTCCCAGAAGTCGCCGATCAACGTGCCCAGGGGCGGTGTCAAACGGACCTTGCGGTGAGGACGTGCCGCGAGCATCCGGGTGAGGCGCTCCAGGCTTTCCTTGACCTTGGTCCCGGCGTTCGGGTGCTCGGGGATGAGGAAGCGGAACGAACAGCCCTCAGGGCCCACCAAGCTCCGCACTTCGGCGTCCATGGCTTGGTTGGAGTCGTCCGGCACCACCCACCCGTCAAAGACGATCCAGGAACCGACATGGGCCCGGATCAGATCGCGCACCCACAGGCGCTGATCGCGGTCCGGGCAGATCGCGTACCAGTAGGTCCACCCCGCGACCTTCATCGGGAGGAAGAACGGTGAAGGGGGCTCCGTCAACCACGCCTTCTCCGCATTGGTGACCATCCACTCCACGACTTCGTTGCTGGTCGCGGTGAACTGGTTCTTCCCCGAGAAGAACGCCGCCACGAAGGTGTTCCACGCCGTGGCGCGATCGACACCGCTCATGCGAACAGACCGAGCAGTTCGGTGGTCACGGTCGCGATGGTGGCACCATCGGTGGTGACGGTGATCAACTCCCCGTTCATCGACACCCCGCTGTAGGTCAGGTTCATCGAACCGTAGATCGCCCAGGAATCCGCGACCAGAGCCTTCTCATGGCTGAAGAGGTTGCGATCGCGCGGGAGACGTCGCGACTCGAAGTGGGCAGTCGTCCCGTCCAGTGCCGCTCCCTGTTCGATCCGGTCGATGAGTTCGTTCTCCCGTTCACCGGGACCACAGGCGATCCGGACCGCGACGCCCCGCATGAGCAGTGCCCGGAGCACAGACGAGAACGGCACGAAGGTCGCTGTCCAGGAGGGGTCTAGCGCTGTGAACCCACCTCCCCGGTTGTCCAGCGCGGGGAAATCCGACATCCACGGGGACACGACGAGCAGGCGGGCTCCCGGGTTGAGCAATTCCGTCAGGAGCAGACCTTCCAGGCACTCGGCGATGTCGCGGCTCGGCGACGCAGCCCTTCTGTGGATCAACCTGGTCATCATTGGGGCGCCTCTTGCAGGGTCACGGACACCGAGTACCGACCATTCTCCCGGACGACTCCGTCGAAGTGTGGGTACGCGTGCAGCCAGTCGATCTCCAGCGGGTCCACGACAAGACCTCGCAGTGCACGCACCAGTGCGGGCATGTCACCCGATTCACTGAAGACACGTGCGGCACCCCAGGTGCGCAACGCGACCACGAGGGCACTCCGCCACTCATCTACGTCGACATCGACGCCTCGTGGCCGTTCAGGAAGGGCGTCGCGGAGCAACGTCCTCTCCGTGGCCGGCGGATCGGACAGGAAGCGGTTGCTCGCGCGCAAGGTCTCCGGACGCCGAGCACATGCCCGCGTCCACAACAGGCTGAGCAACACCGACTGAGCCCTGGTCGACCAGTCCCTGTCATCGGTCGAGTTCGCGATGCGCTTCAACCGGTCGAGCACCTCCTCATCGGCCGCGAGGAAGGCGCATACTGCTCGGTGGTCGACGGCGAACCCCGCCAGGACGTCGAACTCGTCCCACCTCTCCAGGAGCAGGCGCAGCAGGTCGTCACTCTCGTTGCTGGAGCCCGGTCGGAAGATGCGCGTGGACAAGGCGGAGAGGTTGACGTGGGTGCGCGGTACACCTTCCTCCGCGAATCGGGAGACGAGCGACTGCCAGCTCGTGAGACGGTCGGAAACCTCCGTCCTGAACTCGGCAACCGCCTCGGCGATCCCGGAGTCATCGGCCATGAGGTCCAGCGCCCGCCGCAACGAGGGGTCGACCTCCTCGGTGTCGGAAGGCTCGGACGCAGCTGCGACCAGGGCGTCGAACCGACGTGGGTCGTCGGCGATGCGCCGGGCGAGCGACTCGACAAGGCCGCCGCCGCCGGGAACAGCGTCCGACACCACGACATGGGCATGGGAGCCGCCCTCGTCCAGGACGTCGACCAGTGCATCGGTGTCGACGTTGAAGTCCAGGCAGATCTGCTGCGCTGCGGACTGCCAAGCCGCAGCGACGGTCTGCAGGAACCGGGCACGCAGCCACGGCAGCCAGGTCTCGTCGGGGTCTTCACCGAGGACCGGGATGACCTCCTCCAGCGCCTGCACCACAGCGTTGTCCTCGAGTGCTTCCAGCACTGTGTCCCTCAGCGGCGTGTCGTCGAGCTCGGTGTGGGTGGTGGCGACCAGGACACCGTCTACCACCTCCGCGGCCATGGTGCGCCACTGCTGTGGCGCCATCCCGACCAAGCCACCCAGCCCAGGCCCGTGGAGCACCGCGGCGGCGGCGACGGACACGACGACGTCCGTGACCCACGTGGCCGCGAACGGACCGAGCCCATGTGCCTCAAGCCTTTGCTTGGCCAGGGCGACGAACCGATCCGTCCGCAACTGCCGGAGCCTCGCCTCGTCGCTGTGGAGCCGGAAGTCGGTGACGGTCTTGGGCACGGCGACCGTGACCACGAGCGCGTCGACTGCGCTCGCGAAGCCGACAGCCGCAGGTGCTCCGTTACTGGTAAACGTGTACTCGCGACGATCTCTGCCGGTACGGGTCACCACTTCCGCAACACCTTCGAGCGCGTACCGCCACGTCCGCAATGGGCCCCGATCGACGTTGAGGTGCGCCTCCACCTTGGGAATCAACTCTCCCAAGGGGCCGTTCCGCGGGCGGGACATGACCGTGCCCTCGACGTCGCGGTCAACGAGGAACCTCCAGCGGAGCCTGCCGTTCGACGTGGGCATCACCCCAGAACGGGGGATCTCGGGGTGGATGCGCAGGGGGCGCACGATCGGCACCAAACCGTTCGGCGTCGACACCTGGGCCACCACCTCGCCCTCCGGAGCCAGTCTCTGGTCCAGGTCGACCACACCCGACTCCGGGACCTCGATCCACAGGCCGCGCACCTTGCGGACCGCCCACCGGAGCGTGACCTTGCCGGGGGTCAACTCACTGAGCCCCATCCCCACCGGGAGCGACGTGTCGGCCGCCGGGTCGTAGTCGACCGGCGGGACGACCTCGACCTCCGGCAGTTCGAGATCAGCGAAGAGGGTAGACGGGATGTACTCGGGTAGCGGCTGCCGGGTCACGACGTCCGTGTTCGGCTTCACCTTGTGCCTCTGCACGGTCGCCCACTGACTGCTCAGACGCCGATGCGCCGTCGGCACGACCTCCAGCAGGAGCGAACGAGGGTGTTCCCAACAGACGCTCCAGGTCTCCTCCGTGTCGAGCCCGAGGCTCACCCGCACGAAGTCCACCAGGTCCTGCTGAGCTTGCTTCCCGTCCAGCACCTCCTCCAAGAGGCCGAGGCACGCCTCGACGTAATCCTTGTCCTTGCCGTCCTCGTCCGGCTTGGACAGCACCCTGCGCGGCGACCAGCGTTGCCTGCCGTCCACGCCGAGCCGAACGGCAATCCAGTCGACAAGGCACATCGCGGCCTGCATCTTCCGGACGGCCTGATTGCCCATGGGCAAACTCTTCGCGGGAACGGAGGGGTCGAGGATCGACTCGTAGGACTGGTAAGCGAGGCGATCGCGGCCGTAATCGGACAGCACCACGACCGTCCACGGCCGCTGGACCTGCAACCGGCCTGCCCGCCCCCGCCGCTGGAGGAACTGGGCGATGTCCCGGGGCGCCTTGTGCTGGAGAACCGCACCCACGCGGGGATCGTCGTACCCGACTTCGAGCGCGGAGGTCGCCACCACGATGTCGGCTTCCGAGTCAACGCCGATGTCCTGCGACGAGGTGCGTGAAATCTCCAACGAACGATCGCCGAACCCGAGTTTCTCCGCCAGCCACCAGTGCTGGCCGTCGCGCTCCCACTCCTTGAAGTCCTCGACGAGTTGACTGTGCTCCGCGTGCTGCCTGGTGCGCAGTGCGGCCAGTACCGTGCTGCGGGCGTCACGGTCCCCCAGCGGGTTGCGTCCTTCGGCGTCGAGCAATTGTCGGTAGAGCCGGTTGACCAGATCGAGGTTCTCGAGGAAGGCGAAAACCCGCGTACCGTACGGATTGTCCAGCTCTGCGTCCTTCTCCTCGAGAACTCTCCTGAGCAGCATGAGGCTCTGGATGGTGGTCGACAGCAGGGCGGACTGCGAGGCGGGGTCCCCGCGCAGGAGAAGTTGGTACTCACTGCCCTGGGGCTTGAGATCTCCGGGGTCTGGACGGATGTCCGCCACGGCGTCGACGGGGACGCCACAGAGGTCGGCGAAGAACGTCGCCGCGTTCGCGAGGGTGGCGCTCAGCCCCACCCAGGTGACCGGCCTTTCCAGCAGCTTGCGCCACCGACGGAGCAGAAAAGCGACCTGAGCCCCGCTGGTGCCCGCGTAGGTGTGCACCTCGTCCAGCAGGACGAGGTTCGGTCGGCGGCTAGCCCTCGCTCCAACTCCGAAGACGTGCCTGGACCACCCGTCGCTCAGCTGCTGGTTCAGCATTTCCGTTGTGGTGAAGAGGATGTCGGGCTGCTGATTCTGCATCGCCTTCCTGGTCAGCAGCAACTCGTCCGACTTGACCTTGTCCCCGCAACGCAGGCAGAGCAGGTGCCCCCACTGGACGTCGTTGGGAGCTGTCTTGGGTTTCACCCAAGCCAGGGGACCGCCGCAGGTGGCAGCGTTGTGGTCGGGATCGGGTGCGGGGCACGTCAGGAACGGGCAGATCAACCGGCCGTCCCGCCGGAACCAACCGTTGCGCTTGTCGAGTTCGGTGTAAGTACCGAAGGGCGTGGGACCGAAGTAGGCACCGATGGTGAGGGCTCTCCCACCCGCGCGTCGCAGGCCTCGGATCTCCGACAACGCGGTGGCGAACTGGTCTTTCAGGAGTTCGTTCCGCGGGTAGATGGCGACCGCCGTCGAGCCGTCACTCCCCGCGGCCGCCATCTGAGCGAGCGCGGGCAGGTAGAACGCCAAGGTCTTGCCGCTACCGGTGCCCGCGCCGACCACGACGCCGCGATCTTCGCCGGACTGCGTCGCCGACGTGACGGCGGCAGTGGCATCCAACTGGAACCGTGACAGCTTCCTCCCGTTCAGGAGGCGGCGAATCTCCACCAGCACCGAATCCGGCACTCCCAGACCGGTGAGCCGGTCGACGCACTCCTCGACGTCGATGTCACGCACCGAGAAAGTTCGCGGACGACGCAGGAACCTCACGTCCGAGACCAACCGACTGCCGGATTGCCACGGTCTGCCTGGGAAGAGTTGGCGCAGCCGACTGAACAACCGGACCGCCTCGGACATCCTGCTCCGGTATCGGTTCGGCCACTCCGCAGGCAGCTCGACCAGCAGGTTGGCCTCGACGAGGTCGCGGAGGCACGTCTCGGGGTTCCCCTCCTCCCAGCGATCGGCCAGCAAGGTGAGAACGTCTTCCCTGCTCCAGGACTCGTCGAGGAGGCCCCATGCCAGGTTGCGGGCCTCGACCTCCTCGATCAGATCGAGTGCTCTCAAGAGGGCTGGGCGTGGGGTGGTGCTCACGCTCGCAGCACCACCTTGAGCAACGCGGTGTGCGCCGAGTCTGCGAGCCACTGCTGGACCTGCGGTGTGATGAGGTGCCAGGGTGCGCCTTCGTCGGTAGCAGCCCTGCGGAGGAACTCCTTCACCTCCGGGTGATGATCCGCCAGCGCCGCGTCCAGCCGGGGACGTTCCCGCTCCCACCTCTCGACGTCCCGCAGGACGCCGTCCAGGTGCGGCACGAGATCTCGAACGCGGAGACTTTCCACCTTGAAGCGCAAACTCCGCTGAACGTTCCGGAGGCCGACCACGAGCGAGTCTTCGACGCCGGGGTAGGACACGACAGGCCGGTCGATCCCCCGCGGCAACAACTCGACCCGCCTCGCGTCGACAGCTCCGTTGAGATCGATCACGACTGTCCTGGCGATCTTCTCTCCGGCTTCGAGCGCCTGGTTCACCGACTGCACCTTGATGCGTTCGACGGTTGTGCTCAGGTCAGTCCCCACGATGGATTCGGCGGTCTTCCGCAAGGTGCTCTTGGCCTTGGCAACCTCGATCGAGGGCGGGTTCGGCACGACGGGTAGCCGAACTCCACGTTCCTTGAGGGCGGGGGCGGCCTGCGCAACCTCGGCAAGGACGTCCCAGGCCTTACGGGCTCTGCTCTGCACGCGTTCGACGGTGGCGCGCAACTCGATGTCCTGCTCCTGCTCACGCACCTGCACCAACCGGTTCAATAGCGCTTCGGCCCGCGTGAGGAGCGGTTTCGTCGTCATCGCTTCTCCAACCCGGTCACGGCGTCCATCGCGTCGGCGAGCCCTCTCAACGATCCGATCAGCTCCTCGGTGTCGACAGCCGCACCGCCGGCACCGGATTCGGTGAGGGAGGCTTCAAGCCCGAAGAGCACTTTGTTCGTCACGTCGGCGTAGTGGTGGAGGGCCTGCAACTTGGGCATCGGGTCGTCGCGCACTTCCCACAGATCTTCCGTTCCAGGAGAAGCCACCACCTTGGCGAGTTTGCGGTAGAGCGTCATCATCGCGGGTTTGACCTTCTCCGCGGCGGCGTTGTAGACAGCCTGGGTGTTCCGGCTCGGCAGCTTTCCGCTGTCGTGGCTCTGATCGACGAGCCGCTGAACCATCCTCATGGTCGCGGCCAAGTCCTCACCCGGGTCGATGAGGCGCTCCAGTGCTGCGATCGTCTCGCGCAGTTCAGTCCACGCCCGCTTGGTCGCCCTCTCGAGTTTTACCTGCAGGTTCTGCAGCATCTCCCCGTCGTCACCGATCTCCCGACTGTCGAACGACCGGACCTTCAAACACGCCTGGATCTCCGGGTAGACGAGACCTACATCCACCAGGGAGGGCTTTCCGCCGCCCTTGGCGGTCGTGGCGTGGTTCCGGAGCACGGTCAGCGCACGATCCCGGGCACTCCTGGTTTCCCTGAGGAAGGACTGCGCAGCCGCGTTCGTGCAGACGGGTTGGGCGAGCATGGCAGGCAGGGCTTGCCCGACCGTTGTACCGGGGGTGGGCGCGGCGTTGCGGAGGACAGTGAGGGCGCGGACCGCGGTCGACAACTCGGCCGCGCTCTTTGACCGCGCCAGGCGCGCGATGCTGTCGGCGTACCGGGCAATCCTCGCCTGCAACGAGAAGAACCAGGTGCCGCCGTCGACCGCGTCCAGGGGTGCGCCCTTCGAGGCTTCCAGCACACCTCGCAGCATCAGCGCGTTCTCGTCGTTGACCTCGATGCGGAACGGGTTCTCTGACTTCAGCGCTCCAGCGCCTGCGGCCTTGTCGATATCGATGTCGGTGTACCGCATCTCGTACGAACCGACGCGCCACGTGGTCTTGCCCGATCCCTTCGGCATTCGACCGATGGGCAGCCCGTACGGGCCTTCTTGCAGGTAGGCAACCGTCGTTTCGCAGATCCAAGTGCGAATCTTGTGCGCGGTTTCAGTCGACAGGAAGCCACCGGCAGCCCACTTCTCGAACTCATCGACGTTGGTCGTTTCGGGTGGCGCCGCCGCACGATCGTTCTTGTCGTCGGGGCGCACCTCCCCAGCCTCGGTTTCGCCGCCGACTTCATCGGCTTCTTCCTCGAGCGCGCTCAGGCGCACACCCAGGTAGTGCGCGATCTTCTGCACGTCGGCATCGACAGCCGGTGGGTTCTCCGCGTAGAACGCACGGAGGCTCAACTCCGCCTGAGGACTGACCTTGTTGTGCCGTCGTACGGCGGTTCGCGTTTCCACCGGCACGGCTTGCCGCTTCCCGTCCAGGGTCCGGGCGAAGTCGTCCGAGGGGAACACTCCGCCGACGGGGAGTTCTTCCTCCGCAGTGTCGAGCGATGCGCGGATCACCTGGCGGAGAATTTCCCTTGGCTTGAACTCCTCGGCACTGGCCAACTCGACCAAGCGGTCCAGAGCGATGCCGTTGAACGGGTAGAGACCGTGCCCGAGGCTGGACGTTCCGAAGGTCTCATGGCACTGCTCTCGAACAGGACAACCCTTGCACGCGTTCGCCGTGGCGGCGTTCGGGTCGTCCTCGTCCGATCGAGCGAGGAGTTTTTCCTCGGACAGGCGGCCTACGTTCAGGTAGCGGCCCACGAAGTCACGCAGACCGGACGCGCCGATGGCAGCAGGGTTGACATCGATCCTGAAGTGGACTCCACGATCGGCGAACGTGTCGACAGAGGCCAGATAACCGTCGGTGACCGCGATGGCTGCCCGCAACTTGCACAACTGCGAGTCGGCGGGCACGGTGAGCGCTTGCGCCAACTGTTTGTCGATGCCGTGCAGGAGGACCAGATCCTCCACGAAGAGGCACAGTTCCTGGTTCCGGGCCGCGATCTCCTTGCGAACGTCCTCGAAGACCTCCAGGAGGTCGGTGCTGGGTCCGGTGAAGACTTCGGCCTTGGCCCGTTCCAGGTAGGAGTCGCACAGCACGGCGATGTCCGTCCGCAGTCCCTTCGTGGCGACCACGCTCTGCACCAGGGATTGGAACTGCCGACCGGCGTCCTCGAAGCGAGCCGGATCGACCATCAGGTCCTGCTCGGTCAGGTGCAGTTCCTCTTCATCGGTCTCGCTGGCACCCGCGCCACCGCGGGCCAGGCGCACGATCCGGTGAACAGGACCTCCGGGCTTGCTGAGCTCCGCGCGGAACGTGAAATCACCCAGCAGGCGGTGCGTCCGGGCCCTCAGGTCGGCGAGTTCCGCGGGCGTGAGGTCGGACAACTCCTTCAACTCGACCGCCCGGTCGAAGGTCACGAGGTGGTCCAAGCGCGCGAGCAGCGCGTTCATCGCCTCCTCATCGCTCGCGATCTCGGACCCGGCCTTGGCCAGCGCCTCCCGGAGTTGCCCTGCCCGTGGCGTGTCGATGCCATCCAGGATTCGCTCGATCACCCGCCTCAGGTTGGTGTTCCGCTTCTCGATGTAGACGATGTGCCACGTCGGTTGAGGACCGATCTGAGACTTGAGCCACCGCACGAGATGGCTCTTGCCCGTGCCTTTGTGACCGGTGACGAAGACCAGCAGCGGTTCGTTCGCTTCGACGGGCCTGGTGAAGGCTCGGAGGAGTTCCTGCTCGGTCGCGTCCGAACTCTGCTTGCTCTTGACATCCCGAACTTGGTTGAGCGGCAGGGAGTGGTGGATCGAGGAGAACACGGCTTCGGCGCGCTCGTCGCCCAGTTCGAGTCCCCCGACGTCGACCTGCGTCGCGAAAGCGATGGCGCCTCGCTCCCAGCACACGAGGTTGCCGCTCATGCGGTCCCGCCTTCCCGGGCTTCGCGCACCCACTCGACGGTGGTGACCAAGCGATCCCTCGACCTGTCGGCACGGAGGCGGAGGATACGCACCCCCGTGTCACTCCGCTTGTCCAACGTCACCATTTCTTCGGCCTCCAACTGCGCCATCGACATGGACAACGCCGGTGACATGACCTCGGCCGCCCCCGTGCGTTCGCGATCGTGGCGCGATTGCAGCACGCCACCGTCGAGCAAGGGCAGGGCCTCAGCGCATCGCGAGACGAAGTCGGCGATGTCGAACGAACCGCTGGGGAGCCCGGAAAGACGAACCGCAAGAGCCTGGCTCGCGTCCGCGATGATGCCGGTGGAACCGACTTGACGCGCCAACCCGAGGTACGCCGCCCAGCGACGGAACGCCGTCCACCGCGTCGCGTTGCGCACAGGCCACGTGTCCTGGTCAGGTCCTAGCACAGCTATCTGCGTTTCGCGGAAGCTGCGCTGCCCTCGAACGCTGCCTTTGGCGGCCTCGAAGCGGTCGAAGGGCCACAGGGGGTTCTCGGTCGTGTAGAGAATCTCCAAGGCGCGCAACAGGTCAGCGGTGTCGTCGAGCCTCTTCGGAACCGACTCGCCTTCTTCGATGGCGAAGATGTTGTCCAGGAGGAAATCCCGGAAGGCGCGTGGGGCGACGTCCGCTGGACGACTCCAACGGCGGGCCACCGCATCCGCCACCCTGACCCGCCCGCTGTCCTGTTCGACCACACCGAGCATGCGCAGCGCGTCGAGCGAGTGGTTGGCGATGAGGTTGCCCCCGGCGCGCGGTTGCCCCGCTTTGGCCGGCGCTTCTTCATCAGCCTCGTCGAGAGCCACCTCCGTGCCAAGTGGCCTCATAGCCTCCACCAAACCAGGTGGGGCGACGAGGTCGATGAGCTCGTCCCGGTCCGCTTCGCCCTCCTTGAGCGTGAACAGGCCACGCACCAGGAAGCGCATGGCTTCCGGCAAGATGTCCGGTGGCGTCAGGAGAGCCATCTACAGCCTCCGCAGTACTTGATCGGCGCGATACGCAGGGCCCCAGGATTCCCTGAGGAGGACCCGGTGGTCGAACGGGCTCGGCTGATCCTCCGTCGTCAGCACCACGGTCAACGGTCCGTGCGACAACTTGGACAGCAGGAGGGCCGCCTCGGCTGGTGGTGGGTCGTCGCCCTGGATGCGGACGAGCGTCGGAACGCGGAGGTCGACGCCGTGGCCGAATTTGTCCACGACTCGATCTTCCCACCAGAGTCGATCGGTCTTGCCCGGGACCGGGGACCACTGTTGCGGGGAGACGAGTGCCGTCACCCCGTGCGCTATGAACCGCTTGACGACCTCGGCTTCAGCATCGGGGTCGGTTCCGTCGACCCAGACGCAGAGGCGCCCGGCCTCGGCGAGAGTGCTCAACGACGCCTGCGGATCAACGCTGAGCACGCCATCCCACAGGGGAACGGCCGGATAGGTCGAGACGGCGGGTGGCTCGTACGCGGCGCGGCAGGCGGGACATCCTCCGCATTGCCGAACGGCCGTCAACCGCCCTGATTCCGTGGTCAAGCCGTAGTGGTCGACGAGGAACCTGTTCACGCACTTGTCCAGCCCGTTCAAGATCGCCATCGCGGATTCCGACGAGGCGGCGGAGGAGGAACGACTCCGCGACTGCGCTTCGCGAAAGCGTTGCCGGAACCGGTCCTCGTAGCCGAGATCGCTCTGCAGGATACGCACAGCGGTCGACTCCCGATGCGCTGCGAAGATCTCCTGGACCTCGTCCTCCGGGGCATCGACCGGGACGTCGGGCCGCACCGGCCAGTCGACTTCGATCATCCCCGCACGGTCCATGGCGTTCAGGGTGTGCAGGTTCCAGTAGCGGTTCATGCCGCTCCACGGGAACGTCACGTCGTCGGTGGCCGCAGTAAGATCAACTTGCACGAGGCCGCCGTCCCGCCTGCCGAAGCTCATGCTTCGCCACCGTTTCCACGCCTTCCGATCCCCGATCAGCTTCGCATCGGCGAGGTCGCGGGCCACCTCCGCGTCGACGTCGGTCCACAGGACCACCGATGCGGACGCTTTGCCGTCGCGACCGCTCCGCCCGACCTCCTGGTACAACCGGTCGACCGATTCCGGTACGCACAGGTGGACGACACCCCGGACACCGGGGATGTCGACTCCGAGCCCGAACGCTGACGTCGCGATGACGATGTCGACGTCTTGGTCCTCGTCCCCGCCGAGGGCCAGACCGCGCGCCGCTTCTCTGCGTTGTTCCGCCGTCGCGTTCCCGGCGATCTTCCGGACGGCTCGCAGCCCCGCGGAGCGCGCCCAGTTGAAAGCCGTGTCCGTATTGGTGGAACGGGCCGAGGTGTGCAAGGTCGTGTAGACGATGAGGGGCCGCGGGAGGTGGCGGCACAGCTCCAGGAAGCGCAGACGCTTGTCCTCCTCGCTCTGGCAGTGGCTCACCCACCAGGCCGGCTCGGGCCTGGTCGCCTGCGCGGAGATGAGCAGTTCCCGATCGCCAGGGAAGAGGCGTCTCAAAGTCTCCAGGCCGTAGTCGTCCAACGTCGCGGTCAGCATCACGGTGACGGGCCGCCGGTTGTCCGGTGCTCCATCGAGCATCCTCCGTCGTAGACCCGCGAGGCTCTGGAAAGCCGGCCTGAAGTCGTCACCCCACTCGGCAACGATGTGCGCCTCATCGATCGCAAGCAGGTCCAACCGGCCTTCGGCCGCCGAGGTCTCCAGGGGACCGGCGAGTACGGTGCACGCGGCTTCCGGTGAGGTGATGACCAGCCACTGGGCGCCTTCGCGGACCCTACGGACGAGTTCGGCTTTCGCCTCCGAAGCCAATCCCGCGTGGTAGGCGAACGCGGTCGGCTCGTGCGTGAGCTCGCGCACCCTGCGCTCGAGGTCCAGAGCGAGCGCGACGGTAGGCACGATGAGGCAGGTCTGCCGCGGGCGGTTCCTGATCGCACGGAGGAGAACCACGTCAGTCTTGCCGGAACCGGTGGGCAGGACGCAGATCAGGGCGTCACCCGCCCTGGCTGCTCCTACGGCTCGGACTGCTTCTTTCTGCCCTGGGCTCAAGTACTCGTCGTGCCCCAGCGCTTCGGTGTAGAAGCGGTCAGCGGGAAGGCGCCAGTCGGGCCTGCGCGGCTTCCGCGAAGAAGGCGCTTCGTCAGGCGGTGTCCCGTGGGTTTCGAGCCATGACGGCGTCCAAGGCTCGGCCTTCCACTCTCCCGGCCTCGTTGACCTGAACCCGTGTGCTTTCCAGGCCGAAGGAGGAATCTCGTTCAACACGGGGGCATCGACCGAGACGGAGCGATAACCACGCGCGACGAGGACGGACCGGATGAGCGGCAAAAGTTCCGCAGCGCGCGCAGACCAAGAAGATCGGAGCCGACGAGCCAGGCGCGGGTTGTCTGCGGCTATCTCCTGGAGGGACAGAGCGGTCACGACCGATTGACCCAAGTGATGAAGACGGCTCCACAACTCTCGAGGACGAACTGCGGGTTGGCGAGGGCTTGGTCCAGCGCCACCGCGACGCGGCGGTCGACTTCCAAGGTCCTTTCGGTCCGGGCGCGAGCATTCAGCACGGCATCCTCCCGCTCCTGTGCCGCCGCGGCGTCCCTTCGCGCAGTGGTGAGGCGACGAACGACGTGATCACGTTCGCGCACGTGCACGAGAGCACTGTGGTGGGCGGTCTCGCACGCGCCGTTCCAGTCGATGGGCGCGGTGAGCTCGCGGAAGCGTTCGGGACGGCTGCCCAAGTTCTCTCCCCGTACGTGTTCCAAGTGCTGGACCATCTGCCGATTGCACGGTCCCAGGCCCGCCAGCCACCACACGCGCTCCACGGTGGTCGGGAGGTAGAGGGCGGCGCGCGCCTCGACAGCCCGCGCGAACGCCTGGTCGGCAACCGGCACGCCGACCAGACCGGGACCGATCTTGAAGTCGAAGCAGAAGGCGACCAGAGGCGCCCGGTCGGGCTCTGCGGCGCGCTGTACGAGTTCCACGGCAAACGCCTTGCCCCGGTCGTCGTGTTCGGCGATCTTCGCGAAGGCGTTCACCAGCGGTTCTCCCCAGCGGAGGAAGCCCCGCCCTTCCGCCGCCTCCATGCGGTCCGCGGTGTAGGGCTGTGCGAAGATCTGCGTTCCGAGAGCGCGCAGCGCCGCCTTGGTCAGCAGGGGCGGCTGCTTCTCCCCGGCTGCGAACCGGATCTCGGTTTCGTCGTGGTCCACCTTGAAGGCCAGCATGTCGTGCACGTAGCCGACCACGGACTTCTCGATGTCTTTCTGCCGTGAGTCGACACTGGCCAACCGTTCGGCGAGCTCCTCGTCGTCGGCACGGTCCTCGATGCTGTCGAGCAGGTCCTGCGCAGCGATCCGCTGACGTTGCTCCTCCAGCGTGTCGACACTGTCCGCTATCGCCTTCATCGCACCGGCGAGATTTCGGGTGACCGCCAAGTCGAAGAACTCCACTTCGAGGTCCGCAAGCACGTACTGGAGCGTCGAGGTGGACGCCGTGAACGCACTGAAGACATCGATGAGTGTCATGGTCCAAGCGCCGAGTTGCTCGTCGAGCGTGGGGTCGGCCTCGCCGAAGACCACGGACCGCACGGGATTCTTGAGTTCACTCCAGCGGTCGAAACGCCCCAGGCGCTGCTCTAAGCGCGCACTGGACGCAGGGATGTCGAGATGGAGCACTTCATCGACGAACTGGAGGTTGACACCCTCCTCAGCGGAGCGGTCGATGACCAGGACGTTCCGTTCGCCGCTGCGCTCGAACTCTGTGGTGAGTCGGTTGCGCTCGTCCTCGTCCTGTTCTTCCAAGAGAGCCGTGACCCGGTAACGGCCGAAAGCCTCGACAAGTTGACGGGCCGTCGAACGGGCTGTGTTTGGATGGCTGCAGGCGATAGCGCACTTGCCGCGCCCGATCCTGCGCGAGGCCCATTCGACCGCAGCGGCGATGCGATCGGTCTCGACGTCCGCGAGCGCCAAGCGTTCCAACTCGCCTGCCATGTGATCAGCCAGTTTCAGTTCGCGCAGTTCGGCGACTGCGGCACCCTCATCCGGGGACAGGTCGTGCTCGGTGCCTCCGCGCAGGGCCACGACGAGGTCCTCCAGCGCCACCACCGGCGCGAGGATGCGTCCGAGAACGGCTCGGAGCACGCGACCGGCACCAGGGTGCTCCAGCAACTCGAGTTCGAGTCGCAGGTCCTCGAACACCGAGAAGACCTCGCGGCGACGTGGATCCGGGTCGGGAATGCGCCACGGGTTGCCGAACCCACGCCCACGCACAGGAAAAGCCTTTTTCACCGCCGACGCGCGGCGGTTTCGGATCATCCTCCGGTGCAGACGGTAGGTCTCCGAGACGTGGATGCGCAAGCGCTCGACGAGATTACGCGTCTCCTCTTGACGTTTTGCCGTGGCGTACTTACGCGCTTCGACGACCAACCGCTCGACCACCGGGTCTTCAGCGAGCAACTGTGCGACTTGCCCAAGCGGTTCGTCCAGATAACGAAGGGGCGTTTCCGCACTCACCGCAGACATGGCCTGCGCCAGTTCGTCACGCATCTCCACGCGGCGCTTGAAGGCGTGCACATCGGTCAACAGGTAGTTGGTCGGGTCCAGGAGGTGCAGCAGGCCGAGGAAGGCGTCTTCGTTGCTCCGCACCGGCGTCGCACTCAACAGGAGCAGTGCCCTCGATGCATGGGCGATCGCACGCAGCGCCTCGTAGCGCCGCCCGCGGTCGCTGTCCGTACTGTAGTCCACATGATCGGTAAACCGATGTGCCTCGTCGACGATCGTGAGCAATCGGTCGACCGGCTGAATGTCGTAGATGCGCGAGTGTCCGATTACCGACACCCTGTCCGGGAACTGGCCAATACGGAATTTCCGACTGAGTTCCGCTTCCCACTGGCCGACGATCTGATCCGGCACGATGACCACCGCGACCCCCTCGGCGTCAAGCAGGAATTGACGCAGCACCATTCCCGCCTGGATGGTCTTCCCGAGACCGACCTCGTCTGCCAGCAAGTACCGGGGCACCGGGTCGGACAGGACGCGCCGAGCAGCGCCGATCTGATGATCATGGATCTCGACTGCAGAAGAAAGCAACCCCCCTAATCCACCACAGGCACTACGCTGCTCAGTGACGCCGCGCAGGAACGCCGTGCGATGCAAGTGAAGGAACCTGGTCTCCACCGTGCCTGCCCTGAGCAAAGCAAGCGGGTTGCCCACCGGCAGCGACCAGCGAACCTTCAGTTCGGCGGACGGCACGGGCCGGGTGTCACCATTGGGAAAGTGAACGTAGTACTCATCCGCTTTCGGAGTGCACGGCGAATCGACCCTTCCGACCATCCACCGTTCGCCGTCGAACCACCACACTCGCTCCTGCGAGGGCAGGTACTCCGCTTTGAACGATCTACCCTCTGCACCGAGCACGACTTCCGGCGTGGTCGGCGAGTCGAAGAACCGGATCGTGCCCTCCACGAGGTCGGGCCTCCCCCATCCGTACTCGTCGTCCACGACGAAGTGACCGGCGACCAGTGGATGCCGCTGAGGAACCCCCATTCGGCTGACCGGACTCAACCCGTCACCCGCCCCACGGCGATGGGAGGACGCCTCGGCTTCCACCGCTCCGACACCGCCCGACTGCACGACTTCACCGCGCTACACCCCTGTTCCGCCCCGCCTCGTTGCCTGCCCATCGACGCGGGACCGAGCGTCGTTACAGCAACGAACCCCACCTAACGCACGAACCCGGTACAACTCCACCACCTCAGGTGACCATGACGATACCGACAAGGATCACCCGATCGTGCACCACCCGCCACGAGACGCAGTTGATCTTCACCTCGAGCCCGTCGGCCACCGCACCTGGAAACCCGACCACCCCTCGACTGCTCACCCTCAAAGCGAACTCATCGATGAAATAGGGACTGCAAATCGCCACTCCGTCGAAGATGAATGATCGATTCCTCACGGCGTCGGCATGTAGGAGCGCGATAGACCACGTCGGAGAGGTGTAATTTGGGCACGTGGAGGGCTTCGTCTCCGCTGCCATCTCCCGACTCGGCGGCGGGCGAGCAGGGCTCGGGCATCTGGGGAGTGGGCGCCCTATGACTGCGCCACCCGTGAGAGAACACCTCCGCCGCCTCCGGAGGATCGCAACTGCGACTCGCTTACCACCGCACAGTGCTACCTGTATCCGACCCGTCTACGCCTTGGGTTGCGGGGTCTTACGCGGCACCACCGGCAAAGCGGCTCGATCCACTCCCACAGTTCGTCCGAGACGATCCATGGCGACGACTCACCACTCCTCACGACCGAACATGATCCAACTCGAACACGACTGGTGTCACTGCGGTGATCATTTTGTCAGGACCGGTTACCGGACAGGCAGCTCATCTTATCTAGATCTTCAACCACAACGGCCAACGACTCTCCGACCTCGGCCCTACCGAACACCGCGATCCATAGCCATTCAAGTGCTGACCATGACCCAGACTGCGACACCCAACGCCCGGATCAGATCACCGCTCCCCGCAAGACCAGAACGTCACCGACACCGCGCAGCACGCTCACGTCGACTGCACTCACACCACCACGACCTGAACGAACGGGCCGGGTGGGGGTGGGGCGTTTCGCTAGTCTCCTGACGTCTGGTGGAACCGGGATGACGCCGGGTGCGTCAGCTTCGTGGGCGGGGAGAGGGGGTGTCGGGTGACTGAACCGGGACTGACGCCGGAGCAGCGCCAGGCACGGATCGGCGAGCTGCGGCAGCAGGCGGACCAGGCGATGGCCGGGTTGCGGGCGCAGTTGCAGGCGGTCGAGCAGGCGCAGGGGCGGGCGTTGAGCGGTGGTGCGGAGGCGACGTCGCGGGACGGGGCCGTCAAGGTGACCGTGGACGCCACGGGCGTGGTGACGGGGATCGTGTTCGCGCCGTCCGCGTTGGCGTCCACGCCGGAGAAGCTGGCGGCGGCCACGGTGGCGACGATCCAGCAGGCCGCGGCGCAGGCACGCGCGACGATGGCCGCCGAACTGGGTCCGATCACGGCGGCCGGCGCGGAGGTGCTGGAGGCCGCTCGGAGCGCCATGCCGGGGTTGGGCGGGTTGGTCGTCCCGGAGGTGCCGCGCACCGCGGTCGACCCCGGTGAGCAGGCCCAGCGGTTCACCGCACCGGCGCACCGGTCGTTCGGCGTGCCCGAAGAGCTGGTCGAGCAGTCCCGGCCGACGCCCCCGGTGAAGCAACGGCCCCCGCGGCCCAAGAGCGACGAGCCGAACGACGACGAAGGTGGCCCGGTCTTGCGCGAACAGTCCTGGTGACGGCGCGGGACCGGCGGAGGGGGCGGGATGGGAATCACGTTACCGGGCGAGGTCGCCTGGGTGCTGGATCTGCTCGGCGTGGACTGGCCGGAGATCGACGAGGACGAGCTGCGCTCGATCGCCGACGACCTGCGGTCGTTGGCGGAGGAGATGCGCGGTCAGACCGGTGACGCGCAGGCCGACATCGCGGAGATGCTCGGCGTCAACTCGCTGGAGTCGCTGAAGCTGTTCGAGGCGCTGTGGAAGAAGCTCGCCGAGGGGCACCTCGACCAGCTCGCCCAGGGGTTCGACCTGCTCGGCACCGGGCTCGACGTGGCCGCCATGGTCGTGGTGGGCCTCAAGCTCGCGGCCATCGTGCAACTGGTCGTCCTGGCCGCGCAGATCATCGCCGCCCAAGCGGCCGCACCGGTCACCTTCGGCGCGTCGCAGGCCGCCGCGGCGGCGCAGGCCATGATCACCCGCACGGTCGTCAAGCAGCTCATCGAGCAGGCCGTGCAGTCGGTGCAGCAGCAGCTCCTCGACGCGGTCACCGGTCCCGTGTTCGCGGCCCTGGAGTCGGCGGGCATGGAGCTGGCGGGCCAGCTCCTGGGCACCGCGTTGGGCACCCAAGAGGGCGTCGACCTGGGCAAGGTCGCTTCCGCGGGCGGGGAGAGCTTCCAGCAGGGCGTGCAGGCCTCCGCGGAGAACCTGCGCAACCTGCCCCAGAACACGCTGAACGCCACCGCGGCGTCCGCCGCTTCGACCGCGACCGCGGGACGGGGGGTGCCGACCGGTGAGTGACATCAACTTCGACCCGGACCGGCTGGACAAGTCCGGGGGCACGCTGGAGAACTTCGGCCAGAAGCTGCGCACCGGCGGTGACAAGCTGGCCGCCGCCGGGGACAAGCTGGCCCAGAGCGCGTCCCGCGACCGCACCGGGATCGGCGCGACGCTGACGCAGTTCTTCGGCAAGGCCACCGAGATCGGCGGCAAGGTGGTGGCCGAGGGCGGCCGGGTGGCCGAGAAGTCCGGCGAGAACCTCAAGGCGACGGCGAAGTCGATCAAGGAAGTGGACCACCACTACCAGCGCCAGTTCACCGGCACGCACCAGGACCGCACGTCCGTGCAGGCGTTGTCCGGCGGCGGCACGACCAAGGCGTCGAGCGCGTCGAGCGGCGGCTCGAAGGTCAGCTCGCCGGGCTCCGTCGGGACCGGCGGCGGCGATCCGGCCTCCTCCCCCACCGGTCCGGGCGGTGGCGGCTCGGGCGTGAGCAAGCCCCCGACGCTGCCACCGGGTGGCGGTGGCCCCGGCGGCGGGAAGCCGGGTGACGGCCGCAACCTGGGCCCGTCGTGGCGCGAAGAGGCGGACAAGCACTTCACGCCGAAGGAGCGCCAGGAGCTCGACAACGCGATGCGCAAGCTGTCCGAGGAGCCGAACGACCGCGGCGTCCCCGGTTCCGGGCGGCTCACGCAGCACGAGCGCGAGTTGATGGCGCGGGCGCAGCAGCTCGTCACCATCGACAAGGACACCCCGATGCAGAAGGTGATCCCCCCGGGTGACGTGGACAACTACCTGAACGGCAAGTACTCGGAGGTCGGCGGGTTCGTGGCACGGCAGCAGGACGCCGCCCACCTGAACACGCCCGCCTCGCTGATCCAGGGTAACCGGTTGGACTACGCCGGCACCCCGTACCGCTCGGACATGGATCGGGTGAACGTCATCGAGTTCCCCGCGACGGACCCCGACCGCTACAAGACACCGCTGGGCGCGCCGGCCCCGGCGGATCACGGTGCGCTGCCGACCGACCCGTCCGTGCGCCACGCCTCGGACCGCATGCACGACGCCGCCCGGACGGTCGGACTCGACTCGTCGACCTACAACCAGTCGAACTACCCTTGGCCGTACAGTGGCGCGGGCGTGACCGCGGATCCGAACGGCGTGCCGGAGCGAGAGATGTCAGACCGCATGGGAATACCGCACGGCTCGCAGATGGTCGAGTACGACCAGAACGGCAACCGGACCGTTAGCCACGTCTTCGACGAGGACGAGGGTTGGGTGCCGGCGTCGTGACTTACCGCGGATTCCGATCCAGTCATCACGCCCGCATGAACGGACGTGAGTACAAGGCTGTTTACGGTCGTGACAGCGACTCCATCCTCATCATCGAGAAGACGCCGGAGAACCCGGATCCGTCCCGGTACAAGTGGGTCGACTACCACCGGGGCTGGGTCGCGAGGTACCCGATCAGCGATGTCGACCGGGTGTTCTCGGTGAACACGTTCGCCCGGTACCGCGGCCACAAGTGCGAGGTGGTGTCCGCCAACGACGACGGCACCATGGAGATCCAGTACAAGGACTCGGACGGCGGCTGGGCCGTCGCCATGGGGTTCGTGCAGCACAACAAGTACGAATTCCTCAAGACCGTGCCAGCAAGCGAACTGCACGACTACCACGAGCGGCAACGTGACCTGCTGTTCGAGGAATGGCGCGAACGCACCTTCCCCCGCCCCCCGGAGGCCACGCCGTGACGCCGCCGGTGCCCGGCTCGGGCGCGCTCACCCCGCGCGAACGCGAGCTGACCGCACGGGTGCACATCGCGGTCACCATCACCCCCGACACGCTCATGGTGAAGGCGCTGCCGCCCGGCGCGCCGGAGCGCTACCTGGCGGCCGAGGTGTCGCAGGGCGTCTGGGGGCAGCGCTCGCCGTTCGACTACCGCACGGTGGGCGGCACGGTGGTGCGCGCCCAGGACGTGTCGGGGTTGCGCACGCCGGTGGACTTCCTGCGCGCGCTCCGGCTGGACTACGCGGGTTCGCCGTTCCGCCCGGACCTGCCGGTCCTGCACGTGCTGGAGTTCCGGGCGGTGGAGCCGAACAAGTTCATCGTGCCCTTCGGCGCTCCTTCGGTCGCCGACCCGGCCGCGCCGCTGCCGTGGGACTCGGACGCAGTGCGCGGCGCGGCCTACGCGATGGCGGACGCCGCCGCGGCGGCCGGCGTGGACCCGAACACCTACCGCAAGCAGATCAACCCCTGGCCCTACAGCGGCACCGGGATCACCGCGGACCCGCAGCTGGGCGTCCCGGAGTGGTGGCGGCGTCCCGACCGGGTGCCGGGCGGATCGGTGATCGTGGCGCACGGCCGTGACGGGTCGAGGACGGCGGTCGCGGTGTACCGGGGAGAGGCGTTCGGATGGGAGCCGGTGCGATGACGTACACGCGTCCGAGGTCGGGCATCTTCGCCACCGTCCGCGGTGTCGAACACCTGTGCAACGACTACCCGGCGGACGGCCGGGTGGTGCTGGTGTCCCGTGAGCCGGACAACCCGGACCCGGAGCTGTTCAGCCGCGACGAGGCACGTGGCCTGTGGGTCGCGGTCGTGGGCTTGGACCAGTGCGAGAGGCTGGCCGACGTCACGACCCGCACGAGCTACAAGGGCCGCGAGTGCCAGGTGGTGAGCATCGGGCCGGACGGCGACGTCGGCCTGTACTTCCTCGACGACGACAAGTCGGAGGCCGCCGAGTTCGGCTTCGTGCAGGTCGACCAGGGGACCTGGGCGAAGACGGTGAACGTCTACGACCTGCCCGCCCTCTACGAACACCACGCCGACCTGTTGTTCGAACACCTGCGGAGCGCCAACGTCCCGTCCGCGTGACGGGAGTTCCCGGATCTCAGCGTTCGGGCAGGAGCCGGCCGGCCGCCGAGGATGTGCGCAGAGTCGACCCGACCGGAGGAGGAGTCGTGGCAGTCCGGCGCAACACCCGCGCGGCCGTAGCGCTCATGACCGGGAGGACGCTGCCGAGCGGGGGCAGCGGTAGTCCCAGGTGGCGACCCGACCGAAAGGGGCGGGTGTGATGGTCGAGCCGTGGTTCACCGAACGGGCCTCGCTGGGGCGCTCCGGCGTGACCGTGACCAAGCTGGGTCTGGGCACCTCGCCACTCGGCGGGCTGTCCGCGCCGGTCGACGAGGACGAAGCGCGAACGGCACTGGAAGTGGCGTGGGACGCGGGCATCCGCTTCTTCGACACCGCGCCGCACTACGGGACCGGTCAGTCGGAACGGCGGCTCGGCGCGTTCCTCGCCGATCGGCCACGCGCGGATTTCGCCGTGTGCACCAAGGTCGGTCGGCTGTTGGTGCCCGGCGACGCGCCGCCCGGCGACTGGGGTTTCTACGGCGATCCGGGCCTGGTCAGGGTGAACGACTACAGCGCCGAAGGCGTCTACCGCTCGCTGGCGGACAGCCTGGAGCGCTCGGGGCTCGACGCGTTCGACGTCGTCCTGATCCACGACCCCGACCACCACTGGGAGCAAGCGGTGACGGGGGCGTACCCGGCGCTGGAACGGCTACGCGCCGAAGGTGCGGTGCGCGCCATCGGGGCGGGCATGAACCAGGTGGAGATGCTCACCCGCTTCGTCACCGAGACCGACATCGACTGCCTCCTGCTGGCCGGCCGGTACTCGCTGCTGGACCGGAGCGCCGCCGACGAACTGCTGCCGCTGTGCGCGTCACGCGGTGTCGGCGTGCTGGTCGGCGGCGTGTTCAACAGCGGCATCCTCGCCAACCCGGCGCCCGGGGCCGGCTACAACTACGCCCCGGCGTCCGACGACGTCCTGCGGCGCGCGCAAACCCTGGCCGCACGGTGCGCGGCGCACGGCGTCCCCCTCGCCGCCGCGGCGATGAGGTTCCCGCTGCGCCACCCCGCCGTGACCGGCGTCGTCATCGGTGCCCGGAGCGCCAAGCAGGTCACCGGGAACGTCGTGAACGCGCGAGTGGCCATTCCCGAGGAGCTGTGGGCCGAGCTCGACCTGCCGACGGACGCGCTCTGAGACGTGCTGTGCAGCGAGGCGGCGAAGGACGCCGAGGGGTAGAAGGCTGAGGTCGACTTGAGGGCCGCCGCCCCTCGGCGTTGCCCCAGCGTCTCATGTGGGACTTCTCCGGAAAACCTTCCCGTTACATCTTGACGCGGGTCGTTGTTATCGTTCACAGTTCGCCATGGCACGTTCAACCGCGCCGCTCACGTGTCCCCCTATCTGCCATATATCCAGAGATTCCCGCCCGGATCGCCGCCGCGGAAGTTGTTAGCGCTAACACGATGTGGCCCGTTGGTCTGTGCAGGGGTGTCGTCGGCGTCCGCGCCGACGTGGCCCCGCTGCACGTCGACGGTCCCCATGAGGAGAGGAAAGACGCTATGTCGGTTGGGTTTGCGCGTACCGCGAGGTGGCGTGGTCGGTGGCGGTCGGGGTTGGCCGCCGCGGCGGCGGTGGCGTTCGCGGGCGGGTTGCTCACGGTGGCCTCGGCGCCGGCGTCGGCTGCCACGGTGGACACCACCGCGTGGTACGTGCTGGTGAACCGCAGCAGCGGCAAGGCCTTGGACGTCAGCGGCGTGTCCACTGCCGACGGAGCCCCGCTCCACCAGTGGACCCGCACGAACGCGAACAACCAGCAGTTCCAGTTCGTGGACTCCGGCGGCGGCTACTACCGGATCAAGGCGCGGCACTCGGGCAAGGTGCTGGACGTGTCCAGCTGGTCGACGGCCGACCACGCCGCCATCCACCAGTGGACCGACC
>NZ_LGED01000236.1 GCF_001280085.1 Saccharothrix sp. NRRL B-16348 | reverse complement strand
GACTGTGAGACTGGTGGTTGCCACCAGGCGGCCTGACTCCTGTTTACGACTGACCCCGCGGTTCGGGTGTCCTTGCTGTTGATCTGTCGTCCGCCTGGTGGTGCACCACCCAGTGGTGCCGGCCGGACGGGCAGTGACCTCATAGGAGCCTGATCGCAGCAGGTCCCGTCACAGTCCCGTCCACCCGACCGGCCGGCGTCACGAGCCCCGTGTCCCCGGTCCCGGAGGTGGAGCCCACGATGCCCAGTGTGAAGCGCGATCCCAGGTTGCGTCGAGTCGTCATCGGCGTCGACACCCACAAACACATCCACGTCGCCGTCGCCCTGGACGACATCGGCGGACGCCTGGACGACCGCTCGTTCCCCGCCGACCAGGACGGCTACGAGCATCTGCTGGACTGGGCCGCCGGATTCGGCGCGAAGCGGCTCGTGTTCGGCATCGAGGGCACCGGCTCCTACGGCGCCGGCCTGACCTCCGCCGTCCGCCGCCGCGGACTGGGCGCGGTCGAGGTGCTGCGCACCGACCGACGCGACCGCAGGCTGCGCGGCAAGAGCGACACCATCGACGCCGAGAACGCCGCCCGCGCCGTGCTGAACAACACCGCCACCGCCGTGCCCAAGACCAACGACGGCACGGTCGAGATGATCCGCCAGATCAAGGTCGCCAAGGACGTCGCGGTCAAGGCCCGCACCTCCGCCATGATCACCCTCAAAGCCGTGCTCGTCACCGCCGACCCCGAACTGCGCGAGCAACTGCAACCCTTGACGAAGATGGCGCTGATCCACCGCTGCGCCGGCCTGCGCCCCGGCACAGTCGACACCGTCACCGCCGCGACCAAACACACGCTGCGCGCCATCGCCCGCCGGTGGCAACACCTCGACGCCGAAATCAAGGCACACGAGGCACTTCTGGCCCAGCTCACCGGACAACTGGTACCCCAGTTGGTCGACGCGTTCGGCATCGGCGCCGACACCGCATCCGAGATGCTCATCGTCGCCGGCGACAACATCGACCGCGTCCGCTCCGAACCGGCCTGGGCACGGCTGTGCGGCGTCGCCCCGATCCCGGCATCCTCCGGCATGACCAACCGACACCGACTCAACCGCGGCGGACACCGCCAGGCCAACGCAGCCCTCTACCGCGTCGTCATCGTCCGCATGCGCTTCCACCAGCCCACCATCGCCTACGTCGCCCGACGAACCACCGAAGGCAAGACCAAGGCCGAGATCATCCGCTGCCTCAAACGCCTACTGGCCAGGGAAATCTGGGCACTGCTACGACCCCTGCGCACCCACTGCTACGACCCCTGCGCACCCTGTCCACCAACACCGCACAGGCCGCTTGACAACTATAGGAGCGTCAACGCCGTCGCGGAATCGTTCTTCGCCACCCTCAAGACCGAGATCGGCACCACCGTCTGGGACACCCGCGACGACGCCCGACGCGACGTCTTCGCCTACCTCGGCTACTACAACCACGACCGTCTACATTCGACACTCGACTACCGTACCCCGCACGAAGCCCGCGTCGACTATCGTCAAGACCTCACCCACGTGGCATGAAATCCGGTGTCCGGTATCCGGGGACAACCTCCCTGGGCCGCCACCACGTCGTTTGGCACCTTGCCCAGGCACTGGACACTTTTCATATTCGGCGGGGGCACCGGCACGACGCGCTCGCCTCATGGTGGGCTGCGCTGGACGACCGGCGGGCGCTGGACCACGCCCGGCACGCCCTCGACTTCTACCGCGCACTCGACCAGCCGGTGTGGGAAGCCGACGCGCTCAACGCGATGGGCTGGCACACCGCGCGCCTGGGAGACTTCGACACCGCCCGCAGCCGCTGCCACGCCGCCCTCACCTTGCACCGAAACCACCAACGCCACCCGCAGGCGAGGCACTGGAGCTGTACCGGGAACAAGGCCGCGACACCGACGCCGACCGCGTCCAGCATCAACTCAATGATCTCGATGGCACCAGCAGCACTACGCGGTAGCCGAGACGGCCCGTGCGCCGACGACATCTTCGAGGGACTGAGCCCCGGTTTCAGCCGGGCAGGAACACGTGCACATCGACCGGGCCGCTGTTCGGCGGCGAGTCGCACCGGAGCGAGTGCGGACGCCCGAAGGCCTCCCCCGCGCGCGGCCGGTGGCGTTCGACTTCGGGTACATCACTCATCTCAATCCGATACGCCGGACAGTCGATTTATTCCCCGTGATCACGCCACACATCCCGGGCACGCCCGAACGGTGGCTGGTGGCCGCCTCAGGGGCAACCGACCATTGGCATGCTTGAAATCGTGCCGAACCACGGTTTCGCTTTTCGAAAACCCACGGAGGAACGCTTGTCATCGCATCGCCCGATTACCAGGCGCTCGCTGGTCACGAGGACCGTCACGGCCGTCCTCGTCGCGGTGGCCTCATTCGCCGCCGTCACGCCGGTCGCCACTGCCGAAGTCTCGGCCCAGGCTTCGCTCACCACAGCGTTCTACCGGCTCTACAACCCGAACACCGGCGACAACTACAACACCACCAACCGGAACGACGCCATCAGCCCTCCGGCCGGCTACACCTACAGCAGCCTGGACGCGTTCGTGTCCAACTCGTCGCAGGCCGGGTTGATCCCCTTCTACCGGATCTACAGCCCGCAGCGAAAGGACCGGTACCACACCGCGAGCTGGGATGAGGTCGTATCCGCGACCACGACCCAGGGTTACACCTACGAGGGAATCAGCGCCTACGTCTACCCGCCCAATTCCGGATCGGGTATCCCGTTCCACCGGTTGCGCCACTCCGGCAATGGCGACCACGTGCTGATGACCAGCGCGGCCGAGGTGGACACGGCGATCCGCGGCGGCTACGTCTACGAGGGTGTGGCGGCCAACGTCGGCTGACCAGTCCAAACCGCGTGTCCGGACGACCTCGCACACGTCCCAAGGACGATTCGATCATGGCATTGTCGTAGCAGCCACCGATCGAGTCCATCGACGGTAGAAGCCCGGATTCCTTGGCACGCCTGGTGGAAGTCCACGATGCGTGCTCCCGACGAACGGCTCAACCCGACAGCCGACGGTACAACAGCACGTGGTCGGCTGCTGCCTTCTCCCAGCTGTAGCCGGCCGCGAGGGCACGTCCGGCCGCCCGCAGGGAGACGGGGGCGGCGAGGGCCGAGCGCAGCTGCTCGGCGAACCCGGCCGGGTCGTCGGCGAACCGGGCGGCGCCGCCGAGGACCTCCCGCAGCACGGGCAGGTTGCGGGTGACCACGGGCACCCCGGCGGCCAGGGCCTCCATCGCGGCCAGGCCGAAGCCCTCCTTGGTGGAGGGGAAGGCGAACACGCTCGCCGCGGCGACGAGAGGAGGCAGTTCGTCGTGCGGCACCTGGCCGAGCATGACCGGCGCCACGCCGAGCTCGGCGGCGCGCCGGTCGAACCGGTCGCGGTAGCCGCGGTAGTCGAACAACGTCTCGCCGCCCGCGATCACCAGGCGCATGTCCGGTGTGGACGGTCGCAGCAGGGCGTAGGCCTCCAGCAGGTCGAGTGTGCCCTTGCGGGGCTCGATGCCGCCGACGGCCAGCACGTACCGGCCCAGCCGCGCACGCCACCGCTCCAACGCGGAACCGTCCTGCGCGGCGAGCGCGAACCGCCGTGCGTCCACGCCGTTGGGGATGACGTCGGCCCGGATCCCCCAGCCCTGCCGCAGCTCCTCCGCCACCGCCGCGGACACGCACACGTGGGCGAACGGTTCCGTGATCGCCCGTTCGTGGCAGGCGGCGAGCTCGGGGGTGGTGAAGTGGTCGATGTGGTGGACCGTGCGGACGCACCGCGGCGCCGCGTTGGCGCTGATGCAGTCCTGGGCGTGGACGACGTCATAGCCCGCGGGGTCGAAGGCGGCGCGCAGGGTGTCGATGGAACGCAGGATCCGCGCGCCGACGCCTTCGCCTTCGACGTCGGGGAACGGCACGACCCGTAGCCGCACAGCCGGGTCGACCGGCCGGAAGAAGCCGCTGTCGCCGCCGCGTCCGAGCGTCCACACCGTCACGTCCTCGCCCGCCGCGGCCAGCGCTTCGGCCAACGCGAGGGTGTGCACCACGCCGCCGCGCGGTTTGGTCGAGTAGCTCAGGAGCGCGATCTTCACGGGATTCTCCGGTAGGCGGCCGAGTTGAGCTCGCCGAGGTGGTGCAGCACCCGCCGGGCGTTCGCGATCTCCGCCGCCACGTCGAGCTCGGCCACGGCGATGCCCGCCTTGCTCCAGGTGCGGGCCAGCACCTCGCCGCCCGGCCCGACCACCTTGGCCTGCCCCAGGAACCGCATGCCTCCCATGGCGCCGGTCTGGTTCGACGAGACCAGTACGACCTGGTTCTCGGCGGCACGGGCCTGGTCGTAGAGGTCGAACAGCCGGGACTGGCGGTCCTGGGCCATGCGGGGCGCGCGGTTGGTGATGCTCGTGGGCCACGCCGACAGGCACGCCACGATCTCGGCGCCGTCGAGCGCCAGGGATCGCGCCGACTCCGGGAACGTCTTGTCGTAGTCGACCAGCATGCCGACCCGGCCGACCGGGGTGTCGAACGCCGCGAACGTGTCGCCCGGCGAGTACGCGACGCTCTCCCCCGGCGGCTGGTGCACCTTGCGGTGGTGGCCGAGCACGCCGTCGCCGGTCACGCAGACCGCGGCGTTGTACCTGTCGCCGTCGGCCGCCTCGCAGTACCCGACGCACACGACCATCTCGGCGGCGAGCGTCGCGATCTGCTTGACCAGCGGGCTGTCGCGTTCGAGGGCGGGTGGCAGCGCGTGCGGGTCGGGGTGGCGCAGGTCGGCGAGGTAGCCGCCGAGCGCCGCGTCCGGCAGCACCAGCAGGGAGACGCCGGACGCGCGCGCGTGGTCGATGAGCGTGGTGATGCGCTGCAGGGCGAAGTCGAGGTCCCGCCCGAAGTGCGCGGCAACCGCGCCGATGCGGATCGCGGCCATCCGGTCAGCCGCCCGTCACGGTGAGGTGGTCGTACGCCTCCGGTCGCCGGTCCCTCAGGTGTCCCATGTGCCGCCTGGCCGTCTCCAGTGCCTGCCGCACGTCCAGCTCGGCCACCGCGACGCCCTCGGCGACACCGGTGTCGGCCACGATCTCGCCGCCGGGGTCGACCACCTTGGCGCTGGCCACGAACCGCAGGTCGCCGAACGTGCCGGACTGGTTGGCGGACAGCCACACGACCTGGTTCTCGAGCGCGCGCGCCCTGTCGAAGAGGTCGAACCGGCGTTTCCACCGGTCCTGCGCGAGGTCCGCGGCCGGACTGGTCCGGCTGCCCGGCCAGGCCGACATGCACACCACGATCTCGGCGCCGTCCACCGCGAGCGACCGCGCCGACTCGGGGAACGCCTTGTCGTAGCAGATCATCATGCCCAGCCGGCCGACCGGCGTGTCGAACGCGGCGAACCCGCCGCCCGCCCGGTAGGTCGCGTCCTCCGACAACGGCTGGTGCACCTTGCGGTGGTTGCCGAGCACCCCGTCGCCGTGGACGCAGACCGCGCTGTTGTACCGCAGCCCGTCCGCCTCCTCGCAGTACCCGGCGGTGACCACCAGGTCGCCGGCGAGCGCGGCGAGCCTGCGGATCTCCGGCCCGTCGAGCGCGAGCGCCGGTGGCCCGTCCGCGTCACCGTCGAGGTTGGCCAGGTAGCCGCCGAGACACGCCTCCGGCAGCGCGAGCAGCCCGACCCCGTCGGCACGCGCCCGGTCGACCAACCGTGCGATGCGGGCGAAGGCGGCCTCCAGGTCGCGGTCGAACGGCGCGGCCACCGCGGCCATGCGCAGCTTGCTCATGCTGTCCCCATTCCCGTGACCCCGGCCTCGATCGCCACGGTCTGCTCACCGTCGGGCCAGCGCAGCATCACACCCTGGCCCGCCACCAGTTCACCGCACTCGGCGCTCATCGCGGGGCTCACCAGCGCACCGGCACCGGGTTCGTCCGCCGTGAGCACCGCGAAACCGGGGAAGCAGGTGAGCCAGTCCCCCACCGTCGCGCCGGACGGCCGGGGCACGTCGGCGACGGTGAGCACCGACCCGCACCCGCTCGCCTCGGCGAGCATGCCGAGCGTCCCCACGACGCCCGCCATCGACACGTCCTTGGCGGCCGCCGGGAGGGCCGTCCCCACCGACGCGAGCATCGCCCGCAGCTCGGGTGTGCGCCGCGTGGTCGTGGAATCCCATTGCCTGCCCGCGTATCCCGGCCGCCAGCCTCCGGCGAGGTCCGCCGTGAGCCGCACGCGGTGGCCCGGCTTCCCGCCGCCGCCGGGCACCGGCCGCCCGGTGCGGCCGAGCGCGGTCACCGACAGGGCCGCGGGCACGCCGAGCTGGGTGTGCCCGCCGAGCACGGGCACCGCGTAGGCCTCGCTCGCCCGCCGCAGCCCGGCCAGCACGCGGGTCGCGAACGAGCGGTCGCGGGCGCCGAGCGCGTCCAGCAGGCCCACCGGATCGGCGCCCATGGCGGCGAGGTCGTTCACGTTGACCAGCACCGAGCACCAGCCCGCCCAGTCCGGGTCGCGTTCCACCATCGACGGCAGGATCGCGTCGCACGCCGCGACGAGATCGCTGCCGGGCACCGGCACACCGTCGTCGCCGACGAAGCCGGGCATGCCGGTCAGGCCGGCAAGCAACGGTCCGAGGTCGCTCTTGGTGGCCTCGGCCAGCGCGGCGATCCGCCGGATCGGCCACCGCATCAGCACGTGCGCCGAACCGGCCACGGACACCGGCCGCACAGGCGTCCACCCCAGCCGGACGAATAGCGCCTCGGTGCGGACCTGGACCGTGGCCTCGAACCGGAGCACCCCGGCGTTCTCCGCGTACGCGCAGGCCGCCCTGATCAACGCCGAGCCGACCGTCCCGCGGCTCGCCGGCGCGACCACCAGCCGCCCGCCGAGCCACCAGCCGAGGTCGGTGCCTCTGGTCGCGGGACCGAGCCGCACCCCGCCGACGACCGTGCCGGCGCGGTCACGGGCGACCAGCACGACGGTCCGCGGGTCCTCGTCGCGCTCGTCGCGGTCGTGCCCGGTGAACAGGCCTTGGTCGCGCACGAACACGTCGGTCCGCAGCGCGTGGTACGCCGCCATCGTCGCCGCGTCGTCGGCCTGCTCGACGCGGAACTCGGGCTGGCGCGCGATGGTGGCCCGGTCGCCGAGGACCGCGAGGACGTCGATCATCGTCAGGCTCCCGCCGCGCTCAGCGCGCCGCAGGCTCCGCAGGCCGCGCAGCCGGCGCCCTGGTCCGCGCCCTTCATCCCGGCGGCGCGCAGCAACGCGGCCACCCGCTCGGTGACGTCGCGCACCAGCGCCGGCGCGGGAGGCTCGGCACCGTCGCGGCGAGCCAGCGTGCCCAGCATCGGCCGCATCGGCACCACGAACGGGTACACGCCGCGCTCGACGAGTCGCGCCGCGCCCGCCACCAGGTCGTCGGGGTCCTCGCCCAGACCGATGAGCAGGTAGGTCGAGACCCGGTTGCGGCCGAACACCCGGACCGCCTCGTCCCACGCGGCCTCGTACTCGGCGAGCGGCACGGTGGCCTTGCCCGGCATCCACCGCCGCCGTACCTCGTCGTCGAGCGACTCGACGTGGATGCCGATCGACGTCGCGCCGGCCGCGCGCAGCTCGGACAGCACCGCCAGGTCGGCCGGCGGCTCGATCTGCACCTGGATCGGCAGCCCCGGCACGGCCTCGAGCACCTCCCGCACGCACCGCGCCAGATGCCGGGCGCCACGATCGGGCCCGTTCGTGGTGCCGGTGGTCATCACCATCTGCCGGACGCCGTCGAGCCGCACCGCGGCCTCTGCCACCTCGGCCAGCTGCGCCGGGGTCTTCGCCGCGACCGTGGCCCCCGACCGCAGGGACTCCTCGATGGCGCAGAACCTGCAGCGCTGGTCCTCGGCGTACCGGACGCAGGTCTGCACCGCGGTCGTGGCCAGCACGTCGCGTCCGTGCAGCAGGGCGATCTTGCGGTACGGCACGCCGTCCGCCGTGGTCAGGTCGTAGAACTTCGGCCGCGCGACGGGTTCCACCGACAGGCCGAGGTCGATCGCACCGTCGAACACCCGCCCGTCCCTGACGGTGTAAGGGCTGTCCGGGTTCAGCGGCAGCGCCGCGTTGGCACCGTCGATGACGAGGTGGCCGTCGTCGCTCGGCCCCGCGCCCTTGCTGCGCCGCACCGGCGCGTCGACCCGCACGCCCCGAACGGCGAGATCGATCCTCGTGGCCAGTTTCCCCGCCGCTTGCCCATCTGTGTCAACGCGCACGATCACACCCCTGACTCTCCAACGACATCGGACGTCGGGCTGCCGGCCGGACCTCCCGGCCGGCGGCCCGCGTTGCGGAGGAACGCGAACGGGTCAGCGCTCGGCTACCACATGTAGGTCGAGTTGATGATCGCTCCCTTGCGGGCGTAGTGGATCAGCGCGTCCTGCACGTCGAGCGGGTGCGTCGGGATGACTCCCGCGATCAGGTCCTCCTCGCGGAGTCCGTGCAGCGACAGGCCGAAGCGGCAGCAGTAGACCTTGCCGCCTTCCTTGATGAAGGTCTTCAGCTGGTCGTTGATGTTGTGCTCGCCGGGGAAGGCGGAGTTGCCGGTGGTCGGGAACCCGCGCGTGGCCATGCAGTTCATCGCGCCCGGTCCGTAGAAGTAGATCGCGGCCTCGAACCCCTTCCGCAGCGCGCGGGTCGCCTGCAGGATCGCCACGAAGCTGACCGACGACTCGTGCGCGATGCCGTGGACCAGGGTGAAGTAGGACTGCCCGGGCTCGGCCTGGTAGTCGGGGAAGACCTTCGTCCCGCCGTAGAGGTTGGACCCCTCGGGCAGTGAGGGGTGTGGGATCTCCTCGAGGCTCTGCTTCTCGGTCTCGGTCAGCTCGGACACGCGTCCTCCTTGTTGTTCGGTGGGTCTTTCACCACGGGGTGCTACCCGTAGAGCCTTTCGAAGGTGCCGCGGAAGACCAGGTCGGCGAGCTCACCGTCACCTGTGGCGGCGCGCAGGCGGGCGTACTCCCCCTCGTGGTCTCCCCAGGGCTGGTCGCTGGCGAAGAGGATCCGGTCGTGCCCGATCCCGCGCCGGTCGATCTCGCGGGCCAGCCAGCGCGGCGCGAAACCGATCGCCCACGAGAGGTCGGTGTAGACCTGCTTGCCCGCCTCGATCCAGTCGAAGAACCGGTGCGAGACGAGCTTGATGTGACCGCTCATGCCGCCGCCGAAGTGCACGAGGTGCACGGCCACGTCGTCGCCGTACCACTCGACGAGGTTGCCGACCTGGTCGACGTCCGAGGCGGCGCCGGGCGAGGTGTGCACGTGGACGACGAGCCCGTGCTCGCGGGCGACCGCGAAGATCCGGTCCAGGCCCGGCCGGCACGCCGGGTCGTCCGGCCGGCCGCCGAGCAGGAAGCTGAGCTTCAGAGCCCGCACACCCGGTTCCCCGGCCAGCGCCAGCGCGGCCTCGGTCCGGTGCGCGTCGCGCGCCAGCGCCGACACCCACAGGCAGGCGCGGATCCGGTCGTCGCGCGTCGCCGCCTCCACGCACAACTCGTTGAAGGAGAAGGCGAGGTCCGGGTCGGGCACACCGTAGTTGGGCAGGACCAGCGCCCGCTCGGTGCCTTCGGCGTCGAGGTCGGAGAGCAGTTCGTCGATCGTGGCACGGGCGGTGGTGTCGGGCCGCACCGCCGGGCCGCCGTAGAAGGGGTACTCGGGCATCACACCGATGTGCCGGTGCGCGTCGTGGACGGTTCGATCGGCCATGGCACCCCATTCCGTCGGTTCGGGACCTACGCCACGGTGCGCGTGGCTGTCCAGTACTCGTCGCTGGGGAAGGTGCTCTCGGGCGTGCCCGCGATCCACGGCACGTCGCTCGTGGTCTCGGCGCCGCGTGCCCAGGCGATGTGGGTCGCCAGGTGCTCGGCGTCGTCGGCCACACCGCAGAACCGGCCTGAGCCCCAGGTGTGCTGCCACGGCAGGCCGATGAAGTAGAGACCGGGCCGGCTGGTGACGCCGCGCTCGTGCGTCGGGTAGCCCCGCCCGTCGAAGACCGGGACGTCGATCCAGCGGTGGTCGCGGCCGAAACCCGTGCACCACACCACCGCCGCGATCCGCGAGAGGTCCAGTTCGGACGGTTCGGTGTCCGGCGCCCACACGGGCACGTACCTGGCTTCCTCGGGCGCGTCGACGCCGTGGGCGAGGATGTGGCGGTCGATCGAGTCCTTGATCCCCTCCGACACCGCGTCGGCGTTGTCGAGGTTCTCGCGCAGGTCCGGCGCGAACCGGGCGAGGCCGTCGCGGATCTCGGTGAGCCTGCCGTACAACCGCATCCCGTCACGGGCGAACGCCCGCAGGTCGATGTCCCTGCCACCGTCGCGACCCGTGACGTAGTGGTTGGCCCGCAACCGCACCGCCTCGGCGTCCTCGAACTCGTCGATGCCGCGCCGGTAGTAACCCATGTCGTCCAGCCACGCCACCACGTCGCGGCCCCGGTAGAACCGCGCGACCCGCGGCGCGCCGCCCACCGCCAGGTGCACCCGCCGACCGGCCAGGTGCAGGTCCTCGGCGATCTGGCAGCCGGACTGCCCCGTGCCGACGACCAGCACCTCACCCGGCGGCAGCGCACCGGCGTTGCGGTACTCGGAGGAGTGCAGCTGCACCACGTCCGTGGGCACCCGTTCGGCGACCCTCGGCCGGACCGGCACCTGGTACGGGCCGGTGGCGAGCACGACGTGGTCGGCGGTCAGCTCGCCGTGCGTCGTGGACACGCGGAACCCGCCCCCCTCGGCGCGCCGCAACCGGATCGCCGTCACCCCTTCGACGAGCGGGCAGTCGAAGGACCGGGCGTAGTCCTCGAGGTAGCGGACGATCTCGTCGCGGACCATGAACCCGTCGGGATCCGGCCCGCGGTAGGGAAACCCGGGCAGCCGGCACTGCCAGTTCGGCGTCACGAGGCAGAAGGAGTCCCAACGCCGGTCGCGCCACTCGCCACCGGGGCGATCCCGCTCCAGCACGACGTGGTCGATGCCCGCCTGGTGCAGGCAGTAGCTCGTGGACAGCCCGGCCTGGCCGCCACCCACGACCACCACCGTGCGGTGAACGCCGTCCAGGTCGGTGGTCATCGCTCGTACCCCTCGACCACGATGTCCGCCTGCTGGTCGGCGGACCCCGCCGCCTTCAGCTCGATGCCGGCGAGCTGCGCCTCCGCCCGGGCGCACCCGAACCCGTGGCCGGCGCGCACCCGTTCCGATGCCTCGGTCAGCGCCTTCCTGCTCAGCGCGACGAACTCCGTCAACGCGGAGGAGCCGCCCACCCGGAAATACTCCTCGATGACGGTCGAGGGGGAATAACACCGGTGGACCGAATCGTCCGGCCACCGCACGCGAAACAGCACCTCGGGCACGGTCGCCTCCCGGAGTCCGTTGATGACACGGACAAGTTCAACCGCAGATCATATCCGTTCTGTTTCATCCGGAACAGCGTCGAGTTACGTCGCGGTCCGGTTGTTACGAGCACTCGCCCGCCCGGCGGCCCGCCACCCGTAAAGAAGATCTCTGTCCACCCGACACGGATTCGTCTAATTTCCGTGATTCCACGTCGGGTCGACGACCAGGAAACCTCCTTGCGCCCCGTCCGATTCGGCGTCGGGCCAGACCACGACCTTGCCCGCATCCCGGCGAACGTCAGTTCGCTGCCGGCCTGCACGACAGATGGAGTCGCACCCGAGCCGCCGTCGCCGCGCCGCTCGGTGGTCAGGACCCCCTGCAACGTGCCGGTGAAGACGCGGATGCCACCCGCGTCGGCGTAGCCGAGCGCGGTCGCCACCGTGCCGCTGCGGTCCTCGACACCCGCCGCCATGTCGAGGATGGATCCGGCGGACCAAGACGCGAAAGCAGACACGTACAGGTTTCCTGCAAAGAACTAAAAGGCCTTTCGCCGGATGGCTCTGACTCCGAGCGCGGAAGTACACCAGAATCGCCCAGTGGTGTAGCGCACTTCAGTCCGAAGCTGCCCGATGCGCCGAGTCGTGTCACCGACTCGGCGGTACGAGCGTGCCGAACGGGGAAAGTATCGTCCCGAATCCGCCGGGTTCGCAAACGGCGTTGCCGGTCGGTTCCTGAGTTCCGCTCGCATATCTCGGGCGACCGACCGGCGCTTCCTCGCACCCTCGCCTGAAGGGGCTGCCCAAGTGACTTATTCACGTACCGTCCGATTAGCCGGCGCGGTCGTCCTCGCGATCGGTCTCGCCATTCCGTCCCTGCCCGCGGTCGCCGCGCCCGGCGGCGTGGCGACCACGTCCCCCACCTCCGCACCGCGCGTCTCCCTCGGAATGGCCGAGGCGATGAAGCGCGACTTCGGCCTCACCGCCGAGGGCGTGCAAACACGTCTGGCCCAAGAGGAAAGGGCCCGTGGCGCCGAGGTGGTCGCCCGCAAGCTCTACGGCTCCGCCTACGCGGGCAGCTGGTTCGACCCCGCGACCGGCAAGCTCTCCGTCGCGGTGGCCGGTGACGCCGCTGCCGACAAGACCGGTCTCGACGTGACCGTCGTGCCCGTCGCGCACAGCTCGACGCCACCAAGACCGCCCTCGACCGGCAGGCCGGCAAGGCCGCGCCCGCCGGAGTGAACGGCTGGTACGTCGACGTGCAGACCAACACGGTCGTCGTCACCGTCAACCGGCACAAGGTCACGCTCCATCGGCTTCGCCGTGTACGGCGGATTCGTGACCGCCGGCCACTGCGGCACCCCGGCTCTGAGGCCACCGACCAGTACGGCGCGCTCTACGGCTACTTCGCCGGGTCCACGTTCCCCTACTACGACTACGCGTGGGTGCAGACCGTCGCGGGCGTGAACCTGTGGGGCTACATGGAGGGCTACAACGGCTATTGGTACTACGTGCGCGGTTCCGCGCAGGTCCCGGTGGGCTCCGGCGTGTGCCGCTCGGGCTCGACCACCGGCATGTGGTGCAACTACATCCAGGCCCGCAACCAGACCGTGAACTACCCCCAGGGCGTCGTCTACAACCTGACCCGCACGAACGTCTGCGCCCAGCCCGGCGACTCCGGCGGCTCGTCGCTCAGCTCGAACCAGGCCCAAGGCGTGACCTCGGGCGGCTCGGGGAACTGCTCGACCGGTGGAACCACGTACTACCAGGAGGTCAACCCGATCCTGTCCGCCTACGGCCTGTCGTTGATCCTGACCTGATCGCCGGCACGTCTCCCTATCAGACGACCCGACCGGCCTTCGTCCTCTGCCCGAAAGCCGGTCGGGTCGGCCCGGTTACCGAGGTGCGTTCGTTGCCGCAGTCGGTATTGACCCCTCATCCGTTGGTCCATGGGCACCCGGCGGAATAGCACCCTCGACACACTGGACGACAACAGCAAGTGCCCGAACATCCGGGGCCGCTCAGTACCAGCGTTGCCACAAGCCCGTACTCCAGGTCGTGCCGGTACCAAGCCGATCGAAACGCCCGTTCTCATCGGTACGGGTGTCTACCATTCACCGATGCGTGTCCTTGCTCTCGCGCTGATCGCGACACTCCTCAGTGGATGCACCAGCCCCGCCAAGCCCACGCCGACGACGTCCGGGGACCGCGACTTCGACGCGGTGGTCGCGGCGCTGCGAGCGCTGGACCCGTGCGCGCTGCTGGCGGACGCCCGGACCACCGTGCGGAGCGGGCCTTTCGCCTGCCGGAGCGGCGACGATCCGGTGCTGACCGTGACGGTCGGCGTGTGGCTCGATCCGGTAACACCCCGTGCTGCCGCTCCGGTGGCCGGAGTGCGGGCGGTCCGGGCTTCAGGTGACCGGTACTGCTCGACAACCCTGTTCACCGGCGCCGATCTCGGCATCGCCTTCACAGCCGACACGACCAAGGCGGGGCAGGAAAACACACTGTGCCGCGTGGCTGCCGACGCGGCCGCCGCGGCGGCGGGCCTGCTGGCCGAGCCGGACGAGCTGACCGCATCCGCACCACGCCAAGACTCCTGCGACCTGCTGCGCCGGGCCGGCCGTGACGCGGCAGTCGACGTGACCGACGGCCTGGAGCTGCGGTTCGGCACCACGACCGCCACGGGGCTCGGACTGTGCCAGGCCCGGGAGGCCGTCGACGGTGGTTGGCGAACCCGTTTCTCGGCTCGGGTCGTCCACACCAGGTTCGGCTCGATCCCCAACGAGCGCCCGGACGTCCTGAACGGCCGCGACGTGCGGATCTACACAACCGGCGAGGACTGCGAATACGGCTGGCGGGCACGAGGCTCCGGCGAGACGGACCCGGCCTACACAGACACAGTGATCCAGGTGCGTGGCCGCGACTGCGCCGAAGCAGCCAAGCTGGCCGCCGCACTGATGACCACGGACAACGAGGCCTCACCGGCAGTCACCCCACAACGGCCGATCACGGAGCCCGCATAGCCACCCGGTTCGTGGACCGCCGGCGACCGGCAGCGGCACTCGACCGCTTCTGGCGGGGTCTCGCGCTCACCGGGCGCTCCGGTTCCGGAATCCTTGGCTTACCGATCGGCAATCCTCCGTGACACGCGGACCATTCCAAGATCACCGGCAGGGTCGGGCAGCCCATAGACGTCCGATAGGGCCCGGGGTTCCACAATGCGGTCGATCGTGGCGAAACCGTGCCGAATTTCCGTGCCATCAACTCGGAACGGTCACGTTTTCGGCCCGATCTGTCAAGAACGGCGCGTCACAGCGATATGCAACCAGAGAGGAGAAATGCCATGTCGCGATTAAACCGATCCATTGGCGCGCTGTTGCTGGCGGTCGTCGTCTGGGCGGGGGCGTCGGTGGGTCCGGCGTTCGGTGACACGTCGGCTCCGACCGAGTCCACCACGACCGGGTCCACCACCACGGAACCCCCGGCAACCCAACCGACCGAGACCGAACCGGGCACCGCGAAGCCGACGGTCGAGCCCACCGTTCCCGGGGAGCCGTCAGCCCCGGAGGTGCCCGCCGACCCGGCGGAGGGATCGGTCGACCTGACGATCTCGGTCACCTTCGACAAGCCCTCCTTCGTCGCCGACGAGACCATCCGCGCGCAGGCCCGCGTGACCAACACGGGGACCGCCACCGCGACCCATGTCGAGGTCATCTCGGCCGCCGCCGTCGACAGCAACTACTGGCACGGATTCGGCTACGGCGTATCGATCGAGCCCGGTCAGACCGTGGAGGGCGTGCTCAGCGCGCGCCTGAACTCCCGGATCGACCTGCTGACGCTCGAGGTCACGACCCGGTCCGAGGAGCCGGACGCCGATCCGGCCGACAACACGGCCACGGCCACCGTCCCGATCACCTACGTCCGGGGCACCGTCAACGGAACCGTGTACGCCGACTACAACGGCAACACGGTCAAGGACGCCGGCGAGGAGTTCACAAACCTCACGGTCACCGTGATCGGGGGTCATGTGTCGCAAGGCACGTACGCCACGGTGACCGACACGGCCGGGCGCTTCGCGTTCCACGACTTGCCGCGAGGCGGCTACCGGATCTCGTTCGCCGCCCAGGACTGGGCATTCCCGTCGACCAACGTCGAAGTGGACGGGGAGGACGACCCAGACCTCTTGTTCCGGGCCGCCCACCTGCTCGACCCGGTGCTCACCGCCTCGGCGGCGTTCGACCTGCGGAACTACCAGGTGAACGACACCGCCCTGCTGACGCTGACCCTCACCAACAGCGGTGCGGCGCCGATCCCCGGCATCACGGCGTCGTGCACGACCTCGGTGTGGTCCCGACTCGAACTCGGGGAGCTGACGCCCGACGGTCCGGGCGCCACCGTGCCCGCGAACGCCGGCCGCGCCTTCGGCGTGCGGATCCCGATCGACCAGCGGATGGCCGGTCAGGGCTATCTGACGGTCCAGTGCGGGTTCGGCGAACAGCACTACACCAACGGTCACGTCACCGCGAGCACGATCGCGCGGATCCCCGGAGCGACCGCGGAGAAGGTCTCCGGCCAGGTGACGTTGCCACGGACAGCGGTGTCCCCCGGGCCGTGGTGCGGTTGTTCCGGGCCACATCCGGGCCAGCCCGTGCCGGACCTGAAGGTCTACCTGAAAGACCAGTTCACCGGTGCGGTCCTCGCCCGTGCGACGACCGACACCTCCGGCAGGTTCGAGTTCCACCACATCCCGACAGGACTGCACACCCTCGGCGTGGTCGGACCGTGGAAGATCACCCTGGGTGGGCCGGAGTTCCCCGTCGTCGCCGGAGAGAGCCGGCCACGCCTGGTGTACGTCGAACCGGGCCCGGACCAGGCGGACCCCGACCCGCCGCAACCGGGCGGCCCAACCGCGCCCGCGCCCGGCGGCGCCGCGGGGCAACAACCCGCCGGCCAACTTGCCTCGACGGGAGTGAACGCGACCTGGCTCGCGCTCGGCGGGCTGCTCACGTTGCTCGCCGGCGCCGGCCTGATGTTCCACGCCCGCCGGAGGGCGACCTGAGGTGAAGCGGGCCGGATCGTCGAGCACCGTGGATTCCTTGCGGGCTGCGGTGTTCGGTCCGTTCAGGGCTCACGGGCGGTGGTCGGGCCCGTGCGGTGGTGGTTCCTCGATCGGGAAGAAGATCGCGCTCACCAGGTGTGGCCTGCGCTCGGGCGCGGGTTCGTTGTCCGCCTTGGCCCTGAGGACGTCGCGCAGCGCGCCGATCATCTCGGTGTGTTCGTCGGGGCTGAGCCACAGGGTGCCCTGCCGGTAGCCGACGGAGTCGGCGGTGGGGTCGGCTCCCGGGCGGTCGAGGTAGGCGTTGAACTCGGCGAGCAGGGCGGCCATGGCGGCGGCGAACCCGTGGCGGTGGTCGTCGAGGGTCATCGACGCCGCCGCGTCGGCGTCGATGACCGTCTTGTCCCGGCGCAGTCGGTAACTGCGCTCCACGGCGCCGCGCACGCGCTGCTCGTCGGCGACCTCCAGCAGGCCGCCGTCGACCAGCAGGCCGACGTGCCGGTAGACGGTGGTCTTGGGGATGTCGGGCAGGTGGGCGCACAGCTCGGACGTGGTGCGCGTGCGTCCGCCGGACATGCTCCAGGTGATGCGCAGCCGTACCGGGTGCAGGAGCAGTTCGAGCGTGTCCACCGCACCACTGTCCCATATCTGGTACCTTTCCCAAAATTGGAAACGATCGGCTTCGGGGGCTCGGACATGACCACGAACACGACGACGGCCCGGCTCAGTGACGAGGCGGTGATCCCGCTGCGCACGCTGGACCCGGCCCAGCCGCTGGACGACCTCGAATGGCTGGACGAGGCGATCGGCGACGCACGGGTGGTGGCGATCGGCGAGAGCGCCCACTACAACCGCGAGGCCTACCAACTCCGCCACCGGCTGCTGCGCTACCTGGTCGAACGGCACGGGTTCAGCGCCTACGCGATGGAGACGGGGTTCGCCGAAGGGCGGCTGACCGACAGCTGGGTCCGTGGCGGCGACGACCGGCTCGGCCACGTCATGGCGAACGGTGTCACGTCGTTGATGGGGCTGTGGACGCAGATGGGCGCCCATCTGGAGTGGATGCGGCAGCACAATCGCACGGCCGCGCATCCCGTCGGGTTCCACGGCATTGACCTGGGCGGCTCGAACGCGTCCCTGCTACCCGCGCTGGACGCCGTGATCGCCTACCTCGCGCAGGCCGACGACGGGTTCCGGGTCGATCCGGTGATTCGGGACACCGCCGAGGCCTTCGCGGCGATGTCCGCGTTCTCCGCGCCCGCGTCCGTCGTCGCGTACGGCAACCTCGCCGCCGAACACCGTGACGCGCTGACCGCGGGCCTTGCCGATCTCACGGCACGCATGACGGCGCGGCGCTTCGACTACGTTCCCGGGACGTCCGTCGACGCTTACGAGCGTGCGCTCCGCTGCCTGCGCATCGCGGTCACGCTCGACTCGATGTTCCGCTCCCTGATCCGCGGCGACCAGCGCGGGATGATGATGAGCCGTGAGGCCACGATCGCCGACACGGTCGACTGGATCCTGGGCGGGGAAGGCCGGATCGTCGTCGCCGCTCACGACGCCCACGTCCAACGCCAACCCGCCGCCCTTCCCGGCATGTCCCCGGCCACGGTGATGGGCGTGCACCTCGCCGACCGGCTCGGCGCCGACTACCGCGTCATCGGCACGACCACGGGCACCGGCTGGACCCTCAGCGAAGGAGCCGACTTCTACGCCGGCGAGTTCTTCCAGGAGCTGTCAGCGCCTCGGCCGGACAGCCTCGACGGACTCATGGCCGCCAGCCACCACGCACCCTTCGCGACCGACCTGCGGCGACTGTCACCGGCCGACACCGCCACCGTGCAGGCCGTCACCCGGCAGCGCTACGGCACGTTCTACTCCGACCTGAACCCGCTGGACGCCTACGACGTCATCGTCCACCTCCCCCACGTCACCCCGGCCGAGCCCGACCACGACGCGCTCGCCCACTCGCCTCTCGACGTCCGGGAGGCATTCTCCCGTTGGCAGCCGGAGTGATACCCGCTGCGGTGGTCATCACGGACAGGGCTTCCCGTCGGGCGTGAGCCAGTCCGCGATGTCCGCGATGACGGCTGGGTCGACGTGGTGGGCCGCCTGGTAGTCGGCGGGCGTCGAAGGGCCTGTGCCAGGGAAGAACAGGTGGTTGTCGGCGTCGTGGACGCGGATCGAGACGTCCGGTCGGTGTGCGAGGCCCGTCCGCCATCGGGCGAGGTCGTCCTCGACGGTCACCTGGTAGTCGCGGCCACCTTGGAGGATGAGCATCGGCCGGTCCAGCGCCGCTGCGGTAGAGACCGGGTCGTAGCCGCGCAGGTCGAGCCAGTACGCGCCGGTCAGGCCGAAGGGCAGCGCTGCGACCGGTGTGGCGGGTGACAGGTCGGGGCTGTCGACCACCGCGGCCTGCCGGGTGATCGTCTCGACGGCGGCGTCGCCGGCGGGACCGGGGTTGAGCGAGGCGAGGTAGCGGATGACGCGGATGGCGGCGTGGTGCATCGGTTGCGTGTCGCCGGCCAGGATCACCAGTCCGGCGACGGACGGCTCGGCGGTCGCGACCCGCGGGGCGACCTTGCCTCCCATGCTGTGGCCGAGGACGAAGACGCGTGCAGGGTCCACGGTCGGCTGGTGCCGGAGCGCGCGAACGGCGGCGACCGCGTGCGGCACGTACTCGTCCGTCATTCTGAAGTCCGGCATGTCCGCGACGAGAGCGGCGTGGGTGTGGGTGACCTTGTCGAAGCGCACCACCGCGACGCCACGGCTCGCCAGCCCCCAGGCCAGGTCCTTGAGCGGCTTGTTGGGCCCGGTGGTCGCGTCGCGGTCGAACGGGCCACCACCGCTGAGCAGCACGACGCCGGGCCATGGGCCGTCACCCCAGGGAAGGCTCACCGTGCCGGACACGGCAAGCGGACCCGAACCGATCGTGACGTCGTGCTCGTCGAACGTTTCCAGGACGGCGTAGGGCGGCGGTGTCCACGACTCGGTGACCGCCGGGGCCAATTGCAGACCGTGCAGCCTGCCCACGTCGTCGATCGCCATGACCACAGCGAGGGCCCCGTGCTCGCCCTCGACCGGAACGGTCACCTGGACCAGCCCCGTCCCGGCCGACTCGCTCACCGGCTGACCGACGGCCGACACGGCACCGATCCCCGTCATCCACGCGGCGCGCACCGCCTCCGCGTCGATCAACGCCCGCAGCGGCGGGGCGAACAGCTTCTCGATCTCCGCGAAGCGGCCGGCGCGCGCCAGCTCGACAACCGCGACGCCGGTCGCCTCCGGATCGGTTCCCCGCACCATCGGTGCACCTACCTTTCTCAGTTTTGCGAAAGGTAGCAGACGTGAGATCGTCACGGGGTGGACTCGGCGGAACTCCTCACGCACCCGGTGCGGCTGCGCGTCGTGCACGCGATGCGCGGCGGCCGCACGCTCACGACCGCCGAACTGTGCGCCCTGATACCGGACGTCTCGAAGGCGACCGTCTACCGGCACGTCGACCTGCTCGCCACGGGCGGGGTCCTGGAGGTGGCCGACGAACGCCGGGTGCGCGGCGCCGTGGAACGCCGCTACCGACTGCGCCAGGACCGGGCGGTGATCGACGCCGAGACGGCCGCGTCGGCGTCACCCGACGACTACCGACGCGCGTTCGCCGCCGCGATGGCCGTCCTGCACGCCGAGTTCAACGCCTACCTCGACCGGGACGGCGCCGACCCGACGGCGGACCTCGTCGGCTTCCGGCAGCACGCGGTCTGGCTCAGCCCGGACGAACTCCTCGACCTGATCGGCGAACTGCGCACGGCGATCCTGCCGCGCCTGGCCAACGAAGCCGCACCGGACCGCGCGCGCTACCTGCTCAGCCCGATCCTGTTCCCGACCGAAGAACCGCACACCGACTGAACGCCCGGACCTCGATGCGGCCGGCCACGCTAGCTGTTCGGGTGGTGCAGCACGTTGTCGGCGAACGTCCCGATGATGCGGGCGACGTGTTTCGGGGCTTTGAGGTCAGCGCCGTGGTCCCGGTTGCGCATCACGACCCGTTCGGCGTGCGGCATCACGTGTGCGATGGCGTCGAGCCGGTCGGCCAGGTGTGCCGGGCCGCGGTCACCGCCGAGGAGCAGGGTGGGCACGGTGATGCGGGCGTAGACGCCGAGGCGGACACACGTCACGATCGGGTCCTCGATCACCTGCGCGGTCGCTCTGCGCACCGCGGCGACTCCAGCGCGGTTCGGCCGTCGTGGGCGGTGAGCACCTCGTACCCGCGCGCGGACAGGTTGATCCGCAGGGCACGGACGATCCGGTGTTCGTCATCGACCACCAGCACGGTCGTCATGCCTCGTGCTCCTCGCCGTTGTGGTGGACCGGCAGGGAGATGACGATGGTGAGACCGCCGCCCGGAGTGTCCTCGGCGGTGATCGTGCCGCCGATGGCCTCGGTGAAGCCCTTGGCAACGCTCAGACCGAGCCCGACACCCGGTGTGGCGTCACGGTCGCCGAGCCGCTGGAACGGGGTGAACACGGAGTCCAGCGCGTTCTTGGGGATGCCGGGCCCGTGGTCGACGACGCGCAGCTCCACCCGGTCGCCGTGCGTGCTGGCGCGCACCGCGACCTCGGGTTCCTCGTCGGCGATCCGTCCGTCGCCGTCCACGTCGACCGCACGTCGCGGCCTCAGCCTGCCGTGCCGCAGGGCGTTGTCGATGACGTTGGCCACGACGCGTTCCAGCAGCCCGACGTCGGCCGGCACCTCGGGCAGGCGCTCGTCCACGTCGACCGACACCGTGCGCCGCTCGTCGATCCCCGACAACGCCCTGGCCACGATCTCGTAGTAGCTCACCGGGCGCAGCTGCGGCGTCACGGAGCCGGTGGCCAGGCGCGAGGAGTCGAGCAGGTTGTCGACCAGCCCGGTCAGCCGGTCCGCCGATTCCTCCACCGTCGCCATCAGCTCCGCGGTGTCCTGCGCGGACAGCCGCAGTTCGGCGTCGCGGAGGCTGCCGATCGCGGCCTTGATCGACGTCAACGGCGTGCGCAGGTCGTGGCCCACCGCGGACAGCAGCGCCGTGCGCAGTTCGGTGGCCTCGGCGCGTCGCTGGGCGTCCGCGGTCTCCGCCGCCATGCGCTGCTGGCGCAACGCCATGAGCGCCTGCCCCGCGGCGGCCTCCAGGACGCGCTGGTCGCGGGCGGGCAGGGTCCGGCCGCGCAACGCCAGGTGCACGTCCGCGGTCACCGGGACGTCGGCGTCGGCCTCATCCGGGTCGTCGCACGGGCGCGGGCCGACGCACGCGACCCGTTCCCACTCCCCCTCGCGCCGTTCCAGCAACGCGACCGACTCCAGGCCGAAGTTCTCCCGGACCTTCTCCAGCAGCCGGACCAGCGGGTACGGGCTGGTCAGCACTGTGCGGGCGTAGGAGGCGAGCAACGCGGCCTCGGTGCGGGCCCGCGCGCCCTGCTCCGCGAGCCGGGCCGCGCGGTCCACCACCAGCGCGACGATCACCGCGACGATCACCATGGCGATCAGGGTGACCACGTTCTCCGGGCCGGCGACGGTGAGGCTGTAGTAGGGCTGGGTGAAGAAGAAGTTCAGCAGCCCGGCGCCGAGCAGCGCCGCGAACAGCGCCGGTCCCAAGCCGCCGGACAGCGCGACGACGCACGTGGCGAGGAGGAACGCCACCAACTCCGTCGAGTAGGACACCTCGTCGCGCCACAGCGCGCCCAGGCCTGTGATCGCCGCGGGCAGCAGCACCGCCAGCGCCCACCCTGTGACCCGCCGTGACCTGGTCAGCGCGTTGCGACCGAACCGCCAGCGCAGACCGCGACGGGCCTCGTCGTGGGTGACCATGTGCACGTCGATCGGCCCGGAGGCCTGGACGACCGCTTGCCCGATCCCCTCGTCGAACGCCCGCGCCAGCCGTGAGCGCCGCGACGTGCCCAGCACAAGCTGGGTGGCGTTCACCCCGCGGGCGAACTCCAGCAACGCGGTCGGCACGTCGTCGCCCACCACGGAGTGGAACGTGGCACCCAGGTCCTCGGCGACCCGGCGGCACTTGGCGACCACCTCGGGCGCGGCACCGGTCAGGCCGTCACCGCGCATGACGTGCACGACGAGCAGTTCGGCGCCCGCACGCAGCGCGATGCGCCGGGCACGGCGGATCAACGTCTCGCTCTCCGGACCGCCGGTGATCGCCGCGACCACCCGTTCGCGGGTCTCCCACGTCTCGGTGATGGCCTGCTCGGAGCGGTACTGCTGCAAGGCCACGTCGACCTGGTCGGCGACCCACAGCAGCGCCAGCTCGCGCAGCGCGGTCAGGTTGCCCACCCGGAAGTAGTTGCCCAGCGCGGCGTCGATCTTGTGCGCCGCGTACACGTTGCCGTGGGCGAGCCTGCGCCGCAGCGCCTCGGGCGTGATGTCGATCAGTTCGATCTGCTCGGCGCGTCGGACCACCTCGTCCGGCACGGTCTCGCGCTGCTGGACGCCGGTGATGCGCTGCACGACGTCGTTGAGCGATTCGAGGTGCTGCACGTTCACCGTGGAGAGCACGTCGATGCCCGCGTCCAGCAGCTCTTCGACGTCCTGCCACCGCTTCGCGTTGCGGGAGCCGGGCACGTTGGTGTGCGCGAGCTCGTCCACCACCGCCACCTCGGGCCTGCGGGCGAGCACGGCGTCGACGTCCATCTCGGTGAAGTCGGCGTCCCGGTGGACGAGCCGCCGGCGCGGCACGACCTCAAGGCCGTGGAGCAGTTCCGCGGTCTTCACCCGGCCGTGCGTCTCGACGAACCCGACCGCGACGTCGGTACCGCGCTCCCGACGTCGGTGAGCCTCGCCGAGCATGGCGAAGGTCTTGCCGACGCCGGGCGCGGCACCGAGGTAGATGCGCAGCTCACCGCGTCTGCGTCTGGGGTCCACACCCTCAGTCTCAGCCATTCGGCAGCACTCAGCGCGCGGTCTCGAGAGCGCGGTTGAGCTCGGTGACGTTCACCGTCTCGGTGAACGTGCCACCGGCGCTCGCCGCGACGAGGTCGTGCACCGCCTGCGCGGACCGGCCGGTCGCCCGGGCCACGCGGGGTACCTGCAACTCGGCGTACTCCCGGCTGATGTGCGGGTCCAGGCCGGAGGCCGAGGCGGTGACGGCGTCCTGCGGCACCCGGTCCTCCGACACGCCCTCGCGGTGCGCGATCGCGGTGCGCCGCTCGGCGACGACCTGGTCGTAGTCCGCGTTCCGCTCGCCCTTGTTCGAGCCGCCCGACGCGGGCAACGTCGCCGCCGACGGCCGGGTGTGGAACCACTGGTCGCCGTCGCGGGCCACACCGACCAGCGTCGTGTCGACGGCCTCGGCGTTGGACTGGAGACCCGGCAACCGGGACACACCCCACACCGCCGCCGGGTAGAGCACCCCGGTGATCACCGTGAGCACCAGCAGGATGCGCAGTCCGGCCAGCGCCTGCTTGACGAAGTTGTTCACCACGGTCACCCGATTCCAGGGATGAGGCGGACGAGGAGGTCGATCAGCCAGATCCCGGCGAACGGCGTCACGATGCCGCCCAGCCCGTAGACCAGCAGGTTGCGCCGCAGCAGGGCGGAGGCGCTGGACGGCTTGTAGCGGACACCCCTCAGCGCCAACGGGATCAGCACGATGATGATCACCGCGTTGAAGATCACCGCCGAGAGGATCGCCGACTGCGGTGTCGCGAGCCTCATGACGTTCAGCTCGTCCAGCTGCGGGTGGATCGCGGCGAACATGGCGGGCAGGATCGCGAAGTACTTCGCCAGGTCGTTGGCCACGCTGAACGTCGTCAACGCGCCACGGGTGATCAGCAACTGCTTGCCGATCTCCACGATCTCGATCAACTTCGTCGGATCCGAGTCGAGGTCGACCATGTTCCCGGCTTCCTTGGCCGCCGAGGTGCCGGTGTTCATGGCCACGCCGACGTCGGACTGGGCCAACGCGGGAGCGTCGTTGGTGCCGTCACCGGTCATCGCGACCAGTCGGCCGCCCTCCTGCTCCTTGCGGATCAGGGCCATCTTGTCCTCGGGCTTGGCCTCGGCCAGGAAGTCGTCCACCCCGGCCTCGTCGGCGATCGCCTTGGCCGTCAACGGGTTGTCGCCGGTGACCATCACGGTGCGGATGCCCATCGCGCGCAGTTCGGCGAAGCGGTGCCGCATGCCCGGCTTGACCACGTCGGACAGCCGGATCACGCCGAGCACGACGTCGTTCTCCGCCACGACGAGCGGCGTGCCTCCGTCCTCGCTGATCCGGTCGACGATCCGATGGGTCTCGTCGGACGTGGTGAAGCCGCTCGCCGCGCCCTTGCGGATGCGGCGGCCGTCCAGGTCGATGCCGCTCATCCGGGTCTGCGCGCTGAACGCGATGAACTCGCCGGTCTTCTCGTGCTCGCTCGCCTCCGCCGACAGGCCGTAGCGCTCGACGCACAGTTCGACGATGCTGCGGCCCTCCGGAGTTCCGTCCGCCAGGCTGGACAGCCGCACGACCTCGGCGAGCACGCGTTCGTCGGCGCCGTTCACCGCGATGAACTCGGTCGCGCGACGGTTGCCCCACGTGATCGTGCCCGTCTTGTCCAGCAGCAACGTGTCGATGTCACCCGCCGCCTCGACCGCCTTGCCGGACGTGGCCAGCACGTTGCGCTGCACGAGCCGGTCCATGCCGGCGATGCCGATCGCGGACAGCAGCGCGCCGATCGTGGTCGGGATCAGGCACACCAGCAACGCGGTCAGCACGATCACCGACTGCCCGCCACCGGAGAAGATCGCGAACGGCTGCAACGCCACGACCGCGAGCAGGAAGATGATCGTCAACGTGGAGAGCAGGATCGTCAGCGCGATCTCGTTCGGCGTCTTCTGCCGCTCCGCGCCTTCGACGAGAGCGATCATCCGGTCCACGAACGACTCACCGGGCGTGGTGGTGATCTTCACGACCACCCGGTCCGACAGCACGGTGGTGCCACCGGTCACCGCGCACCGGTCACCGCCGGACTCCCGGATCACCGGAGCCGACTCGCCGGTGATCGCGGACTCGTCGACGGTCGCGATGCCCTCGACCACGTCACCGTCACCCGGGATCACCTCGCCCGCCTCGACGACGACCAGGTCGCCGATGCGCAACTCGGTGCCCGGAACGCGTTCCTCGGAACCGTCCTCGGTGAGCCGGCGGGCGACGGCGTCCTTCTTCGTCCTGCGCAACGAGTCGGCCTGCGCCTTGCCCCGGCCCTCGGCCACCGCCTCGGCGAAGTTCGCGAACAGCACGGTCGCCCACAGCCACGCGGCCACCGCGATGGTGAACGCACTCGGGTCGCTCACCGCGAAGACGGTGACCAGCAGCGAGCCGACCCAGACCACGAACATGACCGGGTTGCGCATCTGGTGGCGCGGGTGGAACTTGCGCAGCGCGTCCGGGAAGGACGTGATCATCTGCCGTGGGTTGAACACGCCCGCGCCGACCTGGTGGCCCAGGTTCTCCGCGTGACGTTCGCGGATCTCGTCGGGAGTCCGCTGCGGGTGTTCGGTCGTCGTGGTCACAGCAGGGCCTCCGCGATGGGACCGAGAGCGAGAGCGGGCACGAAGGTGAGCGCGGCGACCAGCACGATGCTGCCCGCCAGCAGGGTCGCGAACAACGGACCCGTGGTGGGCAGGGTGCCCGCCGTCTCCGGCACCTTCTTCTGCGCGGCGAGGGAACCTGCCAGCGCCAGCACCGCGATGATCGGGATGAACCGGCCGAGCAGCATGCAGACGCCCAGCGAGGCCTGGAACCAGTCGTTGGTGACCGTGATGCCGGCGAACGCGCTGCCGTTGTTGTTCGACGCCGACGCATAGGCGTAAAGGATCTCCGACAGCCCGTGCGAGCCGGGATTGTTCAGCGCCCCTTGTGTGCTCGGCAGGATGGCCGCGATCCCAGTGCCGACGAGCAGCACGGTCGGCATCGCCAGGATGGACACCGCGGCGGCGGTGACCTCTTTGCGCCCCAGCTTCTTGCCCAGGTACTCCGGCGTGCGACCGACCATCAACCCGGCCAGGAACATCGCGATCACGGCCATGACCAGGATGCTGTACAGGCCGGTGCCGACACCTCCCGGCGTCATCTCGCCGAACAGCATGTTCAGCATCGCGCCGCCACCACCGAGACCGGTGAAGCTGTCGTGCATCGAGTTCACCGCACCCGTGGAGGTGCCGGTGGTGGAGTTGGCGAACAGCGCGGAGGCCGGGACGCCGAAGCGGAGTTCCTTGCCCTCCAGCGGACGCAGTCCGTGCTCCTCGGCGGTCCAGATCACGGTGAGCATGGCGGCCCAGATCAGGCCCATGACGCCGAGCAGGACGTAGCCCTGCTTCCGGTTGCCGACGAGCGTGCCGAACGTCCGGGTCAACGACACCGGGATCACCAACAGCAGGAAGATCTCGATCAGGTTCGACCAGGCGTTCGGGTTCTCGAACGGGTGCGCCGAGTTGGCGTTGAAGATGCCTCCGCCGTTCGTGCCCAGCTCCTTGATCGCCTCCTGGCTCGCGGCCGGCGCGATCGCCACCTCCTGCCCGTCCACGGTGACGCCGGACTTCAGGCTCATCACCACGCCGAGCGCGACCAGCACGATCGCGAACACGAACGAGAGCGGCAGCAGGATGCGCACGACGCCGCGCACCAGGTCGACCCAGAAGTTGCCCAGCCGGTCGGTCCGGTGCCGCACGAACCCGCGCACCAACGCGACCGCCACCGCCATGCCGACCGCGGCGGAGACGAAGTTCTGCACGGTGAGGCCGACCATCTGCACCGTGTGCCCCAGCACCGTCTCCGGCACGTAGGACTGCCAGTTCGTGTTGGTCACGAAACTGACGGCGGTGTTGAACGCCATGCCGGGCGCGACCGAACCCCTGCCGAAGTCGAACGGCAGCAACGGCTGGAGCCGCTGCAACAGGTAAAGGAAAGCGACGCCGACGAAGGAGAACCCGAGCACGCCGAGCGCGTAGGTGCCCCAGCGCTGTTCGGAGTCGGGATCGACCCGTGCCGTGCGGTAAACCGCCCGCTCGACCTTGAGGTGCGTCGTGCTCGTGTAGACGCGGGCCATGTAGTCGCCGAGCGGACGGTGCACCACGGCCAGTGCCGCAATCAACAGACCGACCTGAACCAGACCGGCCACAGTCGGTGGCATCAGAACTTCTCCGGCCTGATCAGAGCGATGAACAAGTACACGATCAGCGCGAGGGCGAGGACGCCACCGACGACGTTCGCCACCACTCCCGTCCCGTTCACAGCTTCTCCAGTCCGCGCACCGTCAGCGCCAGCACCAGGAACACCCCGACCAGCAGCAACGCGTAGGCCAGATCGGCCATGAGCGCGCCCCTTCCCGACAACAGACCTCGAACCGCCCACGGCGGTCATGACCGGCACAGCGTGCGGCACGAATTCCACCGATCGGGTGGACCTGACGCCTCCTTGACGCACGCGAGCACGTCATTGACACGATCCTTACGCCCGCCGTGACGGCGGCCATGTGGCCTCATCGGACCAGCCCGGCCGTCTTTACGAAATCTTGACGGCCACAGTACGAATCCTGATGCGATTCAAATGGGTATTCATCAACACTCGTCCGGAGTGACGGTCGCTGTAAATCGCGCAGAACGGTCCTGCATGCTGTACGGCGCAACACCACCACGACAGGGGAATACGGCATGACCGACACACCAAAGCCCGCTGTACCGACACGCGTGGACAGCCCCGTCCGGCGGCCCGCGCCGTCGAGCACGTTCGGGCGTTGGCTGTTGGAGCACCGCGTGCAACCCGTGGTCGGCCCGGAGAGCACCGAGCAGCACGCCAAGCCGCACACGTGGTGGAAGGTCATGTGCCTCACCGGTGTGGACTACTTCTCCACGCTGTCCTACTTGCCCGGTATCGCGGCCTTGGCGGCCGGGGCGATCTCGCCGTTGGCGACGTTGCTGATCGTGGCGTTGACGCTGTTGGGCATGTTGCCGATGTACCGCCGGGTGGCGAAGGAGAGCCCGCGCGGCCAGGGGTCGGTGGCGATGTTGGAAAACCTGCTGCCGTTCTGGCGGGGCAAGCTGTTCGTGCTGGTCCTGCTGGGGTTCGTGGCCACGTCGTGGATCATCACGATCACCCTGTCCGCCGCCGACGCCTCCGTGCACGCGTTGGAGAACCCCCGCGTGCCCGACTTCCTGCACGGACAGGAAGTCCTGGTCACCGTCGTGCTGCTGCTGATCCTCGGCGGGGTGTTCCTGCTCGGGTTCAGCGAGGCGGTCGGCGTGGCGATCCCGCTGGTCGCGGTGTTCCTGCTGCTCAACGCGGTGGTCGTGGTCGCCGGGGTGGTCGAGGTGCTGGCCGAACCGGTCGCGCTCGACCGCTGGGTGGACGCGCTGACGTCCGGCGGCGGCGGGATCGGCGGTGTGATCGGCCCGGCGATCCTGGCGTTCCCGCTGCTGGTGCTGGGCCTGTCGGGTTTCGAGACCGGTGTCAGCATGATGCCCTTGGTCGCCGCCGACGGACGGACCGAGCAGGAGCGGCTGGACAACCGGATCCGCAACACCCGCAAGCTGCTCACCGCCGCCGCGGTGATCATGTCGGTCTACCTGCTGGCGACCAGCTTCGTCACCACCGTCCTGGTGCCCGTGGACGAGTTCCAGCCCGGTGGCGAGGCCAACGGCCGCGCCCTGGCCTACCTGGCGCACGAACTGCTCGGCGAGTGGGTCGGCACCGCCTACGACATCAGCAGCATCCTGATCCTGTGGTTCGCCGGCGCCTCCGCCATGGCCGGACTGATCAACATCGTGCCCCGCTACCTGCCCGCCTACGGCATGGCGCCCGACTGGACCCGCGCCATCCGCCCGGTCGTCCTCGTCTACACCGCCATCTGCATCCTGGTCACCATCGTCTTCAACGCCGACGTCAACGCCCAGGCAGGCGCCTACGCCACCGGCATCCTCGCGATGATGGTGTCCGCCTCCGTCGCGGTGACCATCTCCGCGGCACGTCGTCGGCAGCGTCGCTCCGCGATCGCGTTCACGATCCTCACCCTGATCATGCTCTACGCGTTGGTGGAGAACGTGATCGAGAAGCCCGACGGCATCACCATCTCGTTCTTCTTCATCCTGGGCATCATCGCGATCTCCCTGATCTCACGGGTCAGCCGCACCACCGAACTGCGCGCGGAACACATCGAGTTCGACGAACCCGCCCGCCGGTTCATCACCGACTCCATCGCCCACGACAACGCCCTGACCCTCATCGCCAACCGCCGTCAGGCAGGCGACGCGGCCGAGTACCGGGCGAAGGAAACCGAACAACGCCTCGCCAACCCGGTGCCCGGCGCGGCCGACGTGCTGTTCCTGGAGATCGACGTGATCGACCCCTCGGACTTCAGCGACGTGCTCAAGGTCCGCGGCGTCGAAGTCGAGGGACACCGCGTCCTGCGCGCCGAGAGCCCCGCCGCACCCAACGCCGTCGCCGCGATCCTCTTGGCGCTGCGTGACGCCACCGGTGTGCGCCCGCACTGCCACTTCGCGTGGAGCGAAGGCAACCCCCTCGGTCACCTCCTCCGCTATCTGATCCTCGGTCGAGGCGACACCGCCCCCGTCGTCCGCGAGATCATCCGCACCAGCGAACCCGACCCCGACCGCCGCCCCGGCATCCACGTCGGCGGCTGAAACCACCCAGACCGCCCTCACCCCACGTGACCGTTCGCGGCAACGCACAAGCCCTGCGCGCCCCGGAGAACGACATCCGCGACTGGATCAAGGCATGGAACGAGGATGATCCCAAGCCCTTCGTCTGGACCAAGGAGGCGGACGAGATCCCTCGACCGCCTCGCCTCATGTCTTGATCGAATTCCTGGCGCAGGACACTAGTGGACGAGGGCTTCCAGTGCGGTGACGGCGTCGCCCACCCCGTTCTCGGCACGCACGAGGTCACCGATCTCCGTGGCACGGCGCCGGATCTCCGGTTCGCGCACGGCGGCGGTCAGGGCGGTGGCGAGCGCGTCGGCGGTGAGCCGCTGCTGCCGCACTGGAGCCGGGGCGACGCCGAGGGCGTGCACTCGTTGTGCCCAGTGGGGTTGGTCGGCGACGAACGGGCACACCACCTGAGGCACGCCGGCAGCCAGCGCGGCACCGGTGGTGCCTCCTCCGCCGTGGTGCACCACGGCGGCCATGCGCGGGAACAAGTGGTCGTGCGGCGCCTGGTCGATGACGTGCACGTCGGTCGAACCGGTGGCGCTGATGCCGCCCCAGCCGGTGGCCAGCACGGCGCGGACGCCGGCTCGGCGCACGGCGTCGGCCACGGTGTGGCCGGTGCGCTCGGCGTCGCGGCCGGCCATGCTGCCGAAGCCGATGTAGACCGGCGGAGGTCCGTCGGCCAGGAACCGCTCCAATGTCCTGGGTGGTGTCCAGGGTCGGCTGGGCAGGTACCAGAAGCCCGTGGTGCGCACCTGCTGAGGCCAGCCGGGGTCGACCGGCGTGACGTGCCGGCTGAACGCCTGCAGCACCAGCCGGAGACCCCGGTCGGAGTCGTGCAGCAGGTCGTGGCCGTTGCGGCGACGTGGCAGACTCAGCTCCTCGACCCGCCAGCGGTCGGCGATGCCGGCGAAGGCGCGCAGAGTCGCGGAGACGGTCAGGTAGGTGGCCCGGTTCAGCGACTTGGGCATGCGTGGCAGCGGCACCATCGGGCAGGGGAACAGGCTGGTCGGCACCCAGCCTGGTTGGAAGGCCGCCACGGCGGAGGGCACGTCGAGCATTTCGGCGACGTGCTGGGCGGGCACCGACGGGGTGTGCACGACCACGTCGGCACGCGAGCGGCGGGCGATGCCGCCCAGGTCGTGCAGCACCCGCGCCATCAACGGTTTGATGCGGCGGGCGGTGCGCAGGGCGGTGATCTTGCCGCGCACGCCCCGGTAGCCGCCGTCGATCGCCTGCTTGACCACCGGGTCGTCCATGAGCCGGTTGGGACCCTCGTCCAAGGCCGCGAACTCGACGTCGTGCTCGGCGGCTGTCGCGGCGAACGACGCGGGCGCGGCCAACAACGCCTCGTGCCCGGCGTGGCGCAACGCGACGGCCAGCGCCAGCATCGGTTGCACATCCCCGCGAGTGCCGTGCGTGACCAGCAGCGCCCTCATCGCGCGCCCCCGTCCAGCTGGGTGAACGCCGTCAGCCAGCGCTCGTCGACGAACAGGCCCTTGGTGAGCATCTCCAGGCCCGCGCGGGCCGCCCTGGTGGCGGTCGCGGTCTCGGCCGGGTCACCGCCCAGCAGTCGACCGACCTGCTCACCGAGCACCAGCGGCGCGAGCTGCCACGACACGTAGACCGCGGCGCGTGCCCGCTCATCGTCGGTAGGACGCACCTGGCCGGCCTTCTCGCCGTCGGCCAGCCACCGTTGCGTGAGATCGACGATCCGGGTGAACAACGACGACGCGGCGTCGGTGCCGTCCAGCAACGCCCTGGCCAGGTAGCGGCGAGTCGGGGCGGCCGCGGCGAGCAGGTCGGCCAGGGCCGCCAGGTCGAGGTCGTCACCGGCTCCCATCGCGGCCAGCACGTAGTCGTCGCAGGCCTGCCGCAGCCCTTCCTTCGAACCGAAGTGGTGCACCACCAGCGCCGGCGACACCCCCGCGTCGGCGGCGATCGCCCGCATCGAGGCGCCCGCAACGCCGTCGTCACCGAAGCGGACGAGCGCGGCGTCGCGAATACGTGCTCGGGCGGTCAAGTCGGTCACTGAACGCATGTGCAGATGATTGAACAGTTGTTCAGCCATGTCGACCAGAGACGTCAGGTCTTGATGCGATCTTTGCGCCCACCGCGTTACCTGTACCGCCAGATGGGCCTGCTGACCCGACTCGCCCTCACCGCACCGTCAGCCCACTGAGAACCGGAACCGGACTCCGAGCGTGGAACCGAGGGGAGGTGAATAAGGATGTGTGCCCAACTCGTGCACGACGTTCTGTGGTCAGGGTGCAAAGGGTTGCATCGGGCTGCCGACTGGCTGCAGCGAGTTCCGTGGCCCGCTGACTCGCTCAGGTGCGCCGTGCAGCAGACCCGGCGGTTGACCGCCGATCTCGCCGACGCGCTGGCCAACCAGGCACAGGCCCTTCCGGTGCGCGAGACGCTGTCCGACCAGCGCCCCGGCAACACTCCGGTCGACCAGACCATGCGGGCGCCGAGGAACCGCTCGACGAAGTCCTGGAGCGCGTCACGGCCACAGCCGCCCGCGCCATCCCCGACGCCGACGCGGCCACGATCACCGTTCTCACCGGAAACCAACCCCGCACCGCGGCTTGGACCGACGAGCGGTCGGTCGACATCGACAAGCAGCACTACGCCGCCGACCGCGGCCCCTGCGCGTTGCCAACGGTAGCGGGCTGCACCCGATCCCGGATCGGGTCCACGATCCACCGCCCGCCGGTGCGGTTCACCAGGGCACTGTTCCGGCGTCGTCGAAGAATTCGCCGGTCGGTCCGTCGTCGGGCAAGGTCGCGAGGTGAATCGCGATGGCCGCCCCCTGCTGTGGTGTGCGGAGGCCTCGGAAGCCGTTGAGGTCGGTGGCGGTGAAACCGGGGCAGCCGGAGTTGACAAGGATGTTGGTGTCGCCCAACTCCTTGGCGTATTGGATGGTGAGGGCGTTGAGGAAGGTTTTCGAGGCCAGGTAGGCGGAGGGAACAGGGCCCATGTCGATGCCGGGTGTGGTTTGCAGGGCGAGTGAGCCGACGGTGCTGGACATGTTGACGATTCGCGGTGAGGCCGAGGCGCGCAGCATCGGCAGCATCGCGTTGGTGACCCGGATGGCCCCGATCACGTTGGTTTCCACGACGATTCGCACGGTCGCAGGATCGACCGTGGTGGGTGTCTGCGGCGCGCCGCCGGCGATCGCGGCGTTGTTGACCAGGACGTCGAGCCCTCCGGCGTGACCGGCGATCAACTCGGCCGCAGCGGCCACACTCGCGTCGTCTGTCACGTCGAGCGGCACACCGAACGCGTCCGTCCCGGCCGCGCGCAGCTTCTCCACCGCGGTGTCGCGGCGATGTCGATCCCGCGCGCCCACACCGATTCGCCAGCCGAGGGCGCCCAGGCCCGCGGCGATCTCGTAACCGATCCCCTTGTTCGCGCCCGTCACCAGCGCGATCGTCTGTTCACTCACACCGCCGATCCTGCTGCGACTCAGGCTGCGGCGTCCAAGACCGGCCGGGTGGGCAGCGATACCGCGAGGGTATTGGTCGTGGTCAGCGCCGGATACGATGAGCTGGTGGAGACGCGGGAGTTGCGATACTTCGTCGCCGTCGCCGAGGAGTTGCACTTCGGCCGGGCGGCACAACGGCTCACGATGGCGCAACCACCGCTGTCGCGGGCGATCCAGCAGCTCGAACGGCGGCTCGGAGTCGTTCTGCTGCACCGCACCGCTCGCGCCATCGCTTTGACCGACGCCGGGTCGGTGCTGCTGAGGGAGGCCCGGACCGCGCTCGACGCGGTCGAAGCCGCCGAGCGTCGCACCCGCCGCGCCGCTGCCGACCAGCCCGGTGTGGTGCTGGCCGCCAAGGCCGGAGCGTCCAGGGAACTGTTGTCGAAGCTGCTGGACGCCTACGCCGCTGAACCGGGCGCCGTGGCCGTCGAGGTGATGCTGTGCGGGCCCGGCGAGCCGGAGAATCTGCTGCACAAGGGGCGCGCCGACGTTGCACTGCTCCACCGGCCTTACGACACGACAGCCGGATTCGACTCCGAAGATCTGCACACCGAGCAGCAGGTCGCGGTCCTGCCCGCGGGTCATCCCCTCGCCAACCGGGCGAATGTGTCGTTGGCCGAGGTCAACGCCCTGACGGACCTGCCCCTGCCCCGCTGGCCCGGACGGGATGGCAGCTATCCGGACGGCCCCGGCCCGCAGGTGCGCGACCACACCCAACTGTTCCAACTGATCGCGCTCGGGTTGGCCTGCGCGGTCGTTCCCGAGTCGCTGCGAAACCAGCTAAGCGACGATCACGCCATCGTGCCCATGCCAGACGCACCAACCGTCACGACCGTCATCGCCTGGCCACCACACAGTAAATCCAAAGCCGTTGCCAAGCTGGTCCGCACCGCGACACGGCTCTAACCGACACGGCTACGCCACCACCGCTCGTCGCCGGAGCAGGCCGCCGCGTCGGCGATGGTGGCCGAGGCCAAAGCGCCGCGGTCGAAGACGGTGATCTCGGCGCGCGGACCGCTGTCAGGACCGGTTGTGCCGGCCGTCGTCGGCACCCTCGGCGGCAGCGGGCGGGGCGTCGGCAAGCTCGGCAGCCCACCGCCGCGACCACTCGATGACCGGACCGAGGGACTCGCGGGCGTCGTGGCCGAGCGGGGTGAGGGTGTAGTTGCCGTCGCTCAGCACCTCGGCGAGCCGAGCCTCTTGGAGCTCTGTGAGCCGTTGCTGCAGGACGCTTGACGACATGCCGTCGCAGCGCCGCTGCAGGAGCCGGAAGCCGAGCGGCTCGTTCCCCAGCTCCCAGATGATGCGCAGAGTCCAGCGGCGCCCGAACAGGTCCAGTGCCGCCATCAACGATCGTCCCGTGGTGGAACCACGGACCGGCCGGCCCGGCATGGGCGTCGGCGACGCGTTCATGACTCTCCGTCAACTCTTGTGCTTCGGATTTCGAATCGGTAGTTTCGCACACCTCGGCAGTGCTTCGAAATCCGAAGCACTCATCCCAACACTGGAGGTTCCATGCCCACGGGCTACTGGGTCAGCGTCTACCCCACCATCGATGCCCCCGAGAGGCTTGGTGTCTACAACGAACTGGCCGGTGTGGCAGTCAAGGCCGCAGGCGGGCGGGTGCTCGCCGGCGTCGGCAGCCGGGTTGTCGCACACGAAGCCGGAATCGCCGAGCGCGTTGTCCTGATCGAGTTCGACAGCTTCGAACAGGCCGTCGCCGCGTACGAGAGTGCGGCCTACCAGGAGGCGCTGGCCGAACTCCCCGACGGCTTCGAGCGCGACTTCCGCATCGTCGAAGCCTCAGCGATGCGATGACAACGAGGGCTCCAGGCCTCAGGGCACGCGGTCGAAGCAGTTGAGGCAGCGCGGAACCGGTCATGGCGTCAGTGTCGCCAGTACCTTGCCAGGGTCACGCGATTTCGCCGGTCCTCCGCCCCGGCGCAGGCACTTCTCGCTGCGGATGCGGGCTCCCTTGCGGCGCTGCCCACGAAAATATCCGGATGGCGGGTGTCGGTGTCGCGCCAGCACAGGTAGGCCCGCAGGGCGCGAGTCCGGAGGGTGTGGTTGCGGTGGTGGGAGTTGGCGACGCCGAACTGCCGCCAGTGGCCCGAAGCGGGCCGCAGGATTGCCTGTCCGGCGTGTTCGTGATCAACCAGGCCTGGCTCCTCGATCACCACCACGGACGCACCGAAGGCGTGAACACCAAGACGAGCTGATCAAGCGCCAGGTGTACGGAAGAGCCAGCTTCGACCTTGTCCACCACCGCATCCTCCTCGGGTGACACCACCGAAAGTGCGCCAGAGCCGATTGCGAGATAGACCCGATCCCGGTGCCGGAGATGCAGGGCCCGGATTGCCACTACTTCTACCTGGACGACTACTCCACCAGTTCGACGGCCGGGTTCTGCTCGTGGAGCGGCCTCCCGCCGAGCCTGGCCACCGGCTGCCGGGCCGCGACGCCCACCGAGCGCAACAACGCCGTGCCCAGCCAGTCGCTGCCGACCCTCGGCACGGGGCGCGATCATGGACCCGGCGGACCTGAACTCGTTGCGTGCGGCCAAGTACAACCAGTACCAGTCGTCGCGCAACGTCCAGGCGATCAGCCGCCTGCTCGGCAAGGCCAAGCTTCCTCGACCTGCGCGGCGAGGGCTGGTTCGGGCGGACTGACCGCGCGGGCGACTCCGAAGCCCTGTGGGCCAACCTCCAGTCGGTGTTCAAGGCCGTCGACAAGATCCAGCTCGCGGGCGCGAACGCCTACCAGCCCCAGGTCGCGGTGTTCGTGGACGACCTCTCGCCGAACTACCAGGCAGCCCTGACGCCGGCGGGTGAGGCCACCTACGGGTTCGCCGTCGACCAGCTGCCCAACCTGGCGGAGGACTTGGCACGGATCGGCACGCCGGTCCGGCACTACCTGCTCAGTGACCTCACCAAGGGCAACCTGGACCTCAGCGCGATCAAGCTCGCCGTCCTGCCCAACGCCTACGTAGTGCCCTCCGCGGTGCGTTCGGCGATCAACACCAAGCTCAAGACGCCCGGCCGCACCGTGTTGAGCTTGTACGCCGCCGGCTACGTGCAGGACGACCAGGCCGCCTCGACCGCGTCGATGGCCGCGCTCACCGGCATCACCGTCGCCAAGGGCTCCGGGACGCCCTTGTTGGCCCAGAACTACTCGTTCGCGGGCCAGAGCGGTGGTCCGGACTACCCGCTCACCCCGTGGTTCACCGTCAACGACCCGGCCGCAACTACCCTCGGTACGTACCAGGCGGGCGGGGCGTCGTTGGCGCGCAAGGCGATCCCGGTCGCGGGCGGCAGCTACACGTCCGTGTACGCCGCCGCGCCCAGGCTCCCGTTGGCCGCGCTGCGCAAGATCAGCGAAGACGCGGGCGTGCACCACTTCGCGCCCGTCGGCGACGCGGTGGAGGCCACCGGCAACATGCTGGCGGTGCACGCCGGCACCTCCGGCGTGAAGACCTTCCGGTTGCCGCAGACCATGCCGCGCGTCTACGAGACGGCGCTCTACCCCAATGACGTCGAGGCGTGCCGCAACTGCTCGCAGCTCGTCAACCAGTCGATCAACGCGGGCGACACCCGCGTGTACCGCTGGACGTCCCCGCCACGCGGCAACTTCGAACTCATCACCGGGTCCACCGTGGAGGGCTGGGCGTTCGACCCGGACCTGTCCGCGGCATCCTCGGCGGTCGCCGCCTACCGGGGCGGTCCGGCGGGCGTGGGCACCTACCTCGGGGAGTTCCCCACCTCCACCAACCGCCCGGACGTGAACTCCTACTTCGGCGGCATCACCGGCGTACACGGCTTCCGGTTCGCCGTGCCGGGCTGCACGCCCGGCACGCAGGTCCACCTCTACGCCCTCGACCCCGAGGGCGGCAACGGCGACGGCAGCACCTATCTGGGGCCGCGCTCCTGCACGTGACGCCACACCGGTCGGCGCGTCCCCGGCTCGCGGTCCGGGACGCGCCCACGGCCGTCGACCGGTCGCCGTCCACCAGGTCATCCCGTGCCGGTCTGGGCCGCTGCGGTGCCCGTCGAGGTCGGCGAGCGTGGGGCGACGTGCCTCGCGGTGGCCGAGCGGTGATCAACCCTCGCTATTCCACGCGATCGGTGCGCGGAAGGGCATGTGACGAGTTCGCCCCGACGTCGGCAATCGGAAGCACGAATGACCCGAACAGCCGGATCGTCGATCACCCCCACGAACAAGGCCGAGGTCAGAGCGGTGCAACCTGCGAGAACACGACACTCCGCAGTATTGCGCCCAGGTACCGGATTCCGACGAAAGACTCCTGACCACCGCCCGTTTCCTGTGTCAGGGTGTCGCCACCCATCCGATCCGGGCATGAGGAGACAACGTGAGACCTCACAGACTTATCCGCCCCGCGCTCGCGGCGGCGAGTGCGGCGGCGATGCTTGTGGCGGGCGTCCAACCGGCGTTGGGTCAGCAGGGGACTGCCGACTACACCGTGCTGGTGGAGGTCGGCGCGACCGGTCAAGCGGCACGTGCCGCCATCCGGGCCGCGGGTGGCCGGGTGACCGCGGAGAACACCGCGGTCGGCACGCTGACCGTGAGCGCACCGGCCACCGGCTTCGTGCAGCGCGTCACCGCCTCCGACGCGGTGTTCGGCGCCGCCCCGGTGACACCGATCGGGCAGCTTCCGGGCAGCGGCAACCGCAGCGCCCGGGAATGGCACGAGGTGGAGAGCGAGCACGTCGGGGCGGCGAAGGTGGCCACTCCCAAGGCCGCACCCAAGGCCGCACCCTCTGCCACGACCGGTCTGGATCCCCTCGACGACGCCCTGTGGGGCCTGCGCCTGGTCCGGTCGGACATCGCCCGGGTTCGGCAGGCCGGTGACCGGCGTGTCTACGTCGGCGTGCTGGACACCGGGGTCGACGGCACGCACCCGGACATCGCGCCCAACTTCAACCGGGTGCTGTCCCGGAACTTCACCATCGACATCCCGAACGACAGCACCGGCGGCGTGCTGGACGGGCCGTGTGAGTTCCGCGGTTGCGTCGACCCCGCCGACCACGACGACGGCGGCCACGGCACGCACGTCGCGGGCACCATCGGCGCGGCGGCCAACGGCTTCGGCGTGTCCGGTGTCGCGCCGAACGTGTCGCTGGTCAACATCCGCGGCGGGCAGGACTCCGGCTTCTTCTTCCTGCAACCGGTGGTGGACGCGTTGACCTACGGCGCGGACGTCGGCCTCGATGTGATCAACATGTCGTTCTTCGTCGACCCTTGGTACATGAACTGCACGGCCAACCCGGCCGACAGCCCCGAGGCGCAGATCGCCCAGCGGACCACGATCGCCGCGATCCAGCGCGCGTTGAACTACGCGCACGGCAAGGGCGTGACACTGATCGGCGCCGGCGGGAACAACCACGAGGATCTCGGCAGCCCGCGGACCGACCAGTCCAGCCCGAACTACCCGCCGCGCTCGAGCTACCCCCGCCCGATCGACAACGCGACGTGCCTCAACCTCCCGACCGAGGGCGACCACGTCATCTCGGTCTCCGCGCTCGGCCCGTCGACGCTCAAGGCCGACTACTCGAACTACGGCACCGAGCAGACCGCCCTGTCGGCTCCCGGCGGCTACTTCCGCGACGGTCTGGGCACCGACTGGTACCGGACGAACGAGAACCTGATCCGCTCCGCCTACCCGCGCAACGTCGCGCTCGGCGCCGGCAACATCGACGCCGACGGCAACATCACCCCGGCGGGCCTCGCGGCCGGCGTGGCCAAGTACTGCGACGGCTCCACCTGCGGCTACTACCGCTACGCCCAAGGCACCTCGATGGCCGCTCCGCACGCCTCGGGCGTGGCCGCGCTGGTGGTCAGCCAGTACGGCAAGCACGACCGGTCGCACCCCGGCACGCTGACGCTGTCGCCGGACAAGGTCGAGCAGGTGCTGTACAAGACGGCCACGCCGAGGGCGTGCCCGGAGCCGCGGACGGTGTCCTACGAGAACGTGGACAGGCCGGCCGAGTTCACCGCGACCTGCGTCGGGGACGCGACGTTCAACGGCTTCTACGGCCACGGCATCGTGGACGCTTACGGCGCCGTGACGCGCGGCGGCGACTTCCTCTGACCTGACGCGGGAACGCCCGCCATCCCGAGGACGGGCGTTCCCGCGAACCGGTCAGCCGTTGCCGTCCACACCCCGGTAGGAGCCACTGGTGACACCGTCGGCGCCGCCGGCTCCATGCGGGCCGAGTCCATGCTGGCGATCCCCGGGGACCACCACCCGGCTCCCCAACGAGACTGGCGGCACATGGAGCCGATACGCCCCAGGAGGTCACGGAAGGTCAGCGGGCTGGACTCCTCGGGGAACCGTCGACAGCTGATTACGCGAGTCCACCAGTACCGAGGGCTCCTCCTACGGGAACTGTTCCCCCTCGCGGCCGACATCGTCGATCGGGCCGAGGATCGTCCAGCCGGGCCCGAGGGTGCGGGTGGAGCGGAAGCCGTGGGCGTCCGCGTACTCCTCGGCCTCCTCCGCGGTGTCCTCGGGGGCGCTCATGATCGTGTAGCGCGGGGGATCCTCGTGGTAGAAGCGGTAAAATATGCGGCCCTCGTCCTTGGACTGGTAGAGGATCACGCTGACGCCCCTGAGGGCGTCGTACACCTCCTGGTCGCTCGGGGGCGTCGTCGTGCACGTGTCGGAGGGGCGGCCGGGCTCGCGGACGCAGGTTCGGTACTGGCTCCAGTCGATGCGTTCGGCGCGGGGGTGTTCCGCGATCAGCTTCCGCATCCGGGCATCGGCGCGGGCGAAGGCGTCCTCGTGGCGGTCGTACTCCTGCTGCAGTCGGTTGAAGCGCTGCTCGTCGAGGCCGCTGCCGAAGTGGGCCTCCAGGCCCGCGAGGACGGCGACCCACCAGGCCAGGCACCCGGCCGTCACGACGAGCAGCGTGACGACCAGGACCCGGCCCGGCGAGCGCTTGTGGGGCATCAGGTCGGCGAGGTCAGAACGTGCCGCTGACGGGGATCTCGACGTCCGCCTGCGCGATCGCCGGGGGGTGCTTCCCGTCGAACCGGTCATAGTGCTGGAGCGTAAACCAGTCGATGAAGCCGTACTCCGTGATCTCGTCGTCCGGGTCGAGACCGAAGTGGTCGTAGGAGTGGAAGACGAGCTTGCCCGAGAAGGAGTTGCCCTCGACCTTGTAGTCCTTCAGCGCGATCGTGTGGCCGTGGAACTGGTGGATCGCGATGGAGAGGGCGCGCTGGCTGGCGTCCCAGGAGGAAGTTCGTGGAGAGATCCTCCTGAACCTTGAGCTGATCGGTGTACGCCTTCTCCTGTGGTGAGGCGCCGACGGCGCGGGAGAGGGCCGTGCCGGAGCCGCGGTAGAGGTAGCGGCCGGGGTCGAAGTTGTCGTCGACGGACTGGGCGTAGTCGGCGTCGGCGCCGAGCTTGCCGAAGTTCATGATGTCGTTGAACTCGGCCCACATCCAGGACTCGGGCGTGATGCGGGCGACCCAGAACTCCCAGCCGAGGTCGGTGAGTTCGTCGAAGTTGTAGTCGTTGAAGGTGGGGTCGTCGGCGACGCGCGGGTCGGCCGGACGGGCGGGTGCTGGGGGTCGGGGCCTTACGGTGGCCCTCGAGGAAGGCCGACTGGTGGATCAGCAGTGATGGGCGTCGTTGAGCCAGATCACCGTCCGCGGCGCGACGAAGGGCAGTCCCGCCAGGCACGCCTCGGCGCGTTCGGGGTTGATCGGGTGCCACAGCCGCCAACCGGGTGGCAGGCCGCGCACCGCCTCCCAACACGCCCGCGTCTTGCCGGTCGAGCACGTTGAAACACCGCTGTCCACCAGGAGGCGGTACTCGATTACGCCCACCGAACCCCGGACCCATCGCACCGCATACGCAGAATTGCGGACGGTTCCAGCCGTCGCGGTCAGGTGGTCGGCACGCTCCACGTCTGGTTCGGGCCGCCGACGCAGTCCCACACCTGCAACTGACGGGTGCAGTTGACCGCCGAGCAGCAGACCGGCGCGGCGGTGCTGCTCGGCGACGCCTCGGCGATCATCCGCGCCCAGGGCGCAGCCGGCCGCGCGGCCCAAACCGTGCTCGCGGGCATCCGGGTGTCCACGCGGGCCGGTGACGGTCCGGACGGTGGCCCGCCGCCCGAGTCCCGCCACGAGCGGTCAGGTTTGGGGGACCGGCTGGTCGGTGGGGATTTTCTGCTTCGTGGCCACGAAACCGATCGCCGCCGCGACGAGCGACAGCACGCCGAGCACGGGCCACACGGCGTGGCCGATTTGGACGAACAGGAACCCGCCGACGATCGGCCCGGTCGCGGTGCCGAGTCCGAAGACGAACTGGAAGCTGCCGATGTACCTGCCCTTGAGGTGCGAGGGGGCGATCACACCGGGGTACGAGAACACCACCGGTCCGCCGATGATCTCGGCCAGCGTCCACAGCAGCGTGCCGAGGATGATCACGGCCGGGCCCAGCGGCAGGCCGTAGGCGGCCACGCCCAAACCAAGCAGCACGAAGCTCGTCACCACCACGATCTTGGCGGGCAAGTTCTGCGTCCACTTGGTCACCAGCAGCTCGAACATGATCACCACCGCGCCGTTGAGCGCGACCGCGAACGTGTACCAGAAGATCGGCACCCCGGACTTCTGCACGTCCAGGGGCAGCGTGGACAAGTACTGCATGTACACCACGCCGTTGATGAACACCATCAGCAGGAACGCCAAGTATCTGCGGTCGCGGAACACGTCGGCGTAGCCGCCGGTCGCGGCCGCGACGTCGGTGTCGCCGGAGCGGATGCGCTTCTCCTCCTCCCTGGACGGCAGCACGAGGTGCGCCAACACCGCGTAGGTCACCGCGATCAGCGCCTCGCCCCAGAACAGCAGGTGGTAGCTGTCGCCGCCCCAGTGGTACAGGGCCAACCCGATCAGCGGCGCGGCGGTCGTGCCGAGGTTCAGGCCGAAGCGGTACATCGCGAAGATCATGACCTGGCGGTCGTCCTCGGTCAGCTCGGACAGCAGCGTCGCCGACGCCGGCCGGTAGACCTGGGAGACCGCGCCCACCAAGGCGACCGCGGTCATCAGCAGCGGGTAACCGGGCAGGTAGAGCAGCGCCGCGACGAGCGCGGCGGACCCCGCCATGCTGACCACCGTCGAGTTCCGCGCGCCGAGCCGGTCGGCGAGCACGCCGCCGATGAGCACGCCGATCACGCTGCCGACGCCGTACACGCCCAGCGCGGTGGCCGCCTGCCCGTCGGAATAGCCCTTCGCGGTCAGGAACAACACCAGGAAGATGTTGAGGAAACCACCGACCTTGTTGACGAAGACGCCACCCAGCACCGCCTTCACGGCCACCGGCGACTCGACGAACGTGCTCCAGATACCTGCCGACCTGTCTTCTGTCGCCATCACTTCACATCTCTCGGGGGTGTGCGGGAATCTCAGGCGGGCTTGACGTCGAACGCGGCTTCGGCCTCGGCCAACCGGGCGGCGACCTGGGCGCGCGAGTCGCCGGTGGCTATGGCGAACGCGATGCGGCCCCACACCGTGCCCTTGGGCGGCGGCGAGACGACGGTCCCGGGCTCGGCCACCACGACGACCCGATCCATGCCGTCGGGCAACGCGTCCTCGGCGAACCCGAGGGAACCGATCGTCGTGTCCTCCTCGGCCACGTAGAAGAACCGGATCCCGGCGACTCCGGCACGCGTGGGCGTCAGGTCGACGGGCCTGCCGGTCGCCGCCGCCGCCGCGACCAGACCGGGGTCGATGCCGGTCGCGAGCGAACCCAGGTACGGGATCAGGTCGCCGCCGAGGCGGCCGTTGACCTCGATGACCTTGGGACCGGACGCGGTGAGCATGAACTCCGAGTGCGTGACGCCGTCGGTGAAGCCCAACGCCTCGTGCGTCCACTGCAACGCCTTGAGCAGGGCGGGGTCACCGAGCAGCGGGTCGGCGGCGTCGACGAAGTGCCCGACCTCCTCGGCGTAGGGCGGGTAACCGATCACCTTGCGGCCGATGAACAGCGGGGTCACCTCGCCGTCGCGCACCACCGAGTCGACGCTGATCTCCTCGCCGGAGACGAACTCCTCCACCAGGACCGGCTGGTCGGTGTCGAACACGACCGGCTCGGGTCCTTCCGCGTTCCGGGTGAACGCGAAGTTCGCCCGCAACTGCTCCTCGTCCGCCACCTTTATCACGCCGAGGCTGGCGCCCAGGCCGCGCGGCTTGAGGATCGCCGGGTAGCCGACCACCCCGGCGGCGGCCACCGCGTCGTCCACGGTCTTCACCGGGATGGACCGGGGTTGCGCCACGCCGGCGGCAGCCAGCGTGGCGCGGGTCTGCCCCTTGTCACGCAGCCGCCACACCACCGCCGGGTCGCCGTTGCGGGCGCCGACGGCCTGCGCGACGAACGCGGCGGCGTGGATGCGGGCCTCGTCCCAGCACAGCACGCCCGCGATCGCCTCGCGTTCGGCCAACGCGGTCGCGGCGCCGGCCATCGCCGGACCGTCCATGGTGTTGGGCAGGACGGTCCAGCCCGCGACGTACTCCTTCTCCCACTCGGGCGCGGTGCTCAGGAACAGGTGGACGCGGTACTCGGCGCTGATCGAGCGCAGCAAGTACTCGCGGTAGGTCCGCATGCCGGTGGCGACCACCAGCAGCAACGGGCGGGTGTCCTCAGGTGCGGTCATGTGGCGCTGCCTCGTTCCTGGCCGGCGTCCAGCCGGTGTGCGGGGTGGGGATTTCCTCGATCACGGACACTCCGACGGACGCGTGCGCGCCGAAGCGCTCCCACACCTCGTCCAGTCGGATCCGGCCGTCGTCCAGCACGTTCGGGGTGCTGCGGCAGCGTCCGGAGACCACCTCTCCGTCGTCGAGCACCATGCAGTAGGCGAAGTCCAACGTGCCATCGGGCCCGGCGGTCCCGGTGAGCGCGCCGCGGCGTGCCCGGCCACCCAGGAACTCGCCCCACAGCAGGTCGCCGTTCTGGTGGTAGACCGCGACCCGGCTCTCCTCGGGCTCACCGTCGGCGACCGGCCGGAACCTCTTGCCGTCGTAGTTGATCACGTTCGTGGCTCCCCACGCAGTTCGAGCGCGCAGCACTGGCGCTGCCGCCGGATTCGAGCAGTTCGGCAAGGCCCGGCACCACGAGTGACGTGGTGCCGGAGCCCGGGAAAGAGCTAGCGGAAGGAGACTTCGATCTTGGCTGCGTAGTCGTTCATCAGGGCGAAGGCGTCGGCTTCCGAGGTGCCGGTGGCGCCGAGGAAGCCGATGATGGTGTTGCCGTCCGGTGGGCGTTTGACGACGTCGCCCGGTCGTGCGGTGATCTTGAGCAGGAAAACGCGGTCGGAGGTGGACACCTCGTCGGGCACGCGCACCTCGCGTACGACGCCGGCGTCGGAGATGAGGCACATCGCGGCGATGTGCGTGCCGGTGGGCCGGAAGTGGCGGACGTCGGGCCGTCGGCCGGCGGCGATGTCGACCACGGCCGCGATCGGGTCGTGTTCGGCGGTGATGCGGGCGATCATGTCCAGTCCGCCGCCGCCGACCCGGGCCGCGATCTCCAGCAGGTACGGCCTGCCGTCGTGGAAGCGGACCTCGGCGTGCATGACGCTGTTGGTGAGGCCCTGCGCGAGCGCGCCCGCCGTGACGACCTCGTGCACGGCTTTCAGGTCGTGCGGGCTCATCGACGTCGGCGCGTGGTGCACGTCGTCGTCGAACGTCCCGCCCTCG
>NZ_LGED01000235.1 GCF_001280085.1 Saccharothrix sp. NRRL B-16348 | reverse complement strand
CGCGGCCACGATCTTCGTCCACCCCGACGCGGACGTCCTCTCGGGCCTCGTCGGCCTCATCGACCGCGGCGACCTCCACGTCGAGATCGCCCGGCGCGTACCGCTCAGCGACCTGCCCACCATCCACCAGCAGGCCGACGCGGGAAACATCCACGGCAAGATCGTGGCCATCCCGCCCGCCGCCTGACGATCCAGCCCCCACTCACCAACCCCTCAACGACGACCACAACACTGAACATCGATCCCGAGGCCGCCGCGGCCCTCGCCCCAAGGGGCGAGGCCATGGCGGCCACCAGCCTCGCATCGAACGGTGCTGGTCGTCCCGGGCATCCGTCCGCTGTCGATGAGCTCCTGTCGGCGCCGGACGTAGACCGCCTGGTCGCTGATCGATCTCGAGGTCCGCTGTGCCGGTCATTCCTTACGGCTGCGGCTGCGGAGGCGGCTGCGGAAGCGGAGGCCGACGGAACAGTCGGCGCGGTGCGTAGCCGAACATGTCGGGGTAGTTCTCGCGGGACTGGCGCAGCAGCTTCGGGTTGTCCGAGGTGGCCAGGACGGCCGTCAGCTCGCGCCGGGCGACGGCGGCGTCGTCCTCGGCCTTGTCCTTGCCCCGCGCGCCGAACCAGTAGCCGAACGCTGTCGTCACCAGTGGGAGTACGACGAGCAGGATGTCCTTGGCCCGCTGGTACTCGTCCAGCACGTTGCCGGTGGCGTCCTTCACTGGTGCGATGCCCAACTTCGCCCCCACCAGCACCAGCCACCACACCGTGATCGCGAGGATGAACACGGTCAGCACGGCGCGCACCACGAGGTTGAATATCTCCACGGCACCGGTCCTTATCACTTGGTGAACCGCACGAGGTCGAACAGGGTGTCGGCGAGGGCGCAGGTCCGGTCGTCCACACAGGACACGCGGACGGTCAGCTGGTCGCGGTCGTTGTCCACGCGCAGCACTCGCACCCGCCGCCACGGGTCGCCCGCGCCGGCCACGGCGATGTCGGTGGCGGTCCGCGCCTGCACCTGCCGCTCCCTCCGGGTGTAGCCGGGCAGGTCGCGCAAGTCGGCGAGGTCCTCGCCGTAGCGTCCGTAGTCGTAGACGACCTCGTAGCCCTCGCCGCGCAGCACGCCGAACACCGAGTCGACCGGCGGCAGGTCGACCTCCGCGGCGTCGGGCGGCACGGCGAGTTCCACCGCGTCGCCCAGCCGCAGCACGCGCCAGCCCTCCGGCGGCGGCATGTCCCTACTCCGCCTGCGGGTTGCGCTTGGGCGTGGTACGCCGGTCGGACACACCCGAGATCTCGACCTCCTTGGCGGTGACCCGCAGCCGTCCGGCCACGGGCGCGGCGCCGGGGCGTTGCGCGGCGCGCAGTTCGAGCACCAGGTCACCTTCGGCCAGCGGCCCCTCGGCGAGGTAGACGTCCTCGCCGGTCAGCCGGACCAGCCGCACCGCGAGGCGGTCGCCGCGCGGGCGGCTCAGCGCGATCAACGCCGGGTAGAAGTCGTCGTACTCCAGGTCCTGCACCGCGACGACGGCCGGCGTGGCGGGACCCCGGCGGAGCCTGCCGCGGCCCTCGGTGCCGAGGACGCCCCGGTCGACTGCGACCTCCAGCAGGCGCGGGCCGCACTGGACCTCGTAGACGTCGTGGTCGGCGGGGTCGAACCAGGGCAGGTCCCGCTTGATCGCCTTGAGCGCGCGGGAGCGCCGTTCGGGACCCGGCCGGACCGCGGCGAACGCCAGCGCCCCGACCTCCTCGGGCGCGGGCGCGGCCTCGGGCAGGTCCGCGTCGTCCACCCGGTCGGTGAGCCCGAGCCGGTGGACGATGAGGTCCTCGGCGAACCGCGCGCGGTCGCGCAGCAGGTCCCCGGTGTCGCGACTGCGCCGTTCCCGCAGCGCGTCGAGGTGCTCCGCGGCGCCCACGTGGCCCAGGGCGGTGGCTGCGGCGGCGGCCACCCGGTCGTCCCCGCCGAGCGCGGACAGCAGGGTGGGCACGGCCTCCGCGCCCGCGACCCGCGCGTAGACGGTGACGGCCCCGGCGCGCACGTGCGGCTCGAGGTCGGTGTTCTCGACGCTGTCGCGCAGCAGTGCCACCCGGTCGGCGCCCGGCACGTCCAGCTCGGACAGCAGGGCCAGCGCCACCGAGGGCGGCACGCCGGGCACACGGCCCGCGAGGGACTCACGGACGACGTCCGGACCGGGCTCGACTCCCGGAATGTCGATCTTCACCATGTCGGTCTCCGGTGTCGGCTAGGACTCGATGAAGCAGTGGGACTTCATCGTGTTCCCCTGCGCGGTGGTCAGCAGCCCGCCGTTGGGCACGGACGGGAACATCAGGTTGGACGAACTGCCCGTGGTGTGGGGCAGCCCGAGGTAGTGACCGACCTCGTGGGCGAGCACCAGACCGGTGTTGCTGCCGATCATCTCCACGACCGCGCCGTCCATGCCCTTCGCGTCCTTGTCGCACGGGCCGGGGCGCGGCGACAGGCCGGCGACCGACCCGACGTAGAGCTTGACGAAGAACACGTCGATCGCGTTGTTGCGGACGGTCCACTCGTCCGTCAGCGCCTCGGCCTCGCCGTTGTTGTCGATGACGTCGCGGCCCCTGGCGTCGGCCAGCGGTATGCGGTAGCGCTCGATCCGGCGCACTGGGATGCCCACGGTCGCGTAGACGTTCTGGAACCTCGTGAGCGCGTTGTTGATGGTGGTGGCGTCGGCGGAGGTGAAGTTCTCGAACCCGACGCGGATGACGTTGATGCTTATACCCGGCATCCGTCCCTCCGGAAGTGGTGCATCGCGCTCCGGCCCGCCGCGCCGGGAGGGGCGTCGGCGGGTCCGCGCTGCTCGGGGGATTGGTGGTGGTGGAACGGGCCCGCGACCAGTGCAGCAGTCGGTTACGCGGCGGACAAGGAGGTGCTGTGGTTTGTCATTCGGACGGGTGACGCGTTAGCCGCATATGTGGATATTCGAGCCGACACTGTTCACGTGGAGTGCCTGCGCGGACACACATCGTTGTCGTTCGGGTGAAATGCTTGCTCAGCCACTTCCGGCGGTCGGTCTTGGCGTCGCGCCACAACTGGTTGTTCTCTTCCGCGCATTTGCGCTCGGCGGCCTGGAAGACGCTGTCGGGCTCCGGCCGCACCGCCGGCGCTTGTGCTTGCCGAAATGCCGTCTGTGCAGGTCAGGCGGCGTGGTGGTACTCATTGGGGATGCCGCCCAACCGTTGCCGGCGGCGGATGTCGAGGTGGGTGACCGCTGCTTGCTTGGGTGACCCAGGATGCGGTCGGGTGTGCGGTGGCGCCGAGGACGCGGATCCGTCGGCTGGCGTGTTCGATGACCCGCGAGTACGTACAGGCGGGTGCCGCTCAACGTGGAGGTCTCGAAGAAATCGCAGGCTATGGACGCGTCGGCCTGCGAGCGGAGGAAGGCCGACCAGGTCGTCGAGGTGCGCTCGGAAGCTGGGGCGATCCCGGCGTCTTTGAGGACCTGCCGGACGGTGGAGGCGGCTGGAGCGGACGGTTCGAGGTCGGCCGCGACGCCTGGGACGGGACGCGGTGGCGTGGCGTCGTGCGAGGAGGTCCCGGTGCCACCGCACCACCGTTCCGGACGCACCAGCAGTCGGAGCCGACGAAGCGCGGGGACCGGGAGTCGGTGCAGCAGTGCCGCGAGGAATGCCCGGTCGCCGGGGGAGGACCGAGGCCTGGTGTTGCCCGGTTGGCGTTGCAGGACAGTGATCTGATGCCGTAACGCCAGGATTCCCGGGTCCTTGTCCCGGTCGCTCATGGGCAGCAGGCGCAGCAGAGAACGTCCTGCACATCGATGCCCACGTTCATGTGCACGATGTGGCGTTCGTGGATCGGATGCTCGGGCACATCGCGAACGTCCTCGAGGTGCTCGCCGACCGCCCCGACACGCCGGTGCGGGAAGTCCGGATGTTGGTCGACGCCGAGATGGACCAGTACCGCGAGTTGGACGAGCGCTCGCGGCACCTCGCGGCCGTCTTGCGCGAGCGCGGGGTGAGACGGGGCAGCCGAGTGGCGTTCATGCTGGAGAAGGACCGCGCTCTGCTGGTCGTCGTGCTCGCCGTGCTGCGGTCGGACGAACAGGTCCGCGCGGACATCCCGGTGCTCGACCCCGCGCAGCCGCACCAAGTGCAGCCGCAATCCGAGATCGAGACCGAGGTCGGGCCGCTGGACGCCGCCTACATCATGTACACCTCGGGCACCACCGGCCGTCCCAAGGGTGTCCTGGTGAACCAGCGCGCCGTGATCCGGCTGGTGCGGGGCGTCGATTATGTCGACTTCTCGCCCGCTACGCGGATCCTCCAAACACTGCGGTGCTCGACGCTGCGGCGCTGGGCGAGGCGATCGTCACCAACCGGGTGAACACGATGTTCCTCACCAGCACCCTGTTCAACCACCTCGTGGAGGAGACCCGACGATGACCTTCGAGCGGCACGGTGTCAGCCGGCTTTGGTTGCCAGGCCGTGCCAGCGGGTTCTGATCCTGTCGATCTCGGCGGCGATCGCGGTCAGTGCGGTGGGATGGTGGGCGGCGATCGCGGTCAGGGCTTGGCGCCACGGGCGGAGCTTCATCAGGTAGGCGGTCGGGCGGCCGGTGGGGCCGAGGGTGGTGTGCAGGGCCAGTGCGGACCAGACCCGTGCACGGTCGTCCACCTGTGGCACGTGCCAGGCCAGCTCTTCGGCGAGGGCGGTCGCCCCCGCGTCCGCCAGGATCACGGGCACCTGGACCTGTCGGTGGTCGTCGTGCATCAGGAGGTTCAGGCGCGCGGCCCCGCCCTCCTCGGCAGTGGTGAGGACCTCCCGCCGTTGATCGTCGTCCACGCCGCGCAACGCGTCCTCGATCCACTCCTCCTCGGAGCCGTCCCGGGTGGCCAACGCGGTCGTGCCGAACACCTCCTCGATGAGGTTGCGCGCGTCCAGTCGGTCGGCGAGATCGGCGAGTGCCTCGGCCAGCCGCTCGGCTTGGGCGGTCCGACCTGTCCACGCGACCAGTTCGACCACGTCCGGGAACACGTGACCGTCCGGTATCTCCGCGATCACCCGGTCGGCGCGGGCGCGCATGTCGCGGATCACGGCCGTGTCGCCCGAGTTGAACGCGGCTCGCATCAGGGCGCACCACGTGCCAACCGTCGCGAGCGGAGCGGGCCGCAACCGCACCCGGTCCTGGGCCGCGGAGACCAGTTCCGCCGCCAACGCCGGGTCGGAGCCGACGACGCTCGTCGCCACGTCGATCAAGGCGTCCGGCGTGCCCGCCTCCAGCGCCAGGCGCACCGCCCGATCCAGCTCACCCGCCCGCGCGACGGCCGCGGCCAACGCCCCGGTCGCCCGGGCGACGCCGTCCGGCAACGGGATGCGACCCAGCAGCACGTCGGCGTGGTCCGGCTCCCACGGCAGCGCGCCCAGCAGGGCGACGCAGGTTTCGAAGTTCCGCCCCCGGACGATCTCCATCGCGGCCTGCGGGTCGCCGGCCGACGCGGCGATCAACGCCCGTCCGGTGGCGATGGCCGCCGGGCTCACCAGCCTGGGGTCCAACGACTCGACGAGCCGGTCGGCCTCGTGGCGGGGCAGGTCCGCGATCGTCGCGGCCAAGCGGGACACCGTCACGACCTGGTTGGCCACCGGGTGGCCGGTGCTCATCAAGGTCACGACCGCGCGCACCGGATCGCCGTCGCCCGAGACCCGTGCGAGGGCCAAGAGGGCGTGGACCTTGCGGTTCTTGTCGTCCAGGGAGTCCACGAACTGCCTCGTCCACTCGACCCCGGACGCGTGGACGAGGGCCGGCACGAGCCGTTCGGCGGCGGTGACCAGCGCGTTCGACTGGCGGGCCTGCCGGAACAGCGCCGCGGCGCCATCTAACCGGCCCAACGGCACCAAGGCGCGGACCAGGTAGGCGTTGGCCGTGGCGCGGTGCGTCGGCTCCTGGACCAGGTGGACCAGACCCTCGACCCGGGCCACGACGTCGGAGGCGTGCTCCAGCCGGCCGGTCTCGGCGAGCGCTTCCGCCACCAGCGCCAGGGCCTGAGCCTGCCGACCGGGATCGCTGATGGACCCGGCGAGCGCCTCGGCCCGACTCGCCTCCCCGAGCCGCGCCCACGCCGCGGGCAACGTGATCGGGATCGTCGTGTTGCGCTCGGTGAGCCGTTCCCGGTGCACCGCCAGCCGTGCCATCGTCGTGATGTCCGGCTCGGGTCGGGACAGCAGCGCGTCCTCGACCGCGGTGATCTCTGCCAACGCCGCTTGGTCGGCACCCGACACTTCGAGCATCCGGTCCGCCCGGTTCGAATCGGTCGCGCACGCGACCATCCGGTGGAAGTCGCCGGTCGCGTCCAGCACCCGGAAGTAGCCGCGCAACAGGTACTCCGGGGTGGACTCGGGCCAACCTCGGTCCCGGTAGTCCTCCGCCCACTCGTGCAGGCGTTCGCGGTGGTCGGCGAGCGCGTCGCCGAGGTAGTCCGTCGCCATGGCGTGCAGCTCCTCGTGCCCGAGGAGGTAGGTCTCCGCCGAGCGCCACGTCGAATTGCGCAACGCGAAGCTGCGGCCGGCGACCGTGCCGAGGTCGTCGGCGATGGCCCGGACGTTGCCGCCGGTGAGTTCGGCCAGGTCACGGGCGGTCAACCCGCCGCCCGCAGCGGTGAGCAGCCCGACGAGCGGCAGTTGCGGGCCGCGCAGCAGCTTGCGCAACTCGCGTTGCATCTCCGAGCGCAACGCGGTCGCCGACGGCGAGACCGCGAGGTGGCGGACGATCGCCGGGTCGCGCAACGGGTGCGAGTCCGGCACGTCGCCGGGCACCGGCGGGTTCAGCCGTCCGGACACCACCACGCGCATCCCGGCGCGGGGGACGTGCGGCAGCAGACCGGCGATGCTGTAGTCGTCCGGCTCGACGGTCACCCCGCGGTCCTCGTCCAACCCGTCGACCAGCAGCACCAGCCGCTCCCCCCGCTGCTCACACGCCTCCGCGGCCTCGTCCAGCATCCCCAACAGGTGCGACTCGGACGTGGACTCGGTCAACAGCGGCGGCAGCGGCGTCCCCAGCAGGGTGGCGAGCTGCTCCAGCACGTTCTCGATGAACGCGCCCCGGTGGTCCTGACCGGCCAGCCGCGCGGTGACGAAGAACGACACGACCCGGACACCCGGCGGCGGGTGCAGCGCGAACCACGACATCAACGCCGACTTCCCCGCCCACGCCCCGGCCCGCCACCACGCGTACCGGCCCGCGTGCTCGGGCCCGGTGCAGAACCGGGCCAGCTCGGCCAGCTCCGCGTCCCGCCCGACCAGCGCCGGGGGCGCGATGCGCGCGACCTGCCGGAGATAACGGGTCCGCACCGGGGCGCCGGTCGACAGGTTGATCTCGCCGATGTAGCCGGTGTTGGCGATCCCGCCGGCCGTGGCCTCGGCGGCACCCGTCTTCCTCAGGTCCACCGGCTCACATCCGGACGCCGGTGTTGGCGTCGCCCCCGTCGGCCTCGGCATCCCCGGTGTTCCGCACCTGCGCGGTGCCGCCGCCGATCACGCCGGTGTTGGCGGAGCCCCCGCCCCGCGCCACCGCCGAACCGGTGCCGCGGACCCGCACCCGGCCCCCTGGCCGTGGCGAGCGCATCGCCGCCCACACCGCCACACCCACCGCCGCCACCGCACCCAACGCCGACGCGGCCGTGGCGACCTTGTTCGCGTCCTCCCACCGCACCACCGCGAACCAGGCACCCAACGCCGCGACCAAGAGGAGCGTGATGACCAAGACGACGCGGCCGACTGCCATGCGGACAGGATCCCACACCGACCCCGCGGTCGAGGGCACTCGTCAGCCCGACGCGCTGACGTCCTGCGGACGGGTGCCCGGGAGGCGGTTTACGCAGGTCAGCGGCACCGGACATGGATGGCCGGTCGATGGCCTCGTGGTGGCCTGGTGATGGCCGCACCGGGGAGCCGAGCATCGGTGGCCACAAGCACTGACGAACTGGTGGGAGCGCAGGAATGATCGACGACCCGGTCGCGGCGATGGCCGGCGCGGTCTCCGCGGGGGTGGCGGAGATGGCCGACGCCATCACGGCGGTGCTGACGGAGATCGACGTCGCCGGGCAGGCGGTGGTCGCCGCGTTGAACGCCGCGTTGACCGGCGCCGGGCAGCCGGCCGGCCCGACCGGGGCGGATCAGGTTGCCTCGTCCGGGCCGACCAACTTCGCGGCGTACAGCCACGAAGAGCTGTACGAGATGGTGCGGGAGCAGGCGGACGTCGGGGACGTCAGCGAGGTCGCCGCCGAGTGGGGCAGGCACGCCGACGCGCTGACCGGTCACGCCGACACGTTGCGCGAGCAGCGCGCGGCGCTCACCGCGAACTGGCAGGGGAGGGCCGCCGAACGGGCGACCGAGCGGATCGATCAGCTGGCCGAGCTGGTCGGCGCCATCGGCGCGCGGGCCCGGCGGGTCCGGCAGGCCGCCCAGGACTCTGCGGACGCGCTCGCGCTGGCCAGGAACACCATGCCGCCTCCGCCCGGACGGCCGGCGCTCACCGCGACGAGCGGTGGTTCCGACGCCGAGAGCCCGCCGAGCGGGGCCGCCGGAGGCGACGGTGTGGTGTTCGCGGTCGGGGCGGTGTTCACCGGTGGCACGAGCATGTTCGGCACCGACTTCTTCTCCGGCGCCGCCAAGTCGCGGGCGGAGGAGGTCATGAGCGGTTACGAGTCGAGCCTGCACGGCAGCGATGCGCTGATCGCGCCGCCGGTCGAGGCCGGGGCGGGTGACCCGGACCTGTCGGGTTTGACGACCACGGCCGGCGTCACCTCGGGCGGTGTCGGGCCGGGCGTGCCGGGAGGTGGTGGCGGGGGCACCGGTGTGCCGTGGTCCCAGCTGACCCACGGCGGCGCGCCCGAACCGGGTGGCGCGGCCGGCAGGCCCCCGCTCCAGCCCGGCGCAGGCGCGTCCGTGCTGCACGCCGCGATGAACCAGCTCCAGGCGTCCGGGCGGGTGCAGGGCGGTGCAGGCGGCACGGGGTTCGCGCCGTTCATGACCCCGATGACGAGGGCGGACGGGGACAAGGAGCACAAGCGGCAGCAGCCGAACGTCGTGAAAGGGCTGTTCGACGACGACCGGATCCCCAGCAAACCGGTCATCGGGGAATGACCGGCGAGCCGCCCGCACACCGACAGGGGAGACGACATGCCAGACGAGGGATCAGGGCGCGGCTACGCGGTCGCGCCCGAGGAGCTGAACGCGTTGGTCAAGACACTGGGTGAGGTCGCGGACGCGATCGGCGAGCTGCTGGCCTCGGCCGAACGGCTCGGGGAACGGCCGCCGCAGCTCGGCACCTCGCCGTTCGCGCTGGTGCTGGCGGACCGCTTGCGCGCCACCGCGGGCGAGGCCGGGCTGACCGGCGAGCTGGGCGCCGCGGAGACCCGACTGCGGGACTACCACCGGTCGCTGGTCTCGGTGCTGACCGGCTACGTCGACCTCGACCAGGCCGTGTCGTCCACACTGGACACCGCGTCGACCGTGCTCGACACGGCCACGGGCGTGGCGGGGAAGTTGCTCCGGTGATCGCCACCGAGCACCCGGTCGGCGAGGCCGCGAGCGACCACCGCACCGTCCACTTCGGACTCGCCGAACTCGACCTGCTGACCACGCACGCCGGGGTGCGGATGCCGTACCCGGTGCGGGTGCCGTCCTACGGGCGGACGGGCGCCGAACGCGCGGCGGTGCTGGCCATGGCGGGCGCGACGCTGGCCGCGCGCGGCCTAGCCGACGACACCGGGCCGACCGGCCCGGCGGCCGAACTCGTGACCGCCCTGCGCGCCCGGCGGAGCACCGTCGACCTGGTGCTGACCGGGCTCGAGGGCGGCCCGGTCGGCGTGCTGGCGCTGCGGCACGGCTCGGCGGCGCTGGTGTGCCGGCAGCCGCTGACCCGCGGCCACGCCAACCGGGTCGCGGTCACCCGGCTCGCCTGGGACGAACTGGCCGACGAGCTGCACCGGGACGTGCCGAGGCTGCCCGGCGCGCTCGTGGTGCCGATCTCGCTGGACGCCGGGGTCGTGGCCGCGGCGGGCGAGCCGGGGGGAGTCACGCGGGACGGGCTGCGGGCGTTGGCCGCGGCCGGGGGCGGTGACCCGGACGAGCTGGACCGGCTGGCCGACCTGTTGCCGACGGTGACGAGTCGGGGGCAGCTCGGCGCGACCAGCGCCGGCCGGCGCACCCACGAGCTGTCCTGGTTGGACAGCCCGTCCGGACGGGTGCGGATCGACCGCGCCAGGAACGGGTGGGTGAGCGTGAACCCGTTGCACCCCAAGGACATCCACCGCTTCATCCACCGGCTCACCGGGGGTGGCGCGGGATCGGGCACAGGAGAGGAACCATCGTGAGCGCAGAGCAGTGGCTGGCCGACTACCAACGGGAGTTGGCCGGCGCGGTGGACGGCGCGGTCCGGGCGAACGCCCGGCTGCGGCAGGTCGGCGGGCACGCCATCGCACCACGGGGCGAGGTCGAGGCGTGGGTCGGCGTGGGCGGCGCGTTGGAGCGGCTCCGGCTGACCGCGCAGGCCCGCGCGCTCGAACCGGACGCGCTGGCCAACCTGATCGTGGCGACGGCCAAGGCGGCGCAGCGGTCGGCGGCCGGGCAGATCACCGAGATCATGACCGACTTCGTGGGCCCGAGCGCGGCGCTCGACATGGTCAAGGCCCACCTGCCCGCGCCGGCGGACGCCACGCCCGCCGGCAGCCGCCGCACCCGCCGGTCCGCCGACGAGGACGACTACTTCGAGAACCCGGAGGTACGAGGGGAATGAGTGGCTTCGACGTCGATGTCGAGCAGCTGCGCTGGCACGCCAACACGGTCGCCAGCATCGCCGACCAGCTGAACGGGGTGTCCGACCGGGCGCCCGACCGCATGGCCGACGGCGCGCTCGGCACGTTCACCCAGTTCCTCACCGCCGGGCTGTCCGGCGCCGTCGGGCAGGCGAACGCCGCGATCAGCGACGTGTCCGCCGCCGTGGACACGATGAGCGTCGCGATCCGCCGCTCCGCCGACGGCTACCAGCAGACCGACGAGACCTCCGCCGACCACCTCGTCCGGGAGTACCACCGATGAGCACCGACAAGACGACGACCCAGCTGCTGGCCGAGCTCTCCGCGGTGTCCAACGCCGTGAGTTCTTCGGAGTGGTCCACCGGTCCCCTGGCCGGCCTGCCGGCGCCGGCCGACTTCGGCGCGCTCATGTCGTCGCCCAACCCGCTGGCCACGCTGAGCAGCTCGGGTGTCGGCATGCTGACCCCGCACGTGTCGTTCCTGGCGAAGCCGCTCGACCAGTTCCGCGGCGACTCGGGCGCGGTGAGCGCACCGGCGCAGGGCATGGCGACCGCGGCGACGGACGTCCGCGCGCTCGCCGACACGTTCCGCCAGACCGGCACCACCGAGACCAGCGGGTGGACCGGCGAGGCCGCGGACGGTCACCGGGTCACCAGCGCCCAGTTCGCCGAGGGCATCACGGCGATCTCCGAGGCGGCGAAGACGATCGCCGGCGCGATCTCCGGCGCGGGCACGGAGGTGGTCAAGGCGCTCGCCGAGATCATCCGGCTGATCGGCGAGGCCGTCGGCGAGATGGTCCCGGTGATGGCGGACGGCATCGCCCGCGCCCCGTTGACGATGGGCGCGAGCATCGCCGAGGCGATCGCGAAGTGCGTCGTCATCGCCAACAAGTGCGGCGCGAAGATCGCCGAGGTCATGGCGAACCTGCTGGCCAACGCCGAGAACCTGATGAAGCTCGTCACCATGGTGCTGACCATCGTGGACGCGGTCGCCCAACTCCTGCAGAAGCTGGCCAAGCTGGCGCAGGGCAGCGGCGGCGACGCGGCGCCGACCGGCGGCGACGCGGCGAAGTCCCTCGAACCGGGCGAGAAGACGGCCACCGGGCAGGGCCAACCCGCGGCGACCGGCGACCCGGCGACCGAAGGCACCGCCGAGTCGACCGACGCCGGGCAGGCGACGTCCGGCGCGACCGACCCGACCGGCACGACGACCGGCGGCACCGACCAGGACCGCTCGCTCCCGGCGGGCGCCACGACCGCCGTCGCCGCGCCGTCCTCGCCGGCCACGCCGAGCATCGGCACGCCGTCGACCAGCAGCCCTTCGACCGGCGCCTCGGGTGGGATCCCGCTCGGCGGTGTGGCCCCGATGGCCGGTGCGGTGTCGAACACCGGCACGTCGGGCGTCCGGCCGCCGAGTCGCCTGGCGCCGGGCGGCTCCACCTTCGCGGTCGCGCCGAAGGAGACGACCGCGGGCCGACCGGCCACCTCCGCCACCGGCACCGCCTCGTCGACCGGTGTGCCGTTCATGCCGATGGCCATGCCCGGCGCCGGCCGGGGGCAGGGCGCCGACGACACCGACCACGAGCGCCGCTACGAGGTCAACGCCGACGGCGACACGTTCGCGGCCGGTGACCAGGACGTCATCGTCGGCGACTCCGGCGTCATCGGCGGGCAGCCCGCGCCGGAAGACGACGAGTGGCCCCGCCACGCGACACCCGCACCGGCGCAGCCCGCGCCGCAGGAGAACGAGGCGCGCCCGGCCAAGGTGGTGTGGCGGTTGGGCGAGAACGGCGCGCTCGAGGCGACCCCGGCGCCCGAAGTCCGCTGACCCGTCCGCGCCAACGAGGAGCAACCCATGTCGTTCCAGACCAACCTCGAATCGCTCAACAACGTGGCCCGGAAGGATCTCCGGGAGCTGTCCTACATCTACGCCGTGTTGGCGAATGACGCGCGCAACACCAACCTGGCCGACGGCAACATCGCCGCGGACCCGCCGGTGAGCCCCGACGGTGGGGCCTTCGCGAAGAGCTGGGCGGCCGTGCGCGAGGAGATCGTGAAGGTCCTGGACACCTGTGCGGGCAACGCGGTCAAGATCGGGAAGGCCATGGAGCACGTGGTCGACACCTACGCCGCCACCGACGCCCGGATCGCGGACGCGATGGCACGTCAGACCGAGTCGCTGAACCACACCCCTGCCTGACAGGGCTGAGCAGAACACCGCGCCCGGCCGCGCGGCAGATCACCAGGAGTCGACCATGACGTTCCACACCCAGGACGAACTGCGCAAACTCGGCAAGGACGTCGCCGACGCGGCGCGTGCCGCCGTGCTGCGCAAGCAGGACCTGAAGGTGCTCGGCCTCGACATCGGCAATCCCCTCGACCTGTTCCCCGACACCGACTTCTACCTGACCTACCCGGACCTGTACGAGAGCTTCGCCACTCCGGACCCGAAGGGCATGCAGCACGCCCTGAACACGCTCGGCAGCACGTCCTTCGCGCTCAAGCACGACTTCCCGACCCTGGATCCGAGAGGGACCGAGGTTCCGGTGCCGGACATCGGCGGCGCCATCGGAGACCTGGCCGGCAAGAACACGCCGATGCAGATCTCGCAGAACGTGGGGTACAAGATCCAGGGCTGGCACGGCCACGCCAAGGACGCCTTCCAGGAGAAGATCCTCACGAAGTTCGAGGAGAAGGTCGACAACCAGGTCGCGGCGGTCGACCTGCTGGCGGCGTCCCTGTCGATGCACATGCACGTGCGGAAGAAGCTCAACGAGACCGTCTGGAACGTCGGCCAGGCGTCGATCGAGGCGTTCAACAAGGTGGCGAAGATCGGTGCCGGTGACGCCGCCCAGGTCGTCCTGCTCGTCGGCATCGCCGCGGCCACCGCTTGGACGGTCTGGGGAGGCGTGGCCGCGGGTGGGCTGGCTGCGCTCTCGGCGAAGGACCTCGCGTCGGTGGTGGCCGGGTTCAACAACATTCGGGTGAGTCCGCAGGTCCCGAAGGTCATCAGCCACGACAGCCCGAACACGGCCGACTCCGACATGAAGAGCCACCTCGGCGAGGCGGCCAAGCTGTACCACGACCAGGAGCAGCAGATCGTCGCCGCGATCGACCACCTCAGCGTGAAGTTGCGGGATCCGGCCATCAACTCCCTGTTCGTGTTCCCGGCACCGCCCGAGGTCGACTCGTTGGACGAGCAGGGGAACAACCTGCCCACGCTCGAATCCGAGTTCACGCCGGACCGGTAGCCCGCTCCGGCGCGGAGGCATCATGGACGACTTCACGGTTGACCCGGCCGCTCTCGCGGGATTCGAGTTGGATCTCCAAGACTTCGGCACGAACTTCTCGGCGAACGCCGCGCGCCTGCTGGCGGCGGTGCGCCTTCCCCCGGGATCGACCGGGCTCATGGCCACGCTGGCACCGTCGTTCGACAACTTCCGGGCAGCGGTGTCCGCGGCCCAGCGAACCGACCTCACCACCATCGGCCACCTCGGCGCGAACGTCGCCTCGGCCGGGACGACGTACCAGTCGACCGACGACCTGTCGGCGAAGGCGATCTCGGCGGTGGGCTCCGACGTCCTCGGCGGCTCGGCAGCCGGCTCGTCCCCGGCCGCGCGTGGCGTCAGCCGGTTCGGCGGTGTGCAACTGCCCCGCCTGCCGGAGGTGCCGGAGAACCCGTGCACCGTCCGCCAGGTGGTCGACGCCGCCATCGCCCAGATCGCGGTCTACGACGAGCGGTTCGAGGAGGCGATCGGCGTCAAGCCCGCCGCGGACCACCTCGCCGGGTTGGTGGCGGACTGGGAGGCGCTGCAAGCCGTGGGCAAGCGGATCGGGCTCCTCGGGACCAACGACCACATCACCTCGGAGAACGTCGTCAACGGCAGCACGTGGTTGCGGAGCGCGTGGTCGGGGGACGCTTCGCGGACGTTCGGGGCGAGCGCGGACGCCCTCGGGCGGTCGATCGCCGAGCGAGGCGACGTGCTCGACCGCGCGGCGAAGGTCGTCGAGAGCGGCGGCGCCTGCCTGGAGCGCTTGGCGTACAACCAGGCGGTAGGTCTGACCAGTGCCGTCCTGCGGCCGATGACCTACTTCGGCGCCACGTTCCCGCTCGGCGCGTGGGTGCCGTACATCCACCGACCGATCGACCAGGCGATGAGGTCGGAGATCGTCTCGGCGGCCGATGACCTGAAGAAGTCGGCGGAGTCGAGGCACAGCGCGATGACCGCCGTGGTCGAGGCGATTTCCCGCGCGCTGGAGTACACGCCGGGCCGCACCCCGCCGTCGTTCGACGAGGACGACTTCCGGATCGAGGACCGGGTCGCGGCCGATCCGGGTGTGCGCAAATACGGGTTCGGCGACAACACCTGGTGGGAGGAGGGGATCGACTTCGTCAGGTGAGTCGGGGACAGGGTCGGAGCAAGCCGCACGAGTGTGATGAAGGGGGCCCGTCATGGCGCCGCAAATCCCCGGGATGCCACCACCTCCACCGGTGGATCCCGGGCAGGGTCCGCACGGTTCGCAGCCGCTGTACAGCCGCGGCGACGACTTGATCTTCCTGGACACCGCGGTGAAGATGAAAGTCGCCGCGGCCGCCGCGGGGCTGCACAACGCCAGCCGTCACCTGTCCCACTACCTGAGCAACACCGGTGAGGACCTGACGCTCGACCCGGACCGGATCGCCGGTGAAGAGCCCGGGCTGAAGGCGTACATCGACCGCATCGTCACCGCTGTGCTCCAGCGGATCGCCGGTGACGTGGCCGCGCGTGCCGGCTACGACCAACCGGTCCCGTTCCAGTCGGACTGGCACGGGTACAAGTGCACCAACCCGGACTGGTTCCTGGCGATCGGCGCGGTGCACGCGTCGGTGAGCGGGGTGGTCACGGTGCACCGCCCGAACCCGGAGGGCGCGGTGCCCCGCATCACCCTCGACTGCCAGAGCCACCTGTACGACCGCTACAACTGGGACGGGGACAAGGCGACCACGATCGCCGGGATGACGTTCACCGACCGCGAGTTGGGCGGTCTGCACACGGCGGGGTTGGCGAAGGAGTTCACCATGCGCGGGTCGTCGTCGATCAAGCACTACGACAGCGCGCTCCCGGTCAACGGCCCTCTTGACCTGCCGGTGCCCCCCGGACGTTCCGGTCGGTGACGTCCGCGGCGGCGAGGTGGGCTTGCAGGCGGGCGTGCCGGAACTGGTAGTACGGCCCGGACTGGCGCAGTACGCCGCGCCGGCACGCGTCCTCGAGGAACGCCACCACCGCCCAGGGCAGTCGGCCGGTGAGCGGCAGCCAGACCCGGGCGAACACCAGCCACTGGCCCCACGGGGTCATGCCGAGCACGTAACCGGCGCCGCCGGCGATCGCGCTGACCAAGCCGGCCGCCACGACCAGTGACGGCTCCCAGTCCAGCTCGATGCCGAACGGGCGACCGACGTCGAGCGCCGTCAACAATTCGGGCACGGCCACGATGAAACCGGCGAACAGCGGCGCGAGCACGAGCGCCGGTCCGGCCAGCAGCGCGCGGTTGGCCCGGATCAGGTCCGCGGGCCTGCTCGCCGAGGTGAGGTCCACCGGGGTCTCGATCAGGCCGAGGATCCAGAACACGAACGCGACCCCGACCGCGTAGACGATCCCGAACATCATCGCGTCGAACACCCAGAACCCGAGCGCGGACGTGGACCGGGACGTCACCACGTCGAGCGCCCGGTGTGCCGTGCCGAGGCAGACGCCGAACACGAACCCGCACAGGATGCCCAGCCGCAGCCGGCGTCTCGTCTCCGCGCTCAACCGCCGTCGACCGCCCCACACGCTGATCCGGAGGTACAACGGCGTCGGCACCTGGCGGCCGACCGTCACCCCGTAGCTGATCACCATGAGCACCGCGCCGAGGAAACCGATCAGCAGCCCCGAGAGCAACCACGGGCTGGAGCCGATCCGCACCCCGAAGATGCCCGCGACACCTTCCACCAGCCAGTCGACCACGGCGGCCATGACGCCCGCGAACAGGCCGAGCACCAGGGTCCGCGACCGGGGGCGCAGCGCGGTGCCGAACTCCCACCAGGCGAGGTCGGTGGTGTGCCGCCTGTTCAGGTGCGTGGCGAGGAACCGCAGCCAGCGCGTGGCCTCCTCGACCGACCAGCGCTGGTCGAGGCCCACGGCGCGATCGAGCGGCTGGCGCCGGTACGCGGTCGGCACGAAGCCGGCCAGCAGGTGGTCGGAGATCCCCTCCACGGTGGGGAACCTCTCGGCGTCCAGCAGTTCGGCCGGGTCACGGCCGGTCGTGTCGCTGTAGTTGGCGCGGACGAGGCCGACCATGAGCGGGGTGGTGAGCGCGACGGCCAGCGGGTGGTCCGGCTGCTCGGCCAGTTCACGCAGCACCGGGTCCCACACCGTCGCGACGTCGCCCGCGTTCCGGCGCGCGGTGCGCGGCAGGTAGCCGGCGAGGTCCGCGACGGTGAGGTCGGCCAACTCGACCGCCGCCGCGCCGCGCAGGGCACGGGCGCCCGTGACCGCGTCCCGGTACTCGTCGGGCCGGCTGGTCAGCACGAGCGGCAGGGTGATCTGGTTGAGGGCGACGAGGGCCGACCGGTGCAGCCCGTCGGCGATCTCGTCGAAGCCGTCGAGCACCGGGAGGATCCGACCGTTCTCGATCAGCCGGTCGGCGAGCGTCGAGCCGCTGCGGCTCGGCCGGGCGAGGCCGGGGTAGTGCCGGGTCAGCTGGGTGACCAGCCACTCGTGGAAGGACGTCTTGTCCGGGTGCCACGAGCTGAGGCCGATGACGACCGGGACCGCGCCGGCCGCGGTCGACGGGTTGAGCAGGTCCAGGACGAGCCGCACGGCGAGCATGCTCTTGCCGGCGCCCGCCTGGCCGAGCACGACGAGCCGCCCGGACGGCACGCGTCGGTAGCAGGCCACGATCCCGTCGAGCGCGCCGGCGAGGTCGGTCGGCGCGTCGGGGTCGGTCAGCTCCGCGCCGGCCGAGCGCCAGCGCAGCGGCAACGGGCCGGGGTCGTGGATCCGGCGCCGGCTCTCCTCCTGCTGCCACCGGGCCCGCACGACGTCGGCGAGCTCGTCGGCCGCTTCGATCAGCTCGCGCTCGTTCGCCGTCACGTAGCGCCCCGGGTCGGGCTCGACGACCGGCGGTTCGACGGGCGGCGCGGGGGAGTCCGCTGTGGACGGCCCGGTGGGTGGCGTGCCGGGCTGGGCCACCGTGGCCAGCAGGTTCGCGTGGTCCGCCGGGGGCAGGTCGAGCGCTTTCGCCAGCTGCCGCACCGTGCTCAGCTGCGGGTTGGCGCGTGCCTCGGTCTCGAACCGCCGGATGGTGCGCACCGCGATCCCCGACCGCGCGGCCAGCTCGTCCTGGGTCAACCCGGCTTCCCGGCGGAACTGGCGCAGCAACGCGCCGAACCGGTCTTCGCGGTCGTCCACGTGGCGCTGCGCGTTCACGGGCGGAGTGATCACAGGCTCTCCCTCAAGGCCATCGGATCGCCCAACGTAGCGAAGGTCGGACGGTTTGTGTCCGCAAAAGAGCTTCCTCGCCGCCCGCACCTCGCCGCCCGCACCTCGCCGCGGGTCATGCGCGTCGGCGCCGTGGACGCGTGCGATCGGGCAATGATCATGTTCGTTCGGGCGGTGCGCGGCTCCTGCCGGTGCGGTGGGAGGGAGGACTTCCCGATAGTGCGAGGGACAGAGCAGGTCGCTGTTCAGCGTGGAGGAAGCCCCATGGTCCCGAATCCCACCGGCACGACGGACGCGCACGACGGTGACGCGCCTGCCGGACGGGTGTCCCCGATCGAACCCGTCGCGCTCGTGGGCGTGGGGTGCCGGTTCCCCGGCGGTGTGGAGGATCCCGGGGGCTTCTGGGACCTGATCGCCTCCGGCACGGACGCCGTCGGGGACATCCCGCCGGACCGGTGGCGGGCCGACGCGTTCTACGACCCCGATCCCGCCACACCGGGGCGGATGACGGTCCGCCAAGGCGGTTTCCTCGACCGGCCCGTCGACCGCTTCGACGCGGCCTTCTTCGGGATGCCGCCGCGGGAGGCCGCCGCGCTCGACCCGCAGCAGCGGTTGCTGCTGGAGGTCACCTGGGAGGCGTTCGAGGACGCCGGGATCCCGCTCGCCACGACCGCGGGCCGTGAGGTCGGCGTCTACATGGGCGGGTTCACCTTCGACGCGGCGACCCACCAGCTCTCCGACGCCAACCGGCACCTCGTCGGCACGGCCACGCCGACCGGGGTGAGCATGACCATGCTGGCCGCACGGTTGTCGTACACCTTCGACTGGCACGGTCCGAGCCTGACCCTGGACACCGCCTGCTCCTCGTCCCTGGTGGCGTTCCACCACGCTTGCGCGGCCCTGTCCCGGGGCGAGTGCGAGGTCGCGGTGGCGGGCGGGGTGAACGTGATGGTCAACCCGGTGACCACGATCCTGATGTCGAAGGGGCAGTTCCTGTCCCCGGACGGCCGCAGCAAGTCGTTCGACCACCGCGCCAACGGGTACGCGCGCGGTGAGGGCGCGGGTGTCGTCGTGCTCAAGCCCCTCGCCGCCGCCGAGCGCGACGGCGACCGGGTGTACGCGGTGGTGCGCGGAACCGCGGTGAACCAGGACGGCCGCACCCCCGGCATCACCGTGCCCAGCGCCCGGGCGCAGCGCGCGGTCATCCGGCAGGCGTGCCGGTCCGGCGGCGTCGACCCCGCCTCGGTGGGCTACTACGAGGCGCACGGCACGGGCACCGCGGTGGGCGACCCCATCGAGGCGACCGCCATCGGCGAGGTCCTGGGTGGATCGGACCGGACGCACTGGATCGGCTCGGTGAAGTCGAACATCGGCCACACCGAGGCCGCGGCGGGCGTCGCCGGCGTGATCAAGGCGAGCCTGTGCCTGGAGCGCGGTCTCATCCCGCCGAACCTCCACTTCGAGCGGCCCAACCCCCGCATCCCGTTCGACCGGCTGCCCCTGCGGGTGCCGACCGGGATCGTGCCGTTCCCCGACCTGCCGGGCCCGCGCCGGGCGGGGGTGAACTCGTTCGGCTTCGGCGGCACCAACGCGCACGCGATCCTGGAGCAGGCGCCCCAAGCACCGGCGACCGCCGACGAGGAGGGCGACGACGGCCGACCGCACGTGCTCCCGCTATCGGCACGCAGTCCGGAGGCCTTGCGCGCGCTCGCCGCGCGGTACGCGGACCTGCTGGAACGCCCGGACGCGCCGGCGCTGCGGCGGCTCGCCCGTGCGGCTTCACGGCAGCGCGACCACCACCCCCTCCGCACGTCGGTCGTGGCGGTCGACGTGGCGGGCGCGGTGGAGGAGCTGCGGCGGCTGGAGCCCGCCCCGCGCCGGGCGACGCGCAGCGGCGTGGCCTTCGTCTACACCGGCATGGGCCCGCAGTGGTGGGGCATGGGGCGCGAGCTGCTGCGGACCGAGCCGCGGTTCGCCGAGGTGGTCGCCGAGTGCGACGCGGTGCTGGCGCGCTTCGGCCTGTCGATCGCCGACGAGCTGCTGCGCGAGCGGGACGAGTCCCGGCTGACCGAGACCGTCTACGCGCAGGTCGCCAACTTCGTCGTGCAGGCGGGTCTCACCGCGCTCTGGCGTGCCTGGGGCGTCGAACCCTCGGCGGTCGTGGGCCACAGCGTCGGCGAGGTGGCCGCGGCGTACGCGGCGGGCGTGTACTCCCTGCCGGACGCGCTGACGGTCGCGTTCCACCGGGCGAGCCTCCAGGCCGGCCTGGCCGGTCGCGGCGCGATGGTGGCGGTCGACCTGGCCGCGGACGCTGTGGAGCCCCACTTGGTGGACGGGGTGGAGGTGGCCGCCGTCAACAGCGCGACCGCGACGACCCTGGCCGGCGACCCGGCCGCCGTCGAAGAGGTCACGTGGCGACTGCGCGCGGCCGGCGCGTCGGTGCAGCCGCTGCGGGTCGAGGTGGCCTACCACAGCCGGCACATGGACGTGATCCGCGAGCCGCTGCTGGCGGCGTTGAGCGGCATCACGCCGCGCGAGGCACGGGTCCCGCTCGTGTCGACCGTGACGGGTGACCTGGTGACCGGTGTCGAGCTGGACGCCGCCTACTGGTGGGAGAACGTGCGCAGGCCGGTCCGGTTCGCCGCGGCGCTGCGGCGGGTGCTGTCGTCCGCCCCGGCGGCGGTCGTCGAGGTCGGACCGCACCCGGTGCTGGCCGCGGCGATCGACGAAGGGCTGGCCGGGCACGGCGACGTCGTGCGGGTGGCGTCGCTGCGCCGGGACCGCCCCCAGCGGCAGCAGCTGCTCGAAGCGCTGGGCGCCCTCTACGCGGCGGGGGTGGACCCCGACTGGGAGGGCGTGCACCCCGGGCCGCGCGAGCACCTGGACCTGCCGCGGTACCCGTGGCAGCGGGAACACCACTGGGTCGAGTCGGCCGCCGCGCGGGAGGCCAGGCTGGGCGGCGGCGGCCTGCGGCTGGCCGGGCGGACCGTGCCGGCGGTCGACCCCACCCGGGACGTGGAGCTGTCCGAGAGCGAGTTGCCCTACCTCACCGACCACCGAATCGGCGACACCGTGGTCTTCCCCGGCTCCGGCTACCTGGAAGCGGCGCTGGCCCTGTTCCCCGACGACGAGCCGTGCTTCTTCGAGGACGTCGTCTTCCAGCGGCCTCTCGCGCTCCAGCCGCGTTCTGTCACGACGCTCCGCGTCGCCTACGACCCCGGCCGGCGCCTCGTGACGCTGCACAGCCGCGGGCAGGGCGACGACGCCGGCTGGACGTCGCACGCGCGGATGCGCCGACCGGACGTCCTGCGCCCGCGGCCCGCGCCACGACGTGCCGAGGCGTTGGCGGAGTCGACGCGGTCGCTGCCGGAGTTCGGCCGGGACGAGGTGTACGCGCTGCTGGACCGCAGCAACCTGACCTACGGGCCGGCGTTCCGCGGGGTCGAGAGGCTGTGGTTCCGGGAGGCGACCGGCGAGGTGTTCGCCGAGGTCCGGGTCGACGCGGTCGACGCGGCGGGCCACCGGCTGCACCCGGCGCTGCTCGACGCGGCGCTGCAGGCGGTGATCGCCGGGTCGTTGCGGCTGTCCGGCGAGGACGGCGTGACCTACGTGCCCGCGCGCATCGCCGAACTCCGCTTCCACCGCTCGCCCGGCCGGACGCTGTGGCTGCACGGGCGTGACCGCGGCGCCACCGCTCCCGGGCGGCTGGAGTGCGACCTGACCCTGTTCACCGACGACGGCGAGGTGGTCGCCGAGGTGATCGGCCTGCGCGCCCAGCGGCTCGTCCAGGACGGTGACGGGCCGTCGTCCCGATCCGAAGACCTCTACTACGAGCACGCGTGGCGCGCGGAACCGCTGGAGCCCTCCGGTGAGGCGGAGGGCCGCTGGGTCGTCATCGGGTCCTCACCGGTGTCCTCGGCCCTGGCCGCCGAACTGACCGCGCGGGGCGGTGACGTCCTGCGCACGTCACCGGAAGACGAGAACTGGCTCGACGCTGTCCGCGCCGGCGTCGGCTCGCCGTGCCGCGGCGTGGTCTACGTCAACGGCACCGAGCGGGACGACGCGGCCGCGTGCGCGCCGGTCGCCTCACCGCTGCGGCTCGTGCAAGCCCTGACCGACACCGCCGCACCGCTGTTCCTGGTGACGTCCGGCGCGCAGAGCGCCACCGCGGACGACCACACCACCGACCCGTTCGCGGCGGCCCTGTGGGGCTTCGGCCGCGTGGTCGGCGCCGAGCGGCCGGACCTCCGCTGCCGGCTCGTCGACGTCACGCCGGAAACCCCCGCCGCGGCCCTGGCCGACGAACTGACCCGCACCGGGCTGGACGAGGTGGTGCTCCGCGGCGACGCCCGGTACGTCCGCCGGCTCGAACGGGCGGGTGACCGGTCCGCGCTGCACCACGTGACCAGCCGGGCCGGCGAGACCCCCGTGCGCCTGCGCGCCGACGGCCAGGGCGTGGAGGGCTTGCGGTTCGCCGCGACGGCCCGCCGCGCACCCAGGGCCACCGAGGTGGAGGTCGAGGTCTCCTTCGTGGGCCTCAACTTCAAGGACGTGCTGAAGGTGACGGGTCTGCTCACCCCGGAGGCGTTGGAGGGCAGCCTCTCCCGGCAGGCGCTCGGCCTGGAGTGCTCCGGCACCGTCGTGCGGATCGGCGCGGACGTGGCGGACCTGCGTCCCGGCGACGAGGTCTTCGTGCACGCCGCCGACCTGTTCGGCTCGCACGTCACGGTCGACGCGGTGCGCGTGGTGCGCAAGCCGTCGACCCTGTCCTTGGCCCAGGCCGCTTCGCTGCTCCCCGTGGTCACGGCCCACCAGGCGTTGGTGCGCCTGGCCCGGGTGCGACCGGGTGAGACGGTGCTCGTCCACTCCGCCGCGGGCGGCGTGGGTCTGGCCGCGGTGCGCATCGCGACCCGGCTCGGCGCGCGGGTGTACGCGACCGCGGGCAGCGACGAGCGGCGGGAGTTCCTGCGCCGCGAGGGCGTGGCGGGCGTGTCCGACTCGCGGTCCACGGCGTTCGCCGACGACGTGCAGCGCTGGACCGGCGGCGAGGGGGTCGACGTCGTGGTCAACTCGCTGTCCGGGGAACTGCTGCGCAAGAGCCTGGGGCTGCTGCGGCCCTTCGGTCGCTTCGTCGAGCTGGGCAAGGTCGACATCGCCGCCGACCACTCGCTGGGCCTGGCGCCCTTCCACCGCGCGTTGTCGTTCCACGCGTTCGACTACGACCGGATGATGCTGCTGGACCCCGGGCTGGTGCGCGCGTCGATGCTGGACGTGGTCGCCCTGCACGAGGACGGCGGGTTCGACCCGCTGCCGGTCACCGAGGTGCCCGCCGGGCAGGTCGACGTGGCGTTCCGCGCGATGACCCGCGGTGATCACGTCGGCAAGGTCGTGGTGCGCGTCGCGGGGGAACCGGTGTCGGTGCCGGCGGCCTCCGTGCCCGGTTCGCCGATCCGGCCCGACGGCGCCTACGTGGTCACCGGAGGCCTGGGCGGCCTGGGGCTCGTGGTGGCCGGGTGGCTGGCCGACCGCGGCGCACGCCACCTGGTGCTCGTCGGCAGGCGCGGCGTCGTCACGCCCGAGGCCGAGCGGGTGGTCGCCGAGCTGACCGGGCGGGGCGTCGAGGTCCGCGTCGAACGCGTCGACGTCGCCGACCGCGGCGCGGTCGAGCGGATGTTCGCTCTGCTGCGCGAGGAGCTGCCCCCGGTGCGGGGCGTCGTCCACGCCGCGGCGGACTTCGACGACGTGGTGCTGGCGGACACCGACGCGGCCCGCCTGGTCGCCGCCACCCGGCCGAAGGCGGACGGCGCCTGGCACCTGCACCTGGCGACGCAGGCGGACGACCTGGACTTCTTCGTGCTCTTCTCGTCGGTCGCCGCCCAGCTCGGCGCCGCCGCGGCGGGCGCGTACGCCACCGCCAACGAGTTCCTCAACGCGCTGGCGCGGCACCGGAACCTCAAGGGACTGCCCGCCATCGCCGTGGGCTGGGGCATGGTCGACGAGGTGGGCGTCGCGGTCAGCCGCGACGGCGCGGTCGGTGACGCGTTGCGCCGCAACGGCCACGTCGGCCTGTCGCCCGCCCGGCTGGTGGCGGAGCTGGGAGCACTGCTGCGCACCCGACCCGTGGAGGTGTCGGTGGCCGACGTCGACTGGTCGCGCTGGGCGCGGGCCAACCCGCAACTGGCCCGGCTGCCCCGGTACGAGGAGCTGGTGCCCGCCGACACCTCGGACGGCGACGCGCACTCGACGGTCGTGCAGCGCCTGCGCGACGCGACCGCGGCGGAACGCGTCGACCTGCTGTCCACGCTCGTCACCCCGCTCCTGGAGCGCACCACCGGCCTGACCGGGCAGCAGTTGGCGGACGAGCAGGCGGTCGACATCGACTCCCTGGTGGCGGTCGAGCTGAGGGTCGGGTTGCAGAACGCGCTCGGCGTGTCGGTGCCCGCCGTGAAGCTCCAGCGGAACCTGACCGTGAGCGGCCTGGTCGACCTGCTGGCCGAGGAGCTGGACCGGGCGCCGAACACCCCGTCGCGGCCCGCCGAGCGCATCACCGCCCACGAGTTCACCTCGGCGGACGGCGTGGTCGTGCACGGCCACCTCAGCCTGCCCGACGGTCCCGGGCCGCACCCGGCCGTCGTCGTGTGCACCTCCGGTGAGGGCGGTGCCCTGGACGACCAGGGCCGTTACGCCCGCGTGAGCGAGCACGGACCGCTGCTCGCGGCGGGGTTCGCCGTGTTCACGGTCGACCAGCGCGGGGCGCCGGGGCACGGCGCCGAGTACCGCGCGCTGGCCGAAATGGGCGGCCGGGACATCGACGACGTCGTGGCCGCCGCCCACCACCTGGCCGGCCTGCCCGAGGTCGACCCGGCGAGGCTGAGCGTCCTCGGCACGAGCCGGGGCGCGTACTCCGCGCTCCTCGCGCTGGCCCGTGAACCGTCGTTGTGGCACCGGGCCGTGCTGCTCATGGGGCTGTACGACCCGGCGCTGCTGGTCGACGCCGAGCGCTCCCGTCCCGGCGCCCTGCTGACCGGCCGTCCCGATGTCGGGCCGGAGGAGGTCGAGGCGCACTTCGCCGACCCCGTGCGGCAGCCGTTGGCCAGGCTCGACGCCGTCGAGGCGCCGCTCCTGGTCGTGCACGGCGACGCCGACGAGGTGGTGCCCGTGACGCAGGCGTTGGACCTGGTGGACCGGGCACGGCGGTCGAGCCTGCCCGCGCGCTTGGTGACCGTGCCCGGCCTGGGCCACGACAACGACCACGCCGACGAGGCGTGGACCGCGCTCTGGCCGCGGATCGCGGACTTCCTCGGCGAGGTGGACCGATGACCGCCACCGAGGTGCTCGTCGTCGGGGCAGGCATGTCCGGTCTGCGCCAGGCCGCCGACCTGGCCGCGGCGGGGATCGACTTCCTCGTCTTGGAGAAGGCGGCCGACCTCGGGGGCACGTGGCGCGACAACACGTACCCCGACGCGTCGTGCGACGTGGAGTCCGACCTCTACTCCTACGCCCGCGACCGCAACCCGCGGTGGAGCTCCACCTACGCCACCCAGCCGGAGATCCTCGCCTACCTGCGGGACGTGGCACGGCGACGCGGCCTGCGGCCCTCGATCCGGTTCGGCACGGAGGTCACCGGGGCGCGGTGGCAGGCAGACAGCGGGACGTGGGTGGTGTCGACCTCGGCCGGCGCCACCTACACCAGCCGCTTTCTCGTCCTGGGCGTCGGTGGCCTGCACACGCCGAAGGTGCCGGACCTGCCGGGCGTATTCGAGGGGTACGCCTGGCACTCCTCGCGCTGGAACCACGACGTGGACCTCACCGGCAAGCGGGTCGCGTTGGTCGGCGTGGGCGCGTCCGGCGTCCAGCTCGTGCCGCACCTGGCCGAACGCGCCGCCGCGTTGACCGTCTTCCAGCGCACGCCGGCGTGGGTGCTGCCGAAGGCCGACGCGCCGGTGTCCGCGTGGCGCAAGCGGCTGTTCCGCCTGCTGCCGTGGGCGCAGTCGCTGCACCGGCTGAGGATCTACCTGCGCCGGGAGAAGCGGGGGCTCGGCTTCCACCACCGCCCGGACGCGCTCGCGGCCGCGGAACCGGTGGTGCTCCGGCAGATCGCCGCCCAGGTGGACGACCCGGAGCTGCGGGACAAGCTCACCCCGCGGTACCGGCTCGGCTGCAAGCGGGTGCTGTTCTCCAACGAGTACTACCCGGCGCTCAACCGGGCCAACGTCCACGTCGTCGCCGGCGGTCCCACCGCCCTGCGCCCGCGTGCCGTCGTAGACGAGACCGGGAACGAGCACGAGGTCGACGTGGTGGTCTACGCGACCGGGTTCGACGTCACCGGGTCGTTCCACCACATCGAGGTCGAGGGCGTGGACGGACGCCTGTTGAGCGACGTGTGGCGCACGGGCGCGTCCACTTACCAGGGTGTGGCGGTGTCCGGGTTCCCCAACGCGTTCCTGCTGCTCGGCCCGCACAGCGCCGTGCCCTACACGGGGGCGGTCGTCACCATCGAGGCCCAGTCGCGGTACGTCGTCCGCGCGATCCGGGCGGTGCGCGCGGCCGGCGCCGTGGCGCTGGTCGTCCGGCCGGAGGCGGAGCGGCGCTTCCAGGAGTGGCTGCGCCGGAAGTTCGCGCGCACGATCTGGGCCGTGGGCGGCTGCCGGACCTGGTACCACGACGACTCGCCCGCCGGGACGGTGCTCTACCCGGGCTCAACCCTGGCCTACCGCCGACTGCTCCGCTCGGTGCGCCTGCGCGACTACGAGCTGACGACCGATCCGGCCACGGCCGTGCACCGGGAACCCTTGCGGGAGAAGCGGTGATGCCCGCTCACCCGAGGTGGTCGGCGAACCACGAGACGATCAGGTCGATGGTGGCGGCGAGCCCGGCCCGGTCCCACCCGTGCCCGACGCCGGGGTGCAGTACGAGCTGTGCCGGTTTGCCCAGCTCGCGCAGCCTGTGGTACATCCGCTCGGATTCCGCGGGGTCCACGTTGCGGTCGTTCTCGCCGTGCATGATCAGCACCGGCGCGGTGAGCTGGTGGGCGTGTTCGAGCGGGCTGCGCGCGGTGAGGCGGGCGACGTCGGCCGGGTCGTCGGGGTCGCCGATCCAGTCGACCGCCCGCTTGCGCCAGGTCGGCGGGAACCCCCGGATGTCGTTGAGCAGGTCCGACGGCCCGCACTCGCTCACACCGGCCCGCCACAGGTGCGGCAGCAGGGTCAGGCACGCCAGCGCGGCGAACCCGCCGTAGGACGCGCCGTGCACGCCGAGCCGTGTCGTGTCGGCCCACGGCACGTCGTCGAGCAGCCGCGCCGACGCCTCCAGGTCGACCAGGTCGCCGCCGCCCCAGTCGCGGTAGATCAGCCGCTGGTAGCGCATCCCGTACCCGGAGGACCCGCGGATGTTGGGCGCGAGCACGCCGATCCCGCGTGCCAGGAGCGCCTGCACCAGCGGGTCGAACCCCGGCTTCGCCTGGACCTCCGGTCCACCGTGGACGGTCACGACCACCGGCACCTTGCGGTCCGCGCCCGCCGTCGGCGGCCGGTAGAGCAGGGACGGCACGGTTTCGCCGTCGGCGCTCGTGGTGTGGACGACGGTCGGCGTCACGACCGCGCCCGGCAGCCGTGCGCCGCAGTCGGTGAGCTGCTCGGCCTCGTCCCGGTCGAGGTCCAGCAGGAACAGGTCGGTCGCCGCGTCCGGCCTGGCGAGCTGCACCAGGAGCTCACCGGACGCCGTGAACCGCGGGGTGAAGCCGTCGAGGCCGAACTCGGCGACCGCGACGCCACGCGGCAGCCCGGTGACGTCGGCGGGCGGGCTGCCGAGGTCGGCCCACCGCAGTCGGGTGTAGCCGTTCTCGTTGACGCCCCACGCGAGCCGCGTGCCGCCCGGTGCGAGAGCGGCTCCCTCCACATCGGACTCCGGGGTGTCGATCCAGGTCAGACCGCCGTCCAGGGACAGCGCGGCGAGGCCGAGGAAGTCACGGCCCTGGGTCGTGCACAGGTAGACGCCCGACGAGTCGGGCAGCCACGCGACCGGGTGGTACTTCGCCGGTCCGTCGTGCGGTGTGAGCAGTCGGACGTCGTCGGTGGCGAGGTCGCAGACGAACAGGTCCTGCTCGGTGTTCTGGTGCAGCCGCAGCACGAGCAGCAGCCGTGCGTCGGGGGAGAAGCCGATCGGCAGGTAGCGGTCGTCACCGTGCAGCACGATCCGCTCGTCGCCGGTGCGCAGGTCTCGCACCAGCACGTCGAACACCTCGCGGTCACGGGCGTTGGACGCGTAGGCGAGCAGCGCCCCGTCCGGGCTGTAGGGGCGGCCGTTGGTGCCGTAGGGCGTGCCGATCTCGCACCGCACGCCTTCCTCGGCGACCAGCCACTCCACGTCGCCCGTCACGGGGTCGACCTCGGCGAGCCGGTGGTCCTCACCGCCGTCGAGATCGGTCAGCACGAGCAGCCGCGCGCCGTCCGGCCGCCACACGCACCGGTGGACCGAGCCGGCCACCTCCACCCGACGAGGGGTTCCGCCCAGCGGCAACACCCAGGGTTGCGGCCGGCCGGAGGCGTCGCTGACGTACACCACGGCCTTGCCGTCCGGGCTCGGCTCGGCGCCGGTCAGCCACTCGAAGTCGGTCCAGCTCACCACGGTCGCCCCCAAGTGATTTCATTTGGCGCAATCGATAGCAGTCAACCAAACCACTGCCGGGCACGGCAAGGGCGGGTGGGTTAGCCTCTGCGGCGTGCCGGCTCCACCTGATCACCCCGCCCGCGACGCCACGGTCGAGGAGCTGAAGGCGCTCGCGCACCCGTTGCGCTGGCGCATCCTGCGGTTGTGCTGGGACCGGGCGTTGACGAACAAGGAGCTGTCGGACCGGCTCGGCGTCGCGCCGGCGACCGTGCTGCGGCACGTGCGGGCGCTGGTGAAGCAGGACTTCCTGGCCGCCGAACCGGTGCGCAGCGGCACGCGCGGCGCGTTGGAGCGGCCCTACCGGGCGACCGGCCGGACGTGGCGGCTGGGGTTGGTCGACGTCGAGGGCGAGGGCCTGGCCCGGCAGGTGGACCTGGCGATGCTCGCCGCGCACCGGGCCGAGGTGCTGGAGGCCGGGCCGAACGCCAACCGGGAGACCGCGCGGGGCACGTTGCGCCTCGGCGCGGCGTCCCAGGCGGAGCTGAACGCCCGGATGATCGCGCTGATCACCGAGTTCGTCGAGCGCGACGAGGCCGACGGCGAACCGTTGAGCTACCTGTGGTCGCTGGTGGCGCGCCCCGAGCGCTGAGTCCGCGTCCACGAACGGGCGGCGATCCGCGCCCGCCTTCCCGCAGCCGGCGCCGGGCGGTGCCGGCCGAGCAGCACACCGGACAGCACGAGCACGATCCCCAACACCTGGTGCGCGACCAGCGACTCGCCCGCCAGCAGCAGGCCGAGCACGACCCCGGTCACCGGGTTGAGCAGGCCGATCAACCCCACCGTGCCCGCGTCGAGGTGGCGCAGGCCGGTGAACCAGGCGACGAACGCGACCGCCGTCGCGACCACGGACACGAACGCGAAGCCGAGCAGGTTGGCGCCGGTGAGCGCCGGCGGGGCGCCCTCGACCGCGAGCGCCGGCACGACCAGCACCGCGCCGCCCGCGACGAGCTGCCACGACGTCACCGACAGCACGGCCGCGCCCGCGCCCCAGCGCTTGGTGAGGACGTGGCCGAACGCGGACATCGCCATCGCGGCGACCGACACGACGACCCCGAGCGGGTCGACGGCGTCCACGCCCGCAGCGAGCATGAGCACCACGCCGGCGATGCCGGTGAGCGCGCCCAGCACCGCCCGGCCACGCGGTCGTTCACCGAGCAGCGGCCACGCCAGGGCGATCATCGCGACCGGTGACGTGGCCATGATCGTCGAGGCCAGGCTGGTCGGCAGCAGCTGCGCGGCGAGGTAGACGAGCGCGAAGAACGCGCCCATGTTCAAGGTGCCGAGCACGAGCGACCGCCACCACCACCGGCCACGAGGACGTTTGCGGCACAACAGGAGCAGCAGCACACCGGCGGGCAGCGCGCGCAGCACCGCACCCCACAGCGGGTGGTCGGCGGGCAGCAAGTGGTGCGTGACGTAGTACGTCGAGCCCCACGCGACCGGGGCGATCGCGGTGACCAGCCCCCACCGGATAGTTTCCACGGAAGACATTGTAGCTTCCGTGGAAGCTATGCTGTGGTGCCATGGAACTCGACCGCGTGGCCCGCATCCAGGCCGAATGGGCTCGGGAACGGCCGGACCTCGACGTCTCGCCCCAGGGCGTCATCGGCAGGCTGCACCGGCTCGCGGCCGTGCTGACCGAGCAGTTGGCCGTCGTGTACCGGCGGCACGGGCTGGGCGAGGGGGAGTTCGACGTGCTCGCCGCGTTGCGCCGGGCGGGCGCGCCGTACGAGCGCGCGCCGGGGGAGTTGGCGCAGCACACCATGGTGACCACGGGCGCGATCACCAAGCGCATCGACCGGCTGGAGCGGGACGGCCTGGTGACGCGCAGGCCGGGGCGGGACGACGGCAGGCGGCGCGTGGTCGCGCTGACCGAGGCGGGCAAGCGCGTGATCGACCAGGCGTTCACCGAGCACATGGCCAACGAGCGGCAACTGCTCGACGCGCTCGACGCCGCCGACGCCGCCCGGCTGGAACAGATCCTCACCGCGTGGCTGGCCCGCTTCGAACCGCCGCGCTGAGGAGTCGTTTGCCCGCACCCACGCCGGGTAGTCGGACGGCAACCGAAGTGGGTTTCCGCGAGGCGACGGGAGTCGACCATGTCCAGACCCGGCACAGCGACGACACGCACACCGGTCCAACTGGCCGCCACCGTGGTGGGCGCGGTGTTCCTCGTGGTCGGGATCGCCGGGTTCATCCCCGGCATCACCACCGACTACGACTCGATCCAGTTCGCGGGGCACGAGTCGCAGGCCAAGCTCTTCGGCGTCTTCGCCGTGTCGATCCTGCACAACGCCGTGCACCTGGCGTTCGGCGTCCTCGGCCTGCTCATGGCGAAGACGATGCGCAACGCGTTCCTGTACCTGGTCGCGGGCGGTGTCGTCTACCTGCTGCTGTGGTTGTACGGGCTCATCATCGACCACGACAGCTCAGCCAACTTCGTACCGGTGAACACCGCCGACAACTGGCTGCACCTGCTCCTGGGCGTCGGCATGGTCGCCCTCGGCTTCGCGCTGGGCCGCCCACCCCGCCCCGCCGGACCCGGCTGAACCGGCGACCGTGGACCACGGCTCCGAGGACACACCGACCGGTGGCCTCCAGCGCTACGTGCGGGCCGTCGCGGTCGAACTGGGCTTGGCGGCCGAGTGCTGGCACGCCAACCCCGGCCCACCCGCGACGGCCTACCTGGCGGTGGACGGAAACCTGCCGTCGTTCCCGGACCGCGACTTCGCCCTGCTGTGGGACGAGGAGTACGGCTGGGCCGCCGCCGTCCGAACCCTCCCGACCGACCCACCGGTAGTGATCACCTACCGGGGCGGCGACGTCCTGCCGCCTGCCTCGGAGGTCGCCGCCTACGTGGCGGCACTGAGGCGCGGCGACCACCCCGGCGACCCAAGGCCTATCCGCCTGCGCGCCTACGGCTCCCCAGACGACCTAACCGACCGCCTCCGCACCTACCGGCCGTGACACCGACCGGCCCGTGACGCCGGCTGGGACACCGACCCGCGCCAACTCCGGTCAGCCCTCACCCCACCGGCCGCACATCGGACCCGCAGCGCCCGCACCTAGGCCCGATTTGACATGGGTTCGGGTGCTTTAGGCTGGTCGAAGGAAGCCGGGCAGGCCTGGCGGACGCTCTTCCCGCCAGGCCTGCCCGGCTTTGGCCTGCCTGGAGTGCCCGTAAGGGCCCCATGTCAAATCGAGCCGGACTTGAGCGTTGACCATCGGACGGAACTCAACCACCGACCCCCTGACCCCGACCCGCCGTGGACCAGGGCAGCGCGCAGCTCACCCGTCGTTGACCGAGGCCTCCACCGTCTCCGAACGCCCGGTCGCCTGGTGGTACACGCGAACCGTCTCGGTGGCGATCCTGGTCGTGCTGTACCGGGCCTCGACGCGATCGGCGGCGGCGATGCCGTAGGCCTCACGGCGGGCGTCGTCGGACAGCAGGGGACGCAGCGCGCGAGCCAGGGTGCGCGGGTCGTCCGGCGGCACCAGCAGTCCCGTGACGCCGTCCACGACCGTGTCCGTCGACCCGCCGACGCTCGCCGCCACCACCGGCACACCGCACGCCATGGCCTCCAACGGCGTGACACCCGCGCAGACAGACCCGGCGCAGACCACCACATCGGCGGACCGCAGCAACGCCGGCATCGCCACCTGCGGCACCCGACCGACCAACCGGACCCGGTCGCCGACACCCGACACCCGCGAGTGCTCGCGCAACCTGCGCACGTCCTCCGCCCGACCGCCCACGACCACCAGCTCCGTGTCCCACACCGAGCGCAACGCCGTGATCACGTCCTCCGCGCCGGCCGCGGGCGACACCAGCCGGTGCGGCAGCGGCCGGTTGAGCCGCGGCCCCTCCGGCTTGAACCGCTCGACGTCCACCCCCGGTGGCACGACGGCCAGCCGTGCCCGCGGCACGCCCATGTGCACCAGCTGCGACTTCTCCTCCGTGCACTGGGCCACGACCCGGCTCGCCTCACGCCCGATCAGCCGCTCGGTGGACAGCCGCGCCTCCGGCACGCCCTCGTCCCCCGCCTGCCGTGCCACCACGCCCAACGAGTGGAACGTCTGCACCACCGGCACGTCGAGGCCGTTGGCGGCCAGCACCGACGCCACGCCCGACGTCCAGTAGTGCGCGTGCACGACGTCCGGCGGGTCGGCCCGCCACTGCGCGCGCAGGAACCGGGTGAACTCGTCCAGGTGAGGCAGCAGCTCGTCCGGGTGAACCTGGCTCGGCGGACCCGCCGTCACGTGCACGACGTCGTAACCGAGCCGGGTGCGCACCACGTCAGGTGAACGGGGGGAGTCACGCCGCGTGTGCACCACGACGTCGTGCCCGGCCGCGACCAGGGCAGCCGACAGGTCGGCGACGTGGACGTCCTGACCGCCCTCCTCGGCCTCGCCGAGCACGGGCAACGGGCTCGCATGTGCCGAGACGACCGCGATTCTCATGGGTGTTCCTCCAGCCGGCGAAACGGCTCGCGCCAGACAAAGGCTGTCGTCTCAACCCCGCTCGCACGCTACAAGCAACCCCCGACCCCTGCCACTCGGCGTGAGCACGTCCGGGTGGTTGGCGGCGCGGCTGCCGGGTATGGCACAGGACGACCGACCATCAACCGAGGAGGGGTCCCATGGCTACCGGGGAGACCGGCTTCGACGACGTCAGCTACGACCTGATCTCCGTGCAGTACCACGCGCTCAAGGCGGGCCACGACTACGGCCAGTACGTCCGGGACGCGGAGAACGCGGGCAAGCGGGACATCGCCGACTTCTTCCGCCGCGTGATGGAGGAGGACTCCGCGCGCGCCAAGCAGTGCCACGAGTTCCTCAAGGAGTTGGCGACGAGCGGCGACGCGGGCCCGGCCGTGACCTGAAGCAGTGACCAAAGCCTCTGACCTGAAGCCCTGACCTGGGCCCGCGAACGGTAGGTTCCGCGCCATGCGGGTAGTCGTGCTGTCGGACACCCACGCGCCCCGGCGGTGGAAGTCGTGTCCCCCGGAAGTGGCCGCACACCTGCGCCACGCGGACGCGATCCTGCACGCCGGTGACGTCTGCGTGGCGTCCGTGCTGGACGAACTGGCGCAGTACGCGCCGGTGACCGCCGTGTGCGGCAACAACGACGGGCCGGACGTGGTCGAGTGGGGCGCGCCCGAGACCGTCGAACTCGACCTGGCCGGGCTGCGCGTGGCGATGATCCACGACAGCGGCCAGGCCACCGGCCGCACCGCGCGGATGCGCCGCCGGTTCCCGGAGGCGGACCTGGTGGTGTTCGGCCACTCCCACATCCCGATGGACGTCACCGGCGACGGGGTGCGCGTGTTCAACCCGGGTTCGCCCACGGACCGCCGCCGCCAGCCGCGCGGGACCATCGGGCTGCTCGACATCGAGGACGGCGAACTGGTCTCGGCGCGGATCGTGCCGGTGACCTGATCCGGTGACCTGAGCCGCCGGCGGTGGCCGAGCGCCGCCGGGCGGCTCAGCCAAGCCGTGCGCCCGCGTGGTTCACCAGGGGATGGGCCCGTCGTCGTCGAAGAAGCCGCCGCGCGGGCCGTCGTCCGGCAGGGTGGCGAGGCGGATCGCGATCGCGGCACCCTGCTCCGGCGTGCGCGGCGCGGTGAAGCCGGTGAAGTCGGTCGCGACGTAGCCGGGGCAGCAGGCGTTCACGATGACGTTCGTGTCGGCGAGCCGGCGCGCGTACTGCGCCGTGACGCTGTTGAGCATCGACTTCGACGGTGCGTACGCGGCCATGACGGGTCCGGTCCGCAGGGTCAGCGAGCCCATGTTGCTCGACAAGTTGACGATCCGCGGCGACCCGGCGCGGCGGAGCAGCGGGAGCATCGCGTTCGTCACCCGGACGACGCCGAACACGTTCGTGTCGAGCACGGTGCGGACGACGTCGAGGTCGAGCGTCGTCGGGTCTTGCGCGCCGCCGTCCACCCGGCCGCCGATGCCGGCGTTGTTGACGAGCACGTCGAGCCGTCCGGTGGTCCGTTCGACGGTGGCCGCCGCCTCGGTGACGCTGTCGTCGGAGGTGACGTCGAGGGCGATCCCGAACGCGTCGACGCCTTCCGCGCGCAGCCGTTCGACGGCCGCTTCGCGCCTGCCCCCGTCGCGCGCGCCCACCGCGACCGTGCAGCCGAGCGCGCCGAGTCCCCAGGCGATGGCGAAACCGATTCCCTTGTTCGCGCCGGTGACCAGCGCGATCTTCGTGTCGTTCACGCGACCCATGCTCGGCCGGGTGCGCGCCCGTGTCCAAGATCGATTCGGTACGCCCTGATACTCCTGGGGTATCAGGGCGTAGGCTCGTGCCGTGCACGACCTCGAGACCCGCGAACTGCGCTACTTCGTCGCCGTGGCCGAGGAGTTGCACTTCGGACGTGCCGCCGATCGGCTCGGGATCGCCCAACCTCCCCTGTCCCGCGCGATCCGCCAACTGGAGCAGCGGCTCGGCGTCAGGCTCTTCGACCGGGACCGTCGTGGCGCCGCGCTCACCGATGCCGGCCGGGTGATGCTGCGCGAGGCCAAGGCGGCACTGGACGCGGTGTCGGCCGCCGCTCGCCGGACGCGGCGGGCCGGTGACCCGCAGCGGCCGCTGGTGCTCGTGACGAAAGCCGGCGCGTCCCACGAGCTGCTGCAACGGCTCCTCGACGCGCTCGCGGGCGAACCCGGCGCGGCGCCGGTCGAAGTGCTCCTGTGCGAGGTCGGCGAGCAGGCAGGGCTGCTGCGCGACGGGCGTGCCGACGTCGCGCTCATGCACCGCCCGTACGACGACCTCGCCGGGTTCGACACCGAAGACCTCCACGTCGAGGGCCAGGTGGCGCTCCTGCCGGCGGCGCACCCGCTCGCGTCACGCGACCGGCTGACGCTGGCGGAGGTCCGCGACGTGCCGGGCCTGCCGATCGCCCGCTGGCCCCGGCTGGACGGGTCGTACCCGGACGGGCCCGGGCCGGAGGTGCGCACGCAGTCGCAGCTGGCCCAGCTCGTGGCGCTCGGCAGGACGCTGCTCGTCATCCCGGCCTCCAGCCGTGCCTGGCAGTGGCCCGATCACGTCGCGGTGCCCGTCGTGGACGCGCCGGAGGTCACGACGGTGATCGCCTGGCCGCCGGGCAGCCGCTCACCGGCGGTCGCGTCACTCGTCCGCACGGCGGCGGCGCTGCGCGGCAACGTCGCCGAGGTGTGATCGGGACCCGCCGAGCAGGTCCGGCACCTCGCGACCCCGTCGATCAGGATTTGGTCCGGGCGATCAGCATCCCGCCCGGCACTTCCTCGTCCGGCCCGACCAGGACCTGCGCCTCGATGGTGAAGCCGGCGTCGCGCAGCCAGCCGGTCACCCGCTCGACCGGACGCCGGTGGACGCGCACCGACATCGGGTGCCCGCCGTAACCCTCGGTCTTGAGGCGCTCGCGGTCGCCGACGTGGAAGCCGACCATGACGACGCCGCCGGGCCGCAGCACGCGGTGGAAGTGCGCGAACACCGTCGGGACCTCCGCGTCCGGGACGTGGATGACCGAGTAGAACGCCAGCACGCCGCCGACCGAGCCGTCGGCCAGGTCGAGGTCGGTCATGGAGCCGACCTGGAACCGCAGGTCCGGGTGGTGCCGGCGGGCGATCTCGACCATCCGGGGCGAGAGGTCGACGCCGAACACGTCCAGCCCGAGCCCGTGCAGGTGGGACGTGATGAGGCCGGGTCCGCAGCCGACGTCGGCGACCGGTCCGCCGACCTCGCGGGCCGCCTCGGCGAACATCGCCAGCACGCCGCGCAGCAACGGCGTCTTCGCCAACGCCTCCCGCGTGAAGTCGAGGTAGCTGTCGGCCACCGTGTCGTAGGAAGTCCTGGTGTCGGCCAGCCAGTCGTCTGCGCTCACCGCCGAGACGTTAGCGGGCCACCTCGCACGTGCGGCGACCCGTCCGCGCGGGGTCAGGGGAGGAGCTTGTACGGGGGTTTCAGCCGGGGATCGCTCCACCGCAGCGCGCCGGCGCAGGTCGCGGTGTCCAGTCGGCGGACGGTCAGCGTGATCTCGCGCAGCGGCTGACGCACGGCGATGTCCAACTTGGCGGTGGGACTCCCGGAGGTCAGCGTCCCGTCGGTGCGGCCGCCGGCGTCGATGGTCCACCCGATGCGGCTGTCGGGGCAGTCGGTGTGCTCGTGGATGAGCGTGCCGGTGATGGTCTTGATGTCCTCCCGGCCGGGCTCCCACGTCGTGGTGAGGGAGCGTGCACCGGACAGCCGCCACAGGTAGGACGACGTGTCGGAGCAGTTCTTCATCCCGGGCTCGTCGAAGGTGCACGCGTGCTCGAACGACTCCTGCTCCGGGACGGCGCCGCCGACGTGGGTCATCGAGACGGGAGCGGTCCAGATCGCCGTCGCGAGGCTGAACCACGCCAACACCGCCCAGGCGGCGAACTTCCCCATGTCGCCTCCCCGCGACCCGTGCCGTGGCCAGTGTCGGGCAGCGATGCCGGACCGGGCAAGCCCTCGTGTCGGGCGGTTTGCTTGTGGTGGGAGGCTCGGTGAAGATTGCCCCGAATGCGAGACGACCTCCACGTCCGGGAGCTGGCTGCGGTGAGTTGTGGCACGTCGGTCGATCGCGTGGACGCGTCGTGACCCGGGTCGGGTTGGCGACCATCGCCCGGGAGTGGGGGCGGATCGGGTGCGTCGGGTTCGGCGGGCCGCCCGCGCACATCGCGTTGCTGCGGGACCTGTGCGTGACCCGGCGGGAGTGGCTGTCCGACCGCGAGTTCGAGGACGGCATCGCGGTCACCAACCTGCTGCCCGGTCCGGCTTCGACGCAGCTCGCGATCCTGTGCGCGTGGCGGTTGCGCGGCGCGGCGGGCGCGGTGGTCGGCGGCGTCTGCTTCATCGTGCCGGGGTTGCTGCTGATCCTGGCGCTGGCCGTGCTGTTCCTCGCCGACAACGCGCCCGCGTGGGTGACCGGTGCGGCGGCCGGCGCGGGCGCGGCGGTGCCCGCGGTGGCGCTGCACGCGGCGTGGGGGCTGATCCCGGGCAGCTACCGGCGCGTCGGGACGGCGTTGGCGGCGCGGGCGCGGTGGGCGTCGTACCTGGTGGTCGGCGGGGTGGCGGCGGCGGTGACCGGGCCGTGGCTGGTGCTGGTGCTCGTCGCGGCCGGGCTGGTGGAGATCGCGGTGCGGACGCCGTCCGGCCGCGCCACGCACTGGCCCGTGGTGCTGGCCCTGCCCGCGGCCGGGGGAGGGCTCGGCGCGTTGGCGTGGGTGGCGGCCAAGGTCGGCGCGCTGTCGTACGGCGGCGGGTTCGTGATCATCCCGTTGATGCGGCAGGACGCCGTGCAGACGTACGGGTGGATGACCGACGCGCAGTTCCTCAACGCGGTGGCGCTCGGGCAGATCACCCCGGGACCGGTCGTGCAGACGGTCGCGGTCGTCGGCTACGCCGCCGCGGGGCTGGGCGGTGGGCTGCTGGCCGCGTTCGTGGCGTTCGCGCCGTCGTTCGTGATGGTCATCGCGGGCGGGCCGCGGCTGCAACGCCTGCGGGACGACGACCGGGCCCAGGCGTTCCTCACCGGCGCCGGCGCCGCCGCGATCGGCGCGATCGCGGGCTCCACGGTGCCGCTGGCGTGGTCGCTGCACGAGCCGTGGCAGTTCGTGCTGCTCGGCCTCGCCGTGCTGTGGCTGCTGGTGCTGCGCCGGGGCGTGGTGAGCGCGCTGGTCGCGGCCGGCGTCGTCGGCGCCCTGGTCCCGCTGTTCTGAAAGCGGGACCAGGGGCACGACGACCCTCAGTCCATCGCCGCGCGCAACGACGCCGGCCGCATGTCGGTCCACACCTCGTCGACGTGCGCCGAGCACTCGTCCTTGGTGCCCTTGGTGCCCTCGAACCGCCACCCGGCGGGCACGTCGTGGTGCGCGGGCCACAACGAGTACTGACCCTCGTCGTTGACCAGGACCTGGTAGGTGATGTCGTCCCTCATGCCTTGTTCTCCTCTTGTGCTCTCGCGTACCCGCGCAGAGTCGGGCTCACCGTGACGAAAACCGTGATCGACAAAATCCCCGCCGCGCACACCACGACGGCGGTGCGGGCCGACAGCGCCTCGGTCAGCACGCCGCCGACCAGCGGACCGGCCGCGCCCGCGCCGCCCACGACGACACCCATCACCCCGCTGAGCCGTCCGCGCAGCTCGTCGGGGGTGAGCAGCAGCTGGTGGGTGCTGATCGTGGTGTTGGCCGTCGGCGCCAGGAAGCTCATCAGGGCGAACAGCACCCCGATCAGGTAGGCCGACTCGACCAGCAACGCGCACGGCACCAGCAGGGTCAGCACCCAGAACACCGACGCGATCGACCGGTGCGGCCCGAGCACGCGGTGCAGCCACGGCGCGGCCAGGGCGCCGAGCACGCCGCCGACGCCGAGCATCGCCGCCATCACGCCGATCTCGCCGAACGACGCGCCCCGGCCCTCCACCAGCACGATGACGACCACGTAGAACGCGGTGAAGAACAGGTTCAGCACCACCGCGCACAGCGCCGTCACCCGGATCTCCCGCCTGCTCCACACCCACCGCAGGCCCTCGCCGATCGACCGCAGCAGGTGCGGGTGCGACTCGACCGGCGCGGACGGCGGCACCCGCAGGAACAGCAGCGCCACGAACGCCACCACGTGCGTCAGCATGTCCACCAGGAACGGCAGCCACCGCGCCACGGCGATCAGCACACCGCCCAGCGCCGTCCCCGACATCTGCCCCAACGACGACCGCGCGCTGTTCATCGCCACGGCCGTCGCCAGCTGCGACTCCGGCACGAGCCGGGGCAGGCACGCGTCCTCCGCGGGCTCGAACAACGCCCGGCACACGCCGAGCACCGCGGAGACCGCCATGACGTGCGGGATCGTGACCGCGTCGACCCACATCGCCGCCACGAGCCCGCCGAGGGCCAACACCTGGGCCGCCTCGCAGCACAGCATGATCCGGCGGCGGTCCCACCGGTCGACCAGCGCGCCGGCCGGCAGCCCCACCAGCAGCTGCGCGGTGGCGTCCACGGTGAGCACCAGACCGGACAGCACCGGCGACCCGGTCAGCACCAGCACGAGCAGCGGCAGGGCCAGCATCGAGGCGCTGAACCCGACCTCGGCCAGCGCCTGACCGCCCCACAGCAGCGTGTAGTTCCGGTTGCGCGCCAACGACGTCGTCACAGCGCACCCCGGCAATCCGCGGCGATCGCCCGCAACGCGGCGGCGAAGTCGGCGGCCACCGCCCCGATCTCCGCGCCGGAGTGCGCCGACGGGTGGTAGTACCAGGTGAAGCCCAACGTCCGGCCGGCCTCGCCGACCACGTCGAGCAGGTGGTCGCCGGCGTCGGACGGGTCGTGGTCGACGCCGACCGACGGCAGCACCGCCCGGTACAGGCCGGTCGCCTCGTCTCCCGCGGCGGACGGGCCCGAGCCGAACTGGCCGAGGTAGTTGAACGACACCGCGGGCCGCCCGCGGTCGGGCACCAGGCCGTGCTGCCGCAGCGCCCCGTACCCGAAACCGTTGCCCGGCACGGCCCGCAGCTGCCGCCGCACCGCCTTCACCCGGTCGCGCCAGCTGCCGTCCGGCACCTCCAGCGCCACCGGGAACACAGTGGTGAACCAGCCGACGGTCCGCGAGAGGTCCACGTCCAGCACGTCCTCGCGCCCGTGGCCCTCCAGGTCGACCGCGACCCGCGACGACCCCGTCCACCGGGACAGCGCCCACGCCAACGCGGCCAGCAGCACGTCGTTGATCCGGGTCCGGTAGGCGGCGGGCGCGCCGCGCAGCAACGCGTCCGTGTCCTCCTCGGACAGCTCCACGGTCACCGCCTCGGGTGTCCCGGACGGCGTCGGGAACGGCGGGAACGACTGCCGCCAGTGCTCGACCTCGTCGGCCAGCGCGCCGCCGAGCACGTGGGCCTCCAGCCGCCGCGACCACTCCTGGTACGAGGTGGTCTTGGCGCCGAGGTCGTCACCCCGGTAGGCGGTCTCCAGGTCGTCCAGCAGGATTCGCCACGACACGCCGTCGACCACCAGGTGGTGCGCGACCAGCAGCAGCAGCGGCTGGTCGGTCTGGAACAGCACCGCCCGGAACAACGGCCCGGTGGCCAGGTCGAACGACGCGTGCACCTCGTCCGCAACGCGCTCCAGCTCCGCCGCGCCGGCCACGACGGTGAGCACGTCGACGTCGCCCACGTCGTCGTTGCGCTGCCGCCACACCCCGTCGACCGACGTGAACCGGAGCCGCAGCGCGTCGTGGTGCGCCACCAGCACGCCCAGCGCGCGCCGCAACGCCGCCACGTCCACCGCCGGGTCCAGCTCCACCAGGTGCGACTGGTTGAAGTGGTGCGGGTTGCGCCGCCCGGAGGTCAGGAACCAGTGCTGGATCGGCGTCAGCGGCACGTCGCCCACCACCGGCGCCCGGTCGGCCGACGACGCGACCTCCACCGTGACGTGCGGCGCGAGCGACGCGACGGTCTGGTGCACGAACAGGTCGCGGGTGGCGAACCGGTACCCGGCCTGCCGCGACCGGGCCACCACCTGCATGCTCAGGATCGAGTCGCCGCCGAGCGCGAAGAAGTTGTCCTCCGCGCCCACCCGCGGCACGCCGAGCACGTCGGCCCACACCGCCGCCAGCGCCTCCTCGACCGGCCCGGACGGCGCGACGTGCCCGGCGCCGACGAGCGCGCCGAAGTCCGGCTCGGGCAGCCTCGCCCGGTCCACCTTGCCGTTGGGGCTGATCGGCAGCGCGTCCACCGGCACGAACACCGACGGCACCAGGTAGTCCGGCAGCGATTCGCCCAGGAACTCGCGCAGCTTCGCCACCTCGCCGACGACGTACGCGACGAGCCGCTTGTGGCCCCGCGCGTCCGCCTTGGCCACGACGACCGCGTCACGCACGTCCGGGTGCCGCAACAGGGCGGTCTCGACCTCGCCGAGCTCGATCCGGAACCCGCGGATCTTCACTTGCTCGTCGGCCCGGCCGACGAACTCCAGCACGCCGTGCGCGTTCCACCGCACCACGTCACCCGTGCGGTACATGCGTGCCCCAGGCGGCCCGAACGGGTTCGCCAGGAACCGCGACGCGGTGAGCCCCGGCCGGTCGAGGTACCCGCGGGCCAAGCCGACTCCGGACACGTACAGCTCACCGGCCACCCCGACCGGCACGGGCTGCAACTCGCCGTCCAGCACGTGGACGTGAGTGCCGGGGATCGGCCGACCGATCGGCGGCACGCCGCCGGGTGCCAGCGGCTCGCTCCACGACGTGACGACGGTGGACTCGGTCGGGCCGTAGGCGTTGACCATCCGCCGGCCGGGCGCCCACCGGCGCACCAGGTCCGCCGAGCACGCGTCGCCGCCCACCACCAGCGTGCGGAACGTCGGCAGCGGCACGTCCGGCACGGTGGCCAGCGCGACCGGCGGGATCAACGCGTGCGTCACGCCGAACGTGGTCACCACCTCGGCCAGCTGGTCGCCCAGCAGCGGCCCGGGCGGCGGCACGACCAGCGCCGCGCCCGCCGGCCACGCCAGGCACAGCTCCAGCACCGACGCGTCGAAGCTGGGCGAGGAGAACTCCAGCACCCGGTCGCCCGGCCGCACCTCGAAGTGGGCGATCTCGGCCGCCGAGAACGTGGCCAGCCCGGCGTGCGACACGACCACGCCCTTCGGCCGCCCGGTCGACCCGGACGTGTAGATCACGTACGCCGGGTGCTCCGGCCGCACGGCCACGCGCGGGTTCGTGTCGGGCTGCTCGGCCACGTCGACCGGACCGTCCAGCACCACCAGCGGCCGGGCGTCGTCGAGCATGAACGCGATCCGCTCGGCCGGGTACTCCGGGTCGACGGGCAGGAACGCGGCGCCCGCCTTGAGCACCGCCAGCTCCGCCACCAGCAGGTCGGCCGACCGGGGCAGCCGCAGCGCGACGATCCGCTCCGGCCCGGCGCCGAGCCCGATCAGGTGGTGCGCCAACCGGTTCGCGCGGGCGTTCAGCTCGGCGTAGGTCACGTCGACCGCACCCGTCAGCGCCACCGCGTCCGGCGTGCGCGCGACCTGCGCCTCGACCAGCTCCACGAAACCGGGGCCGTCGACGGCCGGGCCGGTCGAACCCCACGCCCGCACCAACTCCCGTTCGGCGTCGGGCAGCACCGGCAACGCCCACAGTGGACGGTCGGCGTCGGCCGCGATGCCGGACAGCAGCACGCCGAGGTGCTCGACCAGCCGCTCGACCGTGCCCGCGTCGAACAGGTCGGTGTTGTACTCGACCGACCCGTGCAGCCCGCCGTCGGGGGACTCGGTGAACTCCACCGTGACGTCGAAGTTGCTGCTCGATGTGGGTTGCGCGACGTCCTCCGCGTCGAGCCCGGCGAAGCCCGCCGCCTGCGGCGCGTTCTGCAACGCCACCACGGCCTGGAACAGCGGCGTGCGGCTGGTGTCGCGGTCGGGCTGCACCGCGTCCACCACCCGTTCGAACGGCACGTCCTGGTGCGCGAACGCGTCCAGCACGGTCGCCCGCGTGCGGGCCAGGAACTCCGGGAACGTCGCCGACGGCTCGATCCGCGCCCGCAGCGCCACCGTGTTGACGAAGAACCCGACCAGGTCCTGCGTCTCCGGCAGGTCGCGCCCGGACGCCACCGTGCCGATCGCGAAGTCGTCCTGCCCGGACCACCGGTGGAACAACACCTCGCAGGCCGCGACCAACGCCATGAACAACGTGCCGTCCACGGCCCGCGCCAGCTCGCGCAGCCGTTCCGCGACCGCGGCGGGCACGGCGAACTCGGTCTGCGCGCCCGCCGTCGTCTGCACGGGCGGCCGGGGCCGGTCCGTCGGCAGCTCCAGCGCGGGCACGCCGGCCAACTGGTCGCGCCAGTGGTCCAGCTGGGCGTCCAGCGGCTGTTCCCGTTGCCAGGCGGCGAAGTCGCCGTACCGGACGGGCAGCGGCGGCAGCTCCTCGCCGCCGTACAGCGCGGCCAGGTCGGACAGCAAGACCCCGCCGGACCAGCCGTCGGTGATGATGTGGTGCATCGTCAACGCCAGCACGTGGTCGTCCGGCCCGCGGCGCACCAGGACGGGCCGGAACAGCGGCCCCTCGGCCAGGTCGAACGGCTCCAGCGCGGGCATCTCGTCCACCACGGGCAGCGTGACGTCCGCCGGCCGGACCGCGGTGACCGGCAGGCCGTCCACCGCCGGGAACGTGGTCCGCAGCGACTCGTGCCGCTCGACCAGCGCCGTCAGCGCGCGCTCCAGCCGCGGCACGTCCAGCTCGCCGCGCAGCCGCACGGCCAGCGGCGTCACGTACTCGGTGCCGCCGGGCTGGAACTGGTCCAGGAACCACAACCGCTGCTGCGCGAACGACAACGGCGCGTCGCCGTCGACGCGGGGGATCACCGCGCCGTCCGGGCCCGATCCTCCTGGCACCGACCCGGACAACCGGGCCGCGAGCGCCGCCACGGTCGGGTGGTCGAACAGGTCGCGCGGCGAGACGTCGAACGACGACCGCAGCCGCGACACCACCCGGATGCTGGAGATCGAGTCGCCGCCGAGGGTGAAGAAGTTGTCCTCGACGCCCACCTCGGCCAGCCCGAGCACGTCGGCCCACACGTCCGCGACCAGCCGTTCGGCCTCGGTGCGCGGCGCGACGAACCCGCCCGCCGCCGACGCCTCCCGCTCCGGGGCGGGCAGCGCGGCCCGGTCCAGCTTGCCGTTGGCGTTGAGCGGCAACCGCTCCAGCGCCACGTACGCCGCCGGCACCATGAAGTCCGGCAACACCCGCTCGACGTGCGCGCGCAACCCGGCCGCGTCCACCACCCCGACGGGCACGTAGTAGGCGATCAGCCGGCCGTCCCGCACCACCACCGCGGCCTGCGCCACGGCGTCGTGCCCGGTCAGCACGGCCTCGACCTCGCCGAGTTCGATCCGGAACCCGCGGAGCTTCACCTGCTGGTCGGCGCGGCCCTCGAACGCCAACTGGCCGTCCTGGCGGACGCGGACCAGGTCACCGGTGCGGTACATCCGGTCGCCCGGACCGCCGAACGGGTCGGCGACGAACCGCTGAGCGGTCAACCCGGGCCGGTCGAGGTAGCCGCGCGCCAGGCCGGCGCCCGCGAGGTAGAGCTCCCCGGTGACACCGACCGGCACGGGCCGCAGCTCGTCGTCCAGCACCCGTGCCCGCGTGCCCGGGATCGTCCGCCCGATCGGCGGCACGCCACCGGGTGCGAGCGGGTCGCTCCACGACGCGAGCGAGGTGGACTCCGTCGGGCCGTAGGCGTTGATCATGCGCCGGCCGGGCGCCCACCGGTCGACCAGCGCCGCCGGGCACGCCTCGCCGCCGACGACGAGGGTGCGGAGGGTGGGCAGGTCGACGTCCGGAACGGTGGCGAGCGCGGCGGGCGGGATGAACGCGTGCGTCACGCCGGACTCGGCGATCACCGCGGCGAGGTGGTCGCCGAGCAGCGGTCCGGGCGGCGGCACGACCAGGGTGGCGCCGGCGGGCAGGGACATGCACAGCTCCAGCACCGAGGCGTCGAAGCTGGGCGAGGAGAACTGGAGCACCCGGTCGCCCGGCGACACGGCGAACCCCGCGACCTCGGCGGCGGAGAACGTGGCCAGCCCGGCGTGCGTCACGACCACGCCCTTGGGCCTGCCGGTCGAACCGGACGTGTAGATCACGTACGCCGCGTTCTCCGGCCGCGGCGACACCCGTGGCGCGGTCGTCGGCAGCTCGGACAGGTCGGGCAGGGCGTCCAGGACCACCGCCGGCCGGGCGTCGGCGATCATGTACCGGATGCGCTCGGCCGGGTACGACAGGTCCAGGGGCAGGTAGGCCGCGCCCGCCTTCAGCACGCCGAGCACCGCGACGACGAGGTCCGCGGAGCGCGGCAACCGCAACGCCACCAGCGAGTCCGGTCCGGCGCCCACCCCGATCAGGTGGTGCGCCACCTGGTTGGCCCGCTCGTCCAGTTCCCGGTAGGTCAGGCTGACACCCGCGCCCGTCACGGCCACCGCGTCGGGTGTGCGCGCGGCCTGCGCCGCGAACAGCGCCGGGATCGTGCCCTCGACGACGTCGCCGGGCATCCCTCGCCACGCCGCCATCACGTGGTCCAGGTCGGCGTCGGACAGCCACGGCAGCTCGAACACCCGCCGGCGCGGGTCCGTGCCGATCGCGTCGAGCAACCGGGCCAGCCGGTCGCCGAGCGCGGTGATCGTGGCCGCGTCGAACAGCCGCGGGTCGTAGGTCAGCTCCACGTGCAGCGAGTCCTGCACGTGCGCCACCACGGTGAGCGGGTACGAGGTGGTGTCCAGGCCGTCCACCTCGCCGATGCGCGGCGCGCCGCCCGGCGCGTCCGCCTCGACCGGGTAGTTCTCGAACGCCAGCATGCTGTCGAACAGGCGCGTGCCCACCCAGGTCTGCACCTGCGCCAACGACACGTGCTCGTGCTGCCGGGACTCGGTCTGCGCGTCCTGCAGCCGGCGCAGCCACTCCACCACTTCGGCGTCGGACTCCACCGACACCCTCGTCGGCACGGTGTTGATGAACATGCCGACGATCGACTCGACGCCGGGCAGCTCGGCCGGCCGGCCGGACACCGTGCTGCCGAACACCACGTCCCGCTGACCCGAGGTGCGGGCCAGCAGCAGCGCCCACGCGCCTTGGACCAGCGTGTTCACCGTGAGGCCGTGGGTGCGGGCCACCGCGTCCAGCCGGTCGGCGGGCAGGTCCAGCACGACCTGCGCGGACGACTCGGCGCGGTGCGCCTCGGTCGGCGGCCGGTCGAACGGCAGGGGAGTGGGCGTCTCGAACCCGGCCAGCACACCGCGCCAGTACGCCTCGACGGCCGACTGGTCGACCTCGGCGAGCCAGGCCAGGTAGTCGCGGAACGGCCGCCGTGCCGGAGCCGTGCCGCCCGCGTACTCGCCCAGCACCTCGCCGAACACCTGCGCGGTGCTCCAGCCGTCGAGCAGCAGGTGGTGCGAGGTCCACAGCAGGTCGACCTCGGTGTCCGACACCCGCCCGATCGCCAGCCGCATCAACGGCGCGGTGGTCAGGTCGATGCCCGCCGCCGCGTCGGCCGCCACCAGTTCGTCCGTCACGTCGGCGTAGGTCACCGGCACGGTCACACCGCGCCGCACCACCTGCACCGGCTCGTCCAGTCCCTCCCACACCACCTCGGTGCGCAGGATGGGCGTGCGGTCGACCACGCGTTGCCACGCCTGGGCGAAGCGCTCCGGATCGTCCACACCGGACAGTCGCACGCGCAGCTGGTTCACGTACGCCGTGCCGTCGTCCACCAGGCTGTGGAACAGCATGCCGGACTGCAACGGGGTCAGCGGGTAGACGTCCTCCACGTCCCGGTCCACGATCCGGTCCACCTGCTCGGCGGTGAGCTTCGCCAGCGGGAAGTCCGACGGCGTGCGGCCCCACGCGTCCGGCCCGGCGCAGAACGCGACGATCCCGCGCAACGCGTCGACCATCCGGTCGGCCAGCGCCCGCACCGCGGCCTCGTCGTGCGCCTCGGTGGAGTACTCCCAGTCCAGCACCAGCTCGCCCGACGACACGGCGGCGCTGATGTCGAGCAGGTGCGGGCGGACGGCGTCGTCCGGCACCTCGCGGCCGTGCTCGACGTCGGCCACCTCGCCGTCCCACTGGCCCAGGTAGTTGAAGCACACGCGCGGCAGCGCGCCCGTCACGCCCCGGTCCCAGTACTTCAGGGCCTCGTAGCCCAAACCCTTGTCCGGGATGGCGCGCAACTGCTCCTTCACCGACTTCAGCGCCTCACCCCAGTCGCCCTCGGGCAGTTCCAGCGCGACCGGGAACTCGGCGGTGAACCAGCCGACCGTGCGGGACAGGTCCACGCCGTCGAACAGCTCCTCCCGGCCGTGGCCTTCCAGCGTCACCAGCGCCCGCCCGGCGAACGCCGAGGCCAGCGCGGTGAGCAGCACGTCGTTGACCTGCGTGCGGTAGGCGTCGGGCACGGCGTGCAGCAGCGCGTCGGTGTCGGCCTTGCCCAGCCGCACGGACACGCTGCGCGCGCTGCCCGCCGACGTCGGCACCGGCTCCTCCACCGGCACGCCCGCCCAGTGCTCCAGGGCGTGGTCGAACCGGCCCTCGCGCACGTGCCGGTCGAGCCGGTGCGCCCAGTCGGTGAACGCCGTGCTCTTCGGCCCGAGGCCGCGGCTGGCGAGCGCGGTGTCCAGGTCTGCCAGCACGATCCGCCACGACACCGCGTCGACCACCAGGTGGTGCGCGGTGACGAACAGCCTGCCGTCGTCGAACAGCACGGCGCGCATCAGCGGTCCGTGCCGCAGGTCGAGGCTCGTGCGGGCGAGGTGCGCCTCGGCGGCCAGGTCGCCCGAGGCGAGGTGGAACACCTCGGCGGACTCGACGTCCGCCACCTCCTGCCGCCAGCCGCCGTCGACCGGGGTGAACCGCAGGCGCAACGCGTCGTGGTGGGCGACGACGGCCCGCACGGCGTCACGCACCGCGGCCGGCTCGACGTCGCCGAGTTCCACCACGACCGACATGGTGAAGTGCGCCAACGGGCCGTGCTCGGCGAAGAACCAGCGCTGGATCGGGGTGAGCGGCGCGGGCCCGGTGACGGTGTCGTGCGCCGTCCCGGTGTCCTCGGTGACCGCGAGCGCGAGGTCGCCGACGGTCTGGCGCAGGAACACGTCCTTGGACGTCAGCTTCAGCCCGGCCTGCCGGGCCCGCGACACGACCTGCATGCTCAGGATCGAGTCGCCGCCGAGGGCGAAGAAGTTGTCCCGCGCGCCCACCCGGTCGACGCCGAGCACGTCGGCCCAGATGGCGGCGAGCGTGGCCGCGACACCGGGCTCGGGCGCCACGTACCCGGCCTCGGTGAACGTCGGCGCGGGCAGCGCCCGCCGGTCCACCTTGCCCGCCGGCGTCATCGGCAGCCCGTCCAGCGCCACGAACGCCGACGGCACCAGGTAGTCCGGCAGCCGCTGCCTGAGCCAGCCGGCCAGGTCGGTGGCCGTGCCCGCGGTGTAGGCGACGAGCCGCTGGTGGCCGTTGTGCTCGCGCGCCACCACGGCCGCCTGGGTCACGTCCGGGTGGTGCAGGAGCGCGGTCTCCACCTCGCCCAACTCGACCCGGAAGCCGCGGATCTTCACCTGGTCGTCGTTGCGCCCGAGGTAGTCGAGCCGGTCGCCGACCCACCGCACCTTGTCGCCGGTGCGGTACATGCGGGAGCCGGGCTCGCCGAACGGGTCGGGCAGGAACCGCTGCGCGGTCAGGCCAGGCCGGTCGTGGTAGCCGCGGGCGACCTGCGCGCCGCCGAGGTACAGCTCGCCCGGCACGCCGACCGGCACCGGCCGCAGGTCCTCGTCCAGCACGTGGGCGACCAGGTTGGCCAGCGGGCGGCCGATCAGCGCGCGGTCGCCCGTGACGACGGTGGACACCGAGTCCACCGTCACCTCGGTCGGGCCGTAGTAGTTGTGCGCGGTGGTGCTCGACGCGGCCAGCGTCCGCCACAGCGACTCCGGCAGCGCCTCGCCGCCCAGCAGCACGTGCCTGGGCGCGTGGTCGCCGTCGAGGAGACCGAGCGGGAGGAGCTGCTGGGCGTACGACGGGGTCACGTCGACGAGGTCGATCCGGTGCTCGCGGACGTGCTCGACGAACACGTGCGGTTCGAGGCGGACGTCGTCGGTCAGGACGTGCAGCTCGTGGCCGCCGGCCATGAACAGCAGCTCTTCCCACGACGTGTCGAAGGAGAACACGGCGGTCAGCGCGACCCGCATCGGGTCGTCGTCGAACGCCTGGTGGTGGTTGTGCATCAGGTTGGTCAGCTGCCGGTGCTCGACCACCACGCCCTTGGGCACGCCGGTCGAGCCGGACGTGTAGATCACGTACGCGGCCTGGTCCGGTCGCACGGCCACGTCCGGCGGGGTGTCCGGGTAGCCCGCGAGGTCCGGCACGGCGTCCAGCACCAGCGCCGGTCGGGCGTCGCGGAGCAGGAAGTCGAACCGCTCGCTCGGCAGGTCCGGGTCGACCGGCAGGTACACCCCGCCCGCCTTGTGCACGGCCAGGATCGCCACCACCGAGTCGGCCGACCGCGGCAGCGACACGGCGACCACGCGTTCCGGGCCGACGCCGTGCGCCAGCAGGTGGTGCGCGAGCCGGTTGGCCCGCGCGTCGGCCTCGGCGAAGGTGAGGCGGGTGTCGCCGCACACGAGCGCGCCCGCGTCGGGCGTGCGCCGCGCCTGCTCGGCGAAGACGGCGGCGAACGTGGTCTCGGGGACCTCCAGCCGCACGCCGCGCCCGTCCGGCTCGTCGCCGAGCAGCAGCGGCAGTTCGCCCAACGGGCGGTCCGGCGCCGCGGTGATGCCCTCCAGGAGCGTCAGCAGGTGCCGGGTCATCCGGTCGACCGTCCCGGCGTCGAACAGGTCGGTGCTGTACTCGACCGCGCCGCGCAGCTCGCCGTCGACCTCGCCGAACTCGAAGGTCAGGTCGCACATCGAGGTCAGCAGCGGCAGCTGGAGGTCTGCCACGTCCAGCCCTGGCAGCTCGGGCACCTCGGTGCTGAAGTTCTGCAGCAGCACCATGACGTCGAACAACGCGTTGCGGCTCGGGTCGCGGTCCGGCCGGACGGCGTCCACCACCCGTTCGAACGGCACGTCCTGGTGCGCGAAACCGTCCCGCACGGTGGTCCGCAGGTCGGCCAGGAACTCCGTGAACGACCGCCGCAGGTCCACCGAGGACCGCAGCACGACGGTGTTCACGAACAGGCCGACCACGTCGTCCAGCTCGGCGCGCCCGCGCCCGGACACCGCCGTGCCGACCGCGATGTCGTCCTGCCCGGTGTAGCGGGCCAGCAACACCTTCGTGGCCGCCAGCAGCGTGGTGAACAGGGTGTCGCCGTGCTCGGCGGCCAGTGCCTTCACGGCCTTCGCGACCGGCACGGGCACGGTGAACTCGTGCATCGCGCCCGTCGTGCCGCGCACTGCCGGGCGCGGCCGGTCCGTCGGCAGCTCCAGCGGCGGCACCCCGGTCAGGTGCTCGGCCCAGTAGTCGACGGCGGGCTCCGGCAGCCACGCCGTGTAGTCCACGTACTGCACGGCGGGCGGCGGCGGCTCCTCGCCCGCGTACAGCGCGCCCAGGTCGCGGGCCAGCACACCGGTCGACCAGCCGTCGGTGACGATGTGGTGCAGCGTCAGCACCAGCACGTGGTCCCCGGGCGCCACGCGCACCAGCCGGGTCCGGAACAGCGGCCCCTCGCGCAGGTCGAACGGCGTGCCGACCTCGTCGAGCAACACCGCCTCCCAGTCGGTGTCCTCCACGGTGAGCGGCACCTCGAACGGCTCGTGCACGAGCTGCACGCCGTCGTCGAACGTGGTGCGCAGCGACTCGTGCCGGGCCACCAGGCCGTCGAGGGCATGCCGCAGCGCGTCCAGGTCCAGCGGTCCGCGCAGCCGCAACGCGGTGGGCGTGACGTACTCCGTGCCGCCCGGCTCGAACTGGTCCAGGAACCACAACCGCCGCTGCGCGGGCGACTGCGGGTGCACGAGCGGAGGGTGGACGCCATCGCGCGGGATCACCGGGATGGCGTCCACCTCATCCTGGCCGGAACCCGCCCCGGTGCTGATGGCGGAGGCGAGGCCGGACACCGTGGGGTGTTCGAACACGGCACGCGGCGACAGCTGCACGCCGAACGCCGCGCGCAACCGCGAGGTCACGCGGATGCTGAGGATCGAGTCGCCGCCGAGGCGGAAGAAGTCGTCCAGCGCGCCGACCCGCGCCAACCCGAGCACGTCGGCCATCACGTCGGCGACGACCCGTTCGGCGTCGGTGCGCGGTGCGACGAACCCGCCGGCCAGGTCCGGCTCGGGCAGCGCCCGCCGGTCCAGCTTGCCGCTGGGCGTCAGCGGCAGGTCGTCCAGCACGACGACCGCGGCCGGCACCAGGTAGTCGGGCAGCGCGCGGGCCAGCGCGTCACGCGGGTCGGTCTCCGGCGTGCCGGTCACGTACCCGATCAGCCGGTCCTGCCGGACCACCACGGCCGACTCCCGCACGCCGGGCACGTCCAGCAGGGCCGCTTCGACCTCGCCGGGCTCGATCCGGAAGCCGCGGAGCTTGACCTGGTCGTCGGCCCGACCCAGGTACTCCAGGGTGCCGTCGGGCAGCCAGCGCACACGGTCACCCGTGCGATACATGCGCGCGCCGGCCGCGCCGAACGGGTCGGCGAGGAACCGCTGAGCCGTCAGCCCGGGCCGGTCGAGGTAGCCGCGCGCCACCTGCGCGCCACCGAGGAACAGCTCACCGGGCACGCCCGGCGGCACCGGCCGCAGGTCGGCGTCCAGCACGTACGCGGTGAGGTTGGCCAGCGGCCGCCCGATCACCGGTCGTTCGCCGACGACCCGCGTCGCCACCGAGTCCACCGCCACCTCGGTGGGGCCGTACTGGTTGAAGCCCTCCACCGGTGAGGCGGCGACCTCCCGCCACAGCGCCGCGTCGACCGCCTCGCCGCCCAGCATGAGCTGGCGCACCCCGGACTCCAGCAGCCCGGCCTGCACCAGCTGGCGCGCGTACGACGGGGTGAGGTCGACCGTTCCGATGCCGTGCTCGGTGAGGTACCGGACCAGCGCCGGCGGGTCGAGCCGCAGCTCGTCGTCGATCACGTGCAGCTCGTTGCCCGCGGCCAGGAACAGCAGGCCTTCCCACGACGTGTCGAACGAGAACGTCGCCGTGACCGCGAACCGGGTCGGCTCCCGCATCAGGGCCGCGCGGTTGGCCTGGAACAGGTTCGCGAGCTGCCGGTGCTCGACCACGACGCCCTTGGGCGTGCCGGTCGACCCGGACGTGTAGATCAGGTAGGCGGCGTGCTCGGGCCGCGACACGACCGGCGGCGGCGTGTCGGGCAGACCGGCGAGATCGGGCACGGCGTCCAGCACGAACGCGGGTTTCGCGTCGCGCAGCAGGAAGCCGATGCGCTCGGCGGGCAGTTCCGGGTCGACCGGCAGGTACACCGCACCGGCCTTGAGCACGGCGAGCACGGCCACCACCAGGTCGGCCGAGCGCGGCAGCACGACCGCGACCGTGCGCTCCGGGCCCGCGCCGTGCGCGAGCAGGTGGTGCGCCAGCCGGTTCGCTCGGGCGTCCAGCTCGGCGAACGTCAACGCCGTGCGCGACCCCGTGCGGTCCTGGTGGACCAGCGCGGTCGCGTCCGGCGTGCGACCGGCCTGCTCGGCGAACACCTCGGGGTACAGCTGCCGGGGCACGTCCCGCGCGGTCCGGTTCCACTCCACCAGCACCTGGCGCCGTTCGGCTTCGGTGAGCCACGGCAGGTCCGCGATCGGGGTCGTCGGGTCGGCCGCGATCGCCCGGACCAGCTCGCGCAGCCACCCGGCCAGTCGCTCGGCGGTGGCGGCGTCGAACAGCTCGGGGTCGTAGGCCAGGTCGAGGTCGAGCCGGTCGGTGAAGGACGCGCTCAACGTCAACGGCAGCGTGGCGTTGTCGACCGCGTCGACCTCCACCACGCGCGGCCCGTCGCCGTCGCGTTCGAACGGGTAGTTCTCGAACACCACCACGGAGTCGAACAGCTTCGTCCCGACCCACGACTGGATCTCGGCCAACGCGGTGTGCTCGAACCGCCGCGACTCGCTCTGCGCCGCCTGGAAGTCGCGCAGCCACGCGCCCACCTCGGCGGCGCCGTCCACGACCGCCCTGGTCGGCACGGTGTTGATGAGCATGCCGACCATCGACTCGACCCCGGCCAGCTCGGCCGGGCGGCCGGACACCGTGCTGCCGAACACCACGTCGGCCTCGCCGGAGGCACGGGCCAGCAGCAGCGCCCACGCGCCCTGCACGACCGTGTTCACCGTCAGGCCGGCGCGCCGCGCGGCGTCGTCCAGGTCGAGCGAGCACCGCACCGACGCGGACGCCTCCGAGCGGTGCGCCCGCGTGGGCGCGCGGTCGAACGGCAGCGGTGTCGGACCGTCCACATCGGACAGCACGGCCCGCCAGTGCGCCTCGGCCGCGCCCCCGTCCTGCTCGGCCAGCCAGCGCAGGTAGTCCCGGAACGGCCGCCGCGCGGGCAGCCGGGCGGGCGTGCCGGTGATGATCGCCCGGTACTGCTCCAGCACCTCGCCGAACACCTGCGCGGTGCTCCAGCCGTCGAGGATCACGTGGTGCGACGTCCACACCAGCTCGACCCGGTCGTCGTCCAGCGGCGTCACCTCGACCCGCAGCAGCGGCGCGACACCGAGGTCGAACGGCGCGTCCACCGGCCCGCCCGGCAGCTCCACGTGCCGCCGCACGACCTGCACCGGCTCGGCCACGCCCTCCCACACCACGCTCGACCGCAGCACGGGCGTGCGGTCGACGACCCGTTGCCAGGCCTGCCGCAACGCCGCGGGGTCGCGCACGTCGGCCAGCACCAGCCGCATCCGGTCGACGTACGTGCCGGGCTCGACCAGGCTGTGGAACACCATGCCCGCCTGCAACGGCGTGAGCGGGAGGATGTCCTCCACGTCCGGCCCGGCGAGCGCGTCGACCTGTTCCTGCGTGAGCCGGGCCAGCGGGAAGTCCGACGGCGTGCGACCGCCGACACCGGGTTGCGCGCAGTGCGCCACGATCTCCCGCAGCCCGTCCAGGGTCCGCTCGGCCAGCCGCCGCACGGTCTGCTCGTCGTGCACGTGCTCGGAGTACTGCCAGCTCAGCTCCAGCTCGCCGCGCTCGACCAGACCGGTCACCTCGATCAGGTGGGTGCGCGCCTCGTCGGCCGCCAAGTCCTCGCCGACCGCGTCCCGCCGGGCGCGGTAGAAGCCGCCGTCGGCGACGTCGAACCGGCCGTGGTAGTTGAACGAGACCTGCGGCAGCCGCCCGCCGCCCAGGGCTTCGAAGCTCAACCCCCGGTGCGGCACGGCGCGCAGCGACTCCTTGACCGACTTCAGCGTGCGGCCCCACTCGTCGCACGGCTCCAGCACCACCGGGAACTGGGTGGTGAACCAGCCGACCGTGCGGTTGAGGTCGACGCCCGGCACGAGCTCCTCGCGGCCGTGGCCCTCCAACGTGACGCTGACCGCGTCGCGCCCGGTCCACTCGGCCAACGCCCGGCCGAGCGCGCTGAGCAGCACGTCGTTGACCTGCGTCCGGTACACCGGCGGCACGGCGGTCAGCAACGCCTCCGTGGTCTCCGGGTCCAGCCGCGCGGACACCACGCGCGTCGACCCGGCGGTGTTCGCGCCGTCCCGGTCGACGGGCAGCGCCTCGGGCTCGGGCAGCGAGTCCCAGTGCTCCCGCGCGCCGTCCAACGCGCCGGACCGCACGTGCTCGGCCAGCCGGTGCGCCCACTGCGTGAACGACGTGCCGACCGGCTCCAGCGGCACGCCCCGGTAGGCCTGCTCCAGGTCGCCGAGCAGGATCCGCCACGACACGCCGTCCATCGCCAGGTGGTGCACGGTCAGCAGCAGCTTCGGCCGTGCGCCGGGGAAGAACACCGCCCGCAGCAACGGACCCGTGCCGAGGTCCAGGCTGCGTTGCGCCTGCCGTGCGACGGCCTCCACGTCCTCGTCGGCCTCGACCCGGAACACGTCGACCTCGGTGTCCGCGACCTCCTGCGCCCACCGCCCGTCGACCTCGCGGAACCGCAGCCGCAGCGCGTCGTGGTGCCCGACCACGGTCCGCACGGCGTCGCGCAACGCCTCCGCGTCCACCGCCGGCTCCAGCTCGACCAGCAGCGACATGGTGAAGTGCCGCAGGGGCCCGTGCTCGGCGAAGAACCACCGCTGGATCGGGGTGAGCGGCGCCGGACCGGTGAACACGGGCTCCGGCTCGGTCCCGGCCGACTCCGACACCACCAGCGCCAACTCGGCCACGGTCTGGTGCCGGAACACGTCCCGCGAGGTCAGGTGCAGCCCGGCCTGCCGGGCCCGCGACACGAGCTGGATGGACAGGATCGAGTCGCCGCCCACCGCGAAGAAGTTGTCGTCGACGCCGATCCGCTCCGCGCCCAGCACCTCGGCCCAGAGCCGGGCCAGCTCGGCTTCCACGGGCGTGCGCGGCGCGACGAACCCGCCGTGCGCGGCCGCCTGCGGCGCGGGCAGCGCGGCCCGGTCCAGCTTGCCGTTGGCGGTCAGCGGGATGTGGTCGAGCTCCACGAACGCCGACGGCACCGCGTAGTCGGGCAACGACCGCCGCAAGTGCTCGCGGAGGTTCGCCGGGCCGGTGGTGACGACGTACCCGACCAGCCGGGTGTGCCCGTTGTCGGTGCGGGCGACCACGGCCGCTTCCCGCACGTCCGGGTGGCTCAGCAGCGCGGCCTCGACCTCGCCCGGCTCGATCCGGAACCCGCGGATCTTCACCTGCTCGTCGGTGCGGCCCAGGTACTCGAGGACCGCCGGCCGTCCCTCGTCGCCGGCCAGCCAGCGCACCTTGTCACCCGTGCGGTACATCCGGGAGCCGGGCTCGCCGAACGGGTCGGCCAGGAACCGGTCCGCGGTCAGGCCGGGTCGGTTCAGGTAGCCGCGGGCCACCTGCGGCCCCGCGATGAACAGCTCGCCGGGCACGCCGACGGGCAGCTGCCGCAGGTTCTCGTCCAGCACCCGCGCGGTGAGGTTGGCCAGCGGCGTGCCGATGACCGGGCGGTCGCCTGTGACGAGGTGGGACACCGCGTCGACCGTGGTCTCCGTCGGCCCGTAGAAGTTGTGCGCGGCGACGGCGGCCCGCGCCAGTTCCTGCCACAGCGCCGTGCCCAGGGCCTCACCGCCGAGCATCAGCACGCGGGGGCGGTGCTCGCCGTCGAGCAGCCCGGCGGGGAGGAGCTGCCGCACGTAGGACGGCGTGAGGTCGAGGAAGTCGATCCGGTGCTCCCGCACGTACCGCACGAGCGCGGTCGGCTCCAGCCGGACCTCGTCGGTGAGCACGTGCAGCTCGTGGCCGTCGGCCATGAGCAGGGGACCTTCCCATGACGTGTCGAAGGAGAACGTGGCGGACACGGCGACCCGCAGGTGCTCGCCCGAGAACTCCTCGCGGTGGTTGTGCAGCAGGTTCGCCAGCTGCCGGTGCTCCACCACGACGCCCTTGGGCTTGCCGGTCGAGCCGGAGGTGTAGATCACGTAGGCCGCGTGCTCGGGCCGCAGCGGGACGTCCGGCGGGGTCCCGGGCAGGCCGGTGGTGTCGACCGGCGCGTCGATCACGCGCACCGCACCGGAGTCCTCCAGCAGGTAGCGCCTGCGCGCCTCGGGCAGCGCCGGGTCCACGGGCAGGTACACCGCGCCTGCCTTGAGGATGCCCAGGATGCCGATCACCCAGTCGGCCCCGCGCGGCAGCGACAGCGCGACGACCTGCTCCGGCCCGACGCCCTCGCGCAGCAGGTGGTGGGCCAGCCGGTTGGCCCGCGCGTCGACCTCGGCGAAGGTGAGCCGGGTGTCCTCGCACACCAGCGCCGTGGCGTCCGGCGTGCGGCGGGTCTGCGCCTGGAACAGCGCGGGGAAGGTGGTGGCCGGGACGGCGAGGTCGGGGCCTCGGCCGGCGGGCTCGTCGCCCAGCAGCAGCGACAGCTCCGCCATCGGCCGGTACGGGTCGGCCGTGATGCCGGCCAGCAGCACCAGCAGGTGCCGCACCATCCGGTCGACCGTGGCCTCGTCGAACAGCTCGGTGCTGTACTCCACGATGCCGTCGATGCCGCCGTCGGTCTGCGTGAAGTCGATGCTCAGGTCGAAGTTCGCCTGCTCTCGGGTGAGCGGGTGCTCCTCGACGCGCAGGCCGGGCAGTTCCGGGAGCGCGCGGTGCGCGTTCTGCAGGACCACCATCACGTCGAACAGCGGTGTGCGGCTCGGGTCGCGTGGCGCGCCGACGGCTTCCACCACCCGGTCGAACGGCACGTCGTCGTGCGCGAACGCGTCCAGCGCGGTCCGGTTGACCTGCGCCAGGAACTCGACGAACGACCGCGAGGTGTCCACAGTGGACCGCAGTACGACGGTGCCGACCAGGAAGCCGACCAGCCCGGCCAGCTCCGGCCGGTCGCGCCCGCTGGTGACCGTGCCGACCGCGATGTCGTCCTGCCCGGTGTAGCGGGCCAGCAGCAGTTGGCAGGCGGCCATCAGGGTGGTGAACAGCGTGGTCTCGTGCACGCGGGCCAGTTCCGCCAGGTCGCCGGCCAGCCGGGCGGGCACGGTGAACTCGTGCGTCGCGCCCGCCGACGTGCGCTCCGCCGGTCGCGGCCGGTCGGTGGGCAGGTCCAGCGGCGCGACACCGGCCAGCCGGTCGACCCAGAACCCGGTGTCCACCGGCCGTCCGCGCTGCCAGACGGCGTAGTCGGCGTACTGCAACCGGGGCGGGGGCAGGGGTTCGCCCCGGTACAGCACGCCCAGCTCGTGGGCCAGCACGCCGAGGGACCAGCCGTCCACGACGATGTGGTGCGAGGTCAGCAGCAGCACGTGCGCGTCGGCGGACTCGGCGAGCAGGGCGGCCCGGAACAGCGGTCCGCGCCGCAGGTCGAACGGCTCGTCCAGCACCTCGGCCAGGTCGTCGACGGTGACGAGGTCGAGCCGGACGTCGTCGTGCACCACCTGCACCGGGTGCCCGTCCACCTGGTCGAACGTGGTGCGCAGCGACTCGTGCCTGCGCACCAGGCCGCGCACCGATTCGGTCAGCCTCGCCCGGTCGAGCGAACCGGTGAGCCGCAACGCGATCGCGCTGGTGTACTCGGTGCTCCCGGGCTGGAACCGGTCCAGGAACCAGAGCCGCTGCTGACCCGCCGACAGCGGCAGCGGCTTGTCCCGCGGGGCGGGAGGGATCACGTCGACCGCGGGCGCGTCCCGGCCGGCGAGCCGTGCGCGGAGCTTCTCGCGGAGGTGTTCCGGCAACGCGGAGATGCGGTCGTTCTTGGACGTGGTCATGACGGGTCACGCCTCCGTGTCGGCAGCGAGGGCTTCGAGGTCCGCGAGCACCAGTTCCTCGACCAGGTCGGCCAGGGCGGAGACGGTGCGGGCGGTGAGGACGTCGCGTGGGGACAGGTCGACGCCGAAGGCCGCCTTGGTCCGGGACGTGATGTGCAGGCTGCGGATCGAGTCGCCGCCCAGGGTGAAGAAGCTGTCCTCCACGCCGACCCGGTCGACGCCGAGCACGTCGGCCCAGATGGCGGCGATCGCCTCTTCGGTCTCGGTCCGGGGCGCCACGTAATCCCCGGACGTGACCGCGTCGCGCTCGGGCGCGGGGAGCGCGACGCGGTCGAGCTTGCCGTTCACGGTCAACGGCAGGCTTTCCAGTGCGACGAACGCGGCGGGCACCATGTGGTCGGGCAGGACCTTGGCCGTGTGGTCGCGCAGCTCCGACGCCGTAGTCGGCTTGTCCGGCACGAAGTACGCCACCAAGCGTTGTTCGTTCGCCACTACAACGACCTGGGCGACGGCAGGATGCGCGGCGAGGACCGATTCCACCTCGCCGAGCTCGATCCGGAACCCGCGGATCTTCACCTGCTGGTCGGCGCGGCCCAAGTAGTGCAGCGCGCCGTCCTCCCAACGGGCCAGGTCGCCGCTGCGGTACATGCGGGAACCGGGTGGGCCGAACGGGTTCGCGACGAACCGCGACGCGGTCAGCCCGGGCCGGTCGAGGTACCCGCGGGCCAGCCCGGGCCCGGCCACGTACAGCTCGCCGGGCACGTTCGGCGGCACGGGGTTGAGGTCCTCGTCCAGCACGTAGACCCGCAGGTCCGGCATGGCCACGCCGATGCTGCCGTCGGCCTCGGTGTAGGTGACGTGCACGGTCGTCTCGGTGATGCCGTACATGTTGATCAACGCGCCGGGCCCGTCCCAGCCCGCCAGCTTGCGCAGGTCGAGCGCCTCGCCGGCGAAGATCACGCAGCGCAGGCTCAGCCCGGTCGGCTGCTCCGGGATCAGCTGGTAGAACGCCGACGGCGTCTGGCTGAGGATGGTCACGCCCTCGTCGGCCAGCAGTCGGGCGAAGTCGCGCGGCGACCGCGACACCGCGTGCGGCACGACCACCAGCCGGCCGCCGTGCAGCAGCGCGGCCCACAGCTCGAAGACCGAGACGTCGAAGGCGTAGCTGTGGAACATCGACACCACGTCGTCGGGACCGAGCCGGAACCAGTGGTCGGTGGCCGAGAACAGCCGCACCACGTTGCCGTGCGGGATCACCACGCCCTTGGGCCGTCCGGTGGAGCCCGAGGTGTAGATCACGTACGCCGGGTGGTCCGGGCGCAGGGCCGGCGTCGGCGCCGTGGCCGGCAGGCCGGTCAGGTCCGGGATCTCCGACAGCACGGCGACCGGACGGGCGTCGGCGATCGTGGCGGCGATCCGCTCGGGCGGGTACGCCGGGTCGAGCGGCAGGTACGCCGCGCCCGACTTGAGCACCGCCAGCACCGCCACGACCTGGTCCAGCGAACGCGGGAACCGCAACGCCACCAGCGCCTCCGGGCCCGCGCCCGCCGCGACGAGGTGGTGCGCCAGGCGGTTCGCGCGCTCGTCCAGCTCGCGGTAGGTCAGGTGCTCGCCCTCGCACGTCACCGCGACCGCGTCCGGCGTGCGGGCCGCCTGGGCGGCGAACAGCTCGGGGATCGTGGTGGTCGGCTCGCCGACCACCGTGCCGTTCCAGTCGACCAGCACCTGGCGCACCTCGTCGTCGGACAGCCACGGCACGTCGGCGACCGGCCGGTCCGGGTCGGCGACGAGGCCGACCAGCAGCCTGCGCAGCCGTTCGCCGAGCCGTCGCACGGTGCCGGGGTCGAACATCGCGGGCTCGTAGCCGAGCAGCACGCCGAGCCGTTCGGCCGGGTAGACGGTGGCGCTGAGCGGGAAGCTCGTGGTCTCGACCGCGGCCAGCTCGCGCAGCCCCATGTCCTCGGCCAGGTCGACCGGGTAGTTCTCGAACACGACCACACTGTCGAACAGGGCGGTGCCGCGCTCGACCTCGCTCCACGCCTGCACGTCGGCCAGCGGCACGTGCTCGAACCGCCGCGACTCGACCTGGGCGTCCTGCAAGGCGCGCAACCAGTCGGCCACGGGCGCCGCGCCGTCGACCCGGACCCGCACCGGCAGCGTGTTGATGAAGATGCCGGTGATCGCGTCCACGCCGGGCAGCTCCGCGGGCCGGCCGGAGACCGTCGCGCCGAAGCACACGTCACGCCTGCCCGCCGACCGGGCCAGCAGCAGCGCCCACGCGCCCTGCACGATCGCGCTCGGCGTGACGCGGTGCCGGCGGGCGAACTCGTACAGCCCCGCGGACTCCTCGTCGGTCAGCTCGACCTTCAGGCGTTGCGACGACGTGCCGTGCTCGGCGGGGCGGTCGGCGGGCAGCGGTGTCGGCGAGTCGAACCCGGCCAGCACCCGCCGCCAGTGCGCCTCGGCCTCGGCCGCGTCCTGCTCGGCCGTCCAGGCCACGTAGTCGCGGAACGGCCGCCGTTCCGCCGGCTCGCCGAGCACGTCGGACAGCACGTGGAAGACGCTCCAGCCGTCGAGCAGCACGTGGTGGAACGTCCACAGCACCTGGACGCTGGTGGGGGACAGGCGGGCGATGGCGACCCTCGTCAACGGCGGCGAGGCCAGGTCGATGCCCTCGGCCCGGTCCTCGGCCAGCAGGTCGCGCAGCCGGGCGGCGCGGGCGGCCTCGTCCAGGTGGCTCCAGTCCAGGAACGTGAACGGCACCCGGACGTGCTCGTGCACGACCTGCAACGGCCGCCGCACGCCCTCCCACAGCACGCTGCTGCGCAGCACGGGCGTCCGGTCGACCACCCGCTGCCACGCGGCGGCGAACGCGGCCGAGTCGGTCACCCCGTCGACCACGAACGTGGTCTGCTGGAAGTACACGCCCTGGTCGCCGAGGCCGTGGAACACCATGCCCGCCTGCATCGGGGTGAGCGGGTAGGCGTCCTCGCCGGTGATCAGGTCCACCTCGGCCTGGGTCAGGTCGGCCAGCGGGAAGTCCGACGGCGTGCGGCCACCCGTGCCGGGCTCGGCGCAGTGCGCCACGATGCCGCGCAGCGCGGCGGCGAACCCGTCGGCGAGGCGGGCGACGGTGTCGTGGTCGTGGGTGTTCCCGCTGTAGTGGAAGGTGAACTCCAGCCGGTCGCCGCGCACCTGGCCGACGACGTCCAGCAGGTGCGGGCGCGGTGCGCGCGGGTCGGCGGACAGCTCCAGGTCGCGCTGGTCCGCGTCGAACCGGCCCAGGTAGTTGAACGAGACCCGGGGGTCGCAGGCGGGCGCGGTGCGGGCCAGGTGGCGCAGCGCGCCGTAGCCGATGCCGCGTCCGGGCACGGCGCGCAGCTGCTCCTTCACCGACTTGAGCGCGTCACCCCAGTCGCCGTCGGGCAGGTCGAGCGCGACCGGGAAGACGGTGGTGAACCAGCCGACCGTGCGGGACAGGTCCACGTCGGCGAACAACTCCTCGCGGCCGTGGCCTTCCAGGTCGAGCAGCACGCGGTCCCGGCCCGTCCAGTCGGCCAGCACCCGGCCGAGCGCGGTCAGCAGCACGTCGTTGACCTGCGTGCGGTACACGCCGGGGACGTCGCGCAGCAGCGCGTCGGTCTCCCGTTCGGTGAGTCGCACGGTCACGTCGCGCTGCGAGCCGACCGTGTTCGGGCCGTGCCGGTCCACCGGGAGGTCGGGCGGTGCGGCGGCCACGGCCGTCCAGTGGTCGAGTTCGGCGTCGAAGCCGTGCCGGGCGTGGTCGGCGAGCCGGATCGCCCAGTCGCGGAACGACGTCGTCTTGCGCCCGAGCTGGACGGTCTGGCCGGCGCGGGCCTGGCGGTAGGCCGTGGCCAGGTCTTCGACCAGCACCCGCCACGACACGCCGTCCACCACGAGGTGGTGCGCGGTCAGGCGGACCGAGCCGGCGTCGACGACCTCGGCCCGCAGCAGCGGTCCTCGGGTGATGTCGAAGCGGTCCGGCGCCAACGGGTCCGCGTGCGTGACGGGGCCGACCACCTGGCGGTCGGCCTCGAACCGGGTGCGCAGCGCGTCGTGGTGCTCGACCAGTGCGGCCAGGGCGGTGCGCAGGGCGGGCACGTCGAGGTCGGGGTCCAGGTCGACCACGACGGACTGGTCGAAGTGCTCGGGCCGCACGGCGTGGTTGTCCAGGAACCAGCGCTGGATCGGGGTGAGCGGGGCCGCGCCGGTCACCGCGCCCTGGTCGGCGGTGGGCGGCAGGTCGCGGGTGACGTGCGGCGCGATGGCGGCGATGGTCTGGTGGGCGAAGATGTCCCGCGAGGTCAGCACCAGTCCGGCGCGGCGGGCGCGGGTGACCACCTGGATGCCGAGGATCGAGTCGCCGCCGAGGGCGAAGAAGTTGTCCCGCACACCGACCCGTGCCGCGCCGAGCACTTCGGCGAACACGTCCGCGAGCACGGCTTCGACGGGCGTGCGCGGTGCCACGTAACGGACTTCCGCGCGTTCCTCCGGGGGTGCGGGCAGCGCGTCCCGGTCGAGGTGGTCGAGGCCGACGAACGTCGCGGGCACGGCGTGCGCGGGCAGCACCTGGCCGAGGAACCCGCGCAGCGCCGCCGGGTTCACCGGTGGCGTCACGTAGGCGACGAGCCGGGTGCCTGCGTCGGCCACGACCACGGCGTCGGTCACCTCGTGGTGCCGCCGGATCGCCCGCTCGACCTCGGCTAGGTCGACCCGGACGCCCCGGACGCGGACCGTGCCGTCCGGCCTGTCGCCCGAGGTCCGGCCGAGGGGGACGAGATCGCGGAGCGGTCGGTCCGGGTCGTCCACCACCAGGCGCAGCAACGCTTCCAGGTCGTCGCTCAGCGACTCGATCGTGGCCGCGTCGAACAGGTCGGTGTTGTACTCGACGGTCAGCGCCAGGTCGTCGCCGCGCGGCCAGAACTCCACCACCAGGTCGAACCGGGCCACCGGGCGCGGGAGGTCGTGCTCGGCCGCGGTCAGCTCGCCGAAGCCCGCCTGGCGCAGCAGCGGCTGGTGCAGCGCCACGACGGCCTGCACGAGTGGCGTGCGGCTGGGGTCCGGGTCGGGCCGCACCTCCGCCACCACGCGGTCGAACGGCACGTCGTCGTGCGCGAAGGCTTCGAGCGTGGTGTTCCGCACCTGGTCCAGGAACGCGGTGAACGGCAGGTCCGGGTCGACCCAGGAGCGCAGCACGAGCGTGCGGACGAAGAACCCGACCGTGCCTTCCAGGTCGGCGCGGTCACGGCCGGAGCTGACCGTGCCGACCGCGACGTCCCGCTGCCGGCTGCGGGCGGACAGCAGCACCTGCACGGCGGCGGTGAGCGTCATGAACAAGGTGGCGTCGTGCGCCCGGCCCACGCCCGTCAGCCGGCGCACCAGGTCGGCCCGCAGGGGCCGCCGCAGCACCGCGCCGGACGTGGTGCGCAGCGGCGGCCGGGGCCGGTCGGTGGGCAGGTCGAGCGCCTCGACGCCGTCGAGCCGGTCGCGCCAGTACGCGGGGTCGCCCTCCGGCCTGGCCCGGTCCCACGCGGTGAAGTCGGGGTACTGCACGGAGGGCTCGGCCGGTCGGTCGCCCGCGTACAGCTCGGCCAGCTCCCGCAGCAGCACCTGCACCGACCAGCCGTCGGTGACGATGTGGTGCTGGACCAGGACGAGCAGGTGCTCGTCCGGGCCGAGCGGGCTGAGCACGGCACGGGTCAACGGTCCGCGCCGCAGGTCGAACGGCTCGTCCAGGCCCAGGTCGGTCGGGTCCGGCTCGCTCAGGCCCAGGGAGGTGGGAGCCGGCGCGGTCAGTCCCGAGGTGGTGGTGTCCGGCGCGGTGAGGCGCGGGTTGGTGGGGTCCGGCGCGGTCAGACCCGGGTCGGCGGGAGCAGGCTCGGTCGGGTCCGGCTCGGTGCGGGTTCGGTCGGTGGGGCGTGGTGAGGTCGGGCCGGACACCGCGGGCAGCACGCGCAGCGGGATCTTGCCGTGCGGCGCGACGACCTGCACCGGCTCGTCGCCCACCACGTCGAACGTCGTGCGCAGCGCGTCGTGCCGGCAGGCCAGCGCGTCCAGCGCCCTGGCGAGGCGTGGCACGTCCAGCGGCCCGGTCAGCCGGATGCCGACGGCGGTGTTCTGCTCGGCCGTGCCGTCCAGCGAGAACAGCCGGCGTTGCGCCGACGACAGCGGCAGCGGCCGGTCCCGCGGCGCGCGGGGGATGGGCGCGCCGTCCTCGTCGGGCAGGGCTTCGGCGAGCGCGGCGACCGTGCGGTGGTCGAACATCGCCCGCACCGGCAGCCCGCCGAGCCGCGACAGCGCCCGCACGGCCAGGATCGAGTCGCCCCCGAGGGCGAAGAAGTCGTCGTGCGCGCCGACCCGGGGCACGCCGAGCACGCCCGACCACACCTCGGCGACCCGGCGCTCGGCCGCGGTGCGCGGCTCGACGTGGTCCGCCGGGACGTCTCCGACGACGGGTTCGGGCAGCGCGTCGCGGTCCAGCTTCCCGTTGGGCGTGAGCGGGAACGCTGCCAACGCGACGAAGGCGGACGGCACCAGGTAGTCCGGCAGTCTCGCGACCAGCCGCTCCCGCAGCCCGGCGGTCTCGCCGATCACGTACGCCACCAGCCGCTTCGGCTCGCCGCGCGCGACCACGACGGCGTGCTCCACCCCGGGCTGCTGCCGCAGCAGCGCCTCGATCTCGCCCGGCTCGACCCGGAAACCCCGGATCTTCACCTGGTGGTCGGCCCGCCCGACGAAGTCCAACTGACCGTCGGCGCGGGTGCGGACCACGTCACCGGTGCGGTACATGCGGCCGCCCGGCTCGCCGAACGGGTCGGCCACGAACCGCTGCGCGGTCAGCCCCGGCCGGCCCAGGTAGCCACGGGCCAGGCCGACGCCCGTCACGTACAGCTCGCCCTCGGCGGCCGGGCGCAGCTCGTCGTCCAGCACGCGGACCGACGTGCCCGGGATGGGACGGCCGATGGGCGGCGTGCCGCCCGGCTCCAGCGGCTCGCTCCACGACGTGACCACAGTGGACTCGGTCGGCCCGTACGCGTTGATCATGCGGCGGCCGGGCGCCCACTTCGCCACCAGGTCCGGCGGGCAGGCGTCACCGCCGACGACAAGCGTGCGGAACGCGGGCAGCTCGACGTCGGGCACGGTGGCCAGCGCGACCGGCGGGATCAGCGCGTGCGTGACGCCGAACCCGGCGAGCACCTCGGCGAGCTGGTCGCCGAGCAGCGGCCCGGGCGGCGGCACCACGAGCGCCGCGCCGGCGGGCAGCGCCATGCACAGCTCCAGCACCGAGGCGTCGAAGCTGGGCGACGAGAACTGGAGCACCCGGTCGCCCGGGCGCACGTCGAAGTGGTCGATCTCGGCGGCGGAGAAGGCGGGTAAACCCCTGTGTGGCACCACCACCCCCTTGGGGCGACCGGTCGACCCGGACGTGTAGATCACGTACGCCGGGTCCTCCGGCCGGATCGTGACGTCCGGCGCCGTGGCGGGCTGGTCGGCGAGGTCCGGCGGGCCGTCGAGCACGAGCAGCGGCTCGGCGTCGGAGACCATGAACGCGATCCGGTCGGCCGGGTAGTCCGGGTCGATCGGCAGGTACGCGGCGCCGGTCTTCAGCACCGCGAGCCGCGCCACCACGTTGTCCACCGAGCGTGGCATGGCCACCGCCACCACGCGCTCCCGCCGCGCCCCCTTGGCGAGGAGCAGGTGCGCGAGCCGGTTCGCGCGGTCGTCGAGTTCCCGGTAGCCGACCACACCCTCGGCCGATATGACCGCGGGTGCGTCCGGAGTGCGCAGCGCCTGTGCGGCGATCAATTCCGGCAGTGTGCGGGCATGCGTCATCGCGAGAGGTGCCTTTCTGGCTCAGGGGCGCGGCTTACCCATTCCGCGGAGGTTCAAACGTGAAATTCAAGCCATTTTCGCGACCTGCCTGCGGGCCAGTCGACCGCCGATCTGGATCCACCGGATCCCGCCGTCGTCCGGGTCGCGCAGGAAACGCCCGGTCTGGTTGGTGTCGCCGGTGTCGGAATCACGCATCGCGAACACCAGGCCGTCGAACAACGACAGGTCCGCGAACGGCTCGCCGTCCACCGTGAGCGCCAGGCGCTCCCGGTCCACGGCGCGCACCGCGTATTCGACCTCACCGTTGCGGAAGTGCCCGGCGCAGTCCGGCGGAGGGGCGATGCGGCGGCGCAGGCCCCGCATTCCGTCGTAATCGGCCACCGGCAGGCCCGCATCGGCCAATTCCGGCACGAACTCGCGCCACAGCGCGAAACCGCTGCTCCCGTTGGTCGTCAGGGCGACCGCCGTCCCGTCGGCCGGGTTGATCCGCAGGTGGCACGACGTGCCGTCGGCGGTGCCGTCGTGCCCGACCCAGCGGACGCCGTCGCGCTGGAACAGCGCCAGGCCGAGGCCCCAGCCGTCGGCCATGCCGAACGGCTCGGCGTGCCGCACGGGCTCGCGCATCGCCGCGAGGTCGTCCGGGCTCATCAGGTGCGGCGCGGCGCCGCCGAGCATCCGGCCGAACGCCACCAGCTCCGCGGCGCTGACGGCCAGGGCGCCCGCCGGCGCGTCGACCGTGGCGATCGACTGCGTCACCGGCACCACGCGGCCCGTGGCGGGGTTGACCGAGTGGCCCGTGACCACGTCGGCGTCCGGGCTCGTGGTGAACCTGGCGCGCAGCCCGAGCGGGCGCAGCAGGACCGCTTCCACCGCCTCCGACCAGGTCATCCCGGTCGCCACCTCGATCAGGTGACCGATCAGCGAATACCCGATGTTGGAGTAGGAGAAGCCCGCGCCGGGCTCGTGCAGGGGGTGCAGCTCGCGCAGCGCCTGCCGGACGTGGTGGCGCAGGGACGTCGTGCGCACGTCCTCCGGGTCCGACGGCAGGCCGCTCGTGTGGCTGAGCAGGTGGCGCAGCGTGAGCTCGTCGGCCACCCCCGGCAGGTGGTCGGACAGCGGCGCGTCCAGGTCGAGGTCGCCGTCGGAGACCAGGGCCATGGCGACGGTCGCGGTGAACGTCTTGGTGATCGAGCCGATGGGCACGGCCGCGTCGGCGGCCAGGCTGCCCACCTCGTGCGTCCACGTGCGTCCCGCGTGGTGCACGGCGAGCTGGGCCCCGGGCACCAGGTGCTCACGGGCCAGCGCCGCTAATCGGTTGGAGATCCGGTCGGTGTCCATGCGTGATCCTCTGAGAATGAGCCACAGTGTCAATGAGTAACCGGGTCTGCGGGCCCAACGTTGGCGGTCGCCGGGAGATCGTCGCGACCGCCGAACGGAGCATTCGTGGAAAGGCTATTCCCCATTTTGAGGGGATGTAACCCCGTGTTAGAAGATGCACTTCCAGGGTTCACTCGAACGGCTGGTTTGGACCGACTGGTCTCGTAAAGACCTGCAGTATGCGAGGGTTATTCGCAGTCGCGTGTCAAGGGGTGGGGCGGGGGTGCGGGGTGGCGGTTGCACGCGTCCGTAGGCTGTCCATCAAGTGGGCATGAAATATCTTCGTGCTCCGTTCAGATGGATTTTCGATGATGTTTTGAGACAACCGTAACCTTTGTCGTGGAGCGTCGTTTGACGTTACTCGGGCGTAGCGGCGGTGGCACGTCGGTAGTGCCGTGCGGCGCGTGCCCGATTACTGGGTGCGGGGGTGGGTGACGACTCGTGCGTGGGTGTGCTTCGGGTGTCGGAGAGGGTCTGTGCGGAGAGTGTTCGCGGGGCGGTTCGGTCGGGTCCGGTGGGCGGCGGCCTTGCGTCCGTCAGGGGTTCGATCTAACGTTTGGGCTGGCTTGTAAACGTTAGAAGGAGTCGCGCCGTGCTGCTGGTCCCACCGTTCACCGAGGAGTCCGCCCGTGCGAAGGTCCAGGCGGCCGAGGACGTCTGGAACACCCGTGACCCCCAGCGGGTGGTCGCGGCGTACACATCGGACTCGGTGTGGCGCAACCGGTCCGAGTTCGTGCGGGGGCACGACGAGATCGTCGCGTTCCTCACGCGGAAGTGGCAGCGCGAGCACGACTACGTGCTGCGGAAGTCGTTGTGGGCGTTCACCGGCGACCGCATCGCGGTCCGGTTCCAGTACGAGTGGCACGACGACGAGGGCCAGTGGTGGCGCAGCTACGGCAACGAGAACTGGGAGTTCGCGCCGGAAGGGCTGATGCGCCGCCGTGAGGCGAGCATCAACGACGTGCCGATCGCGGCGGCGGACCGCCGCCTGCCCGGCGGCCCACCCGACCTCCCCCTCTCCTGACCCCCACGCGTGTCCTACGTTCAGAACGCGCGTGTCCTACGTTCAGGTCGCGTGTGTCCTACGTTCAGAACGCGTGAGTCCTACGTTCAGGGCGCGAGAGTCCTACGTTCGCGACGGGTGAGTTCAACGCTCAGCGCTCGGGCCTAGTCCCGCTGGACCTCGTGGTGCAGCGACTCCATCCGGGCGTCCAGCTCGGCCGCGATGGCGGCGGTGGCGGTCAGCTCCTCGACGAAACCCGCGGGCACCTGGTCGTCGTACTTGTAGTACAGCTTGTGCTCCAAGGTGGCCCAGAAGTCCATCGCGATGGTCCGCAGCTGCACCTCGACCTTCACGTGCTCCACCCGGTCGGACAGGAACACCGGGATGCGCACGATGAGGTGCAGGCTGCGGTACCCGTTGGGCTTCGGCGCGGCGATGTAGTCCTTGGTCAGCAGGATCTCCACGTCGTTCTGCCGCGCCAGCATGTCGCGCACCCGGTACACATCGGACACGAACGGGCACACCACTCGCACGCCCGCGACGTCGTCCAGGTGCTCGGCGGCCAGCGCCAAGTCCGCCGGCAGCCCCTTGCGCCGGAGCTTGTCGAGGATCGCCTCGGGCCGCTTCACGCGGTGCGTGACGTGCTCGATCGGGTCGTGCCGGTGAACGAGGTCGAACTCCTCACTGAGGATCCGCAGTTTCGTCATGAGTTCGTCGACCGCGAACTTGTAGACCACGAGGGACCGCCGCAGCAGGTCATCCGCGACGCCGATGTCCATGATCCCCACGATACCGGGGAGCCCGGTCGTCTAGGATGCCGGTCGTGAACACCCACTGGCACGTGGTCCTTCCGCCGCCGTGCGCCTGACCGGGCGCACTCGCTGACGCACGCCTTCACGCCTGCCTGATCCGATCCGAGCTGATCCGATCACGCGGTGCGCCCGTTCGCGTCCTCTTCCTCTCGTCTCGCGAACGGAGACCTCGTGTCGACCTTTGCCGTGGAAACACGTGCTCGTTCCACCCGCGGACCGCTGCCGATCCTGGCCGCGTGCGTCCTGTGGGGCACCACCGGCACCGCAAGCTCACTGGCACCCGCCTCGGCACCGGCCGCGGCCGTGGGCGCGGCGGGTCTGGTGGTGGGCGGCTGCCTGCTGTTCCTCACCGCCGGCGGCACGCGTGCTGTGCTGCGGACCGCCGACTGGCGGTTGTTGTTGCTCGGCGCGGTGACCGTGGCGGGCTACGTGCTCGCGTTCTACCCGGCGGTCGCGCGCACGGGTGTGGCGGTGGGCACCACCGTGGCGCTGGCCGCCGCGCCGATCGTGCTGGGGCTGCGGTCCCGGCCGCTGCCCACGTCGGCCGCCGTGGTCGGCTGCACGGCGCTCGTGCTGGGCGGCGGTGACGCCCGAGTCGACCTGGTCGGAGTGGCGTTGGCGCTGGTCGCGGGCTTGTCGTACGCGGTGTACTCGGTGGTCTGCGCCCACCTGATCGGACTGGGGCACCCGTCACGGGCCGTGGTGGGCGTGGTGTTCGGCGGCGCGTCGGCGCTGACGTTGCCGGTGCTGTTGGTGGTCGGGGTGGGGTGGGTCGCGAGTCCGTCAGGGCTGGCGGTGACGGCTCACCTCGCGGTGTTCACGACGTTCGCCGCGTACCTGTTGTTCGCACGTGGGCTTCGGCACACGGGCGCGGCGGCGGCGACCACGTTGACGCTCGCGGAACCCGCCGTGGCGGCGGTGCTGGGCGTGGTCGTGCTGAACGAACGGCTGCCGTTCGTGTCGTGGTGCGGGATGGGCCTGCTGGCGGTCGCGTTGGTGGCGCTCGCGCGGAAGTGAGCCGAGCGGGATCGGCCTGAGTGGGTTTGGCCTGGGCGAGACCGACGGGCCGGCGTTCCTGTGAACGCCGGCCCGTCGGTTCTGAGAGCTTTTAGTCCGGCCGGTGAGCCCCGCCACCCAAGCCGTAGAGGATGCGCTGGATGACCTCCGGGTCCACGTCCGGCTCGTCGCCCAGTGCCTCGGCGGCGGGGGAGCGGCGGGGTTCGCGGCGCGGGAGGGGCACGGCCGAGGCGTTCATGCCCGACGGCAGGGCCAGTTCGCACCACGCCAGGTGGCCGCCCGCGGTGAGGTCGACCAGACCCGCGCGGGTGCCGGCGAGTTCCGGCGGCAGCGCGACGCGGTTGCCCTCGACCTCGACCACCAGGTAGGTGCCGGTCAGCCGCAGCCGCACCAGGAGGAAGCCGGGCGCGCGCCGATCGGCCACGTCGACCGCGGCGCCGACCAGTCGGCGGACCGTCTGCGCGGCCTCGTCCTGCATCGCGCGCAGGCGCCACTCGCCCAGCGAGAAGCGGACGAACAAGTCCGCCACGTTCACCGCCGTGGGCAGCGCGACGAGTCGAAGGTCGTCGACCTGTTCGGTCTGGGCGTTCACACCGATCCTCCTCGCCTGCGTCCGGCGCGTGCTACGCCAGATGGTGCCATGAGTGCGTCCGATATCACCCACGTGGTCTACCGACCGTGAGCGGACTGTGTCCGCATCGAGTTCTACAGCTTCAGTGCCGATCGAAGCAAAACTCTGGTTTCACGACCTACTACGGGTGGAGACGGCGCGCGGTTCAGACAGGTTGCGGCGGCAGGGCAGAAGCTACCGAAATGCGCGGTGAAATGGAATGACGCTCGGGTTCGCCCGGTCTAGCGACTTGTCCTACGCAGGGTAGGGGAGGGGTGGGTCGTGCGAGCTGCGCGAGGGAGGGCAGCACGAAGGGGCCCGCCGGTGTGTCGGCGGGCCCCTTCGGGGAAGCTTGGGGTCAGGCCTGCTTGACGGCCTCGATCTCCAGCAGGATGGTGATCTTGTCGCCGACGGCCGCGCCGGCCGGGCCACCGGTCACGCCGAACTCGCGCCGGCTGATCTCGGTGGAGGCGGAGAAGCCGACGACCTTCGCGCCCTCGAAGCCGTCGCCGAAGCCGTTGATCTCCAGCTCCAGGGCCACGGACTTGGTCACGCCGTGCAGGGACAGCTCGCCGTCGACGAGGAAGCCGTCACCGTGGGCGCGCACGCCGGAGGAGGTGAAGGTGAGCTCGGGGAACTTCTCGACGTCCAGGAAGTCCTCGCCCCGGACGTGGGCGTCGCGCTGGTCGTTGCGGGTGCTGATCGAGGTGGCGTCGATCTTCGCCGTGACCGTGGACTCCAAGGGGTTCTCGGCGGTCACGATCGTGCCCTCGAAGGTGCCGAAGTGGCCGCGGACCTTGGACACGCCCAGGTGGCGAACCACGAAGGAGACGTCCGAGTGCACCGGGTCGATCGCCCACGTGCCCGCGAGGTAGCCGGGGATCTGCACAGTCTGCGAGGTCATTGATGGTCCTTCTGGGTTGGTCTGGTTGAACTCTCAACTGAACATAGCGCATCCTGGTTGAAGGTTCAACAACGACCGTATGATGGGAGACATGAGCGACGTGCGGTGGCTGAGCGCCGAAGAGCAGCAGGTGTGGCGTGCCTTCATGACCGCCGTGACCAAGTTCACCGAACACCTGGACCGGCAGTTGCAGCGTGATTCCGGGATGCCGATGGCGTACTACGAGATCCTCGTGGCGCTGTCCGAGGCGCCGGAGCGCTCGCTGCGGATGAGCGAGCTGGCTTCGGTGTGCCACTCGTCACGATCGAGGCTCTCACACGCGGTGGCCCGGCTCGAGAAGGAGGGCTGGGTGGAGCGGCGGGCGTGCCCGTCGGACCGGCGTGGCTCCATCGCGGCGTTGACGGACGTCGGGTTCGCGGTGCTGGAGGAGGCGGCGGCGGGGCACGTGACGGCGGTGCGGGAGCACCTGTTCGACGTGTTGACGCCGGCGCAGTTGCAGTCGTTGGCGGAGATCAGCCGGGCGGTGGACGCGGGGTTGACGGTGGAGTGCGCGAAGGTGCGGCGTGAGGAGTTCGCGGATCTCTGAGGGGTGACGTCTTCGGGAGATCAAAGATCAAAGCTGTCCTCGCCGGACGGGCAGATCAGCAGGATGACCCCGACTGCCTGGTTCTGTGCCGGGCTCGTCGTTGGTGCGGGTTTCGTGTCATCCCACCGACCTCCCTCCGGGCTACCACACGTATCAAGGGGGCGGTCATCAGTGGAAGCCGCGGGCAGAGGTGAACGGCCCCCTTGACACGCGCGGTAGGGCAAAGCCAGGTCGGCGGGATGACACGAAGCCCTCCCTTTGAGGGAAGGCCTGCCAGTGGACGGGGTGCGGCTGGGGGCGTTCTGCGTGTGGGGAAGGGCGCTCCAGTGGACGGGCGGGGCGGCCAGGGCATCCCGCGTGTGGGGGAGGGTTGGTCCGATGTGGACGCATCCGGCCGAGTGGGGCGTGGGCCGAGCGGAGCAGGCTCGTGGGTTGTCTCAGAATTGTCATACAGGGCCGTTAGCATCCGGCTCGTGGGAGCGAAGCTGGGCGGGATCGCGCGTCGGGTCATCGGCGCGGGCCGGCGTGAGTCGGCCAGTGTCAGCGCCGCCGCGTTAGGGCTGTTGTTGCTGGTCGGCGCTGCGCTTGGCGACGGCATCTCGCGTACGGCCGTCGAGGTTTCCGACGGCCTCACTTGGCTGAACGACGACCAGCGCGGCGAGGTCGTGCAGGTCAACCCGAGCTCCGGGAAGCCGCAGACGCGGTTGCAGGTCAGTGGTGCGGACGCGCAGTTGGAGATCGCGCAGTCCGACGACAAGCTGATCGTGCTCGATCGGCGGACCGGGCAGATCACGGTGATCGACCTGGCCACGTTGCTGTCGTCCGGTCGCAGGCAGGCGCCTCCCGGGCCGTCGGCGAAGGTGCTCATCGCGTCGGACCGGGTGTTCGTGGTCGACCGCGCGGCGGGGTCCGTGCACAACGCGGATCCGGTGACGTTGGCCGACATCGGGTCGCCGTGGCTCGCGGGGCAGCCGTTGGCGGATGTGGTGGCGGATGACGACGGTGTGCTGTGGACCGTGGACCACGGCGGCAACCTGCACTCGTTGGAGTGGTCCGACGAAGACGAGAAGTTCCTGGAGCGGGCCAACAAGGCGGTGTCGGGCGCTGGGCCGCGCACGGCGTTGGTGCCGCATGAGCGTGGCGTGACGTTGCTCGGGTTGGAGGGCGGTGTGGTGGTGCGCGTTGGCGCCGGCCGCGACCTCACGGCGAGCACCGAGTCGTTCGCGGGAGAGGTGTTGGCCGCGCAGACGAGTCCGACCGGTCTGGTGCCGGCGTCGATCCCGGACGCGTCGACGGTCGTGCTGGTGACCGGTGACGAGGTGGTCCCGGTGGACATGGGGCCGTACGACTGTCCCAGGCCCGGGCGTCCGGCGGTGTTCCGCGAACGGGTCTACGTGCCGTGCCTGGGTTCCGGCAAGGTCGTGGTGCTGGACCGGACGGGGCAGCGGGGCGCGGACGATGTGCAGACCGGTGATTCGGGTGACCCGGCGCTGGTGTTCGACGACGGCAAGCTGTTCATCAACACGCCGGGCGCTGGCTCGGGTGTGATCGTGGACGCGGACGGGCGCACGCGGGACGTGGTGATCCGCAGTCCCGAGTTGCCGGTGATGGACCCGGAGCGGTCGCCGATTCCGAGCGTGCCCAGTCCTCCGCCGCCGCGTCCAGACCCGCCGACGCGGGACAACCGGGGCAACGGGCAGAACACGCAGGGCCGGGAGACCACTGTGCCGCCGGTGACGACGACGCCGAGTGCCGATGTGTCGGGTGCGGTGCCGGGGCGTCCGGCGGGTGTGACGGTGTCGCAGCGCAGCATCAACGGCACGTCGGTGGTCGTGGCGGTGAGTTGGAGCGCGGTGCCGGACGGTGGTGAGCCCATCACCGGGTACACGGTGACGGCGACCGGCGGGTTCACCGGTGGTTCCCGGGAGACGCGGGTGGCGGGCACGTCGGCCGAGCTGGTGTTGCCGTGCGCGGGGTCGACGTTCTGCGCCAGTGGGAAGTTGGACGTCTCGGTGGCGGCCTACAACCGGTTCGGGGTGGGCGAGGCCGGTGCGGCGTCGTGGACCATCAGGCCGGCGGCCGGGACCACGACGACGCAGCCCCCGGTGACCACCCAGCCCCCGGTGGTGACGACGACTCAGCCGCCTGTGGTCACCACGACGACTCAGCCGCCCGTGGTCACGACGACGACCACGCCGCCGCCACCTCCGCCGTTGCCGACTGCGGGTGTCGCTGTGATCAGCACGGTCGGTATGGGATCTCACCAGTACGAGAGGAGGGTGACCACGGCGCCGCCGGCGGACTGGGCGAGTCACAGCGGGACGTGCGAGGTCGTCAACACGACCTACGAGTTCGGTGTGCCGATCGCGTGTGCCGGTGGCACGGTGACGATCGCCGTCGAAGTCGGCCCCAACGTGCTCGTCGTGCGGGCGCACGGACCGTCCGGCTCGGTGCAATCGGCGGTGCGCAACGCGCCCGTGCGTGATCCGATCGAGAACTGTGGTGGCGGTCGGATCTGCCAGCCGCTGAGCGTGCCCGCGTCGGACGAGAGCAATCAGTTGGTCGGTGGTGGCATCGGGTTGTTGGCGACGGCGTGGTTGTTGACCTTGCGCAACCGGCGGATGAGGCGCGGCGAGTCGGAGTGACGAGGGGCGAGAAGTGACGACTACGGCGGTGCCCGCGATCGGCGAGGACGAGATCGCGGTGTTCCGCGCCCTGCACGCTCGGCTCGGTGACGCGGTCGAGTCGGCGGTGCGGGGCAAGCGGGACGTGGTGGACCTCGTGCTGGTGGCGATGTTCGCCGGTGGGCACGTGCTGCTGGAGGACGTGCCGGGCACCGGTAAGACGACGCTGGCGCGTGCGGTGGCGGGCGCGTTGGGCGGTGTGTCGCGGCGGGTGCAGTTCACGCCCGACCTGCTGCCGTCCGACGTCACCGGCACGTCGGTGTACGACCCGCAGACCGGTGAGGTGAGGTTCCGGCCGGGGCCGGTGTTCGCGAACATCGTGCTGGCGGACGAGATCAACCGTGCCGCCGCGAAGACGCAGTCGGCGCTGCTGGAGGTCATGGAGGAGCGGACGGTCACGGTGGACGGCGTCGCGCACGCCGTGCCCGCGCCGTTCCTGGTGGTGGCGACGCAGAATCCGATCGACCTGGACGGCACGTACCGGCTGCCCGAGGCGCAGCTGGACCGGTTCATGCTGCGCACGTCCATCGGCTACCCGTCGGTGGAGCACGAGATCGACGTGCTGCGGCCCGGCAGCGGTGCGGGGCAGGTGGGCGCGGTGCCGACGGTGAGCAACCCGCACGTGATCGCGGAGCAGGGCCGTCGGCTGGCGACGCTGCACGTGGCGGACCCGTTGCTGCACTACATCAGCGACATCGGGGTCGCGTCGCGCGAGGACAGCCGGTTGCGGTTGGGTGCGAGCACGCGTGGGCTGCGCGCGTTGGTGCGGTGCGTGCAGGTGTACGCGGCGGCGCAGGGCAGGCACTTCGTGGTGCCGGGCGACGTGCAGGCGTTGGCCGTGCCGGTGTTGGCGCACCGGTTGGTGCTGACGCGTGAGGCGCAGTTGGCGGGCACGACGACCGAGGAGGTCCTGGCCGACGTCCTGGCGGGCGTGGCGGTGCCGAGACCGGCCGCGCGATGACCAGGGTGCGGCTGACCGCGCGGGGGTTCGGCGCGGCGCTGTTGGGCGTGCTGCTGGTGGGTTTCGGGTTGTGGTGGCGTTATCCGGGTGTGGCGGGGTTGGGCATCGCGCTGGTGGTGCTCGTGGTGGCGGGTGTGGTGTCGGTGCTGTCGCGGGCGCAGGTCGCGCCGAAGCGGATCGTGCGGCCGCGGACCGTGCAGCGGTTGGGCGTCTGCACCGGTGTGGTGGAGCTGACGGGCACGAGCAGGCGGTTCCCGGTGGTGTTCGACGCGACGGACGAGGTGGCGGGCGAGGTTGTGGCGGTGGACATCCCGCTGCTCGCGCCGGGGCAGAAGGTGAAGGTGGAGTACCCGATCCCGACGCACACGCGTGGGTTGCTGAAGGTCGGGCCGTTGACGTTGAGCCGTCGTGGGTTGGCGGGTCTGGCGCACGCCCGGACGGTGGTGGGTGATGTGGTGGAGGTGCGGGTCGTGCCGCGGGTGCTGCCGGTGCGCGGGCTGCCCGGCGGGGTGCGGCGTGGGCACGTCGGCGCCGATGAGCGGGTGGAGCGTGGTGGGACGGACTTGGTGGGGTTGCGGGAGTACGTGCCCGGTGACGACTTGCGGCGGCTGCACTGGGCGACGTCCGCGCGGACCGGGACGTTGATGATCCGGGAGGACGCTGATCCGGCCCGGCCGCACCTGGCGGTGGTGCTCGATGATCACGCGGACGGGTATGCGGAGGCCAAGGATCTCGAGGACGCGGTGGAGGTGGCGGCGTCGCTGGTGACGGTGGCGATCGCCGAGGGGCATCCGGTGCGGCTGGTGTCGTCGTCGGGTGCGGTGGACGTGGAGTTGCCGGCGGGTGCGGTGGACGCGGACGCGTCGGTGGTGCTGGCGGTGTTGGCGGATCTCAAGGCGGCTGATCGGGCTTCGGCGGTGCGCTCGTTGCCGATCCGGGACTTGGACGTGGTGGCGGTGGTGTGCGGGGCGAACGCCGACTTGTCCGCGTTGATGCTGGAGGCGGGGCGGGCGTCGGTGGGGGTGGTGCTGGCGGTCGATCCCGGGGCGGTGCGGCCGATTTCGGCGGTCGGGTCGGTGTTGGTGTTGCGTGACGCGAAGGCCGAAGGGCTGTTGGACGCTTGGAACACGGCGGTGTCGCGGTGATCGCGGGGCGGTGGACGGCGTCGGGTCGCGCGTTCGCTTCGCGGCTGTTCGCCTCGCTGCTCGGAGATCACCCGATCGCGTCATGGGCTCCGGGGATGAATGGAAGCGCGGATTTTGTTGCCGGAAGTATGGAGGCGCGGCGCCCCGGCCTCTGGTGTGTCCGGGCGGTGGGTGCGTGAGGGCGGACGGGCCTGCCGACGTGGGTGCTGCCGATGTGGGTGCCGCTGATGTGGGCGCTGCCGCCGTCGGTGTGAGCGCGCAGGGTGTGGGCGGCCGGGGTGTGAGTGGCCAGGCCGCGGGTGGGCGGGGTGAGGGT
>NZ_LGED01000234.1 GCF_001280085.1 Saccharothrix sp. NRRL B-16348 | reverse complement strand
AAGGCGTTCAACCTCAAGCCGCACCAGGTCGACACGTTCAAGCTGTCCAACGATCCGCAGTTCGTGGACAAGGTCCGCGACGTGGTCGGGCTCTATCTGAACCCACCGGAAAGGCGCTGGTGCTGTGCGTGGACGAGAAGTCGCAGATCCAGGCCCTGGACCGGTCCGCGCCGACACTGCCGATGATGCCCGGCCTGCCCGAACGCCGCACCCACGACTACATCCGGCACGGCATCACCACCCTGTTCGCCGCCTTGGACGTGGCCACCGGCGAGGTCATCGGCTCGATCCACCGCCGCCACCGGGCCGTGGAGTTCAAGAAGTTCCTGGCCAAGCTGGACAAGGAGGTGCCCGCCGACCTCGAGGTGCACCTGATCTGCGACAACTACGGCACCCACAAACACCCCACCGTCCGGAAGTGGCTGGAAGCCCGCCCGCGCTTCCACATGCACTTCACGCCCACCTACTCCTCCTGGCTCAACCAGGTCGAGCGGTGGTTCGGCCTGCTCACCGACAAACGACTACGCCGCGCCGCCCACAAGTCACTGCGCGCCCTGGAGAACGACATCCGCGACTGGATCAAGACCTGGAACGAAGACCCCAAGCCCTTCGTCTGGACCAAGGACGCGGACGAGATCCTCGACCGCATCGCCTCATATCTTGATCGAATTCCTGGCGCAGGACACTAGTGCTGCGTTACGCAACTTTGGCCGGGTAATGGATACAGGTGCGGACGGGTGAGTCGGTGGCGAAACCGGTCTTGGGCCGGGCTCGTGTGTTACGCCGTGCATTGGTGTACCTCGAACTGTGCGTGACGACGCTGCTGCACAGCACGGAGGACATCTCACCACTGGAAATGGCCGGAAGCAAGGCGCTCCAACACCTCATCGCCGACGCGAAGGGAGATGTTCGAGCAGACCGAAACGTACGTGGAGAAGATGGAAAATCGAGTTTACCTACGGCCACGTCGGAGATGCGAACTTTGGACCAGATAGCGATTGCTGATTCAGCGGTCTTGAAAGCCGAGTACATCCACCACTATGATCGGCCAGGGTTCGAACGGCTTTCGTGCACCGCCTGGGCACAGGTCGTAGGCTCATCGAGACATCACCGGAGAGTGATCACTGAGGCGACCGCCTGTTTCGCTGAGTGAAAACTAGAGTGGAAATTTCCCACGCGTTTGCTAGAGTCGTCTTAGCTGGTAGAGTTTGCCCATGGACCACCATCCGTCGAAGGTAGTGGGAGATTTCCCGCGGGAGAGTGGACGAGCAAACTCGGACACACAGTTACCCCACGGGGCAGGTCGACATTTTGTCGGACCGGCGTCGTGGGGTTCATCTTTTCACCGGCCCGCCGGTACGCGCGGTTCGTCGATGACGACTCTGTCCGACATGGCAAATGATCACGGCCTGGTCGGCGCGCAGTTTGTCGACGACCGCACGCGGGCTCGCCGCTGCGGGCAGGTGCAGGGCGTGGCCGATCCTGATGATCAGCTGCTCTTCGCGGAAGTGGAGCGTCGAGCGACTGCGCACCCAACATCCTGACCAACGCCCGATGCTCCGGCGTCTCCAGGTCGACCGGCCCACCGGCCTCGAGCAGCCACACCCGCACCCCGTGACGCCGGAACAACGCCAGCAGCCGCTCCAACTGATCACCGGCGAAACCGCGCTCGTACTCCCCCACCACGATCGCGTCGAACCCGCGATCCGGATCCCGCACCGCGGCCAACAGCTCCGCAGCCTGCGGCCGGTCTCGCCACCGGTCACGCCGCGACCGCCCGGCGTCGAAGAACGTGGCCGTGATGGTGCCGTGCCCGGCGACCAACTCCTGGGCCACCTCCAACTGCCACGCCCGCGAGGTCACCGGATCCTGGTGCTCGGTGGTCGAGGTCCGACCGTAGAACGCGAACCGCAGGCCACCCGTGGGAGCCGGCCCCTGGTCGCACTGGACCCCGGTCCGGTCTTCCGCCCGCAGGCCCATCCAGTCCGTGAGCACGTCCCGACCGGACAACAGCACAACACCCGCCCTCCACACCACCAAAGGAAGCAAGATCATCCCAAGGCGGCTTCCCAGGACGGCATGGCAGGCCCTCGGCCGACGCACCAGCCGCGCCGGTGAGCGCCCGTCAGCAAAGGTCGCCGCCGGCCGCAAGGTCGAACGCCCGCTACGCGGCATGAGATTGCGTTCGCGCTTCGTCGACCAGACTCGCGGATGCGGTGACGTGTGATCGTCTCCAGCGGTTGCCCATGCCCGAACGCTGCACCATGACCTACTACGGGCTCGAGTCGTGGGCACCGGGCTGCTCTTTGTCCTTGGTGAAGGCGGCACGGAGTTCGCGGGCTGCGGTAACCACGAGTACGCAGGCTCGGAGGAACTCGGCGAGAGCGGTAGGGACGCGTGCCGCGGCGGTCAGGACCAGGGTTGCGCCGCCGATCACGGCCAAGATCCCGGTTGCGGTCACCACGCGCAACCACGTTTCGGCCGCTCCGTGGCCGTGGCGGTGCTCGTCACCGGTGCTCCTTTCTGCGTGTCAGGCACCAGCATCGTGCATCCAATTGGTGTTCGGTCGCAGCAGCGTTGGCGTAACCGTACGAAACCGCATGTCGCGGTCAATGGGTCTTGTCATGAAACCGAAGGCACGGCAGGGTGACGGTTTCGGTAGCAGGCAGTGGAGGTAGCAGAGGGATGATCGATCCCCACCGGATCCACACCAGGGATGTGTGGAATGCAGCGATGTGGCAGCTGTACCACGGATCCGGCCTGAGCTACCACGTGTTGGCTGAGCGGTGCGGCAGCTCGACGTCGACGTTGCAGAGGATGGCCACAGGGCAGAGCTTCCCCAGGCCGTCCACTGTGCGGTCGTTCGTGCAGGCGTGCGGCGAGAGCGACCTTCAACCGTGGGTGGACGCGCGGAACCGGGTCAGGGCAAGCGACATGTCGGTGAACAAGCCGCCGACACCGCCGGTCGGCATGCGCGAGGCCGAGGCCAGCGATGACCCGGTCATCCGCCCGGCCCCGCAGCATGTGCTCGACTACACCCACACGGTCAGTAGGTTCGCGGCGCCCGTGCTCAAGGGTCGCGACGCCGAGCTGGCCGAGCTCAGAGATTTCTGCCTTCGACCATCCGGTGAGTCGTACTCCTACTGGCGCGGCACCGCATGGGCGGGGAAGACCGCGCTACTAGCGGCGTTCGTACTGGCACCGCCCGATCCAGAGGAGGTGACGTTGATCGCCTTCTTCGTCAGAGCCGGCGCCCAGGACGACTACCAGGACTTTCTCCGCGTCGTGACCCAGCAGCTCGGTGTCGTCCTGGGCGAGGCTCCGCCACCGCACCCGTCGCGTGCCGACCTTGATTCAATGCTGCACAGTGCCGCGCGGAAGTGCGGTGAGGAAGATCGGCGTCTTGTCCTCGTGGTAGACGGGCTCGATGAGGACTACTTCGCCAACAGGAGCCGGCCCAGACGTAGACCCAGCATCGCCTCGCTACTCCCCGAACGACCACCGGACGGAATGCGCGTGATCGCCTCGGGGCGCCCTGACCCGCCTGTCGACGTGCCCAAGTGCCACCCGCTCCGGGACCCCGGCGTCGCCCGGGAGCTGGTGCCTTCCGATCATGCCGCGGTCATCCAGCAAAGAGCGGAGCAAGACCTCACCGACATGCTCGACGACACCGCACTTTCGCGTCGGCTGCTGGGGCTGATCGTGGCCGCCGGAACCGGTCTGAGCATCCGGTGCCTGGCTGCACTGACACACAAGAGCGAGCGGAAAATCAAGCGGCGCCTTGCAACGGTGAGCGGTCGGGTGCTGCACCGCTTGGGCACGGACGGCGCGACAACGCCCGACAGCGACAGCGAATACGATCTGGCGCATGCGGACCTGCGAAGACTGGCCCGAACCCTGATGAGCGAGGAACTGGACGACCATCGTCGCCGGATATTCGCCGGGGCTGAGGAATACCGCCGACTGGGATGGCCGTCGCAGACACCGGAGTACCTGTTCCGGAGCTTCTTCCGGATGCTGGAGGACGTCGGTGACCTGCCGCGCATGGCCGAGTGCGCGACCGATCTCGCCCGCCAGGGACGTATGCGTGACCTCTTCGGCGCCGACACCGCCGCGTTGACCGAGATCACCACCGCGCAGGATGTGATCGTCGCTCAGGACAATCCCGACCTGGTCGCGATGGTCAGGCTTGCCATCCACCGCGATCGCCTGGCCGCCCAGAACCACAACACCCCTCTCAACCTTCCTCCGGTATGGGCGCTGTTGGGGGATATTGACCGGGCCGAGGCCTCCGCTCGTTCCCACCTCGACCGGCATGGCTGGGAACGGCAGGCGGAGGTCCTGCCATCGGTCACCAAGGCGACTGCCCGGACAGGCCACCTCGATCGCGCCGAGACCATCGCGCGGTCCATCTGCACACCGTGGGTACGGGCAAAAGCTTTGGTGTGGGTGGCCGAAGCCGCTGTCCAAGCCGGTGCACCCGAGCGAACCACCACCTTGATCGACGACGCCCAGGCCATCGGCGCCTTGATCGACGACTTGAGGTCGAAGGCGTTGACACTGGGGGCAGTAGCAGCAGTTGCCGCCAAGGCTGGTCAACCCGAGCGGGCCGCCACGCTGATCGACCAGGCGGAGGCCGTCGCCCGCTCGATCACCGACGTCAATTCTGCGTCGAGTGCCCTGGTGTTGCTGGTCGAAGCGACAGCCGAGGTCAGTGGGATAGATCGCGCCGAGGCTCTGGCACGCGCCATCACGGCTGAGTACGAAGACAGGGACAAAGCCCTGATGTCGGTGACCGAAGCAGTGGCCAGGACCGGCGACGTTCAGCGCACCGAGATCACCGCCAACTCCATCACGGCTCCCTACTGGCGGACAAGAGCACTGGCGTCGGCGGCAGGAATCGTCGCCGAGGCCGGTGACATCGCCGGAGTGGCCACGTTGATCGCCCGCGCCCACGACATCGCCGACTCTATTGACGGGTTGGAGCAGCAGGCGTGGGGTCTGTGTTCCGTGGCAGAAGCCGCAGGCAAGGCCCGTGATCGAGACTTGGCGGGCAGGCTGATCGACCGGGCCGAAGCCAACGCGCGCGCCATCGATACCCGTTCGAGCCTCATGGCCGATCAACAGGCGCGGGTACTGGTGGCGGTAGCCGAAACGGCCGCCAGGATCGGCGATCTTGACCGGGCGGACGCCATCATCCGTTCGATCGTGGTGCTCGCGCAGCAGGCATGGGCACTCGCGTCCGTGGCTGAAGTCGTAGCCAGGGCCGGCGATGTCGAGCGAGCGCGCGCCTTGATCCTGCGCGCCGAGACCGTTTCCCGGACCCCCGACCTGATGGGCCAGCGGGAACTCCTGTCCGGACTGAGGTCGGTGACTGAAGCCGCGGTCGAAGCCGGCGACCTCGATGGGGCACGCTTGTTAGTCGCACGTGCCGAGGCCATCGCGCGCTCCATCAGCGGTGCCGAGGACCGGAGTGGCGCGCTGGCTTCCGCCGCCGAGGTCGCAGCCGTGGCCGGTGACCCCACCCGCGCTGACGCCGTCATCAAGTTCATCGCCGACCCCTACGTGCAGGCGTGGGCGCTGATGAGAACAGGTGATGCCACAGCCAGAGCCGGCAGTTTCGATCAAGCCCGAGAACTGCTCGGACGTGCCGCGACCATGGCCCGCCGCGCCGAGAGAAACGACTTCCAGCGGGCGAGGTCACTCGGATCCTCCATCGACTCGGCGGCCAACGCGGTCGAACTCGGCCGAGCCGAAGCCGCGGCCAAGTCCGGCAACCTCAGGCGCGCCACACGCATCGCCGACTCTGTTCGCTGCACCCACGAGGAGCAGGCGAAGGTGCTGGTGGCGATGAGTGACTTCGTAGCCCGGGACGGTACTTCCAAGCGGGCCGGCGATCTGGTCGAGCGTGCCGAGACCGTCGCCGACTCCATTCGCATCGACCACATCCGCGTCGACCCGTTCGAGCATGAGCGGGCTGTCCGCACCCTGGCGTTGCTGGCCAAAGTCGTTGCCAAGACCGGTGATTCCCGCCGAGCCGGCTCGTACATCGCACGTGCCGAGGGAATCGCCGACTCCATCATCGGCGCCCACGAGGCACGCGCCCTGGCGTCGGTGGCCGAAGCCGCAGTCGACACCGGTCATCACGATCGAGGACGCTCCTTGATCACTCGCGCCGAGGCGGCCGCCGACTCCATCGACAACCCCTACACACGGGCGAGCGTGCTGGTGTCGGTGGCCGAGGCAGCAGTCAGGGCCAGCGACCTCGACCGCGCCAACGCCATCGCCGAATCCATCGACCCCTCCACCACCCCAGAACAACAAGCGCTGGCCTTCCTGACTCTGACCGCAAGCCAGGAACCGCACCGGCGCGCACGCGCGACCGCCAGAGCCTTGAGGATCGCCCACTGGCACCTGTCAATCCGGGAACTGGTCAAGATGGTGCCCGAGGCGCTCGCAGTCGTCATAGCGGAAGTCGACGCCGCGACCAAGCCCGACGTTTCCTGATGCCACCGGTTCCGCCACTCCATCTGAAAAACGATGCCCAATGGTCCTCGTGAGCCGCCAGCGGCGCCGATCCAGCGAGCACGGCAGGTCGGCCGACACCGTGGCCTCACGTCCTGGAATCGGCAGTAGCGGAAGACGTTGGTCCCCCTGCCCGACGGGTGCGGCATGACAGGACGTTCTCCTCTCGTCGTCCGGCGTAGTGGGCGCGTCGTCATGCCAGGTGAGGTTTGACCATGGGATACTCCCGTGGTCAAACCTCACCTGAGCCCGCCGCGACGGCCTGCGCCTGACATGCCTCCGCGCCCACCACGCCTCGCTGGGAGACGTTTTCCACACCATTCGGAGCACCGCATGATCACCGCCCTCGGCATCGCCGAGGTGAACCTGCAATGGCCGGGTTTGGCGTTGGCCTTCATTCGTCGGCTCGTCGTACTGGATGGCGGCGTGGTCGCGTTGGTCGTCCGCAGCGGCCGTCGCGGGCGCGAGCGCGTGATGCCACACCGGGAGTACTGGCAAGGTCCCCGCTGCCACCGTCCTTGACGGGTGGAGCGGGTCTGGTTCCCGCTGGGAGGATGGCGCGATGCGCGGGCGTAAGGACGATCACGAGGACCTGGCCACTCCCGGCATCACGCAGAACGCCGCGGCTTCCGGTGGTTCGGTGGTGGTGCAAGCCGCGGGCGACGTGTACCTGACCGCGGTCCCGCCGAGCGGTCCGGTGGGGGTGCCGCTGGAGCAGGTGGTGGACCCGTACGCGGTGGAGGTGCACCGGTCGATCACGCTCGACGAGGGGCAGTTGCCCGGGTTGCCGGTCTACGTGCCGCGTGCCCACGACGAGCAGCTCCGCGAGGTGGTCGAGCAGGCCGTAGGAGGCCGGAGCGCGATTGCCGTGCTCACGGCGGGTTCGGCGGCGGGCAAGACCCGCGCCTGCTGGGAGGCGTTGGCGCCGCTGCGCGCGGCGGGCGGGTGGCGTTTGTGGCACCCGCAGTCGCCCACCCGTGCGCAAGCGGCGCTGGCCGGTCTGGACCGGGTGGGGCCGCGCACGGTCGTGTGGCTGAACGAGACCCAGGAGTACCTGGGCGCGAGCGGGGATCGGGGTGAGCGGGTGGTCGGGATGCTGCGCGCCCTGCTGAGTGATCCTCGTCGGGCGCCGGTGCTGGTGCTGGGCACGCTGTGGCGCGAGCACCACAACGACCTCACGCGGGAACCCGGCTCGCAGACGACCGCGTTGCTTGCGGGACATGTCATTCGCGTGCCCGACATGTTCGAGGACGTGGATCTGCCAGCCCTCGCGCAGGCCGCGAAGGCCGACCCGCGGTTGGCGTGGGCCAGGCAGCACGCCGCGGGCCGGCAGGTCACCCAGTCCCTGGCAGGCGCGCCGGAACTGCTCGACCGGTGGCGCACGGCGCCACGCGCGGCTGAGGCCGTGTTGCGGACGGCGGTGGACGCCTGGCGCCTCGGGTATCCAGAAGCCCTGTCGGCGCAGCTCCTGTCACAAGGCGCCCTGGCGTACCTCAACGACGTCGAGGTCGACCAGTTGGGCGAAGACTGGCTGGAACGCACGTTGGACTACGCAACCCGCCCGTGCAAAGGCGCGCCGGGACCGCTGATCCGACACCGCACTGGGACCGACCGCGCACCGCTGTACAAGCTGCACGACTACCTTTGCCAGCAGGGGACGCGGGACCGAGAACGTGAACGCTGCCCGGCCGGGCTGTGGGACGCGTTGGTCGAGCACACGACCGACGTCGACCACCTCGTGGCCCTGGCCGAGCAGGCACAGCAGCGGGGCCTCTACTCGTTAGCCGCACGGCTGGCCGATCGTGCCCTGCGCGTGGCGTCGGACGGCCGTGCCGCGGTCTCGGGGACGGCGAGGGCGATGCGACTGCTGGGGTGGCTGCACGAACGTCGAGGCGCGACAACCGAGTCTGCCGCGTGGCACGCCCGTGCGGACGGCCTCGACCCGCCGCTGCGCCTGGATTCTCTCTGGCTCTGGCACGACCTTGCGGAGGACGAAGACGACCTGCGAGATCGCTCCGTGGCCGGCGACCGCGGAGCGATGATGGTGCTTGCGGACAGGCTGATGGCCACGCACGTCGAAGAGGCCCTGCTCTGGGCACGTCGCGCGGCCGAAGCGGGAGAGTCCGAACCGGTTCTGCGGCTGGCGGACGCGCTGCAGGACGCCTACCGCACGGATGAGGCCAAACAAGTGCTGACCTCCCAAGCGGAGGCCGGGAACCTGGGCGCCATGTGGCGCCTGGCGCAACTGCTGACCGCGCAAGGGGAAACCGAGGAGGCGTTCCACTGGATCCGGGCGCACGGCGAGACCGGCGATCCGCTCGCCGTGTCGAAACTGGCCGCCGCGTTGCAGCGGCGAGGCGACCGGAACGGTGCGGAGGAACTGCTGCGGCGGCACGCCGAGGCGGGCGCCACCCCGTTGATGTGGCACCTCGGCGAGTTCCTCGTGCGGCACGGCGATCTCGACGAGGCGATCACGTGGTTCCAGCGCAGCGCCGCCGAGGACCTCATGGCCGAGCGGCTGATCCTCGACAAGTGCCGTGCACTCGGCCGCGTCGCCGACGCCGAGCCGCCACTGCGCGCACAGCACGACAAGGGGAACTGGTCGGCCACCGGACGGCTCGCCGAGGCGCTCGTGCTCCTCGGGAGGCACGACGAGGCTGAACTGCTGCTGCGCTGGCTGGTCGAAGCAACCACCGATACCTCCACGATGATGGGCATCGCCGAGCCGGACGGGATGCCTCAACTGATCGACTTGCTCGACGCGACCGGCCGCGGCGCGGAAGCCGCTCGACTGCGCAGGTACGGGATCGAGCCCGGCGGCAAGACCGCCGTCGCCTTCGACCTGCCTGAAGCGACCTGACCCCGAACGTTGCCGGCAAGGTAGCTCGGTTGCGGGTCGGACACGGCAGTGCGGCGGCGCGCGGGGCCAGGGTCTTGGATGGGACTTCATGAGGCGGTGCCTGCGAGGTTGCAGGTTGCCGGGGTGATGGGCTGGCTGCAGGCGGCGCACGCGGCCATTGCGTGGCAGCGGAGCGGGAGCCGCGGCGCCCTAGGGGTGGCGTGTGCTCGACCGGCTCCGCTGCACGGTCCGGGACGCCCCCTGCTATCCGGACGGATTCCTTGTTCGCACCGTGGCAGGGACAACCCTGTGCTTGCCGAAAATATCGTCCGTGCAGGTCAGGCGGCGTGGTGATACTCGTTGAGGATGCCGCCAAGCCGCTGCCGTCGACGGATGTCGAGTCGGGTTACGGCTGCTTGATCGGTGACTGACTGTGGTAGCGCATGTAGTGGTCGGGCGTTTGGCGATGCCTTGGTGAGGCCGGTGGGTGTTGTAGAAGTGCTCGTACTCGCGCAGGGCGTGGAGCAGGTGCCGTTGGTTCCAGATCAGCGTTCGGTCGAGGAGTTCACGGCGGCAACTGCGGATCCAGCGCTCCATGATCGCGTTCATCCGCGGTATCCGGACACCGGTGAAGACGACCTGGATCCCCGCGTCGGCGAGGACGGCGTCGAACAGCGCTGGGTACTTCCCGTCCCGGTCGCGGATCAGGTACCGCATAGAGCTGCCCGCGTCTTCGAGGTCCATGGCGAGGTTCCTGGCGGCTTGGGTGACCCAGGCGGCGGTCAGGTGGGTGGTGGCGCCCAGGATGCGGATCCGGCGGCTGGCGTGTTCGATGACCGCGAGTACGTACTGGCGGGTGCCGATCAGGGTGGATGTCTCGAAGAAGTCGCAGGCCAGTAGCGCGTCGGCCTGGGAGCGAAGGAAGGCCGACCAGGTCGTCGAGGTGCGCTTGGCAGCCGGGTCGATTCCGGCGTCCTTGAGGATTTGCCACACCGTGGAGGCTGCGACCTTGATGCCGAGCACGAGGAGTTCGCCGTGGATGCGTCGGTACCCCCAGGCGGAGTTCTCGCGTGCCAGGCGCAGCACCAGTAGCCGGATCGAGCGGATGGTTCGTGGTCGGCCGGGACGCTTGGGACGGGATCTGGCTGCGTGGCGGCGTGCGATGAGGTCTCGGTGCCACCGCAGCACCGTCTCCGGACGGACCAGCAGTCGGAGCTGGCGAAGCGTGTCGACGGGAAGTCGGTGCAGCAGTGCCGCGAGGAACGCCCGGTCGCCGGGAAAGAACCACGGACGGTCCCCGCCCAGTTGGCGTTCCAGGACGGTGATCTGGTGCCGCAGCGCCGAGATCTCCACGTCCTTGTCCCAGTCGCTCATGGGCAGCAGGCGCAGCAACACGAAGGCGTTGGCCACGCCCAGGTAGGCCAGTCGAAGCAGCACAGCCGGTCGTCGTGCCGCGCTGGTCGACGTTACGGCGGATGGCAACCCCGCCCGTGAGCGCTTCGAGATCTTGAGCTTCATACGCTCTCTACCTGCATGGATGAGGTTATCGGCAGGTACAGGGTCCGGCTGGGTTGTTCTCGCAACTGCGGTCAGCAGGGGCTGAGACTTACCCGTGGTGGGAGGCTCGACTCAAACTGTGCCGCCTCTCGCCTCGTACTTCTACAACCTCCATAGCCGCCATCATGTCGTCACCTTGAGCCCCGGCGACCAAAACGAGGCTCACTCATGTCTGAACCGGCTTCCCGACGCAGCTGATGCTGCTGTTCGAGTGACATTGAGGCGCGGCACTCGGCGTTGGGCTCGACGAACCACTACAAAGAGGCTGGTGACCGAGTCGCGCCAGCTCCGCCGACCACGCGGCTTTCGTGCCCTCGTACCGGATAGCGCCTGGGCTGAACTTGTGCGGCACGGCACCTCGGTGCACCACGGCGCGAAGGACAGATTGCTGCGCCAGGGGGAAAACGGCGGATGGGTGCTGCTGTCGCTGTTCGGTCGGTTGAAGGTGGTGTACGCGGAGCCGGATGGCGCAGAGATCGTGCTGGCCATCCGCGGCCCCGGCGATGTGGTTGGTGAGCTATCCGCCCAGGACGGGCTGCCCCATGCGGCCACTGTCCAGGCAATCGAACGGGGCATGACGTGCAGACTGCCCAAGCGGAGGTTCGTCGAGCTCGTGCGAGGTCTCAGACTTGGGCCCCAGTTGGACGGCTACATCATGGGGAAGCTGCGTGAGAGTGCGCCTCACGCGTGGCAGCTCGCCCACCGCACCACTGCCTCGCGGCTCATTTCGCTGATCACGACGATCATCGATGCGGCGGGCCCGGACCACCCGTCACCCACCACCGTTGCGATGTCTCAGGACGAACTGGCCGCTGCGCTCGGCCTGGTGCGCTCTGCGGTAACCCCAGTGCTCAGGGAGTGGAAGGCCGCTGGCCTCGTGCGGACCATTCGGGGCGGTCTGGAGGTCGTGAACGTCCCAGCGCTAATAGGCACCGGTGTGTCCAGTTATGGACAGAACAGAACGGCTGCGAGGGGCAGGCTGTCCTCCCGTCAGGCGGGTATGGGCATGGAGGAAGATCAGTGAGTTCGGAACTCGCGGGGAGCCCCAGTTCGGCCGACGAGTACGTCGGCATGCTGGTGGTTGATGTCCGGCACTTCAGCAAGCACAACAACGCCCAGCAGCGGATCATCGTAGAGAGGCTGCCCGAGATCCTTCGGAAGGTCACGGAGCGTACAGACCTCGCCTCGTTGTGGGAGCAACACCAGTTCAGGGCGTTCCGCGGTGACGGTTACGTCGTCGGATTCGCCCGGGACCTGGTCGGTCTGGTCGTAGACCGGTTCTTCGACGCCCTGCAGGGCGAGTTGCGGCGTCAATCCGGACAGTTCCGAGCGGTCGGCGTCGAACTCCGCGTGCGCACCAGCCTGCATCTGGGCCCGGTGGCGTCGTTCGACAGCCTGCTGGCGGACTCACCTTCGGGCCGCGTCATGGTCGATGCGAACCGCATGGTCGATGCGGCCGCCGTCCGGGCGCTGCTGGACAATTCCGACCCCGAGGCCACCTTTGTCGCCTCGGTGCTGTCCCGCTCCGTCATGGAAGACGTGGTCGAGGCGGGGGCCACGGCCCGTCGACCGAGCGAGTTCGTCGAGGCGCCGCTGGACGTGACGGCCAAGGAGTACTCGGGAAGGGGATACCTGCGCGTGCCCGCGCCCTCCGGCGATCTACTCCGGCACGGCTTGCTGGGCCGTCAGCCGGAGAAACCCCCAGTTGACGAGGATCGTGTGGAGGCGCGATCAGAAGGAGTCGAGAACCGCGTCTCCAATCACGTGAGTGGACCTGCGTCTGACGTGGTCCAAGCGCGTGATGTACGTGGCGGGATCCATCAAAACTCGGCACGAGATATCACCAAGAACATCGAGGTGACGGGGAATAACAACACTACAGCCGGGGGGTAACGTGGACCAGTCGTCGGGCAAACAGGAGTTCTCGGGCAGATTCCGCGCCGGGCACGATGCCAACTTCGGCCCGTCCAGCGGTCGCCGCATCGGTGGCGGCATCGATCAGGAAGCGCGGTGACGGTGGTGGACCAGTACGATGTCGATGAGTTCAACGTCCTCGATCCTCCTTCGCGTCCACCGGTGCCAGAGGCCGACCGCTTCTGGCCGGAACCGGTCGCAGTAGTACCCGAACCGCCCGAGGCTGTCCGCGATGGACCCCGTCCGGTCGCAGACGATGTTGCACACCGTCCTGTGGTCGAGGTCGAGGGGAACAGCAACGACACCGCGTTGCGGGACGTCGTCAAGCCCGTAGTAACGATCAGGAACGTCATCTTCGGCGACCAGTTCGCCGAACTGGTGGAAGCACGACCCAGAAAGCGCAGCGGACGCGGCCTTCAGGACCACGCTGCTCTCGAACACCTGGCCAGCCGGTTCGTGCCGCCACCGGGTCTTCTCAGCGCACCGGAAGGTGCCGAGTCGGCGTTCGGCATCCTGCGTCGTGAGCAGGTGCTGCTCCTGACGGCGAACGAGCGCAGGGGCGGCCAGTTCGTCGCGGGTTTGCGACTGGGGTACGAACTGCAGAAGTCCCGTCCTGAACTGGTCGTCCGTGAGGAACTCATCGATCGGCTGAGTGATGACGACCTGCTGGTCGAGGACGAACCTGCCGTGGTTGTCGTGGACCTTCGCAGTACGCCACATGACGAACTCCAAGCGGTACGCCTTGGCCTGGTGGAGCTCGGCAAGCAATTCGTGTCCCACCGCAGCTACCTCATCCTCATCTTCGCGATCGACCGTGCGCGCGAGTTTGGCGAGTTCCTGCACGGTCGGATGCACCGGTTGGAACGCCCGGAGCCCGTTGAGGTGTTCACCCGGCATCTCGGTGATGACGCCGCCGAACTGATCTCAGGCGTCCCGGAACTCGCCGACTACTTGCGTGACTTGTGGCCGCCGGCGGTCAAGGACGTCACGGACGCGGTGTCCGACAGGGTCCGCGAGGGGGAAGAACCAAGGCACGCCCTGCGGGAGGTGTTGCGCGATCGGCAGGAGCAGGGTGGACCGCCCTTGCGGGAGATCATCCGAGCCAAGCAGACGGACAGTGCTGAGGAGTGGCTCGCCCTGCTGTTGGCCGCGGCCCTGCTGGAGGGTGCCGCGCCGTGGCACATCGTGTACGCCGCCGACCTTCTGCTGGATTGTAACGGGACCAAGCCCAAGAAGACTCCGCCACTGCTGACCCCCAGTCCCTATGCCAGGTTGTCCGCCCTGGAATACAAGTCGTTCGACTTCGAAACCCGTCGATTCCAACCACCCGGTTCGGGAGCGGAGGTGTTCCGGCACTTTTGGCAAGAGCACCGGGGCCTCCAGGACACGCTGCTGAAGTGGATCAGCGCGCTGCCCCGCCGCAACTTCGACCTGACACGCGACGAGTTGGAGCGCTTCGCGGACCGGTGTGCCGAACTCGCCGGTTGCGGCGGCGTGGATGCGGTGCTGAAGCTGGCGGAGAGCTGGGCCAAGGCCACGCCGGGCGCGGAGCCCGACGGCGACGAGGTGTCCGATCACTGGAAGGCCCGCTACCGTCGGTCGATCGCCGTACGGCTGCTGACGACCACGGCGATGGACCCGGCGGCGGGCACGAGGGTCCGGCAAAGGCTCCTCGACTGGTCGAAGGCGGCCAAGCCGGACCTGCAGTTGCTGACGGCCCAGGTGTGCGCCGGTATCGGTGAGTCCTTCCCCCGCATCGCGCTCACCAGGCTCAAGTACCTGGCGGATTCGGAGAACCCCCGCGTGTGGGAAGCCACCCGGAAAGCCACGCTGCTGATCGGCGCCGGCCTTGGCACCGCCAGTTTCCTGCGGCATGTGGCGGAGTGGTCCGACCACGCCGGACCGGCCAGACTACGTCTCCTGGTTGAGAGCACCGCCGTTGTGCTGGCGCAGGACGAGGAAGACGGGGACCTCGACGTCCTGGTCGACTTCTGGCGGCAGGCCCTCGATGTGATGCCCGTGGAGAGCTTGTACCCGGCGATCGGGGACTGGCTGCGCACGGCCGCCGAGGCGCCGTTCGAGCAGTGGGGCCGCATGGTGGAACCCCTCATCTTGGCCACCGACGGCGAACTGAAGTCCATCGGCCGGGTTCACCACGCGGGCTGGAGAGCGTTGCGACACGGGCGCGAGACGGGGAACGACGTGTGGGTCGCCATCGCCGACCGGTTGTTCGGTCGGCTGGACGAGATCGACATCTTGGTACCTGAATAAAGGATGCTCGTGGGCATGCGGGATTTGTGGCGGCGTGCGTCGGAGAAAAGAGAAGAGTGGGTGCCGGACAAGGGCGACGACATGGTCACGTCGGGCGAGGTGACCATGTCACTGCCCAGCGCCGACAAGCCTCTGCCCTTCCATGTCACCCTCGTCGTGGAGGCCAAGTGCCCGGAGGACCCACCCCCACCCGCGTTGCTGGACATCGCGAACGAGGGTGTCGCCCGCCGTGCGGAGAGGCTGAGCGGTCAGTACGCGTTGACCGCTGCGGACAGGTTGCGGGGCGCGTTGAGCACGGCGCTGAACGGGTGGCATCACGTACCTGGCACCGGCGTGCTCGCCCGTGGCCATTGCACGTCGGTCGACGTCGACGCTGAACTCGTCGCGGCGGTGGCGGCCCGTGAGGAGGCGGACCGACGCTGGTTCGCCGCCTCCTGGCAGGACGAGCGACGAGCGCAGCAGGCTGAGCAGATGCGCTCACGGCTTCTCGACCCGCTTCGCGCGACGGCCTGGTGGTTCCTCGACCACCAGGCCGAACCGGAGCGGCTGGAGGATGTCGCGCGCGCCTTCGACAAGGCGCGGGAGGTACTCGCGCCCAAGGACACTCCCGACTCTCCGGGGCGGCTTGTCGACGACATGCTGGCCGCACATGATCCGGCCGTGCGGACCAGCCTGGCGAGATACCTGGAGCGCTTCTTCGCCGAGTACAGCCGCGAAGACCTCGTAATCAGGCTCAAGCACTGGCAGGAGGACAACGAGGAACTCTGATCGGCCGACGCTCGTGCTGCGCGCTGCCTCACCATTCGCCACGTCACGGGTGCCGCTTTCGGCCCGGTGAGCACATTACCTGCCCAGGACCTTGAGCTCGGAAAGGGCTCACCGCGAATCCGCTGAAGCGGGATGGCAAGTTGGCGTCTCCGGGTGGGCGGCCCCGCTGCGGTGTTGTGTTACACGAGCTGCGCGCGAAGCGATGTCCCTTTCGAGGAGGGCACCCACACGATGCGAGTTGACGGTGGCGATTCGGGGGAACCCGCAGGTCGGGGGAAGTTGTTCGTCTACCTGACCACGTCTTCGGCGTTCGAGTACCGATCGATCATGAACATCTTCGCCGGTCCCCTGCTGGCCGACCTGTCTGCGGCGGAGGTGGCGCAGCAGCTCGCCGAGCGCGGGGTCGTGCTGTCCGTGGACGAGGTGACCGACCGTTGCGAGAAGCTCGAAGGTTGGGGCAACCTCGTTCGCGGCGTGCGCGACGCCCGCGTGCCCACGGTCCGGGACTTCCTCAGGTCGCGCAGCCGCTTTCAGGCTTCGAAGCTGGGCGGCAGGGTGCACCGGGACGCCGAGGCGGTCCTCGCGGCCGGTGACGGGGCGCAGGAGGTGGCACGCGAGCTGCTCGGCGCCACCGTCCTCGTCCTCGACCGCATCATCAAGCGCATCGGCGAGCCGGACCCGGATGCAGAGGCGCTGGCCGGCGACGTGACCACGGTCTTCAACAACCAGCGATTGTTCAACGAAAGCGTCCGCGACTTCTACGCCTACCTCAACGCGGTGCTCTCCCGCTACGACCTGGCCGGTGAGGAGTACCGGCACTTCAAGGAGTTGCTGCTCGACTACGTCGACCTGATCACGGCTGACGTGTCGCGCCACGCCCCGGTGATCGCCACTCGCTGCGACCGACTTCGTCCGCTGTTCGACCGGGTCGTGGAGGTGCTGGACAGCCTGCCGACACTGATCATGCCCGACGGCACGCCGGCCGACCGGTTGCCCGGTCGCCACCGTGAGGACTGGGAACGCCTGCACGCCTGGTACCACGAGACGGACGGGCATTCGGGGCCGGACACACTGCGGGCGGCGGCGGACCAAGCGCTGCGCCAGCTGTTGACCAACGCCAGGCGGATGCTCGCGGCGGCGGGCACGGGGGTCAGCAGGCGAGCTGACCTGCTCACGTTGGCGTCCTGGTTCGCCAAGGTGGACGACGACACCGCCCACCGGCTCTACGCGGCGACGTTCGGTTCCTACCCGGCCCGCCACCTGTTCTTCGGCCCGGAAGAGCAAGGCGTCCGGGACGGGGTGAACACCTCGTGGTGGGACGCCACCCCCATCGACGTGCCGGTCAGCCTGCGTGATCGTGGTGACCGCGCGGCGCGCGGACGGACCTCGTCGGTGCCCGATCCCCGACTGGACCAGGAGCGGCTCCTGCATGATGCGGAGGTCGAGGCGAGGGCTCGACGGGTCGCCGCCGACGAACTGGTCGCCGCTGGCGCGCTGGACGGCGTCAAGGTCAGCCCCGCGGCCAGGGAACTGCTCCTCGCGCTGCTGGGAGGGCTGCTCGCCAAGAACCAGGACCACACCGGCGTCGCCTTCGAGGCCGACACCGACCTGGACCTGGAGGTCATCGCCGAGCCCGCGACCGGCGCCCGGACCCTGGTCCACTCCGAGGACGGGGACCTGGTGGTGCACGAACTCCGCTTGGTCGCGCGGAGGTACACCACCTACCTCACGGACCGAACCGGGAGAACCGCATGAGCCCGGAGTCCGCCGGCACCGAGGAGCACAAGGCGCACGAACGCAGGCTCGCCGCGAGGGCGCTGCTGATGCAGCCGGTGCTTACCGCCGCGCGCCACCCAGAGCAGCTGGCGCTGGTGCGCAAGCACTCACCGCAGCTCAAGCGCATGTTCACCACCGTGCTCGGGTACCAACTCGTCGTCGAGTCGACCTTCGCGCGCCTGCTCAAGGCGCCGCTGAGTGCCGACACCGTTCCACGGCCCGCGTTCACGCGCAACGACAGGCGGTTCACCGCCCGCACGTACTCCTACCTTGCACTGGTGTGCGCGAGCCTGCTGGCACCGCACATCAGCGACCAGGTGCTCATGAGCGTTCTGGTCGAGCAGGTCCGCGCGGACGCTGTGACGGCGGAGATAACGCTGGGCGACGACCTCGGTGCGTCGCGCGATCTCGTGCGGGCCGTAGACGTACTGGTCGACTGGGGCGTGCTCACGGAGACCGATGGTTCCGTGGCGGGATGGGAGACACGGCAAGAGGAAGCTCTGCTCGACATCCACCGCCCCCTGCTCCCCCACCTCCTGTCCAGGGCGCTGTCCGGGTTCGACTCGCCGGTCGCCCTGCTCGACGGCGCGCAGGCCGACCCGCTGGAGCCGGAACAACCGCGCCGCAGCCTCCGGCGCAAGCTGGTGGAGAACCCGCTGGTACGCCGTGAGGATCTCACGGAAGCCGAGCGGGACGTGCTGTCCCGCGAGCGGCGAGAGGTGGCCCGGGTGCTCGACGAGTCGTTCGGTCTGGTCCTCGAGGCGCGGTCCGAGGGCGTCCTCGCCTACGACCCCGAGGAGGCGGTCAGCGACGTCGCGTTCCCGGGCTCCGGGACCGTCGCGCACGCGGCCCTCCTCTTCGTGAACGCCCTCAACGACGAGTCCAGACCGGCGGCGGGAGACACCGCGACCGTCGCGGGTCGTACGGTGCCCGGTGTCCGCGTCCCGTGGAGCGCCGTCGAAGCGAACATCGACCTCATCATCGAGCAGTACGGCAGCGCCTTCGCGAAGAGCTACGTCGAGAAGCCGTCATCGCTCATGCAGGAAGCGGTGCTGTTGCTGGAATCGGTGAGCATCGTGGTCGCCGACGAGGACGGGCTGGTCCTGCACCCCGCCTCCGCCCGGTACCGACCGGAGCCCCACCGCGCCCCCGCGCGCACGCGCGCGATGCGCAGGATCGGCGACCAGCCGCCGCCGACCTTGTTCGGTTGAACCGCCCGAGTTGATGGAGATCACGTGACCGAATCGCCCGGTGCGGAGACCTTGGCCCCCGCGCAGCCCAAGCACCACCCGAATCGCTGGCGGATGGCGCGAGCGGGCATCGTCAACGTCTGGCACTACTACGACACGGTCTTCCGGTTCGCCGGCGGGCGGATGATCCTGCGCGGCACCAACGGTTCCGGGAAGAGCCGCGCGCTTGAGATGCTGCTGCCCCTCCTGCTGGACGCCGATCGCCGCAAGATGGACGCCACGGGCTCGGGCAAGGTCCGTCTGGAGGACCTGATGCGCCACGGGGCGCAGGGGCAGACCAACCGCCTCGGCTACCTCTGGCTGGAGTTGAGCCGCGACACGGGTGGAGCGGAGGAGCACCTGACTGTCGGAGCGCTCGTGCGCTTCTCCACCAGCACCAGCGAGGCCAAGGCGTGGTACTTCACCACGCCGCTGCGGGTCGGCGTCGACCTGCACCTGATGGACGAGCGGCGACAGCCGCTGTCCCGTGAACACCTGGCGCAGGAGATCGGCGCGGACCGGATCACCGACAAGCCCGACACCCATCGTGAGCGGATCGCGTCCCACGTCTTCGGCCTGACGGGAACGAGTGGCAAGGAGCGGTACGCGGGTCTCATCCAGCTCCTGCACACCCTGCGCGCGCCGGACATGGGCAACCGCATCGACGAGGGCAACCTGCCCAAGATCCTGTCCGACGCCCTGCCCCCGTTGTCGGAGGTGACGTTGCGCGAAGCGGGCGAGCGCCTGGACGCCTTGGCTGACTCCAGGGAGGAGCAACGGCGCCTGCTGTCGGCGGTCGAGCAGATCGACGCCTTCCTGGACGTCTACCGGAGGTACACGGCGGGCGCGTTGTTCGCCACGGCGGAGAAGACGCGCGAGGCGGCGTCCGAAGCGACTCGACTCGACTCGCGAGGGATCACGACACCGCCGTCCGCACGCACGTCGGACTCGTCGACCAGCACACGATCGTGCGCGGTGAACTCGCCACAGCCAGCGAGCGCGAGGGAACGCTGCGATCCGTCATCGAAGGCATCAAGGAACTGCCCGCGTACCGAGCCGGGCTCGACATCCGGACACTCGGCAAGAGCGTCGAAGCTCTGGCCGGCACCGCCTCCGCAACCCCGGCGATGGCACACGGTCGTCGCGAGGACGAGGCGGCGGCCGTGCGCTCAGCTGACACCGCGGCCGAAGGCGTTCGCGCCGAGGTCGAACGGGCCGATGCGGAGTTGTCCCGAGTCCGCGAAGCACTGGCCACGTCACGGCTGCAGGCCACGGCGTTACCGGCAGCGATCCACGCGTCCGTCGAATCGCCACCCGGCGGCAGCGAGACGGTCCGGGTTTCGCTGGACGGCGCGGTGGACGAGGTCGAGCGGCCGTCGCCCCAACGGCTCGTGGTCACCCCGGACGAGCTGGACGAGGTGGTGCGGGTGGTTCGCGACACCGGTCGGTCCGCAGATCGGCGGGCCGGTGAGGCCGCCCGGCGCGAGCGGGACGCCGCCGCGCTCGACGCCCGCACGCGAGAAGTCACGCAGGCGGTGGAACACGCGGAGGACCTCGGCAGCCGTGCGATCGGGGACGCCGAGCGTGCTCAGGACGCGGCGGACGAACGCGACGGAACCGCGAGGACGTTGGCCGCCGAGTGGAGGACGTGGACCTCCGGCGAGCAGAGCCGGAAGCTCTTCGGTGACGTTTCCTGGCGGGAGACCGCGGTGGGGCCGCTCCTGGTCGACGCGGACGCCATGGTGGGCGAGCGCACGGACGACGACCTCGCTCCCCTGGGCCACGTTGCGACCGACGCCGCAGTACGCGCGCGTGCCGCCGTCGCCGACCAGCTCGCCGAGCTGAAGCAGGAACAACGCGCGGACGACGAGGCCGCGCGCAAGCTGCGGTTGGAGCAGTCGGAGCTGCGCGCACAACGCGACCCGGAGCCACCCGTCGCACCATGGGTGCGCGGCACGCCCGTCGGCGCGGTGCCCCTGTGGCGGCTGGTCGAGTTCTCCGCAGAGCTGGCCGACCACGAACGAGCCGGCGTCGAGGCCGCGCTGATGTCAGCCGGGATGCTGTCCGCCTCGGTCAGTGGTGACAGTTCGGTGCGAGCCGACAACGGCGAGATCCTGCTGACCGCTGAGGCCGCAGTCGCTCCCCGTTCCCTCAGGGACGTGCTCCTGCCCGACCCGGCCGGTCTGCTGCCCGAGCAGGCCGTCACCTCGGTCCTCTCCAGGATCGGGTTCGGTCCCGGGCACCACGTGTGGGTCGACGTGGACGGGAGCTGGGCCGCGGGCCCGCTGCGCGGCAAGCACCGGGTCGACCACCCGCGCTTCATCGGAGCCGTCGCCCGCGCCCGGGCCCGGGCCGAGCGGCTCGAAGCCATCGCCGCGGAACTCGACGAACTGACCCGCCGGACAGGTGAACGCGACGACGAGCGGAAGCGGTTGAGCCAGGTCACCCAAGACCTGGACCGGCACGTACGCACCGCGCCACGGACGAACGACCTGCTCCGGACGCGAAGTGTCGCGCGTTCCGCAGCGGCGGAGGCCGGCAGGTCGCAGGCCGCGGCGGCTGCGGCGCACCAGGCCGCCCGTCTCAAGCAGGAGCAGTTGGCGGCTGATCGCCGTGGTCACGAGGAAAGCTGCGCCCGCCTGGGGCTTCCGGCCGGCCGGGCGCAGCTCGACGAGGTCAAGGCGGGCGCGAACCAGGCCAAGCACACCTGCGACCGTCTCGCCGATCGGCTCGACTCGGTCCGGCGACGCTGCCACGAGCACCAGGGTGCGTTGAAGGCCGTCGGCAACGCCACGGCCCTACGTCGGGACGCCGAGTCAGCCGCGCACAAGTCGTGGTCCGAGTGGCACGGCGAACACGGGAAGTTCACCACCCTCCGCGACTCGCTGGGAGCCGAAGCCGACGAGGTCACCGAACGGTTGGAGGCAGCCGAAGTCGAATACCGACGGGTACGCGCGTCGGTCGCCACCCTGTCAGAGAAAGAACGTCGGTTGGACAAGGAAGCCGACAAGGCGGAAGAGTCGGTGACGTCCACGAAAGCCCGAGCCGACAACGCCGTTGTACACACCCGTGAGGCCCTGGCGCGGCTCACGGCGCAGGTGGCCCTCCCCGGCATCGCGGATGCAGCTGCGGGGACCGCGGCGGCGGATCTGCTCACGCTGTGCACGTCGTCCGGTGCACCGACGGGTCCGGGTGTGGAGCGGCTCGTCACCACCGTGCAGCAAGTGCTGGACCGCAAGGGGCAGGCGATCGACGAGAACGGCCTGATGCGTTCACTGCGGGCGGTCGGCGGCAATCTGGCCAACACCTTCGACCTCACCCAGACCATCGACGAAGGCATGTGGTTGGTGGACCTCACCGACGCGATGGGCCGACAGCACGTGGCCGTCGCCGCGGCGCGGCTGCGCGAGCAAGCCGCGGGCGCCGCAGCGGCGCTGACCGACCGCGAGCACCGCGTGTTCACCGACTTCGTCATCGGCGGTGTGGGTGAGGAACTCCGGCGCAGGCTGATCCAGGCAGAGGATCTGGTGCGCGCGATGAACACCAGCCTCACGAACATCAGGACCAGCCACGGGATCGGCGTGCGGCCGCGCTGGGAACTGGTCGAGCCCAAGGACAGTCCCATCGCGCGCATCCGCGAACTGGTCGCGGCCAGCGCCGCCGTGCGCCCGGCGGAACACACTGACGAGCTCATCCGGCTCCTCAAGGACCGCGTCGACGAGCGGTTCGAGAAGGACGCCGATGCTGGGTACGGCGAACACTTGCGCACGGCACTGGACTACCGGCAGTGGCACAGCGTGGAGGTGTCGATCACCGGCCCGGAACCCGGGCAGGTCCGCAAGATCAGCCGACGGGCGAAGCTCTCCCAGGGCGAGACCCGCTTCGTCTCCTACGTCGCGCTCTTCGCCGCCGCAGACGCGTACCTGTCCGGCCTGCCCGACACGGGCAGCGCGCTGCGCCTGATCCTGCTCGACGACGCGTTCGCCAAGGTCGACGACCGGACCATCGCCGAGTTGATGGGCCTGCTCGTACGCATGGACGTCGACTTCTGCATGACCGGCCACGCGCTGTGGGGTGCCTACCCGCAGGTTCCCAGTGTCGACGTCTACGAGATCCGCCGAGCCGAGGGAACCGCGGCAGCCGCCACCCACGTGCACTGGGACGGCCGCAACCGGCACTACCTGCGATCGACGGGCTGAGCTGTGGCCGATTACATCCCGGCACCGGCCCGCGACTACCTGGCCGGTCTGGAGCCGTTGTGGCGCTTGGTACGAAAACGCCTGGAGGGCAACGGGCTCTCGTCGACCGGAGTCATCGTCGTGGACCTGGACTACCAGGCGGCCGAAACCCTGTCCGGGCTGCTCGGACGCACCGTGTCCCAAGGGCGGGGCAGGGTCCGGTTGGCCGAGCTGGATGCCGCGCTCAGGGCTTCGGCGATCGGCCACGGGCTGATCACCGTGGTCGCGGAACTGACCGGCAGCCCGCTCGTGGACCGGAAAGCGGCGAGCAGGGCGCGTGAGGTGACGAAGGTCGACCTGTGGGCGTTCTGGGAGCGCGTCGTAGCCGAATCCGGACTGGACGCCGCGCCATGGGTACCCACGTGGCGGGACGGACTACGCCGCACAGGACTGCTCATCCGTGCGGGCGACGAAGCCGAAACCGTGATCCGGCATGCGACGGCGGTGTTGCGGACACTGGCCCGGATCGTGCCGCTGGTGACCCGCACGCCGGGCGCCGTGGCGGACGCGGTTCCCGTCGAGTCGGCCTTCGAACTCGCCGAACTGGCCGGCGCCGTGTGCGGGGACGCCCACGCGCTGGACAACGGGCAGGTGACCGCCGCCGTGGTCCTCCGCGCGCTCGCCGCTGCGACCGGGACGCCCTTCCCTACGACCGCCGCCGCGCGCCGGGACCTGTGGAGTGCGGTGGGAGTCAGCCCCGACGCGGTGTCGGGCACCCTGTTTGACGTGGGCGGTGCGCCCACCGGGCGACGACCCGTGGTCGGTGGTAATGCGTGCCCGTGCCGACCTCGGTCTGGTCACCCACGTGACGGTGCAGGAGTGGCGCGCCGCTGCGGAACGCCCGTGGGCGGTCGCCGGGCAGGACGTGTTCGCCTGCGAGAACCCCCAGGTCCTCCAGGCGGCAGCACGGGCGGGCACGTCGACGCCGTTGTTGTGCACCTCGGGCAACCCCGCCACCGTGGCGCTGTATGCGCTGGACCGGCTCATCGCCGATGGCGTCACCGTGAGGTACCACGGCGACTTCGACGTCGCAGGTATTCGCATGGCCAAGCGCCTGTTCGACCGGGGCGTGCGGCCATGGCGCTACTCGGCCGGCGACTACCTCGACGCGGTCGTTTCGGCTCGTCTTCCGCTCGGCGGCCCGGTACCAGACACACCGTGGAGCCCCGGACTGGCCGAGGCGATGCGCGAGCACCAGGTCGCGGTGCACGAAGAGGCGGTCTTGGCACTGCTGCTCGACGACTTGAACCGGTGACGGTGCTTACACCACTACCGCGAACTCAAGACGGCCTCGGCCTGGACCACTTCGACGGATGTCCCTGGCTGGGCTGGCACCGCCACGTCACCCTCGCCTCCGTCGCGCAAGCCATCTGCACCCGGCTGCGTCGCACCCCAAGCCTTGCGCAGGTCTGATCCTCCACGCCGCCCTGCGCGAACTCCAGCACTTACTCGCGGCCTGGACCGGCGTCTGTCGCACCTGCCGCGAACCTGTACGGCCCACAACCACCCAACCGCAGGTCAACAGCACTTAACAAAGCTCTGCTGGGCGTCCAGGTCCGCTCGCTGCCAGTCGATCTCGCCATCGGTGGCGAGCTCATCCAGCACGGCCTGGTGCAGCCGTCGTCACGACGCTGCCATGGTCCGTTCGGTGAGCTGGCGGTGTGCGGTCGGCACGCTCGCCCCAATGACGGCGGCAACTCCCGCCACCCACACCCGCTGGGCAGCACGTAGACGATCGCGGCGACCACCGTCCGGTCGTTCACCAGCACCGGACCACCATCCTGCGGACGCGCCCTCAACTTCGGGATCAACGCCTCAGCTCAGGCGCACAGTTCGTCGGGCACCACCGCAACGACAACCGACCAACCACGACCCAGATCAGGACATGTCGCTCAACGCCACGCGAGACACGATCTTAGCGCAATCGCGTCAAACCTGAGGCCCAAATGGGCCATTCGGGTGGTTTTTACTGACCACTTTCGACTGAAGGTAACGACCAGCACAGGGTTCACGATCATTCGCACACACCCCGGTTCCACCGTAGGTGTACCCACCTCTACCGAGTGACGGTGCTTTGAGGAAGGCAGGCGCGGTTGTGAGTTGCGCGGTCACGATTCATGCGTTCTTTCATGGCCGCTCTGTTCATTTGAGTCACTTACCAGTTACCCCCTGCAAATCTGAACGAAGGGCTGGCTGAACCCACTTGGTGACGCGCTTGACGGGACTGCTTCGCAAGGCGGGGCTGGTGCGAGGAAGGCTGGAAGACGTTTGCGGCGTTCTCGCCAAGGCGCACGTTCCCTCGGTCCCCAAGGCGGCCCGGGCCATGCTGCGCCGAGCGAGCGAAGCTGGTGAGCTGCTCGTGGAGCCAGATGGCAGCTTCACCCTGCTGAGAGCCCCTGGAGCCGCACACGAGCCGCAGCCCTCTATCTCGGCCTCGACCGTAAACACGAGCGCTGAGCCCGAGCATCAGGCGCAGTCGTCTCGTGGGCACAAGAACGCCGCTGTGCGCGTTGTCGTGGTCGATCTGGAGACCTCTGTCCGCGCCAAGATCGATGACGGCGGAGCACTGACACGACAGATCTGGCAGATCGGCGCGGTGAAGACCGGCGACGATGTCGACTGGGTGGCAGAAGGTCGTAGTTTCGAGAGGTTCTTGGAGTTGTCCGACGGCCACGAGGTGCCACCCCGCCGCCGGGCGCGGCACGCCGTCGAGGCGATCCCAGCCGAAAACGCGCTATCCCAATTTGCGCAGTGGGCGGAAGGCGCTGACGTCCTGGTCGCCTACAACGGCGAACAGCTCGACTTTCCTGTTCTGGACGAGGCGTTCGCGTCGACGAACCTCAAGCCGCTCGACGCGGCACGCGTGGATGGCCTGTACTTGGCGAACTGCCTGTGGCCCACTGCGCGCAGCCACCAGTTGGCCCAGCTCGCCGACGCGATCGGGATCGAACGCCGCGGCGTGGCCCACGACGCGCTGGACGACGCCGCTCTGCTCGCCGACCTCCTGGCTGCCTGCGCTCGTAAGGTCGTGGAACTCGATCCACGATTGCTGGACCTGCTTCTGCTGATCGGCAAGGACAGCCCGGCGTGGCGACTCGTCTTCGCGCTCCTCCCCGCCCCACCGAGGACCGGCGGGCGCCCCGGTGTGGCCGAGATCAGTGAGCTGCTGAACATCCTGCTCGCAGAACAACACCCCCGACGTGGAGCTGTGCGGAGGCCACTCGTGGTGCCCGCCGGCCTGATCGACCACCAGCACGGCATCACCCCTTCGGCATTGGCCCAAGTGCTGCACGAGCGCCGGATGGAACCCCGCCCTGCGCAGGAACAGGTCGCCCAGGCCATCACGGATGCCGCGCATGCGGGCCGTCCGGTTCTCGTGGAAGCACCCACCGGCACGGGCAAGAGCCTCTCGGCGTTGGCCGCGGCCCTCAACTGGCTCGCGACCGATCCGGAGCACCGCGCAATCATCTCCACCCACACCAAGCAGTTGCAGAGCCAGCTCGCGAACGAGCTGGCCAAGCTGGCGAAGAAGATCGGAGGTCTCCTGGAGACCACCGACGTGGTCAAGGGCTCGAGCAACCGGCTGAGCCTGCGCGGACTGGTCCACACCCTCGCCGACGCCACCAGTACCGATGCGGAAGGCGCCGGGCAACCTGTTCGCTTCGCCGAGTTCACCCGCTTCCGTGAGCTGCTCGTCTTCGTCCTTCTCCGCCTCGTCCACCCGGAACGCAGCAAGACCTACCGCTGGGCTGCGCACAGCACCGATCCCGTCGACCTCCCGACGTTCTTCCAGGCCTACTGCGGTTCATCACTGCCAGTGTGGGCTGCCAGCCTCAGCCAGTCCGCTCACGGCGAGTGGCGCGACCCGAAGAGCACACCACTCGCCGCGCACACCGACGAGGTGTGGGAAGCCCTGTCCGCGCACCGGCTCGTCATCGCCAACCATGCACTCCTGCTGACGCACTGGGAGGAGCTGTCATCACGCGCCGACGCCACGCCGCTCATCGCGGACGAGGCGCACGCGCTGGAGAACGCCGCGACGGACGCACTGTCCGCCGAACTGACCGCCGACGACGTCGACGACGTACTCGCCTCCCTCAAGCACCTCCTCGTCGACCTGCACCAGCCCCAGCTCACCGCACCGACCGAAACCGCACTGGCGGAGCTGTTCCAGTGGTGGGGAGAAGGGCGGCTGCGCCGGACCCTGTCCCGGATCATGGACACCCGAGCCGGGCAGTCGCAGATCGGCAGTCGCACGCTCACCCTGGCCAGTCCCCACACCGGTGAGAAGGCGGCGCGCGACGCACGTGTCGTGGGGCGGATCATGGGTGAGTTCGTCGGGCAATCCGGACGGGTGCTCGCCCGCCTCCGTGACCTGGTCGACGTGGCCAGGACCGTCGTCGATGTCTTCGACCTCCAGAGGATCTCCGCCGCCCTCCAGCGGTTGTCCTCACTGCGCGGTAACGCAGAACAGCTCCAAGACACGTTGCTCGGGCTGCTCCCCGCCGACCTCGGCCACCACCGGGAACCGCAGGATTCTCCCGGTGGCTCCGACGCCCCGGACGCGGACTTGGACGAAGCCGAGGACAGCGCGACCGACGAGGTCGACGCGGTGCAGCTGACCATCGTCGGTCTGCCTGGGGTCGAGGCGTCCCCGGTGGTTCCGGACCGCGTCGTCTTCGCGGCGGAGACCGGCCAGCTCGATCGTCGCGGCCTCGCCTACTACCGGGTCCGCGTCGCCGCAAGTCCGATCGAGCTGCCGAACGACCCGACATGGCAGAGCTTCCTGTCGTCGTTCAAGCGGACGGCGCTGCTCTCGGCAACCCTGACGGTCGCGACACCGGGAGCGGACCGGTGGGCCTACACCCGCGCTCGACTCGGACTGCCCGACGCGGACGTCCTGGAACTGGCCGGTCCCTTCGACTACCGAACCCAGGCCCGTCTGGTGGCGTTGTCCGACTTCCCCTCCTGGGCGGAGCAACCGCGACAGGCCATGCGCACGGTCGCGCACCAGATAGCGGGCTTCACCAGGGAGGTGACCAGGCTCGCGGACGACGGGGAAGAAGAACGCCTGGGAAGCGCTGGACCGTGGATGCACGGCGCGATGGTGCTGACAACGAGCCGCAACGCCGCAGGTGGAATTGCGGACGAGCTGGGCCTGCTGCACGCCGAGGACAGTCGTCTGGTGCCCGTGCACAACCAGGTCGTGCTCGGCACAGCGCGCGCCGTCGCCGAGTTCACCGGCGACGAGCCACACCACGGAGGCGTGCTGGTCGGAACCCGCGGTCTGTGGACCGGCGTCGACGTGAGCGAGCCGGGGCGCAACAACTTGGTGTGGATCAACAAGCTGCCGTTCTCCGTCTTCACCGACCCCGTGATCGCCGCCCGGCGCGAATCGGTGCGCAGGGCCGCAGAGGAGCAAGGGCTCGACGATCCGGACCAGCACGCGAACGCGACCTACTACCTGCCGCTGGCCGCGCTCGACCTGCGCCAGGCGGTCGGACGGCTGATCCGCAACCACCTCGGGCGAGGGGTCGTGGTCATCAGCGACCGCAAACTGGCCGGGGACCTGCCACTGCGCAGGCTCTACCGACAGGTCTTCCTCGGCAGCCTGGACGAAGGGTTGCTCCTGCCCGACCCCGACACCGGGGAACCCGCCGGTGGCAACGTGGTCACGATGCGACAGGCATGGGCGCGGATCTGGCCGTTCCTGGCCGAGGCAGGTGTCCTCCCCCGGAACCGGGTCGCGGAGCTGACCACCACCCGTGCCCTGGACAAGCACACGCTCCTGCCCGCCACGCTCGCGATCCGCGCCTTGGAGCTGACCGAAGAGGAAGTCTCCGCGCACCGGCTCGCGGGCACTCTCGAAGCCGAGGTCGTCCGCCGCTGCGAGCAGGTGGCGAGCTTGCTCGCTGGTGAGCCGCGCACGCTCAAAGAACAGCAGCGCGATGTCATCAAGGCCGTCGCCGGCGGTCGTGACAGCCTCGCCCTCCTGCCGACCGGGTACGGCAAGAGCTACTGCTACCAACTGCCCGCCCTCGTGCTCCCCGGCGTCACAGTCGTGGTCAGCCCACTGATCAGCCTGATGCACGACCAGGCGCTCGGTCTCAACCACACCATCGGCGGTGCGGTCCGCGCGCTGGTGGCGAGCCTCCCCGAGTCGGTCAGCCGGACCGGCCGCACCGAGGTGGTGGAAGCGCTCAGCGGCGACACCCGACACGGAATCAAGATCGTCTACGTGAGTCCCGAACGGCTCGCGCAAGCCAGATTCAGGCAGGCGCTCCAACGAGGGGTCAGCTCAGGCGCCCTCCGCCGGGTCGCCATCGACGAGGCACACACCTATGTGCAGTGGGGCGAGGACTTCAGGCCCAGCTTCCGGCGGGCGGGTGCCCTCCTGCGTGAGCTGCGCGCCATGGCAGGGCCCGGAGAACTCGTTCTCCAGGCCCTCACCGCCACCGCCACGCCGACCATCGAGAACACGCTGCGCGAGGAGGTCTTGATCGGTCTGGTTCCCGGTGCCGACAGCGCGGCCGTCGGTTCTCCCTCGGACCTCGTGGTTGTGCGGGCGAACCCGATCCGCCCGGAACTGACATTGGGTCGTCGCGCGATCAGGAACGGCTCCCGTCGATCGATGGCGGCGCTCGCCGAGCAGATCGTCGACGCGGAGAGCGGCCATACCATCGTGTACTGCCTGACCGTCCGGCAGACCGATTGGCTCCACGCACACCTTCGCGACCATCTGGACGGTCGCCCCGTTCTGCTGCGCAAGTTCCACGGCAGGCTCGCCGAGATCGACAAAGCGGCGGTCAGCCTCGAGTTCAAGGAGGCGGGCAGGGTCCAGGACGGCGCCGCGCGGATGGTCGTCGTGGCCACGTCCGCCTTTGGGCTCGGCGTCGACCGGGACGACGTGCGCACCGTGTTCTGCGCCAGCCCGCCCACCGACCTCGCCGCGCTCTACCAGCAACTCGGACGTGGTGGTCGCGACGTGGCGGGGAAGGAACCGGACCAGCTGGAGGTGACCACGCACGCCCTGGCATACGCCACCAGTCGAACTTTGGGGACCGCCGAGTGGATGGCCCAGCTCGACCTCGACCCCGCGCTGTTGAGGCGTTTCGGCATCACCGTGCTGCGCATCGCGAGGACGGGACGCCTGGACGTGCGGTCGGTGGTGCGGCACCTGCTGGAGCAGGACGTCGACGGAGGCGTGCTCTCCCCCGCTCAAGCTCGGGAAACCCGTTTGGTCCAGGAGTGGACGGTTGGCATCACCCGAGCGGTCGCCGCTCTCGCGGACCTGGGAGTGGTCCTCGACGGAGGTGACGTCCCCGCGATCGTCTCGGTGCGGCCGGGGACCAGACTTCCGGAGGAAGGGTTGGCACAAGCCGTCGTGAACGCGGTCATGCGCATGCCCCTGCGCGAGAGCGACGTGTCCCAGGCAGTCGCTCCTCTGGAGGCGCTACGCGGCTATCTCCTGGCTGATCACGCCTGCGCCCACAACGGGATCGCCGAGGCGGTTCCGGGGCTTGCGGAGTTGTGGTTGGTGTTGTGCGACTTGCACGACAGCGCAGCTCTGGACGTCTCGCAGCGCCCCAACGACAGGATGCTCATCGCGGTCCGATTGGCGGAGCGCACCCTGGTGAACGAGGCCGAACCGGTGCTGCCCGTCGCGTATGCGGCCAGGGTGCAGGGGAAGATCGCGCGAGCACGAGCCGAAGCCGACCACCTGCACCGGTTCTTCGGACGGGAGCGCACGTGCCTGAACGTTCGCCTGGCCCAGTACTTCAACGTCGAGGTGCCCGATGGGTGCTGCGCGACTGACCGGGTCCGCTGCTCGGTGTGCGCGGGCGCCGAAGGCGGGCCCGGCACCGTGGAGGGAACGCCGCTGAACGCGTTGGTCCATGGGAGCACCCGTCCCGCTCCGGTCGACAGCGCGACGAGGGCGGCGCGGTTGGACGCGAGTGTGGCGAGGCTGTTGGCCGCGGCGTTCAGAGGGCTGACCGCGCGCCGGATCACATCGGTGCTCACGGGTAAGGACCGCGAGTGGGTGGCACGCCTCTCCACCTACCGACCGCTACCGCGCTGGCTCCGAGAGGTACCTCAGTTCGGCGCACACCCCGACGTAACCGGACGCGAAGTGGACCTGGCGATCGACAGGTTGGTGGCAGCGGGGACCGCCGTGCGCGAGCAGCAGTTGGCCAGGACGACTACCAATTCCACCCGAGGTGCTCGTGGTGGGCAGAGCAGGAGGGGAAGAGCATGACGACCACGTCGGTACCGCGCACCGGAGTGCTTCCGCTGGACCTCCTCACCAGCGATCTCGACTCGTTCCCGGAGACCGTCCTCTTCCTGCGCGAACTGGCAAGATCGCGACGCCTCCCGCTGAGCGTCCCGCTCGCCTTCAACGCCTTGGCCTTCGGGTACGACCTCGACAGCGGGCAGTACAGCCCCGAACTGCTCGATCTGGAGACGCTCCCTGTTGTCACGGTGAACGCGGTGGTCGACCCACTGCCAGCCGGTTCCTTGGCCCGCCTGGCGACCGGCGGTAAGCCGCAGCTGTGCGAGGTCGTGTTCCGGCACGGTGAGCACCCAGCGCTGAGTATGGGCGGTACTTGTCCCCCGTGGCTGTCCGGAGCTCCCGCCGGCGCAGAGAACCCTGCGCTGTCCACTTCGCGGAGCGACGGAGAGGGCGGTGTGGTGCTGACCGAACGACTGGTGGTCGACGCCACGGCTCTCGGGACAGGAGAACCCAGCAAGCTGCGCAGACTCCTCGGAAAGACGCTGACCGACGAAGGTCACCTCGTCGTGCGCGTCTCATACACCAACGACGAGCAAGCCGAACTGGACGACACGAGGCTCTACGTCTCCCACCTCCTTCGGCAGCGGACAGCAGAAGTGCGCGAGGCGTTGCGCGAACTGGGTCCGGTCGACGACGCGCAAGAACTGGCGAAGACCCTGCACTCCGTTTTCGACGTGCTGACGGCTTTGCTGGACGCGACCTGTATGCGCCGCTGGCGCGAGATGTACCTGCACCCGGAGGTCTACGAGCGCTGGTTGGCTGGCGAGGAGGACACCCGCGGTGTCGACCCTGCCGATGTAGAGCGCTTCTCCCGCGCCATCGCACGCGCTTGCCTGCCTGCCCATAAACGCCGGTTCGGCCTTCCGATTGCCCGACCTGCTTACCTCGCCATCGGTCCTGCTCTTCGCGCCGACGTCCCTGATCCGGCGGATCCGCACTTGCCCGCCGACGCACTGCGCGGACCGCGCTACTCGACCACCCTGGTCTGCGCCCAGCTACACCTCGTCGAATACCTGACGCGCAAGCACGGAGGTGCTATGACCATCGGCGGCACCGCTGTCCACGTCCGTTTGGACGACGCCTGGCAGGGCGGTGGGGTCTGGCGTGGGGCTGTCGCGGAATCCGTTGCGGAGGAACTGCTGGAGGAGGTCGACCTGCCGCTGGCACTCGGATGGCTGGGAACCACCGGCCACATCGAGGACGAGCGCGTCGAAGAGGGCGTACCGGTATCCGCCGACGAGCCCGCTCGCGGTGGAAGTCCGGTGGAAAGCGAATCGCAGCAGCCAGAAGTCCTGATCGTTGACGACAGCACGCCCGAGGAAGTCCCTGCTGCGGAACAGATCGAAGAGGAGCACGAATACGCTGACGGGGCCGCGGTGCGCGATCACCACGTGGACGACACGACGCTGTGCTGGAAGTTCGTCCTCGGTCCCAGGCACCTGGAGGCCGGTACCCTGCCGCTCACGCCGAAGGTCGCGGAAGCCATGCGTTCCGAACTGCCCGTTGACGCCAACCTTCAACTGGATGTCAGCCATCCCGGGACGGAACTCGACCCGAAGCAGCGACGTCAGCGAACGCGCTTGGACGGTGCCAAGCTCCATGGCGTCTCTTGGCCCGACGGCATGTTCTCCGGCATTCGCCTGACAGCTTCTTGGTGCACGGACAGCTTCCAGGTAAGGGTGACCAGCACGGCTTTGGACGAGCCGGTGGACGTCGAGGGCATCCCCATCGACTACTTGTTCGACTCGGCTGTGCTGCTGCGCCACCTGATCGACCCGACCGACGATGAAACCGGGGAGGGCGTGCTCACCAAGTCCTTGGTGCGACAGCTCTTCCGCACGTTCGGTCTACGCGTCGGCCCCGGCAAGCCGGAACTCTTCGTCCCTCTGACGACATTCGTGGAGAAGGTGTTGTCGGAGAAGCGCGTGGACGGTTCAGAATCGCTGTCCCCGCTGGACGTGTGCGACGCGTTGGAAGAGTTCATCACCGACCAGGGGGCAGTGCGCCTGAACTGGGGTGTGCTGCTGCACCAGCACGATGTCCAGGGTGACTGGTTGACACCGAGGAAGACGGACCAGGCGGACGCGGAGTGGAAGGCGGAGTCCTGCGCTCGCGAGAAACCCGCGTCGAGCGACCTCGCACTCGTGCTCGGTCTGCACCCCACACCTGCCGATCGTCCGAGCCGGGCGCCAAGAGCCGACAGCGGTGTCTCGTCGTCCGGAGAGGATTTCCTGCGCCGTGGTCACCTGCGCTCGGTACCGATGGGGCAGCAGCCACAGCAGCGGGAACTCGCGGTCCTCTACGCGCGGAAGATGGGACTGGACCCCGCGACTTTGTCCCCTCGGATCACCTTCGTGAGGGAGTCCTCCGGCAAGCGCAAGCACCGTGGAAGAGCGTCCAAAGTCGGCTGATCCTGACCGGTGTTCGCCAGCAACGACCTGTCGAGTGCGGTGCACGGGCATCGCGTGAGGAGTTCCACCTTGTCAAGTGAAGGGCGGAGCGACCGCCTCATCAAGGCGATCCAGCTCAGAGGCGTCGATGTGGATTTCACAGCCTCCGATGAGTCCATCGTCCGTGCGGTGCGCGCACTCGCGGAAGCGGTGATGCCAGACGTGCTGGACCAGTGTGACCGGCTGCTCCACGAGGTGGACGACGACACCTGGAAGGCGCTGCTGGTGGACCTGCCGATCGCCGAGCAGCGCCGCCTGTTCAAGAGCCTCGGACTTCCCGGCGACAGCAAGCGCAGACCAACTCTCCTGCAGCAGGCCCACTTCGCCGTGAAACTCCGGAGTGGGCTGAACACGTCGAAGGAACTCGCGAGACGAGTGGCCCATGACCTCACCCGACCCGTGCGGGACGTACTGATCGAGTCGGCGAGCAAGGGAACCGAGTGGCTGGGGAAGGACGCGACGACCTCGTCGGTCCGCGCCATCGCTGTCGCCCTATGCCCGAAACCGAAGTCCCCGTTCCTCGCCATCTCGTTGACCTGGTTGGAGGAGTACGACGCAGCCGCGCTCAACCTCTTGCTCGTCAACGACATCTCGCGCGCGGCGATCCGGGAGTTCTGGGCAGCCGTGGCAGGCGGTGCCGAGGAAGCGGAGGGCGCAGCAGCCCAACTCGCGGAGGCCGCTCACCGGGCCGTGGAACGGGCTGTGGTGACCTGCCGCAGCGTCCTCAGCGGGCTGGAACGCGGACTGGCTCCCACCGAGTCCGACTTGGCCGAGCTCACAGCCGTCAGGCACAAGCTGCTCGATGTGGCGTCCGCGCTGGAGGAACGGTCCGCCCACGAGGTCGAGCCCGCGCTCGACTCCATCGACGCGGCCGTGCGGCGGATAGCCCGTTCCTCGGACGAGGTGACCGTGATCCGCAGACTGCTGGGCGCGGAGGTTCCCGGTGGTGCGGCCAAGGCGTTGGAGGTCGTGCTGAGTCTGGTCAACGGTGTCCTCGACCGTTGGCCACCCGCCACAGAGCAAGACCGCGCCGATGCTGACCTGCTCACCGCGGTCGTGCGCCTCGCGCTCGACGCCGCAGGGGATGACGGCGACGACTCGGAGGTCGAGGTCCGCTACGAGCGGCTCAGGGAAACAGCCCCCAACGAGATCCTGCCTTTGCTGACCGCCGCTGTGCGGGGCCGGGTGGTCATCCCTCCTGAAGCGGACGCGCACGCTGCGGCGGGCGCGGCAGCACCGACCCCCGCCGAGGACACGCCAAGCGTGCAGGACGCGGTTGTCGCTCCCGCTCTACCAGAATCGTCACCGGAACTCCGGTCGCCAGCGCTGGAGGAACCTTCAGCACCGAGCACCACGCTCCCTGCCAAGGCAGTCAAAGGCCGTGCGGTGAGGTCCACGCGATCCCCCGTTCCATCCCCTGTGGCGGAACCTCAGGGTCACGAGCGTCCTGGAACCACCTCCGCCGATCGCCTCGATCCCGACATCGTCGCGAAAGCGGTGGCCTGGTTCGACCACGGGCAGTTCGCCCTGGCGCACCACCTCCTCCAGCCGCACGACCCGGCCTTGGCCGAAGCCGCAGGACTGGCTGCGCTGGCCTTCTCGGTGACCGGTCCCGGAGATGTCCACGAACCGGAACTCGACGAGTTCATGAGGACTGCGAAGGCCACCCTGCTCGTCGAGGGGAACGCGGCGAGGTCACTGACCACCGGGGCCGCGCTCACCGCCGCTGTGATGACGGGGAACTTCAGCGCGGGGAACCTCCTCGTCGACCTGGCCGACCACATGGATGAACACACCGGCTCGCTCGCCCGTGCCGCAGGCGAATCGGTCCGCAGGGGAATGCTCGTGGGCAGAGGAGTGGCCGCACTGGCGTCGGCGGGAGCAGATGATGACGTCCCGACCGCCTCCGCGCACGCCCGCGAACGCGCGGGTGTCCAGCGGCAGATGCGTCTTGCCCGAGGCGCCGGCGTCCTGGCGCGCCTGCGAGCGCCGGCCGCTCTCCCGACTGAAGAACCGCGCACTCTCGGCGACGCCCTGCTCGCCGCGGCGGACGACCGTCGTGCACACGTCCAAGCCGTCAAGGCGGTGCTGGGGAAGCTGAACGAGACGTCCGCCCTCGAACGGCTCATCGACACCGACGCCAAGGCCCACCGACAGCCTGCGGGAAAGGTGATCTCAGGCGCGGTCCGGCAGGAGATGCTGTCGACCTTGCGCGAGGACGTCACTGCCGTGGAGCGGTGGGTCGAAGCCTGCGAACGACACAGCGTCTCAAGCGCGAACAACCACGACGAACTCCAGCTCGGTGAGCTCAAGGCGACCCTGCTCACCGGGGTCGTGGCCGTGGCCGATCTGATCGCGGGGCACGAGGGTGACCCGGAACCACTGGTCGCGGCTGCCGCACGTGCCGCGCGAGCCGCACTCACCCGACTTGCCGACCTCATCGGCGGGAACGTGGCCACGTCGGAGGTCGAGCGGCTTCCATTCCCGGTGCTGGACTTCCCGCTCCTCTCGCTGTCCGGTGCCTCTTGGGACAGCGCCACTGGACGGATCCTCCCCCTGGACGCACCTCCCTGGAACGGGCCACTGAACTCCTGAACGTCCCTGACACCGGCTGCGACCTGATAGCCACCGCTCTGGCGAAAGCCGATGCGGACGACTTCGCGACCGGAGCCGCCTTGGTCGCCGTCGTCCAAGAGCCACAGCGCGGTGCGACGCGTACCAGACTCGCGAAGATCCGGGCGGAGCGCGTCACCCGGCTCAAGGCGGACCTGAGGGAAACGCGGCGCCAGCTGCTCAGGGCGGGCATCGGCGGTTTCGCCACAACGAACGCCGCCGTCCAGGTCCCGATGTCGCTCGACGCGGTGACCGAAGCCCAGCTGGTCGGTCTGGTGGACAGCGCGTTGAGCGTGCTGGACGAGGCTGACGGCGACGTGCGAACGGCGTCCAAGTCGCTCAACGCGGTCGAAAGCCGGATCGTCCGGCTGCGGCAGGCAGAGGCACAGCGCTTGCACGACAGGTTGGACGACCTCGCCGACCGGTGCCCGGGGGAGAAAGCCTCCCAGATCCGGAACCGGATCACCCGGGGAAGGACAGACCTCGCCGATGACGACCTCGCGCACCTGGAAAGCGGGGACTACTTCTTCCACAAGCGAGAGGAGAACGACTTCGAGGCGTTCTACCCCGCAGGTGTCGACGTGCTCGCGGGAGGCATCGACGACGAGCTGATCTCAGCCGTGCGCAACGGCTCGGCGCACCCCGCGCTGCCCGTCGAGCCGCTTTCGGAGGCCGTTCGAGATGAAGTCGCGAATGGTCTTCAGGGTTGGGTCCGGTTGCGTGCGCTATTCACAGGCGGGTGGCAGTCAAGCCGGGTACCCGACACCCTCCTGCCCGCACTCCGACTCGTGGGCCTGGACATCCGGGCGGTCAACGTCGACCATCTGACGAGCACCACCTCTTTCAAGGTGTGGGCCCGAGGGCGGCGCTACCTCGAAGTCGAGGCGTCGATCACGGGTGATTCCCCGGTCCCGGCGCTCGGGTCGATCGCGAGAGGTCGATACCGGCTCCTGGTGGTGTGGAACGAACCGACCACGAAAGAACTGGACGAGTGGCGCGAAGCGGACCAGTCCTCGCTGCCCCTCATCGTCTGCTATCTCGGAACTCTCTCTGCTGAGAACAGGCTTGAGCTGGCGGCCCTGTGGTGGGACCCGTCCCGCCGGGCCGCTGTGCTGCTCGACGACGCGCTGCTCACCTGGATCGCGACCCGCCGGGAGAAGTACGACGCGTTCGTCAGGCTGAGCTTGCCGTTCAGCGCGACGCAGCCGTTCAGGTCGGAGAAGACGGCGGACGTCCCCGCCGAGATGTTCTACGGCAGGGAACAGGAGAAGGGGCGGTTGCTCCAACCGGGTAAGGCTCCTTCGATCATCTACGGCGGGCGCGGCATGGGCAAGAGCGCACTCATGCACGAGGTCGAGAGCGAAGCAGACGGGAAGACCCTCGTGGTGGTGTGGTTCGAGGTCGACCGCTTGCCGGGAATCGACGAGAACCCAGACCTCGTGTGGGCCGAACTCGCTCAGCGCCTGACCGGCAAGGGCATCGGCAAGACCTTTGGCTCCCAGAAGGGAAGCCTGAAGGACGCGGTTCCCCGCTCGATCCAGCGCTGGTTGGACGATAGGTCGAACAGACGGCTGCTGATCCTGCTCGACGAAGCCGAGGGGTTCGTCGACGGGGACGCGCCGAAGTTCTCCAACGTGAGCAGGCTGCTCGACCTGAAGACCAGAACGAGTTCCCGCTGCCAGGTCGTCTTCGCCGGCCTCCACTCCGTCCAGCACTACTCGGTGGGCAACAGCCCGCTCAGCCCCACCGGCCACCTGAGGATCGGGCCGCTGGAATCGCAGCCCGCCTACGACCTGGTCACCGAACCCCTCGCCGCGCTCGGCTACCGGCTGGACGTGGACGACGCGCAGCAGATCCTGCTCCACTGCAGCTACCAGCCCTACCTGATCCAACTGGTCGCGGAGAAACTGCTCAACCGCCAGTTTGCGGCGCGGGGCAACTCGCGGGTTGCTCTCGCACCCCCACCATGGCGGATCACCACGTCCCAGGTCGTCGACGTGCTCTCGGACCCGGAAACTCGGCGCGAACTGCGCAGGGCGCTGAAGCTGACCCTGGACCTGGACGGGCGGACGAAGGTAATCACGAACGTACTCGCGCTGCACGCCTACGAGCACGGGCAGGAAGCGCGGATGCCCGATCCCCAGCTGTTCACCAGGTGCCGTGAGGCGTGGCCACGTGGTTTCGAGAAGACCGATTTCGACGCCTTCCGCCAACTGCTCGACGAACTGGCGGGGCTGGGCATCCTCGCGGACGCGAGTGCCGACCACGATCGCAGGGGAATACGCAACGAGACCGTCCTGCGCGCTTTGGGCACCAGGGATGAACTGGCGCAGAGCCTAGAACTGCTGCCGAGGTCCGCGCTGCCCGTGCGGCAGGCCAGGGAACTGCACCGGCCCGTGCGTGCGACCGGCGACCGCCGCCGCCCGCTGGTCAACGCCCAGCTCGCTCAGCTCCTCCGCAAGGGCAACATCGCCAAGGTGGTGGTCGGCAGTGAGGCGACCTGGGTCGACCAGGTGGTGCCGACGCTTCACGAGCTCCAGTCCCAGCTCGTCAACGTGGATCTCATCGACATGAAGACCCTGAAGGAGTTCAAGACGAAGCTCGAAACCGGCTCCGACGGTAACCACCGCTCGCTGGTCATCGGAGACCTGCGCCCGCACGCCGCGGTGGACACGTGTCTGCGCGCGTACGAGTACGCGGTAGGTGGTCAGGCGGGGATCGGAATCCCCCAAGCGCGTGGCGCGTCCCGCGCAGCAGTGCTCGTCGCGGGTCTGCCCAACCTGGCATGGCTGCGCGAACTGGCGACCTCACCGGAGGCGGAGAACCACGTCATGTCGCTGCAGCGGTACGACCCCTACACCTTGCCTCTCCACTGGCGTGGTGACGGGGTTCTGGAGCGGCTCGCGGACGACGAGTACGTCGACCAAGTGCTCGGACTCACCGACGGCTGGCCGCTGCTGGTGGAGCTGATCGCTTCCGAGGTCATGGCGAGGGGGGAAAACCCGGACCGTGCGGTGGTCACCGCACTGGATGGACTTCGCGAGGCGCAGTCGGATCCCTCGTGGTGCAGGAGCTTTCTGGGGCAGACGGGCGCCGGGCTCGACGGGTGGGACGAAGCGAAGCAACTGATCGACGTCCTCGTCGAGTACGACGGGGCGTGCGCGCCGAAGGATCTCTCGGAGCTGACGGGACGCGGACCGTCCGAGGTAGAGGTATTCAGGCGGGTGGCTGGCTGGTTCGGGCCGTTGTCCTCCACCACTGAGGGAGATCTACTGCTCTCCCCCTTGGCCACCAGGTGCTTCAGGGTTCTCGGCACAACCGAATGAGCAAACCGAATCAGGAAGGTTTGACGAGTACAGCAAGTGCCATCTGACGCGACTGGCGGTTACTTCTGTGGTCGGTTCTCGGAAAGGTAATTTCACTAGACGAAAGTCTGAGTGGGAATTTCCCACTTCTTCACAGGAGTCCGAAGCCGCTGCTAAGCTGGACTTATGAGCCACTCCCCCTCTAAGGGAGTGGGAGATTCCCCACAGATGCGTGTTCGGGCAAACCTCTCGGACACTGTAGAGCGGGAAATCTCCCGTACGAATACGAAGTACCAGACGGCCCTGCGATGCGACACGCGTCACAGGGTTTCGTCTGTTCTCCCGGGTGTGGCCACGGGTGGTGGTCACTGTGAGTGAACCGATCATCCCGGACGTCACGTTCACCCGTTCCCCTCTCATCCCGCCCGGTCTCGCGCCCTTCCCCGGGCAGACGCCGCCGTCCTCCCCCGCGTCGCCTTCCCCTGTGTCGTCCTCGTCTGCGGGCCTGCGGCCGCGGCGGTCGCTGGATCGGCGGCGGACCCCGGCGCCGGAGCCGGGTCCGTTGCCGGCGACGCGGGATCGTCACCTGTTGCGCTACGGGGTGGCGCCGTTCGACTCCGACGGGCGGCTGCGCGACGCGTGGCTGTTCGGCGTGCTGGGCTGGGAGTCGGGCACGCGGGTGGCTGTGGGTGTGACCGACGGGCACGCCCTGGTGGCGCGGCGTTCGGCCTCGGGCGGGTCGCGGTTGACCGGGCGCGGGATGCTGCTGGTGCCGGCGGCGGTGCGGCAGTGGTGCGGGTTCACCGCGGGCGAGCGGGTGCTGCTGGTGGCGGTGCCGTTGCTGTCGGCGCTGGTGGTGCACGGGTTGGAGCGGCTGGATCCCGTACTGCCCGATCCCCGGTCCCTGGTGGACCGGATGCACGCGGTCGGCGAGTACGCGGTGCCCGACCGGTCTCCCTCCGGGATGTCCGGCTTCGGGTCGCGCGACGCCGGTGCGCCGTCGCCGCCCCGCTCTTCGCCCGACCGGTCACCATCCTTCCGTCCTTCGCCCGGCCAGTCGCCACCCGACGTGTCGTCGGGTGATCGGCGGCTAGCCGGCGGGCCGCCGGAGGATCGGGTGTCGCGGCGCGGTGCCGCGCTGCCGGGGTCGGCGGACGGCCGGCGTGGCGCGGTTCGGGGAGGTTCGCGTGACGGGCGGTGAGCACGGTCCGCCGGCCGATCCGCGTGACGTGGAGATGGCGTTGCAGTGGCTGGAGCGGATGAACCTGCGGCCGCAGGACCTGCTGCGGGCGAGGGAGGGTTCGCGTGTAGTGCCCACGTTCGCGGATTTCGTGCCGCGGGTGGTAGAGGTGTCGCGGCCGCCGTCGCGGCGGGTCTACGGCACTTACTGGGACCGGTTGGTGCGGGAGTGGGGGCCGCGGCGGCTGGACGAGCCGACGCCGGAGGAGGTGTCGCGGTTGTTCGAGCGGGCCAGGGAGACCGCGGTGGTGCGGCGGTCGAGCAACGGCGGGTTGGGTTCGGCGCTGCACACCTACTACGCGTTGGGCGCGGTCTACCGGTTCGCGGTGGCGGAGGGACTTCTGTCGGATCGGTAGAACCCGGTGAAGCGGGTGCCCAGACCGGTCAAGGGCCGGTCGCGGCGGCATGCGTTGAGCCCGGAGCTGTATGAGGAGATCCGGCGGGCGGCGACCGGAAGCGGTGACGACCGGGCGTTGGACGCGTTGCTGCTGCGGTTCCACCTGGAGACCGCGGCGCGCACCGGTGGGGCGTTGGCGTTGCGGCTGGGCGATCTGGATCCGCAGCAGTGTCTGGTGCTGTTGCGGGAGAAGGCGTCCACCCAGCGGTGGCAGCCCGTGTCGCCGAGGTTGATGCGGGCCCTGCAGGCGCATGCGCACGCGCGCGGCGCGAGGGAGGAGTCCAGCCGGGTGCTGCGGGATCGCGACGGGTCGCCGTTGACGAAGAAGCGGTACGAGACGCTGTGGGGGCGCATCGGTCGGCAGGTGGACAGCGTGCGGACGTTGGGGGTGAGTGCGCACTGGTTGCGGCACACCACGTTGACGTGGGTGGAGCGTAACTTCGGTATCGCTGTGGCGCGGGCGTTCGCGGGACATGCCGAGCCGTCGTCGAACCGGCAGGGTGTGACGCACGTGTACGTCAAGGCGTCGATGGGTGAGGTCGCCACCGCGTTGCAGGCGTTGACGTGGGAGCCGCATCCGCTGGCGCTGGAACCGCTGCCTCCGGCCGCGCCTGCGGGGACCCACCCGTTGCACACCCCTGGGCAGGAACCGGACGACCCGGGGTCCGGTGGTTCCGGGCCCGGTCCGGCCGCGGGTGGGCGGAGGACGGGATGAGCGCCTCCACGGCGGAGCGTGCCGAGGTCGAACTGGTCGATCGTGTCCGGGACCTGCTGCGGCGTGCGGACCTGGCCGGGCAGCCGCGGCCCGGTCGACCGACGCTGGTGCGGGAGACCGGCGCCACCGACTATCGGGTCCGCCAGGCGTTGGCGGTGATCGACGATGACGACTCCCCGGACGGTCGTCCGCCGTTCCGGGTGCCGTCACCGACGCCCGCCCCGACACCGGCGGCGACCGGCCGTGATTCTGATGGTGGCCTCGGCCGCGGTGGGACGGACGGCCTCGCCGGCGATCCGGCTGCGGTCGCTGGCGAGGCCTCCCCGCCACAGCGCCGGCCTGGCGACTCGCCGGCGGACGACGCGTCGGCGGTCGGGTCGACAGCCGGCGCTTCGACTGGCGACACCTCGGGTGGTGGCATGCCGAGCGGCGCCGGCGGTGGCGGCGGTGCTGGTGCTGCCGGGACAGTGGCGCGGGCCCCAACGGTGGCGCGGCGGGGCGTGTCACGAGCGGTGCCGGCGAGCGGCCGCCGGTCGTCGCCAGGCCCCGGGCTGTCGCCAGGCCCGACAACGCCAGGCCACCTGTCGCCAGAGCAGGCGCCGCCAGGGCATCCGTCGCCAGGGCTGCGGCCGGCGTTGGGGGCGCTGGTGGCGGCGTGGACGGGGTTCGTGTTCGGGTCGGTGATGTCGGTGGCGGCCAACGTGCTGCACACCTGGCTTCCCGCCGAGCACATGCCCGAGGGCTGGTCTCCGTCGCTGGCCTCCCAGGTCGGGTCGGCGGTGTGGCCGATCGCGCTGCTGCTCAGCGTCGAGGTACTCAGCCGCGTGCCGTGGAAACCGGGCCGCCAGTGGGCGCTGGCCCGTTTCGGCGGCACCGGCACCGTGGCGCTCGGCGCGGCGGTGATCAGCTACGGCCACGTGCGCGACGTCCTGATCGCCTGGGGCTACGGCACCCTCGCCGCCCACGTCGGACCGCTGGCCCTGGACGGCCTCATGGTGGTGTCCGGCTTCGCCCTGCTGGCGATGAGTCACACCGCCAGCAGCGACACCACCACTGGTGTGGCTGGTGAAACCGACGATGCCGCCGGCGACAGGCCGGGCGACGACAGGGGCGCCAGTCGGCGGCACGCGTCGGCGGCACGTGGCTGAGTCGCCAGCACCGACGTCGGGGTGGTGGTGACTCGATCACCACCACCCCGATGCACGGCACCGGCCGCTGGCGGCCCTGCCTCAGCCGGTCCGCCAGCGTGCTCCGCCGGCGGCCTGCTGGCGGACATGAAAAAGTGGCTCTGGCATGAAGTCCGTGATTCGCCAGGGAACTGGTCAGGAATTCAGCAGTACTCGACGCCGGAGGAGGTCGAAGTTGGCTCTGCCGTACATCTGCCTCTTGATCGATTTGAGTCGTCCGACTGCACCTTCGACCGCGCCGCTGCTCCAGGCGAGGGTGAGTCCGTTGCGCACCGCGTCGTAGTCCTTGAGCAGGCCGGCCGCGAACCCTTGCATCTGCTGAATGTCGCTGGCCTGCGCATGTGCGATCCAGGTATCGAGATGCCTTCCTTGGCGTTGGCGGAGCATCCCGGCGAAGTCGCTGACCAACTCGTCGATCCTGCGCAGTGTCTGGCAGCGGTCCAGAATCCGTGTCAGGTCGGTCTGCTCCTGTTCGGTGCGTTCGGCGGCCGGGCGGATGATCCACCCGGTGACCTGCCGGGGCTTGGGTGTCGAGATCGGGGTGGCGGTCGGCGGGATCGCGCCGGAGCGCCAGCTCTGTAGTAGCCGACGTACGGTCCGTTCGGCGCCGCGGTAACCGCGGGCTCGCAGTTCTTGGCCAGCCAGGCGGCGTTGGTGCAGCCTTCCTGCCAGCGCTGGGTGAGGTAGTCGGTGTGGGCGTCCAGTTCGCTGCCTCGCCGGGCGACTTGGGTGAGCAGTTCCGAGGCGGTCGCGGCCTGGGCGTAGCGGCGTACGGTCTTGCCGTCCAGGTTCAGTGCCTTGCCGATCGCGGTGGCCCCGACACCTCGGTCGTACAGGGCGTGGACTTCCGCCCACCGCTGCCGGGTCAGGTCGGCTCTGCGTCCTTCGGTGACGGCGGTCGGTGGCGCCGGCTGTGTGACGGCGTCCTGTTCGGGCTGATCCCGCAGGCATTTGCGGTGGGCGCGCACCACTTTGTCCACGGCGTGGGTCAGGTTGTAGAGCAGGTGAAACCGGTCGGCGACTTGGATGGCCTCGGGAGCCCCGAGTCGGGCTCCTTCGGCGTAGGAGCCGCCACGGTCACGGCAGATCACCTCGGCGCCGGGGTGGGCGCGTAGCCAGTCGGCGAAGGTGTCGGATAGCCGGTCTGGCAACAGGTCCACGGGTCGGCGGGTGTGCATGTCGACCAGGATGCTGCCGTAATTGTGGCCTTTGCGGAACGCGAAGTGTCGTCGACCCCGAGCACCGGTAGCGTGCCCGGTTCGGGCACCGGCAATGTCCGGATCAAGTGCGGCAACGTCGTGCGTGACACCCCGATGGCCAGGTGGCGGGTCATTCGGGCGCCTGGGCGGCCTCCTAACGCGAGCGCGATCGTCTCCAGCAGGCGCCGGAGCAGTGGAGTCCGGCGAGCGTAGGCGACGGTCAGGTCAGGGACTTGCTCGGCGAACGTCTTGCGCGTGCATTCGTTGTTGTCACAGAAGAATCGCCGCACCCGTAAGCAGATCAGCGTCTCCTGTCCGCCGATCGCGGGGTCGGATAAGCAGCGCTCGTAGCGACTGTGGACCCGCCTGGACGAGGTGCCACAGGCCAGACATGCAGCGCGGGATGCTGTGACATCGGCGTGGATCCGCACGCCCGCCGCAAAGCCGGCCTGGTCGAGGCCGCGCACCAGCAAGCATGTACAGACGCTCGGGTGCGAGACCGGTCCAGCGCCGTCAGCCGAGAGCGTCGAGCAACTCGCGCTCGCGCTGCGCGCTGAGGCCTGCGCGCCTTTCCCGGTCCAGCCCCTGCTCGCGTTCCCAGCGCAGCGTGTCGGCCAGCATCTCCGCCCAGGGGCGGTGACGCAGCCCCGCGGCGCGCGCCGAGGACCCGTCCCGGGCCGACCACCCTTCCCAGCCCGGCTCGACCAGCCACATCGCCAGCGATTCGGACCCCATGTACTGGGCCACGCCGTTGGCGAGCAGCCACGCCGATTCGGCGGTGACCACCGGACCGGTGTGCCCGCCGGCGGCACGGGACAGCTCGATCCACTCTTCGAACGGAACGACCGGGCCGACAGCGTTGTATGTGCCGGTGGTTCCCGTCTCCGCGGAGTCGAGCAGCCAGGAGGTGAGGTCCCGCACGTCGACCACCTGGGTGGGCACGGCCGGTGTGTCGGGGACCAGCATCGGCCCCCGCGGATCGCGTGCAGCGCGGGCGACCCAGTAGCCGGAGCGCCCGCTGTGATCGCCCGGGCCGCCGATGAGCCCGGCTCGTGCGATGAGGAGGCGGTCGCCCACAGCGGCCGTCGACGCCTGCTCGCAGGCGACCTTCGCCTCGCCGTACAACTCGTGGTCGACCTCGCTCCGGTCAGTCGGGGCGAGCAGGGCCGCGGACTCGTCCGCCCCCAGCGTGGCGTGGGACGCGTAGACGTTGCCGGACGAGACATAAACCCAGTGCCCGGCCTTGCCGCCCAGCACGTCGAGCGCTCCACGAACGAAACCCGGCTGCCACGACACCTCGACGACCGCATCCCATACCCGGTCGAGCAGGGGCTCGTACGCCGACGGATCGCGCCGGTCGGCGGCGACCAGTGTCGCCCCGTCCGCGACTTCTCCGCTCTCGCCACGCGCGAGGCAGGTCACCCGATGGCCGCGTTCGATCGCCTGCCGCGACAGCTCCCGAGCCACCCATGCCGTTCCGCCCAGAACCAGGATCTCCATACCGACACCCAAGCACCGGATCACCGCCCGGCCAGGCGGATCCGCTGACAGCAGATGGTCATCAGATCGAATCTCAACCTCGGGCAATTACGTCCACTCGCCGAGGCATCCAAACACCCGATCACGAAGTCGCACTGGAGTACTAGGGCTAGTGCTATGTCATGCAACCTTGGCCGGGTAATGGGTCCAGGTGCGGATGGGTGAGTCGGTGGCGAAGCCGGTCTTGGGCTGGGCTCGGGCGTTGCGC
>NZ_LGED01000233.1 GCF_001280085.1 Saccharothrix sp. NRRL B-16348 | reverse complement strand
GCCCCCGAACCGCCCGCGCCAACGCCTCGTCCTCCACCGCCGCGGTGAACTCGATCCCGCCCTTGGCCGGATAGCAGAAGTCCACAGTGGACCGACGAACGGTCACGTGAGAGCACAGCAACGTAGCCACGCCGTGCGTGCCGTTGTCCGCCGCGTAAGTCTCACCCCCGACCCGGAACACCCCGCGCTCCAACACCGCCAACGCCACCGCCAGCACCCGCCGCCGTGACCGGCCCCGCCCGCCGAGCTCCCGCGCCACCTCCGCCCGGAACCCCGGCAGCAACGGCGCCAGCGCCAGCACCCGGTCGTGCTTCTCCTCGTCCCGGTCCTGCCGCCACCGCTCGTGGTACAGGTACTGCCGCCGCCCGGCCGCGTCCGTGCCCACGGCCTGGATGTGGCCGTTCGGGTGCGGGCACACCCACACGTCGCGCCACGCGGGCGGGATGACCAGCGACTTGATCCGCGCCACCGACTCGGCGTCGAGCGGCTCGCCGTCGGCGTCGGTGTAGCTGAACCCCCGACCGCGGGCACGGCGGCGCCAGCCGGGCCCGGACGGATCACTGCGGCGCAACCTCACAGCGGGCAGGTTCCCGCCCACGACCCCGTGAAACGCCACGACAGCGCCGTCGAACCGCCGAGAGAAACGCGCAAGAACCACCGCGAGGACGCACGCCCGGCAAACGATCGGCAACACCGTGGTTGAACCGGCGCCCGAGTGGGTATGGGACCGACATGACCAAGCCGTGGACCGTGGGCGTCGAACAGGAGTTCCTCCTCGTCGACCCCGAGACGCGCCGACCCGTGCCGCTGGCCGACTCGGTCGCGCAGCACGCCGGCGCGGGCCACGACGTGCAACGCGAGCTGACGCCGTTCCAGATCGAGGTCGCCACGCCGGTGTGCGCGACGGCCGAGGAGTTGGCGGAGCAGGTCCTCGGCGGTCGCGTCCACCTGGCGAAGGCCGCGCACGCGGCGGGCTGCCGGCTGCTGGCCTCGGCGATACCTCCGATCGGCACGCTGGGGCCGCCGCCGGGCACGGACGACCGCCGCTACCGGATGATGGAGCACTCGCACCGCGCGATCATCGGAGGTCAGGGCGTGTGCGGGATGCACGTCCACGTGGGCGTGCCGGACCGGGACGTCGCGGTCCGCGTCTCGAACGCCCTGCGGCCGTGGCTGCCGACGTTGCTGGCGCTGAGCGTGAACTCGCCGATCGAGCAAGCCGAGGACACGGGGTACGCGAGTTGGCGCACGATCGTGTGGTCGCGGTGGCCGATCAGCGGCCCGCCGCCGCACCTGGGGTCGGCCGCGGAGTACGACCGGCTGGTCGGCGCGCTGGAGTCGACCGAGGTGCTGCTCGACACCGGGATGGTCTACTGGGACGTGCGGCCGTCCGCGCAGCACCCCACCGTCGAGGTGCGGGTGGCGGACATCCCGATGACGGCGCGGGAGGCGGTCGTCATCGCCGAGATCATCCGGGCGTTCGCCCGCACGGCCGCCGAATCGGGTGAACCCGAACGAGTGGACGACGTGATGTTGCGCGCCGCGTACTGGCGGGCCGCGCGCGACGGTGTGGACGGCCTGGCGGTCGACCCGCGCACGGGCAACCTGGTGCCCGCCCGGGACCGGGCGGCGGAACTGGTGTCGTGGTGCGCGGACGCGCTCGAAGACGCCTCCGCGTTGTCCACTGTGGAGGATCACCTGGCGTGGCTCGGGGCGCACGGCAGCGGCGCCGCACGTCAGCGCCGCGCGTTCGGCGGTTCGCCCGACGCCCGCGGCCTGGTCGATCTGGTCTTGGCCGAAACGGTCGACGACGCCCGTTGAGGTCTACCGTGAGGATTTCGACGCCGCGCCGGCGTCGCTGAGTGAGAGGAGTACCGGCGTGCCAGAACCCGCGGCGACGCTCGCTTCCGTACGGGTCGACAGACCCGCGGACGGCGTGGTGGTGCTGCACGTGTCGGGAGAGTTGGACACGAGCAGCGCGGACGAGTTGACCAGGCCGCTCACCGAGCACCTGGTCGAGAACGTGCGGGGTGTGGTGGTGGACCTCGGCGGGGTGCGCTTCCTCGGCTCGGCCGGGTTGGAGTCGTTGGTGGTCGGCAGTCAGCGGGCGAGCGGTCTCGGCGTCCCGCTGGTGCTGGTGGCGACCAGTCGGGCGACGCAGCGGCCGATCGAGGCGACCGGGCTGAGCTCCGTGTTCACCGTCGTCGGTTCCGTGGAAGAGGCGTTGAGCCGCTTCTGATGCTTCACCAGAACCGGCGGACCGTCCTGATGGCGCAGCGCACCGCCCCCACCGGGGGCAGTGCGCCCGCCGGGGGCACCACCCACCGCGATTCGGCCGCCGGGATGTGGCGCGGGCCGTGCCAGTAGCGGACGTCGGGCGGCGGCACGTGCCGCGCCTCGGGTCCGGGGTCGGGTCTGGCGAGGAACAGCCAGCGGAGCCGGGGACCGGGGATGGCGAGGATCGGCCCGAGCGGTCCGGCGGAGCGGAGGTGGGTGCTGACCTCGGCGCCCCAGCTGGCCGGGACTTCTACCGCCACCGCGCCCTCGGCCAGCACCAGGGACGCCAGTGATTCGTCGACGTGCCACGGTTCCATGCCCGCCGATGGTGGCGTCGGTCCGTGTCGGGATTGTGTCCGCGCGCGGCGCGGCGCGTTAATCCTGGCCGATGTCCTCGAACCACAGCTCGGGCTTGGCGGCGATGAAGTCGGTCATCATCCGGACGCACGTCTGGTCGTCCAGGAGGGTGATCCGGACACCGTGTTCGGCGAGCCAGTCGTGACCGCCGTGGAACGTCCGGGCCTCGCCGATCACCACGCGGGGGATCCCGAACTGGCGAACGAGTCCGCTGCAGTACCAGCACGGTGACAGCGTGGTGACCATGACGGTGTCGCGGTAGGTCGCCCGGCGGCCGGCGGCGCGGAACGCGGCGGTCTCGGCGTGGGTGGACGCGTCGTCGTCCTGCACCCGCCGGTTGTGGCCGCGGCCCAGGAGGGTGCCGTCGGCGGCGAACAGGGCCGCGCCGATCGGGATGCCGCCCTCTGCGAGCCCGGCGCGCGCTTCGGCCACGGCCACCGCCAACATGTCCCGTTCGTCCACGTGTGCCAACCTACTTGGGCGGCAGGGTCTCGACGAACTCCCGCGCCCGGCCGATCCAGTCGGCCAGGCCGGAGTCCTCGTCGAGCACCGAGCCGTCGACGACGACCCAGCCGCGCATCACCTTGCCGGTGAAGTCGAAGACCCTGGTCCCGGGCAGGGCCAGGCACTCCTCCGCCGCGTCGGGGCCGACGCGGGCGATCATGTCGTCGCCGGTCACGCCGACGAGCATGGTGCCGTGCAGCAGGAACGCGACGCCGCCGAACATCCGCTTGGCGCTGATGCCGGGCAGGTCGCCGACCTCGTCGCGGATCCGTTCGGCCAGGTGTTCGTCGAACGCCATCTCCGGTTCCTCCTCGAACTGGGGTTCACGCGCCGAAGCACAGGAAGCCGGCGCTCGCGGCGAACGCGGCGTCGCCGTTCTCCCGGTGCGCCTGCTGCGCGTCCGCCAACGCGACGGAGGGCGGCCGGCCCGCGCCGAGCCGGCGGTGCAGGTCGACCATGAGCGGTGTGGTCACCTCGGCGGGCACGGGGATGACCGGCGCGATCAGGGTCCGCGTGCCGAGGCCGAGCAGTGCCGCGGTGAAGCCCATCAGCTCGTCGCCGGGCCGCACCGCGGACAGCCCGGAGTCGCACGCGGACAGCACGACCCGGGCGGGTGGTGTGCGCAGCCGTTCGAGGTCGTAGACGGTCAGCGGCCCGTCGGCCAGTTCCAGCGCCGAGAACAGCGGGTTGTCCGCGCGGAACGAGCCGTGCGCGGCCACGTGGGCCAGCGGCGCGCCGTCCATCGCCGACGCCACCGCGTCGACCGTCGCCGCGCCGCCCACGAGCACGGAGGCCGTGTCCGGGTCCAGCGACGAGATCGCCGAGATCTCCGTCGGCGCGGCCGGCAACCGCGGCCCCGCCGCCAAGACCACCCGGTCGTGTGACACGAGGGTGGAGGTCGTCGCGCGCAGCCACACCGTCGCCGACGGCACCACGGTCACCGCACGGCCGCGGCACGCGGGCAGCGCCGACCACGGCAGGCCGCCGAGCCTGCCGGTGGGCGCGAGCACGAGCGGCCGGTCGTCGAGGCGCCGCCGCAGCGGTTCCAGCAGCCGGTTCTGCAGCAGCACGGCGGCGTGCTCCGCGCCCGCGCGCACCGCCGTGCGGTCGACGTGATCGGGCAGCGTGACGAGCCGGTGCAGGGCGAACCGCAGCAACCGCAGCTCGCGCAGCGCGCCGTCGAGCGGACCGAGCCGGTGCAGCGACGCCCGGCCGCCCGCGACCACCACGGCCAGCAACTCGCCGTCGTGGTCGATGTACTCCACCAGCGCCGACGCGCCCAACGCCCGTGCCAGCTCCCCCACCGCCGGAGGCTGGAACACCGCGCCGCCGCCACCGGTCCGCCGGGTCAGCTCGCGCACCCGCTGCTCGCCCCGCACCTGCCACTGCCGCAACGCCGACGTGGGCCGACCCGCCGTGGACGCCGCCTCCAGGTCCGCGGTCACGGCACGCAGCTCCGCCAGCGCGTCGGCGAGCCCGGAGTCCTCCGGCGGCCGGGCGGGCGTCATCCGCAGCGCGCCCGCGCGCCACGCCTCCGCCCAGCTCAGCACCCGTCCGGCCCGACCGCCGGCGACGGCCGTGCGCAGTCCTTCCGACGCCAGCGCCGCGCCCTGCGCCCCGCTCAACGCCCGCAGCTCCGTCGCGCCGAGCGACACGCGGTACTCGTCCAGCAGCGCCAACCCGCGCCGCAACGCGATCTGCGCGCCGCGCGTGTTGCCGAGCAGGTCGCGCCGCAACGCCTCGGCGTACCAGCCCTGCACGCGGTGCGCCGCCGGTCCGCCGCGCCTGGCCGCGCCCGCCGCGGTCAGCTCGGCCACCGCGCGCGTGCGGTCGCCGAGGTCGCGGGCGACGAGCGCCGCGTCGACCCGCGCCTCCAGGCCCGCCATCCGCCAGCCCAGCGCGTCCAACCGGGTCGCGACCCGCGTCAACGCCGTCACGAGCGCCTTGGTCCGCCGCCCGCTCAGGTACGCGGCGCGCAGCTCCACGTGCCGCGCGCCTTCGGCCCACACCTCGCGCTTCTCGCGCCGGAAACCCTTGCGCGCCGCCACCGCCATCTCGACGGCCCGGTCCAGGTCGCCTTCCAGCAGCGCGATCCTGGCCCGGTAGAACAACGCCTCGGACCGGGCGAGCACCAGGTCGCCGCCCAGCTCCGCCAACGCCCGGTCGGCCGCCGCGCGCGCCTCCTCCAGCAGCGGCACGGACACCAGCAGCTCCAGCCGGTTGATCAGCAGCGCGGGCCGGGGCACCTCCAGCCGCCGGTACTCCCGCTCGGCCTCGGCGAACATCGTCAACGCCCGCGGCACGTCGCCCGCGCGCGACGCGGAGATGCCCGCGTTCCACCGCACGTCCGCCACGGCCAGCGACTGGTCCAGGTCCCGGTAGAGCACGGCCGCGCGGTCGAAGTCCTCGTCCGCCGCGCGCAGGCCGCCGGTGTAGGCGCGCAGCAGCCCGCGGTTGTTCAGCGCCCGCGCCTCGACCAGCCGCTCGCCGAACCGGCGCACCACCTCGATCGCGCCGTTGTACTCGCGCAACGCCTCGTCGTACCGGCACAGGTAGTGCAGCACCAGGCCCCGTTGCATCCGGCCGCTGCCCGCGTCCACGCCGCGCAGGTTCGGCAGCGCCGCGTTGATCGCGCGCAACGCCTGCGCGTGCCGCCCGGTGGTGGACAGCACGAACGCGAGGCTCATCCGGGCGAGTGCCGCCGACCGCGCCGACCCCGCCCGTTCGGCGACGCGCACGGAACGCCGCAAGTGGCGCAGCGCCGCGTCGAAGTCGTGCAGCTCGCGGAACGCGAGACCGATCGCGCGTTCCGCGGCGGAGGCCTCTTCGCCGTCGCCCGACGCCCGCGCCGCCCGCAGCGCGGACCGACCGATCTCGATGGCCGCGCGCGGATCCCGTTGCCGGGCTTCCAGCGCTGCGGCGGCGGAAACCCCTGCCACGAACCCACCTTATTACCAAGTCGGCTGTGGTAGCTTGCTCACGCCCAGCACCCGTCGACGCTGCTGTGAGGCCTCGGTGTCCGAACCATCGAATCGCTCCGGGCTCTACCAGGAAGCCTTCCAACAGGCCATCCGCGATCACAAGAGCTACCGCCTCCACGCCGAACGCGGCCGGGAATTCATCTTCGTCTCCGGTGAGCTGCTGACCATTCCCGAGGACGCCGAGCGGGTCGGCCGCAAGCTCGCGCAGAACAACATCGACAACGGCCGCGGCCGGGATTTCGCCGGCATGGCCCGGTTGACGCTGTCCCGCAACGCGGACGACATCCCGGAGGTCGTCCGGCTGCTGCGCGACCCGCAGCAGTGGCCCGGCGAGCGCACGCCGTACGTGCAGCCGCACCACGTGCTCGTCGGCCACGGCGGCAACATGCACGGCAACCCGGGCCAGCCGCCGCGCGTCGGCACGCCGCTGGCGGACCCGGACCCGGCGACCGCCGACCTCGGCCGCGGCGTCGTCGTCGCGATCGTCGACACGGGCATCTCGGCGACCGCCTCGACCGACCACCCGCGGTGGCTGGGCGACGCGTTCATCGCCAAGACCGACGAGGTCGACGCCGCGTACAAGCACTCCGACGTGTTCGCGCTCGAAGGCGGCCACGGCACGTTCGTCGCGGGCGTGGTCCGGCAGGCCGCGCCGGGCGTGCGGTTCGACCCGGAGAGGGCGCTGGACCCGAACGGGCTCGGCACCGAGGAGCAGTTCGTCCGGGCGTTGTCGTCGTTCGACGAGAAGGTCCAGGTCGTCAACATCTCGATGGGCTGCTTCACCCAGGACGACACCGCCTCCGAACCGATCCGCCGTGCGCTGGCGGCCCTGCCGCGCGACGTCGTCGTGGTGGCCTCCGCGGGCAACCAGGGCACCACCCGGCCGAGCTGGCCCGCGGCGCTGCCGGGCGTGGTCGCCGTGTCGGCGGTCGCCGAGGAGCGCGACGGCAGCCGTGCGCCCGCCTGCTACGCCAACCACGGGCACTGGGTCGACGCGTGCGCGGTCGGCAACCGGACCAGCACGTTCCTCAAGGGCCGGTGGGAGCTGCCGGGTCTGCCGGTGGACGTCTACGACCGGTTCGCGTACTGGCTGGGCACGTCGTTCGCCGCACCGCACGTGGCCGGGCGGATCGCCGCGACGATGACCGAACGCGGCCTGACCGCCGTCGAGGCCCGCGACCACCTGCTCGTCGGCCAACCGGAGTTCTTCCCCGGCTACGGCGTCTTCGTGTGACGGCCGCTGCTGCGCGGACGGCGGCGAGGCCGCATCGACCTCCCGAAGACCCGGCTTGACGTGTATCTGCGGACGGCGTGGCGCCTCCGTAGTGTGTGGCAGCGAAGAATCCGAAGTCCGTGACCCGGCTGGGGTCCGCGCCGGCGCAGACCGGGGCGGAGGCGCAGCATCCCCTGGACAAGAGGAGGGGACGTGACCCCTGCATCCCCGATCGGCGCGCTCGTGAGCGCGGCGGCGGAGGGCGACCAGCGCGCGTGGAACGAGATCGTCGCGCGCTTCACGCCCCTGGTGCTGGCGGTGGTGCACCGGCACCGGTTGCGTCACGCGGATGCGGCGGACGTGCACCAGACCGTGTGGTTGCGGCTGGTGGAGCAGTTGGGGCGGCTGCGCGAGGCGGACGCGCTGCCCGGTTGGATCGCCACGACGACCCGCAACGAGTGCCTGCGGATGCTGCGGATCCAGCAGCGCACCCAGCCGTACGACCCGCAGTCCGAGGACGAGCCGACGAGCCCGGACGACGCGATCGCGGACCTGGACGAGGAGTTGGAGGCCGCCCAGCGGCGGCAGGCGCTGCGCGAGGGCTTCCGCTCGTTGTCCGAGCAGTGCCGGGTGTTGCTGGCCAGGCTCATGGCCGACCCGCCGCCGAGCTACGCGGCGGTCGCCGAGCAGCTGGTGATGCCGGTGGGCAGCATCGGGCCCACCCGGATCAGGTGCCTGGAGAAGTTGCGCAAGACTCCCGCGGTGCTGAAGCTGGTCGAGCCGCGGCCGGCGGGCGGAGGAGGTGTGGTCGGTGTTGAGGGACGATCCGGGGTGGGAAAGCGATGAGGTGCTGCTGCGGGAGCTGGGCGCGGCGCTCGCCGAGGAGCGCGACGTGCCCGAGCACCTGCTCCAAGCCGCGCGGGCCGCGTTCACCTGGCGCACGGTCGACGCCGAGCTGATCGCCCTGACCAGCTACGACTCCGTGCTGGACGCGGAGCTGGCGGTGCGGGCGCGGGCGACGCAGACCGCGCGGCAGCTCGTGTTCGACGCCGAGGGCGTGTCCGTGCAGGTCGAGGTGACCGAGGCGGGTGTCGCGGGCCAGGTGCTGCCGGCGGGGCCGGGCCGGGTCTCGCTCGTCACCGCGACCGGGCCGGTGGAGGAGGCGGAGCTGGACGAGCTGGGCCTGTTCCTGCTCGGCCCGCCGCCGTCGGGCCCCATCCGGTTCCGCTGCGAGGTCGGCGGCACGACGGTGATGACCGACTGGGTATGTGTTTAACCCGATCCGGTGAAGCCTTGACGGCGGTGGCCGGTGGTCCGGAAGATGCGCGGTGACCTGATCTTCACCCACCGCCGCACACCCACCCATGACCGAGCCAGTCCGCGCCGCCGACGCCGAGGGAAGCGCTCCCACGGCGGTCGAGGCATGGGCGCTGCCGGAGCTGTTCCGGCAGGTCTTCGTCGGCTCGACGGCGGGCATCGCGATCTTCGACGCGCACGGCGCGCTGGTGGGCGCCAACCCGGCGCTGGAGGCGATGCTGCCGCCCGCGGACCTGGCGACCCTCTTCGCGGACACCCCGTTCGCCGCGGACGAGACCTCGACCAAGGTCACCGCGCACCGGCAGTTCACCGACGCGGCCGGCGAACCGATGTGGACCGAAGTGTCGCTGTCGGTGGTGCGGGACGCCGACGGCAGGCCCCGGTGGCACGTCGCCGTGGTCGAGGACACCACCGAGCAGCGGGTGCTGCGCGACTACCTGCGCCACCAGGCCCTGCACGACGTGCTGACCGGCCTGCCGAACCGGCAGAGCTTCCTGCCCCGGCTGGAGCAGGCGCTGAGCCGGCCGGGCTCCATCACGTTGTGCTACCTGGACGTGGACAGCGTCGCCATCGTCAACGACGGCCTCGGCTACGAGGCGGGCGACGAGCTGCTGAAGGTGGTGGCACGGCGGCTGACCGCGGTGGTGGAGGGCGAGAACGCCACGGTCGCGCGCATCGGCGGCGACGAGTTCGTCGTGCTGATCGAGGACTCGCCCACCACGCCGGGGATCTCGGCGCTGGCCGAGGCGATCGAGGCCGCGCTGGTCGAGCCGGTGCGGCTGGCCGGGCACGGCGTCGGCGTGTCCGCGGGCATGGGTTTCGTCCGCACGTCCGCGCGCGGGTCGGACGCGATGGCGCTGCTGCGCCAAGCGCACAGCACGCTGCGCCGCGCGGAGAGCGGCGGCAAGGGCCAGTGGGGCATCTACGACGCCGGGCAGGACGCCCGCGACCGCACCCGGTCGTCGCTGATCGCGACCATGCCCGGCGCGCTGCAGAACGGCGACATCGCGCTGGACTACCTGCCGGTCGACCGGGACGGCGACCAGGTGGCGGTGGCGGCCCGGCTGCGGTGGCACGAGGCGGAGTACGGCCCGGTGTCGCACCAGGAGTGCCTGCGGTTCGCCGACGAGCTCGGGCTCAGCGGCCAGCTGGCCGAGTGGGTGCTGGACGAGGCGTGCGCCTTCGCCGCGGCCGAGAGCCTGCCGGTGCTGGTGCGGCTGTCGCCGGACCAGTCGCGCGACCCGGACCTGACCGCGCTGGTCGCCGAGGCGTTGCGCGCGTCCGGGCTGCCGCCGGAGCTGCTGTGGCTGAGCCTGTCCGCCCGGTCCCTGTCCGCGCCGGACTCGGACGCGGCGGAGGACAACCTGACCGCGTTGGGGGACATGGGAGTCCGCCGCCTGCTGCACGACGTCACGTTCGCGCTGCCGGAACTGTCCGCTGTGGAGCGTCACGGGCTGCACGGCGTGGAACCGGCCGTGCCGCCGGGGGAAGCGTTGGCGCACAAGGCCTTGTCCGCCGTGCTGCCGCTGGTGCGGGCGGCCGGCGCGCTGGTGGTCAGCGACGGCGCCCTGCCGGAGGCGGACCTGGTCGTGCGATCGTGATGATCTCGCGGCTGGTGCCGGTCAGCGGGGTGCGGTCCCAGAAGCCGTAGCGCTCGGCCACGTCCAGCCCGGTTTCCCGCAGCAGCGCGTCGAGGTGGTCGGCGTCGGTGAACCGCAGCGTGCCGCGGTCGACGCGGGGTTCCGGCCAGTCCGGGCTGCTGAACGTCTCGGTCATCGTGACGAGCCCGTCCTCGACGCTCTCCACGAAGTGCTCGACGCGCACCCGCTCGCCGTCGGGGCCGACGATGTCGGTGCCGTTCTCGGGCGTCCACCGCTCCCACGCCCGCGCGCCGGGGTTGCGGGTCTCGAACGCGAACCGGCCGTCCGGCTTGAGCGCCCGCCGGATCGCGGTGAACTGGGCGCGGGCCTCGTCGTCGGTGAGGAAGACCTGGAACGCGTGCCCGGTCATCACGACCAGGTCGAACTCGCCGTCGAACGCGACCGTGCCGAGGTCGCCGCGGATCCACTCCACGCCCGGGTCGCGCCGCGCCTGCAGCAGCATGCCCTCGGCCGGGTCGAGCCCGACCAGCCGACCGGTGTGCCCGCTCGCGCGGGCGGCTTTGAGCAGCATCCCCGTGCCGCAGCCCACGTCGAGCACGGCGTCCGCGGCCTGCACGAGCCCGAGGTAGAAGCGGTCGTCCTCGCCGAACTCGTTGATCAGGTCGTAGTAGGCGGCCAGGTCGGGGTCCTCGAAAGCGTCTGCCACCCGCCCGAGTGTGGCCCGCACGGCGACGGGCCGCGACCGGATTTCCGGCCACGGCCCGTCGCACGGGTGGGTCAGGCGAACGTCGGCTGCCGCATCGCGTGCTGCACCAACGTGATCAGCGTCTGCTTGGTCGACTGCCGGTTGCGCGCGTCGCAGGGCACGATCGGCACCGACTGGTCGATCGTCAGCGCCTCCCGGATGTCCTCGATGCGGTGGTGCAGCAGGCCGTCGAAGCAGTTCACGCCCACCACGTAGGGCAGCTCGCGGTCCTCGAAGAAGTCGATCGAGGCGAACGCGTCCGACAGCCGGCGGGTGTCGACCAGCACGACCGCGCCGATCGCGCCGCGCACCAGGTCGTCCCACATGAACCAGAACCGGTGCTGACCGGGCGTGCCGAACAGGTAGAGGATGAGGTCGCTGTCCAACGACACCCGGCCGAAGTCCATGGCCACCGTGGTGGTCATCTTGTTGGGCGTGGCCGAGAGGTCGTCCACGCCGACGCTGGCCTCGGTCATCACCGCCTCGGTGGTCAGCGGCACGATTTCCGACACCGACCCGACGAAGGTCGTCTTGCCGACACCGAACCCGCCGGCCACCACGATCTTCGTCGACGTGACGGTCAGGCTCGCCGCGGGTGACCCCGGCCGGCCGGGAGCGCCACCGCTCATGTTGCTCTGCTTTCCCTAGTAGTAGGACCTCGCCGGGTGGTGGGACCTCAGCCGCGCATGGCGACGTGCAGCTGCGAGCGGATCTCCGGGGTGAGCTGGACGCCGACCCGCTCGACCAGTCGGGTCATCGCGTAGCCGATGAGGCCGATGTCGCAGTTCGGCGCCGCCAGCACGGCCAGGCACGAGCCGTCGCTGATGGACATCAGGAACAGGTAGCCCCGCTCCATCTCCACCACGGTCTGCTTGACGTCGCCCGCCTCGAAGCAGCGCGCCGCGCCGAGGTTCAGGCTGACCAGGCCCGACGCGACGGCCGCGAGCTGCTCGGCGCGGTCGATCGGCAACCGCTCCGAGGACGCGAGCAACAAGCCGTCCGCGGAGACCACGATCGCGTGTGCGACGCCCGCGACCCGGGCGACGAAGTCATCGACCAGCCAACTGAAGTTTTCGAGTTCCTCGGTTGCGGTGGTCACTTCTGCTCCTTGGTCTGATTGCCGCCCCTGGCGGCGGTCGTCTGGTTCCCGCCTCCGGCGGTGGTGTCCTCGAACGACACACCGTCCCACGGCATGCCGGTGTCGTCGCCCGCTTGACGGCCGAGTTGCACCCCTCGCTGGTAGGTGGCGAAGCGCTGGCGCAACCGGTCGGCGGAGCGGCGCGGCGGCGCGGCGGTCGCCACACCGGCCGACGTGGCGCCGTTCGCCGACGGCTGGGGTGCCGGAGCCGCACCGCGCGGCGAGGGCGCGGAGAGCGAGCCCGGCATCAGGCGTGCCTTGGGCACGCGCTTGGGCAGGCCGGCGGTGGTCGTGTCGTCCACCGGAGCCTTGAGCGCGCTGGTCGCCGTCGTCCAGCCGTCGTCCGCCGCCGCGCCCCAGCCGGGCGCCGACGACGCGCCGGACGAGGGGATCGCCGACGGCGCGGGCTCCCGCTTGGGCAGGCCCGCCGGGGTCGCGCCGCGCGGCTCGGGCGGCGTCGGCCTGCTCGCCGGCGCGGGCGGCGGCGTGATCAGGTCGGACCGGTCGGTGTACGCGGTCTGCTCCGACGCGGTGCCCACGTGGCCGTTGTCCGTGCCCATCAGCTCGGCGCGGTCGGCGAACATCGTCCGCTCGGACGCGGTCTCCGGCGGCACGGTGGACGACGGCTGGTGGTCGACCACCTCGCCGCGCACGACGCCGCCCTCGGCCTCGCCGCCCTGGAACCAGCGGGACAGCACGTCCTCGTAGATCGGCAGCCGCTGGGTGGAGGCGTCGTCCTCCACCGGCTCCACCACCACGACCGGCTCGGGCGCGGGGCGCGAGGGCGCGGACGGCGGGTACGAGTAGTCCGGCACCTCGTCGCCGGGCGGCGGCACGGTCTCGGTCACGGTGGCGGTGAACAGGTCGTCCACCGGGGTCTGCTCGACCTGGAAGTACCCGCCGGGCTCCGCCTCGTGCGTGTGCACGACCTGCGGTCCGGTCGAGGCGGGCAGCTCCAGCGGCGCGTAGCCGCCGGGCGCGATCTCCGGCGTCCACTTGGGCACGCCGGCCAGCACGCCGACACCGCTGTCCTCCAGGTGCGGCACGGCCTGGCGCTGCGGCAGCGCGGCGGGCGCGGGCCTGGCCGCGAGCGGCTCCGGGCCGCGGTGCAGCAGGTCCATCGGGAGCACGACCTGCGCCGTGACGCCACCCTCTATGTCGTCGTTGTTGCTCAACGTGACCCGGATGTTGTGCCGCTTGGCGAGCTGGCCGACCACGTACAGGCCCATCTCGCGGGCCACCGACACGTCGACCTCGGGCGGGTCGGCGAGCTTGGTGTTGGCCTCGACGACGTCCTGCTCCTGCATGCCGACACCGCGGTCGTGGATGCGGATCGACACCTCGCCGCGGCGGGTCTCGATGGCCCGCACGGTCACCTTGGTGGTGGGCTTGGAGAACGCGGTCGCGTTGTCCAGCAGCTCGGCGATGAGGTGCGCGAGGTCGTTGACCACGCGGCCCTGCACCTTGAGCTCCGGCGCGGGGGCGATCTGGATCCGGGCGTACTTCTCCACCTCGGACACCGCGGCGCCGAGCACCTCGGAGATCGGCACCGGCCGGGTGACGCGGCGGTTGACCGTGGTGCCGGAGAGCACCAGCAGGTTCTCGCTGTTGCGGCGCATCTGGGTGGCCAGGTGGTCCAGCTCGAACAGGCTGGCCAGCTGGTCGGGGTCCTGCTCGTCCTGCTCCAGCCGGTCGATGACGGTGATCTGCCGCTCGACCAGCGCCTGCGAGCGCCGGGACAGGTTGATGAACATGTCGTTGACGTTCGCGCGCAGCGCCACCTGCTCGACCGCGAGGCGGACGGCTTCGCGCTGCACGGCGTCGAACGCCCGCGCCACCTGGCCGACCTCTTCGGTCGTGTTGATCGGCACCGGCACCAGCGCCTCTTCCGCGGCGCGGGCCGGGTCGCGGTGCGTCCGGATCCGCTTGATCGCGTCCGGCAGGCGGTTGCGGGCCACGTCCAGCGCGGTGCGGCGCAGCACGCGCAGCGGCGTCAGCATCGAGCGGGCGACGAAGGCCATCAGGGCGAACGCGATCACCAGCGCCACGGCGACCAGCGCCGCGTCACGCCAGGCGGACGCGCGGGCCGCCTCGGTCAGGTCGATGGACGCCTGGTCGGCCTGCCGCTCCAGGTTCTGGGACACCTCGCGCAGCAGCGCCGCGGTCTGCTCGCCGACGGCCATGACGTCGCCGTCCGAAATGGACACCTCGCCGGCCTCGGCCTGCTGCACGAGCGCGAGCTGCACGAGGCTGTTGCGGGCGTCGACCGGCGTGCCGGTCACGGTGTCCGACAGCAGCTGGCGGTTCTCCTGGCTCGCGGTGACCGCGAAGTCGGCGAGCGCCGCGTCCAGTCGGGACTGCGCCGCGCGCAGCGCGTTGGCCTGGCCGGGCGCGAACTCGCCGCGCTTGGCCGTCGACAGCAGGATCGAGTTCTGCTGCGTCAGCTGCTCCTTCGCGGAGTAGAGCGCGAAGTTGGCGCCGGCCAGCGGGGTGATCGTCTCGTCGCTCAGGCTGCTCACGGTCGCGCGGTGCACCTGCGCCAGCGCGGCCAGCACCTGGCCGTAGGCGCTGTGCACCGAGATGTCCGGGTACTTGGTGGTGCTCACCGTGTTCCGCAGCGCGTTGAGGCCGTCCAGCGACTGCAACGACTTCTGGAACGCCTCGCGCACCCCGTCGTTGACGCCGGTCGTGGAGGCCGCGACGTCGCGCAGCCTGCCGACCTCGGTGTCGACCTTGCTGGAGCGCGCCGTGAACTCGGGGCTGTTCTCCACCCGGCCGGCCGCGACGAACGCGACCGCGGCGTCGCGTTCCAGCTGCAGGGCGTCCGACACCGCCGCCACCTGGGCGGACAGCTGGAGCTCCCGCTGGACCTGGCCGAACAGCTCCACGTCGTCCAGCTGGGTGTTCAGCCTCAGCCCGGCGAGGGTCAGCGTGCTCAGCGCGGGCACCAGGAGCACCACCGCCAGCTTGCTGCGCAGGCGCCAGTTCCGCAGGCGCCACCGGGACACTCCCCGGTCGCCGGGCACGGCGCCAGTGCTGGGCCCCGAGTCGGGTGGACCGCTTCCCGCGGCACCCGTGTCGAGTTGAATCCGCTCCGGATCTCTCCCGGAGGCGTGGTCGTCGTGACCGCGCACCGTCAGCACACTCCCCAGCCCGGTGAAACGACACTTCCCTACAAACCCGGTGGATCTTGGTGGAAAAATCCGCCGAGTCATACCGCCGTTCGGACGAGGAAGCCGGTAGTTTGCAAATCAACCATTGTCGCGCGGACCACACGTGGACGCGCTAAACGATCGCTAACCGGCGTTCATGGTTATTTCATGCCCTCGACCCGAGCGGGAAACACCCGAGGGGGAGCCCGGCGGACGGGCTCCCCCGTCGGATCAACCTGACGAGCTGACCAGCATCGGCTTGACGTCGAAGTCCTTCTCGAGCAGGCCGTAGGTTCGCATCAGGCCCGCCACGCGCTGCAAGCGGGTGGCGTCCAGCGTGGTCGGGAACTCGCCGAAGTGCACGAGGCTGGCGGTTTCCTTGTCGACCTTCGCGTACTCGACCAGCAGCGGCTCGACCGTGGGGCGGTCCGCCGCGTCGCGCTGGCCCTTCGCCATCGCCCGCTGGAACGCGGCGACGGTGTTCGGGTTCTCCTTCGCGAACTTGCCGGACGTGGCGTAGCCCGCGATCGGGATGTCCGCCGTCGGGCCGGACGCCGCGTCGAGCACGGTGATCTGGCCGCTGGTGCGCTGCGCCCGGCTGATGAACGGCTCGACCATGAACGCCGCGTCGACCGCGCCGTTCTGGACCGCGGCTTCCATGTCCCCGAACGGGAACTCCTTGAACGTCACCTTGGCGGGGTCGACGTCGTTGGCTTCCAGCGTGGCCTTCGCGGTGAGCTCGGCGATGTTCTTGAACGTGTTGATCGCGATCGTCTTGCCCTCGAGGTCCTTGGGCGACTTGATCGGCGAACCCGCCTTGGCGAGGATCAGGAACATCTCGGGCTTGGCCTGGTACCCGTCGCTGACCAGCTTCAAGCCGTCGACGGCCTTCGCGGCCCCCTTCGACTCGGCGGTGAAGAACGACACCCAGTTGCCGAACGTGAAGTCCAGCTCGCCGTTGATCAGACCCGGGATGGCCACCGCGCCACCCTGGAGGTACGAGACCTCGACTTCGAGGCCCTCCTCCTTGAAGTAGTCCTTCTTGATCGCGACGTGGACCGACGCGACGTCGAGGATGGGCAGCAGACCAAGCTTGATCTTGGCCTTCTCGACCTTGCCCGGCGCAGCGGCGGCGTCGGTGGGCTTCTCCTCGGAGCCACCGAGCAGACCGCAGCCGGAGACGACGGCGAGCATCGCGACAGCGGAGACAACGCCGAAGATCCTTCGTGCCGAGAGGCCGACTCTTCGAGACATGGGGGGCATCTCCTGTTGGAGTGACGACTTTGCGGGGGCAGGATGCACGAGCGACAGGGGCACCGCGGAACCACTCAAAGTGACACGAGTGGTTCGGCAAGACCCCAGTCGACCGACACTCGAAGGCTGATCCACTACCTTCGGTGAGCATCTTTGCACAGGCTGTCCAGAGGTTGGGGTATGCGGTGAGCGATCTTGACGCGGAATGGGCCGTACAGAGCAACCGGCGCCCGGTGGGCATCGTCGGAGCGGGCCCGGCGGGATTGACCTTGGGGAACCTGCTCCGCGAGGCCGGAATCCCCTGCGTGGTGCTGGAAAAAGGCACCCGCGACTACATCGAGACCCGGCCGCGCGCCGGGGTGCTGGAGCACCGCGCGGTGCAAATGTTGACAGAGCACGGGCTCGCGGACCGGTTGCTCCAAGAGGCGGATAGGCATGGCGCCTGCGAATTCCGCGTGAACGGCGAGGCGCACGAGGTGGACTACGCCACCCTGTACGACGGCCAGACGCACTACATCTACCCGCAGCAGGAGGTCGTCCAGGACCTCGTGCGGCACTACGTCGACGAGCGCGGCGGTGACGTGCGGTGGGGCGTCACGGAGGTCGAACTGTACGACATCGAGTCCGCCGAACCGGCTCTGACCTGGACGAACGCCGACGGCACGCGGGAGCGGCTCGACTGCTCGTTCATCGCGGGCGCGGACGGGTTCCACGGCGTGACGCGGCGCAGCATCCCGGCGGGAGCGGTGCAGGAGTTCACCCACCAGCACGGCATCGAGTGGCTGAGCATCCTGGCCGAGGCGCCGCCGTCCACGCACAAGGTGATTTATGCGCTTCACCCGGACGGATTCGCGGGTCATATGCTCCGCAGTTCGACGGTTTCGCGCTACTACCTCCAAGTGCCGGTGGACGACACCGTGGACAACTGGCCGGACGAGCGGGTGTGGGCGGAGCTGCACAAGCGGCTGGCGCTTCGGGACTCGGACTGGAAGCTCACCGAAGGGCGCATCGTCGAGAAGCGCATCCTGGACATGCGCAGCCACGTCATCGAACCGATGAACCACGGCAACCTGTACCTGCTCGGCGACGCCGCGCACATCATCACCCCGGTGGGGGCCAAGGGAATGAACCTCGCGTTGCACGACGCCGAGGTGCTCGCCGACGCCCTGACGCGCTACCACCGAACGGGTGATGAGACGGGGCTGCGGAGCTACTCCGAGGTGTGCCTGCGGCGCGTGTGGCGTGCGCAGGAGTTCTCGCAGTGGATGGTGTTCATGATCCACCGGTCGCCGGAGCCGTTCCTGAGCCGGTTGGGTCAAGCCAGACTCGAACACCTCATCGCCTCGCGGTCGTCCGCGGGCTATTTCGCCCAAAACTACGTGGGGCCCTAGGCAGAACACCTCACGATTAGCGGGGCCCTTTCACGGGGGAACACCCCGCGGTGACCGCGGTGCACCGACGCCTTGTTCTCCGCCACGGCATTCAGGCATGCCCGACCGGAGAACAAGGCGATGACCGGACGTGGTCGCCCGCACATTCGAAGTTCCGCTGAACGCGCCCATTCGCGACGGTGGCCCGCGGCATTCGCCGCCGATTCCGTTCGACGGACGGCCGAACGCGCCGGACGACATCTCCCCGGCGACGCCCCGGACCCGCCCGAATCACCGGCGGAATATTCCGCCGAGGTGCCCGGAAATACTCTCGGCGCACACGCCGCGTGATCAAGCGGCGACGGCGTGGTGATCATCCGGAAGCCCGTCCCGCGGCGGGAAAGATGTCGAATCGTTGTGAACGATCCCCATCGAAACCCGCGCCCGAAACCCGCGCGGAAACCGCTCCCGGATAGCCGCGCACGACAACGGGCGACCCACGGCGCCGGCCCCTGAGAGGGCCGACGAGCCGCGGATCGCCCGTCCGGCGTTCCTTATGCCCTGAGAGGGCGGATCAGGTCGTGGCGCGGTCCTCCGCCTCGGCGCGCGAGGCCTCCGCCCGCTCCGCCTCGGCCCACTTCGCCGCCTGCTGCTCGTTCGCCTTGCGCCGCGCCTTGACCTCCTCGGAGGTCTTGCCGACGTTCAGCAGCCGCGCCACCTCGCCGCGCAGCGCGACGAACGCCTCGGACTCGCGGGTGGTGATCTGGTCGCGCTGCGCGGGCAGGTCGACCTTGAGGTCGGCCACCACCGACGCGGGCGACGTGGAGAGGACCAGGATCCGGTCTCCCAGGTAGACGCTCTCGTCGATGTCGTGCGTCACCACGAGGACGGTGGTGTCCTGCTCGGTGCGGACCTTCAGCAGCAGGTCCTCCAGTTCGAACCGGGTCTGCGCGTCCACCGAGGCGAACGGCTCGTCCATCAGCAGCAGCGCGGGCCGGTAGGCCAGCGCCCTGGCGATCGCGACGCGCTGCTGCATGCCGCCGGACAGCTGCCACGGGTACTTGCGGCCCGCCTCCGACAGCCCGACCCACTCCAACGCCTCGGCCGCGCGGGCCCGGCGGTCGGCGCGGCCCAGGCTGCGGCGCAACGGGAACTCGACGTTCTTCTGCACCGTCAGCCAGGGGAACAGCGAGCGGCTGTAGTCCTGGAACACCACGGCGAGGTCGTCGGGCACGCCGCGGACCTCGTCGCCGTGCAGGCTGATCTCGCCGCGGGTCGGGCGGATCAGGCCGGAGATGGTGCGCAGCAGCGTCGACTTGCCGCAGCCGGACGGGCCGACCACGCACACCAGCTCTCCGGTGCCGACGGTGAACGACAGGTCGGCGATCGCGGTGTGCGCGCCGTCCTTCGCCTGGTAGGTGTGGCCGAGGTCGGCCACTTCGAGCATCGCGGTCATACTGCTTTTTCCTCCACCGTCGCGGGGGTGCGCTCCTGCTTCGGTTGCCACGCAAGGGCTTTGCGCTCGAAGACGAGGAGCACGGTGTTGAGGGCATAGCCGAGGACACCCAGCAGGATGATCCCGGCCCACATGTCGGGGAAGTCGAACTCCCGCTGTGCGACGAGGAGTTGCGACCCGATCCCGTTGTCGGTTCCGACGAGTTCGGACACGACCATGAGCACCAGCGACAGCGACAGGGAGACCCGCAACCCGGCGAAGATCTTCGGCGCCGCTGAGGGCAGGACGACACCGAGGATCCACTGTGGCTTGGGGATGCGGAACACCGCCGAGGTCTCGAACTTCGTGGCGTCGACGGAGCGGGCGCCGTCGATGCTGTTGAGCAGGATGGGCCACAGCACGCCGAAGACGATCGTGGCGAGCTGCATGGTGGTGCCGACGCTGAACACGAGCAGGAACACCGGCACCAGCAGGGGCGGCGGGATGGAGCGCATGAACGTCAGCAGCGGCCCGACGTACTCCGCGGCCGCCGGCGAGCGGCCGAGCGCGACGCCGAGCGAGATGCCGACGACGGCCGCGATGCCCCAGCCGGCGAGCAGCCGGCCGATGCTCGGGAACACGTGGTCGAACACCGTGTCGGTGAGGAAGAGGTCGCCGGCCGGGCCGGAGAACCACAACCCCTGCGCCGCCAGGGCGATCTCGGACGGCCGCGGGAAGAACGTGTCGTCGGCGTACCAGGTGGCCAGCTCCCAGACCACGACGAGGCCCACGAACACCGCCCACCGCTGCAGGAACCGGTTCACGACCGACCTCCGGTGACCGAGCTCCAACCGACCCAGCGTCGCTGGGCGCGGTCCAGCCCCTCGTTGAGCAGGTAGCCGATCACGCCCGCGACCACCGTGCCGGCCAGGACGATGTCCATCCGGCCCGTGCCGCTGCGCGCGATCGCGATGTACTGCCCGATGCCGCCGGAGCCGCCTTCCAGCAGCTCCACGCTGACGACCACGACCAGGCTCGTCGTGGCGGCGAGCCGGATGCCGGTCAGCACGAACGGCAGCGCGCTCGGCAGCGAGACCGACGCCAGCACGCGCACCCGGCCGGAGCCGAACGCGCGCGCGGTCTCGACCAGCAGGGGGTCGAGCTCGTCGAGCGCGTAGATGGTGTTGAACAGGATGGGCCAGATCGCCGCGTACACCGCGAGGGTGATCTTGGTTTCCGGTCCGAGGCCGAGCAGCAGCACCGCCAGCGGGATCAGCGCCACGGACGGGATGGGGCGCAGGAACTCGACCACGGCGCGGGTGGCGTGCCGGACGGACGCCACGCTGCCCAGGACGAGGCCGAGCGGGACGGCGATCCCGGCCGACAGCGCGATGGAGATGAGCACGGCGAGGACCGTCGCGACGACGTCCCGCAGGAAAGCCTCGTCCCCCAACAACTTCACGAGCTCCACCGCTACGACGGACGGCGGTGGCAGGTACTCCGGAGGAACCAGCCGGGACCGGCCGAACAGCTCCCAGATGACGAGGAACCCGGCCACACCGAGCAGTCCTCGGGTGAGCGCACGCACGCGCAAACGCCTCTTCCCAGTTGATCAACCCCAGCCAACCCGGCTCAATCTAGAGAGTGAAGTCCTCCGCCACAATGAGTGGCGGTAAAACTTCAGGATGTGATCTTGCAAATTGCTGTCAGCGGACGCTGAAGCGACCCGTGCGGGCGGACGAGGCGCCCCGTCGAGCGCCGGAACGCGCGGCGGAGGCCGCCGGTCACGGCACTAGGACCGGTCGCACGGCGGGTCGTACGGCAGGTCGGGGAAGTAGCCCGCCCACTGCCCGCCGGTGATCCCGGGGTGGGCGGTGGCGCAGATCCGGTCCACCACCGCGTCCAGGTCGGTCTCCCAGAACCGGAGCACCGAGTCGCCCGCGCTGACCAGCGTGTGCCGGTCGTGCGCGAACACCGCCGAGTTGGCGCCCGACGAGTGCGCGGCGAACACGGCCGACTGCCGGGCGGGCCCCTCGCCCGCCAGGTCGTACAGGCGCAGGTCGCCGTCGGAGCCGGCGAGCACCAGCAGGTCGTCGACGGCGGCGGCCGCGCGCACCGCCGACCCCAGCGTCTCGACGGAGGCGAACCGCACCGGCGAGTCCTCGTCGTCGGCGTCGCCCCTCGGCTCCGGGTGCCGCCACAGCACGGCCTCGCCGTTCGCCTCCACCGTCACCAGCCCGCCGTCGGGCACCGCCGCCAACGCCGTCGGGTACCGGATGTCCAACCCGTCGCGGCGCCGCCGCTCGGGCCACATCGGGACGGTCGTGTCCCACTCCTCGACCGACCCGCCGAGCTTGGTGACCACCAACCGGTTCCCGCTGTCGTCGAACGCGAGCGCGCCGGTCGGGACCTCCGGGTCGAACTTGTCGGTGAACTCGGCGGTCTTCGTCATGGTCGCGACGTTCCACAGGCGCGTGGCGCCGTCGGTGCCGCCGGTGGCGAAGTGCCCGTCCTTCGGGCTGAACACCACGATCCGCGCCCGCCCCGCCTCGCCGACCAGGTCGGGCGAGGCCAGGCTGGTGGTCCGCCACACCCGCACCCGTTCGTCTTCGGCGACGGTGACCAGGTGCTCGCCGTCCCGGCTGAGCGCGGCGGTGCGGACCCGGCCCGGGTGCGCGGTCAACGGCCAGGCGGTGCGCGGGCCACGCGGCTCGGAGATGTCGACGAGCCTCAGCACGCCCTCGACGTCGACCGTGGCGGCGAGGCCGCGGTCGGCGGCGACCACGACCGAGCGCAGCGCCGCCGGGTGCGCGACCGGCAGGTCGGTGAGGTCGGTGAGCCGGGCGGACCGGTCGCTGCCCGCGGTGACCAGGGCACGTCCCCCGGCGGCGAACGCCACCGCGGTGACCGCGGCGAGGTGGCCGTCGAACGCGGCGGCCTCGACCGGCAGGTGCCGGTCGGTGACGTCCCACAGCCCCGCGGACCGGTCGTCGCCCGCCGTGGCCAGCACCCGGGCGTCCTCGTTGAACGCCAAGGCGCGCACGCCGGCGCCGTGCCTCAGGGCGGCGGTCTGCCGGGCGGCCCCACCCCGGTCGGGGACCTCCCACAGCCGCACCACCCGGTCCTCCCCCGCCGTGGCGAGCACCCGGCCGCCGTCGCCGACCGCCAGCGCGGTGAGCACGCCGACGCCGTCGACCAGGACGCCGGACACCCCGGTGGCCAGGTCGACCGCGTGCACCCGGTCGCCGGAGCTGACCGCCACCACGTGCCCGGACAGGAACGCCACCTCGGGCGACGACGCGCCGGTCGCCGGCACCTCCGCCCGCACCCCGCCGGCGGCCAGGTCCCACGCCCGCGCCTGACCGGCGGCGAACCCGGCCACGAGGTAGCGGGCGTCGGGCGAGAACGCCAGGTCCAGCGTCGGCTCGTTCGACAGGTCGCTCAGCCGGTGCACGATCACGGGACGGCGGGGGTCCGTCACCCGCCACACCACGATGTAGTTGTCCTCCGCGCCGGCGATCCACTTGCCGTCGTCGGAGAACGCCAGCACCTTGGCCATGCTCAACCCGGTCAACTCGCCCACGTGCTCCGGGTGGTGCGGGTCGGCGATGTCGACCAGCCGCACCTCCTGGGTAGTGGTGTCGTCGACGACGGCGAGCAGCGAGGCCGCCGCGCTGACGGCCATCGCGCGCACCCCGCCGACCCGGGTCGCGTACGGCTCGGCGAACGCGGCGAACAACGCGTCCCGCGTCTCCGGCAGCGGCGCGAGCCGGTGCGCGGCCAGCGTGAGCTGCAGCGACAGCGCCGGGTCTGCGTCACGCAGCGCGGCGGCCTGGGTGATCACCTTGTGCGCCAGCGCGATGTTGCGCTGCTCGGTCGCGGACCGCTCGGCGTTGAACGCGAACACGATCGCGCTGGACGCCAGCACCAGCAGCACGGCCATCACCGACACCAGCTGCCGCAGCCTGCGGGTGCGGCCGTGCTCGATGGCGCGCACCGCGTCGTCCGCGGCGATGCTCGCCTCCAGGAACCGGATCTCGCCGGGCGTCAGCCCGCGCGTCCCGTCGACCCACTCGCGCACCAACGCCAGCCGGGTGCCCCGGTACAGCGCGCCGGGGTCGCGGTCCAGGGTCTCCCAGGTGTGCGCGGCCTCGGTCAGCATCCGCTGCACCCGCAGGCCCGCCCGGTCCTCGGCGATCCAGTCCCGCAGCCGCGGCCAGTTGCGGATCAACGCCTCGTGCGCCAGCTCCACCGTGTCCCGGTCCAGCACCACCAGCCGGGCCTGCGCCAACGCGGCCAGCACCTCCGCGCCGTCGCCGCCGGGGTGGTCCACCTCGTCGCGGGCGACGCGGCGCTTGGTGTCCTCGGTGCCCTCGCCGACCGCGATCAGCCGCAGGAACACCTGCTTGGCGACCAGCTGCCGGGCCGGGCTCATGGCGGTGTAGACGTGCTCGGCGCTGCGCGCGATCGAGTGCTCGACCCCGCCGACCTCCTCGTAGCCCGCGAGGGTCAACGCCACGCCGCGCCGCCGGCGCCACGTCTCCAGCAACGCGTGCGACACCAGCGGCAGCACCGCGGGCTGGCCCGCCGCGTCCGCGACCAGGCGCGTGACCAGCGCGGTCTCCACCTTGCAGCCGACCGCGACGGCGGGCGACACGATCGCCTCGCGCAGCTCGTCCGCCGCCATCGGCCCGATCAGGACGTGCCCGCCGCGCAGCGCCTCCACCAGTTCCGGGTACTGGCCGCAGTGGCCGAGGAAGTCGGCCCGGACACCCAGCACCACCCGCGTGCGGCTGGTCGGCGCGGACGTGGCCGTGGCCAGCGCGGCGATGAACGCGGCCCGTTCGGCGGGGTCCTGGCACAGCGTGAAGACCTCTTCGAACTGGTCGACCACGATCAGCAGGTCGTCGTCGCCGCCGACGAGCGCCTGCCGCACCCGCAGGTGCAGGTTCTCCGGGTAGGCGGCGAACTCGGCGGCCAGCGCGGGCGCGTCCCGGTCGATGCGCGCGGCGACCCGCACGGCCAGCTCCTCGACCGGCCGCGGGCCGGGCGTGAGCACGACCGCGGGCCGGCTCCACGTGGCCACCAGGCCGGCGCGCAGCACCGACGACTTGCCCGAGCCGGACGCGCCGAACACCCCGGCGAACCGGCGCTGCGCGACCAGGCCCAGCAGCTCGCGCACCACGCGGTCGCGGCCGAAGAACCGGTCCGCGTCACGCACCTGGAACGCCGCCAGCCCCGTGTACGGCGCCTCGGTCGCCCCCGGCGGCGTGCGCGGGTTCGCGTCGGCCACCCGTTCGGCCAGCGCCCGCCAGCGCGACTCCCACGTCACGGCGTCACCGCCGCAGGCGCGCACGTACGCCAACGTGACCGCGAGGCTCGGCAGCTTCCGGCCGTTCGCGGCTTCCGACAGGGCCGCCGGCGAGTAGTGGGCGTCCCGGGCGAGCCGCCGGTAGGTGGGGCTGCCCGCGCGTTCCCGCAGGGCCCTCAGGTCGGCGGCGAACTCGCCGAGGTCACGGCTGTCCGCCCGTAACGGGCCCTCCGGTCTGGCCATCGTCGCCCTCCCCTTCGACGAGGGCGATTGTTCAGAAAAGCCTGTTCAGCGTCCACGCGCTGACACTGAACAACCCGTCTGCCGTAGGAATGGCGGTGGAACCGCGTACGGGTTCCGCAGGGGGGAGGGGCGCTTGGTGGTGAAGGGGGACTCCACCAAGCGCCTGCCCCCGGCTACAGCCCGACGGCCTTGTAGAGGGAGCCGACTTCCTGCCGGTTGAGCACCCGCATCGAGCCGGGGCGCTGGTTGCCGAGGCGCACGTCGCCGACGGCGGTGCGGACCAGGTGCTCGACGGGGTGGCCGACGTGGTCGAGCAGGCGGCGCACGATGTGCTTGCGGCCCTCGTGCAGGACCACCTCGACCAGCGCCTTGCCCGGCATCGACGAGATCAGCTTGAACGAGTCGACCGCGATCGGGCCGTCCTCCAGCTCCACGCCCGCGCGCAGCCGCTTGCCCAGGTCCTTCGGGATCGGGCCGGGCACCTCGGCGAGGTAGGTCTTGGTGATCTCGTAGGACGGGTGCATCAGCCGGTGCGCGAGGTCGCCGTCGTTGGTCAGCAGCAGCAGGCCCTCGGTGTCGGCGTCGAGCCTGCCGACGTGGAACAGGCGTTCCTTGCGGTTGTGCAGGTAGTCGCCGACGCACGGGCGGTGCGCGTCGTCGTGCATGGTGGACAGCACACCGCGCGGCTTGTTGAACGCGATGGTGACCACGTCTTCCTTGAGCACCACGCGCACGCCGTCGACGTGCACGACCGCGGTGTCCGGGTCGACGCGGCGGCCCTGCTCGCGGACCACCTCGCCGTCGACCTGGACGCGGCCGAGTTCGATCAGCTCCTCGGCGACCCGCCGCGAGGCGATGCCCGCCTTGGCGAGCACCTTCTGGAGCCGGATCCCCTCGGGGTTGTGGTCCTGGTCAGACATCGTCGATCGCATCCACTTCGGGCAGGAGGGGGGCGATCGGCGGCAGGTCGCCCAACGACGACAGCCCCAACCGCTCCAGGAACAGTTCGGTCGTGCGGTAAAGGATGCCACCCGTGTCGGAGTCCGTGCCCGTCTCGGCGATCAGGCCGCGCGCGACGAGCGTGCGGATGACACCGTCCACGTTCACCCCGCGCACCGCCGCGATCCGGGCCCTGGTCACGGGCTGCCGATAGGCGATGACCGCGAGTGTCTCCAACGCGGCCCGGGTGAGCTTGGCGCGCTGCCCGTCGAGCAGCAGCTTCTCCACGAATGGCGCGAAGCGGTCCCGAGTGTAGAACCGCCAGCCGTCACCGATTCTACGCAGGTCGATGCCGCTGCCCTGCTCGGTGTACCGGGCGGCCAGCCGGTGCAGGGCGGCCGTGACGCGCTTCACGGACTGGTCGAGCACGCCCGCGAGCTGCTCCTCCGCGATCGGGCTGTCCACGACGAGCAGGATCGACTCCAGCGCGCCGTCGAACTCGGCCTCGTCGGAGAGGTCCGGCAGCCCGCCCGCCTCGGCCTCGTCGTCGGGCACGTCCGGGCCCGCGACCGCGGCGGGTCCAGGCACGTCCGCGACCTGCGCGAACCCGGGCACGGCGACGTCCTGCTCGAACCCGGCCGCGACCGACTCCACCGCCACGTCGGGCCCGGTGGGCTCGGCGCCGGTCGCTCCGTGGTCGCTCACCCGTACTCCTCGTCCTCGTCGCGGGCGTGTGCCTGCGCCTGTTCGATCGTGCCGCCGACCCACGTGATGCGCAGCTCGCCGAGCGGGTCCGGCTGCTCGAAGGCCAGCGACTGCTCCCGGTACAGCTCCAGCAGCGCCAGGAACCGCGCCACGACCTCCATCGTCTCCGTGCACTCGGCGATCAGCTCGGCGAACGTCGCCGTGCCCGCCTCCGCCAGCCGTGCCCGCAGCATGTCCGCGTGCTCGCGCACCGACACCCGGTGCTGGTGGATGTGCGACGTCGACACCGTCGGCGGCGGCTTGGGCCGGAACACGACCGCGGCGATCTCGCTGAACCGCCGGGCGTCCACCCCCAGCATCACCTCGGGCAACAGCCCCTCGTACCGCTGCTCCAACGCCACCGACCGCGGGTAGCGCCGGTACGCGCCCCGCTCCAGCTCCGCGAACAGCGCCGCGACCTGCTTGTACGCCCGGTACTGCAGCAGCCGCGCGAACAGCAGGTCCCGCGCCTCCAGCAGCGCCAGGTCGTCCTCGTCCTCCACGTCGCCCGAGGGCAGCAGGCGGGCCGCCTTCAGGTCGAGCAGGGTCGCCGCGATGACCAAGAACTCGGTCGTCTCGTCCAGGTCCCACTGGTCGCCCAGCGCCCGGATGTAGGCGATGAAGTCGTCGGTGACGGTGTGCAGCGCCACCTCGGTCACGTCGAGCGTGTGCTGCGAGATCAGCTGCAGCAGCAGGTCGAACGGTCCCTCGAAGTTGGTCAGCTTGACCTTGAACCGGCCGTCGCCCGGAGCCTCGGGCTCCACCGCCTCGACCGGCGCGGCCACTTCGGGTTCGGTCTCGGGTGCGTCACCGCTCACTGCTCGCGCAACCTACGCACCAGCAGCGAGTCCCCGCCGTGCCCTTCGAGGTCGTCCAGCACGATCGCGATCGCCTCGCGCACCACGCGGCCGCGGTCGACCGCCAGGCCGTGCTCGCCGCGCAACGCCAGCCGCGCGTGCTCCAGCGCCAGCAGCTCCTCGTCGGACACGTACACGGTGATCTTCGTCGAGTGCTTCTGCCGCCCGGTGCCGCGCCGCTGCGCCGACGGCTCCTGGGCGGGCACGTCGGCGTCGGCGGCAGCACCGGTCGTGAGGCGGAACAGCTCGGACGCGCCCGGCAGTGATGGGCGTCGGGTCACCGGGCGATCACCTCGCGCGCCAACGCGCGGTAGGCCTTCGCGCCCGCCGAGCGCGGCGCCCAGCTGGTGATCGGCTCGCCGGCGACGGTCGTCTCCGGGAACCGGACGGTGCGGTTGATCACCGTGTCGAACACGACGTCGCCGAACGCCTCGACCACGCGCGCCATCACCTCGCGGGAGTGCAGCGTGCGCGGGTCGTACATGGTGGCGAGGATCCCGGTGATCTCCAGCTTCGGGTTCAACCGCTCCCTGACCTTCTCGATGGTGTCTATCAACAGGGCGACCCCGCGCAGGCTGAAGAACTCGCACTCCAGCGGGATGAGGACGCCGTCAGCCGCCGCGAGGGCGTTGACCGTGAGCAGGCCGAGCGACGGCTGGCAGTCCACCAGCACGTAGTCGTAGTGCTCGATGACCGGGCGCAGCGTGCGGACCAGCGTGTGCTCCCGGCCCACCTCGGAGACCAGCTGGATCTCCGCGGCGGACAGGTCGATGTTGCTGGGCAGCAGGTCCATGCCCTCGACCGGAGTGCGCATGATCACGTCGTCCACGCCGACGTCGCGCTCCATGATCACGTTGTAGATCGTCTGGTCGAGCTGGTGCGGGTGCACGCCGAGGCCCACCGACAGCGCGCCCTGCGGGTCGAAGTCGACCAGCAGCACCTTCCGGCCGTACTCGGTGAGCGCCGCGCCGAGGTTGATGGTGGACGTGGTCTTGCCGACCCCGCCCTTCTGGTTGCACACCGCCAGGATCTTCGCCGGGCCGTGCCGCGCGACCAGCGGTGGGTCGGCGACGAAGCGCAACGGGCGCCCCGTCGGCCCGATGTCGCCCGCGACCTGCTCGGTCGCGTCTTCGTCCGCGGGTGCGGCGTGCGGGGCGAGGCTCAGCTCGACCGAGGCGCGCGGCACACCGGACGGTGGCGGGGGTGGTGGGGGTGCGCCCCACGCCTGACCCGCGTGCTCCGGTGTCGACATCGCCTTCCCGATTCCTAGTCCTCTGCCTGGGCGCAGCCTAAGCACACCGGGGTCCACCGGCAACGCGCCCCGCCGAAGCGCGGCCGATCGTTCTCAGCGCGTTTCCGGCGCCGGCGTGGGCTCAGGGCGTCGCGCCCGCCGGGGCGTCCGCCCGGTCGGCGGGGTGGCCGGCGGCGTTGCGGCAGTGCCGCTCGGCCGCGCGGAGCACCACGTCGAGCAGTCCGGGGAACAGCTCGTCGAGGTCGTCGCGGCGCAGCGACACCCACCGCTGGTTGCCGCGGGCCCTGGTGCGGGTGATGCCCGCTTCCCGCAGCACGCGCAGGTGCTGCGACAGCGTGGACTTGGCGACCTCCACCATCAGCGCGCCGCACAGGCGCTCGCCGTCGGATTCGATCTGCCGCACCACCGCCAGCCGGGTGGGGTCGCTCAACGCGTGCAGCACCGCGCCCAGCTCGATCTCGCTGCGCTCGGGCTCGTCCAAGTTCGGCACCGGGTCGGCACCTCCAGCTCGTCGGGCTCGTCGGGACTGGGTGGGCCCCCGATCGGGCGAGCGACACGGTACCCGTGGGCCGCTCATGTTCCACCCGCTGCGCGAGGATGGGCGGTCGCATAGACCTCGCGCAAGGTGTTGACGGTGACCAGTGTGTAGACCTGCGTCGTCGTCACGGAGGCGTGACCGAGCAACTCCTGCACCACGCGCACGTCCGCGCCCCCTTCCAGCAGGTGGGTCGCGAACGAGTGCCGCAGCGTGTGCGGCGAGACCTCCGCCGCGATGCCCGCGCGTTCGGCCGCCGTCTTCAGCACCTGCCACGCCGTCTGCCGGGTCAACCTGCCGCCCCGGGCGTTGAGGAAGAGCGCGGGCGTGCCGCGCTTGGCCAGCACCGGGCGGGCTCGCACGAGGTAGGCCTCCAGCGCCGCGAGCGCCGGGCGGCCGACCGGGACGATGCGCTGCTTGCCGCCCTTGCCGTCGAGCAGCACGGTGCGTTCGGCGGCGTCCACGTCGTCCACGTCGAGCCCGACGACCTCGGAGATCCGCGCGCCGCTGGAGTACAGCAGCTCCAGCAGGGCGCGGTCGCGCAGGTGGGCGGGGGTGTCGGTGGGGCCGTCGAGGAGCTTCAGCACGTCGTCGACGGGCAGTGCCTTGGGCAGCCGGCGCGGCGGTGTCGGCGGGTGGACGGCGCGGGCGGGGTCGTGCGCGGTGATGCCTTCGAGGTGCGCGAAGCGGTGCAACCCCCGGACCGCGACCAGGGTGCGTGCGGCGGAGGAGGCGGCCAGCCCGGCTTCGCGCAACGTCGCCAGGAAGTCGCCGACCAGTGCCTCGGTGACGTCGGCGAGGTCGTCCACCCCCTTGGCCGCCAGGTGCGCGGCGTACCGGCGCAGGTCCCGGCCGTAGGAGTCGAGCGTGTTGCGCGCCGTGCCCCGCTCGACCGCCAGGTGGTCCAGGTACGCCCTCATCGCCCGCGCCGCCGGGGTCGCCGCGTCGAGCACCCGCCCTGCCTGCGTCCCCACCTCAGCCCCACCCACCACCGGGCCCACCGCCTCAGCCTCACCTGCCGCCTGGCCCGTCGTTCCAGCTTCACCTGCCGCCGCGTCCACCGCCCCAGCCTCACCAGCCGCCAGGTCCACCGCCCCAGCTTCACCTGCCGCCAGGTCCGCCACCTCAGCCCCACCTGCCGCCGGGCCCACCGTCCCAGCCTCACCAGCCGGGGTCTCCACCTCAGCCTCACCCACTGCTGGGCTCACCGTCCCAGCCTCACCCACCGCCGAGGTCGCCGCCCCACCCTCACGCGCCGCAGGCGCATGCCCTGCAGGGGTCCCCGCCAGGGGGTCCCCTGCTTTCATTCTCTCAGAGGGGTCCGACAATTCCGGCGTTCCGCCGCCACCCGCCGCGGCCGGACCGCTCCCCCGACCACGGCTCACAGCCGGTCCAGCGGGACGTGCCGCATCCCGTGCGCCTTCGCCACCTCGGCCTGCACGACCGCACCCCGCACCGCGTTCACGCCCTTCGCCAGCGCCGGGTCGTCGCTGATCGCCCGCCGGAAACCCTTGTCCGCCAACGCCGTCACGTAGGGCAGTGTGACGTTCGTGAGCGCCCACGTCGAGGTGTGCGGCACCGCGCCCGGCATGTTCGCCACGCAGTAGAACACCGAACCGTGCACCCGGTACGTCGGGTCGTCGTGCGTGGTCGGCCGCGAGTCGGCGAAGCAGCCGCCCTGGTCGATGGCGATGTCGACGAGCACCGAGCCCGACCGCATCGTCGACACCAGCTCGTCGCTCACCAACGTCGGCGCCTTGGCGCCGGGCACGAGCACCGCGCCGATCACCAGGTCCGCCCACCGGCACGCCTTCTCCACCTCGTACGAGTTGCTCGCCACCGTCTGCAGGTGCCCCCGGTACGCGAAGTCGATCTGCCGCAGCCGGTTGACGTTGGTGTCCAGCACGACCACCTCGGCCTGCATGCCCAGCGCGACCGCGGCGGCGTTCATGCCGGCCACCCCCGCGCCGAGCACCGCCACCTTCCCCGCCGGCACGCCGGGCACGCCCCCGAGCAGCACACCGCGCCCACCCTGGTTGCGCTCCAGGCAGTGCGCACCGACCTGCGCCGCCATCCGCCCCGCGACCTCGCTCATCGGCGCGAGCAACGGCAGCGAGCCGTCCGCCAGCTGCACGGTCTCGTAGGCGATGGCGTCGATGCCGGAGTTGACGATGGCACGCGTGCAGCGGGCGTCCGCGGCGAGGTGCAGGTAGGTGAACAGGGTCTGCCCCGGCCGCATCCGGTGGAACTCCTCGGCCACCGGCTCCTTCACCTTGAGCACCAGCTCGGCGTCGCCCCACAGGTCGTCGGCGTCGGGCACGATCTCGGCGCCGGCCGCGACGAACTCGCGGTCCGGGATGGACGAACCGCCGCCGGCGCCCGCCTCGACCAGCACGCGGTGTCCCCGGCGCACCAGCTCCACCACACCCGCGGGGGTGATGGCGACCCGGTGCTCGTGGTTCTTCACCTCTCGGGGAACTCCGACCAGCACCCTCGAAGCGTAGGTCGACCAGCGCGTTCCGGCTCGGCCGGCGCCCGGCGGCTGTTAGCGTTTACGTGTGTCGGAACCACACCAGGTGCGCATCGGCGACCAGCAGCGCGAAGAGGCGATCAGCGCGCTGAACGACCACTTCGCGGCCGGTCGCCTGGAGATCGGCGAGTACGAGCAGCGCGTCGGCTACGCGTCCGCGGCCCAGTCCGCGCAGGAGCTGGCCGCGCTGTTCCACGACCTGCCGCAGCCGCACCCGGTGTTCCTGCCGCCCGGCTACCCGCCGACCGCGACGTACCCGCCGCCCGCGCCGCCGCCGCCCGGTTACGCCGCCACGCCCGGTCAGGGCATCCCCGGCTACCCGCCGCCCGGCTACGCGGACCCGTCCCAGCCCTACGGCACGGCGTACGGCTACCCGCCCGGGTTCAACCCGAACGCGCCGTACGGCCTGGACCCGATGACCGGCCAGCCGCTGTCGGACAAGTCGCGCATCGCGGCGGGCGTGCTGCAACTGGCGCTGCCGTTCGGCATCGGCCGGTTCTACATCGGTGACACGGCGATCGGCATCGCACAACTGCTGACCTGCGGCGGGTGCGGCATCTGGTCGTTGATCGACGGGATCATCCTGCTGGTCAACGGCGGCACCGACAGCCAGGGCCGCAAGCTACGCGACTAGGTTCCGCGCGACCATCCACGTGACGGCGAGCGCCACCACCGGCACGCCGACCTTCCGCGACACGGGCGGCGACGGGCGGCCCTGCCTGGCCGCCCGGAACCACCGCACCCACAGCCAGGCCAGCAACGGCAGCCCGGCCACCAGCATGACGGCGTTGAACTGCCAGGCGCCGACCAGGTCGCCGTGCAGCAGGGCGTGCACCATCCGCGTCGACCCGCAGGCCGGGCACTGGATGCCGGTCAGCACGTAGAGCGGGCACGGCGGCAGCAGCGACCCGGGCTGGTTGGGGTCCACGAACAACAGCACCCCGCACCCGCCCACCGCCGCCGCGGCCACCGCCAACGGCCATCTCACGCCCACGTGCCCCATTATCCGCTTCCCACCACGGCACCACGACGTTCGACCGCGAGCACGAGCACCCGACCTGCACCTGAACGCAGAACTCACCGGTCCTGAGCGTTCGACACGCACGTTCTGAGCGTTCGACACGCACGTTCTAAACGTAGGACACGCGTGTTCTGAGCGTTCGACACGCGCGTTCTGAACGTAGGACACGCGTGACGCGAACGTAGGACACGCGTGGTGTGAGCGTTCGACACGCGGGGCCGGAGGTAGGGCTCTGGCGAGTCCTACGGCCGGCGCCCGCGTGTCGAACGCACGGGCTCCGCGAGTTCCCGGTCAGGAACCGCGGGCGGCGAAGCGGGTCGGGCGGTCGGTGAACGGGGCGTCGGAGGGGCGCCCCGTTCCGCCGCCGGTGACCACGGCGTGCGCGGCGAGCAGCCCGGACACGGCGGGGCCGTTGACGATCTCCCCGGCCAGGACCATGTCCACCGCCTCGGCCAACGGGAAGCTCTTCGCCTCCAGGTCGGCCTCCTCCTCGCCCTGCACTTCGCGGTGCACCTCGGTGAGCCCACGAGCCAGGAACACCCGCACCACCTCGTCGGTGAACCCGGGTGACACGGCGACGTCCACCAACGTCACCCACTCCGACGCCGCCAGCCCGACCTCCTCGGCCAGTTCCCGCTCCGCGGCGGCCAGCGGCGTCTCGTCACCCCCGTCCAACAACCCGGCCGGCAGCTCCCAGAGCCGCCGGCCCAACGGGTGCCGGTACTGGTGGATCAACCTCACCGCACCGGCCTCGTCCAAGGCCACCACCGCCACCGCGCCGAGGTGTTCCACCACCTCGCGCGATGCCGTACCGCCACCAGGCATGGCGACCTCGTCCACCCGCAACGCGACGACGCGCCCGACGTGCACGTCCCGCGACGAAACTGTTCCGAACTCGTGCCGAGGAGTCACTGCGCGGCCCCCGCCGTCTCGGGGAGCGGCAGCCGGTCGGCCAGCCGGTAGTCCAACGCCGCCTTCACGAACGCCGCGAACAGCGGGTGCGGGCGGGTCGGACGGGACTTCAGCTCCGGGTGCGCCTGCGTGGCCACGTAGAACGGGTGCACGTCGGCAGGCAGCTCGACGAACTCCACCAGCCGCCCGTCCGGCGACGTCCCGGAGAACACCAACCCCGCCTCGCCGAGCTGCGCCCGGTAGGCGTTGTTGACCTCGTACCGGTGCCGGTGCCGCTCGGACACCTCCAGCGACCCGTAGGCCGCGGCCACCTGCGAACCCGGCAGCAACGACGCCGGGTAGGCGCCGAGCCGCATCGTGCCGCCCATGTCCCGCTGCCCGGAGACGACGTCCTCCTGGTCGGCCATGGTGCTGATCACCGGCGACCCGGTGTCCTCGAACTCCGACGAGTTCGCGTCCGCGATGCCCGCCAGGTTCCGCGCCGCCTCGATGACCAGGCACTGCAACCCCAGGCACAGGCCCAGCAGCGGGATGCCGCGGGTCCGGGCGTAGGTGATGGCGCCGATCTTGCCCTCGATGCCGCGCACCCCGAACCCGCCGGGGATGAGGATCGCGTCGAGCCCGCCCAGGGCGTGTGCCGCGCCGGACGGCGTCTGGCACTCGTCGGACGGCACCCACACGATCTCGACCTTGGTGCGGTGCGCGAACCCGCCCGCGCGCAGCGCCTCGGTCACCGACAGGTACGCGTCGGGCAGGTCGACGTACTTGCCGACCAACCCGATCCGGACCTTCTCGGACGGGTTGTGCACGCGGTCGAGCAGGTCGCCCCACACGGTCCAGTCGACGTCGCGGAACGGCAGGTCCAGCCGCCGCACCACGTACGCGTCCAGCCCTTCGCCGTGCAGCACCTTGGGGATGTCGTAGATGGACCGCGCGTCCACCGCCGCCACCACGGCCTCGTTGTCCACGTCGCACATGAGGCCGATCTTGCGCTTCAACGCGTCCGGGATCTCCCGGTCGGCCCGGCACACGATGGCGTCGGGCTGGATGCCGATGTTGCGCAGCGCGGCCACGGAGTGCTGCGTCGGCTTGGTCTTCAGCTCACCGGACGGCGCGAGGTAGGGCACCAGCGACACGTGCAGGAAGAACACGTTGTCCCGGCCCACGTCGTGGCGCACCTGCCGGCACGCCTCCAGGAACGGCAGCGACTCGATGTCGCCGACCGTGCCGCCGACCTCGGTGATCACCACGTCCGGGATGACGCCGTCGGGGCCCGGCTCGGCCATGGCCCGGATGCGCCGCTTGATCTCGTCGGTGATGTGCGGGATCACCTGGACGGTGTCGCCCAGGTACTCGCCGCGCCGCTCCTTGGCGATGACCTCGGAGTACACCTGCCCGGTGGTGACGTTCGCGTCACCGGAGAGGTCCCGCGCCAGGAACCGCTCGTAGTGGCCGATGTCGAGGTCGGTCTCCGCGCCGTCGTCGGTGACGAACACCTCGCCGTGCTGGAACGGGTTCATCGTGCCCGGGTCCACGTTCAGGTAAGGGTCGAGCTTCTGCATGGTCACCCGGAGACCACGAGAGGTGAGCAGCTGTCCGAGGCTGGACGCGGTCAACCCCTTGCCGAGGGACGACGCGACACCCCCGGTGACGAAAACGTGCTTGGTCGTACGTGCCTGCTGCACCAAGGAGGCTCCCCGTGGTCTGGATGTCCGCTAGGGCCAGGCTGCGGTGGTTCCGCACAGCTCAGCGCCCTGTCCACGGGCCCTAACGCTAACACGCCGCCGGTCACCCAGCGCGCCGGCGGGCACCCAAGCGTGTCACTCGGATGGCCTAGGGGGGTTCGAACAGGCGACCGCGGGCCCGCGAACCACGCGAAAACCGGGTGCGAACGCCTGGTTGCCGGGCCGGAACCGACCGGGGAACCCGGCTCCCGGACGAGTGCCCCCACGGTCGGTGCCGCACCGGGAAGTCCCAGGCCACGACCGGGTGGCTCAGCCTTCCGTGCCCGGCGCGGGACCTTCGGCGTTGCCCGCCACCCCGTACCGGCCGGCCTTGCCGTCCAGCTGCTCACGCAGCGCGAGCACCACGACCACGCGCCCGGCCGCCGTGCCCGCGTGGTCCACGGTGGACAGCACGGAGGTCGCCGCCGTGTCCGCCCGCACGACGCCGACCGCGCCCGTGCCGTCGGCCGACCCGGCGCCGCCCGCCAGCACCGCGCCCGCGCCGGACCGGTCGAGCTGGGTGGCGAACCGCGCCACCACCGCCGCCCGGTCGGCCGCCGAGTCGCCCGTCACCGCGCCGCCGGTGAGCACCACGGCGAGCTGCGCGGGCCGCAAACCCTGCCCCGCCTTGACGAAACCCGCGCTGGACAGCCCGCCGAGCGCCGCCGCCAGCTCGTCCGGCGTGGACTTCGGCTGGTTGTCGTCCTGGTTCAGCAGCAGCACGGAGCCGAACAGCCCGCCCGCCCTGGTGCCGGGGTCGCCGCCGGTGGGCAGCCGGGTGCCCGCAGGCTGCAGCCGGGCGACCAGGTCGAGCAGCTGGTCGGCCTTGTCCGGGTCGGTGAACGACTCGGTGAGCTGGAGTTCGCCGGTGACCTCGGCGCCCGCCGAGCGCAGCAGCGCGGTCACCGCGTCCCGGTCGTCCGGCGCGGCGTCGGCGGTGGTGACCAGCAGGACGGTCCGGTCGGTCAGCTGCCCGTTCACGGCCAGCGGCCCGACGGTGCCCGCGAACCGGTCCGCGTCGGCGAGCCGGGCGTCCAGGCCGTTGCGCTCCGCCTGCAGCGCGGCGACCTCCCGGCCCAGCGCGCCGTTGTCGTCGTTGAGCCCGGACAGCAGCCTGCCGCTGATCGCGGTGGAGCCGAGCACCACCCCCACGGCCAGCGACAGGAACACCGCGGTGATGGAGACGATGTGGTAGCGCAGCGAGATCATCCGAACAACCCCCTGAACCAGTCGACGGCGGAGCGGAACGCGTCGGCCGCGAGGTCGACGTAGACCTGGCCGACACCGGACACCGCCAGCGCGGCGGCCATCGCCACGACGGCGGCCAGCACGAGCAGGGCGATCAGCCCCAGCGACACGCGGCTGCGGTGCAGGGTCGCGACGGCGTGCCCGTCGACCAGCTTGTTGCCCAGCTTGAGGCGGGTGAGGAACGTCGAGGGGGTGGACCCGGCGTTGCCCCGGTCCAGGAACTCCCGCAGACCGGCCTGCAGCCCGACGGTCACCACCAGGGACGCGCCGTGCGCCTCGGCCAGCAGCAGCGCCAGGTCCTCGGAGTTGCCCGTCGCGGGGAACGTCACCGCGCCGATGCCCAGGTCCTGGATGCGTTCCAGGCCGGGCGCGTGGCCGTCGACCTGCGCGGGCACCACGACCTCCGAGCCGGACCGCAACGTCGCGGTGGCGATGGTGTCCGGGTCGCCGACGATGACGTCCGGGTCGAACCCGGCGTCGTGCAGGGTGTCCGCGCCCGCGTCCACGCCGACGAGCACCGGCCGGTACTCGCGGATGTAGCGGCGCAGCTTGCGCAGCTCCTCGGCGTGCCGGGGACCGCCCGCGACGACCAGCACCTGCCGGTCGCGCATCGGCACCAGCAGCTCGGGCACGCCCACGCCGTCGAGGAGCAGCGCGCGTTCCCGGCGCAGGAACTCGATCGTGTTCGCGGAGAACGCCTCCAGCTGCGCGGCCATGCCCGCCTTGGCCTCGATCATCGCGTCGGCGATCGACTCGGCGTCCTGCTCGACGCCGCGCGCGACCTCCTTGTCGCCGACGAACACCGCGCCGTCGTGCAGCCGCAGCTTCGTGCCGTCCCTGATGTCGCGCAGCACCGCCGTGCCGACGCCGTCGATCAGCGGGATGCCCGCCTCGACCAGCAGCTCCGGGCCGAGGTTCGGGAACCGGCCGGAGATGGACGTCGACGCGTTGACCACGCCCACCACGCCCGCGTGCACCAGGGCCTCGGCGGTGCGGCGGTCGATGTCGACGTGGTCGAGGACCGCGACGTCACCGGGACTCAGCCGGCGCAGCAGCTCGCCCGAGTGGCGATCGACCCGCGCCACACCGGTGACGCCTGGCAGTTCGTGGTGCGCGCGGCCGAGCAACCCGGAGAGCTTCATGACCCGATGGTGACTCACGTCGCGCGCGGTCGGCGGCCAACACGCCGAGCCGATCCGGGCTGGTCAGTGACACCGCTAATCCACAGTGGACGGATTACCCCCGGTAGGGTGACGCCGTTCGTCGGCCGCCGGGTCCGGTGCGCCGTGCGGTCGTGGCAGGTCGACCAGGGGCGGCAGCTCGGCCACCGGCGGCGCCACGGGACCGGCCGGCGGGGCGGGATCACCCGGTGGGACGTCCAGCTCGGACACGGGGATGGCGATGCCGAACGGCGGCGTGTCGTCGTCGTCCACCTGGTACACCGACACACCGGTGGGCCGCGGCACGCGCGCCGGCCAGTCGTGCGCCGCCACCGCGCCGACGAGCATCGCCAGCGCCGACGCGCCCATCAGCCACGTGCCCGTGCCGACGAACTCGTCGGTGGTGACCGAGACCGACGTCGCGTTGATGCCGAACAGCGTCCGCAACGTCTCCAGCGCCGCCCACAGCGTGCCGACGACCACCCCGACCGCCGCGAGCACGCCGAACCGGCCGATCGCGGCGAGCAGCGGCGAGCGCAGTTGCAGCAGGGCGCCCACACCGGCGAGGACGGCGGCGAAGACCACGCCGTACCCGTAGACGGGGAACTCGAAGTCGGTGCCGGCCGGCCTCGGCTGCGGGGGCGGCTCCTGCACGTACTCCCACCCGGTGAGCGCCACCAGCCGCTGCACACCGCCCGAGAGCGAACCCTCCACCCCGGGACGGATGAAGGTCTCCACCCCGTACAGCGGGAACAACGAGCCCAGCACCACCATGAGCGCGCCCGCGCCGATGGTCAGGACGGCGAACGCGCGCCGGGTCATGTGGCCTTCTCCTCCGTGCACCGTGGCGTGCCGCGGCCCGGCGGGCCGACCACTCCACCTCTACCAGCAAAGCGGGGCCGGACGCCGCCGCCAACGGCCGACCGGGTGCGGCTTACCCCCGGCCCGGCCGCGCGACCGTCACGTGCCGTCGGCGCGGCGGTCGTACGGGGAGTCCGGGAGCTGCGCGACCTCGACCTCGGCCACGGGGATGCCGAACGGCGGGGTGTCCGTGTCGTCGTCGTCCTCGACGCCGTCCACCCGGTAGACCACGGGTCCTTCGGGGCGGGGCCGGGCCCGCCGGGCGTGCAGCAGCACGACGCCGATCACCGCGATCACCACCGACGCGCCCAGCACCACGATGCCCTCGCCGACCTCCGTCCGGTAGCCGGTGTCCTCGGGCTCCCGCGACGCGTTGCCGACCGCCGAGACGATGGACGCCGCCACCGCCCACACCGCGCCGGTGAGCAGGCCCGTCCCGGCGATCGCCGTGTAGCGGGCGGCCAGGCGCTGGGTCTCCGGCAGGAACGCCAGGGCCACCGCGATCGCCAGCAGCACCGCCGCGACCACGATCGGCACCCCGTACTGGGGGCTCTGCACGGTGCCGAAGTCCAGGCCCTCCGGCACGTTGGAGAAGGTGAACTCCCACGAGGTCACGGTGGTGGTCGGCCCCGAGTCCAGGTCCCCGGCGCTTCTGCTCCCGAAGTCCAAGCTCTGCACGTACAGCGGCAGGAACGTCCCGATGACGGCCGCGACGCCGGCCACCACCAGCAGCACCGCGCCGAGCAGCCGTCTGCTCACTTCTTCTTCGCCTTGCGCCGCACCACGGGCACGCTGTCCTTGTCGGCCTTCGCCGCCGCCAGCAGCTCCTCGGCGTGCGCGCGGCCCGTGTCGGTGGAGTCCATGCCCGCGAGCATCCGCGCCAGCTCCACCACGCGCTGCGACTCGTCCAGCTTCCGCACGCCGCTGCGGGTCAGCACGCCGTCCGCGGTCTTGTCCACGACCAGGTGCCGGTCGGCGAACGCGGCGACCTGCGGCAGGTGCGTGACCACGATGACCTGGTGGGTGCGCGCCAACCGGGCCAGCCTGCGGCCCACCTCGACCGCCGCCCGGCCGCCGACACCGGCGTCGACCTCGTCGAACACCAGCGTGGGCACCGGGTCGGAGTGCGACAGCACGACCTCCAGCGCCAGCATCACCCGCGACAGCTCACCGCCGGACGCGCCCTTGTGCACCGGCAGCGCGGGCGCGCCGGGGTGCGCGATCAGGCGCAGCTCCACGTCGTCCACCCCGCTGGCGCCGGCGTGCAGCAGCTGCGACCCCACCTTCAACGCCTGCGCGTCGCCCTGCTCGGCCACCCGGGGCCGCACCGCGACCTCGACCGTGGCGTGCGGCATGGCCAGGCCGGTCAGCTCGTCCGACACCGCCTTGCCCAGCTCCTCGGCCGCGGCGATCCGTTCGGCGGTCACCTGCCGCGCGTACGTGGCCAGCTCGACGGCCAACTCGTCGCGCCGCGCCGCCAACGCCGCCAACGCCTCGTCCGACGTGTCGAGCCCGGCCAGCCGCGACGACGCGTCCTGCGCCCACGCGATCACGCCGTCCACGTCGGCCGCGTACTTGCGGGTCAACGACTTCAGCTCGGCCTGGCGGGCGAGCACCTGCTCCAGCCTCGCCGGGTCCGCGTCCAAGTGCTCCAGGTAGGAGGCGATCTCCGCGCCCACGTCGGCCAGCAACGTCTCCGCCTCCACCAGCCGCGGCTCCAGGTCGCGCAGCTTCGGGTCGTCCGACGCCGTCAGCCGCCGCCGCGCCTCGCCGATCAGCCCCAGCGCGCCGGGCACGTCCGGGTCGCCGTCGGGCGAGCCCGCCACCGCGTACTGCGCGCCGGACGCGGCCTCCCGCAACTGGTCGGCGTCGGCGAGCCGGCGCGCCTCGGCGACCAGCTCCTCGTCCTCGCCGGGCTTCGGGTCGACCGACCCGATCTCGGTCAGGCCGTGCCGCAGCATCTCGGCCTCACGGGCCAGCTCGTGCGACCGCGCGGTGCGCTCGGTCAGCTCCGTCGCCACCCGCAGCCACTCGTCCCGGACCTTCCGGTAGGACCGCAGCGGCTCGGCGACCTCGTCACCGGCGAACCGGTCCAGCACGGCCCGCTGCTCGGCGGGCCGCAGCAGCCGCAGCTGGTCGTTCTGCCCGTGCACCGCGATCAGCTGCTCGGCCAGCTCGGACAGCACGCCGACCGGCACGGAACGGCCGCCGAGGTGGGCCCGGGACCGCCCGTCGGCGCCGACGGTGCGGATCGCGATCACGCTGCCGTCGTCGTCGGGCTCGCCGCCGACCTCCTCGGCGACCTTCGCCGCCGGACTGCCCGCGGGCGCCTGGAACCGCCCCTCGACCACCGCCTTGTCCGCGCCGTTGCGCACGCGGGACGCCTCGGCCCGACCACCGCTCAACAGGTGGAGCCCGGTCACGACCATCGTCTTGCCCGCGCCGGTCTCGCCCGTCACCACGGTGAAACCGGCATCGAGCTCAAGGGTGGCCTCGTCGATCACACCGAGGCCCTGGATGCGCATCTCGGCCAGCACGCACGGAACACTACTGGGCGACGCGGACAAAGCGTGTGCTCGGGGGAGGGTGTCCCGCTGTCGATCAAGGAGGTGTCACTTGGCCGACGGGCCGCGCCACCCCTGCACCGGCAGCTCGAACTTCTCCACCAGCCGGTCGGTGAACGGACCGGGCCGCAACCGGACCAGCCGCAACGGCGTGCGCCCGCCGACCACCTCGACCCGCGCCCCCGGCGGCAGGTTCACCGTGCGGCGACCGTCCGCGCACAACACCGCCGGATGCCCCTCCGGGTCGACCTCCAACGCCACCACGGACGCCGGCGACACCACCAGGGGCCGGGCGAACAGGGCGTGCGCGTTGCTCGGCACCACCAGCAGCGCCTGCACGTCCGGCCACACCACCGGGCCGCCCGCGGAGAACGCGTACGCCGTCGACCCGGTCGGGGTCGCCACCAGCACGCCGTCGCAGCCGAACGCCGACACCGGCCGCCCGTCCACCTCCACCACGACGTCCAGGATCCGTTCCCGGGTGCTCTTCTCCACGCTGGCCTCGTTGAGCGCCCACGTGCCCTCCAGCACCGCGCCGTCGACCGACGCGGTGATGTCGAGCGTCATCCGCTCCTCGACCTCGTAGTCGCGGTCGACGACGTGCTTGATCGCCTCGTACAGCGCGTCGGAGTCGGCCTCGGCCAGGAAACCGACCCGGCCCAGGTTCACCCCGAGCACCGGCACGCCCGCCGACCGCGCCAACTCGGCGGCGCGCAGCAGCGTGCCGTCACCGCCGAGCACGAACACCAGCTCGGTGCCCTCGGCGGCCTTCTCGTCGGCCAGCACGACCTGCGTGAAGCACGACGGGTCCAGCTCCGGCGCCTCGTCCTCCAGCACCCGCAGCTTCACCCCGCCCGCCGCGAACCTCGCCGCGACCTCCTGCGCCACCAACACGTTGCTGCGCCGCCCGGTGTGGACGACCAGCAGGATCTCCCTCGTCACCGGGTCCTTGGTCACTGCGGTCCTTCCGCTACGGCGGCGCGCACGAGCGCGGTGGCGTCGGCCGCGTCGAGGGGCTCGCCCCGGCGCAGCCAGACGAAGAACTCGACGTTGCCCGACGGACCGGGCAGCGGGCTCGCGGTGACGCCGTGCAGGCGCAGGCCGAGCCCGGCGGCGGACGCGACCACGTCCAGCACCGCCTCCGCCCGCAACTCCGGGTCGCGCACCACACCACCCGAGCCGAGGCGTTCCTTCCCCACCTCGAACTGGGGTTTCACCATCGGCAGCAAGTCGCCCTCCTCGTCGAGGCACGCGGCCAGCGCGGGCAGCACCAGCCTCAACGAGATGAACGAGAGATCGGCCACCACCAGTTCAACCGGACCACCGATGTCTTCGGGCGTCAACGAACGCACGTTCGTCTTGTCCTTGACCACGACCCGGTCGTCGGTGCGCAACCGCCAGTCCAGCAGGCCGCGGCCGACGTCGGCCGCGACGACCTCCCGCGCACCCGCGCGCAGCAGCACGTCGGTGAACCCGCCGGTGGACGCGCCCGCGTCCAGGCACCGCCTGCCCTTGACGTCCACCCCGTCGAACGCCTCCAGCGCGCCGACCAGCTTGTGCGCGCCCCGCGAGGCGTAGTTCGGGTCGTCCGTCTCGCGGACCACCAGCGCGGTGTCCAGTTCCACGGCCGTGGCGGGTTTCGTGGCCACGGTGCCGCGCACGGTCACCCGACCCTCGGCGACGAGTTGGCTCGCGTGCTCCCGTGACCTGGCCAGCCCGCGGCGGACCAGTTCGGCGTCCAGCCGAGCCCTGCGCGGCACCGGTCAGACCTTGTCGATGGTGGAGAGCGCGGCCGTCAACGCCGTGTGCGCGTCGTCGAACCGGGCCACGTGCTCGACCACGTCCAGCGCGTCCAGCCCGTCGAGACCGGCCAGGGCGTCGTCGATCCCGGCCACGGGATCGCGCGGCGGGCCGGGGAGGGGAACCTCGAAGCTCACAGGATTCAAGGTAGCCGATAGAGCACGGACAGGTCGGCAGCCACATAGGTGGGCCGGCGGTCCGGCGGCAGCTCGTTCGCCTCCGCCTCGGTGGACACGCCGGTGAGCACCAGCAGCGAGTCCATGCCCGCGTTGACCGCGCCCGCGATGTCGGTGTCCAGCCGGTCGCCGACCACCAGCGGCCGTTGCGCTCCCGCCGACTTCGCCGCCTGCTCCAGCAGCGGCGTGGCCGGCTTGCCCGCCACCAGCGGTTCCGTCCCGGTCGCCGTCCGCAGCGCGGCGACCAGCGAGCCGTTGCCGGGCAGCAGGCCGCGTTCGGTGGGCAGGGTGGCGTCCACGTTGCAGGCGATCCAGTGCGCGCCGCCCTGGCGGATCGCGACGCACGCCTCGGCCAGCTCGCGCCAGCTCAGGTCCTGCGACAGGCCCTGGACGACCGCTCGGGCGTGCTCGGCGGTGCGGGTCGGCAGGTAGCCGCGCAGCCGCACCTGCTCGGCCAGCGCGTCCGTGCCGAGGACCAGCACGTGCGCGCCCTGCGGCACCAGGTCCAGCAGCATCGCCGCACCCGCCTGGGCGCTCGTGCTGACCTCGTCCAGCGCGGCGTCGAAGCCGAGTTCGACGAGGTGCTCGGCCACCGTCTCCGGCGACCGGGAGGCGTTGTTGGTGACGAACCGGATGCCGGTGCCGTGCTCGCGGGCGGCGGCGACCGCCTCGACGGCGCCGGGCACGGCCTCCTGCCCCCGGTAGACCGTGCCGTCGAGGTCGAGCAGCAGGGCGTCGTAACGGTCCAGCAGCACAGGCGTCTCCGTTCGGGGAGTTCTCCGGTCGGAAACAGTCTGAAGGCTCGGCACCGGATGGCGCCGAGCCTTCAGCTGTGACTTCGGTCTTGCCCAGTCCCGCGGCGTTCCCGGGAACTCAGTCCTGCGTGATCTCAGTCCTGCGGGCTGAGGTCGAACGCGCGCTCGGCGGCGTCCGTCTCGTTGTCGTCGTCGGCCTGGGCGGCGTTGAGGAACCACTTCACGGCTTCCTCGGTGCGACCGGCGGCCTCCAGGTTGTCGGCGTAGGCGTAGAACAGGCGCGCGCTCCACGGGTCACGCCGCTTCTCGTCCAGGTCGTCGCCCTGCAACGCCACCACGGCCGCGTCCAGCTGGCCCATGTCCCGCCGGGCGCCGGCCGCGACGATCCGCAGCTCCACCGCCTCGTCCGGGGACAGCAGCGACACCTGCGCCTCGCGTGCCAGCTCGATGGCCCGCTCGGGACGCCCCAGCGCCCGCTCGCAGTCGGCCATCACGGCGACGTGCCCGGTGCCGTGCGACATGCGCCGTGCGGCCCGCAGCTCGGACAACGCCTCGGCCCACTCGCCGGCGTGGTAGGCGGCCAGCCCGGCGGCCTCCCGGACCACCGCGACCCGCGCCGCCTTGGACCGCGCGTACCGCGCGTGCTCCAGCGCCAACTCCGGCTCGCTGTCGATGAGCATGCCCGCCGCCGCCAGGTGCCGGCCCACGATCTCGGCCAGGCCCTTGGGCAGCCCGCGCAGCTCCTGCTTCACGTCGGGGTCGAGGATGGAGATGTCGGCGTCCTCGGGCAGCTCCGGCGTCCGGGCCCGGGTGAACACCCGCTCCTCGGACTCGCCCTCACCGGACGCCACCACGTCGGACTCCGGCGCGTCGACGGCCGCCTCGGTCCCGACAGCCTCAGGCTCGTCGGACTCCGCGGCAGCCTCGGACTCGTCGCCCGCCGCCTCGACCTCGGACTCGACCTCAGCCGTCACCGACTCCTCGGCGACAACCGCCACCGCGTCAGCCGCAACGCCCTCGACCGCTACCGCGTCGACCTCGACGGCAGTCGCCTCGACCTCGACCGAGGTGCCCTCGGTGACCTGCTGCTCGTCGGTCTGGGCAACCCGCTCCTGGAACCGGGCGGCCCGATCACGACTGCGCGAATCCCGCTTGTCGCTGCCGGCCTTGTCGTGCGCGGTCTTGTCGTGACCGGCCTTGTCGTGGCGCGGCTTCTCGTGGCGGGGCTTGTCGTGCCCCGGCTTCTCGTACCGAGGCCGGTCGTCCCGCCGCTGGGGCCCACCGCGGTCACCACTGGGCCGATCGTCCCGACGCGGGTAGCTGGAACGCTCCCCACCCCGGTCATCCCGCTTGGGGTAGCTCGGCCGGTCACCACTGGGCCGGTCATCGCGCCGCTGGTAGCCACCAGCCCGGTCGTCCCGACGCGGGTAGCTGGGCCGGTCGCCGCCGGAACGGTCGTCACGCGGCCGGTACTCACGACGCTCGCCGCCGCGCTCACCGCCACGGTCATCACGCTTGGGGTAGCCGGGCCGGTCACCGCTCGGCCGGTCGTCCCGGCGCTGGTAGCCACCGCGGTCCCCGCTCGGGCGGTCGTCCCGACGGGGGTAGCTGGGGCGGTCACCACCGGAACGGTCGTCACGACGCGGGTAGCCGCCACGGTCGCCACTCGGCCGGTCATCGCGACGCGGGTAGCTGGAACGCTCCCCACCGCGGTCACTGCCGGACCGGTCGCCGCCGGGCCTGTCATCACGTCGCTGGTAACCGCCACGGTCCCCGCCGCGGTCGTCCCTGCGCTGGTACCCGCCGCGGTCGCTGCCGCCCCGGTCGTCCCGACGCGGATAGCCGCCGCGGTCGCCACTGGGCCGGTCGCCACCGGAACGGTTCGGCCGGTCACTGCCGGCACGGTCATCCCTGCGCGGGTAGCTCGGCCGGTCACCACTGGGCCGGTCATCGCGCCGCTGGTAACCGCCGCGCTCGCCACCCCGGTCACTGCCCGAGCGGTCATCGCGCCGCGGGTAGCTGGGCCGGTCGCCGCCGGAGCGGTCGTCCCGGCGGGGGTAGCTCGGACGGTCGCTGCCGGAACGGTCGTCACGGCGCGGGTAGCTGGGGCGCTCACCCCGGTCGGCACCTCGAGCAGCGCCGCGGTCGTCCCGCCGGTCGTAGCGGGGACGTTCGCCACCACGGCTGTCATCGCGCCGGAACCCGCCCCGGTCACCGGTGCGGTCGTCGCGACGAGGTGCGCCACCGCGGTCATCGCGGCGCGGGTAGCTGGGTCGGTCGCCGGAATCGCGGCGGAAGCCGCCACCCCGGTTGTCATCACGTCGTGGAGCTGCGCCACGGTCGTCACGGGGCTTGTCGTAGCGAGGACGCTCGCCTCGGTTGTTGTCGCGCCGGTCGCCACCGCGAGGCTTGTCGCCACTGGTGTACCGGTCGTTGCCGGGTCGGTCGTCCCGACGCGGGCCACCGGTCGACCGTTCACCCGACCCGCGGGCGTCACGGCCACCACCATTGCCGGTGGACGGCTTACGAGTTCCCTGGGCACGGCCACCGTCATCGGATCGGCGCGGTCGGTCTCCCTGGCCACGCTGACGGTCGCCGGGTCGATCCCCGAACCTGGGCACTAGCTCCTCCTACTGTGGACACGCCGAAAGGGCTTGTGGTTTGAAGCACAAATCAATGTGCCCCCACCACAAGCCCTTTCAGGGAAGAATTGTTCGGCGGCGTCCTACTCTCCCACACCCTCACGAGTGCAGTACCATCGGCGCTGGAAGGCTTAACTACCGGGTTCGGAATGGGACCGGGTG
>NZ_LGED01000232.1 GCF_001280085.1 Saccharothrix sp. NRRL B-16348 | reverse complement strand
GAAGCCGGGCAGGCTTGGCGGACGCTCTTCCCGCCAGGCCTGCCCGGCTTTGGCCTGCCTGGAGTGCCCGTAAGGGCCCCATGTCAAATCGAGCCGGACGCGAGAACGCGGTCCACCAACCCCTCAAGACCCAAACGCCGCGATCACCGCCGCCATGTCCGCCCCCTCCCCCACCCCCCCCGCCCCCACCCCGGAGAGCTCGTTCAACACCCGCATCAACCGATCATCCGTACCCGCCACCGCCATCGCCGCCACGATCAGCTCACCGTCCTTGACCGCACCATCGACCCCGAACGACGCCGTGAACTCACCGTCGATCATCGCCCGACCCTTGACCTGCGCATAAGTGCTGTCCACCGGCCCACCGGCGATCACCTCCAGGAACGCGTCGGGGTCCAACCCCAACCCCCGCGTCAACGCCACGGCCTGCGCGGTCGCCGCCGTGATCGACAGAACCCACGAGTTGGCCGCCAACTTGAGCCGCTGCCCGTCACCGGGGCGTTCACCAGCCCACACCGTCCGCAGCGCGATCGCGTCGAACACCGGCGCGACGAACTCCCGCACCTCGACCGTGCCGGCCGCCAGCACGGTCAACTTCCCCTGCTCCGCCGGCGCACGCGTGCCGAGGACGGGCGCGTCCACGAACGGCACGCCGTACGTCGTGGCCAGTTCCGCCAGGTGCTCGACGCCGTCCAAGCCGACCGTGCCGCACTGCACCCACACCGCACCGCGCTCGACCGACGGCAACGCCTCGGCCATCACGCCGGCGGTCGCGTCGGCGTCGAACAGCATCGTCAGCACGACGTCCGCGCCGACGACCGCGCTCTTCGGGTCGTCGGCGACCAGCGCGCCCTCGTCAGCCAGCGGACGCGCCTTGGCCAGGCTGCGGTTCCACACGACGACGTCCACCTTGGACCGCAGCAGGCTCCGCGCCATCCCGGCGCCCATCAGACCCGTTCCCAAGACCACCACGCGCATGGACTCAACATTCCATCACGGACGGTGGACCGCATCATGAGGCGAACCCCGGCGAGATCACGACGGCAGCGAGACCGCCACGCCCCGGATCATCCGGGCGCGTTCTCCTGGTTCACGCGGGCGTGCAGCCGTTCACGGATCTCATCCGGCGAGTAGGCGCGACGCTTGCGTTCCGCGCGCGCGATCACCACCCCGGTCGCCGCGACACCCGCGACACCGGCCAGGCCGAGCAGCTTCCACCAGCGCATCTGCCTAGGCTACCGGGATGGCTGGAACGAAGATCGGTCTGGACGAGGCGGTCGAGCTCACCCGCACCGGTGACGTCTGGTTGTTCCGCGGCAGCTCGGTGGCCGACCGGGCGATCCGGGTGACCACGAACAGCCCGGTCAACCACGTGGGCATGACCGTCGCCGTCGAAGACCTGCCGCCGTTGATGTGGCACGCCGAACTGGGCCGCTCGCTGCCGGACGTGTGGACCGGCACCCACCACCGCGGCGTGCAGCTGCACGACCTGCGTGACGCGGTGCTGGTGTGGGCGCGCAAGTACGGGCAGCGGGCGTGGCTGCGCCAGCTCGACCGGCCGACGACCAGGGAGGAGGACGACGCGGCGCTGAAGACGGTGGCGCGGCTCAACGGCACGCCGTTCCCGTCCACGGCGAGGTTGGCTTCCCGGTGGTTGCGCGGGCGGCTGCCGAACTTGCGCAAGTCGTCGGACGCGACTTTGGAGACGGCGTACTGCGCGGAGGTGGTGGCGGTGACTTACGAGGCGATGGGACTGCTGCCTTCCGGACGTCGGGCGAACTGGTACGACCCGGGCCGGTTTTGGAGCGGTGACGAGCTGGATCTGGTGGGTGGTGCGCGGTTGGGCGAGGAGATCGCGGTGGAGATCCCCGAGCAGTGAAACCCGCGCTGTCACTTCTCACTCGACGCGTGGGTCACTTCGCCACTCGACGCGCGGTCAGTTCGTCACCCGACGCGTGGCCGCGTGATCACTCCTGATCACTCGACCGGGCGAAGAGTGCAACCTATGACAACCCCAATCGCATTTCTCACGTTAGCCGGATAAAACGGCCGGCCCGGCGGCGGACAGGCGTGGGCGGGTGTGGGTTCGACAGGTCAGGGAAGGGGGTGGCAGCCCGTGGTGCGGGACCCCGCGACGCGGTGACCTCGGTGATCTCGGTGCCGTCGACCGGGCGCGGGTCGGGGCGGTACGGGCCGGGGGTCGCCGTCGTGCGGGCGCGCGCGTTGGCGGCGGCGACGCCTTCGCGTAAAACGGGAGTGTTGAAGGAGCTTCAGCTCTACCATTCGGTCGGTGAACAAGCGTTCGAGCGTGGCGTTGGTCGCCGTCCTGCTGGCCGGGTGCGCTACCGAGGCCGACGTGCCGCAGCCGACGCCCGCGAGCGGGTTGCTGGGCGCGCTGGCGGGTGTGCGGGCCACCGCCGAGTCGTCGGTGCTCGTCGAGTACGGCGACGTGGCGGCCGTCCGGGCATTGCTGGGCAAGGACGCCGAGCGCTTCCGCGGCCTGCAGGGCTACGGGTACTCCGACCTCGCCGGGCACGCTCGGGTGCTGCCCGACCTGGTCGGGTTCGACCCGGCCGAGGCCACCACGGCGTTGCGGGTCGGGCAGTCGCCGAAGTGGGCCGCTGTGCTGCGCATGGACGTCGACGTGCCGGCGGTGGACGCGAAGCTCGCCGGGCTCGGTGGGCGGCGTGCCGACTCGGGCGTCTGGACCACCGGTGAGGACAACGAGATCGACCCGGACGGCCCGTTGGCGGAGGCCGGGATCGTGACCGGGTTCCAGCAGGTGCGGGTGGAGTCGGGCTCGGTGGTCCACTCCCCCGCCGGCGAGACGCTGAAGTGGGTCACCGAGCCGCCGGGTGACCAGTCGTTGGCCGACGACCCCATGATCGGCGAGTTGGCGCGGTGCCTCGGTGACGTGTCGGTGGCGTTGATCAGCAAGCCGAAGAGCGGGTTGCCGGTGGCGGCGGGTGTGCGCACGACCCCGGCGGGCGAGAGCACCGAGGTCGTGTGCGTGCCCGACGAGAACCCCAACGCGCTCAAGGACCTCGTGCGGACGAACCTGGAGACCACGCCCTGGTCGGAGGCCCTGGCCGGCGCGACGGCGGAGCAGCCCGCCGACCAGACCGGTGTGGTGCGGGTGCTCGCGCCGTCCGCGCCGGGAGCCAGGGTCGGGCGGGTGCTCCAGGCGTTGCAGCGCGGCGAGTTGCCGACGTTGTTCGACTGAACGGCTCGGTCGAGCCGCGTTTCGGCCAAGCCACACTCGGTCGAGCCGCGCGTTCGGTCAAGCCGCTCGGTCAAGCGCTCGGTCAAGCCGCGGTCAGTCGAACCGCTGCGCCACCTGTTCCCGACGAGCCGCGACGGACGAGCCCGACTCGCGCCGGGCCATCCGCCGCAGCACGACGGACGCCAAGGCCACACCCACCACGGCCCACGCGCCGAGCGCCAGCACGGTCTCCCACTGCCGCCACGAGCCGCCGATCTCCGCCGCCGCCACGGCGTCCGGCAGCAGGGCCGACCGCAGCCCCAACCCCAGCCAGTACAGCGGGAACGCCTGGCCGACCCACTGGACCCACCCCGGCAGGGCGGTGATCGGGTAGAACACGCCCGACACCACCACCAGGCCCATGACCAGCAACGTCACGAAGCCGAGGCTCTGGGTGTTGCCGAACACCGCGCCCACGATCGCCCCGAGAGGCAGGACGGCGAGCAAGCCGAGGACCAGCACCCACGCCAACGTCACCCAGGTCGACACGCGGCCCGGTCGCAGGCCGTCGAACAGCAGCATCGCGGGCACCAGGATCAGCACGAGCACCGCGACGGTCATCGCCGCCTTGCCCAGCACCTTGCCGATCACGTACGCGAGCACGCCGTTCGGCGTCGCCTTCGCCCGCAGCAGCGTGCCGTCCTCGCGGTCCATGGTGAGGGTCATCGCCAACCCCATCAGGCCCGAGAACACGGCGCTCATCGCGAGGATCCCCGGCACGGCCTGCGCGCCCAGCGGGAAGTCCACGCCGGGCACCGTGCCGTCGCCGAACGCGTACATCACGACCAGCGCGACCACCGGCAGCCACAGCCAGCCCATCAGCTCGCCCGCGTTGGTCATGGTCTGGCCGAACTCGATCCGACCGCGCCGCACCCCGGCGCGCACGGCCACCACCCGGGCGTTCACGCGGTCACCAGCTCGGACTCGCGCACCAGCGTCAGGTACACGTCCTCCAGGCTCGCGCGCCGCACTTCGAGGTCGTCCACCGCCTTGCCGTGCTCGGCGAACAGCTCGCGCACGTAGCCGGTGGAGTCGGCCACGGACAGCACGTGCTCCCGACCGTCCAGCCGGTACCTGACCTCGGCCTGGCCCGCGATCCGGGCGGCCAGTTCGGCGGCCGTGCCGTCGGCGACGACGCGGCCGGCCACCAGGATCACGATGCGGTCGGCCAGCTTCTCCGCCTCGGCGAGGTCGTGGGTGGTGAGCAGGATCGTGGTGCCGGACAGGCCGCGCACCAGCTCGTGGAACTCGCGCCGCGCCTCGGGGTCGAAGCCGACCGTCGGCTCGTCGAGGAACAGCAGGTCGGGCTGCCCGATCAGGCCGACCGCGACGTCGAGCCGCCGCCGTTGACCGCCGGACAGGGCGCCGATCCGCTGGTGGGCGTGGCCGGTCAGGCCGACCGACGCGATCAGCCCGTCGACGTCGACCGGCCGCTCGCGGTAGGGCTCGTAGAACAGGCTCAGGTAGGACAGCAGCTCCCGCACGCGCCACCGGCCGTGGTCGCGCCACGACTGCAGCACCACGCCCAGCCGGGCGCGCCACGCCTCGTCGCCGTCGTCGGGGTCGACGCCGAGCACCCGGACCTCGCCGTCCGACCGCTTGCGGAAGCCCTCCAGGATCTCGATGGTGGTCGTCTTGCCCGCGCCGTTGGGCCCGAGCAGCGCCACCACCTCGCCGGGTCCGACGGTCAGGTCGACGCCCTTCAGCACGTCGGTGGACCCGTACCGCATGCGCAGGCCGCGCGTGTGCACAACCGACGGTTCCCGCTGGTTGTCGTTGGTTTTCATGACTTCAACCGTATCGTTGAAGTACCCTGTTTAAGCTTTTCGCGACTTGTGCGGGGAAGGTGTCGGCAAACCTTCAAATTCCCGTTGAACCTGATCGGCTGTGGGGTGCTTTCCGGTGGGGCTTCGTCCAGTGGATCTGGCCCGTGCCGCGGGCATCTCGGCCCAGCAGGTGCGCAACTACCTCGACGCCGGGGTGCTGCCGCCGGCCGAACGCTCACCGGCGGGGTACCGGGTGTTCGACGAGCGGCACCGGCAGGCGGTGACGACGTACCGGGCGTTGGGGCGCGGGTACGGGTGGGACGCCGCCAAGGCCATCATGCGCTCGATCCACGCCGGTGCGCCGGATCCGGCGTCGGTTCGGGTGGACGCCGCGTTGGCCCGGGTGGACGCCGCGCACGCGGCGGCGCACGAGCAGCGGCTGGCGTTGCGGGCGACGGCGGAGGCGCTGGAGGCGGTGGCCGGGCACCCGCCGGACACGGTGCCGCGGACGGGGCTGCGGGTCGGCGAGCTGGCCGCGCGGCTGGGCGTGCGGCCGTCCGCGCTGCGGGTGTGGGAGGCGGCCGGGCTGCTGCTGCCGGGACGTGACACCGACGGGCACCGGCGGTTCGGCCCGACCGACGTCCGCGACGCCCGCCTGGTGGCCACGTTGCGGCAGAGCCGCTACCCGCTGCCGACGATCAAGCCGATCATGGACGAGTTCCGCAGCTCGGGTGGCGCGGACGCGTTGCGCGCCGCCATCACCGCCCGGGAGGCCGAGTTGGGCCGGCGGGCGCGGGCGATGCTCGACGCGGCCACCGCCCTGCACGGCTACCTGGCGGTGGTCAGCCCGGCCTCGTAGGCGAGGATCGCGGCCTGGACGCGGTTGGTCACCTCGAGGCGTTGCAGGATGGCGCTGACGTGCGCTTTCACCGTGCCCTCGGCGACGGTCAGGCGGCGGGCGATGTCCTGGTTGGACAGCCCTTCGCCGACGAGCGCCAGCACTTCGCGTTCACGTCCGGTGAGCGCGGCGACCCGTTTGCGGGCTTGGTCGTAGCGGGTGAGGCGACCGCCGCGCAGGTCGGCGACCACGCGGTGGGCGATCTTGGGTGACAGGTAGGCCGCGCCCTCGGCGGCGGCGCGCACCCCGATCAGCAGTTCCCTCGGGTCGGCGGCTTTGAGCAGGAAGCCGTTGGCCCCTTCGCCCAACGCCCGCGCGACGTACTCGTCCTCGTCGAACGTCGTCAGCATGACCACGGCGACGTCCGGGAGGACCTGCCTCAGTTCCGCGGCGGCGGCGAGGCCGTCCAAGCGGGGCATCCGGATGTCGAGCAGCGCGACGTCCGGCCGGTGGGTCTGGGCCAGGTCGACCGCCTGACGGCCGTCGGCGGCTTCGGCGACGACCTCGATGCCGGGGTCGGTGTCGAGGATCGCCTTCACGCCGGCGCGGACCATCGCCTCGTCGTCGGCGAGCAGCACGCGGATCATGCCTCACCCTCCCGTGGCAGTCGGGCGGTCACCGTGAACCGGCCGTCGACCACGCCCGATCGCAGCGTGCCACCGAGCAGTCGGACCCGCTCGGCCAGGCCCGCCAGGCCGCTGCCGTCGTTGTTGGTGGGTTGATCGGTCGGGTTGGTGACGGTGATCAGGAGGTCGGTGGAAATATCGATCTCCACGGTGACGGGTGCGCCGGGGGCGTGTCGGGCGGCGTTGGTCAGCGCCTCCTGCACCACCCGGTGCACGGCGCGGTCCAGCAGGGGTGGCAGCGGGGTGGTGTCGCCGGTCCGGGTCAGGGCCACCGGCAGGCCGGCTTCGGCCGCTCGTGCCACCAGGGTCTCCACGGTCTCGTCCGGCGGGTCGAGCGTGGCGGCGCCTTCCCGCAGCACGCCCACGGTGCGGCGCAGGCGGTCGGTGGCGGTCACCGCCGACTCGCGCAGACCGGCCGCGGCTTGGCGGGTCGACTCGGTGTCGGCGGTCAGCTCCAACGCGCCGGCGCGCAGCGCGATCAGCGCCAGCTCGTGGCCGAGCGAGTCGTGCATGTCCGCCGCGATCCGGGCCCGTTCACGGAGGCGGGCGCGTTCGGCGACCAGCTCCTGCGCGCGTTCCAGCTGCACGATCCGCTCCCGTCCCACCTCGATCAGCTCGGCCTGCTGCCGCCGGAACCGGCCGGCCAGCCACGGCAGCACCACGAACAGGCCCATGCTCGCCAACGCGCCGACGCCCTCCCAGACGCGCACCACGGCGATCACCACCCCGATCGCCGCCACCGCGCCCACGACCAGGCCGCCGCGGCGCACCGGCAGGTGCCGGCCGTGCAGGTAGACCAGCACGGCCAGCGCCGGGTAGAGCAGCTGCCGCCACACCGGCAACGCGTCCGTGGCCAGCCCGTTGACCAGCCCCGCGAGCGCCAGCACCGCGAGGACCACGCCGTTCCGCATGGTGCGGACCTTATCGGGGTCCATCCTCAGTGGACCGTCGTGCGGTTCCGGAGCAGGCCGAGCAGGCGGGCGGTCGCCGTGGCGGTGCAGGCCAGGGCCACCACGAAGACCGTGATCGTCAACGGCAGGGGGAAGTAGGTCAGCTGCGCCCACGTGACCGTGCGCCCGTTGATCAGGATCGAGGTCAGGTCCGGGTAGGCCGCCACCAGCCCGATCGGGAGGAGGAGCGGCACGAACCGCAGCGCCACCAGCCACGCCGGCGAGCCCGCGCGACGCCGTGCCCACCGGGCCGACCGCCAGGCGCCGAGCACCCCCAGGCCGATGGCCGCCAACGCGATCAGGCCGAGGACCAGCTCGAACGACTGCCGTCCGCCGCCGGCGGGTGCCGGGTCGCGGCCCTGGCTCAACGCGATCAGGCCGTTGAGGATGTCGTAGGTGTCGTCGTGCAGCGACGCGCTGTTGGCCAGCACCGCGAACCCGTGCCCGGTGCTGGGCACGACCGCCTGCACGGCCGAGTAGGTGAAGAGGTTGCCGGGGTGCACGAGCTGGTCGACGCCGTCCGGCCCCTGGTCGGGGATCCAGCCCATGGCGTAGTCGTCCACAGTGGACGAGGTGTGCATGGTGCGCAGGCTGTCGGGTGACACGAGCTGCGTGCCGTGGCCGGCTTGGCTGATCAGCCACTTGCCCATGTCGGCGGCCGTGGTGATGACGCCGCCACCGCCGCTGAGGAACCCCGGCAGCTCGGGCCTGCTCCACCAGGCGCCGAACACCGAGTTGAAGCCGTCGGCGGGTCGGATCTCGTCGGCGGACACGGTGCTGCGCGACATGCCGAGCGGCCCGAACACCTCCTCGTTCAGGTAGTCGCCGAACGTCCGGCCGCTCGCCACCTCGACCAGCCGTGCGGCCAGGTCGTAGTTCACGTTGCAGTACTCGTAGCGCGTGCCGGGGTCGGTGGTCAGCGAGCCGGAGGACAGCTTGGCGGTGTAGTCGGTCAGGGAGGTCGAGGTGTCGAGCGCGGTCACGTCGATCGTGGTGTCGGAGAAGCCCGAGGTCTGGTTGAGCAGGTGCCGGACCGTCACGTCGGTGAACCTGGGGTCGGCCATGGTGAAGCCGGGCAGTTGGTCGGCCACCGGCTCGTCCAGCGCGATCCGGCCGTCCTCCACCAGGGTCATCACGGCCATCGCGGTGAACGACTTGCTGACCGAGGCGATCCGCATCGGCGTGTCGGCGGTGATGGGCGCGCCTTCGGAGTCCTCGCCGTAGCCGGCGGCGTGCACGAGGCGGTCGCCCTGGGTCACGACGACGGAGACTCCCGGCAGGCCGGTGTCGTGCATGACGTCGGCGAGGTAGTCGTCGATGGAGGTCGGGGCGGCGTGGGCGATGGGGGTGAGTGGGGTGAGGAGTGTCGCGGCGACGGCTGCGACGCCGATCAGCGTGGCTTTCATGGCTGTGAACGTAGGAATGAAGGGGGTGCGCGGGCATCAGGCCACAGGTCGGATCGACCCCTGACGAAAGGCATAGATGGAGGGGGGTGGGTGGGCAGTTAGGGCTTGATCACGCGGTGGAACTCGGCGCCGGCGATCAGGGTCGTGCCGTTGGTCGGGTGGTGCTCGCGGAGGCTGCGCAGGACGTGGTCGCGGAATGCGGTGCGGTCCGGCTCGGGTAGCGCGTCGTGCAGCCAGCGGTTGCCGTGCGACATCAGCCAGGACCAGTGCGCTTCGGGGCCGTCGATTGGGAACGACACCTCGGTCGTGGTCTGGTCGACGTGCCGGAGGCCGGCCCGATCGGCGCGTTCCGGCCAGGTCACTGGCTCGTGGTGGGGCACGTCCCTGATGCGGCGGGTGAAGTCGTCCACGATCCGTCCGTAGGTTGCCCACCACCCGCCGTCGGTGCTGTGGCCTGGTACGGAGAAGGCGAGTACGCCGCCGGGTTTGAGCACGCGTGCTATCTCGGTGAACGCCTTGTCGGTGTCGAGGATGTGGAGGAGGAAGCCGCTCAGGATCAGGTCGAAGGAGGAGTCGGGGAGGTCGAGGTGGTGCGCGTCGAGGATGCGGGTGTTGAGGGTGCGGGTGTTGAGGGTGCGGGTGTCGGTTGTGAGCAGGGTTTCGCGGAGGAAGTCCAGCATCGCTGGTGACGCGTCGCCAGCTAGCACCGAGCAGTCGGCGGCTAGGAGTGCGGCGGTGACCGCGCCCCGTCCCGCGCCCAGGTCGAGGACGTGTGTGCCTGGGTTCGGAGAGATCCAGTCGACCAGACGCCGGCCGAATGTGGCGAAGAACGGCACTGATCGGTCGTAGTCGGCGGCCACTCGGTTGAACAGGTCTGCGCCGAGATCCGTCATGGGTAGGGAGGTTAGGAGGGGGAGTTCAAGAGATCCAAAGATTAAAAGCGTCCTCGCCGGACGGGCAGATCAGCAGGATGACCCCAACTGCCCTGGTTCTGTGGCGCGTCCGTTGTTGGTCCGGGTTTCGTGTCATCCCACCGACCTCCACAAGGGCTACCACACGTATCAAGGGGGACGCGGGCAGCAGTGGACGTGTCAGGCATCGGTGAACACGCGCCCCCCTTGACACGCGCGGTAGGGCTGCGCCAGGTCGGCGGGATGACACGAAGCCCTTCTTTTGGGATGAAGGGCGTGGCAGGGGCGATTGGCTCGCTGGGCATTCGAGGTGGGCGGCGGGCCCGAAACCTTCCGCAGAGGCCCGATTTGACATGGGTTCGGGTGCTTTAGGCTGGTCGAAGCCGGGCAGGCTTGGCGGGCGCTTTTTCCGCCAGGCCTGCCCGGGTTTGGCCTGCCTGGAGTGCCCGTAAGGGTCCCATGTCAAATCGAGCCGGGGCCGACCACCGAATCATCAAGATACAAGCGTCGAGCCGGGCGTCAGCCTCCGGTTGGCACGTGGTCCACTGGCAAGTCTGTGACGCCCCAAGAGGTGTTGGGTGTGGCGGCGACGTCTACGATCAGGTCACCGCCGTGCGTGACGAAGTCCTCCGACAGCCACGACTTGCCGTGCGCGTGGCCGTTCAATGCTGCCCCGTGCACGTAGATGTTCGACGGCGACGCATTGGGCGCGCTGATGGTCAGGGTTGGCGCGCCCGGTCGGTTGATCTTGGCTTTGGGGAACATGGGGCTGGAGAGCAGTAGTTCCGCACGGCTCGGGGTTTGTGGGTAGATGCCGAGCGCGGCGAACACGTACCAGGCTGACATGGTGCCGAGGTCGTCGTTGCCCGGTAGGCCGTTCGGGCCCGTCCGGTACACCAGGGATGTCATGGCGCGCACGGTTTCCTGGGTCTTCCAGGGTTGTCCGAGTGCGTTGTAGAGCCACGGGGTGTGGATGCCGGGCTCGTTGGTCGGGTCGTATCGCAGGCCGTCGCCGCCGGTGGCCCAGGAGCCGTCCGGTTTGTGGAAGAACGCGTCCAGGCGTTGGGCTGCCCGGTCACGGCCGCCCATGGCGGCTGCCAGGCCGGAGACGTCGTGCTGGACCATCCACGTGTAGGTGGCGCTCGTGCCTTGGGCGAAGCCGACGTCGGACGAGGGGCTGAACGGGAGCTTCCACGTGCCGTCGGCCAGGCGTGCCTGCTGGTGGCCGACGGCGGGGTTGAAGGTGTTGCGCCACCAGCTCGCGCGGGGCAGGAGGGTGTTCCGCACGTCGTCGCGGCCGAGTCGGCGGGCCCAGTCGGCCAGGGCGAAGTCGGCGGTGGCGTCTTCCAGGGTCTCCGCGGCGCCGCCCCAGCAGTGGCACGTGTCCTGTGGTGCGTAGCCCAGGCGCAGGTACTCGGCGAGGTTGGGGCGCTGGCCCTCGCACTGGCCGGGGCAGCCCTTGTCGGACAGGCCGTCCGGGTGGGGCACGGTGGCTTGGCGCACCAGGGACTCGAACGCGGACTGGACGTCGAAGTCGCGTGCGCCCATGGCGTGCATGCCCGCCAGCGCGGGGGCGGACGGGTCGCCGGTCATGACGTGGGTCGGGCCGTTGACGTGGACCCAGCGGTCCCACACGTTGCCGTTCTGGCGGGCCAGGTTGAGCAGGGATTGGGCGTAGTCGGAGGCGATCTTGGGTTCCAGCAGGGCGAGGAGCTGGGTGTGGGCGCGGTACTGGTCCCAGCCGGAGAAGTTGCCGTACTGGGCGCGTTGGCCGGGTTCCAGGCGGTGGATTCGGCGGTCGCTGCCGAGGTAGGTGCCGTCCACGTCGCTGGTCACGTTCGGTTGCAGGAACGCGTGGTAGAGGGCGGTGTAGAAGGTGGTGCGGTGGGCGTCCGCACCACCGGTGACCTCGACGGCGCGCAGTTGCCGGGCCCACTCGCGGCGGGCGTCGGCGGCGATGTCGGCCACGCCGTGGTGCGGCCGGATCTCGCGGTCGAGGTTGCGGCGGGCGGCGTCCGCGCTGGTGTAGGAGATGCCGACGCGGACGCGCACGTCGTCGTCGCGGGAGGTGTCGAACGTGACGTAGCCGCCGGAGCCGCGGCCCTGCCGGGCGGCGCCGGTCTCGTAGCCCTCGCCGCCGCTCGCGGTGGTGCCGCCGGGCTGGAGCGCGCCGTCGACCCACGTGCCGGTGCCCGCGAACGCGCGGTCGAACGAGGCGGTGAAGTACAGCCGGTAGTAGGTCTTCTTGTTGTTCGCGCCGCCGTTGGCGCGACGGCCGCAGAACGCGCCGGTGAGGACGGAGCCGGACACGGTGCGCCGGGCCGGGTCGATGGTGATCTCGGCGTCCTCGCTGCCGTTGAGGGAGTTGGAGACCCGGAACAGCAGGGCGGCGGGCCGGTCGCGCGGGAACGTGAAGTCGCCGACGCCGGCCCGCGTGGTCACGCTCAGGTCGGCGGACGCGCCCGAGGCCAGCCGCACCTGGTAGCGGCCCGGTGTGGCCGACTCGTCGGCGTGCGAGAAGTCGGCGGCGTAGACCTCGTCGCGGATGTCGGCGGTGGGCGAGCCGGTGACCTCGCCGACGAACGGCATGATCGGCACGTCGCCCGCCGCGCCGGGGTGGCAGCCCGCGCCGTTGACGTGGGTGAGGCTGAACCCGCGCACCCTGGTGGCGTCGTAGGCGTACCCGTTGGCCGCGCCGGTGTTGGTCTGGTCGCCGCGGGTGCTCGTCGGGCTCCACGAGATCATCCCGAACGGCCGCACGGCGCCGGGGTAGGTGTTGCCGCCGCCCGCCGACCCGATCAGCGGGTCGACGTGGTCCACCCCCGGCGACGCGGTGGCCGGCGCCTCGACGGCCGACACCAGACCCGCTGCCAGAACGATCGCCAACCCCGCCGTGAGCACCCGCACCGCGTCCCCCACCTCTCGACTGCCCCAGGGTCTACCCAACGGTGCGGGCCGGCCGGAAGACCCGGCGCGCTTTCTGTCCGCTGTTGTCATGGGAGCGCTCTCGACTGTTGCCCGGCACGTCACCCGCCGTCCACCTCGGACCGGGCGACTAGGGTCGCGGCATGCCGGGTCAGGTCGAGACCGAACTCCTGACCGCCATCGCGCGGTTCGCCGGACCGGTCCGCGGTGTCGGCGTCACCCTCATCAGCGTGTTCGGCGTGCTGTCCGTGCCGACCGACGCCCTGCCGCTCGGGCTGGGGCTGTTCGGGCTGGTGCTGGTCGGCGCGGTGGCGGACTTCGGGTCGCCGCGGCTGTCGTTCGCGCTCTCGGTGGTGCGGGTGGTGGCGCTGTGCGCGGCGCAGGAGCAGATCGGCGGCACGGGCCAGTGGACGTTCAACGTGCTCACCACGACCGCGATCACGTTGCAGTGGCAGTGGGCGCCGAAGCTCACCGTGCCGACCACGGCCGCGCTGGTCGCGGTGTACGTGACGGCGACCGGGCTGGACGGCGCGGCGGTGGTGCGGGTGGTCGTGGAGTGCGTGGTGGCGCGGGTGGCGTACCGGCTGATGCTCCGGTCGTCGCGGCGGGTGGACGAGCTGCGGACCAGGCGGGCCGCGCTGGAACGCGCCGAGGCGGTGGCGCTGGAGCGGCGCCGGCGTGAGCGCGAGTACCTGGCCCTGCTGCACGACACGGCGTCGGCGACGTTCCTGGTGGTGGCGGTGAACGGGCGGGACGCCGACCGGGCCGAGGTCGCCGGGTACGCGCGGCGGGACCTGGACCTGCTCACCACCGGCGCGTCGGGCGTGCCGCGGGACAGCGCGGTGGACGTCGGCTCGGCCCTGCGGGCGGTGGTGGACGACAGCCCGCTGGCCATCGACGCGCGCTGGGACAGCGCGCTCGTGCCCGCTTCGGTGGCGTTGGCGCTGGTGCGGGCGGTGCGGGAGGCGTTGGCGAACGTGGCGCGGCACGCGGGCACCGGTGCGGCCGAGTTGCACGTGCTGGCGAACGGCGGCGGGGTGGAGGTGCGGGTGACGGACGCGGGGCGCGGGTTCGACGTCGACGCGGTGTCGGACCACCGGCGAGGCATCCGCGGGTCGGTGGTCGAGCGGATGGCGGCGGTCGGGGGCGGCGCCGAGGTGACGTCGCGGCCGGGGCGGACGACCGTGCGGCTGGAGTGGCCACGTGGGTGAAGGCAGCGGGAATGGCGGCAGCGAGAACGACGGCGCACGGGCGCGGGTGCGGCCGGTTCGCTGGGATCGCCGGCTGGTGCGCTGGAGCCGCCGGCTGATGCCCTGGGACCTTGGTGGAGGCGGTGAAGGTGGCGGTGGTGGAGGGCTGGTGCGCCGGAGCGGCGGCGGCACCGACGACCTCGGGTTGGACCGCGGTGAAGCGGAGTTGACCGAGGACGACAGCCGTGAAGCCGAGCGGCACGTGTTCGCGAGTCTGCGGTTGATCCTGCTCTGCACCACGGCCGTGGTGCAGCCGAGCATCAGCGCGGGCCCGTTCTTCGCCGGTGTCCACGATCCGTCCGCGCGGATCGCGTTCGCGGTGCCCGCGTTGGTCACGCTGTTGTGCGCGGTGTGGGTGGTGCGGCGCAAGCCGTTGCCGCTGCCCGTGGCGGCGGGTGGCGCGGTGGCGGTGTTGGTGGCGTCGGCGGTGGCGGCGGAGGCGTTGCCGTCGCACGAGCACTTCGGCCCGGCGGACTGGTCGTACGGGCTGGTCGGGTGGCACCTGCTGCTGTTGCTGCTGGACCGCGTGCCCGCGCTGCTCACCGCGCAGGCGGCGCTGCTCGTGCTCAACGTCACCCACTGGCTGCTCGACGGCACGCCGGACCGGGCCGAGGTCGGCAACGCGGGCGTGGTCACGTTCAGCGTGACCAGCCTCCAGCTCGGCGTCGTGGTGATGTCCCGGGTCCTGCTGCGCAGCGCGCGCCAGGCCGCCGGGATCGCCGCCGAACGGGAGCGCGCGGCGACGAGGGCCGCGTTGGCCCGGCAGTGGGAGCAGGACCTGCGGGCCGGGTTCGCCGGGCAGCTCGGCGCGACCCTGCCGCTGCTCGCGGGCCTCGCCGACGGTGTGCTCGACCCGCGGGCCGACGAGACCCGGCGGCGGTGCGCGCTCGCGGCCACGCAGTTGCGGCGGTTGTTCGCCGAGAACGACGACGTGCCCGATCCGCTGGTGCACGAGGTCGCGGCGTGCGTGCACGTCGCCGAACGGCGCGGCGTGTCGGTGTCGCTCGCGGTCAGCGGCGCGCCGGTGCCGGTGCCGACGGACGTGCGTCGGCAGCTGACCGCGCCGCTGGTGGAGGCGTTGTCGGCGGCACGGGAGCGGGCGCGGGTGAGCCTGTTGCGCACCGAGGGCGAGGTGCGGGTGGCGGTCGTCGCCGACGCGGGCGTCGAGATGGGAACCGCGACGGGTCCGGTGGAGGTCGAAAGCGGCACGTACGGTCGGCACACGCGAATGGAGGCCAGATGGCGGACGAGCTGAGCGCGGTGGTGGTGGACGACCACCCGGCGGTGCGCGCGGGCGTCGCCTACTGGCTGTCCTCCGGCACGCCACCGATCCGGGTCGTCGCGAGCGGCGAGGACGTGCGCTCGGCGTGGCTCGGCGAGGGCGCGGACGCCGACGTGGTGATCCTCGACCTGCACCTGGGCGGGCCGACGCCGGTGCTCGGCGACCTGCGCCGGCTGGTGGAGGCGGGTCGGCGGGTCGTCGTGTACTCGATGCGCGCCGACGACGACATCGCGTTGCAGTGCCTGGAGCTGGGCGCGTTGTGCTACCTGACGAAGGCGGAGGGCGCGGAGCACCTCGTGCAGGCGACCCGTGCGGCGGCGGAGGGCAGGCCGTACACGCCGCCGTCGCTGGCGGGCGCGTTGGCGGGCGACCGGTCCGACCACCGGCCCGCGTTGTCGGCGCGCGAGGTCGAGGTGCTGGTCGAGTGGTTCCAGTCGGAGTCGAAGGAGTTCGTGGCGCAGCGGCTGGGCATCTCGCTGAGCACGGTGAACTCGCACCTGGAGCGGATCCGGGTCAAGTACGCGTTGATCGGGCGGGAGGCGCCGACGAAGGCCGCCCTGGTGGCGCGGGCGATCCAGGACGGGCTGATCGGCGTGGACGACCTCTGACCGCCTTTCCCGGGTCGAGCCGTGCTCGTCTTTTCTTCGGTGAACACGCATTTCTGCGGAGGATGGGCCGACCGGGTGTTCGGCACCGACCCGGATGCGGGCACCGGGCGGGCGCACGTCCCGTTCGACGCGGCATCGTCCGCGCACCCCTGTGAAAGCACTCACCTGGTCGCGGTATTACCGATCACCCCCGCGCAGGCGTTTGATCGAATCCCATGAGCAGCGCCACGACATCCGGCACCTGGCCGAGCATCAGCGTCACGCCGCCCAACCTCTCGGGATTGGGCACCGACCACGTCACCTGGGGAATTCCGGTGGGCGGTGGCAAGAGCGGTTACGTTTTCCGCGGCGGCACGGTGGACGTTGAACTCGACGGGACCGAGTTCACCCTTGGCACGTTCACCCACGAGAACTTCCCGATCCAGGCGATGCCGCAGTCGCAGTTCGACGTCGACCTCGCCGTGGCGGTCGTGTTCGAGGACGGCACGCGGGCCGACTTCACGTTCGTGTTCCACCACAACGAGACGCCCAACGTCGGGCCCAACCCCGAGGACGAGGTCGACCTGCCGACGTTCGTCTCGCCCCAGACCGTGACCGTCGACGGCGACGAGTACGCCGTCGTCATCAGCGGTTTCAAGCAGGGCGGGCAGGTCGTCCGCAAGTTCATCAGCGCCGAGAACGGCGCGAACAGCGCCGACGTGGTGGCCATCTTCGCCAAGGCCGGGCGGCCCGAGATCGCGATCACCCACGTCCAGCACAAAGGTCAGGTCAAGGGCAGCCAGGCCGACGAGTACGTCGAGATCGTGAACCGGGGCAGCGCGCCCGGCGACATCTCGAACTGGGTGCTCGGCGCGGACGACGCGGGCCAGGACTTCACGTTCCCACCCGGCACGGTCCTCCAGCCCGGTCAGCGCATCCGGATCTACACCAACCAGGTCCACCCGCAATGGGGCGGTTTCTCCTACGGAAAGGGCCGCCCGATCTGGAATGACCAGGGTGACGCCGCAGAACTGCGGGACACGAACGGCAACCTGATTTCGCGGCTCGGCTACGGAAATGCCGCGCTGACCACTCCGTGACCACCACGCCGGCGCACTCGGGGAACAGCGGTCACGGCGGCTGACCGCGCGGTGCGGCGGCGACCACGGCTCCTGGTGGATCGCGCGTCGTCAAGGCGCCGTTCCACCAGGGGTGTCCCGTCACCGAAGTCACCCACGGCCGGCCGACGTGCCGGCGCGGTACGGTGGCAGCACACCGCCTCCCTCACATCGTTGTGATCACCGGAGGTAGCAGTTCATGAGATCCCTCATCCGCGCCGGCCGCGTGCTGACCGCGGTCGCGGTCGCCGCCGGGCTCGTCGTCGCCGCCCCGGCCGGCGCGAGCACCGCCCCGCAGTGGTCGTCGCGCCTGGACAACCCGTACGTCGGCGCCCGCGCCTACGTCAACCCGGAGTGGTCCGCGCGTGCCGCCGCCGAGCCGGGCGGCACGGCCGTCGCCGGCCAGCCGACCGGCGTGTGGCTCGACAGCATCGCGGCCGTCCAGGGCTCCGACGGCACGATGGGCCTGCGCGACCACTTGGACGAAGCCCTGCGGCAGAACGCCACCCTGGTCCAGCTCGTGCTGTGGAACCTGCCCGGCCGCGACTGCGGTCGGCTGGCCACCAACGGCGAGCTGGCCTGGGACGAGCTGCCGCGCTACAAGCAGGAGTTCGTCGACCCGATCGCCGCGATCCTGGCCGAGCCGGCGTACGCGCGCCTGCGGGTCGTCGCGGTCGTGGAGCCCAACTCGTTGCCGTACCTCGTCACGCACGTCCAGCCGCGCAACGACGCCACCCTGAACTGCGAGCGGGTCAAGGCGGCCGGCTCGTACACCGAGGGCATCGGGTACGCGCTGGCGAAGCTCGGCGCCATCCGCAACGTCTACAACTACCTCGACATCAGCCACCACGGCCACATCGGCTGGGACGACAACCGCAAGCCGACGCTGGAGCTGCTGGTGAAGGCGGCGAACTCGGGCGGCAGCCGGCTCGGGAACGTGCACGGCTTCATCGCCAACACGGCCGACTACTCGGCGCTGCGGGAGGAGTTCATCGTCAAGACGGTGATCAACGGCCGGCACATCCAGCAGACCAGGTGGGTCGACTGGAACCCGTTCCTCGACGAGCTGTCCTTTGTGGACTTCTTCCGGGCCGAGGCGGTCGCGGCGGGCTTCGGCTCGCGCGTCGGCGTGCTGGTCGACACCTCGCGCAACGGCTGGGGCGGCCCGAACCGGCCGACCAAGCCCGGCTACGAGACGAACGTGGACGTCTACGTCGACACCAGCCGGATCGACCGCAGGGTGCGGATCTACAACTGGTGCAACCAGGTCGACACGGGGCTGGGCGAACGCCCGGTCGCGGCGCCCCGGCCGAACGTCGACGCGTACGTGTGGATGAAGCCGCCGGGCGAGTCGGACGGCGCGAGCATCCCGATCCCGATCGCCGGCGAGAACTTCAACCGGGAGTGCGACCCGACCTACGAAGGGAGCCCGAGCGCCAGCCCGGACCCGACCGGGGCGATGGGCGAGGCGCCGCCGGCCGGCCACTGGCACTCGGCGCAGTTCCGGCAGTTGCTGCGCAACGCCCACCCGGCGCTCTGAGAACGGTTTCTTGCGATAATCCGGTGTGGTCCGGGTAGCTAGACTGGGGCCATGTCCGCCATGGCCCCAGCCCGCACCGAATCCGACCTGTCGTTCCTCCTGGACCACACCGGGCACGTGCTGCGCACCCGGATGGCGGCGGCGCTGGCCGAGATCGGCCTGACCGCGCGCATGCACTGCGTCCTCGTCCACGCCTTGCAGGAGGAGCGGACGCAGATCCAGTTGGCCGAGATCGGCGACATGGACAAGACCACGATGGTGGTCACCGTGGACGCCCTGGAGAAGGCGGGCCTCGCCGAGCGCCGGCAGTCGAGCACCGACCGGCGGGCCCGGATCGTCGCCGTCACCGAGAAGGGCGCCGAGCTGGCGAAGCAGAGCCAGGCGGTGGTCGACGGGGTGCACCGGGCCGCCCTGGAGTCGCTGCCCACCAAAGATCGCGAAGCACTCCTGCACGCACTGAACTTGCTGGTCAGCGGCCACTTGTCCACTCCGATCCCGGCACCGCAGACGGCCCGCCGGGCCCGGGAGAGCACGCGGTAAGTCCGCAAGAGATTGTCTGTAACAAAACTATCCGCTACGGTTCCTCCTGTCGTCACCCGAACAGGAGAGACCCATGTCGTCCTCGCTCGACACCCCGCTCGACCCGCCGCTCGGCACGCCCCGGGCGAACCGCTGGTCGGCGCTGGTGGTGCTGTCCGCCGCGATGCTGATGACCGTCCTCGACGGCAGCATCGTCACCGTGGCCATGCCGGCCATCCAGCGCGACCTCGGCTTCTCCCCCGCCGGCCTGAGCTGGACGGTCAACGCCTACCTGATCGCGTTCGGCGGCCTGCTGCTGCTCGCCGGGCGGCTCGGCGACCTGATCGGGCGCAAGGCGATGTTCCTGGCCGGCAACGCCGTGTTCACCGCCGCGTCGCTGCTGGCGGGCGCGGCCGGCACGCCGGAACTGCTGATCGCGGCCCGGTTCCTCCAGGGCGCCGGCAGCGCGATGGCGTCCGCGGTCGTGCTCGGCATCCTCGTCACGCTGTTCACCGACCCGGCGGAACGCGCCAAGGCGATCGGCGTGTTCAGCTTCACCGGCGCGGCGGGCGCGTCCATCGGGCAGGTGCTGGGCGGCGTGCTGACCGACGCGCTGAGCTGGCACTGGATCTTCTTCATCAACCTGCCGATCGGCGTCGCCACCGTGCTGCTGGCGGTCCGCGTGCTGCCGACCGACCGGGGCACGGGCCTGTCCGCCGGCGCCGACGTGCTCGGCGCGGCGCTGGTCACGAGCGGCCTGATGCTCGGCATCTACACCGTGGTCAAGGTCGAGCAGCACGGCTGGACGGCCGCGCACACGCTCGGCCTCGGCGCGCTGTCGATCGCGTTGCTGGCCGCGTTCACCGTGCGGCAGGCCCGTGCGCGGACGCCGTTGATGCCGCTGCGCATCCTGCGTTCGCGCAACGTGGTCGGCGCGAACCTGGTGCAGGTGCTCACGTTGTCGGCGATGTTCGCGTTCCAGGTCATCGTCGCGCTGTTCATGCAGAAGGTGCTGGCCTACAACGCACTGGCCACCGGGTTGGCGATGCTGCCGGCGGCGGTCGCGATCGGCGGTGTGTCCCTGTTCGTCTCGGCCCGGTTGAACACGCGGTTCGGTGAACGCGCGGTGCTGCTGGTCGGGCTCGTGCTGCTGGCCGGCGCGATGGTCAAGCTGGCGACGGTGCCGGTGGACGCGGACTACGTCACCGACCTGCTGCCCGTCATGCTGCTGATCGCCGGCGGCGGGCTGGTGCTGCCCGCGTTGGCGTCGCTGGGCATGTCCGACGCGAAGCCGGACGACGCCGGTCTGGTGTCCGGCCTGTTCAACACGACGCAGCAGGTCGGCATGGCGGTGGGCGTGGCCGTGCTCTCCACGTTGGCCGCCGCCCGGACCGGGGAGGAGCTGGCGTCCGGCGTCGCCGAGCCGGTCGCGCTGACCTCCGGGTACCACGTGGCGTTCACCGTCGCCGCCTCGCTGCTGGCCGCCGCGTTCGCGGTCACGCTGATCGTCCTGCGCAAGCGTTCCCACTGACTTCTCGAAGGAGCTCTGCCATGACCGCCAACTCCGGTCCCGCGCCCCGCACCCTGACCGACGACGAACTCGTGGAGCTGCTCGGCAAGCAGCGGTTCGGCGTGCTCGCCACCGTGAAGCGCAGCGGCCACCCCCACCTGTCCACCGTGCTGTACCAGTGGGACGCGAAGGAGCGGGTGATCCGCGTGTCGACCACGGCGGATCGGCTGAAAGCCCGCCAGATCCGGGCCAACCCGAGGGTCGCGCTGCACGTGAGCGGGCCGGACGTGTGGTCGTTCGCGGCGGTGGAGGGTGACGCGGAGCTGGTGGAGACGACGGACGGCCCGGACCTCGCACCGGACCGCCGGCTGACCATCACGTTCCCCGCGACCCGCCTCTACGGCACGGCACTGGACGTGGGTCCTCAGGCCGGCGGCTGAACGGTGGTGGATCGGTCGGGGCGGCGCTCACACGTCGTCCCGATCGATCCACTCCACGGTCGCGAACAGGTCCGGCCGCGGTGGCACGGAGGCCACCTCGATCAGCGCGGTCTCCCGCGCGTCCTCGACCACCTGCCGCCACGGCCGGTCCACGTCCAGCGGTCGGCGGAGCCGCTCGTGGTTGATCGAGGCGCCCCGGCCGCGGAAGACCAGCCAGAACCTGAGGCCCAACACCGCCTGGTCGTGGTCGGCCAGGTCGTTCACGACGTCCGCCAGTCGCTCGGACGGCCAGGCCCGACCGCGGTCGCCTGCCGTCGTCTGCGACGACGCCGTCAGCGGGGGCAAGACCTCCTGCCGCGCTCCGAGTTCCGTCAGCGCCGAGCGCAGCGCGTCCGCTTCCCCGGAGTCGGGCGGTTCGCCGGCGGCACGCAGCCGGCGGTGCGCGGCCCACAACGCCGGCAGCGCCTCGCGATCGCCCAGCCCGGCGACCGACCACATCGACCAGATCCGCACCGTCTCGTCCTCGCTGCCGAGCAGACCGATCAACGCGGGCAAGGCGGCGGCATCGCCGAAGTGGTCGAAGACCTGGATCGCGCACAACTGGCCCACCGGGCTCTCCATCGACCCGACCGCGGCGGCCAGCGGCGCGACGACCTCGGGTCCGATCGCCATCAGCGAGAACCGCGCACCCTCGTAGACGTCGGTCGAGTCGTCGTCCAAGAGCCGGATGAGCCGGGCGATCTCGTCGGTCACGGTCGGGGAGTCTGCCCGTCGGACCTCGGGGCTCACCAGCGAATTCCCGGGCTGATCAGCGCGGCCGTGTGAGGAGTGGCACGCGGTGCGCGTGCGGGCTGGTCGGACGGGGCCGGTTAAAATCGTTTCGCAAGCTAAGGAACCTACGTCGCGCGGTCACTGTCGACTCGGGACAGCTGACAGGAGCGACGCATGACGGCGACCGTCGAGTCCGCGGTGACTCGTCGAGGCAAGGGCGGCGGGGCGGCCATGTTCGCCCTCGCGCTGGGCGGGTTCGGCATCGGGACGACCGAGTTCGCCACCATGGGCCTGTTGCCGCAGATGGCGGCCACGTTCGACATCTCCATCCCCACCGCGGGCCACGCGATCAGCCTCTACGCGCTCGGCGTGGTGGTCGGCGCGCCGCTCATCGCCGGGCTGGCCGCGAAGCTGCCGCGCAAGGGCCTCCTGATCGCCCTGACGCTGGCCCTGGCGCTCGGCAACGGCCTGTCCGCCATCGCGCCGAACACCGCCCTGCTGATGACCGCGCGGTTCGTGGCCGGGTTGCCGCACGGCGCGTTCTTCGGCATCGCCGCGGTGGTCGCGACGACGCTCGTGCCACCGGAGCGGCGTGGCACGGCGGTCGCCCGGATCATGGTCGGCCTGACCGTGGCCAACCTGGTCGGCGTGCCGGTCGTGACGGCCGCCGGTCAGCAGATCGGGTGGCGGGTCGCTTACCTCGCGGTGACGGTGATCGCGGTCGTGACGGCGTTGGCGCTGGCCAGGTGGCTGCCGCGCGTCCCGGCTCCGCGTGACGCGAGCGTGGCCGCAGAGTTGAGCGCGTTCCGCCGGCCGCAGGTGTGGTTCGCGCTGCTCACCGGCATGATCGGGTTCGGCGGCATGTTCGCCGTCTACTCCTACATCTCGCCGATCACCACCGAGGTGACCGCGCTGTCCGCGTCCGCCGTGCCGTGGGTGCTGGCCGTGTTCGGGCTCGGCATGACGATCGGCGCCACGGTCGGCGGCCGGTTCGTGGACCGCTCGGTCATGGGCACGGTGTTCGGCTCGCTGATCGCGGTGACGGCCGTGCTCGTGGTGTTCGCGCTGACCGCGACCTCGCCGGTGATGGCGTTCGGCACGGTGTTCCTGATCGGGCTCGTCTCGCAGGTCCTGGCGTCGGCGTTGCAGGTGCGGCTGATGGACGCCTCCCCGGACGCGCCGTCGCTGGCGTCGTCGTCCAACCACTCGGCGCTGAACATCGCCAACGGCGCCGGCGCGTGGCTGGGCGGCCTGGCCATCAGCGCGGGCTGGGGCTACACCTCCACCGCGTGGGTCGGGGTGGCGTTGAGCCTGGCCGGGCTGGCGGTGGCCGCCCTGTCGGTCACGGTCGGCCGCACCCGCGTGCCCGCCTAGCGCCGAAACCGGACGTCACACCGGGCACGGCGGCTGTCCGGCGTCCTGTCCCGGTGTCCCCCGGGTCGCCGCCCGTGCCGCCGCCCTGGCCGTTTCCGCCGCTTCGTCGGCGAACCTCATCGCCTCGGCCGCCGCTCGCACCGCGGCCTGGGCCTGCTCGGCCGCTTCGGCCGCGTGCCGGGCGGCCTCGAACGCCGCGGTCGCCTGATCACCGGCACCCGCCCGTTGGGCGGCCTCGGCCTTCTCCCGTGCCAGCACGGCGGCGGTCCGCGCTTGCGCACCCGCGTTGTAGACGGCGTCCACCACCCGGTCGGCGGCCTCGACCAGCGCCATGTCACCCAGCGCCGCCGTCGCCTGGTCCCGCAGCGCGCGCACGTGGGACTCGCGCAACGTGATCTCGATGCCGTCACCGATCGCCAGGAACGCCTGGTCGTCCAGACCGCCCCGCAGGTCGACCGGCACGCCGTCGTCCACGTCCATGCGGACGCTCGTCGCGATCCGGCCCCTCGCCCAGCTCACCACATCACCACCAGGTTCCTCGATCGTGTCGACCACAGGCGTGAGAACCTGTGGCTCACCCACCACTCCCGGCAGAGTTAAGCACGTACGTACGTTTTCACGGCCGGTTCAAACGGGTGAAGTCGGTGTTCAAATGGGTGTACGTGCGGTAAGCACGTGTGGCACGACGGCCGTGTGGTGATCACGATGGAGAGTGCGCCTTGGCGACCAAGAACGATGACAGCGCGATCAGCCAACGACGGCAGCTCGGCGCCGCGATGCGCAGCTTCCGCAAGGAAGCCGACGTCGACCGCGACCGCGCCGCCGGGTTGATCGAGGTCACCGGTCCGACGCTGACCCGCAAGGAGTCCGGCCAGTTCAAGTTCAAGCGCCAAGAGGTCGAGACCCTGGCCAAGGCGTACGGCGTGGCGGACGACGAGTTGGCCATGCTGCTCGAACTGGCCCGCGAGGCCCGTGCGAGCACCAAGCGCGGCGAGTTCCCGATGTTCGTGCCGGTGAGGGCTCGCGCGTTCCTGGAGTTGGAGCGCAACGACGCCATCGAGATCATGGCGGTCACCCTCAGCTACATCCCGCTGTACTTCCAGACCGAGGCGTACATGCGGCAGCTGTGGCTGCGCAACGGTGAACTGCTCTCGGACGGGCGGATCGAGGAGTTGGTCAAACTGCGCAAAGCCCGCCAACAAGTCGTCACCAAGCGCGATGCCCCCATGATCCGCGCGGTCATCCACGAGTTCGCGTTGCGCCTCCCCGTCGGCGGACCGGCGATCATGCGCGAACAACTCCAGGTCTTGGCGGCTGCCTGCGAGCTGCCGAACGTGGAGATCCAGGTCCAGCCGATCGCCGATGGAGCGTTCCCCGGCATGGATTCGACGTTCTTCCTGCTCCGCTTCCCGGTCGGCGCAACGGGTGATGTCGTGCAGGTCTATGGCCAGACAGAGTCGTTCTACCGCGACCGCCGCGCGGTAACCGAGCCTTATAGGGTCGCCTGGGACCGCCGTAGGGTCGCAGCGCTGGACTTGCAGTCGTCCCGTGCCCTAATACTTGATGCTGCGGCTGACTTCGGCCGGGATGCAGCCCGGTAATCCCACTAGTCATGCGAGATGAGCGATGACCCAGCACCTGACGTGGCGCAAGAGCAGCTTCAGCACCGGCGAGGGCAGCGGAGGCGAGTGTGTCGAGCTGGCGGCGCTGCCTGACGGCGGCGTGGCCATGCGCAACTCCACGCTCGGCGACGCCGGCCCGGTCGTGACCTACACCAAGGCCGAGCTGAAGGCCTTCCTGCTCGGTGTGAAGGCCGGGGAGTTCGACGACCTGGCCTGATCTGATCACCGGCACTCGGCTCCGGACGCCGGAACCGAGTGCCGGGACGCCCAGCCCTACCCCAACACCTCGCGCAGCCGGACCGCGAACCGGTCCGGGTCGTCGGCGAAGCCGATGTGACCGCCCGGGAACCTGGTCGGCTCGATCCCGAGACCCTCGGCGAGCGCCTCCGACGTGCGCTCGCACAGCTCGCCGCCCGAGTCCTCGCCGATGCCGACCACGATCCGGCTCGACGCCGCCCGCAGCGCGTTCAGGTCGGGCACCCACCGCACGGTCGGCCGCAGCATGTGCTCGTACTGGAACCGTTCGTCGGCGAGGTCCTGCGGCGAGCGCTCCCCGCCGAACATGTGCTCAATCACCTCGTCGGGCAGGTGGATGTTCGCGATGGCCATGAACTGCCGCCATGCGCCCAGCGAGTCGCCCGCCAGGTAGGTGGCGATCATCTCGTCGGTCCGCCGGAGCAGGTCTTCCCGGTCCTCCACGAGCTGGTCGAGCGGCGGTTCGTGGGCGATCACGGTGTGCGCCAGCTCGGGGTGCGCCTGCGCGAGCGCCAGCACGCTGACCGCGCCGCCGCTGGAACCCAGCACGGCCGCCGGGCCCACGTCCAGGTGCCGGATCAGCCTGGCCAGGTCGTCGGCACGCAGTTCGGGCGTCGCGTCGCGGTCCGGGTCGTCGACCTTGCTGCGGTTGATGCCGCGCGGGTCCGTGGTGAGCACGGTGTGGTCGGCGGCGAGCAGGTCGGCCAGCGGCTCGAACGACCTGGCGTCCATCGGCGCGGCGGCGAGCACGACCAGCGGTCCCCGGCCGCGCACCTCGTAGTGCAGCAGCGCGTCGGGCACCCGCAGGGTGTCGGTAATGGCGGTCTTGGTCATCGCGGTCCTCCTGGAACGGCCTCTGAAGTGCTCGATCGCCGGTAGTGACTCCGCGGGTGGGGCAGAATCGTCGCTCGTGAGCGAAGTTTCTCCGGCGAGTTCCGCGACGGGCGTCGAGGAGCCCGACCTGGCGCGGGCCCGCGAGGGCGACGGCGAGGCGTTCACCCGCCTGGTCGAGCCGCTGCGCCGGGAGCTGCACGCGCACTGCTACCGCATGCTCGGCTCCACCCACGACGCCGACGACGCCCTCCAGGACGCCCTGCTGCGGGCGTGGCGCGGGCTCGGCCGCTTCGAAGGGCGCAGCTCACTGCGCTCCTGGCTGTACAAGGTGGCCACCCGCACGTGCCTCGACGCGGTGGAGAGCCGGGGTCGGCGGGCGCTGCCGGTGGACCTGGGGCCGGCCAGCGAACGCGCGGTGATCGACAACCCGCCCCGGACGGACGTCGCCTGGCTCGGGCCGTACCCGGACGAGGGCTTGAGCGACAGCTGCCCGGCCGGGCGCTACGCGCAGCGCGAAGCCGTCGAGCTGGCGTTCGTCGCCGCCCTGCAACACCTGCCCGGCAACCAGCGGGCGGCGTTGCTGCTGTTCGAGGTGCTCGGGTTCTCGGCGGCCGAGATCGCCGCCATGATGAGCACCTCGGCCACGTCGGTGAACTCCGCGCTGGCCCGTGCCCGCCGGGTGGTCGCGGAGAAGGTGCCCGCACGCACCCAGCAGCAGACGTTGCGGCTGCTCGGCGACGCGCGCCTGCGGCAGGTCGTGGCCGACTACGCCGGCGCGCTGGAACGCGGCGACGCCGACACCATGGTCGCGCTGCTGACCGAGGACGTCACCTGGTCCATGCCGCCGCTGCCGCACTGGTACCGCGGCATCGAGGCGGTCGCCGACTTCGTCACGCGGGTGCCGTTGGGCGACTGCCCGCCGTGGCGGCACCTGGTGACCAGCGCCAACGGCCAGCCCGCCGTCGCCTGCTACCTGTGGGACGACGGCGCGGGCGCGTACCCGGCGTGGGCGGTCAACGTGCTGACGCTGCGCGGCGACCGGATCCGCGACGTCACGTCGTTCGTCGGCGCGGAGCACTTCCCGGCGTTCGGCCTGCCCGCCTCACTGCCGTGACGTCACGTCACCAGCCGGCGGCGCGGACGACCTCGTGCGCGATCTCCTCGACCGACCTGCCGTCCGTCGCGATCCGGACGGTGCCGGGCGGGGCGTCCGCGTCCAGCAGGCGGGCCATCGCCAGGCTCCGCTCGATGTGCGGCGCGAGCTGCGAGCCGATCTCACGGCGGGCGAGGCGTTCCCGGACGGTCGCCTCCTCGGCGGTGAGCAGCACGCACGTCGAGCGGACGTCCCCCTCGCCCATGGCACGCCGGATCATCGGCTCCTCCAGCACGCTCACCGTGTTCGTGTAGACCAGCCGCGACTGGCCGAGCGCGGCGTAGTTGGCCCACACGGCGGCCAGGTTGCGCTCGGTGATCCCGGTGCGGTGCGGGTCGTCGGCGGGCGCCGGGTGGATCTGGTCCAGGAAGTCGCCCTCCACCAGGCAGTGCGCCGTGCCCCTCCCTTGGAGCACCTGGGAGACCTCCCAGCCGACGCTCGACTTGCCCACCCCGGCGCCGCCGCCGATCAACATCAGCTCACGCGTGATCACGGCGGTCAGACTGCCACGATCCAGCCTCCCGTGACACCGGGTTCCGGCCTGCTCCACGTACCGTCATGTGGCACGATCACGCACGTGACCAGCACCTCCGCCGCGACGCAGCACCTGCGCGACCTGGCCCTGCTGCGCCGGGTCCGCGACCGGATGGACCGCGAGTTCGCGCAGCCGCTGGACGTCGAGGCGCTCGCCCGCGGGGTGAACATGTCGGCCGGGCACCTCAGCCGCCAGTTCCGGCGCGCCTACGGCGAGTCACCGTACTCGTACCTGATGACGCGGCGCATCGAGCGCGCGATGGCGTTGCTGCGGCGGGGCGACCTGAGCGTCACCGAGGTCTGCTTCACGGTCGGCTGCTCGTCGCTCGGCACGTTCAGCACCCGGTTCACCGAGCTGGTCGGCGTGCCGCCGAGCGAGTACCGGCGCCACGCGACCGGCGCGACGGTCGGCATGCCCGCGTGCGTGGCGAAGCAGGTCACCAGACCGGTCAGGAATCGAGAAGCGCCCACTTCGGGCCTCACCTAGCGTGACCGTCATGGACATCAGCATTCACCAGACGTTCCTCCCGCAGGACGACCCGGACGCCGCGCTCGCCTTCTACCGCGACACCCTCGGCTTCGAGGTCCGCAACGACGTCGGCTACGAGGGGATGCGCTGGATCACGGTCGGTCCCGCGGGGCAGCCCGGCACGTCCATCGTGCTGCACCCGCCGGCCGCCGACCCCGGCGTCACCGAGGAGGAGCGCCGCACCATCGTCGAGATGATGGCCAAGGGCACCTACGCCGGGATCAACCTCGCCACCAAGGACCTCGACGGCACGTTCGACCAGCTCCAGGCCGGTGGCGCCGAAGTCGTCCAGGAACCGACCGAGCACCCGTACGGCATCCGCGACTGCGCGTTCCGCGACCCCGCGGGCAACCTGATCCGCATCCAGCAGCTGCGCTGAACCGCACCCCACCGCGAGCCGCCCCGCTCCGACGTCCGCAGGAGCGGGGCGACCGCGCACCCGCGAACGCGCCCAGCCCAACCCAGATGGAGACACGATGAGCAAGGCCACCAGGACGGACGCGCAGTCGCCCGAGCCGCACCTCGCCGACCGCCACGACCTGATCCGCGTGCAGGGCGCGCGCGTGAACAACCTCAAGGACATCAGCGTCGAGATCCCGAAACGCCGGCTGACGGTGTTCACCGGCGTGTCCGGCTCGGGCAAGAGCTCCCTGGTGTTCGGCACGATCGCCGCCGAGTCGCAGCGGATGATCAACGAGACGTACAGCGCGTTCGTGCAGGGCTTCATGCCGACGTTGGCGCGGCCCGAGGTCGACGTGCTCGACGGGCTGACGACCGCGATCATCGTCGACCAGGAGCGGCTCGGCGCCAACCCGCGTTCGACGGTGGGCACCGTCACCGACGCCAACGCCATGCTGCGCATCCTGTTCAGCCGGCTCGGCACGCCGCACATCGGCCCGCCCAACGCGTACGCGTTCAACGTGCCGTCGGTGAAGGCCAGCGGCGCGATCACGGTCGAGCGCGGCGGCAAGACCAAGGCCGAGAAGGCGACGTTCAACCGGCTGGGCGGCATGTGCCCGCGCTGCGAGGGCATGGGCTCGGTCAACGACTTCGACCTGACCGCGCTGTACGACGACAGCAAGTCGCTCAACGACGGCGCGCTCACCATCCCCGGCTACAGCATGGACGGCTGGTACGGCCGCATCTACCGCGGCTGCGGCTTCTTCGACCCGGACAAGCCGATCCGCAAGTACAACAAGCGGGAGCTGCACGACCTGCTCTACAAGGAGCCGACGAAGATCAAGGTCGACGGGGTCAACCTGACCTACTCGGGCCTGATCCCGCAGATCCAGAAGTCGTACCTGTCCAAGGACGTCGACGCGATGCAGCCGCACATCCGCGCGTTCGTGGAGCGGGCGGTGACGTTCACGACCTGCCCCGAGTGCGACGGCACGCGCCTGGCGCAGGAAGCGCTGGCGTCGAAGATCAAGGGCAAGAACATCGCGGACCTGTGCAAGATGCAGATCAGCGACCTGGCCGACTGGGTGCGCGACCTCGACGAGCCGTCGGTGGCGCCGCTGCTGGTGAACCTGCGGAGGGCCCTCGACTCGTTCGTGGACATCGGGCTGGGCTACCTCTCGCTCGACCGCCCGTCGGGCACGCTGTCCGGCGGCGAGGCGCAGCGCACCAAGATGATCCGCCACCTCGGCTCGTCCCTCACCGACGTCACCTACGTCTTCGACGAGCCCACCATCGGCCTGCACCCGCACGACATCGAGCGGATGAACGCCCTGCTGCTCCAGTTGCGGGACAAGGGCAACACCGTGCTCGTGGTCGAGCACAAGCCCGAGGTGATCGCGATCGCCGACCACGTGGTCGACCTCGGCCCCAAGGCGGGCACGGGCGGCGGCGAGGTGGTGTTCGAGGGCACCCTCGAAGGGCTGCGCGCGGCCGACACGCTCACCGGGCGGCACCTGGACGACCGGGCGTCGTTGAAGGAGACCGTGCGGACGCCGTCGGGTGCGCTGGAGGTGCGCGGCGCCGACACCCACAACCTGCGTGACGTGGACGTCGACATCCCGCTCGGCGTGCTGTGCGTGCTCACGGGTGTCGCCGGGTCCGGCAAGAGCTCGCTGGTGCACGGCTCGGTGGCCGGCCGCGAGGGCGTGGTGGTGATCGACCAGGGCGCGATCCGCGGCTCGCGGCGCAGCAACCCGGCGACGTACACGGGCCTGCTCGAACCGATCCGCAAGGCGTTCGCCAAGGCCAACGGCGTGAAGCCCGCGTTGTTCAGCTCGAACTCCGAGGGCGCCTGCCCCACGTGCAACGGCGCCGGCGTCATCTACACCGAGCTGGGCGTGATGGCGACCGTCGAGTCCACGTGCGAGGACTGCGAGGGCAAGCGGTTCCAGGCGTCCGTGCTGGAGTACACGTTGGGCGGCAAGGACATCGCCGAGGTGCTCGCGATGTCCGCGGTCGAGGCGGAGGCGTTCTTCGAGACCGGTGACGGTCGGGTGCCGGCCGCGCACAAGATCCTCGACCGGCTCGTGGACGTCGGTCTCGGCTACCTGTCGCTGGGGCAGCCGCTGACCACGCTGTCCGGCGGTGAGCGGCAGCGGCTGAAGCTGGCGACCCAGATGGCCGAGAAGGGCGAGGTTTACATCCTCGACGAGCCGACCACGGGCCTGCACCTGGCCGACGTCGAGCAGCTGCTCGGCCTGCTGGACCGGCTGGTCGACTCGGGCAAGTCGGTCATCGTCATCGAGCACCACCAGGCGGTCATGGCGCACGCGGACTGGATCATCGACCTCGGCCCCGGCGCGGGCCACGACGGCGGCCGGATCGTCTTCGAGGGCACCCCGGCCGACCTCGTCGCCAAGCAGTCCACCCTGACCGGCGAACACCTCGCCGCCTACGTCTCCTGACCAACCCGCGAGAGTCCTACGTCCAGCACGCGAGAGTCCTACGTTCACGACCCCTGAATTCAACGCTCAGCACGCGGAGCCAGGTGAGGCGCCCGCTGCGAACGTTGAATTCAGGGTGTCCGAACGTAGGACTCTCGCGACGTGAACGTAGGACTCTCGAAGGTTAGGAGGTGGGGGTGAGGCGCACGGCGGTCCAGGAGACGGGTGGCAGGACGACGTGCAGGTCGCCGTCGGCGATGGTGGCGGTCTGCGGTTGCGGCACGACGCGGTCCGGGTCGGATTCGGTGTTGGTGGCCGAGCCGTCCGGGTCGTGCACGGTCCACGCCTCGGCGACCTCCACGTCGCCGAACGCGGCCAGCGCGACCCGCAGGTCGACCGGCTCCGAGCGGTGGCGGTTGACCACGAACACCACCGTGTCGCCGGTCTCCTCGTCGTGCGTGGCGACCGAGTCGACCACCGGGACGTCACCGAAGCGCTTGGTCGAGTAGGTCGGCGAGGTGGTCTCCACCCGCAGCACCTTCCCCCGCGCCAGCCGCGACGTCAGCGCGAACGGGTGGAACGTCGTCTGCCGCCACGCCGGGCCGCCCGGCTCGCTGCGGATCGGCGCGATCACGTTCACCAGCTGCGCCTGGCACGCCACCGCCACCCGGTCGCTGTGGCGCAGCAGCGAGATCAGCAGGTTGCCGACGACCACGGCGTCGGTGACGTCGTACTGGTCCTCGATGACCCGCGGCGCGACCTCCCACTCCGTGCGCGCCTCGGCCTGGAACCGCTTCATGTACCAGACGTTCCACTCGTCGAACGAGAGCGTGATCTTCTTCTTGCTCTTGAGCCGCGCGCCGACCGCGTCCGCGGTGGCCACCACGCTGTCGATGAAGTGGTCCATGTCCGCGGCGGAGGCCAGGAAGCTGTCCACGTCGCCGTCGAGCACCTCGTAGTAGGCGTGCAGCGAGATGTGGTCCACCTCCTCGTACGCCAGCTCCAGCACGGTGGACTCCCACTCGCCGAACGTCGGCATGGACGAGCTGGAGCTGCCGCACGCCACCAGTTCCAGGTCCGGCTCCGCCTGCCGCAACGCGCGAGCCGTCTCGGCGGCCAGCCGACCGTACTCGTGCGCGGTCTTGTGGCCGAGCTGCCACGGGCCGTCCAGCTCGTTGCCCAGGCACCACAGCTTCACGCCGTGCGGCTTCTCGGAGCCGTTCTCGCGGCGCAGGTCGGACAGCTGCGTGCCGCCTTCGTGGTTCATGTACTCGTGCACGTCGAGCGCCTCGGCCACACCGCGCGTGCCGAGGTTCACCGCGTACATGACCTCGACGTCGGCCTTGCGCGCCCAGCGGACGAACTCGTCGACGCCGACCTCGTTGGTCTCCAGGCTGTGCCACGCGAGCTCACGGCGCACGGGCCGCTGCGCGACGGGCCCGACGCCGTCCTCCCAGCGGTAGCCGGAGACGAAGTTGCCGCCGGGGTAGCGGACCAGCTCGACCCCCATCTCACGGGTCAGCTCCAGCACGTCACCCCGGAACCCGTCCTCGTCGGCGGTCGGGTGGCCGGGTTCGTAGATGCCGGTGTAGACGCAGCGGCCCATGTGCTCGACGAACGACCCGAAGAGGCGGCGTCGCACGGGCGCGATGACGTAGTCGGGGTTGAGGGAAAGGGAGGCGTTGAGCACGATGCTCCTACTTCAGGGCACCCGCGGCCGCACCGCTGCGCCAGAAGCGCTGCAGCAGGACGAAGGCGACGATGAGCGGGACGATGGCCAGCAGTGAGCCGGTCACCACGAGGTTGAACAGCATTCGGGTGCCTGCCTCCTGCTGGGCGGTGTTGAACCAGGTGGTCAGGCCCACGGTGAGGGGGTACAGGTCGGCGTCGCTGAGCATCACCAGCGGCAGGAAGTAGTTGTTCCAGGTCGCGACCAAGGTGAACAGGAAGACGGTGACGAGGGCGGGCCGCATCATCGGCACCACGATCTGCCAGAAGATGCGCAGCTCCCCCGCCCGGTCGATGCGGGCGGAGTCGATCAGCTCCACCGGCACGCTCTCGTCCACGTAGACGCGGATCAGGTACGCGCCGAACGGGCTGAGCAGCGACGGCAGGATGACCGCCCACATCGTGTCCACGAGTTCCACTTCGGACAGGATAAGGTAGGTCGGCAGCACGAGCGCGGTGGCGGGCACCATGATCATGCCGAGCAGCGCCGTCTCGAACAGCCTCTTGCCGGGGAACCGGAACCGGGCCAGGCCGTAGCCCGCGGCCGCCGCCAGGGCCGTCGCGCCCACGGCGCTCAGCCCCGAGTACAACGCCGTGTTGACCAGCCACTTGCCGTACGCGCCGTCGTCCTCGCGGAACAGCTGCCCGATGTTCTCGACCAGGTTGAACTCGGCGAACCACAGCGCCGGGCTGTCGAGCAGGTCCGGCTGGCTCTTGGTGGCCGCGACGAGCACCCACAGCAGCGGGACGAGGAAGTACAGGATGCCCACGCCCATCAGCAGGTGCGGGAGCCGGGTGTTCACCTTGGGCCGGTTGTCGGCTTTGCCGAGGGTCATGCGCGCTTCCCCCGCCTGCGGTTGTTGACGAACACAAACACGTAGGCCACCACGAAGACGAGGAAGCCGAGCGCGAACGAGATCGCCGCGGAGTAGTGGAAGTCCGAGTAGGCGAACGCCTGGTTGTAGGCGTAGAGGTTCGGCGTGTACCCGGCCGAGATCTGCGGCGCGAACCGGGCCATGATCTGCGGCTCGGTGAAGAACTGCATGGTGCCGATGACGGTGAAGATCGCGGCCAGCGAGATCGCCTGCTTGATCGCGGGCACCTTGACCCGCAACGCGATCTGCACCGGCGACGCGCCGTCGATCATCGCGGCCTCGTACATCTCCCGCGGCACGCCCTGCAACGCCGAGTACAGGATGATCATGTTGTAGCCGGTCCACGCCCACGTGACGATGTTGCCCAGCGACACCAGCAGCAACGAGACGCTGAAGAAGTCGATCGGCTCGCCGCCGACCAGCGTCGGCAGGTCGGCGAACGGCCCGAACGTGCGGCTGTAGAGGAAGCCCCACATGAGCGCGCCGACGACGGCGGGCACGGCGTAGGGCATGAACGCGACGAGCCGGAACGCCAGGGCGAACTTCGTCGTCACGGCGTCCAGCGTGAGCGCGCCGGCCAGCGCGATGCCGAGCATGACCGGGATCTGCACGAGTCCGAAGAGGACGACCCGCAGCAGGCCGTCCAGCAGCAACGGGTCGGTGAACGCGCGCACGTAGTTGTCGATGCCGCTGAACCGCGTGCCGACGGCGAGGCTCTTGCTGGACAGGCTGAGCCAGAACGCGTACCCCAGCGGCACGATCAGGAACGCGACGACGACGAGGAAGAACGGCAGGACGAACAGCATCCCGGCCACGGGACGGGCGGTGACCCGGCGCGACCGCCGCCGCGCGCTGGACTCGACCGGTGCGGCCGGCGGGTCGTCGGCCTCGGGCGCCGTGATCGACGGGGACCGCGTCACGGTGGACCTCCTGACTTGGCCTGGGCGAGGGCTGACTGGGGACCGCGGGCCCGCCGCGCGCTCGACGCGGCGGGCCGGCGGGCGTTACTTGCCGACCTTGAAGCCCTGCTGCTCGGCGTACGCGACGACGTTCTCCTGCGTCTGCTCCAGCACCGTGCTCCACGGCCTGCTGCCCGACATCGCCTCGGCGCTGCGGTCGTTCAGCTCGCTGTACACGAAGTCCTGGAACGGCGTGAACTGGAAGTCGCCCAGCTTCTCCGACACCGGCACGAAGATCTCGTTCACCTTCTGGCCGTTGAAGAAGTCGTAGGCCTTGCCGGTGAACGCCGGGTCCGCCGCGACGTCCTTGACCAGCGGGTAGAGGAACGCCTTGTCCAGGCCGATCTGCCAGGCCGCGTCGGACTTGCCGAACAGCTCGCGCGCCACGGTGGTGGCGGCCTTCGGGTTCTTGGCCTGCTTGGTCACGGTGAACGTGGAGCCGCCCCAGTCGCCCTGCTCGTCCGCGCCCGCGGTCCACTGCGGCATCGGCGCGACCGCCCACTTGCCCGCGGTGTTCTTCAGCGAGCCCGCCAGGTAGCCGGGCGTCCAGCCGGCCGCGGCCCACGTCCAGTACTTGCCGGAGTCCAGCGCGGCGGTGGCGTCGGCGGTGAAGAACGGGTCCTTGGCCATGAGGCCCTTGTCGACCAGGTCGCCGACCAGGTCGACCACCCGCTCGCACTCGGGCGCGGTGAGGTTGATCTTCACCTGGTCCTTGGCGGTGGTGTGCGAGTAGCCGTACGGGCGGCAGCCGGACTGCCACATCAGGCCGTTGAGCCAGCCTCCGTCGCTGCCGAAGCTCGCGATGTGCGCGTTCGGGTCGATCGCCTTGATCTTCACGGCCGCTTCGGCGTACTCGGCCCACGTGGTCGGCACCGGGATGCCGTGCTGGTCGAACAGGTCCTTGCGGTACATCAACGCCATCGGTCCGCCGTCGACCGGGATCGCGTAGACCTTCTCGCCGTCGGTGGCCTGCTCCCACGCCCAGTCGGCGTAGAGGCCCTTGTCCTCGTTGGCGCCGTGCTCGCCCATGTCCGCCAGGGCGTCGAGGATGATGAACGTGGGGATCTGCTGGAACTCCACCATCGCCACGTCCGGCGCGCCCTTGCCCGCGGTGATCGCGGTCTTGAGCTTGGCGTAGTGGTCCGCCCCGGTGCCGGCGTTGGTCCACTCGACCTTGATGTCGGGATGGCTGGCGTTGAACGCCTCGACCACCCCCTTGAACTCCGGGTACCAGGCCCAGACGGACACCGTCACGGGTCCGTCGTCGCTGCTCGCCCCGCCGCACGCGGCCACGGCGAGCAGGCCGCAGGCGGCGAGCCCTCCTCGGAGTTTCGCCAACCAGGTGGTGCCGAGCATGAGTGCGCCTTTCCGTCGCGGCATGCGTCCGGGCATGCGCGACCGCGATCACGGTGCGTGAACGAGACGGACAAGGTAAGCGGCGACCCCACGAGGCGCGAACTGGTGCCTGGAGGCCGGGTCCGGGTGTCGCACCACGGCCGGAGGGTCCTGGGGACCTCACCGTGTCTGCCACCGTGGCACCGGGTCTTGCTGCGCTGCAAAGCACTATGTACGGGGTTTTGCCGCGCTGCAAGACCTCACCTGAAGTTAATTCAAACGAGATTTGAGACGGTTGCGCCGCGCCGGCGGGCCGGGGCTTGTCGTGGCGGGGGCCACGATGCACACTCCTTTGCAGCGCTGTAGCGGTGGGGCCGCCGCGCCGGTCCGACGGAGGAGAACGATGCGCGACGCCACTCTGCGTGACGTAGCAGAGCTCGCCGGTGTGTCCGCGCGAACGGTCTCGAACGTGGTCAACGGCTACGCCAAGGTCACCGCGCGGACCCGCGAGAAGGTGGAGCGGGCGATCGACGAGCTGGGCTACCGGCCCAACGTGCTCGCCCGCAACCTGGCCAACGGCCGGTCCGGGCAGATCGCCGTGGTCGTGCCCTACCTGGACACGCCCTACTTCGCCGAACTGCTCCAGGCGATCATCCCGAGGGCGCGCGAGCGCGGCTACAACGTGCTGATCGACCAGACCGACGGCGACCCGGCGCACGAGCGCGAGCTGATCCGGCGTGGCGCGCGGGCGCTGCTGTTCGACGGCATGATCTTCAGCCCGCTCGGGCTGGCCCAGGAGGACCTGGACGACGGCGATCCGACGCTGCCGCTCGTCGTGCTCGGCGAACGGTCGTCCAACGGCACGTTCGACCACGTCGGGATCGACGACGTGGCGGCGGCGCGGGAGGCCACCGCGCACCTGATCGGCCTGGGCAGGCGCCGGATCGCGGCCATCGGCGACCAGCCGTACCCGACCGGCGAGGCGGCGCAGCTGCGCACGCTCGGCTACCGGCAGGCGCACGCCGAGGCCGGGTTGCCGGTGGACGAGTCGTTGATCATCCACACGCCGAGGTTCAACCGGGCCGACGGCTCGGGCGCGATGCGCCTGCTGCTCGACCGGGACGACCCGCCGGACGCCGTGTTCTGCTACAGCGACCTGGTCGCGCTCGGCGCGCTGCACGAGGTGCTGGCGCGCGGGCTGCGCGTGCCCGAGGACATCGCCCTCATCGGGTACGACGACATCGAGGACGGCCGCTACTCCAACCCGACGATCAGCACCGTGTCGCCCGACAAGGTGACCATCGCGACCACGGCGGTGGAGCGGCTGCTCGCGCGCATCGGCAGCACGGAGCCGTTGCCGGGCATCGAGGTGCGCGCCGCGCACCGGCTCATCGCCCGGCAGAGCACCCTGGGCCGCGCCGCCTCACCCCGTCCTGAACGTTCAACTCACCTGTTCCGAACGTAGGACACGCGCGTTCTGAACGTAGGACACGCGCGACGCGAACGTAGGACTCTCGCGCGTGTGAAGAAAGCGCTTTCCCGAAGGCTTGACACCCCGCCTCCCCCGGCGGCAGCATCCTGTGTCGTCCTGTCGCTCTGCGAAGTTCTCTGATCGGTGTTGTTGATTAACGACGCGTAGAACCGGGGTCCAGGTGGACAGACACAGGCGTGTGCTCGTAGCGGCGGTCGTCGCGCTCCTCGTCGGGTCGGGCCTGGCGCCGAGCCCCGCCGCGGCGGATCAGATGGGCGGGCACACCGTCCGCAGCGAGAGCTTCGACGGGTCGTGGAAGTTCGCGCTGGCCAACACCTCAGGTGACGACGACCCGGCGTACGCCGACGCGGACGAGCCCGGCTTCGACGACTCGTCGTGGCGGACGCTGAACCTGCCGCACGACTGGTCGATCGAGCAGCCGATGACGCCGGCGGCGGGCAGCGGCACGGGCTACTTCCCCGGCGGCCTCGGCTGGTACCGCAAGACGTTCACGCTGCCGCGCTCGACCGCCGGCCAGGACGTCTCGCTGGAGTTCGACGGCGTCTACATGGACTCCGAGGTCTACCTCAACGGCACGCTGGTCACCGCGCACCCGTACGGCTACACGGGTTTCGCGGTCGACCTCACGGCGGCGCACCGGGACGGCCGGACGCCGAACGTGGTCGCGGTGAAGGTGCGCAACAAGCTGCCGAGCAGCCGCTGGTACTCCGGCAGCGGCATCAACCGGCACGTCGACCTCGTCGTCACCGACCGGGTGCACGTCGCCCGCCACGGCACGTTCGTGACCACCCCGGACGTCGAACGCGAAGTCGAATCCGGCTACGCCACCGCGCACGTCCGCACCGACGTGGTCAACGGCCGCGGAGCCGAGGACATCGCCGTGCAGTACCGCATCAAGGACCCCAACGGACGCGTAGTCGCACGGCACCGGGTCGCAACAGGCACGACCGTCGAGTCCGACATCCGCGTGCCCGCGCCGAAGCTGTGGTCGATGGCGCACCCGCACCTCTACACGCTGGAGACCGAGGTGACGGTCGCGGGCAGGCGCGTGGACGCCACCAGCACCCGGTTCGGCTTCCGCTGGGTCCGGTTCGACGCGAACGAGGGCTTCTTCGTCAACGGCGAGTACCACAAGATCCAGGGCGTCGACCTGCACCACGACCAGGGCGCGCTCGGTTCCGCGGTGCACCGCGACGCCCTGGCCCGGCAGCTGAAGCTGATGAAGGGCATGGGGGTCAACGCCTTCCGCACCTCGCACAACCCGCCGTCACCCGAACAGGTCGAGCTGTGCGAGGAGCTGGGCATCGTGATGATGGTCGAGGCGTTCGACACCTGGCGGCGGCCCAAGATCGCCTACGACTACGGCCGGTTCTTCGACGCCAACAGCACCGCGGACATCAAGGAGATGGTGCACGCGGCGAAGAACTCCCCCGCCGTCGTGCTGTGGTCGGTGGGCAACGAGATCCCGGACTTCTGGAACGTCCCGTTCGGACCGGACACCGCCAAGCGCCTGGCCGCCGACATCCGCTCGATCGACACCAGCCGGCCGATCGTGTTCGGCTCGGACGCCTACCGCCGCGTGCCGGCCACGGGCTCCGGCCCGGACCAGATCCTGAACGCGCTGGACGGCCTGGGCCTGAACTACAACACCGCAGGCGCGGTGGACGCGTTGCACGCCAAGTACCCGGACAAGTTCATCTTCGAGTCGGAGTCGTCGTCCTCGACTTCCACGCGCGGCTCGTACCAGGACCCGTCGCTGGTCAACACCGGTGAGAACCACACGCCCGGCAAGCGCGAGGTCTCGTCCTACGACAACAACATGGCGTCCTGGACGTTGAGCGGCGAGTACGGGTTGAAGAAGGACCGGGACCGCAAGTTCTTCCTCGGCCAGTTCCTGTGGGCGGGCATGGACTACATCGGCGAGCCGACCCCGTACGACGGGGTGTTCCCGGTGCGCACCTCGCACTTCGGCGCGATGGACACGGCCGGGTTCCCCAAGGACCTCTACTACCTGTTCAAGAGCCAGTGGACGACCGACCCGATGGTGCACGTCGTGCCGATGGACTGGACCGACCACGAGGTGGGCGAGCCGGTGCAGGTGTGGGCTTACGCGAACGTGGACACGGTCGAGCTGTTCCTCAACGGGACGTCGCTCGGGGTGCGGAAGTTCGACCGCAAGAAGACCACGTACGGCAAGGAATACCTGGAGACGACCGAGCCGTCCAACGACGACAAGAACGTGACCACCGGGCCGTTCCCGGGCAGCTACACCAGCCCGAACGGCAGCGCGGGCAAGCTGCACCTCACGTGGACCGTGCCGTTCCAGCCGGGTGAGCTGGTCGCCGTGGCGCGCAAGGACGGTCGCGAGGTCGCACGGGACGCGGTGCGCACAGCCGGTGCGGCGGCCGCGGTGGAGCTGACGCCGGACCGCGAGACCGTGACGGCGGACGGCAGGTCGCTCACCTACGTCACCGCCGACGTGGTCGACCGGAACGGCGTGGTGGTGCCGGGCGCGGCGGACCACGTCACGTTCTCCGTCACCGGTGGCAAGCTCGTCGGCGTCGACAACGGGCGTCCGGAGAGCGTGGAGCCGTACAAGGCGGACGGCATGACCGCGTTCCACGGCAAGGTGCTGGCGATCGTGCAGTCGGATTCGCGCGGCGGCCCCGTCACGATCAAGGCGACTGCGCCGGGCCTGCGGTCCGGCCACGCGTCCGTGCTCGCCGTCCGGCGGGGCGACCGGGGACCGGGTGGGTTGACGCCGGTCGGGTCGGCGCCGCCGCTCCCGGACGGCCCGGCGGTCGACGCGAGCTACAGCGGCCGAGCCACCACGCTGCCGGCGGCCATGGTGGACGGCGACCTGACCACGCGGTGGTCGAACTCGTACGCCAAGCAGGCGACCCAGGTGCTGCCCGCGGTGTCGTCGGCGCACGCGAGCGACTGGGTGTCGGTGGCGTGGCCGCAGGCTCGGGAGGTCCGCGGGGTGACGTCGCACTTCACCGTGGACGGCGCGCACCAGCTGCCCGCCTCGGTCCGGGTGGCGTACTGGGACGGCGCCGCGTGGGTGCCGGCGTCGAACGTCCGGGTGGACTGGGCGACCGCCGCGGGCGGCCCGAGCGGCATCACGTTCGATCCGGTGACCACGACGCGGGTCCGGATCACCATGACCAGCCGGGCGCCGGGCACGTCGACCGGCTTCCTCGGCATCGATGAGCTCCAGGTGGTCGGAGGCCCGTGATGGCAAAGGTGAACCGTCGTACGTTCCTGGGCGGGGTGGCCGCGGCCTACGCGCTCCCGTTCGGCGCGGGCCACGCCCAGGCCGCGGCCGAACCACCGCGCCAGGCCACGCTCGCGTGGCTCGAAGGCGGTGCGCCCGCCACCCACGCGGGCACCACGTGGGGTGTGCCGTGGCCGCGCGGCGCGTTCGCCAAGGACCAGGCGTTCTCGCTGGTCACGGCCACCGGCGAGCATGTGCCGGTGCAGTCCTGGGTCACCGGTGTGTGGCCGGACGGCTCGCTGAAGTGGAGCGCGCACGCGATCAGCGGACCCACCGCCGCCGACGGCTACCGCCTGGAACCGGGTCCGGCGAAGGCGCCGGCGCAGGCGGTCACGGTGGAGGACAAGCCGGAGCACGTCATCGTGCGCACCGGCGTGATCGAGGTGACCGTGCGCAAGAGCGGCGCGGACCTGATCGACCGGATCGTGCGCGGCGGTCAGCCGGTGGTGCGGCGCGGGCACCTGGTGTGCCTGCGCCAGGACCACGACGAGGACGAGGACACCGGCGGCGCGAAGCGGGAGAAGTTCGTCAGCGCCGTCCGGAACGTCATCGTGGAGCAGAGCGGTCCGGTGCGGGCCGTGCTGCGGATCGACGGCGTGCACCAGGCGAAGCGGCGCGAGTGGCTGCCGTTCACCGTGCGGTTCTACTTCTTCGCCGGCACGGACAGCATCAAGATGACGCACACGTTCGTGTGGGACGGCACGGAGGACGACTACCTGCGCGGCCTCGGCATCCGGTTCCAGGTGCCGCTGCGGGACGAGCTGTACGACCGGCACATCCGGTTCGGCGGCGAGGAGGGCGGGTTGCTGCGCGAAGCCGTGCGCGGCATCACCGGTCTGCGCCGTGATCCCGGCGCGGCGGTGCGCAGTGCCCAGGTGGCGGGGAAGAAGCTGCCGCCGGTGTCCACTTGGGACACCCGGGTCAGCAGCCGGCTGCACCTGATCCCGGCGTGGGGCGACTACAGCCTCAGCCAGCTCACCGCGGACGGTTTCGCGATTCGCAAGCGCACCAAGCCCGGCCACACGTGGGTGGACGTGGACGCGGGACGGAGGGCGCCCGGTTTCGGCTACGTCGGCGGCGCGAGCGGCGGCCTGGCGTTCGGGCTGCGGAACTTCTGGCAGCTGCACCCGACGCAGCTCGACGTGCGCGGCGCGGCCGGTGACGAGGCCGAGGTGACGGTGTGGCTGTGGTCGCCCGACGCGCGGCCCATGGACCTGCGGTTCTACCACGACGGCCTGGGCATGGACACGTTCCCGGAGCAGTTGGAGGGCCTCCAGATCACCTACGAGGACTACGAGCCGGGTTTCGGCACGGCGTACGGCGTGGCGCGCACCAGCGAGCTGACGTTGTGGGCGCTCGGCGCCACGCCGGACGACGCGAGCCTGGCCGCGATGGCGCAGGCCGTGCAGACGCCGCCGCTGCTCGTCGCGCCACCGCGGCACCTGCTCGCGGCGGGCGTGTTCGGCGACTGGTCGTTGGTGGACCGCTCGACGCCGGCGCGCGCGGCGATCGAGGACCGGCTGGACTTCCTCTTCGACTACCACCGCGACCAGGTGGAGCAGCGCCGCTGGTACGGGTTCTGGAACTACGGCGACGTGATGCACACCTACGACTCCGACCGGCACCAGTGGCGTTACGACGTCGGCGGTTACGCGTGGGACAACTCGGAGCTGTCGACGGACCTGTGGCTCTGGTACGCCTACCTGCGCAGCGGGCGGGCCGACGTGTTCCGGATGGCCGAGGCGATGACGCGGCACACCGGCGAGGTCGACGTCTACCACCTCGGCCAGTGGAAAGACCTGGGCACGCGGCACAACGTGCTGCACTGGGGGTGCAGCGCCAAGCAGCTGCGCATCAGCACGGCGGCGAACCGGCGGTTCCACTACTTCCTCACCGCCGACGAACGGGTCGGCGACCTGCTGCGCGAGCTGGTGGACGCGGACCGCACGTTCGTCGCGCTCGACCCGCTGCGCAAGATCCGCACCGAGCCGTACACGCCCGACCCGAAGGCGCTGGCGGTCGGCCTCGGCACGGACTGGGGCGCGTTGGCGGCGGCGTGGCTGACCGAGTGGGAACGCGGCGGCGACCCGGTGGCGCGGCAGAAGCTGCTGGGCACCGTGGCGGACATCGGGGCGTTGAAGAACGGCTTCGTCACCGGCGAGGCGCTCTACAACCTGGAGACGGGCCGGTTCGCCACCGACCGGGTGCAGGTGAGCGTGTCGCACCTGTCGGCGGTGTTCGGGTTGGCGGAGATCTGCAGCGAGCTGATCGACGTCCTCGGTCAGCCCGCGTTCGAGGAGGCGTGGCTGCAGTACTGCCGGCTGTACGGCGCGACGAGGGAGGAGCAGCAGGCCGAGGTCGGCGGCTCGTGGAGCATCGGCTTCCGCCAGATGCACTCCCGGCTCACGGCCTACGCGGCGGCGCGGACCGGGGACGACGCGTTGGCGCAGCGGGCGTGGAACGAGTTCTTCGCGGGCCAGGACGGGTACGGGCCGGGGCTGCCGTGGCGCTCGACCAGGGTCGAGGGGCCGAACGCGCTGCGCCCGGTGGACGAGGCGGTGTTCGTGTCGACCAACGCCTCCGCCCAGTACGGGCTCGCCGCGATCCAGAACCTGGCCCTGGTGGGCGACAAGCTGCCGCCGGACCGGGTGGACCGCTGATCGACCGGCCGCCTGCCCCGGGTGCGCGTTGGGGGACGCACCCGGGGCACGCCGGTCGCCACCCCCCCCCGTGGACCCCCTGGCGACCGACCCGGATCCCACCGGATCCGTCGGCACCCACTATGGGACACGGGTCCTGAACCCAGCCTGAATGAACCTGAAGCGGACTTCAGGCACGGCGTCCTATGCGCGGAAGCGGGGCACGACCAGGCCCGACTCGTAGGCCGCGACCACCGCCTGGGTGCGGTCGCGCAGGCCCAGCTTGTTCAGCACCCGGCTCACGTGCGTCTTCACCGTCTCCTCGGTGACCACCAGCCGCGCCGCCACCTCCGTGTTCGACAGGCCCTCCGCGATCAGCCGCAACACCTGCGTCTCGCGCGGCGTCAAGGTCGACAGGGCGGACGCGGGCGTGGCCGGCTCGGGCCGCAGGCGGGTGAACTCGCTGATCAGGCGGCGGGTGACGGTCGGCGCCAGCAACGCCTCACCGGCCGCGACGACCCGCACCGCGTCGAACAGCTGCTCCGCCGTCACGTCCTTGAGCAGGAAGCCGCTGGCGCCCGCGCGCAACGCGTCGTAGACGTACTCGTCCAGGTCGAACGTGGTGAGGATCAGCACCCGCGGCCCGTCCGCGAGCCGGCGCGTGGCCTCGATGCCGTCCACGCCCGGCATCCGCACGTCCATCAGCACCACGTCGGGTGACAGCTCGCCGCAGAGCCGCACCGCCTCGCCGCCGTCGGACGCCGTGCCGACGACGGTGAAGTCCGGCTGCGTGTCGAGCAGCGCGGCGTACCCGGTGCGGATCACCTGGTGGTCGTCGGCGACCACGATCCGGACGGCGCTCACCCGGCCGCCCCCGCCGGGAGGCTGGCCTCGACCAGGAAACCGCCCACGGCCGTGGTGCCCGTGTGCAGCCGACCGCCGACGGCCGCCGCCCGTTCCCTCATGCCGGTCAACCCGTGCCCGCCGGACGGCGCCGCGGCGCGCGGGCCGGGCCCGTTGTCCCTGATGCGCAAGCGCAACGCCTCCTCGGTGTAGTGCAGCTCCACGTCGACCGCCGCGCCGGGCGCGTGCCGCCGCGCGTTGGTGAGGGCTTCCTGGACGATCCGGTACGCGGCCAGCTCCACGCCGGGGTCCAGCGCGGCGGGTGTGCCGGAGACGATGAGCCGCGCGCCCGCGCCGGACGTGTCGCGCACGTCGTCCAGCAGCTCGTTGAGCTGCTGCAACCCGGGCTGCGGGCGCCGGTCCGCGACCTCCTCCGGCGCGTCCTCCCGCAGCACGCCGAGCAGCCGCCGCATCTCGGTCAGCCCGGCCCGCGCGGTGTCGCCGATCTCCGACAGCCGCTGCGCGCCGGCCGCGGGCATGCCGGGCGTGGTCAGCCGGGCCGTCTCCGCCTGCACCGCGATCATCGAGATGTGGTGCGCCACGACGTCGTGCAGCTCGCGTGCGATCCGGGCCCGTTCGCCCCGCGCGGTGTGCTCCAGCAGTCTCCCCGCCACGGCCTGCCGGGCGGCCCGGTGCACCAGCGCCTCACCGCGCGCCCACCGGGCGATCCCGACCCACGCCGCCGCCAAGCCCAACGACGCCGCCAACACCGTCACGGTGTCCGCGTCGCGCACGAGGGCCAGCACCAGGTAGGGCGCGGCCAGGCACGTCGCCAGGACCTGTCCGCCCACCCGTCCCAGCCGGTAGAGCACGAGGAGCTGCGCGCCGAGCCCCGCCGCCGTGAGGCCGTGGAACAGCCCGAGCGACAGCACGCCCGCCGCCGACACCGCGACCGCGGCGGGCGCCGCACGCAGGAACGCCGACGGCGCGGTGGTCGCCAGGGCCAGCAACCCGAGCACCAGGACGAGCTGCGGGTCGGCGCCGCCGGTCACCGCCCGCGCCACCGACTCCCCCACCGCGCCCGCGCCGAGCGGCACCACGGCGGCCACCGGCACGTGCGGACCGTCGGCCAACCGCCGCGCCCACCCCTCTTCGCTCACCGGATCATTGTCGTCGCCGACCCGCCGCCACGCGTCACCGCAGGTGGTGACACCGGAATCCCTCTCACGGGGGACGCGCCTCCCCCACGTCAGCGAGGCGGAGACGGCTCTCCCGCGTGACGACCGGACCGGGCCGCGCTCCCTAGCCTTCCCGGCATGGAAGCAACCATCGAAGTCTCCGGGCTGCGCAAGCGGTACGGGCCGACCGTGGCGCTGGACGGGATGACGTTCACCGTCGCGCCCGGCAAGGTCACCGGCTTCGTCGGCCCCAACGGCGCGGGCAAGTCCACCACGATGCGGGTGATCCTGGGCCTCGACTCGGTCGACGAGGGGCACGCGCTGGTCGGCGGCCGGCACTACCGGAGCCTGCGGCACCCGTTGCGGCAGGTCGGGTCGCTGCTGGACGCGTCAGCGCTCCAGCCGAGCCGCACCGGCCGCAACCACCTGCTGTGGCTGGCCCACTCGCAGGGCCTCGGCGCGCGGCGGGTGGACGAGGTCGCCGAACGGGTCGGCCTGACCTCGGCGATCCGGCGCAAGGCGGGCGGCTACTCGTTGGGCATGCGGCAGCGGCTCGGCATCGCGGCGGCGCTGCTCGGCGACCCGCCGGTGCTCGTGCTGGACGAGCCGGTGAACGGCATGGACCCCGAGGGCATCCGGTGGATGCGCGGCTTCCTGCGGTCGCTGGCGGCCGAGGGCCGGGCGGTGCTGGTGTCCAGCCACCTGATGAGCGAGCTGCAGGACACCGCCGACCACGTGGTGATCGTGGGCCGGGGCAAGGTCATCGCCGACGTCGGTGTGGCCGAGCTGATCGAGACCGCGTCCGGTGAACGGGTCACGTTGCGCACCACCGCCCGCACGCAGGCGATGACGGTGCTGGCGCGGGCGGGCGCGACGGTCGCCGTCACCGGGACCGACACGCTCACCGTCACCGGCCTGTCCGGTGAACGGGTGGTGGCGCTGCTCGGGGAGGACGCGGTGCCGTTCTCCGAGGTGTCGGCGCACCGCGCGTCCCTCGAAGAGGCCTACATGGACCTGACCCGGGACGCGGTCGAGTTCAACGCGGCGGGTGACGCGCGATGAGCGGGCGGGACGGGTTCGGGCAGGCGCTGCACGCCGAGTGGACGAAGCTGCGCACCGTGCGCGGCTGGGTGTTCGGCCTGGTCGCGGCGGCGCTGGTGATCGTGCTGATGGGGCTGTTCGCGGCGGCGGCGAGCAACTTCTCGTGCAGCGGCCCCGACGGCAAGCCGTGCGCGGGCAGCACGCCACCCCTCGGTCCGGGAGGCGAGCCGGTCGTCGACAACTTCTCGTTCGCGCACCAGGCGTTCACCGGCGACGGCAGCATCACCGCCCGCGTGACGTCGCTGACCGCCGTGTCCGCCGCGGACGATCAAGCGCCGGTCGAGGCCACCCAGCCGTGGACCAAGGGCGGCGTCATCATCAAGGAGAGCACCACCCCCGGGTCGCCGTACGCGGCGTTGACGCTGACCGGCGGGCACGGGGTGCGGTTGCAGCACAACTTCACCGGCGACATCGCGGGCACGCTGCGCGCGACGCCGAGCTGGCTCCGGCTGACCCGGTCGGGCGACACGATCACCGGCCACGAGTCCGCCGACGGCGCGACCTGGCACCTCGTCGGCACGGTCACCCTGCCCGGCCTGCCGTCGACCGTGCGCGCCGGGCTGTTCGCCGCCTCGCCGCACCACGAGGTGGTCACCGAGTCGTTCGCGAGCACGAGCGGCATGAGCTACCCGACGCGGGCGACGGCCGAGTTCGACCGGATCGACCTGGAGGGCACGTGGCCGGACCGGGAGTGGACCGGCGACGACGTCGGCGACCTCGGCGGCCCGGTCGACCGACCGGAGGTCGGGTTCGAGGAGACCGGCGACGGCGTCACGGTGCGCGGGTCCGGCAACATCGCGCCGGTCGTGGCCGGTCGCGGCGGGCTGGGCCGGACGGTCGAGGGCAGGCTGGTCGGCGCGTTCGCCGGGCTGATCGCCGTCATCGTGGTGGCGGCGACGTTCATGACGTCGGAGTACCGGCGCGGCCTGATCCGCACCAGCCTCGCCGCGAGCCCGCGTCGTGGCCGGGTGCTGGCGGCGAAGTCGGTGGTGATCGCGGCGGTCACGTTCGTCACCGCGCTGGCCGCGGCCCTGATCACGACACCGCTGGTCCGGGCGGTCGAGGTGGGCAAGGGGTTCTTCGAGTACCCGGTGCCGACGGCGACCGAGGTGCGGGTGATCGTCGGCACGGCCGCGCTGCTCGCGGTGGCGGCGGTGCTCAGCCTGGCCGTCGGCACGGTGCTGCGGCGCAGCGCGGGCGCGGTGACGGTGGTCATCGTGGCGATCGTGCTGCCGTACATCCTGGCGATCGCGTCCGTGCTGCCGACCGGGCCGTCGGACTGGCTGCTGCGCGTCACGCCGGCCGCCGCGTTCGCCGTCCAGCAGAGCCTGCCCGAGTACGCGCAGGTCACGGCCGACTACTCGCCCGCGGACGGCTACTTCCCGTTGAGCCCGCTGGGTGGGTTCGCGGTGCTGTGCGGGTACACGGCGGTCGCGTTGGGCGTGGCGTTCTCCGTGCTGCGGCGGAGGGACGCGTGAAGGAAGCGCTGCACGTGGAGTGGACGAAGCTGCGCACCCTGGCGGGCACGGCGTGGCTGCTGGCCGGCGTGGTGCTGCTGACCGTGGCACTCGGGGTGACGGCGTCGGCGGCGTGTGCCGACACGGGGTGCGGCGACCCGGCGAAGACCAGCCTGACCGGGATCGCGTTCGGCCAGGCCGTGGTCGCCGTGCTGGCCGTGCTCGCGGTCGGCGGCGAGTACAGCACGGGCATGATCCGGGTGACGTTCGCCGCCGTGCCGCGCCGGTCGACCGTGCTGGCCGCGAAGGCGGTCGTGGTCGGCGCTTTGGTGCTGGTGGCGGGCGTGGCGGCGGTGCTGGTGTCGGTGATGGCGGGGCGGTTCGTCCTGGCGGGCGACGGCGCGGCGCTGTCCCTGGCCGATGGTCCGGTGTTCCGCGCGGCCGTCGGCTCGGTGCTCTACCTGGTGCTGGTCGGTCTGCTGAGCCTCGGCGTGGCCACCGTGGTGCGTGACGCGGCGGCGGCCATCGGGGTGGTGCTGGGGCTGCTGTACCTGTTCCCGATCGTCGCCGCGGTGGTGTCCGATCCGGACTGGTTCAAGCGGTTGCAGCGGATCAGCCCGATGACGGCGGGGCTCGCGGTGCAGGCCACCACGAACCTCGACAGCCTGCCGATCAGCCCGTGGGCGGGGCTGGGCGTGCTCGGGCTGTGGGCGGCGGGTGCGTTGCTGGTCGGCGGTCTGGCGCTCCGGCTGCGCGACGCCTAGGACTTCGACGGCCTGGGCAGCAGGAGGTGCACGGCGAACCCGGCCACGGTCGTCAGCACCACCTGGTAGAGCAGCGATAGCCGCGCGTCGCCTCCGATCGTGAACACCGCGTCCAGCCCGGTCGTCACCACGCCGGCCAGGGCGAGCAGGCCGGTCACGTGCCAGCCGAAGAAGCCCGCGGACCAGGCGACCAGCGGCCAGCGGTTGCGGTCGGGGCGGCGCAGCACCAGGTAGCACGAGAACGCGGCGGCGACGTTGAACAGCAGGCCGATCACCCGGAGTTCGGCCAAGTCGCCGGACAACAGCGTGGAAAGCGTTTGCGCGACGACGAGCGCGAGCACCGACCAGCATCCGACCCGAATTTTGTCCACGGCGCGGATGCTAGGACAACGGGTGTTCGCGCGCGTGGACGGTGCGCGAGGCGAGAGCCGATCCCGGCCGCGTGGTCACCGCACTCGGGGGTCGGGCAAACGGTTCGCCCGGGCGCGGCGGGCAGACCTAAGGTGGATCAATGCGCGTGCTGTTCACCTTCATCGGCGGCGTGGGGCACTTCCAGCCCTTGGTGCCGTTCGCCTCGGCCGTGGTCGCCGCCGGGCACACCGTCGCGGTCGCGTGCGGTCCTCATCGGCGGGAGGCGGTCGAGGCCGCCGGGTTCACCGCGCTGCCGGTGGGCGAGGGACGGGCCGAGCCGTCGAAGGTCGGGCCGCTGCTCGCGCCCGACCGGGAGCGGGACGACGAGGAACTGCGGGACGGGTTCGTGCGGCGGGGTGCGGCGGAGCGGGTGCCGCGGTACCTGGAGCTGTTCGAGCGGTGGCGGCCGGACGTCGTGGTGTGCGAGGAAGTGGACTTCGGCAGCGTGCTCGCGGCCGAGAAGCTCGGGCTGCCCTACGCCAACGCGCAGGTGATCGCGTCCGGGGCGTTCGTGCGGCCGGCGGCGGTCGGCGAGGCGATCGGCGAGCTGCGCGCCGGGCTCGGCCTGCCACCCGACCCGGAGTTGGCGATGCTGCACCGGAACCTGCTGCTGTCGCCGTTCCCGCCGAGCTTCCGCGACCCGGCGTTCCCGTTGCCGGACACGGCTTTCCCGATCCGGCCGCCGGTGGGTCCGATCGGCCGGTCCGACCCGCCGACCGTCTACTTCACCCTCGGCACGGCGTTCAACGCCGAGTCCGGCGACCTGTTCTCGCGGGTGCTCGCCGGGCTGCGCGACCTGCCGGTGAACGTGATCGCCACCGTGGGGCGGCACCTCGACCCGGCCGAGTTCGGCCCGCAGCGGCCCGGTGTGCGCGTCGAGCGCTACGTCCCGCAGGACACCGTGCTGCCGCACTGCGACCTGGTGATCTCGCACGGCGGTTCGGGCAGCGTCGGCGGCGCGTTGGCGCACGGCCTGCCGACCGTGCTGCTGCCGCTGGGCGCGGACCAGCCGCAGAACGCCGAGCAGTGCGCGCGGCTGGGTGTGGGCCGGGAGCTGGACCCGATCGCCGCCACGCCGGAGAACGTGCGTGCCGCGGTCGCGGAGGTGTTGGCGGATCAGGACTACCGGCGGGCGGCGGCACGCGTGCGGGCGGAGATGCTGGACCTGCCCGAGCCCGCACGGGCGGTGCCGTTGCTGGAGCGGCTGGCCGGCTGACTAGCGGGGCCGGTCGCGGTGCGCGGTCGGCACGATGAGGCCGCTCTCGTAGGCGACCACGACGGCTTGCGCGCGGCTGGACAGGGCGAGCTTGCCCATCATCCGCTTGACGTGCGTCTTCACCGTCGCCTCGCTGAGCACGAGGCGTTGGGCGATCTGGCCGTTGGTGAGCCCGTTGCCGACCAGGCGGAGCACCTCGGTCTCCCGCGCGGTCAGGACGGTGAGCTGCGGCGCGCCGACGGCGGTCGCCCGGTGGTGCTGGGCGTAGGTCTCGATCAGCCGGTGGGTGATGTGCGGTGCGACCAGGATGTCGCCGGCGGCGATGGTGCGGACGGCGGAGATGATCCGCTCCGGCGGGGTGTCCTTGACCAGGAAGCCGGACGCGCCCTCGCCCAACGCGGTGTAGACGTACTCGGGCAGGTCGAACGTGGTCAGCACGACGATCCGGGGCGGGTCCTCGCGACCGGTGCCGGGCTCGCGGCCGGACTCGGTGCCGGACTCGGTGTCGGGCTCGCGGCCGGATTCGCGGTTTTGGTCGCGGTGCGCGGCCAGGATCTGCCGGGTGGCGGCGATGCCGTCCAGCACGGGCATCCGGATGTCCATCAGGATCACGTCGGGCGAGGTCCGGGCCGCCACCGCCACCGCCTGTCCCCCGTCGGCAGCCTCGCCCACCACCTCGAAGCCCGGCGCGGCGGTGAACAGGGCGACCAGGCCCGCACGGATGAGCGCCTGGTCGTCGGCGATGAGCACGCGGATCGTCACCGGGCCGCCACCTCGCCCATCGGCAGCCGCAGGACCACGCCGAAACCACCCTCGGCCGTCGGTCCCGCGGTGAGCACGCCCCCGTACAGCTCGGCGCGTTCCCGCATGCCCCGGATGCCGTGCGGCTCGTGGTCCGGGCCCGGCACGACCCGCGCCGCCCGGCCGTTGTCGGTCACCTTCACCACCAAGGTCTGCTCGCCGTAGTCGACGTCGACCTTCGCCTCGGCCGGCCCCGCGTGCTTCAGCACGTTGGTCAACGACTCCTGCACCACCCGGTACGCGCACAGGTCCGGCCCCGGCTGGAGTTCGCGCGCCGCGCCGGTGACGGCCACGTCCACCGGCAACCCCGCCCCGCGGGCACGGGCCACCAGCTCGTCCAGCGCCGCCAACCCGGGTTGCGGCCGGTAGTCGTCGTCGTGGTCCACGCGCAGCACGTCGAGCAGGCGGCGCAGCTCGGTCAACGCCTCACGACTGGTGTCCCCCACCGTCGCGATCGCCCGGCGCGCGGTCGCCAGGTCGGTGTCCAGCACGTACCGCGCCACACCGGCCTGCAACGAGATCACCGACATGTGGTGCGCGACGATGTCGTGCAGCTCGCGCGCGATGCGCACCCGTTCGTCCGCCACCGCCCGCGCCGCCTCCTGCGCCAGCCGCTCGGCGCGCCGTGCCCACCGCTTCGTGCCCTCGCCCAGCATCCAGGCGCCCGACACGACCAGCACCGACTGCGCCACCTCCGACCACGCGACCACACCGGGCAGCCCGAGGAACGCCACCACGACCACGGCCACCGCCGCCAGGAACACGACCGCGGCCACGAGCCGGGACCTCAGCGTGGCCACGGTGAACATGCCGATCAGCGCGCCGACGCCGCCGCTGGGCAGGCCGCCGAACTCGACCACGCCGTAGAGCGCCAACGCGCCCAGCACCACCGTCATCGTGACCACCGGCGCGACCTGGCGCAGCGCGATCGGCGCGACGGTGAACGCTGCCACCACGTACGCCGCCCAGTTGGACCCACCGCCGGTCTGGCTCACCGTGGTCGCCACGGTCAACGACGTCAGCACCACCGCGAGCAGCAGGTCGAGCCGGATCGGCTTGAGTTTGGCCAGCACCAGCCCAAAGTAGTCGCGGGCCCGCTCACCCGTCGCCACCCCGTGGGCGGATACCGCCCTACCCCCACGGTGGTAGCCCGGGATGCCGTCGTGGGGCGACGACGCCGGCCCGCTGCGTGCCTACCGTTCGGTGACATGAAACGACTCTGCGCAACAGTGCTGATCGCGACGCTGGGGCTCGCCACGGCGGGCACGGCCGACGCCCGCACCGACACCACCACCCTCCAGCGGCACGCCGACGCGCTGCTGGCCCAGGGCGCGCCGGGCGTGCTGGTCGAAGTGGACACCCCACGCGGCGACGTGCGGGTGCGCAGCGGCTACGGCAACGTCGACCGCCGCACGCCCGTGCCGTGGCAGGCGAAGTTCCGCATCGGCAGCTACACCAAGCCGTTCGTGGCGGCCACCGTGCTGCAACTGGTCGGCGAGGGCCGGCTGTCGCTCGACGACACCGTCGAGCGGTGGCTGCCCGGTCTCGTCGCCGGCAACGGCAACGACGGCACCAAGATCACCATGCGGCACCTGTTGCAGCACACCAGCGGGTTGACCAACTACCCTGCCAAGATGCCGGAGCTGTTCCTGGAGCGGGAGTTCGAGAACATCCGGTACCGGACCTTCCGGCCGGAACAGCTCGTCGCGCTCGCCGTGCGGTCTCAGCCGGACTTCCCGCCGGGCGAGCAGTGGAACTACTCCAACACCGGCTACGTCCTGGCCGGGATGATCATCGAGCGGGTCACCGGCCACACCTGGCAGCACGAGGTGCGCCACCGCATCGTCGAGCCGCTCGGCCTGCGCGACACCTTCCTGCCGGGCACGGCGCCGTTCGTGCCCAGGCCGCACGCCACGGCGTACGAGCGGTTCCGGGAGAAGGGCCTGGAAGCCGACCCGAACGACCCGCGGTGGGGCCGGCCGCTCGACGTGACGCACTACAACCCGTCGTGGGGCGGCGCGGCCGGTGACATGATCAGCACCACCGAGGACGGCAACAAGTTCCTCAAGGCGTTGATCGGCGGCGAGGTGCTGCGGCCCGCGCAGCTCGCCGAGATGACGAAGACGGTGCGCACGCCGCAACTGGACCCGGCGTGGGCGGGCGCCGAGTACGGGCTGGGGCTCGTGTGGGTCCCGAACTCGTGCGGCGGCTACTGGTCGCACGGCGGCGACATCCCCGGCTTCAAGACCCGCAACGGCGTGACCGCGGACGGCGAGCGCAGCGTGATGGTGTCGATCAACACCGACTCGATGGTGGCCGAGCCCGGCGCGCCGAAGCTCGACCAGGACGTCACCAAGGAACTGGTCGACCACGCGCTCTGCGACCTGAAGTAAGCGCAAGCAGGTGGTGGGACGCCCGAGTGGTGTCCCACCGCCGTGTCACGTCCGCGAGGCGTCCCGGACCAGCAGCGCCGCCTCCACCCGGTTCCGGCAGCCCAGCTTGGCCAGGATGCGGCTCACGTACGTCTTGATCGTGGCTTCGCTCATGTGCACGCGGTGGCCCACCTCGGCGTTCGACAGCCCTTCCGCCACCAGCGCGACGATGTCCGACTCGCGGGGTGTGAGCGCGGCGAGCCTGCGTGCCGCGTCCTCGTCGCGCCCGGCCGGCGTGACCATGCCGAGCACGTGCCGCGTCACGGCGGGCGACAGGTACGCCTCACCGGCGTGCACGGCCCGCACGGCGCGGATCAGCTCGTCCGGCGCGCAGTTCTTGAGCACGAACCCGTCGACCCCTTGGCGCAGCGCCAGCCGGACGTTGGCCTCGTCGCCGAACGCGGTCAGCACCACCACCCGCGGTCCGCTCAACGCGGCGGCCGCGGCCAGGCCGCCCATCACCGGCATGGCGAGGTCGAGGAGCGCCACGTCCACGCGGTGCCGTCGGGCGGCGTCCACGGCTTCGCGGCCGTCGGCGGCCACCGCGACCACGTCGACGTCACCGGCCGACTCCAGCACCGCCCGGATGCCCGCGGTGATGAGCGGTTCGTCGTCGGCGATCAGCACCTTGATCACGGGACGGCCTCCACCCGGTCCGGCGCCACGGGCAGCATCGCGACCAGCCGGAACCCGGCTGGCTCCACGTGCACGCGCAGCAGGCCACCGGCCGACCGGACCCGTTCGGACAGGCCTACCAACCCCGTCCCCCGTTCGTCGCGGACCGGACCACGGGTCGGGTTGGCCACGCCGACGAGCAGCGCGTCGGGCTCCCAGGTCAACGACACCGCCACCGGCTCGCCGGGCGCGTGCCGGGCCGCGTTGGTCAGCCCTTCCTGCACGACCCGGTAGGCGGCGTGGCCCGCGTCGCCCGTCGCGAGCGGCCGGGCCGGACCCGAGCGCTCGACGGTCACCGCGACACCCGCGCGCCGGAACTGCTCGACCAGCTCGTCGACGCCGTCGAGCCCCGGCGAGTCGCGCAGGGTGGCCACGACGGCGTGCAGCTCGTCCACGGCGGTGCGGGCGGCGTGCGCGAGGTTGCGGGCCACCGGGCGCTGGTCGGCAGGCAGCGGCGCCACCTCCAAGGCCGCCGCCTGCACCGAGACGAGGCTGAGCCACCGGCCGAGCGAGTCGTGCATGTCCACCGCGATGCGCAGCCGTTCCCGCAACCGCTCCCGCTCGGCGTGCAGCCGCCGTTCCCGCCGCAGCCGCTCGGCCTGCCTGGTCAGGTGCACGCCCGCGACCAGCGGCAACGCCACCAGCAGCGCGATGCGGGCCAGCGCGGGCCACGGCTCGTCCGCCAGGCGCTGCGTCGGCACCAGCAGCACGGCCGGGTAGGCGAACGCGGCGACGACGGTCAGGGTCAGGTCGCGGCGTGACGCCACGTGCCGGCCCGCCTGGTAGCTGGTGCACGCCAGCAGGGCCAGCGCACCGCCGGTGAGCAGCGCCAACGTCACCGCGAGCGGGAACGCCACGAGTGGCCGCCGGGCGGCCAGGACCATCACCACGGCGGTCAGCGCGGCGTGCGCGGCCAGTCCGCCGGCCGACGTCCCCTCCAGCCACGCCACCCCGGTGTCGGCCACCACCACTGCGAGCGGCAGCGCAGTCCTCGCCATGACCGCCACCCTAGCCGGCCCGGGTGGGCCGTCCACTTTGGTGGACAACGCCGACGACGATCGCGAACAGCGTCCGGCGGCCCGGTCTTCCTAGCGTGGGCCGCGTGATCAAACTCCTCCTGCCGCTGCTGCTCGTCGTGCCGCCGCACGCCGACCGGCCGCCGGACCACCTCGCCTGGCAACCCTGTCCCGGCGACAGCGCGGTCGCCGCCGAGTGCGCCGACCTGCCCGTGCCCGTGACCTCCGCCCGGACCGTCACGCTGAAGCTGGCCCGCCTGCCCGCCACCGGTGTCCGCCGGGGCACGGTCCTGGTCAACTTCGGCGGTCCCCAGGGCGACCAGATCGCCATCATGCGGTCCCGGCCGCAGGTCTTCGACCGGATCCGCGAGTCGATGGACGTCGTCACGTGGGACCCGCGCGGCTACCCGGGCCTCAGCGCCCCGGCGCTGGACTGCGACTGGCGGCTGCTGCGCACGCCCCGCTTCCCCGCCGACCAGGCCGGGTTCGACCGGCTCGTCGCCGACAACCGCGCGCGGGGCGACCGGTGCCGCGACACCGACCCCGACCTGTTCGACCACATGGACTCGGGCAGCGACGCCCGTGACGTCGAGGCCATCCGGGTGGCGCTCGGCGAGCGGCGGGTGAACTTCATCGGCACCTCGTACGGCGGCGTGATCGCGCAGGCCTACGCCCGGCGGTATCCGCACCGCGTGCGCACGGTCTACGTCGACGGCACGGGCAACCACAGCGCGCGTGATTGGGACCGTGAGCTCGACGCGATCGCCCGGGACAACGAGGCGTTCGCGCGGCGGTTCCTGGACTGGGCCGGGCCGGGTGTCGAGCAGCGCTGGCAGGCGCTCGTCGCCAAGGCCGACGCCGAGCCGATCCCGGCCCTCTCGGCCGGCGTCGCCTACGACGGCACCCAGTTGCGGGCGCTCGCGTTCGGCAAGCTCAGGGGTGGCCCCGACCGGTGGGACGAGCTGGTGCGGGCCATCGCGGCGGCCGAGGCGGGCGACGCGTCCGGGTTCGCGCCACCGCCGGGCCGTGACCCGAACCCCGGCCTGCCCGGCGGCGGGGTGAAGGAGTGCCTCGACTTCCCGCACTCCGACTTCCGGCAGGTCACGCGCGCCGTCGACCGGCTGCGGCGGATCGCGCCCAACACCGGCGCGTCGTTCCCCCTGGCCTGGCACCTGCCGCTGACGTGCACGGGCTGGCCGACCCCGACCGCCAACCCGCCCGCGCCGCTGCCGTCGACGCTGCCGCCGTTCCTGGGCGCGGGCACCTGGCAGGACCACGCGCCGACGAAACGGGTGACGGACCAGGTCGCGGGCAGCCGCACGATCTTCCACGACGGGCCGGGGCACAACCTGTTCGCGGCGATGATGAACCCGTGCGTCATCGAGCACGTGAGCGCCTACGTCACCGACCGCCGCCTGCCGCCCGCGAACGCCACCTGCCCCTGACGCCGACCGTCACACCGAGCCGACGGCGGAGGGGTCATGATGTACGGCGTGGAGTCCACCCGTGTGGACCGCTGGCTGTGGGCGGTCCGGCTGACCAAGACCCGATCCGACGCCGCGGCGGCGTGCAAGGGCGGGCACGTGCGCGTCAACGACAAGCCGGCCAAGCCCGCCACGTCCGTGTCACCCGGTGACGAAGTACGTGCACGAGTGGGTGACACGGTCCGGATCGTGGAGGTCGTTCGGGTGATCCAGAAGCGGGTCGGCGCGGCCGACGCGGTCGGCTGCTTCCTCGACCGCACCCCGCCGCCACCGAAGCCGACGGAAGCTCCCGCGCAGGTCGCCCGGCGTGACCGCGGCGCGGGCAGGCCGACCAAGCGGGAACGCCGGGTCCTGGACAAGTTCCGCACCGGCCAGCTGTGAGCGTGCACGGGTCCGCCACCAGCCGGCGGACCCGTGCACGGCCGGATGGCTCCCACGTCACGTGGACCGTTCGGGTGAATCGGTCAATGTCCGCCTAACGGGCTATCAAGTCGAGACGATCAAGGAGGAGGAACGGCGTTCTGACGTGGCGGCCGCACCCGCCGCGGCTGGGAGGTGCGGTGGCGCGGACAGGGCGGGACGAGCGGAACGGCCGGGTCGGGCTGGCGCGCTGGCGGCTGCGGGAGGGCGATTCGGCGCTGCTCGCCGGCCGGTTGCCGGAGGCCGCCGACCTGTACACCGTCGCCGCCTACGAGCTGGCCGGCCTCGACACCCGTGACCGCGAGGTCGCCGTGCTGCTCGCCAAGGCGTTGGCCGGGCACGGGCGGGTCGATCTGGGGCGCGACGCCCCGGACCGCGCCCTGGAGACCTTGACGAAGGCCCTTGACCTGGTCGAACAGGCCGAGCCGAACGGCGCGCTGCACGCCGAGGTGCTCGCCTGCCGTGCGTGCGCGCTGCGTGACACGGGGGCGTTGGACGACGCGGTCACGGCGTTCACCGGCGCGTTGGCCATCCTGCGGGCCGTGGGTCGGGCCGGCGAGGCGGTGGTCTGCACGCTCAACGACCTGTCCCACGCGTTCCGGTTGCAGGGCGAGGGGCGGGCCGCCGAGCACGCCGCCCGGGAAGCCGTCGAGCTGGCCGAGCGGATCGCGCCCGGCAGCTGCGCGGCGGCGGTCAGCCACCACTCCCTGCGGCAGGCGTTGGACGACCTGGGGCGGGCGGACGAGGCCGAGGCGCACCTCGTCCGGAGCATCGACCTCCTGCTGCGGCACGCGCCGGACCAGTCCGTGACGGCCGACGCCGTCGACCGGTGGTGCGAGGTGGTGCTGGCACGGCAGGGCCCGCACGACGCCCTGCCCGGCATCGACCGGCACCTCGCCGTGATCGAGCCGGCGGCGCCCGGCGCGCCGGTGGTCGGCGTGCTGCGGCTGTGGCGCGGCATCGGTCTGGCGTCGCTCGGTTCGGACGAGGCGGACACCGAGGCGTTGCGCGAGTTCGACACCGCCGAAGGCGTGCTGGCCGGGCACCCGGTCCAGGCGCGGCGCGCCGCCCTGGCCCGGGCCCACCGGACGAAGTTGCTGTCGTGGCACCAGGATCCGGAGTCCACCGAACGCCCGACCTTCTAGCGCCTCGTGAACCGGCGGTACTGCGCGGCCACCACCTCCGCCGACGCGGCGACGTCCAGGAACATCAGCGAATCCACCCGGCACGTGCACGGGTTCCGCTCCGCCGTGTCCTGCGGGAAGCTGCCGCCCACCTTGATGCCCCTCGGGTCGGTGGCCGACGTGCCGGTGCCGTCGACCCGCCACGGATCGCCGGGCACGGTGTAGAAGCCGGGCAGCGGCCGTCCGTCGCGGTAGAGCGCCATCCGACCCGTGGTGAAGTCGAACGTGGCCGCCAGGTGCACCCAGCGGTTCGGCGGCAGCACGTCCTGCCAGGCCACGTCGGCGGCGTAGGTCTGGGACGCGCCGCCGTCGATCCTCCGCCCGAGGGCGACCAGTCGGAGCTGCCCGTCGACCTCGAACGCCTCGATCAACGCGCGGACGGCGTGCCCCTCGGAGTCACCGCTCAGCAGACCCGCGAGCCCGACCGCGCCGTGACCGGGGGCGGGGTTGGCGCCGGTCTGCTTGAACCAGCCCATGATGGTGATCCCCTTGGCGCCGTTGAACGCCCGCAGCGACTCGGCGCCGTCCGCGTCCCACACGCCCGCCTTCCAGTCGTCGTTCGCGCCGGGTTGGGCGCGCAGTTCCAGGGCGTTGCCGGCGCCGGGGAACGCCGGGTCGCGGGTGCGCATGCGGTCGCCGCCGTTGACGAGTCGGAACAGGGTCCGCGACTCGCCGAGGTCGAGCTCACGGGCGTCGTCCACCGGGAACGGGTGCTCGAAGTCGTAGTGCGCCACCAGGTTCCGGGCCACGTCGGGCGTCACCTCGGACCGCAGGCCCTCGCGCGTGCCGACGACCTGCCGGATCCGACCGTCCGCTTTGGACAGGAGGTACAGCTCGCCTGCGGCGTCGGTGCCGAACCGCAGGTCGACGCGGCCGTCACCGACGATGTCCGCCATCCGCCGCTCGGTGCCGTCGGTGTCGAACACCTTCAGCTCGTGCAGCGGCGCCGGCGGCTCACCACGCCGCATCCGCGCCACGTCGGTGTAGAAGACGCGGCCGTCGACCAGGTCGCCGAAGACGTACTTGCCGTGCAGGCCCGGCACGGCGCTGCCCCGGTAGACCTGGCCGCCGGAGATGGCGTGGCCGCTGTCGGTGGTGCACGACCACCCGGCCGGCGGGTCGTGGTCGTAGGCGGCCACCGGGTAGGTGTAGCCGTGGCGGTCGTCGTCAGCCGGGAGCGGGTAGAGGTGGCACTGGTCCTCGTGGCGGTAGGTGAACGCGCCCTCCCGCTTGCTCCAGCCCAGGTTGTCGCCCGCGCGGACCTCGTACACGGCCTCGATCGAGTGCTGGCCGATGTGCCCGACGTACAGGGCGTGCCCGCCGCCGCGGTCCCAGGTGAACCGGTGCGGGTCGCGCATGCCGTAGGCGTAGATCTCGCCGAGCGCGCCGGGCCGGCCGACGAACGGGTTGGTGGCCGGGATGCCGTACCGCCCGTTCGGGCCGTTCGTGCCGGCGGGGTCGATGCGGAGGATCTTGCCCGCCGGGTTGCCGAGGTCCTGCGGCACGTCGGAGGTCACGCCGAGGCCGCCGTCGCCGACGGCCAGGTACAGCAGGCCGTGGTCGGGGTCGCCGGGCCGGGCGGTCGGGTTGAAGTCGATCTGCTGGACGGCATGGATGTAGGTGGCGAAGCCGTAGCGGAACAGCTCGCGGCGCGTGCCGCTGAACACGTCGGCGGAGGGGTCGGTGGCCGTCCACTCCCAGACGACGCTCTGCACGACGGCGTTCGGCTGGTTGGGGTAGGTCGGCGGCTGGGTGACGATCGCGCCCTCGCCCTCGGTGTGGACGGTGTAGAGCTTGCCGTTGCGGGCGAAGTCGGGGTGGAAGGCCACGAACCCGAACCCGCTCCCCATGCCGCGGCCGGAGAAGAAGTGGGGGAAGTGGGCGGTGAAGTCGAGGTAGCGGTGCTGCGCGTCGCCGTCCAGCAGGTACAGCGTCCCGTTGAGGTCGGGCACGTACCGCCGCCCGGACGCGTCCGGCACCTGACCGACGAAGTTGATCCGGTTGTACCGGTTGAGGCGCGTGTCGGTGGTGGGCGGCGTCGGGCTGGAGGCGGGTAACCGCGCCACTTCGTCGAGCACCAGCCCGAGCCTGGACTGGCGCGGGTCCTGCGGGATCGGATCGGCTATCGGCTCATCCACCACACCACCGGCCGGCACCGCCGTCGACACCACCACGGCCGCCGCGAGCACCGTTGCCCACCACCTGCTCTTGCCCATCGCTGTCCTCCCGACAGGACCCGAATTGTCGGACCCCTTCGATAGAATCGAATCCAGGGTTCCCCTGGGCGGCGACCCTTGCGAAGCACTGCGATTGCCCGGCGAAGGGTGCGAACGAGCGGCGGCGGGTGTTGATCACGGTGGGGACCCGTGGTGACTGCTACTGCCCTCTTGGCGATTGCCACCATTCGGGCATCCCGACGCTACCAGGATCCCGCCATGCCGTTCGGGTGATCGTGTGCGCCGGACCACTACCGTTCGAAGCCGATCCGCCGCACTTCAGCGAACCGGTAAGTCCGACCCTCGCGCCACAACTCGACCAGGGACACAGTCGGAAGGTGCACCGCAACCGGAGGCAGCTCACGAAGCTCGTGCAGCACTGCCGCAACGATGCGATCCGGACGGTCGTGTTCGCGTACGCGATACTCGGATGTGGCCGAAAATACCGGGTGTCCACAACGGTCCGACTACCCAATACCCGTGCGGTGGCCTCAGCCAGCCTACGGTGCATCGCCATGAGTGGCGCCCACGGGCGAGACGCTGAAGCGGAGCGCACCGCGCGAACCGGCAAGCGGCCCGATCTCCAAGGCGAAGCGGCACGAGGTCGAAGGCAGGCGACGCGATCCGGCCCTGACACCGCTTCGCCGGCTGGATCAGGTCAGGGTCGGCAAAGGTCAACATCCAGTAGTACGCCCGCGTGGCAGGCGTCCAGTCCGGCCACGCCCAGTGGTCGTCTGTCCGTTGAACTCCGGGAGAGCGGAGAACGCTGCGGCGTTGTTCCGGATCAGTTCGCAGTCGGCGGGAGTGCGGCGGTCCATGTGGTGTGGCTGGACGACGGAGAAAGCTGCGTTCACGACTCGTTCTTGGCCCGACCGAGGTAGAGGTCGCCCAGGCGGGGGTCGGTCAGGAGGGTGGCGGACGGGCCGCTCAGGTGGACGCGGCCCAGGTCGAGGACGCAGCCCAGGTCGGCGATCTCCAGCGCACGCCGCGCGTTCTGCTCGACCAGCAGCACGGCCGTGCCCGCGTCACGCATCCGCACGATCTGCTCGAACACGGTGGCGGTGGACTTCGGGTCCAGGCCCATCGACGGCTCGTCCAGCAGCACGACCCGCGGCCGGACCATGAGGGAGCGGGCGAATTCCACCTGCTTCTGCTGGCCGCCCGACAACGCGCCGGCCAGTGCGTCCCACCGCTCGCCGACCACCGGGAACAGGGTGCGCACGAAGTCGACCCGCTCGGCCACCACCGCCTTGTCCCGCACGGTGTACGCGCCGAGCAGGACGTTCTCCGCCACCGTCATCTCGCGGAACACGCTGTGCCCCTGCAGCACGTGCGACAGACCGTCCGCCAACAGCGCCTGCGGCCCGCGACCGGTGACGTCGCGACCGTCCACCACGATCCGGCCGGCACGCGGCGCGAGCAGGCCGCTCGCCACCTTCAACACGGTGGACTTGCCCGCGCCGTTCGGCCCGACCAGGCACACCACGGACGCCGGCGGCACGCGCACCGTCAGGCCGCGCAGCACCAGCGCCGCCCGACCGTAACCGGCCTCGACGTCCACCAGTTCGAGCAGGTCAGCCGCCAAGGTAAGCCGCCAGCACGAGAGGGTCGGCACGCACCGCGTCCGGCGGACCGGAGGCGATCGGCCGGCCACGGTCGAACACGACCACGTGATCGGACAAGCTCATCACCACGTCCATGTTGTGCTCCACGATCAGGAACGTCCGGCCTTCCGCGTTCAACGACCGCACCAGCTCGCCGATCCGCTCGACCAACGCCGGGTTCACGCCGCCGGCGGGCTCGTCCAGCAGGATCGTGTCCGGCTCGGCCATCAGCACGCCCGCCAGCTCCAGCAGCTTCTGCTGCCCGTACGACAGGTCACGCGCCTCGACCTCGGCCAGGTGCTCGATGCCCACTCGGGTGAGCAACGCCATCGCACGGTCCACATCGGACTTCCGACGCGCCGGGGCCAACGCCCGCAGCACCGAACCGGGCCGCACCGCCGCCAGCAGGTTCTCCACGGCGGTCAGGCGCGGGAAGACCCGGCACAGCTGGAAGCTGCGCCCGATGCCCGCGTGCGCGATCTTGTGCGCGGGCCGTCCGGTGATGTCACGACCGTGGTACGTGACCGTGCCCGCGTCCGGCTTGACCATCCCGGTGACGCAGTTGAAGAACGTCGTCTTGCCCGACCCGTTCGGCCCGATCAGCGCGTTGATCCGGCCGTGCTGGAACGTCACCGTCGCGTCGTCCACCGCCCGCACGCCACCGTACGACTTGGTGAGCCCTTCGACCCGCAGACCGGTCACCGGCGCACCAACTCCTCCTGCGTGACCTCGCGGATCGACGCCTGGCCCGGCCGCAGCCGCGCCACCAGCCCGCGCAACGCCGGGATGATCCCGTCCGGCAGGAACAGCACCACCACCGCCAGCAGCACGCCCATCGCGACCAAGTGCAGCTGCGTGTCGCCGTACTGCGCCTTGGAGAACTCCGTGGCGTAGCCGACGACGACCGCGCCGACCAGCGGCCCGAACAGGCTCCGCACCCCGCCGAGCAGGCTCATCAGCACCATGTTCGAGCCCACCAGGATGGAGAACTGGAAGATCGGGTCCAGGAAGCCGAACCACAGCGCGTACAGCCCGCCGCCCAACGCGGTGAAGAACGCCGACACCACGAACGCCGCCAGCTTGTACCGCACCGTCGGCACGCCGAGCGACCGCGCCTTGTCCTCGTCCTCGCGGATCGCCTTGAGCCCCATGCCGAACCGCGACCGGTCGATCACCCACCAGCACAGCAGCATCACGCCGAGCAGCACGGCGTGCAGGTGGAAGAACCGCTGGTGCTGCTCGGGCCGCAGCACGTCCGCGTCGAACGGTCGCGGCACGCGCAGCCCGTCCGAGCCGCCGGTCACCGATCCCCAGCTCTGGAACACCAGCAGCAGCACCAGCACCACCGCGATGGACACGATGACGAACGACGCGCCGCGCACCCGGAGCGCGGCGATGCCGACGGGCACCGCGAGCACCGCGACCACCAGCGCGCCGACCACCAACGCCACCCACGGGTTCAGGCCCGCGCGCAGGATCAGCAACCCCGTGGCGTAGCCGCCGAGGCCGGAGTACGCGGCGTGGCCGAGCGAGATGTAGCCGGTGAACCCGCCGACGAAGTTCCACCCCGTGGCCAGCACGGCGTAGCTCGCGATCACCACGCCGACCGACAGCACGAACGGGTCGGAGGCCAGGCTGGGGAACGCCACCAGGAACGCGGCGAGCACCACCAGCCCGACGGCCTTCACGAGAACCTCAGAACCGCTGCGCAAGGCGGCCTCCGAAGAACCCCTGCGGACGCAGGATCAGCGTCACGAACAGCGCGGCGTAGAAGAACGTCTGCGCCCACGTGGTGCCCAGCGGCAGTTGCAGCAGGTTCTGCCCGACGCCGAGCAGCAGCGCCGCGATGGCCGCACCGCCGACGCTGCCGAGCCCGCCGACGACGATGATCGCCATCAGCGGCCCGATCCAGGCCCAGTGCAGCGACGGGTAGATCGTGGCGTCCAGCGCCAGCGCGGTCCCGCCGACGGCGGCCGTGGCCAGGCCGAGCCCGAAGCCGTACCCGGCGACCCGGTCCGTGTCCACGCCCAGCAGCCGGGCCGCCTCGCGGTGCTGCATGGTGGCCCGCAGCGCCTGGCCGAACCGGGTGACCTTGAGCAGCACGTGCAGGCCCGCCAACGTCACCACGGCCAGCCCGAACGCGATCAGCTTGACCAGCGCCACGCTCGCGCCGAACAGCTCCAGCCGCGCGCCCGCGTAGGACAGCGGCAGGCGGCGGTGCGTGCCGGTGAACACGAGCCCGAGCGCGCCTTCCACCGCCAACGCCACCGCGAACGTGAGCAGCACCGACATCATCGTCATCGTGGCCGGCCGCAGCCTGGCGACCAGCAGCCGCTGCACGCCCACGCCCACCGCGAAGAACAACGGCACCGTGACCACCAGCGACAGCATCGGGTCCAGCCCGGTGCCCACGGTGAACGCCCACGCCAGGTACGCGGCCAGCACCAGGAACGCGGCGTGCGCGATCATCACCACGCGCATCACGCCGAAGTAGAGGGTCAGACCGGCGGCCAGCAGGGCGTACAGGCCGCCCATGAGCACGCCGAGCACGAGGCTCTGGAAGACGAGGGACACCCGGCCTCACCACGCGGGTTTCGGGTAGACCAGCTCGGCTTCCTTCGCCTCGGCGGGCAGCACGATGCGGATCTCGCCGCCCACGTACTGCTGGATCAGGTGCGCGCCCTGCGGCCGGCCCGCCGAGTCCCACCGCAGCGGGCCGACGACCGTGCGCACCTCGTTGGCGTGCAGCCAGTCGATCATCTTGCGCTGGCACTCCTTCGACGGGTCGGCGCAGCCCGCGGCCGTGACGGCGGCGGCGACGACCTGGCCGGTGGTCCAGGCGTTGGCCTCGTCCTCGGTGGGCGCGGCGCCGTGCTCACGGGCGTAGAAGTCCACGAACTCCTTGTTGGACGGGTAGTCCGCCTCGGGCGTGTAGCCGGTCGGCGAGAGGATGCCCTCGGTCTGCGCGCCGATCGCCTTGGGGAACTCGGGGTTGGTCGGCGCGGTGGAGAAGGCGGCCAGCTTCGGCTGGTAGTTCAGCTGCCGCAGGGCCACGATGAGGTTCACCGCGTCCTGGTACTGCGTGCCGCCGACCACGACGTCCGCGCGCGAGTCGGCGATCTTGGCGGCGATCGAGCCGAAGTCGGTGGTGTTGGGCGGGTACACCTCGTCCACCACGGTGCGGATGCCCGCCGCGGCCAGCTTCTCCTTGAGCCCGTTGGCCGTGCCCTGGGCGAACGGGTCGTCCATCGCCGCGTACGCCGCCGTTTTCGGCCGGGTGGCCTCGGGCATCGCGGTGATCGCCTCGGCGAGGTGGTCGTAGTGGTCCTGGGCGATGGCGGGCGCGGCGTAGAACAGGTTGTCGAAGCCCTGCTCGAACACCTCGCGCGCGGCGCCCGCCGGTTCCACGAACAGGAAACCGTAGTCGCGCGCCACCTGCGCGGCCGGGATGACCAGGCGGGTGGAGAACGGGCCGAAGACGAGGTCGACGCCGTCGGAGTTGATCAGCTTCTCGTAGTCGGCGGCCACGCGGTCGGCGTTGGACTGGTCGTCCAGGACGATCAGCTCGACCTGGCGGCCGAGGAGCCCGCCGTTCTCGTAGACGTGCTTCGCCCAGGCCTCGTAGCCGCGCTGCACGCCCTTGCCCGGTTCGGAGAAGTCGCCGGTCAGGGGCAACGAGACGCCGACACGGATCGGCCCGTCACCGCCCGCGCCGCCTTCGGCGGGCCTGCCGCCGAAGCACCCGGAGACCAGCAGCGCCACGGTCGCGCCGAGGGCGCCGATCCGGAGCCCGTGAGCGATGTCCATCGTCCACCCGTCGTCGAGGGATGAGGTAAGCGCTTTCCGAGCATAGGAAGCCCACGGTGGCGTGACAAGGACCCGAAATTATTCCACGCGACCCGTAATCATCCGAATTGCCGGTCGGCCACCGACCGCACTTTTCGTGAGCAACCCTCACAATGTCGCCGAATGCAGCAATACCCGTGGGCACGTAATCAGAACTCAACGGCAATGACACCCGGCCATAGACTGTTACCCACCGTCACCGCATTAGGCATCGCACATCGTGATCGACTTCAGGGTTCCGCTCGCAATTCCGCAGCCTTGAGGGCGTCCGCGGCCGAGGTTGTGACCAGGAGTGATGCAATGGTAACGCTGTCTCGATCACGGACTGTGTCGATCAAGATCGGTGGTTCTCACACGCTTTTCACGTGCCCACCGAGAGGTATTGGCGGAAGCCCGAAGCGCCCTGCCACACCGGTATTGCCGACGTACTGGACCGCGTGTGTGATGGGCGCGAAATCACGCCAGGCCGCACGTCGCACCGGAAGTCCGTGCTGCCGAAAACCGGCGGAATACAACATGGGGGAATACCAGTGAGCCTCGCCGCCCGGACGACCAGCTACTTCACCACTCCGCAGCACGAGCGGCTGCGCGCCGAGGTGCGCGCGTTCGCCGAGGCGGAGGTCGCGCCGGAGGTGGCCGGCATGGAGGAGTCCCGAGCCGTCCACGTCGAGCTGTCCCGGCTGATCGCGCGGCAGGGCTGGCTCGGTGTCACCGTCGAGCCGAGGTACGGCGGAATGGGTCTGGGCCACCTGGCCAAGACCATCATCATCGAGGAGCTGTCACGCGTCAGCGGCGCGATGGGCGCCATGGTGCAGGCGTCCCAGCTGGGCGTCGCGAAGATCGTGCACTTCGGCGACGAGGAGCAGAAGCGGCACTGGCTGCCGCGGGTGAGCGACGGCCGATGTCTGCCCACCATCGCGGTGACCGAACCGGAGGCGGGCGGGCACGTGCTCGGCATGGCCGCCACCGCCGAACGGGTGGGCGACGAGTACGTCCTCAACGGGCGCAAGGTGTTCGTCGGCAACAGCCACGTCGGCGACCTGCACGGCGTGGTGGTCCGCACCGGGCCCGGCTCGAGCGGCCTGTCCGCGTTCCTGGTGGAGGCGACCGCGCCGGGCTTCTCGCTGGCGCCGCACCGGCCCGCCATGGGCCTGCACGGCTTCAGCTTCGGCGAGCTGGTCTTCGAGGACTGCCGCGTCCCGGCGAGGAACCTGCTGGGCGCCGAGGGGGACGGCCTCGCCGTCGCCTACTCGTCCAGCGTCCTGTACGGGCGGCCCAACCTGACCGCCGTGTCGCTCGGCATCCACCGCGCGATCGTGGAGCAGACGGTCGAGTTCGCGAGCAGCCACCGGCGTTACGGCAAGCCGCTGTCCGACCTGCCCACCGTGAAGCAGAAGCTGGGCCAGCTGCAGTCCCAGCTGATGACCGCGCGGCTGGCCGCGTACCACGCCGCGCACCTGCTCGACCAGGGCATCCCGTGCGACGCGGACTTGATCAGCGCCAAGCTGCTCAACGTCGAGTCCTCTTTGGACTCCGCGCGCACCGCGATGGAGGTGCACGCGGCGTACGGGCTGGACCCCGGCCGCACCGTCGAGCGCCTGCTGCGCGACGCCAACCACATCTACTCCCCCGCCGGCACCTCGGACATCCAGCGGCTGCGGCTGGCCGAGGTGGCCCTGGGCACCTACCGGGACCAGTGGTCCGCCCGGCTGTCCGACAAGCTGCGCGCGAGCAGCGCGGGGCTGGACCGGGTGACGCTCGTGGCGGGCGAGCCGGCGAACCTCCCGACCGGGGAACCCGCGGTCGCCACGTCGCGCTAGCCGAGGCCGGGCTCTTCCGGGACGTCCCGACCGTCCCGGAGGAGCCCGGGCTTGACGCGGCGCGGCTCGCCCAGCTTCACGGCCACCACGCCACCGAGGATCAGCACGCCGCCGGCCAGCTGGATCAGGCCCGGCGCCTCGCCGAGCAGCAGCCACGCGAACACCAGCGCCAGCACGACCTCGGTCAACGCCACGAACGACGCCAGCCGCGAGCCGAGCCGCCTGGTCGCGGCGATGCCGGTGACGTACGCGAGCGCCGCCGTCACCACGCCGAGCGCGAGCGCCGGCAGCCACCACGCCACGGTGAACCCGTCGAACGCGACCGGCGCGGCCGACACCGCGAACGGGACGATCCCGACCGCGCCCGCCAGCACCAGCACGACACCGCCCAGCAGCAACCCGCCCGCGGCCAGCACGGTTCCCGGCAGCCCGTCGGCGTCACGCGCGTTCAGCACGAAGTACACCGCCGCGCCCACCATCGCGCCCAACGCCCACAGCACGCCCACGACGCTGACCTGCGCGCCGGACACGACGTCGAGCACCAGCAACAGCCCGGCCAGGCCCAGCACGCCGCCGAGCACCGTCAGCCGGGTGGGCCGCTGACCGTGCCGCAGCCACAACCAGCCGACGACGGCCACCGGCGCGGTGTACTCGACCAGCAGCGCGACCCCGACCTCCATGTGCGCGACGGCGTTGAAGAACGCCAACTGGCAGCCCGCCACCGCGACCAGCCCGTAAGCGGTGATCAGCGGCGCGGTGCGGCGCAGCAGGCCCCACCGGCCGCGCAGCTGCACGACCGCGATCGGCGCCAGCACCGCGGCGGCCAGCAGCACCCGCACCGCGACCGCGGCGGCCGACGACCAGCCCGCGTCCATCAGGCCGCGCGCCAGCGGCCCGGACAACCCGAAGGACGACGCCGACAGCAGCGCGAAGCCCAACCCGGCCCGCAGCCCGCCCACCCGCACGTCATGTGTCATCGTCGCCATGACTCATGACGCTATGGACCTCAGGAGTAATCTGTCAACATGCTTTTCACCCATGACACGACGGCGTCGCTGGTCGCCGCGGTCGCCTTGGTGAACTCGGCCGAGGAGCCGGACACGATGACCGACCAGGCGCAGCTGGACGCGTTCTACGCCGAGCACGGCTACACCGGTTCGCGCGCGCACGACGCGGCCGAGCTGGAGGCCGTCCGCGCGCTGCGCGGCCCGCTGCGCCGGCTCCTGACCAGCGACCGCGACACCGCCGCCGTGATCGTGAACGACATCCTGGCCGCGCACCACGCCGTGCCGCAGCTCGTGCGGCACGACGGTTTCGACTACCACCTGCACGCCACCGACCCCGCGACGCCGCTCGCGGACCGGATCGCGGTGGAGACGGCCATGGCGATGGTCGACGTGATCCGCGCCGACGAGCTGAGCCGCCTCGCCGTCTGCGCGGACGACACGTGCGACGGGCTCGTGCTCGACCTGTCCCGCAACCGCTCGCGCCGCTACTGCAGCACGGCGTGCGGCAACCGGATCGCCGTCGCGGCCTACCGCGCCCGCAAGAACTGAACCCTTCTCACACTTCGACCGCGGAGGGCACACCCGATCCGACATCAGTGAGCCACATCACTCGATTGGCGGCCTCGCCACCGGACTGATAATGATTACCATTCCTCAGTCCCGGTCCGACGCCCCCTCCGGAGGAGCACGCGTGGCGCACTTGTTGATGATCGAGAGCTGGGTCGGCGCGATGAGTTCGTTGCTGCCACGGGCGATCCACGAGTCCGGCCACCGGTTCACCTTCCTCACCCGCGACCTCCAGCACTACCTGCGCTCCGCGCCCGCGCACCCGCACCCGTTGCTGACCGCGGACAACGTGCTCACCGCCGAGACCAACGACGTGCCGTCGCTGCTGTCCTATGTGGAACGCGTGCACGGCGTGCTGGCGTTCGACGGCGTGATCTCCTCCTGCGACTACTACCTCTCCACCGTCGCCGCCGTGGCCGCGCACCTCGGCCTGCCCGGCGCGGACCCGAAGGCCGTCGAACGCGCCTACCGCAAGGACCTCACCCGCACGACCACTTCGGCGGCAGGCGTGCCGGGACCGCGGTTCGCGCTGACCCAGGAGTGGTCCGCGACCGCGAAGGCCGCCGCCGAGCTGGGCTACCCGCTGGTGGTCAAGCCGGTCGACCTGTGCGCGGGGATGCACGTGCGCGAGGTGCGCGACGAGGCCGCGCTCCGCGAGGCGTACCTGGCGCTGGAGGCGTTCCCGGTCAACGCCCGAGGGCAGGAGCGGGTGCCGACCGTGCTGCTGGAGGAGCTGCTGGTGGGCCCCGAGGTGAGCGTCGAGACGGTGACCGCGGCCGGCACGACGTACGTGATCGGGGTGACCGACAAGAGCCTGGCCGGGCGGCCGTGGTTCGTGGAGAGCGGCCACATGTTCCCGGCCGCGCTGAGCGACGCCGACCGGGACGCGGCCGTGGACACCGCCGTGAGCGCGATCGACGCGCTGGGCCTCGACCACGCGGTGGCGCACACCGAGGTCAAGCTGACCGCCGACGGCCCCCGGCTGATCGAGGTCAACCCGCGCCCGGCGGGCAACCGGATCACCGAGCTGGTCCGCCGGGTGACCGGCATCGACCTGCCCTCGGTGTTCGCCGACCTCGCCGTCGGCCGCCAACCGGACCTGCGGGCACGGGAGACCGGTGTGCGCAGCGCGGCCGTCTCGTTCCTGCTGCCGCCCCGCGCGGGCGTGGTGGCGGGGATCGACGGCGTCGAGGCCTTGGCCGCGAACCCGGAGGTGGTCGACTGGGCGGCGAAGTCGGCCGGACACCGCGCCGGCGAACCGACCAGCAACAACAGCTACCTCGGGCACGTCATGGTCACCTCCCCGGACACCGACGCCCGCACCCGCGCCGAGCGCGTCGTCGGCACCCTGGACGTCCGCTACGCGGAGACCACCGCGTGACCGCGCACGCCGAACGAGCCGCCGACACCCCTCCTGCGGCCGAACACCGCCCCACCGCGCGGGCAAACCGGCCCGCCGACACCCGGCACGCGGCCGGACACCGCCCTACCGCGCCGGCAAACCGGGCCGCCGACACCTCCGGCATGCGGGAACCGGCCGGACACCGCCCCACCGCGCGGGCAGGCCGAACGCCGGGAGGCGTCGCGTGACCGCGCAGGCCGACCGGCGGCCCCTGTCGGGCGTCACCGAGCTGATCGCGCTGGCACGGGCGGGTGCGTTGGGGCCGGACCCCACCGAGTCCCGGGTCAGCGTCGCGTTCACCACCAGGCAGGGCGCGCGGCACGTGTCGCGTGACCAGGTGTACCGCAACACGGTGATCAGCGTCCGGGTCGGTGACGCGGTCGGCTCGTGCGCGGTCGAGCCCGAGGGCGCGGACGACGCGACCGTGACCGAGTGCGTCGGCGAGACGGTCGCCGACCTGCTCGCCCACCCGGACACCGCGATCCGCACGGCGGTGCTGGACGCGTACCTCATGCACGCCCACCCCCACCACCTCGCCGCCGCGCGGCACGTCGTGATCGGCGCCGGCGACTCCCTGGCCAAGTCGATGGCCCGCGCGTCGGCGGTGGTCGACCTGCTCGACGCCGTGCCCGGCCAACGGGTCCTGGTCGTCGGCGTGGTGAACTCGCTGCTGCACCACCTGCGCGCCCGCGGCCTCGAGTACGTGCCGTGCGACCTCAAGGGCGGCCGCACCGAGTGGGGCGAGCCGATCGTCACCGACGCGCTCGCCGCCGTCGCCGACTGCGACCTGGTGCTGGCCTCCGGCATGACGGTCGGCAACGGCAGCTTCGAACCGCTGCTGCGCGCGGCCGTGGCCGATGACCGGCCGCTGGTGGTGTTCGCCCAGACCGCGAGCGCGATCGTGCCGTGGTTCCTCGGCTCGGGCGTCACGGCGGTGTCCGCGGAGCCGTACCCGTTCTTCTGGCTGCACGGCGGCCCGACCACGCTGCACCACTACCGCGCCCCGGGACGGGTCCGGTGACCGTGCGGCGCAACCCCCACCTGTTCGACCTGCTCGGCAACACCCCGGTCGCCCGCATCGACACGCCGCTGCCCCACCGGCACGGCGGGTTCTGGGCGAAGCTGGAGTGCCTGAGCGCGGGCGGCATGAAGGCCCGTTCGGCGGTCGCGATGCTGTTAGCCGCACGGGAGCGCGGCGAGCTGCGCCCCGGCGCGGTGGTCGTCGAGTCGACCAGCGGCACGCTCGGCCTCGGGCTGGCGTTCGCCGGCCAGGCGCTGGGGCACCCGGTGGTGCTGGTGGTCGACCACGAGCTGGAGCCGTCGATGCGCGCGTTGCTGCGTGCGCACGGCGCGCGGCTGGAGGTCGTGGACCGACCGCACCCGACCGGCGGCTGGCAGCAGGCCAGGCTGGACCGGCTGCACGACGTGCTGCGGGGGCTGCCCGGCGCGTACTGGCCCGACCAGTACAACAACCCGGACAACCCCGCCGGGTACGCGGGGCTGGCGCGGGAACTGGCGGCCCAGCTCGACCACGCGGACGTGCTGGTGTGCAGCGTCGGCACGGGCGGGCACAGCGCGGGCGTCGTCACGGCCCTGCGCCGGTACTGGCCGGACGTGCGGCTGATCGGCGTGGACACGGTCGGCTCGACCATCTTCGGCCAGCCCGCTCGGCAACGGGTCATGCGCGGGCTCGGCAGCAGCATCCACCCGCGCAACGTCGCCTACGAGGAGTTCGACGAGGTGCACTGGCTCGGCCCGGTCGAGGTGGTGGACGCGTGCCGCCGCCTGGCGCGGGACTGCTTCGTCACCGGCGGCTGGAGCACCGGCGCGGTCGCCCTGGTGTCGGCGTGGGTGGCGCGCGTCGAGCCGGGCGCGACCGTGGTGACGATCTTCCCCGACGGCCCGCACCGCTACCTCGGCACCATCTTCGACGACGACTTCTGCCGGTCACGGGGCCTGCTGGGGACGCCGGAGGACCGGCCGGTCGAGATCGCCGACACCGACGGGATCGAGGTCACCAGCTGGGCCCGGTGCCGGACCGTCTACGCGCCCAAGGCTGTCGGGGTGCCGGCGTGAGGCTCGACTGGGCGGTGTACGGGCTGGAGCTGCGGTCGCCGTTGCGCATCTCGCGGTCGGTGATGGCGCGTCGTGACGCCGTGCGCGTGGTCCTCGAGTGGGACGGGATCCGCGGCCACGGCGAGGTCGTGACCAGCCAGTACTACGGGCTGGACGTGGAGCGGATCACCGGGCTGCTGCGGGACCTGGCCCCGGTCGTCGCCGACTGCGCTGACCCCGCGGAACTCCGGGAACGCCTGCCCGAGCTGCCGCCGGGTGTGCTCGCCGCCGTGGACGCCGCGCTGCACGACCTGGCCGCGTTGCGCGCCGGGGTGCCGGTGCACGTGTCGCTCGGCGTTCCACAGTGGACGGACGTGCCGACGGCCTACACGATCGGCATCGGCTCGGCGCGCGACGCCGCCGTCGAGGCCGAAGCGCTGGCCGCGCGCGGGTTCACCGTGCTGAAGGTCAAGGTCGGCGCGGAGGACGACGTCGCCCGGGTCACCGCCGTGCGGGCCGCCGCGCCCGACGCCCGCCTCATCCTCGACCCGAACGGCGGCTGGACCGCCGAGGAGGCCGTGCGGGTGGTCGACCGGCTCACGGGTGTCGACGCGCTCGAACAGCCGCTCCCGCCCGGCCGGTGGGACGAGCTGGCGTGGCTGCGCGAGCGGTGCGCGGTGCCGTTGATCGCGGACGAGGACGCCGCCACCGTCGCCGACGTGCGGGCGCTCGCGGGCCTGGTCGACGGGGTGAACGTCAAGCTGGCCAAGTGCGGCGGCATCACCGCGGCCCGCGAGATCATCGACGTCGCGCGGGCGTGCGGGCTGGACGTGATGCTCGGCTGCCTGGTGGCCAGCTCGCTCGGCATCGCGCCGGCCGTGCACCTGACCGGCCACGCCCGGTGGGTGGACCTGGACGGCCACCTGCTGCTGGCGGACGACCCGTGGACCGGCATCGGTGGCGAGGACGGCACCCTCCGCCTGACCGGCGCACCCGGTCTCGGCGTGACGCCGGCCAACGCGGAACCCGCTACTGCCAAACCCACCAATGGGCCCACTACCACTCAGCCCACCACCGCCGAACCTACGACCGCCGAGCCCACCACCACCGCTGAGCCCACCACCCGGTCCACCACCGCTGGGCCCACCACCGAACGCACCGCTGGGCCCACCACCGCTGGGCCGGCCACGTTCGACCCGGTCGTGCGCCGATGAGGCGCTTCCCGTGGTCCGTGCGCCTGCTGCTGGTCAACCAGTTCGGCGTCAACACCGGCTTCTACCTGCTGATCCCCTACCTGGCCACGCACCTGGGCGACCTCGGCCTGTCGGTCGCGGCCATCGGCACCGTGCTCGGCGTGCGGACGTTGAGCCAGCAAGGGCTGTTCCTGTTCGGCGGCTCGGCGTCCGACCGGCTCGGGCCGCGGCGCGTCATCGTCGCGGGCTGCGCGGTCCGGGCCGTCGGGTTCGGCTTGTTCGCGGCGGGCGAGTCGGTGGCGGTGCTGCTGGCCGCCTCCGTCCTCAGTGGACTGGCCGGCGCGTTGTTCAACCCGGCCGTGCGCGCGTACATCGCCGAGGAGTCCGAGGACCGGGCGGGCGCGTTCGCGCTGTTCAACGCCTACGGGCAGGCGGGCGCGCTGGCCGGGCCGCTGCTCGGCGGCCTGCTGATGCTGTGGGACTTCCGGATCGCCGCACTGGTGGCGGCCGGGATCTTCGCCGCGCTCACGGTCGCGCAGGCCGTCGTGCTGCCCGACCGGCCGGCGGCGCCGCACCAAGGCACGGTGCTCGACGACTGGCGCGAGTGCCTGACCGACCGGCGGTTCCTGGCGTTCACCGGGGCGCTCACCGGCATGTTCGTGCTGCAGAACCAGCTGTACCTGGTGCTGCCGCTGGAGGCGCGGCGGCTGTCCGGCTCGGCGTTCGCCGTCGCGGCGCTGTTCCTGGTGTCCACGATCGCCACCCTGCTGTTCCAGGTGCGCATCACCCGGGCGCTGGACCGGTTCGCGCGCGGTCGGGCCATCGCGCTCGGGCTCGCGGTGATGGGGCTCGGGTTCGTCGCCACGGCGGTGAGCCACGTCGGCCCGCTCGGCGGCATCACGCCCGTGCTGGTCACCGCGCTGCTGTTGTCGGTCGGCGTGATGATCGCGCACCCGTTCGTCTACGAGCTGATCCCGGCGTTCGGCCGGACCGGCTTGGCGGGCACCTACTTCGGCGTGTTCTACCTGGTCTCCGGCCTCGCCGCGGCGCTGGGCAACGCGGCGATCGGCTGGGTGTTCGGCCGGTCGGCGCCGGTGGCGTCGCTGCTGTGCGCGGGCATCGGGCTCGGGTGCGCGGCGGCCGTGGCCTGGCTGCACCGACGTGGCGTGCTCACCGTGGAACGAGAGGTGGCCCGATGAAGCTCGGCGAGAACCTGCTGACCGACAACCCCGCGCTCTACGAGCACCAGTTCCCCGATCCCGACCACGTCGCCGCCCGGTTCACGCACGACGTCGTGACCAGGTTCGGCGGCGGCCGGTCCCTGCTCGACGTCGGCTGCGGCACCGGCCGCGACGCCGGGCACCTGGCGAGCCTCGGCCACGACGTGGTCGGGCTGGACAGCTCCGAGCGCATGGTCCAGTACGCCCGCACGCACCACCCGGCGGTCGAGTTCGTGCTCGGCGACATGCGGTCGTTCGCGCTGGGCCGGCGCTTCGACGTGATCACGTGCCTGGACAGCGCCCTGCTCTACTGCCACACGAACGCCGACCTGGACGAGTTCCTGCGCCGCTGCCGCGACCACCTCGAACCGGGCGGCGTGCTGGTGGCGGAGATGCGCAACGGCGCGTTCTTCCTCGGCAACACCGAGCTGCTCGACGGCGTCCGCACCCGCACGGTCACCTGGGAAGGCGTCTCCTACACCTCGCACACCAGGCTCTGGATCGACCACGCCGGCCAACTGCTGCGCCGCCGACGCGAGTGGTGGTGGCCCGGCGCGCAGCCGCTCGTGCAGCGCTCGGCGTGGCGGCTGCTGTTCCCGCAGGAGCTGCGGCACTTCCTCGACCACGCCGGGTTCGACGTGCTCGCCCTGTTCGACTCGCCGGGCCCGCGGACGGACGAGCCGTGGACCGCCGACGCCGACCTCGGCGAAGCCCTGTCCGGCGACCGCCTGCACCTCGTCGCGCGCCTGCGCCACTGAAAGGAACGCCATGCACCCCCTCAACCGCCGCGGTTTCCTCGGCCTCACCGCCGGCCTCTCGATCGCCGCCCTCGCCGGCTGCGGCACCGCCGAACCGGTCACCTCCGCGTCCACCCCGCGCACCGGCGGCCGGCTGCGCGCCGCGTTCGCGGGCGGCGGGGCGAAGGAGGTGCTGGACCCGCACCTGGCGAACCTGTTCGTGGAGGCCGCCCGGTCCAAGGCGCTGTACGACAAGCTCGCCGACCTCGGCCCGGACGTCTCCGCCCAGCCCAGACTCGCCGAGAAGTGGGAACCGGACGCCACCCTGACCCGCTGGCGGATCACCCTGCGGCAGGCCACGTTCCACGACGGGAAGCCGGTGCGCGCGGACGACGTGCTGGCCAGCTACGCCCGCATCCTCGACCCCGCCCGCGCGTTCCGGGCCAAGTCGAGCCTCGCGTTGATCGACCTGCCGAACAGCCGCGCGGTGGACGAGCGGACGGTCGAGTTCGCGTTGAAGCGGCCGTTCGTGGAATTCCCGAACGTGCTGGCGGCGTTCGGCGCCTACATCGTGCCCGCCGGCACGGAGGACTTCACCGCGCCGGTCGGCTCCGGTCCGTTCCGCTTCGTGTCGTTCGAGCCGGGCAAGTCGGTGCTGCTCAAGCGGCACGACGGGTACTGGGAGGGCGCGCCGCACCTCGACGAGCTGGAGTTCGTGATCGCCAACGAGGAGTCGGCGCGGGCGAACGCGCTGCTCGGCGGCCAGGTCGAGTACGCGCACGACCTCACCCCGACCACCGCGCGCGGCCACGCGGCCGGCGACCGGATGGCGATCCACCGCGCGCCCAACAGCGCCGTGCAGGCGTTCGCGATGAAGCTGGACCGGCCGCCGTTCGACAACCGGGACCTGCGCGAGGCGATGTTCCTGCTGGCCGACCGGCCGCAGCTGGTCGAGTCGGTGCTGGCGGGCTCCGGGCAGGTGGGCAACGACCTGTTCGGCAAGGGCTACCAGCACTACGCCGACGACATCCCACAGCGCACCCGCGACCTGGACAAGGCGAAGTTCCTGATCCGCCGCGCCGGCGCCGAGGGCCTCACGGTCAAGCTGGACACGTCCACCGCCGCGGCCGGCATGGTCGAGGCCGCCACGGTGTTCGCCGACCAGGTCAAGGGCTCGGGGCTGACCGTCGAGGTGGTCACCGGCAACAAGGACAGCTACTGGGCCGACACGCTCAAGAACGGCTCCATGTCGAGCTTCCGGTCCGGTGCGATGCCCATCGAGACGCACATCGCGCAACGGCTGCTGACCGGTTCGGGCACCAACGTGACCAAGTGGGCCCGTCCCGAGTTCGACGCGCTGTACGACAAGGCCGTGTCCACTGTGGACGACAAGCAGCGCGGCGAGGTGTACCGCGAGCTGCAGCGGTCCCTGCACGCCGAGGGCGGCTACCTGATGTGGGGCTTCGCGGACTGGATCGTCGGCGCCGCGCCCAACGTCGGCGGCATCTCCACCGCGCCCGCGAACACGCTCGACTGGGCGCGGTTCGACCAGGTGTGGCTGGGATGAGCTTGCGCCGGTACGCGGCCCGCCGGCTGGCCATCGGCCTGGTCCAGGTGCTCGCCGTCGTCACGGTGGTGTTCCTGCTGGTGCAGGCGCTGCCGGGGGACGCGGCGGTGGCGTTGGCCGGCGACAACCCGGATCCGCAGCGGATCGAGCAGATCCGGGCCGCGATGGGGCTGGACCGGCCGCCGCTCGAACGGTTCGGCGAGTGGGTCGGGGGGTTGGCGCGGGGCGACTTCGGCGTGTCGCTGATCTCCGGGCGGCCGGTGGCCGAGTTCCTGCACGACGGGCTGGGTCCGACGCTCGTGCTGGCGGTGCTCGCCCTGGTGCTGCTGATCCCGTTGTCGGTGCTGCTGGGCGTGCTGGCGGCGTTGCGCGAGGGCGGTCCGCTGGACCGGGTGGTCACGACGGTGACCGTGGGTCTGCACTCGATCCCGGAGTTCGCGCTGGCCGTGGTGCTGATCGCGTTGTTCGGGGTGCAGTTGCGGTGGCTGCCGCCCACGGCGGTGGGCGCCGACCTGCTCGGGCAGCCCGCCGTGCTGGTGCTGCCGCTGGTGGTGCTGGTCGCGCGGCCGTTGTGCTCGATCAGCAGGCTCGTGCGGGCCGGGATGATCGACGCGCTGGCGTCCGACCACGTCCGGCACGCGCGGCGGCTGGGCATCGGGGTGACGCGGATCCGGTTCGCGCACGCGTTGCCGACCGCGCTGGCGCCCGCCGTGCAGCAGGTGGCGCGGACCACCGACTGGCTGCTCGGCGGCGTGATCGTGGTCGAGGCGGTGTTCGTCATCCCCGGTCTCGGCACCGTCCTGGTGGACGCGGTCGCGGGCCGCGACCTGCCGGTGGTGCAGGGCCTGGCGGTGGTGTTCGCGGTGACCACGGTGGTGGTGAACCTGGTCGCGGACCTGCTCGTGTTCCGGCTCGCGCCGCGATCGGTGGCGATCGCGTGAGGGGCGTCGGGTGGCTGCTGGTGCTGGTGCCGTTGGCGCTGGCGCTGGTGGGGCCGTGGTTCGTGCCGGACGAGCTGACCCGCGGCGCGCCGTTCGTGGAGAACTCGTCGCTGGGCACGGACTTCGTGGGCCGGGACGTGTGGCACCAGGTGCTCGCGGGCGGCCAGACGGTGGTGCTCGTGGCGGTGCTGGCGACGGTGTTCTCGTACTTCCTCGGCGTGCCGTGGGGCGTGGTCGCCGCGATGACCCGCCTGCGGATCGTGGACGAGGTGCTGATGCGGCCACTGGACCTGCTGCTCGCGGTGCCGTCGTTGCTGGTGCTGATCCTGGTGGCCGCCATCGCCGGGCCGGGGCTGACGGTGCTCGTCGCGGTGGTGGCGCTGGTCAACTTCCCCGACGTGGCGCGGATCTCGCGGGCCGCCGCGCTGGAGATCGCCGGACGTCCGGCGCTGGAGGCGATGCGGTTGCAGGGCGAGACGTGGTGGCGGACGTCCATCGTCTACACGGGACGGTCGATGCTCCGGACGTTGGCTGCCGACCTGGGCGTGCGGCTGACGGGCGCGCTGTACCTGGTCGCGTCGGCCAGCTTCCTGGGCGTGGGTGTCGCGCCGGACGCCGCCGACTGGGCCGTCATGGTCGACCGCAACCGGGTGGGGCTGTTCCTCCAGCCGTGGGCGGTGGTCGTGCCCGCGTTGCTGATCGTGGCGTTGTCGGTCGGCCTGAACCTGGTGTTCGACCGGGCGCTGAAGGCGGAGGCGCGGACGTGACGCCGGTGGTGCACGTGGAGGGCCTGCGCGCGGTCGCCGGGTCGCACACGCTGGTCGACGGCGTCAGCTTCGCGCTGTCCGCCGGGCAGGTGGTGGCACTGGTCGGCGCGTCCGGCAGCGGCAAGACCACCACGGGACTGGCGCTGCTCGGCGAGCACGCGCCGGGTGTGACGGTGAGCGGGCGGATCACGGTGACCGGCCGGGTCGGGTTCGTGCCGCAGCAGCCGTCGGCGGCGCTGAACCCGGTGCGGCGGCTCGGTGGCGTGTTCCGGGAGATCGCCGCGCTGCACGCCGGCGACCGCGACGCGCTGATCACGTCCGCGTTGCGCCGGGCACGGGTGCCGGTGGAGCTGCTGCGCCGGTACCCGCACGAGTTGTCCGGCGGCCAGCAGCAGCGGGTGGTGCTGGCGCAGGCGCTGATCGGCGACCCGGCGGTGCTCGTCGCGGACGAGCCCACCACCGGGCAGGACCCGATCACGCGGGCGGAGGTCGTGGACGAGCTGTCGTCGGTCGTGGCGCAGGGGGTGGCGTTGGTGCTGCTCACGCACGACCTGGACGTGGTGCGCGCGTTGGCGGACGAGGTCGTCGTGCTGAGGGCCGGTCAGGTGGTGGAGGCGGGCCCGATGGCCGACGTGCTCGACCGGCCGCGGTCGGCCTACACCGCCGCGCTGGTCGCGGCACAACCCCGGGTCACGGTGTCCGCCGAACGGCCGGTCGCGCCCGCCCGGCTGGAGACGCGTGCGGTGACGGCCCGCCACCGCGCCACGACGGTGCTGCACGACGTGGCCGTGCGGGTGGGCGCGGGTGAGTGCCTCGCCGTCGTGGGGCGGTCGGGTAGCGGCAAGACCACGCTGGCCAGGTGCCTCGCCGGGCTGCACGCCGGGTTCACCGGTGACGTGCTGCTCGACGGTCGCCTGCTGCCCCGGTCGTTGCGCCGCCGTTCACGGGCCCAGTTGGCGGCCGTGCAGTACGTGTTCCAGGACGCTCGCGCGTCGTTCGACGCCTACCGGACGGTGCTGGACCAGGTCGGCCGGACCGCCGTGCGGCTCGGAGGCGTCGCCGACGCGCGTTCGGCGGCGTTGGCGGAACTCGCGGCCGTCGGGCTGGACGAGGCGACCGTGACCCGCCGGCCCGCCGCGCTGTCCGGCGGCGAACTGCAGCGGGCGGCGTTGGCGCGTGCCCTGCTGGCCCGGCCGGACGTGCTGGTGTGCGACGAGATCACGTCCGGTCTCGACACCCTGACCCAGGCGAGCCTGCTCGACCAGCTCGCCGCGCTGACCTGCACCGTCGTGCTGATCAGCCACGACTTGGCCGTCGTCGCGCGGCTCGCGGACCGCGTCGCCGTGCTGCACCAGGGGCACGTCGTCGAACAAGGGCCGGCGGGCGACGTCCTTGGCTCCCCCACCCATCCGGTGACCATCGGCCTGCTGGGCCGCTCCATGGAAGGAACAGAGGAGAGGAAGACATGACCGTGTACCACCGCGAAGTAGGGCCCTACGAGGTCCGCCTGGCTTCGCCCACCGATGTGGACGGCGCGCGCAGCGTCATGCTGGACACGTTCTACCAGGAGTTCGGCTACGGCTACCGGCCCGAGTGGCACCGTGACGTGGTCGACCTCGACGGCGCGTACCTGCGGCCCGAGCGGCACGCGTTGTTCGTCGCGGTCAAGGGGGACGAGGTGGTGGCGACCACCGGGGTCCGCGCCACGGCTCCGGCCAGCCCGCCGCACCCCGCGTGGCTGGCCGAGCGCTACCCGGACGGCAGCACGGCGCAGTTGTTCCGCGTGTACGTGCGGCCGGACCACCGGCGCTCGGGGTTGGCGCGGGCGTTGGTCGCGATGGCCACGGAGTTCGTCGCGGGCACGCCGGGCTACGAACGGCTGTACCTGCACACCGACACCAGGATCGCGGGGGCCGAGCCGTTCTGGCGTTCCGTGGCCGAGGAGGTGCACGACGCGCGTGACGGCGACCCGATTAGCTTCCAGACCGTCCACTTCGAGATCCCGTTGGCACGCTGAGATATCAGGTCACCCGTCACGTCGTCGGCGGAGCAGGTCCGCCAACGACGTGGCGGGGTGGCCGGTGAGGGTGGGCACGGCGTCGCTCACCTCGGACAGCTCGCCGTTCGCGATGGCGGTGTAGGTGGAGACCCAGGCGTCGACCTGCCAGTCGGGCGCGCCGTACCCCGCGCGTGAGCGGTAGGCCTCTTCGACGGTCTCGGGGTGGTAGGTGATCGTCCGGCCGGTGGCTTCGGACAGCACTCGGGCGACTTCGTGCAACGTCAGGGCCTGGGGGCCGGTGAGGTCGTACGTGCGGCCGGCGTGGGCCTGCGGGTCGGTGAGCACGGCGGTGGCGGCGTCCGCGATGTCGTCCTGCGCCACGGTGGCCACCCGACCGTCGCCGGCGGGGCCGCGCAGCACGTCGTCCGTTCCGACCATGCCGGGCAGGAAGTCGGCGTAGAGGTTGTCGCGCAGGAACGTGAAGGCGAGGCCGCTGGCCTCGATGTGCCGTTCGGTGGCCCAGTGGTCGCGCGCGAGCGTGAAGGTGGCGTCCGGCGCGGCGCCCGCGAACGAGATGTAGACGAGGTGGGCGACACCCGCGGCGGCCGCGGCGTCGATGAAAGCGCGGTGCTGGTCCACGCGGTCCACCGATTCGGAAGCCGAGACCATCAGGACGGTCGGGATGCCGTCGAGGGCTCGGCGCACGGCGTCGTGGTCGGCGAACCCGGCCTTGGCCACGGTGGCCCCGGGCAGGTCCGGCGCGCGGGACGGGTCGCGGACGAGCAGCACCTGGGCGTGCCCGGCGTCCGCGAGGCGGCGGGCGACACGTCCACCGAGGTGGCCGGTGGCGCCCGTGACGGCGATCGAAGGCATGCGGCGTGGTCCCCTCTCCCCTGATCACGCCGAGTCTCCCACCCCGGGCGGGACGCGGCTCGCCGTCAGGGCCTCGAACGCGGTCGAACCGAATTCGACGCTGGTGCCATGACCGGCACTGGCCGGATCGGTGGTGCGGGCGCGATCGACCCCTCGGACGACGCGCCCGCACCCACGATCACCAGTGCAGGTGCGGCAGCTCCGCGATCCGGACCAGGTCCGCCTCCGCCAGCGGCGGGTTCGGCCGGGTCGGGGCGTCGGACGCGCCGCCGGTGTCCGCGACGTTGGAGGTCTGGACGCTGATCCACGTGCCGTCCGCCGCCTTCGCGTTCAGCGACAGCCGGGTCACGCCGCCCTCCACGACGGTGTCCAGCGCCGCCTTGCGGCCACCCGACAGGTCGACCAGGCGACACGTCGCACGACCGCCGCAGTCCACCTCGCCGGCGCCGGGCTTCTCCAGGTTCACCATCACCCAGCCGGTGCCCGCCGAGTCGGTCAGGTTCGCGAGGGCGCGGTAGCCGCCCTGCCGGACGCGGAACATCAGCGCCTCGTCGGCGGGTGTCCGCTCGACCTTCAGACCGGGCGGGATGACGGCAGCCAGCACCGAGCCCAGCTGGGCCGCGCGCTGGTCCGACGGGGCGGGAGGCACCGGGCCGCCCGCCACCTGCACCTTCAGCTGCGGCGCGGCGGCGATGGCGGTCAGCTGGTCGTCGTCGAGGACCCTGGTCACCGAGCCCCTGCCGCCGGTCTCCGTGACGCGCACGTACGTGCCGTCGGCACGCCACACGTCGGCGCTGACCAGCGTCGCCTCCGCACCCGGCTCCACGGTGACCCGTGCCGTCGAACCGTCCGGCAGCACCTTGGCCGAGCACCGCGTCTCCGGCGTGTACAGGACGCACCCGGCGGGCGGCTGGCCGCCGAGCGGTCGGACGTAGACGAAGACCGACCGGTCGCCGGTGAGCCGGAAGTCGCCGCCCCAGCTGCCGTCGATGGCGCACAACCGCAGGGGCGTCGCCTCGACCCCCGCGGGCAGCGGCAGCGGGAACTGCCGGAACGCCTCGGTGAGCCGACCCGACTCGGCCAGCTCCGCCGGTGTCGCCGTGCCGCGCGGCAGGTCGGGGAAACCCCCGGTCATCGACTCCGTGACACAGCCGGGCGTTGCCGCGACGGACGACGTCACGGTCGTCGGCGACGTGGACAGCATCCCGGCGGGCGGGGCCGAGGTCGGCGCGAACGTCCCGCTCACCGCGACCGCGACCACCGCGACGACACCCACCGCCGCGGCGGTCAGCGCGCCGAGCCGCCGACGTGCCCGCCGCTTGCGCCCGTCCTCGACGACCTGCTCGAACTCCAGGCCCAACGCGGGCTCGTCCGCCAACGCCGACCTGATCATGTCCCGCACCTCGTCGCTCACGAGCCCTCCCACAGCACGGTCCGCTTGGTCGCCAGCGCACGGCGCAGGGCGCCCAACCCCTTGGCCACCTGGCTCTTCACCGTTCCCTCGCTACAGCCGAGCGCCGCCGCCGTCTCCGCGACCGGCAGGTCCTCCCAGTACCGCAGCACGACCGCGGCACGCTGCCGCGGCGGCAGCGCGGCCAACGCCCGCCGCACGTCCATGGCCTCCTCGACCCCCGTCGACGCCGCGGCCACCTCCGGCACCGCCTCGACCACCGTCTCCGGTCGCCGCCCCCGCCACCGCGACTCGTCGATCACGGCCCGCACCAACACCTTGCGCACGTACGCGTCGACCCGTCCGTCCCGGTCCAACCGCCCCCAGTGCACGTAGACCTTGGCCAGCACGGTCTGCGCCAGGTCTTCGGCCCGGTGCCAATCGCCGCACAACAAGAAAGCGGTCCGCCGCACGACGGCCGCCCGTGCCTCGAAGTACGCCCGGAACTCGCGGTCCCGATCGTGCACGTGACACCTCCTCCACTCGGTCACCTCCTATACGGCGTCCGCACGCACCCCGTTGCCCGTAACTTTGCGTGACCACGGCGAAGGGCCCGCGCGCCCCCGAGCGCACGGGCCCTTCGAACCGCCTGATCAGCCGGCGGGCCGCACCCCCATGGCGTCCACGACCCCCGTGGTCACGGCGGTGAACTCCAGCACGGTCCCGGCCTCGAAGTCCGCCACGTCGTCGGTGGCGACCAGCCGCTCGCCGATGAACCGGCCCGTCTCCGGGTCGATGATGATCTCCCGGCGCCGCTCGCCGTCGTCGACGCCCAGCGCGATGCCGACGCGACCGCCCAGGTTGGCCCGCTCCTCGGTCACCTCCAGGCCGTCGATCCTGGTCAGCGCCTGGTAGAGGGCGGCACGCACGTCCTTGCCGACCAGCCCGCTGCGCAACGCGTCGGCGGCGTAGGCGAACAGCGCGGCGTCACCTGTGTCGTTGACCGGCGCGTCGGCCCGCAACCGCGCGAACAACGCGTCCGGGTCGGTCGGCAGGCCCGCCTGCCACTCGGCGGTCGGGTTCTGCCAGGAACCGGGGTCCTCGCACTTCGACTCGCCGAAGAAGTCGCCGCACATCGCCCGCCACTCCCCCTCGGGCTGGCCGCCGCCCTGGCCGCCGGGCCGGCCGCCGGGCTGGCCGCCGCGCTGACCATCGCGCCGGCCGGCCACGCCGGCCGCCTCGGCCTCCTCCTTGGTGCCGAGGACCCACTGCTCGTTGCCGGTGACGTCCCGGCGCAGCATCCACTCGTCGCGCGGGTCCGCGGGCGCCCACGTCTCCAGCAGGTGCTCCGTGAGCCGGGCGAAGACCTTCCCCTCCACCGAGGAGGTGCCCATCCACCAGGCGTGCGTGGCGACGTAGCGGTACTGGCCGGGCCCGACGGGCTCGTCCACCGCGCCGACCGACTGGGCCGCCGCGCGGTCGAGCGTGCGCACGGCCTCGGCGGTCGCCGGCGCGGGAGGGCCGAACGACACGGTCTGCGCGATCAGCGCGCCGGCGACCAGCAGGACGACGACCGCCGCACCGGCCAGCCACCGCCTGGTCGACCGGCGAGGTCGGTGCTCCTGCGTCGTGGTCACTTCCGGCTCCCCCTGCTCGATGGTCGCGATCAGCGCCGCCCTGGTCCTGGCGAGCACCGGCTCGTCCGCGCGGACGTCGGCGTGCAAGGCGTCCAGCGCGGAGTCCAGCTCGTCCTCGGTCCAGACGCGGCGGATGTTGTCGTCACTCATCGCCGCTCCTCGTGTGTTCGGTGGTCGACGCGTGCGACCGCAGCCGCCGCCGCACGCGGTGCAGGCGGGAGCGGACCGTGCCGACGGGGATGCCGAGCGCCTCGGCGACCTCGTTCGAGTCCAGCCCGGCCCAACTGGTCAGCAGCAGCACGTCCCGGTCGCCGGTGTCCAGCTCGACCAGCGCGCCGGCCAGCAGCCGGGCCCGCGCCGAGGCGTCGACCTGGTCGGCCACCCGGTTCTCGTGGCCCTCCGCGCCCGCCGCCGACCCGGCCGCCCGTGCCGCCGCGCGCAACCCGCGCACCTCCTGCCGCACGTGTCTGCGCAGCAGGTTCGTGGCGATGCCGTAGAGCCAGGAACGCGCCGTGCCGCGGCCGGGGTCGTAGCCGGCGCGGGTCTGGAACGCGATCAGGAACGTCTCGCCGACCAGGTCGTCGGCCAGGTCGCCGACCCGGCGCGCCAGGTAGCGGTGCAGCGGCCGGGAGTGCCGGTCGAACAGCTGCCCGAAGAGCCGCGACGGGTGCGGTCCGGACAGGTCCGGCCGGTCGTCGGCGTCGGCAGCCCCGCCGCCGGCGTGCTCGGTCATGATCCTCACACCAGGTGTTGCCCGCAGCGCGCCGCCGCGTTCACGGCGCTGTGGGAGTGGCCGTGACTTTACGGTCGGCCGGCGACGGCGCGGGCGGGTGGTGGTGGCGCGGGCCGCGCTCGGGGGCGTTCGATGTGCGGGGGTCGAACGCACTGGCTCGACCAGGCGGAACGGTGTCGCCGAACACCGGTGGGGTCGGCCGGATCGTCGGTCAAGGGAACGTCAGCCGTTCCAGGTCAGCGGGAGCCGGGGCGGTAGGCGTCGTTCACGGCCACCGGACCCGCGCCGCCCGTGACGCCTCCGCCGGGGAGGTGGATCGTGCCGCCCACCGCGACGGCGGCCGTGCCGTGGCGCGGGACCGGCATCGGGGCCAGGCGCTCCCAGCGGTCGCGGGCCGGGTCGTACACCTCGTGCTCGGCGAAGACGCCGTTCGCGCCGGGCGCGTGGTTGCCCTCGCCGCCGAACGCGTGGATCCGGTGGCCGACGACGGCGGTCGCGATGCCGCCCCGGGCGGTCGGCATCGGGGCCCGCCCGGTCCAGCGGCGGGTGCGCAGGTCGAGCGCGTACACGGTGTCCCGGACGTTCGCCTGGCCCCGGTCGCGTCCGCCGAGCACGTAGAACGTCGACCCGAGGATCGCGCCGCCCACGTGGTCGCGTGCCTCGGGCAGGCTGGGCAACGACTCCCAGCGACCGGTCACGACGTCGTAGGACGACACCGCGTCGACGGTGTCCTGCAACCCGCCCGGCCCTGGCGTCAACGTCCGCATGCCACCGGCGAGGTAGATCTTCGTCCCCCGCACGCCCATGGCGGCGCTGCCGCGCTCGGTCCCGGCGGGCATCGGCGGCAGCGCGGTCCACCGGTCCGTCCGCGGGTCGTAGACGAAGCTGTCGCGCAACGCCCGCCACGACGTGCCGCCGGACAGCCCCCCGACGACGTAGAGCCGACCGCCCACCGCCGCCACGTTCGGGTGGTTCATCGCCACCGGCAGGGGCGCCGCCTCCGACCAGCGATCCGTCCGCGGGTCGTAGACCTCGACCTGGTCCGTGGTGACGACCCCGCCGCCGGCGTTCGGGACGACGCCGCCGATGACGTAGACCCTGCCGTCGAGCGCCGCGACGCTGTGCTCCTGCCGCGGCCCGCCGGCGATCGGCGCCAAGGGTTTCCAGCCGTCGCCGTAGACGGCCGCCGGTGGCGTGCCGCCGGGCGTCCCGTGTTCGGGGTGGGCGTGGGCCGTCGGGGCGGCCACCAGCGCCACGCCCGCGGCCAGGGCGGTCCATCGTCGCATCGCAACCTCCGCTTGCACGTCGTTACATCGCCTCTATAGCGACGTTAGACGCCTTCTATAACGGTGACAAGCACCGGTATAGTGCGGTTACATGAGTGACGGGCAGCAGGCGCGGGAGCGCATCCTGGCGGCGGCGGCGGCCCTGGTCGGCGAGGTCGGCATCGAGGGCACGTCGATCCGGGACGTGTGCGCCGCCGCAGGCGTCACGCCGCCGACCGTCTACCACTACTTCGGCGACAAGCGCGGCCTGCTCGACGCCGTGGTCGCCGACGGGTTCGAGCGCTACCTCGCGGAGAAGCGCAGGCGTCGCCCGTCCGCCGACCCGGTGGCCGACCTCCGCCGCGGCTGGAACGGGCACGTCGAGTTCGGGCTGCGCAACCCCGCGTTCTACGGGCTGATGTACGGCGGCGTGCGGACCGGGCAGCACCCGGCGGCGCTGGAGGGCGAGCGGATCCTCCGCCGGATCGTCGAGCGGATCGCCGAGGCGGGCCTGCTGCGCGTCACGGTGGACCAGGCCGTGCAGACCGTCCACGCCGCCACCGTCGGCACGACGATCCTGCTGATCGGCAACCCGGACGCGCCGGGCGCCGAGGGGCTGTCCGAGCGCAACCGCGAGGCCGCGTTCGACGCGGTGCTGATCACCCGGCCGGACGCGGACCACGGTGGCCTGCCCGCCGAGGCGGAGAAGCTGGTCGCGCTCGTGGCGCAGACCCCGGATGCCCCGCTCACCCCCGGCGAGCGGGGCATCCTCCTGGAACTGCTGGCCAAGCTCGCCCGGGCCAAGGCCTGAGCTACGCCTCCCTGGCCCACGCCTTGGCCAGCGCGAGCTTGCCGCCGGTGTGCAGCAGCGACCCCGAGTACACCCGGCTCGCCAGCAGCACGGTCAGCACGACCGTCCCGGCCAGCAAACCCATGGCCAGCAGCGGTTCCCACAGGGCCGCGTCGCCGGCGAACAGCCGCACCGGCATCGCGATCGCCGACGAGAACGGCAGGAACGACAGCACGGTGAGCACGGCGACGTTGTCGGAGAAGAACATCACGCCGAAGTACGGGCCCATCACCAGCAGCATCACCAGGCCCATGCTCGAACCCAGGTCCTCCTGCCTGCTGACCAACGACCCGGCGACCGCCCACATCGCCGCCAGCAGCACGAAGCCGAGCACCAGGAACGGCACGAACCAGCCCAGCGCGGGCGCCACCAGCGCCAGCAGCTCCGAGTGCCCGCCCAGCCGCAACGCCACCGGCGCGGCCACCGCGATCACCACCACCTGGCCGATCGTCAGCAGCGAGTGGCCCGCGATCTTGCCCGCCAGCAGCGCGCGCACCGGCACCGTCGACACCAGGATCTCCACGATCCGGGTCTGCTTCTCGGTGACCGTGCTCTGCGCGATGGCCGTCCCGCTCATCCCGAACATCAGGAACACCAGGGCGAACACCATGATCACGAGCTGCCGCTGACCCTGGCCGACCTCGGCCGGGTCGAGCAGGTCGACCGGCGGCGCGGTGCGCAAAGCGGCCACGACGTCGGTCGGCGGGTCGGCCAGCGCGACCACGCGGATGCCCGTGGCCGACTCGCCCGTGGTGTCCGGCACGACCGCCGCCTCCACCTCCTCCGAGCGGACCAACGCCTCGGCGGCGGCCACGTCGTCGACCGCGCGGACCTCCACACCGGTGTCCGTCAACGCCTCCGCGGCCCGCGTGCCGACCGTGGCCACCTTGGTCTCACCGCCGCCGAGCACGGTCGGCAGGATCGACATCGCGAACAACCCCACCACGATCACGCCCAGGCCGATCCAGAAACCCTTGGCGCGCAGGAAGGTCTTCATCTCCCGCTCCGCGACCAGCCGGGTGGCCGCCGCGAAACCCCGCTCGCGCGAACGCCGCCCGCCGGCAGGCTCCCGCTCCGTCACGCCGGTCATCAGATCGCCTCCATGAAGATCTCGTCGAGCGTCGGCACGACGGGGGTGAAGCTGCGCACGGAACCCCGGCGCAGGGCGGCCTCCAGGACCACCTGGTCCACGCCGGGGTCACCGTCCGGCTCGAACACCACGCGCGGACCGTCCACGTCGACCACCCGGACGCCCGGCACGTCGCGCACCCACCCGGCGTCGGACGCCACGACCAGCTCGAACCGCGTGGTGCCGTACCGGGTGCGCAGCTCGTCCCGCGCGCCGCTGACCGCGATCCGACCGCCGGAGATGATCACCACGTCGTCGCACAGCCGTTCCACCACCGACAGCTGGTGGCTGGAGAACAGCACCGGCACGCCGTCCGCGGCCCGCTCGCGCAGCACGCCGAGCACCGTCTCGACCGCGATCGGGTCCAACCCGGAGAACGGCTCGTCCAGGATCAGCATCACGGGGTCGTGCACCAGCGCGGCGGCGACCTGCGCGCGCTGCTGGTTGCCCAGCGACAGCTCTTCGAGCTTGTCCTTCGCCCGGTGCCCCAGTTCGAGCTGGTCGAGCAGCCGTTCGGTGTTGCGCCGCGCGGTGTCCTTGTCGAGGCCGTGCAGCTGCCCGAGCCAGGCGATCTGCTCGGCGACGCCCATCTTCGGGTACAGGCCGCGCTCCTCGGGCATGTACCCGAACCGCTGCCGCACCGAGCCGGTCACCGGCGAGCCGTGCCAGGCGACCGTGCCGCCGTGCGCGGCGAGGACGCCGAGGACGATGCGCATCGTGGTGGTCTTGCCGGACCCGTTCGCGCCCAGGAACCCGGTCATGCGGCCGGGTCGGACCTCGAAGGACACCCCGTCGAGGACTTGGTGGTCGCCGAAGCTCCGGTTCACCGACGTCACTGTCAACATGACCGCAACGCTAGGTCGCGGCCGGCTCCGGCACGTCCGGCGCGAGATCGACTCCGCGGGTCATCCTCGCGGAGGACCCCCTTGGCCCGGCTCCACGATCCCGTGCTCGTAGGCGAACACGACGGCGTGCGTGCGGTCGCGCAGGCCCAGCTTGGCCAGGATGCGCGACACGTGCGTCTTCACCGTCGTCTCGCCCAGGTACAGCGCGCCGGCGATCTCCGCGTTGCTCGCGCCGCGGGCGAGGTGGACCAGCACCTCGAACTCGCGGTCGGTCAGCTCCGCGGGCCGCCGCGCGGGCGTGGCGGGGGCAGGTCCGGTGAACCGGGCGATGACGCGCCGGGTGACTTCCGGCGACAGCAGGGCGTCACCCCGGGCGACGACCCGCACCGAGTCGACCAGGTCCTCCGGCGAGGCGTTCTTGAGCAGGAAACCGCTCGCGCCCGCGCGCAGCGCCTCGAACAGGTAGTCCTCGCGGTCGAACGTGGTGAGGATGACGACCTTGATCGGGTTGCCCGCGCCGTCCGGGCCGAGGATGCGCCGGGTGGCCTCCAGCCCGTCGACGCCCGGCATCTGCACGTCCATCAGCACGACGTCCGGCTGGAGCCGGCGGACCACGTCCACGGCCTCCGCGCCGTCACGTGCCTCGCCGACCACCTCGATGTCGTCCTCGGTGCCGAGGATCACCCGGAAGCCCGCCCGCACCAGGTCCTGGTCGTCGGCGAGCACCACGCGCAAGGGGGTCGTCATGCCGGGAACCTCGCACGGACCCGGTACCCGGCGTCACGGCGGGGTCCGACTTCCAGCTCGCCGCCGTGCACCGCGACCCGTTCCCGCATGCCGACCAGGCCGAACCCGGCCGTGCCCGCCGACGTGCCCTTCGGACCCCGGCCGTCGTCGGCCACCTCGACCTCCAGCGAGTTCTCCAGGAACCGCACCCGCACGTCGGCCTTGCGCGCGTCGGCGTGCTTCACCACGTTCGTCAACGACTCCTGCACGATCCGGTACACCGACAGCGCGACGCCCTCCGGCACCGGCCGCGGCTCGCCGTACACGCCGTGCTCCACGTCCAGCCCGGCCGACCGCGCCAGTTCGGCCAGCTCGGGCAGCTGGTCCAACCCCGGCGACGACGTCTCGCCCGTCTTCTCCGGCACGTCCTCCTGGTCGGCCCGCAGCACGCCCAGCAGGCCGCGCAGCTCGCCGATGGCCGTGCGCGCGGTGTCCTCGACGGTCCGCAGCGCCTCGCGGGCCAGCTCCGGGTCGCGGTCGAGCACCCGCCGTGCCGCGCCCGCCTGCACGCCCATCACCGACACGTGGTGCGCCACGACGTCGTGCAGGTCGCGGGCGATGCGGACGCGTTCGGCGACGATCGCGCCCCGCGTGTTCTGCTCCTGCGACCGGCGCAACTGCTCGGCCCGGTGCTCCAGCTCGGCCTGCCGACGTGCCGAGACCCACGCCATCTCGCCGAAGAAGTACGCGGACAGGAAGAACAGCACGTTGAACCCGATGCCGTAGAGCACCGTCGCGAGCACCGGGTCCAGCGGCCCGGCCGCGCCCTCGAACGGCGGCAGGGGGCTCACCAGGAACCGCACCAGCCCGAACCCGAGCCAGCCGAACATCGCCACGATCACCGCGATCCGCGCCCACCGCGCCCGCGTCCGGTCCTGCCCCCACGCGCCCGCGCTGAAGATGGCCAGGAACAACGCGACCGAGGGGACGAGGTTGTCCCCCACCTGCCTCGTCTGCACCACGATGAGCAGCGCGCCGACGACGAACATCACCGTCAACGGGTAGCGCCGCCGCGCCACCAGCGGCAGGGTCAGCGCGGCTCCCCAGGCCAGCTGCTCGGCCAGCGGCGGCCCGCTCTCCCACAGGCTCGCGCCCATGCTGTTGATCAGGACCGTCACCGCCACGGCGCCCGCCAACGCCGCGAGCGCCACCCAGACGTCGTTGCGCCGCTGTGCCGCGGTGGGCCCGGGACGCCGCCACCGCGCCCACACGGGCTCGTGACCGCCCTCACGCGACCGTTCGTCCGCCATGCCCGAGAACGTAACCCGACCGGCGTCCGCCCAGCGCGCCGGTCCGCTGCGGTGAGGCGTCCCCGCCCGACTCGCGGGGCGTCCTAGTCCGCGCCCGACCGCGTGGCCGTGACGACGAGGGCGGTGTAGCGCATCGTGAAGCTGCCGCCCACCGCGTCGACGGCGGCGGCGGTGGCGGCCAGGACCTCGTCCAGTTGGGTGGGCGTGAGCAGGGCGGTCGTGCCGGCGGTGGGCAGTTGGTCCAGCCACTCGTCGCGGGTGTAGGTCCGTTCCCAGTCGAACCGCCACTCCTCGGGGTCGCCGAACGCGCCGGACTGCCGGATGCCGTCGACCGCCTTGGTGGTGAACGGCGAGTGCCCGGTCGTCGTGGACGAGAAGGCGGCCAGGGAGTCCGGCAGCACGCGGCGGTAGACGTCGGCCAACGCCTCGGCCAGGTCGGGCGGCGGTTGGGCGACGTTCCAGAACACGGCCAGCCTGCCGCCGGGCCGCAGCACGCGGGCCGCCTTGGCCGCGCCCGCCACCGGGTCGACCCAGTGCCAGGTCTGCCCGGAGACGACGGCGTCGAACACGCGGCCGGCGGGGTCCCAGTCCTCGAACCCGGCCACCTCGACGTCCAGACCGCGCCGCCGGGCCCACGCGGCCATCCGCGGGTCGACCTCGACGCCGAGCACCCGGCACCCGGCCGCCTGGAACAGCCGGGCCGCGATGCCGGTGCCCGTGCCGACGTCCACCACGTCCGGCCCGGGGCTCGCGGCGACGATCGCCCGCACCATGGCGTCGGGGTAGGAGGGTCGGGCGCGGTCGTAGCGCTCGGGATCCGTGCCGAACGACTCGGCCAGGGCACGGGCGCGGTGTGGTTCCGAAGGTAGGGTGGGCATGCGCCCACTATGAGTGGGCACATGCCCACTCGTCAACCGAGAGGACCGCCGTGCCGACCGGTGTCGCCATCCGCGACGTGCGCGAACAGCTGTTCGACGCCGCCGACCGCATCCTGCTGCGCGCCGGGCCCAGCGCGTTGACCAGCAGGTCCGTCACCACCGAGGCGAACGTCGCCAAGGGTGTCCTGCACCGGCACTTCGAGGACTTCGACGCGTTCCTGGCCGAGTTCGTGCTCGACCGCGTGGACCGGATGGACGCCCAGGCCGCCGCCCTGCGCGAGGCCGCGGGCGCCGGCACGGTCGCCGACAACCTCACCGACGCGCTGACCGCCCTGTTCGGGTCGGTCGCGGTGGCGATCGTGGCGCTGGTGACGTTCCGGGACGACCTGCGGGCCCGGTTGCGCGAGACCTGGCCCGCCGGCGTCCCGGTGCTGACGGAGGCGGTGACCATGATCGCGGCCTACCTCGCCGCCGAACGCGACCTCGGCCGCATCGCACCGGACGCGCCGGTCGACGCGCTCGCACCCACCCTCATCGGCACCGCGCACCTGCTGTTCGCCGACCGCGGCGCACGGCCGGAGCGCGAGGCCGTGCACCAGGCCGTGACCGCGGTCGTCGGCGGGGCGCTGCGACACCCCTGAGTGCCCGTCGGCACCGCTGGGGCTGCCGGTGACAGCGGCCCGAGCGTCAGCGCGGCTGGACCCTGGTGGCCGTGTCGCCGAACACGAACGGGGACGGTTCGCACTCGGCGATGAAGTCGCCGGGGAACCCGAGCCGGAACTCCACCGCGGCCTCCAACCGGCGGACCGCGTCGTCGGGCAGGGTCAGGTCGAGCGCGCCGACGTTCTCGGTCAGCTGCTCGACGCTGCTCACGCCGACCAGCGGCAGCACCGCCCGGGACTTGGCGCGCGTCCACGCCAACGCCACCTGCGCCGGGCGTGCGCCCAGCTCGTCCGCGACCTCCCGGACGGCACGGGCCGCCGCACGGTCGCGTTCGGTGAGACCGGCCGGGTCCACGCGCCTGCCGGCCGCCCCGGACAGCTTGCCCGCCGCGAGCGGCGCCCAGGCGGTCACGCTCAGGCCCAGCGCCTCGGCCATCGGCAGCAGCTCGCGCTCGGCGTCGCGCTTGAGCAGGTTGTAGGGCACCTGGAGCCCGGCGAACGGGGTCCAGTCGCGCCACTGCGCGAGCGTGTTGGCGCGGGAGACGACCCAGGCCGGCGCGTCGGAGATCCCGGTGTAGAGGATCTTGCCCGCGCGCACGGCGTCGTCCAGGGCGCGCATCGTCTCCTCGACCGGGGTGTGCCGGTCCCAGATGTGCACCCAGTAGACGTCGACGTAGTCGGTGCGCAGCCGGCGCAGGCTCCGCTCCAGCGAGGCCGTCAGGTTCTTGCGGTGGTTGCCCGAGGCGTTGGGGTCGGCGGCGTCGCGCGACAACGTGTACTTCGTGCCGATGACGAACCGGTCGCGTCGGTCCACGATGGAGCCGAGCAGCTCCTCGCCGTCGCCGTAGGCCGACGCGGTGTCGAGCACGTTGCCGCCCGCGTCGGCGTAGGCGTCCACGATGCGGCGGGACTCGACGGGGTCGCTGAGGGTCATGGTGCCCAGCAGGAGTTCCGACACGCGCAAACCGGTCTGGCCGAACAGGCGGTACTTCATGGTCATGCCGCCCAGCCTGGGACGGCGGGCCGGCCGGAGGGAGGCCCTCGCGGGGTCCCCCTCCGCCTAGACTCGGCGACCATGAACGCGTTGGGCGGGTTCCTGCGCGCCCGCCGGGAGGCGATCGCCCCGGCCGAGGTGGGTCTCCCGACCGGGCCGCGCCGCCGCACGCCGGGTCTGCGCCGGGCGGAGCTGGCTTCGCTGGCCGGCGTCAGCGTCGAGTACCTGACCCGGCTGGAACGCGGGCGTGACCGCCACCCGTCGGCGCAGGTCATCGGGGCGTTGGCGGACGCGTTGCGGCTGTCGTCGCACGAGCGCGTGCACCTGCACCGGCTGGTGAAGGGAGGCGGCGCGGTGTGCCCGGCGATCCCGGAGCCGCGTCCCGTGCGGCCCACCGTGCTGGCGTTGCTCGACCGGCTGGAGCGGACGCCCGCGTTCGTCGCGGACGCCCGGGACGACCTGCTCGCCTGGACCGCCGGGTTCCGCCTGCTGGCCGCGCCTGCCGGCCTGCTCGACGTCGACCGGCCGAACTTCGCGCGGTTCGTGTTCGGCGACGACAGGGCGCGCACGGCGTTCCCGGACTGGGAGCGGGTGGCCGACGACCGCGCCGCCGCCCTCCGCACGGCGGCGGACCTGGGTGACGGCTCGGCGGCCGTGCTGGCGGAAGAGCTGTCGATCACGGTGGGCGCGGAGTTCGGCCGCCGCTTCACCGCCGGGTCGGTGCCGGGAGGCACGGGCGTCGAACGGTGGCGGCACCCGGAGGCGGGCGTGCTGCGCCTGGCCTACGAAACCCTGACCGTGCCGGGCGACGAGGACCACCGCCTGGTCGCCTACCTGCCCGCCGACGAGGCGACGGCGCGGGCACTGGACGCCCACGCCCACGCCGCCACCTCGTAACGCGGCGCGCGTCTACAGCACCGCGGCCAGCTCTTCGATCGCCGCCGACGGATCCGGCCCGATCGGGAACAGCACCGCACTGTCCACACCGGCCGCGAACAGCTCGGCCAGGCGCGCCTTCGCGTCCTCGGCCGTGCCGGTCACCGCGAGCTGCCGCACCCACTCCGCGGGCAGCCTGCGCACGAACTCCTCCCGGCTGCCGCACTCCCGCCGCAGCGCCGCGAACTCGGCCGCGAACGGCAGCGGGGCCAGGTGCGGCGCCCAGTCCGGCTCGCCGATCCACTCCAGGCCGGCCCGGACCGCGTCGATCGCGACCGACGCGTCGGCGTGCACCGCGGCCACGTTGTAGCCGACGAGGCGGTGCGGCCTGCTCGCGTCGATGTGCGCCAGCGCCGCCCGCGCGTACTCCGGTGTCGTCGGCTCGGCCAGGACCGTCCCGTCCGCCACCCGCCCCGACAACGCCAGCGAACGCGGCCCGCGCACGCCGGCCAGCACGCGCGGCGGGTCGTCCGGCACGCACGCGGCCTCCAGGGACACCCCGTCCAGCCGGACGTACTCGCCCGGCTCGACCGACTCACCGCGCACCAACGCGGTCACCGCGCCCAGGTACTCCTCCAGCAGCGTCAACGGGCTGGCGGGCCACTCGCCCACCGACCGCATCCACCCCGGCATGCCGTGCCCGATGCCGATGTCGACCCGGCCGGGGAACAGCTGGGCCAGCGTCGCCGCCTCCATCCCGGCGAACGCGGCGTTGCGCGCGCCGGCGGGCAGCAGCCCGATGCCGACGCGGATCCGCTCCGTCACCGCCAGCACCGCCGCGGCCTGGGCGATCCCGCCGCGGAAACCCAGGTCCTCCACCACCCACAGCTCGTCGAACCCCAGCTCGTCGGCACGCCGCGCGAACGGCAGCACTCGGGACGGCGCGAGGTCTCGGGGCAGCATCACCCCGACCGATCCGGAACGACTCACCACGACTCCTAGGTCCGCAGGTACGAAGCGCCGTTGAGGTCGAGCACCGCGCCGGACGCCCACTCGGCCGCCGGCGAGGCCAGGTAGACCACCGCGGCGGCCACCTCCTCCGGCTTCGCCACCCGTCCGAACGGGCTCTGCGCCAGCACCTCGTCGGTCACCATGTCGGCCACCCGGTCGGTGCCGACGAAACCGGGAGCCACCGACGCCACCGCGATGCCGTGCGGCGCCAGGGACACCGCCAGCGACTGCCCCATCGAGTGCAACGCCGCCTTGCTCGCGCCGTACGCGGGCATGTCCGGCTCGCCGCGGAACGCGCCGCGCGACCCGACGTTGACGATCCGCCCGCGGACGCCGCGCGCGATCATGTGCCGGGCCACGCAGTACGACATGTCGGCCGCGCCGAACACGTTCACCGCGAACGTGCGCCGCCACAACGCCTGCCACTGCGCGTACGGGAGGTCCAGCGACCCCAGCTCGACCAGGCCCGCGTTGTTGACCAGGACGTCGATGCCGCCGAGGGTCTCCGCGGCGGCGTCGACCACCCGCTCGATCGCCTCCGGGTCGGCCAGGTCGACGTCCGAAGAGGACAGCGCGACGACCTCGTCGCCGAGGTCCCGGAAGGCCCGCGCGATGGCCGCGCCGATGCCGCGGCTGCCGCCGGTGACCAGGACACCGCGGCTCACTTGGCGAACACCTGCGACTCGTCCTTGAACGCCTTGAACTCCAGCGCGTTGCCCGCCGGGTCGCGGAAGAACATCGTCCACTGCTCACCCGGCTCGCCCGCGAACCGCAGGTACGGCTCGATCACGAACTCGGTGCCGGCCGCGCGCAGCCGGTCGGCCAGCACGTGGAACTCCGGGATCGGCAGGATCAGGCCGAAGTGCGGCACGGGCACGTCGTGGCCGTCGACCGGGTTGCGGCCGGAGTCGCCGCGCGGGCCGGGCACGACGTGCGTCACGAACTGGTGGCCGTAGAAGTTCCAGTCCACCCACTTGTCGTCCGAGCGCCCTTCTTCGAGCTTGAGCACACCGCCGTAGAACTCGCGGGCCCTGGCCAGGTCGTCGACGGGAACAGCGAGGTGGAAACCGGGTCTCATGCCCCCACCTTGACCAACGGTCCGGCTGATGTCAACATTCGACATTATGCAGCTGCGCAAGGCCGACCGGCGGGGCCTCGCGGACGAGGCCGCCGACCGGATCCGGGACGCGATCTTCGCCGGCGTCTTCCCGCCCGGCTCGCCGGTGCGCGAGGTGGAACTGGCCGCGTCGCTGGACGTCAGCCGCGGCTCGGTGCGCGAGGGCCTCGCCGCGCTGGAACGCGAAGGCCTGGTGCGCAGCGCCTGGCACCGCGGCACCAGGGTCATCGACCTGACCGCGAAGGACGCCGAAGAGGTGTACTCGGTCCGCGCCGCGCTGGAAGGGCTGGCCGGACGCGGCGCCATCGGCCGCGTCGACCTGGCCGCGCTCGGACGGCTCGTGGACGCCATGGCGGACCGGCTGGCCGAGGGCGCGCCGAGCGACGAACTGCTCGCGCTGGACATGGAGTTCCACGACACGATCTACCGCGCCGCGGACAACCGCCGGCTGCTCGAAGCGTGGCACGCGGTGCGGTCGCAGGTGCACCTGTTCCAGCTCACCCGGATCCGGCTCGGCTACCACGGCTACCGCGCCGTGGTCGTGGACGAGCACCGCGAGATCGTCCGGCTCCTCGACGCCGGTGACGCCGCCGAGGTCACCCGCTTCGCCGAGGAGCACGTCCAGTCGGCGAAGCGGGTGCTCGTGGGTCAGCTCGACGACTCGACGATCGAGACCTCGGGGTAGCGCGCCGACGGCCGGTCCAGCAGCGGCTGCGGCTCACCGCGCAGGTGCAGGTCGAAGAACGCCCGCACGTACGCGCGGGTGATCGCCGCGCCGCGCTCCCAGCCCACCTCGCCGAAGTCCAGGCCCAACTGCCCGGCCACCACGCCGAGGTCGGTGAACGACGGGTGCTCCATGCCCGCCACCACCAGCCACCGCTTCCACCCGGTCAGCGACGGCCAGTGCTCCTGCCAGGTGTCGGCCGAGCCACCGGGCGCGCCGGGCTCGTAGGCGTTCTGCCGACCCAGGAGCATGACCGGGCGCGACAGCTCCGGTTCCGTCCCGAGCGTGATGATCGAGCCGTCGACGTCGATCGCGGCGCGGATGCGCTGGTCGGCCCGTGCCGCGACGAGGCTGCTCACGCCGCCGACGGAGTGGCCGCCCATGGCGATCCGCGAGGCGTCGACCAGGTTCGCGCCGGGCCGGTGGCGCAGCGGCCCGGTCAGCTGGTCCAGCACGAACGACACGTCCGCCGCCCGGCCCTCCCCGAGCTTCACCCAGAACGGGATGTCGTACTTGCCGCAGGCCGCGCACGGCGCGACCCGACCGTCCGGGAACGTGGTGGCGACGTTCTCGTAGGTGTGGTCGACCACGACGACGACGTAACCGTGGCTCGCCAGGTCCTCCGCCAACGAGGTGAGGGTGGCGCGCGGTCGCTTGAACCCCGGCGACAGCACGACCAGCGGCAGGCCGTGCCGGCGACCGGCCGGTCGCGCGTCCACGACGGCATTGGTCCGGACCGTGCTCAGCACGTCCGGCGGCACGGTGGTGATGCCCGCCTCTTCGAGCACCGCGGCCGACTCGGCGAGCGTCATGAACTGCTTCTTCGGGCCGCGCGCCGACGCCGCCGGGTAGAAGAGGGAGACCATCAGCTCCCGGTCGGTCGTCGGCACCCAGGGATCGAGGCGCGAGGTGTCCGTCAGGTGCAGCGACGTCGTGCCCACCGGGTGCCTGCCGGTCGGCGCGGGCAGGTACGGCGTCGCGTCGGACGGCTCGGGCTCGGACGCCGACGCGGGCGTGGCGGACAGGACGAGGGTCAGTGCGATCAGGAACGTGAGGCCGCGCATGGGTCTTCCTCTCACGTCGGGCATCAGCCGACGAAGGTGACTTCAGGTCAGGACAGGTGGCGCAGCCGGCGGAAGCAGAACCACGTCACCAGCGCCGACAACGCGAGGAACACCGCCAGCTCGACCCACTGCGCCGGCCAGAACCGGCTCGCCGGCTGGTAGGCGAGGTGCTGCCGGTAGCCGAGGTAGGACAGCCGGGCGAAGCACTCGCGCATCCGGTCGAGGTCCGCCAGGGTGGGTGGTTCCGTCCCCTCGGCAGGCATGCAGTCGCCCACCGCGGCGGGCAGCGGGCGCACCACGGCGCCGTTCGCGTCGACGGTCTCGTTCGCCAGCACCCAAGAGCCCGCGGGTTCCAACACCCGCAACGACTGGGGCACGTAGCCGTTCGGGCTCTCTTCCGTCTGGACGCCCGCGATGCTCCGGGCGGTGAGCGTCACGGACTCCTCGACCGGCGGCAGCACGTGCGGCCGCACCGCGAACGGGACCGCCAGCTGCACGGCGGCGTACACGACGAGCGTCACCGCCATCGCGGTCACCGTGCGGCGCAACAGGATCGCCACCGCGATGCCGAGCACGAACGCGAACGCGGCGTAGCCGATGGGCGCGATGCCCCGTGCGACGAACACCAGCGGCGTGATGCGGGGCTCGAAGCTCCGCTCGGTTTCGAGGGCCGCCGCCGAGTCGATGGGATCGGCCCACCAGGTGACGACGAGGCTGAGCACGCCGGCCGCGACCATGGCGGCCGGCACGCCGACGCCGAGCTTGACCGCGAGCCACCGGGAGCGGGTGACGCTCTGGTTCCACACCAGGTTGTGCGTGCCGGTCTCCAGCTCGCGGGTGATCATGGGCACGCCCCAGAACACGCCGAGGACGGCCGGCAGCAGCTGCACCGCCAGCAGGCTGCCGAGGTACGGGAACTCCTGGTCGCCGAAGCCTCCCCGGACCGGGCGGCTGACCGCCAGCCCCACCCCGATCAGCGCGAGCGCCGCGTACACCGACACCACCGGGAAGCGCAGCTGCCGCCACGTCAACCACGTCATCGGACGACCCCCAGGTTCGGGCGCTCGACGCCGGGATTGGTCAGGTAGGCCAGGATCAGGTCCTCCAGGTCGAGTTCGCCGACGTCCCAGGAGGGGTCGAGGATCGGCGCCTCCGTGCGCACCAGCACGGTCGTCTGGCGGTCGGTGTGGCGCACCGAGACGACCCGCTGGTCCGCGGGCAGGGTGTCGACGTCCCGGCGCGGCCCGGTCAGCCTGCGGTGCGTGGCGAGCAGGTCGTCGACGTCGCCGGTGAGCCGGATCCGGGAGTCCACCAGCACGATGAGGTGGTCGCAGACGCGTTCCAGGTCGGCGATCAGGTGCGAGGACATCACCACGCTCAGCCCGTGCTCGGCCACGGCTTCCATGAGGTCTTGCAGGAACTCCCGGCGCGCCAGCGGGTCCAGCGAGGCGACCGGTTCGTCCAGCAGCAGCAGTTCGGGCCGTTTCGCGATGCCGAGGGTGAGCGCGAGCTGGGCGCGCTGCCCGCCGGACAGCTTGCCCGCGGCCTGCGCCGGGTCGAGCCCGATCCGCGCGATCCGCTCGTGCGCCAGCTCGTCGTCCCAGCCGGGGTTGAGACGCGCGCCGAGGCGCAGGTGCTCCTCGACGGTCAGGTTCGCGTAGACCGGGGTGTTCTGCGCGACGAAGCCGACCTTCGCCAGCTGGGCCGGACCGCTGCCCGGCACGCCGCCGCACACCTCGATCGTGCCGCTCGACGGTTCGAGCATGCCCGCGGCGAGGCCGAGCAACGTGGACTTGCCCGCGCCGTTCGGGCCGACGAGCCCGGTCACGTGCCCGGCCGGGACGTCCAGCGTGCACCCGGTCAACGCCCAGCGCCGCTTGTACTTCTTGCCCAGCCCCTGGGCGCGCAGCACGGTCACGCTATGTCCTCCTTGGCCGCGGCGCGAAACGTGGTGAGGAACAACGCCTCGATGCTCTCCTCGTCCAGACCGGCGCGGCGGGCCTTGGCGAGCCAGCGCCGCAGGTCCTGGCGCAGCGGGGCGAGCGCGGCGAGCGAGGTGCCGGACAGCGTGCCCGTCACGAAGGTGCCCACCCCGGGCCGGGCGGCGACCAGGCCGTCGTGCTCGAGCTCGCGGTAGGCCTTGAGCACCGTGTTCGGGTTGATCGCGAGGTCGGCCACCACGTCCTTCACCTTCGGCAGCTGGTCGCCTTCGCTCAGCAGGCCGAGCCGCAACGCGTGCCGCACCTGTCGGACCAGTTGCTGGTACGGCGACAGCCCCGACTTGCCGTCCAGGTGGAACTCGATCACGACTACCTCCATTTAACTAGCTACCTAGCACTATAGGCACATGGGAGGGCCGCGTCGAGTCGGGGCGCTGCGGACAGGGGTCGGCGGGGCCGGGTGGTCACCCGGCCCCGCCGTTCGGTCGAGGATCAGTGCGACGGCGCTAGAAGCGCGCTCCCACGTCCGCGCCGTTGCTCGGGCGCAGGAAGGTGGAGGACGGGATCGAGCCGTCGGCGGTGCGCGGACCCGTGATCGTGCCCGGGTTCGTGCTCGCGAACGACCACGAGCCGCCGATGTCCCACGAGTTGCCGCTGCCGCTGGAGTTCGAGCCCAGCGAGACGTTCGAGCCGTTGGCCGCCGCCAGGTTCTTGGTCAGCGTGCTGTCGGAGCGGTCGAACTGGAACCCGGTCTTCGGGTTGTCCCACGCGGTGCTGCGCTCGATCCGGTGCTGGCCGGGGTTGTTGTTGTCGACGAAGCCGCCCGCCGCGTTGTCCCACGTCATCGTGTTGCGCACGGTGTGGTTGGCGGCGACGCCGTTGCCGCCGAGCTTGAACCCGTTGCCGTCGCCGGTGAAGTCGGGCAGGTTCCAGCGGTTGAAGCCGTTGCCCCACGCCAGGCTGTTCTCCAGCAGGATCGGCGAGGAGAACATCCAGTAGTCGAGGCCGTCGTCGGAGTTGTTCCACAGGCGGGCGCCGCGCACGACGTTGCCGGAGCCGGAGCCCTCCTTGATGGCCAGGCCGTCGGCGCTCTCGCCGTTCTTGCGCGGGTCGCGGTTGCCGTAGGCGTCCAGGTTGAGGATCTGGTTGTTGCTCGACGAGCCCTGGAGGTGCAGGCCGGACTCGTAGTTGTCGCGCGTGACGAGCCGGTCGAAGACGGAGTTGTTGGTGTCCAGGCCGAACACGCCGTACGGGCCGTGGACGATCTCCAGGCCGATCAGCCGCCAGTGGTCGCCCTCGATGTGCACGGCGCCGCGTTCCGGGCGCGGGATGCTGGAGCCGACGGCGCCCGGCGTGTGCGGCATGTTCTCGCCGTCGATCACCACGTGCTCGCCGTTGTGGTTGCGCAACGTGATCGGCTGGCTCGCGGTGCCGTTCTTGAGCAGCTGGATGTTGGTGCTCGGCGCGTACGTGCCGCCGCGGACGTGGATCGTGTAGCCCGGCTGGGCCAGGTCGACGCCGCGCTGGATGGTGCGCAGCGGCGCGGCCAGGGTGCCGGGGTTGCTGTCGTTGCCGTCGGTGGCCACGTACAGCGAGTCGGCGGGCGGCGGCGTGCCGTCCTGGGTGAAGTCCAGGTAGTCGACGTTCGGCAGGCCCGACGAGGTGGTGGGGCTGAGCCGGATCGTGGTGGCGCCCGACGGCACCGTGACGGACAGGGTCTTCGAGACCCACGTCGACCACGCGCCGGTCGCCTCGAACGACACCGACTGCACCGTGGAGCCGTTGACCACGAGGTCGGCGGTCCGGGCGGACGTGCCGCCGTTGGCGAACCGGACCAGGACCGTCGCGGCGCCCGCGGCTTGCGCGGTGACGGTGAACTGGGCGGAGGCGCCGACGGCGTTGTCCGCGTTGCAGAAGCCCGTGCCCGAGTAGCCGGACCAGTTGCTGTCGATCGTGCCCGCGCACACCGCGGGCGCGCTTTCGGCCTCGTGGTGCGTGGTCGCGGCGGTCGCCATGGCGCCCGGTAATGCGAGTGCCGCGACCACTGCGGTGGCGACGACAAAGGGGTTAAACCTCATTGTTTCTCCCTTGGTATGACGCAGAGCGGCCCAAGTTCACGCTTCTGAACTGCGGAAACTCGTTCTGGGAGCGGTCCCAGGCACGTTAACGCACACCTTTGGAAGCACGCAATGTCTCGCCCGGAGGAATCTGCGGATTCACAATTATGAACAAATTGCGACAACCGCGACGGGTCGGCCGCGGGCACGAATGCGGTCCCCGCACGGCACCGGCCCCGCGCCCTCAGCCTGGTTGGCTGTGGACGCGGGGCCGGTGGGACTACCGCGGTCAGGCGCTAGTGCGGGGCGTCTTCCGCCTTGCCCGCCTTGATCATGAACGAACCGGCCACCGCGACCAGCGACAGGATCGCCGCCAGCAGGATCGCGGCGTGCATGCCGCCCATCTCCGCGCCGAGCTTCGCCTCACCGGCCGTGGCCAGGTCGGCGGCACGGGCGCTCATCACGCTGACCAGCAACGCCACGCCCGCCGCGGCGGCGAGCTGCTGGGTCGTGCTGAAGATCGCGCTGCCGTGCGAGTAGAGCCGGGCGGGCAGGGCGCCGAGGCCGGACGAGAACAGCGGCGTGAACGAGAACGCCAGGCCCAGGCTCAGCACGAGGTGGAACGTCAGCACGAGCGGCGTGGGCGTGCCCTCGTCGAACGTCGTGGCGAACCACAGCGAGCCGCTGGTGGCGACCGTGCCGACGATGAGCAGGACGCGCGGCCCCACCCGGTCGTAGAGGCGGCCGACGAACGGCGACAGCAGCCCCATCAGCAGACCGCCCGGCAGCAGCAGGAGGCCGGTGGCGAGCGGGTCGAGCGCCAGCACGTTCTGGGTGTAGATCGGCAGGATCGTGACGACGCCGAGCAGCAGGCCCATCATCACCATCATCAGCGCGCTGGCCAGCGTGAACGTGCGGAACGCGAACGTGCGCAGGTCCAGCAGCGCCCGTTCGTGCTTCTGCAGCTGCACCTGGCGCAGCACGAACGCCGTGATGCCCAGCACGCCCACCGCGAGCGACGCCCACAGCGTGGCCGACGACCCGCCGCCGCTGTGCCCGATGCTCGACAGGCCGTAGACCAGGCCGCCGAAGCCGAACACCGACAGCACGACCGACAGGATGTCGATCGGCGCGCTGCTCGCCTCGCCGATGCGCGTCACCCAGCGCAGACCGAGCACCAGCACGGTCACCGAGATCGGCAGCACGACCCAGAACATCGCGCGCCAGCTGAACAGGTCCAGCACGACGCCCGACACCGTCGGCCCGATGGCGGGCGCGACGGAGATGACGATGGAGATGTTGCCCATCACCGCGCCGCGGCGGGCGGGCGGCACGAGCGTCATGACGGTCGTCATGAGCAGCGGCAGCATGATCGCCGTGCCGCAGGCCTGCACGACGCGCGCGGCGAGGAGCACTTCGAAGCCGGGCGCCAGCGCGGCGAGCAACGTGCCCGCGCTGAACAGGCCCATCGCCACGCCGTAGAGCACGCGCGTCGACACGCGTTGGATGAGGTAGCCGGTGATCGGGATGACCACCGACATGGTGAGCAGGAAGCCCGCCGTCAGCCACTGGCCGACGGCGGCGGTCACGTTGAGCTCGGTCAGCAGCACGGGCAGTGCGACACCCATGATGGTCTCGTTCAGGATGACCACGAACGTGGCCACCAGCAGCACCCCGATGACGGCGCGGTCAGCGCGGGTGAGCGCGGGCGGCGACGTCACGGCGTCGGACACACCTGCGGAAGTCATGCGTGGATCCCCCAGAGGAAAGACGGGCGCGACAAAGAGGCAACGGCGCCCCGAACGCACTAACCCTACCTCCGAGGATCCCGACGCCAACTCACTTTTTCCGTCAGCGAACCTCCCGCGCGCCCCTGAGCGTCGGCTCAGACCAGGTGCTCGACCGCGACGCCGCCCCAGTGCTCCGCCAGGTACTCCGCGACCAGCCGGCGGTGGCACTGGTGGGGCTTGTCCTCGCTGCAGAGCAGGACGGCGTTGTCGATCGAGTCGCGGGCGACGGCGTCCTCGACGCCGCGGTGCCGCATCAGCTCCAGGAACCGGCTCGCGTAGGCCGGCCAACCGATGCCCTGCTTCTTGTAGTCGTCGAGCATGGCTTGCGTGGGCGCCAGCTCGGTCCGGTGGACGTAGGACATGCCGCAGAGCTCGCGGAGGAAGTACTTCAAGTCGTCCCGCTTGGCGAAACCGGCCAATTGCGAGACGTTGTTCAGCCGCACGTCCACGAGCCCCACCGCACCCGAACCGCGCAGCAGTCCGAAGAACCTCTCCGCGGTCTTCTTGGTGAACCCGATGGTGTAGATGGTCATACTTCCGCCGCCCCGTCGTCGCGAAGCTCTTCGTTGACGTACGCGATCCGCGCCTCTTGACGACTCAGCGCCTCGACGAGCCGCTCCGCCCTCGTGCGGAACAGGTCTTCCTCGAGCAACCCGAACATGGCCATGAGGCGTTCCATCGCCTCGGCGTGACTCTCGACCCTGCCGTCGCCGTGGATGTGGTCGACCGCGACGCCGTGCCCGGCGAGCACTCGTGCCACGAGAATCGTCCGGTGGCAATCCAGCGGTTCACCCTCGGTGCACATGACCGCGATCCGTTCGACCCGCGCGCCTTTCAAGAGCCGTTCGACCCCACCGACGAATTCCGGCGTCTTGGCCAGCAGGTCGTACTGGACCCGGCCGTCGACGTAACAACTCAGATCTTCGGTGCGCGCTCCGAGTTCCTTGCCCAGGAAGGCGTATTTGATGCCGGCGTCCTGCAGGCCGCGCTCGATCGAGCCGCGGTTGAACTGCGGCGTGAAGCGGCTGAGCGGCACGGAGCGCACGTCGGCGACGGCCGTGACCTTGTGCCGGCGGAGCAGCCGCACCAGGTTCGCGAGGTCGTGCACGGAGTGCCCGATCGTCAGCACGGAACCGGGCGTCATCGCCTGCCACCGGACTCCGCGACCGGCCGCTCGACCACGGCGGCCACCACCTTGAAGAAGTTGTCCCGGAACGCCTCGGTGAGGCTCACCGTCAGGAACGACTCGCCCAGCCGGTATTTTCCGAGCCCTTTGGCCCGGAATCTCTCTTCATACACCGGATCGGTCACTTTCAGTGCGTACGCCGAGCCCGCGTAACGAAACCTCGCCTTGACCTCCGACGACTTGACGGAGAGCGGATGGGCGCGGCTCACCTCTATGGTCACCTCGGCGACTCGGATCAAGGTGATCGAGTCTACCACCAGCGGTTCCTGTTCGACCGGCACGCGGTCATTCAAGCCGGTGGACGTGTCGTAGCCGTCGACCCATAACATGTCGGGAGTTTCCTCGAAGTCGCATAACTCGTGCCACGCGATCCGGCCGACGCGCCGCCAGCGGATCGTCGGGTCGAGCAGCCAGTTCTCGCGATGGATGCCGAAAGGCCGAGCCCCGACGAGTGACACGGAGACGACGTCCAGCACTTGCGGTTCCACCCCGCCGCCGTATTGCCGCTCCGCAGGAGACACCTCGTGACCCGGCCGACCACTGACCGGGCGGATCCATTGTGGACCGTCACGCCCGATCGCGATGCCCGCGACACACCGACCCAGGTGTTTGCGGGAATTGGCTAAGCACACCATCAGCTTGGTCACCGCCACGCGCACCCCTCCGGAACCGCCTATCAGCTCTCGCCGATGCTAGCGCAGGAGGACTATGGGGAATTCGGTTACGGCATACCGGAATCGGATGTCGAGTAATGCTCAGCCCGTCACGCGCGAGAGGAAGGCGGTGAGCTTGGCCGTGGTCCGGTCGGCCAGTTCCGCCACGGTGAGCGACTCGTGCAGGCGCGCGCCGGGGCCGGCGTCCTTCTTGCCCCGCAGGTAGAGCGAGCACGCCAGGTCGGCGCACAGGTAGGCGCCGACGGAGTTGCCCTGCTGGCCGTCGCGGCCCGCCTTGCGCGCCGTCATCAGCGAGACGCCGCCGCCCGGGTGTGTGGTCAGGCACAGCGAGCACATGGTGCGCCGCGGCTGACCGGCGTGCGGGGAGGCGAGGCGCAGGGCCACGCCCACCAGACCGTCACCGGAGGGCGCCACCAGGTAGGCGCGCTGCGGTGACGCGGGATCGCGCCAGCCGAGGAAGTCCAGGTCGTCCCACGGCCGCGCGGACAGGTCACCCGGCACGGACAGGCGCTTGGCCTCGCCCTTGGTGCAGTTGACGAACGACGCGCGGATCTCGCGCTCGGTTACGGGTTCCATGCCCCCAAGCTACGTCAGCTAGGCGACAGGGACAAATGTATAAGTGATAGCCTAGAGCCTCTAGGTTCCGGGAGGACGACATGGCACGCGCGGGGCTGACCGTCGAACGCGTGGTCCAGGCGGCGGCGGAGTTGGCGGACGAGGTCGGCTTCGACAACCTGACCGTCTCGGCGCTCGCACGCCGGTTCGGCGTCAAGGACGCGAGCCTGTACTCGCACCTCAAGAACGCCCAGGACCTGCGGGAACGGGTGGCGGTGCTGGCGCTGGCCGAGCTCGCCGACCGCGCTGCCTCCGCCCTGGCCGGGCGCGCGGGCAAGGACGCCTTGGTCGCCTTCGCCAACGCCTACCGCGACTACGCCAAGGAGCACCCCGGCCGGTACGCCGCCATGCAGGTCGACCTGACGCCGGAGATCGCGGCCACGAGCCGGGCCGACCGGCACTCGGAGATGACCCGCGCCATCCTGCGCGGCTACCACCTGCCCGAGCCGGACGAGACCGACGCCGTGCGCCTGCTCCACAGCACGGTGCACGGCTACACGGCCCTCGAAGCGGCGGGCGGCTTCCGGCACCACCCGCGCGACACCGAGGCGTCCTGGTCGAAGACCCTCGACGCGCTCCACGCCCTCCTCGGCAACTGGCCGTCCTGACGCGCCGTTCGAACGCCACCGCCAGTCTCGTCCCATGTGGACGGACCGGCCCGGGTGTCAGCGCGACAGCTTCCGCCAGGCCTCCAGCCCTTGCAGGGTGAAGATGTCGTCCAAGGTGGCGATGTCCGACTCGACCCCGGCGGTGTGGCCGGCGCGGACGATCTCGCCGAAGGTGTGGCGCAGGGCGAGGACCTGCGCCCTCAGCCCCTGGTTGGCGTAGATGACGATCGCGGCGCCGGCGCGGTGCGCGTCCTCGGCGTGCCACGCCGGGTACGTCGTCGGCACCACCGCCACGGGGACGTCGCGCGCCCAGCGCGCGAGGAACGCCGCGACCTCGACCTCGGTGCTCTGCTTGGAGTGCACGAGCACGGCGTCGGCCCCCGCGTCGGCGTAGGTGTGGCAGCGCCGCAGTGCCTCCTCCAGCCCGAGACCCGCGATGAACGCCTCCGTCCTGGCGATCACCAGGAAGTCCTCGCCGCGCTGCGCCTGCTTCGCCACCGCGATCCGCCGCCCGAAGACCTCGGCGTCGACCAGGCGCTGACCCTCGCCGACGAAGCTGTTCATCTTGGGGAACAACTTGTCCTCGACGCAGACCGCGGTGATCCCGGACGCCTCGTACTCGTGCACCAGGTGCGCGAAGTTCAGCTCGTTGCCGAAGCCCGAGTCGCAGTCGGCCACGACGGGGACGCCCACGGCCCGCTGCATGTGCACGGCGGCCTCCAAGTAGTCGGTCATCGTCAGCAGGCTCGCGTCCGGCAGGCACCGGGCCGCCGAGACCTCGAAGCTGGACGACCACACCGCGTGGAAACCGGCCCTCTCGGCCAGCACCGCGCCGAGCGCGTTGTGCGCGCCGGCGACCTTCACGAGTCCGCCGCGCGCCAGGACGTCGCGGAAGGACGGGTGCAACCCTCGGATCACTCGGCGCTCCTCGTCGTGCGGGCCGGAACCGGCGTGGTGCGACCGAACGGGCCGCCGAGCGCGTCGGCGGCCCGTCCTGTCGCGTGCTCAGAAGTTGACGGCGAGCAGGCGCGCGTTGCGCCCGTCCAGCGCGGTGAACGTGTGCGAGACGTACGGGCTGATGTAGATGCTCGCCCCGGTGGGCAGGTCCGCGGTCTTCGGCGCGGCCTCGTCGCCCCACTGCATGTGGACCGAGCCCTCCATGACGTAGATGAACTCGTGCCCGGCGTGGCCGCCGTTGAACTCGGCGCGCTCCCGGTCGTCGACCAGGACGTCCACCACGAGGGGGATGAGCATCGGCACCGACGGGCTCCGGACCAGGCAGCGGTAGACGTAGTAGTCCACGCCGCCGCGGCTGCCGACGATGCTGGAGTCCTCGTCGGGCAGCTGGAGCCGGACGCCGTCGGTCAGGTCGTCCTCGGGTGCGGGCACCAGGTCGGCGATGCTCGTGCTCAGCGCGGTGGCGACATCGGCCAGGCCGGTGAGGTCGAGGGGCTGCGCGCCGGAGCCGGACTCCCAGCCCTGCACGACCGAGACGGGCACGTCCAACCTGCTCGCCAAGGCCGCCTGGTCCATTTTCACCAGAGCGCGGCGCTGCCTGATCCGGTTTCCCACTTCGGTGTTGAGATCTGCGCCCATGATGTGATCGACCCTCCTGGTGTCCGTTTCGAGCACCGACCTGGATTCGAGCCGGAAGCCTTGGCCGTCGCGTTGGGGCCGAATGAGGGACGACATCGGAAGTCGGGGCGGCGACATCGCGTCGGTCGGTTCTGCGCCAGGACGACAAAGCGGCACCTAGTGTCAGCACAGCCCGACCGGGCCGTCAAGGATGTTGGGCCGAAAGTTGGCTTGGCCGGTAACGCTAAACCAACAACACGCCTATCGGGTAAATTCTTTCCGAGCGGCCATAAGAGCGGTCACAGGAATTCCGCACGATCACCGGACGAATTCGAATCGATTTCCGGGAGGCGTGGTGGATCACGAAAACCTCTCACGCCGCCGGGCCCTGGCCGCGGCTCCTCTCGTTCGATCGGAGGATCGAACGACAGGCCGTTCGCGACTACTCTCGGTCCATGGTGCGCAACCGGATCGCCGCGGCGGTGCTGGGTTGCGCCCTGGCGGTTCTGATCGGCACGTGGGTGTTCGCCGGAACCAGCAAGACCGACGAGGTGTCGAGCATCGTCGCGGCGATTGTGGCGCTGCTGTCCGCGTTGTTCTGGGTGCTGCAGAACAGCTTGCCCGGCATGGCTAAGGCGGCGCGGGTCGACCAGGTCGACCTGGCGGTGCGCGAGCTGGCCGAGGCCGTCGTCGAGCAGTTGGAGGACGAGGTCCGACTGCAGGGCCTGCGCGACACCGTGCCCGCCAAGATCAGGTGGGAGGTGTCCGGCCGCGGACGCCGCGGACCGGCCGTTCCCGCCGCTCGGCGGCCACCCGACGAGGAGGTCGCGGAGCCCCTCAGCGAGTACGAGCGGGCGATCCTCGACCTCTACCTGTCCTCGCCGACCGGTCGCCGCCGGTTCGTCGTCGTCGGCGCGCCCGCGTCCGGGAAATCGGTTCTCGGGTTGTTCCTGGCGCTCGCTCTGTTGCGCGCGCGGTCGCGTTCCGACGCGGTTCCGGTCGTGCTCCGCCTGTCCGGCTGGAGCCCGGCTTCGGAAAGCTTCGGATCGTGGGTCGTGCGCACCCTGGGCGACCACTACACGTTCTTGAAGAACACGCCGATTTACGGTGCGAACGTCATCGTGCGCCTCATCCGGACGAAGCGACTGGCATTCGTCCTGGACGGTCTCGACGAGGTGGACGAGCACGACCGCGGCGCCGTCGTGGACCAGATCCACGATTTCCTGCCGAAGGCGACCTCGCTCGTCCTCACGTGCCGCACGGAGGACTACGCGAGCGCCGTGAAGAAGCGCTTGCGCGCGATGAACGTCACCGAGGTCGTTTTGCGACCGCTGGCGGTCGAGGACGCGATCGACTTCCTGAGCGAGGCGGAGGACGGTTACGACGCCACGCCGAGCACGGCCGAGTCGCGCCCCGAGGCGAGGTGGGCCAGGCTTTTCCGCATTTATCGGGTTTCCCCGGGCGCGAGTGACGACGCGGACGCCGTCGAACCCGGTTCACGGGTCCTGTCCACCCGCCCGGAGAAGTGGCGATCGCTGTTCCGGTTGCTCGAACAGCCCGGCCCGTCACCGGTCAAAGAGGTCATGACCGTGCCGCTTTACGCCTCCCTCGTGCGGAGCAAGTACGGCGACGACGAGTCGCGGCCGGCCGATTTCGTGCGGCGCGTCGACCACCTCGACGAGTCGGGGATCAAGGCCTTCCTGATCGAGGACCTGCTGGCCAAGCTCGACCCGGAACCCGCGCCGCGCGGGTCCGGGCCGCGCGGCAGCGGGCCGCGGGCGGACCCCACGCGCCGCTGGCTGCGCCTGGTCGCGGCGGACGGCAGGCCGAGGTTCGAGTGGTGGCGGGTCTACGAGTTCGTGCCCGCGACCTGGTGGTCGGTCGTCGCGGGCGTGCTGGCGGGCTTCGTCTACCTGTTGACGAGCGGCTTCCCGGAAGGGCTCAAGCGGGGCATCACGGTCGGCCTGGTCCTGGCCATGACGATCGGCCTGACCCGCGGCGCGCTGGGCGGGGTGCGGTGCGGCGCGTTGGCGGGCGTGACCACCGGGCTCAGCGTGCTCGCGGGCGCGCTGACCCTGTTGCGCCCCTTGGACGCCGTCTTCGTGGCCGCCGAACTGGGTGTCGCGATGGGCGTGGCCGTCGCCGCCGCGCGCAGCATCGAGCGCTCCACCGCGGCGGTGCTCAAGAGCAGCCTCGTCGCGGGCGTGATCACCGCGTTCGTCACCGCCGCCCACGAGTGGACGGTGAAGGACGCCCACGCGGGGCTGGTGCGGGGGCTGACGACGACGCTCGGCATCGGGCTCAGCGTGTTCATCGCGGGCGTCCTGCTGCGCCGGTTCGAGGTGGCCCGGCCGACCCGCCAGCCCGTGCCGCTCGACGTCGCCACCGCCCGGCGGGAACGCCGACTGCTGCCGTACCTGGCGCTGGGCGTGGTGAGCGGGCTGGGCATCGGCTTGGGCGGCGCGCTCATCGGCGCGCTGCGCTACGGGGCCGTCGGCGGTCTGCGGAGCGGTCTGGAGTACGGGGCCGTGGTCGGCCTCGTCTACGGCCTCACCGCGGGGCTGGCGGTCGGCCTCGCGGGCGGGTACGTGAGGTGGATGAGCGAGCCGACGCCGAAACCGGTCGCCTCGACCCCGGTCAGCACGTTCCGCTCGGCCCGCACGGTCGCGATGACCTACCTCGTGCTGCCCACCGTCGCCTCGGCGATCGTGATGTGGGCCTTCCACCTGGCCGCGGCGCGCCTCGGGGTGAGCGGCCTGCTGGCCGAGTACGCGGCGAATGTCTCGTGGCAGTCCGGCGCGGCCCTGGGCGGCTGCATCGGACTGGTGTTCGCCTTGTGCTTCTCGCCTTGGTGCTCGTACGTCATCGCCTCCGCATTGCTGTGGGCGGCGAGGCGGAGCCCTTTGCGGTTGATCGCCTGCCTCGAACGGGCGAAGAACCTGGAGATCCTGCGGCAGGACGGCGCGGCCTACCGATTCCGGCACGACGAGATCGGGCGATTGCTGGCCCGCGAGCACCGTTCCGAGTCGGCCGTCAATCCGTGAGGTCGACCGTCAATCCGCGGGAACGACGGTCCAGCGCGGCACCGCGCGCACCGAAGCGCGTTCACCGCCCGCGCCCATCCGGAATGTCGTGTACACCATTTCGTAAGACCGCTCGACCGCGTGGACCAGCGGACCCAGCCGGGTTTCCCACCGGCTGATGGTGTCCTCGCCACTGGCCGGCGCGAGGTCGAGCACGAACGGCGGATCGGCGTTCGGCGCGTCCCGTTGCGAGGCCAGCCAGCGCAGGCCGTCGTACTTCTTCCGCGCGTGGTCCAGGTACAGCGCGCCCAGCCCTTTCCGCGCCCGGTCGAGCTGCCGCGCGGTGAGCTTGCCGAGCAGCGAAGGCTTGGTCGAGTAGCCGCCGGTGGGGAACGTGCTCAGCGACAGCACGTGCGTGCAGCCGTCGTCGACCGCGAGGGTGTAGGGCAGCGCGGCCAGCATCGACCCGTCGACCGCCCGCTGCCCCCGGTACTCGGCCGTGCCCCTGACCAGCACCGGACGCCACGAGCCCGCGCGCAGCGCCTCCTTGAGGTCCGCCTTCGACTCGAAGGAGGTGACCAGCAGGGGCTCCATCCGGTCGACCAGCGTGACGGCCACCCCGAGCGGCACGGGCCCGCTCAGCACCTTCTCGTAGTCGAGCGGGCGGACGTGCTCCATCACGTCGTCGAAGAGCAGGTCGAGGTCGAGGATCGACTTGCCGCGCAGCACCCGCTTGAGGTCGATGAGCCCCCGGGCGGGCAGGTCCTGGTAGTACAGCGGCAGCGATTTCCACGTCTCGCCCGCGAGGAAATAAGCGCCGCTGATCGCACCGGCCGATGCGCCGTACACCGCGTCGAAACAATCGGCGATGCCGAATTCCTCCAGGGCGGCCAGCATGGCGGCGGACACCACACCGCGCATACCGCCACCCTCGACGGCCAGACCGACCTTGTGCGGATCCGTGCGCTGACCGGGTTTGCCGTTGCCCACCCGACGTTCGTGAAGAATTCTCAGCACCGGGTGGGTGACGGACGGGTCGGGCGTGCTGTCGGCGGACATCCCGCTCCTCGTTGGGCGCCGTGACGAATAGCGAATGGCTGATGGTAGTGCGCGACCGCCAAGGGCGGCAAGGAGCCCTTTTGTGCGATCACCGCCGAAATGCGGCCAGGTAGATGTCGCGGATGACCGTTTCCCCCACGTTCGGGATGGGATCGTTGTCGACATTCCCGGTGACGCCGCCCACCAACGCCGGTAGGTCGTCCGACGTGAAGCCGAACGAGTCCGGCGGCGCGCCGACGCCGATCGCGGTCGTCAACCGGTCCACCCCGTCGGCCACGTCGTCGACGCCCATCAGGCGCGCGACGGCGGCGAACCGCTCCCCCGCGTGGACGGTGGCGTGCGCCAGCCACGCGGGGTAGAGCAGCGCCAGGCCGCGGCCGTGCGACACCCGGACCCTCGGCACCGAGCCCATCGCCTGCTGGAGCCGGTGGGGCAGGCAGGTGCCGGCGTTGGCCACGGCGAAGCCGCCCAGCAGCGACGCCAGCGCGAGGTCCGCGCGTTGCTCCGCCCCCAGTGCCCCGGCCGCGATCTCGGGCAGCCGGCGCACGAGCAGCGGCAGGGCCCGTTCGGCGGCCCACCGCACCGCGTCGTCCGACCGGCGGGCGACGCAACCCTCGACCAGGTGGGTGAACGCGTCGAACCCGGACGCCACCGCGACGTGCGCGGGCACCGTCACCAGCAGGTCCGGGTCGACCAGGGCCACGCGCGGGAACAGGTCGTCGCCCCGGATGCCCGCCCGCAGCCGGCGGGACGTGTCGGTGATGATCGCGCCCTTGGTCACCTCGGCGCCGCTGCCCGCGACCGTCGGCACCGCCACCACCGGCACGGCACGCGGGTCGCGGTCGAGCGCGGGTGCGCCGACCAGCGGTCCGACCGGCCCGGCGCGCAGCCCGACGGCGGCGGCCTTCGCGGCGTCGATCGCGCTGCCACCGCCCAGCCCGACGACCACGTCGCAGGAAGCCGCCAGGCCCGCCCCGACGGCGGCGTCGACCTCGGTGTCCATCGGCCCTTCGGAGACCTGGTCGAAGACCGTCACCGCGACACCCGCGCCCGCCAACGAGCTCGCCGCGGCGGCGAGCAGCCCGTGCTCACGCGCCGCCGACCGGCCGCACACCAGCAGCGCGCGACCGCCCAGCGCCCTGGTCCTGGCCCCCAGCTCGGCGAACCGCCCGGCGCCGAACACCACCGCGGTCGGCAGGGACACGTCGAAGATCACCGCGTCACACCCCCGGTCCGGCGGAGCGCGTCGAGGACGGGCAGCGTCCCGTGGCCGAGGAAGTGCAAGGCGGCGCCGCCACCGGTCGACGCCGGGCCGTGCCACGGCAGTTCGGCGACCGTGTCGCCGCCGAGCAGCAACGCGTCCACCGACGGGGCGCGGAACGCGGCGAGCAGCACGTCGGCGCTTCGGCGAAAGCCGTGCGCGTAGAGGCACGGTGTGCCCGCGAGCAGCGCACGACCACCCGCGGCCAGGCGGTCGAGCCGGTCGTGCAGCCACGGTCGCGGCACGAAGTCCACGATCGACCACCCCGGCGGCACGCCGTCGCGCACCGGCACGACGGCGGAGCGGGTCAGGTCGCGATCGGCCACCACGACCTCGCGCGGCAAATGGATCTCGGCGCGGTTGTCCCGGGCCAGCACCCGTTCCGCCACGCTCGCGTCGCCGGGCGCTGACGCGCCGATCCGGTGCCCCGTCGCGCGCAGCAGGCCGTTGAGCACCGCGCCGCCGGGCACCACCAGGTCGTAGCACCGTGCCAGCGCGTCCAGCCCCGGCGTCGTCTTCTCGCGCTTCACACCGCCGAGCACGGCGACCGAGTACCGCGTCGAGGCGCCGGACCACGGCGCGAGCAGCGCGAGCTGCGCCACCACGCTGTCGGCCAGGTAGCCGGGCAGGTGGTCGAGCAGGCCGACGTTGGACGCGTGCGCCCGGTGCGCCTTCGAGAAGCCGCCGACGGCCACCGCGTCGCCGAGCGCCGCGAACCGCCGCGCCAGCCCGGGGTCGTTGCCCTCCTCCCCCGCGTGCTCGCGGGTGTTGCCGAACAGCACCGCCTCGCCCGGCCGCAGTCGCCGCGCACGGGCGACGGCCTCCGCGGTGTCGTTGCCCGGGTGGTGCTCCACCACCGTGCCGAGCCGGTCGGACAGGTACTTCGCCACGAAGTCGAGGGAGGTGGCGGAGCGGTCGCGGTGCGATCCCTGGTGCGACAGGATCGCGAGCCGCCCGCCGGCGCCCAGGATCCGGCGGAGGTCCGGCAGCTCCTCGTCGATCCTGGCCGTGGCGGCGAGGTCCGGGCGCACGTTGAAGCCCGCCGAGTAGATCCACCGGTCACCCGGCCGGATGTCCGCATCGGACAGCAGCGGCACGCCGTCACAGCGCATAGGCCCGCAGCCCGGTCGTCTCGGGCAGCCCGAGGGCGGCGTTCATGTTCTGCACGGCCGACCCGGCGGCGCCCTTGACCAGGTTGTCGGTCACCGCGACGACCTTCGCGATCCGCCGCTCCGGGTCGACGTCGACGCCGAGGTGGCAGAAGTTCGACCCGACCACGCTCCCGAGCCGCGGGTACAGGTCGTACTGCTTCTCGTCACGCGCGCCGACCTTCGGCCGGGTGTTCACCAGGACGAAGTGCTCCCCGTCGTGGTCCGCGCCGTAGGCGTCGACGTACCGGGCGAGCAGGTCCTCCCGGGACACCCCCTCGGTGAGGTGGACGTTGGCCTGCAGGTGGATCCCCCGGGCGAAGTCGCCGTGCGCGGTGTTCAGGTCGACCACGACCGGTTCCCCGGTCTCCGCCGCGAAGAACGCCTCCAGCTCGGGGGCGTGCCGGTGGCCCGACAGCTGGTACGAGAGCATGGACGCGGTCATCTCGGCGTGCATCACGGCGGTCTTGGGCTCGCTGCCCGCGCCGGTGCTGCCGTTGACCGCGTGGACCGACACCGGCGCGTCCCGACGCCACCACCCGGTGCGCAGCAACGGCGTGAGCGCGAGGACCGCGGTGATCGCGTAGCAGCCGGGGTTGGCGATCAGGCGGGCGTTCGCGATCTCCTCCCGGCGCAGCTCGGTCAGGCCGTAGACGGCTTCGGAGAGCAGCTCGGGATCGGTGTGCGCGCGTCCGTGCGCCTGCTGGAACGCGGTGGGGTCGCGGAAGCGGAAGTCGGCGCTCAGGTCGACGACCAGCACGTCCCGCTCGAGGTAGTGCCGCGCCTGGCGCATGGCCTCACCGGTCGGCGTGCAGAAGAAGACCACGTCCAGCGAGTCCGCCCGGTCCCGGAGCCCACCCTCGTCGAGGAACGCCAGCCCGGCGCCGAGGAGGTTGGGGTGCACGGCGTCGAACGCGCGGTCGCCGCGCGAGGTGGGCAGGATCGTCGCCACCTCGGGGTGGCCGAGCAGCAGTCGGCACAGCTCGCCGCCCGCGTGCCCGCTCGCGCCGACGACCCCGGCGGTCAAGCCGCCGGCCGGTCGCCGACCCGCGGACGTGGGTGTGCGCACGGGCGTCCCCCCTCGGCCGGGCCAGGAGTGCGGTGCTCGGACCCGAGGCTAGCGGCCCGCGCGGCGGGCTCGGCGGAAGTTCGTCGCACCGGCCGTGCGTGCTGCGGTGATCAGCGGTCAGGCCGTTGCTCCCGGGCCGCCGCCGGGATCGGCGACCCACCACCGAGGGCGCCGATGACCGTGTCGACCACGACGTCCCCGATGCGGCGTTGCGCGTCCACCGACATCGCGCCGATGTGCGGGGTGAGGACGACGTTGTCCAGCCCGGCGAACGGGCTGACGCCGCCCTCGGACTCGTGCACGTCGAGGCCGGCGCCCGCGATCGTGCCCTCGCGCAGGGCCGCCGCCAGGGCGTCCTCGTCCACCACACCGCCGCGCGACACGTTGACCAGGAAGGCGTGCCGCCTCATGGCACGCAGCTCGTCCGCGCCGATCAGGCGGCGCGTGAGGTCGGTCAACGGCACGGCGAGGCAGACGACGTCGGACTCGCGCAGCAGCGTCGGCAGGTCAACCACCTCGACGCCCTGCCGGGCGATCGCCGCACGCCGCGACGGCGTCGGCAGCCGGATCGCCGTGCGCAGGCGCGGGGAGAACCCGGCCAGCATCCGCGCGACGCGGGCGCCGATCTCGCCGAACCCCACGAGCCCGAAGTCCTTGCCGCTCAACTCGTGGCCCACCAGCTCCGCCTTCGGCCACCGACCGGCGCGCACGTGCCGGTCGGCGAGGGCGATCCGGCGCGACACCGCGAGCGTCAGCCCGATCGCGAGTTCGGCGACCGCGGTGGCGGAGGCGCCGGGGACGGTGAACACGCGCACCCCGGCACGCCAGGCGGCCTCCAGGTCGATGTTGTCCACGCCGGTGCCCGCCCGCACGACGACCTTGAGCTTCGAGGCGCGGCCCAGGACGGACGCGGTGAGGCGCACACCGCTGCGCAGGACGATCACGTCGGCGTCCGCCACGAGGTCCGGCAGCTCGGCGGCGGACGGCCGCGGGCGCACGAGCACGTCCGCCACGCGCCGCAGGCGGTCGACCGCCGTGCCGTCCATCGGGTCGACCACGAGGACCTTCGCCGTCTCGATGACCGTCCCCCTCACCCTCGACGTGACCGGGTCCATGGTCCCGCGGTCGTCACCGTTCGGAAGACCCCGTGCCCGTGGCGCGACCGTCCTTGGTCAACTTGGCTCCACCCACTCCGAAAGTTTCGGTACCGTTTGACATGGGCCGATTACCGCGCGTACGGCTCGACTGGCCCGCCAAAAGGCTGCACGGTTCACGACCGAATGGCCCCCACCAGCGAAGCATCCACGTTTTGAGACACGTCAGTACACCGGCAGTTCATTGACGCGACACCACAGTGGCCCCTATCGTTTCGATCGAGTTCCCGAAAGTTTACCTGAATATTCGAAAGTTTCGGCGACCGTCCTGCAGACCCCCGCCAAGAAGCGGGCGGTGCCCAGCCGACCTCGGCATGCGGCTGTAGGAGGAACGAACGAGATGTCCCAACTCGTCCTGTTCGCGATCGACATCTGCGCGGTGGCGCTGCTCGTCTTCGGGCTCTACTTCCCGCGACACCGCCGCCGCGACCTGGTCGTCGCCTACCTGGGGGTCAACATCGGCGTCCTCGCCGTCGCGAGCGCGCTGAGCACCGCCGACACCGGCGCGGGCATCGGGCTCGGCATGGCGCTGTTCGGCGTCCTGTCGATCATCCGCCTGCGCTCGACGGAACTCGACCAGCACGAGGTGGCGTACTACTTCTCCGCCCTCGCCCTCGGCCTGCTCGGCGCGTTGAGCACGACCTCGCTGTGGCTCAACGGCGGCCTCATGGGGCTCATCGTCGTGGTGATGTTCCTGGGCGACAACCGGAAGCTGTTCCGCCACTACCGGCACCAGGTCCTGGTCCTCGACTCGGCCATCACCGACCACGTCACGCTCGTCGCGCACCTGGAGCAGCTGCTCAACGCCAGGGTGCACTCCGTCACCGTGCAACGGCTCGACCTGGTGAACGAGACGACGATCGTCGACGTCCGGTACGCGCTGACCGAACGCGCCCTGACCACACCGCCCACCGCGCCCGCGCACTCGGGAGCGCGCCGATGACCACGACGACCTCCCTGCCCGCCCTCGCGCGGATGACCCCCGTCGGACTGGCCGAGCTGATCGAGCGGGCCGCGTTGCAGACCAGGGTCGACCGCAAGTACGTCGTGCCTGCCGAAGCGCTGCCCCATCTGCTGGAGCAACTCGCGCCGCACGCGCGGGTGCTCGACATCGGCGGTGAGCGCACGTTCCGCTACGAGTCGGTCTACTTCGACACGCCTCGGCTGGACAGCTACCACTCCGCGGCCTACCGCAGGCGGCGCCGGTTCAAGGTGCGCACCCGCACGTACCTCGACTCCGCCGAGTGCTGGCTGGAGGTCAAGATCAGCGGCGCCCGGGGCAGCGTCACCAAGCACCGGCTGCCGTACCACCCGGGCGACTGCGACACCGTGCGCCCGGGGCGTGCCTTCGTCGACGAGGCGCTGGCCCGCGAGTCGATCGCGCCCGGCGCCGACGGCGCGCTCGACCCGGTCCTGGTCACGGACTACCACCGCACCACGTTGCTGCTGCCGGAATCCGCGAGCCGGGTCACCATCGACACCGCGCTGTCCTGGCGGCACGACGGGGCCACGCTGCGGTTGTCCGGCTCCGCCGTGATCGAGACCAAGACCGCGTCGGCCGCGTCGCCGGTCGACCGCATGCTGTGGCAACGGGGGGTGCGGCCCGCGCGGATCTCCAAGTACGCCACCGGTCTGGCCGCGCTCCGCGTCGACCTGCCGGACGCGCCGTGGCGACGCACGCTGCGCCGCCACTTCCGCGGCACCACGTCGTCGGTGGGACCGGCACCGACCACCCTGTCCCACCGACCCGAACAGGAGGCATCGTGCGTTTGACCCCCCGCAGCAACGGCGCCGCGGCAACCCACCAGGCCAAGGGGCTCGCGGTCGCCGCCGTGCTCCTCACCGGACTGCTCGTCCCGTTGTCGGCCGGCGCCGAACCCGTCTCCCCCACCGGATCGACCGGCGGATCGACCGGCGGCACGGCCGCGGCCGACGCCATCGCCGCCGCGGCGGCCGCCGACGACCTCGTCGGCGACATCACGTTCTCCGTGCCCAGCGGCACGTTCCAGGGGCAGGTGTCGGTGTCGCTGAGCACCGCGATCGCCGGCGCCCAGATCCGCTACACCACCGACGGGCAGCTGCCCAACGCGCAGTCGGCGCTGTACCAAGGCTCACCGCTGCAGTTCACCCGCACCACCCAGCTGCGCGCGCAGGCCTTCGTCAACCAAGCGGCGTCCGGTCGGCCCGGCACGGCCATGTACGCCGCGCGCGACGTCACCACGGCGCACGACCTGCCGGTCGTCATGATCGACTCCTACGGCGCGGGCAAGCCGCAGCGCGAGTACTTCAACGGCGCCACCATGATCTTCGAGCCGCCCGCGGGCGGCACCACGTCGTTGGCCTCGACGCCCGCGGTCGCCACCCGCGCCGGGTTCAAGCTGCGCGGCCAGTCGTCGGCCTCGTTCGAGAAGACGCCGTACCGGCTGGAGTTCTGGGACAACGCGGGCGACGACGCCGACTACCCGGTGCTCGGCATGCCCGCCGACTCCGACTGGGTGCTGCGCGGCCCGTTCACCGACAAGGCCCTGATCCGCGAGGCGTTCATCTACGACCTCGGCCGCGAGATGGGGCTCAAGGCGCCGCGGTACAAGTTCGTCGAGTTCTACCTCAACACCGACGCGACCCCCGTCGGCGCCAACGACTACATGGGCGTCTACATGATGGTCGAGACCATCAAGAACTCGAAGAACCGGCTGGACCTCAAGGGTCTGGACGAGGACGACACGACCCTGCCCGCGATCCAGGGCGGGTACATCTTCAAGTTCGAGTGGATGGCGGCCGAAGAGCCGACGCTGCCGTGCACCGGGCCGACGAACACCTGCTGGAACTACCTCGAGGTGGCCGACCCCGACCCGTTGAACACCCAGCAGCGGGACTGGCTGCGCGGGCACATCCAGGAGTTCCACAACGTGCTGCGCGCGCCGAACTTCGCCGACCCGGCCACCGGGTACCAGAAGTACATCGACGTGCCGTCGTTCATCGACCACATGATCGTCAACGAGCTGAGCCGCGGCATGGACGCCTACCTCCGCAGCGCCCACTTCTACAAGGACCGGGACGGCAAGATCTTCGCCGGGCCGCTGTGGGACTTCGACCTCACGTTCGGCGTCGGCGGGTTCTTCCAGAACGACCAGGTCTCCGGCTGGCAGCACCTGCAGACCCGGCAGCCGACGGCCAACGACTGGCACGCGCAACTCCTGCGCGACCCGGCGTTCGTGAACCAGCTCAAGTCGCGCTGGCAGTCGTTGCGGCGCGGCCTGCTCTCCGACTCGTCGCTGACGACGCGGGTCGACGCGCTCTCCCGGCCGCTGACCAACGGCGCGCAGCGCAACTTCCAGCGCTGGCCCAACCTCAGCTCGCCGACGGTCGGCTTCTTCCGCACCCCGACCGCGCCGACGTGGCAGGGCCAGGTGCAGGCGATGCGGGACTGGATGCAGCGCCGCGTCACGTGGTTGGACTCGGCGCAGGGTTGGGGCGGTTCGACCACGCCGACGTCGACCACGACGCCGACCTCGACGACCCCGACCTCCACCACTACGACTACGACCACGCAGCCCGGCGGTGCGCGGTGCTCGGCGACGTACACGGTGGTCAACCAGTGGCAAGGCGGGTTCCAGGGCGAGGTCCGCGTCACCGCGGGCACGTCGGCGATCAGCAACTGGACCGTGTCGTGGACCTACACGAACGGTGAAACGGTCACCCAGTCGTGGAACGCCTCCGTGACCAGCCAGGGCTCGACGGTCACCGCCCGCAACGCCGCGCACAACGGCTCGGTCGGCGCGGGCGTCAGCACCACGTTCGGGTTCCTCGGCTCGGGGTCGCCCGGCGCACCGGTGCTCACCTGCACCGGTAGTTGACGGTTCGGCGGACGCGCGTGCCCGACACCACCCCGGTGTCGGGCACGCGACCGTGAGCGAATGATTTCGTGTTTCACCACGTGAATCCGTTCGGCGGATTCGACCGGAAAGTTTCGCAAACCGTTGACAGGTTCCGGGCGTCGACTTGATGCTCGTTGCCGTCGATCAGCAGCGCTGCTGAAAGGAATTTCGCCGATGTCCAGCAAGATCAGAGGCGGGAGATTGCTCCCGTTGACGGCGATCACCTTCCTGCTCATGGCAATAGTGACGTCGAACGCGCACGCGGCCGTGACCACCAATCAAGAGGGCACCAACAACGGGTACTTCTACTCGTTCTGGACGGACAGCCAGGGCACGGTCTCCATGGAGCTGGGGTCCGGCGGCAACTACAGCACGTCGTGGCGCAACACCGGCAACTTCGTGGCCGGCAAGGGATGGGCGACCGGCGGTCGGCGGACGGTGAACTACTCGGGCAGCTTCAACCCGTCCGGGAACGCCTACCTGACGCTTTACGGCTGGACCCGCAACCCGCTCGTCGAGTACTACATCGTGGACAACTGGGGCACTTACCGGCCCACCGGCACGTACAAGGGCACGGTCACCACCGACGGTGGCACTTACGACATCTACAAGACCACCCGGACCAATGCGCCGTCCATCGACGGCACGCGGACTTTCGACCAGTACTGGAGCGTGCGGCAGTCGAAGAAGACCGGCGGTTCCATCACGTCCGGCAACCACTTCGACGCGTGGGCCCGCCAGGGGATGAACCTGGGCAGCCACTACTACATGATCATGGCGACCGAGGGCTACCAGAGCAGCGGCAGCTCCAACATCACCGTCGACGGCGTGTCGGGCGGCAACCCGGGCAACCCGGGCACCGGCGGCTGCACCGCCACCCTGTCCGCGGGTGACCGGTGGAGCGACCGCTACAACCTCAACGTGTCGGTCAGCGGCTCGTCCAACTGGACCGTGACGATGAACGTCCCGTCGCCCGCGAAGGTCCTGTCGACCTGGAACATCAGCGCGAGCTACCCGAACGCCCAGACGTTGACCGCGAGGCCGAACGGCAGCGGCAACAACTGGGGCGTGACGATACAGGCGAACGGCAACTGGACCTGGCCTTCCGTCTCCTGCGCGGCCGGCTGACCCACCCTCCCGCGGCCTGTGGCGCGGCGGCCCCGGAGCCGCCGCGCCTCCGCGCTGCCCGCCCCTTGATCCGCCGCGCCGCCCTACCTCGCCGACACCGGCTCCGGTGCCTCCGCCGAGCGCCGCCGCTCGTACCACCGGCGGGACGCGGGCACCACGAGGAGGAGCAGGCCGCCCACGGCGCCGGCGAAACCGAACGGCACGTCGGCGACGTCCGCGAACCGCACGACCGGCGGCGTGGTGGCGGGGTCGAAGTAGGCGCTCAAGTCGTTCGGGTCGAGCGCGGCGCGGTCGCGCCAGCCGAAGGCGGGGAGGGCGACCGCGGTGAACAGCGCGTTCGGCACGAAGACGACCAAGGCCAAGGTCCGACCCCACGGCCGGTCACGCAGGAGGCCGACGACGGCCGTGCACAGCAGGACCGTGCTCAGACCCATGACGAGCAGCGAGAGCGCACCCACGCCCCACGTGTACAGGACGGCCACGGAGCCGTTCATGGAGTCGTCCTTCGTGCTCGCCGGCGCGAAGACCTCCACCATGTGCTCGTAGGTGTGGACGATCGTGACCGCGTCCAGGACGAAGCCCGTGACGAGCAGGAGCACGGCGACCGGCACGGACTTCACGGTCCACGGCTGCGACATGGCGCCAGCCTACGTCGCCGTGCGGAATTCCCGGAATCGCGCAATACGTTAACTCCCCATAGCCGCACGCATTTTCCCGGTGAAACGGCGCAGCTCTGGATCGGTTCCCCTCCCTTGAGGACAGTGGAAGCGCAATCAGTTTCCCATCCGTCCAAGGGAGTTCGACGTTGTCCAGTACAGCTGAAACGCGGGCCGGGCGGCCGGTCGCCGGTGGGGCGCGGAGTGGGCTCGTCCTGCTGTTGTTGTGCGCCGCGCAGTTCATGATCGTCCTCGACTTCTCCATCACCAACGTCGCCCTGCCGACGATCCAGACCGATCTCGGCTTCTCCGTCAACGACCTGCAGTGGGTGGTCAGCGCCTACGCCCTGACGTTCGGCGGCTGCCTGCTGCTCGGCGGCCGGGTCGCCGACCTCCATGGGCAACGGCGGCTGTTCATCGTCGGGCTGCTGGTGTTCGGCGTCGCCTCGCTGTTCGCCGGTCTCGCGCAGGACGCCGTGCAGCTGGTCGTGCTGCGCGGTGTCCAGGGGTTGGCCGCCGCGTTCGTGGCGCCGGCGGCCCTGGCGTTGTTGACCACCTCGTTCCCCGAAGGGCCGGCGCGCAACCGCGCACTGGGGGTGTGGGGCGCGGTGCTGTCGTTGGGGTTCGTGTGCGGTGTCATCGCGGGCGGTGTGCTGACCGACCTGTTGAACTGGCGGTGGGTGTTCTTCATCAACGTGCCCATCGGCGTGATCACCGGTGTCGCCGCGGTGCTGTTCATCACCGAGGCCGCGCGGCCCGCCAACCGCACGAAGCTCGACCTGCCGGGCGCGCTCACGGTCACGGTGGCGTTGATCAGCCTCGTCTACGGGCTGTCGGTGGCGCACACGCACGGCTGGCTGGGCGCGACGACGTTGACGGCGTTCGGGCTGTCCGCGGTCCTGCTGGTGGCGTTCGTGCTCATCGAGAACAGGGCGCCGCACCCGCTGGTCCCGATGAGCATCTTCAAGCTGCGGGCGCTGGTCGTGGCCAACGTGACGAACCTGGCGCTGATCGGGGCGTTCGTCGGCTCGACCTACGTCGTCACGCTGTACCTCCAGGTGGTCGAGCGGTACACGCCGTTGCGCACGGGGCTGACGTTCTCGGTGCTCGGTCTCACCGCCATGCTCGCCGGGTTCGTGGCGGGCCGGATCTCGGCGAAGATCGGCTCGCGCGCCACGATGGTCCTCGGCGTCGCCGCCCAGGCGGTCGGGTCGCTGGCGATGGCCGCGCTGCCCACCGGCACGGCGGGACTGGTCGCGGTGCTCGTCGGCACGGCCCTGGTCGGGTTCGGCAACATCACCGCCGTCGTGATGATCATCATCTCCGCGACGGCGGGCGTGCCCGACGACCGGCAAGGGCTGGCCGGTGGCCTGTTCAACACGTCCCAGCAGCTCGGGTCCGCGCTCGGTGTCGCGTTGTTCGCCGCCATCGCGGTCAGCCGCACGGCCGGTGAGCTGCCGGCGGGCACGTCCGTGGCCGATGCGCCGGTCGCGGCGCTGCTGTCGGGCTACCGGTTCTCGTTGCTCCTGTGCGGTCTGCTGGCCGTCGCGGCGGGTTTGTTCGCCGCCCTCGCCGACCGCCGCCGGGTGAACTGAGCCGGGCACGCGAAAAGGCTCGTAGGACCCGCACGTCCTACGAGCCTTTTCGCGTGCTCAGACTCGGGTGAGCCAGACCGCGGCACGGGCGGGCAGCGCCAGCTCCGCCACCGCGCGCCCGTCCTCCGGCACCGCCACGACCGCCTCGGGCGCGCCGACGCCGCCGAACTCCGCGGCCTCGGTGTGCAGCAGCACCTTCCACACCCCCGACGACGGCAACGGCAGCCGGAAACCGGGCCGCGGCTCGCCGAAGTTCGCCACGCACACCACGTCGGCCGCACCGGCGGCACGCCGCGCGTACGCCACCACGGCACGTGCCGGGTCGTCGTCCACCAGCCACTCGAAGCCGTCCGGCCGGTCGTCGTCCCGGTAGAGCGCCGGGTGCGCGGCCTGCACCCGGTTCAGCGCCGCCACCAGCCGCGCCACGCCCGCGTGCACGGGGTCGTCCAGCAGCTCCCACGCCAGCTCGCGGTGGTCCGCCCACTCGTGCGGCTGACCGAGTTCACCGCCCATGAACAGCACCTGGCCGCCGGGGTGCGCCCACATGTGCGCGAGCAGCACCCGCAGCCCCGCCGCACCGCCGGTCTTGGCGATCAGCGCACCCTTGCCGTGCACGACCTCGTCGTGCGACAGGGGCAGCAGGTAGCGCTCGCTCCACGCGTACTCCACGGGCAGCTTCAGCCGCTCGTAGTCGCCGTCGCGGAAGTACCGCAGCGTGTCGTGCATCCAGCCGAGGTTCCACTTGCGGTCGAAACCCAGGCCGGACGGCGCCGTGACGCCCGGCCAGGTGGTGGACTCCTCGGCGATCACCAGCGCGTCCGGGTGCAGCCTGCCGACGGTGGCGGTCAGCTCCCGCAGGAACGCCACCGCCTCCAGGCTCTCGTTGCCGCCGAACTCGTTGGGCTCCCACTCCCCCGGCCCGCGCGAGTAGTCGCGGTAGAGCATGGACGACACCGCGTCCACCCGCAGACCGTCCACGTGGAACTCCTCGAGCCAGTACAACGCGTTGGCCACCAGGAAGTTGCGCACCTCGGGCCGACCGAAGTCGAACACGTAGGTGCCCCAGTCCGGGTGCTCGCCCCGCCGCGGATCGGGGTGCTCGTACACCGGCACGCCGGTCAGGCGCCCCAACGCCCAGTCGTCCTTGGGGAAGTGCGCGGGCACCCAGTCCAGGATCACCCCGATGCCGCGCCGGTGCAGGACGTCCACGAGGTGCCGCAGGTCGTCCGGGCTGCCGTACCGCGCGGTCGGCGCGTAGTACGACGTCACCTGGTAACCCCAGGAGCCGCCGTACGGGTGCTCGGCCAACGGCAGCAGCTCCACGTGCGTGAACCCGAGCCCGGCCACGTGGTCGGCGAGCCGTTCGGCCGCCTCCCGGTAGCCCAGACCGGCCCTCCACGACCCCAGGTGCACCTCGTACACGCTGATCCGGTCGGGCCGGTGCCGCCACGCGCCGTCCGACCACACGTGCCGCGACCGCGCCACGACCGACTCGGTGGCCGGCGGCGGCGACGTGCGGAACGCCAGCGGATCGGCCTTGTCCCGCCACACGCCGTCCTCACCGAGGATGCGGAACCGGTAACGGTCCCCCGCACGCACGCCCGGCGCCACGGCCTGCCACACCGGGACCAGCGGATCGCGCACCAGTTCCGCCGAGCCCCACTCGCCGGTCACCCGCACCGCACGGGCGCCGGGCGCCCACAGGGCGAACCGCACGCCGTCGTCCACGACGTGCGCGCCCAACACCTCCCACAGCCGCTCGTGCCGCCCCTCGGCGATCAGGTGCCGGTCCAGGTCGGCCAGCGCGGGCGTGACGACGGCGGTCACGACGACCCGCCGACCAGCTCGCGCACGGCCCGCAACGGCACCGGCAGCCAGCCCGGCCGGTTCGCCGCCTCGTACCGCACCTCGTACAGCGCCTTGTCGAGCTGGTAGGCCCGCAGCACGGTGGACGCGGCCCGCAGGTCGAGGCCGGACTCGCTGGCGTACCCGGCGAGGAACGCGCGCTGCGTGTCGTGCACCCAGTGCCGGCTGCGGCGCTCGTCCTCCACCGACCAGTAGGTCGCGGTCAGCCGGTGGTGCCCGGCCACGTAGTCCAGCGACCGCAGCATCCCGGCCACGTCGCGCAGCGGCGAGTCGGGACGGGCCCGTTCGGCGGGCGGCGCGGACGGCTCGCCCTCGAAGTCCAGCAGCAGCCAGCGGCCGTTGCTGCGCAGCACCTGCCCCAGGTGCAGGTCCCCGTGGACGCGCTGCACCTCACCCGGCGCGGCGGCGCGCACCCGGTCGCCCAACGCCACCCGCAACGCCGCGCCGTACGGCCGCAACGTCGGCGCGACCTCAAGCGTCTCGGCCAGGCGGGTCAGGAACCGGTCGGCCAGCGCCTCGTGGTCCGCGGGCGCCGTGCCGAGCGATCGGCCAAGGTCCGCGTGCACGGCCGCGACGGCGACACCGAGGCGGCCCAGCTCGCCGACCAGGTCCAGCTCGCGGGGCGTGCCGGTGAGCGCGTGCCCCATGTCGGCCCGGGCCGCCTCCCAGCCCTCGACGCCACCGTCCACGAAGGACTCGACCAGCCCCAGCGTGTCCGTGCCGTCCAGGGTGATCGAGCCGAGCAGGCGCGGCACGTACAGGCTGTCGCGCAGCACCCGGTGCAGCGTGAGGTCGGGGTTCTCCCCCGGCCACACGCGCCGGAACGCCTTGAGCACGCTGTGCCCGCCGATCACCAGCGAGGTGTTGGACTGCTCGACGCCCATCGGCCGCACGTCTCCGGCGGGCTCGGGCAGGTCGACGCCGGGCTCGGCTCGGAACGCCACCGCGCCCGCCGTGCCGGACCGGGCGACCAGCTCGTACAGGCGCGTCACCAGCTCCGGGTCGGCGAGCGCGTCGTAGTGCACCTCGCCGGCCGCGACCCCGATCACCGCGTCCGCCAGGCCCGGGGGCAGGTCGGCGCGGATGCCGACGGGCACGTGGAAGCGACCGTGCGCGGTGCCGACGACGGCGATCACGCCGCGCACCGGCCCGTCGGCGAACGGCTCCACCCGTTCGACGATCACCTCGCCCGCGTCCTCGGCGGGGAACCAGCGCTGCCGCGGCAGCCAGTCGTCCAAGCCGGGTAGTCCGGTGATGGCAGCGGTCATCGCGACGGCACCTCCATGTGGACGGCGAACCAGTAGAAACCGTGGCCGGGCAACGTGATCTGGTACGGGGCCGCGCCGATCACCGGGAACTCGACGCCCCCGGTCAGCTCGGTCAGCTCGTGCCCCTGGAACTCGCGCAGGTCCAGCTCGACCGCCTGCGGGTGGCGGGACAGGTTGTTCACGCACAGCACGATGTCCTGGCGGCCGTCCTCGGAGACGTGCTCGCGCAGGTAGGTCATCACGGCGGCGTTGCCCGAGGGCAGCTCGCGGAACCCGCCGAGGCCGAACGCGCGGTGCCGGCGGCGGACGTCGATCATCCGCTTGGTCCAGCGCAGCAGCGAGCCGGGGCTGTCGATCTGGGCTTCCACGTTCAGGCTCTGGTAGCCGTAGACCGGGTCGGAGATGACCGGCAGGTAGAGCCGGCCCGGGTCGCCCGCGCTGAACCCGCCGTTGCGGTCGGGCGTCCACTGCATCGGGGTGCGCACGCCGTCGCGGTCGCCGAGCCAGATGTTGTCGCCCATCCCGATCTCGTCGCCGTAGTACAGCACCGGCGACCCGGGCAGCGACAACAGCAACGCGCTGAACAGCTCCAGCTGGTTGCGGTCGTTGTCCAGCAACGGCGCCAGGCGCCGCCGGATGCCGATGTTGGCCTTCATCCGGGGGTCCTTGGCGTACTCGGAGTACATGTAGTCGCGTTCCGAGTCCGTCACCATCTCCAACGTCAACTCGTCGTGGTTGCGCAGGAAGATGCCCCACTGGGCGCCGGCCGGGATCTCCGGCGTGGCCGCGAGGACTTCCGAGATCGGCACCCGCGACTCCTGCCGCACGGCCATGAAGATGCGCGGCATCAGCGGGAAGTGGAACGCCATGTGGCACTCGTCGCCGCCGACGCTCTGGTCGCCGAAGTAGTGCACCACGTCGGACGGCCACTGGTTGGCCTCGGCCAGCAGCACGCGCCCCGGGTACTCGTCGTCGACGACCTTGCGGCACAGCCGGAGGAACTCGTGCGTCTCCGGCAGGTTCTCGCAGTTGGTGCCCTCGCGCTCGAACAGGTACGGCACCGCGTCCAGCCGGAAGCCGTCGATACCGAGGTCCAGCCAGAACCGCAGGACGTCGAGCATCGCCTCCTGCACGGCCGGGTTGTCGTAGTTCAGGTCGGGCTGGTGGCTGAAGAACCGGTGCCAGTAGAACTGGCCGCGCACCGGGTCGTAGGTCCAGTTCGACGTCTCGGTGTCCACGAAGATGATGCGGGCGTCGGCGTACTTCGAGTCGTCGTCGCTCCACACGTAGAAGTCGCCGTACGGGCCGTCGGGGTCGCGGCGGGACTCCTGGAACCAGTGGTGCGAGTCCGACGTGTGGTTGAGCACCAGGTCCGTGATGACCCGGATGCCGCGCTTGTGCGCCTCGTCCAGCAGGTGCACGAAGTCCTCGATCGTGCCGAACTCCGCCAGCAGCGCCCGGAAGTCGCGGATGTCGTACCCGCCGTCGCGCAACGGCGAGTCGTAGAACGGCGGCAGCCACAGGCAGTCCACGCCGAGCCACGCGAGGTAGTCCAGGTGGTCGGCCAACCCGCGCAGGTCGCCCGAGCCGTTGCCGTCGGCGTCGTGGAACGCGCGGACCAGCACTTCGTAGAAGATCGCGGACTTGTACCACTCGGGCTCGACGCCGACGGGCGTGGCGACGGGCGCCGACTCGCCGCTGGGCAGCAACCGGCGCGGCATCAGGCCCTCACCGCCACGACGTGCGCGACGGCACGGGCGGGGTCGAGCCGCACGTAGTTGCTCTCGCCCCACTCCCACGTCCGGCCGGTCACCTCGTCGTGCGCGGTGAACGCGGGCGGCACGCCCAGGGCGGCGAGGTCGGGGGTCAACGTGCCCTCCTGCGGTCGGTCGGGGTCGAGGGTCACCACGGCCAGCACGGTGTCGCCGGTCGCGGGGTCGCGCTTGGAGAAGGCGATGAGCGCGGGGTTGTCGACGGTGTGGAACGCCAGGCCGTCCAGCGACCACAGCGCCGGGTGCGCGCGGCGGACGCGGTTGAGCAGCGTCAGCCACGGCTCCAGGGAGTCGCCCCTGGCCCGGGCGGCGGCGTAGTCGCGCGGGCGCAGCTCGTACTTCTCGGAGTGCCGGTACTCCTCGCTGCCGGGCGCGGCGGCCTCGTTCTCGTACAGCTCGAAACCGGAGTACACGCCCCACGTCGGCGACAGGAGCGCGGCCAGGGCGGCGCGGATGGCGAACATCGCCGGTCCGCCCTCCCGCAGGTGCCGGGGCAGGATGTCGGGCGTGTTCACGAACAGGTTCGGCCTGGCCTCGTGCGCGTGGGCGGCCAGCTCCTGGCCGAAGCCCTCCAGCTCCGCCTTGTCTTCACGCCAGGTGAAGTACGTGTACGACTGGGTGAAGCCGAGGCGGGCCAGGCCGTACAGGCGCGCGGGCCGGGTGAACGCCTCGGCCAGGAACAGCACGTCCGGCCGGTCCCGGTGCACCTCCTCGATCAGCCACGCCCAGAAGTCCGGCGGCTTGGTGTGCGGGTTGTCGACCCGGAAGATCCGCACGCCGTGGTCGACCCAGAGGTGCACCACCCGCAGGATCTCGGCGTACAGGCCCTTGGGGTCGTCGTCGAAGTTCAGCGGGTAGATGTCCTGGTACTTCTTGGGCGGGTTCTCGGCGAACGCCACGCTGCCGTCGGGCAGGCGGGTGAACCAGTCGGGGTGCTGCCCGACCCACGGGTGGTCGGGCGCGCACTGCAGCGCCAGGTCCAGTGCCACCTCGATGCCCAGTTCGGCGGCCCGCGCCACGAACGCGTCGAAGTCGGCGAACGTGCCCAGCTCCGGGTGGATGGCGTCGTGCCCGCCGTGGACGGAGCCGATCGCCCACGGCGAGCCGACGTCGCCGTCCAGCGCGACGAGCGTGTTGTCCTTGCCCTTGCGGTTGATCTCGCCGATCGGGTGGATCGGCGGCAGGTACACCACGTCGAAGCCCATCGCGGCCACCCGGTCCAGCTCCAGCGCTGCGGTGCGGAACGTGCCGTGCACCGGCCGTCCTGCCGCGTCCACGCCGCCCGTGGAGCGGGGGAAGAACTCGTACCAGGAGCCGAACGCGGCCTTCGGCCGGTCCACCCACAGCCGGTGCGGCACGCCCTCGGTGACCAGGTCGCGCACCGGGTGCTCGTGCACCTCGGCGAGCACGGCCTCGTCCAGCGCGGCGGCCAGCCGGTCCGCCAGCGGCAACGCGCCCGAGCGCAGCCGGGCCGCGGCGGCGCGCAGCAGCACCCCGTTCGCGTCCTCGTCCAGCGCCGCGCGTTCCAGCAGCCGTGCGCCCAGCTCCAGGTCGTTGGCGAGTTCGGTCGCACCCTGCCCGGCGCCGGTCTTGGCGCGGATCGCGTGCAGCCACGTCGACCACGGGTCCGACCACGCGTCGACCCGGAACTCCCACTCACCCACCGAGTCCGGCACGATCACCGCGACCCAGCGGTCCGCCCCCGCGTCCTCCAGCCGCATCCGGGTGCTCTGCCAGGCGCCGTCCGGGCCGCGCCACCGCACCGTGGCGGCGACCGCGTCGTGGCCCTCGCGCCACACCGCGGCCCGCACCGGCACGTGCTGGCCGACCACCGCCTTCGCCGGCCGCGCGCCCGACGACACCGCCGGGGAGACGTCGTCGACGACGAGTCTCCCCACTGTCGCGTCATCCATCATGGAATCCACCTCTCGGATTTCTCCGTGGGCTCGGAACACTTCGCCCACTCATCCGAGAATGACTTGGGATTACCCGTGGAACCACCATTGCGGAACCACTCGGAAAATTCGACGTAGTAGCCCGGAAAAGCACGAGACCCGGCACTCGACAGGGGTCGAGGCCGGGTCTCGTGCGGTGGTGCCCTACAGGTCGTCGCGGTAGCCCTGGCTCACCTCGACCACAACGCCGTCGGGGTCGGTCAGCCACACGCTCCGCCAACCCGGGATGAAGCCGTCGAAGTCGACCGGACCCAGGTTGACCTGCGCGTCGTCGCCCATCTGGGCGAGCAGGGCGTCCACGTCGTCGACCTGGAACGCCAGGTGGCGGACCGTGCCGACGTGGTCCGGGCCGTCGCGCTCCACCAGCGTGGGCGCGCCGGCCGCGTCCACCGCGGCGCCGCCGAACAGCTCCAAGTACGCCTCACCCGATTTCAGGAAGACGATGGACGTCTCCCCGAGGTCGAAGAAACGGGCGCGCTTGAACCCGAACCAGCGCGTGTAGAATTCTTCGGTCGCGGCCAGATCACGGCAGTTGAGCGCGACATGGGACCACTTCATGGGGATCGCCTTTCGGTGAATGGCAGTCGGCGACCCGGTTGCGCGTGGCGTCCGGCCGGGTGGCGTCAGGTCGCGGGCAGGCCGACCAGCTCGCTGCTGAGCCGCCACAGCCGCCGTCGCGCGGACGGGTCGTAGCACTGCGCGTTGGCACGGGCTTCGCGGACGCCGTCGTAGTAGCGCCCGGTGATCCCGGCGAGGTCATCGGAGAGCGCGAGGCGCAACGTCGCCTCGGCGCCCTCCGCCACGGTGCTCATGGTGTAGCCGAAGGTCTCGTGGACCATCTTGGTGCCCATCAGTGACGCCGGGTGCAGGCTGTTCACGGTGGCCTGCGCCGGGTCGAGCCGCTCGGCCAGCTCGAAGCAGGTCGCGATCTGGGCCAGTTTGCTCTGCCGATAGGCGCGCAGCGGCTCGTAACCCCGGTGCAGCATCACGTCGTCGAAGTCGATCGGGGACTGCCCGGCCGACGCGACCGTGACGATCCGCGCGGCGGGTGACAGCAGCGGGAGCAGCAGCCTGGTGAGGAGGAACGGGGCGAGGTGGTTCACGGTGAACCTGAGTTCGTGTCCCGCTTTGCCTTCCAGGCGCTGGTCGTCGCGGCGTCCCGCGCCCATCCCGGCGTTGTTGACCAGCACGTCGAGCCGCACGCCGTCGTCCGCGAGGCGTGCGGCCATGCCGCGCACCTGGTCGAAGTCGGCGAAGTCCGCCAGGTAGGTCCGCACGTCCCCGCCGACGTCACGCGCCGCGTTCGCGAGGCGTTGCTCGTCGCGGCCGTGGATCAGCACGGTCGCACCGGTCGCGACGAGCCTGCGGGCCAGGTCGAGCCCCAGGCCGTCGGTGGCGCCGGTGACCAGGAAAGTGCGGTCCTTCAACGGTGTTCTCCTTCGGTTCGACTCGCGACCGGGCCGCCGGTCAGGCCAGCTCGGTGACCGCGCGCACGCTCTGGGAGACGGGGTCGCCCACCAGGCAGGGCGCGAACTCCTCCCACACCGGGATGATCTTGGCGAGGTGGTCGTCGAGGTGCTGCTGACTCTCCCAGCGCTCGAAGAGGGTGAACTTGTTCCCGTCCTCTTCGTGGCGCAGCCAGACGAAGTCCACGCAGCCGTCGTCCAACAGGGACAGGCGCTGGATCTCGGTGAGCGTTTCGACGGCCTCGCGCTGGTGCTCGGGCTTGACGGTGATGTGCAGCAGGAACGTGGGCATGGTGATCCCCTTCACGGACGTGGTCACGGCAGCGGCACCCCGAGCTGGCGCAGCAGGCCCGCGGTGTCGGCCTGGACCCAGCGCTCGGCGATCCGGCCGCGCTCGAACCGGAAGACCTCGATGCTGGTCCAGGTGATCGGCTCGCCGGTGGCCCGCCGGCCGAGGAAGTCCTTCACGAACCGCCCGGTGAAGGTGATGTGGATGACGACCTTGTCGTCGCCCGCCGGGTAGATCAGGTCGTGGTGCGAGGTGAACGCCATCGCCTCGTGCGCCTCGGCGAGCAGCACCTTGAGCTCGGCGACGTCGCGGACGCTCCACGCGGGGTTGTTGTCGACGAAGTTGGGCGCGAACAGCTCGTCCATGTCGTCGTAGCGGCGCTCGTTGACGACGTCGTTGAGCGTGCGGATGGCGAGGACGTGCTGCTCCTCGACCCGCAGCGGATCTGTTGTGGTCACTGGGTTTCCTCCGGTGCGGAGTGGACTGTGCACCACTCAGCCTGCCGAGCGGGACCGGGCCGGACAATCAGCCCGGGTCCACTGTGGCAACTGCGCTCAGACGTGGTGGGCGCGCTCACCCGGTGAACGCGGTCGCGCCGATCTTCCCCGGCGCGTGCGCCCGCACGTAGTCGGTGAGCCCGGCGAGGTCGATGCCGTCGGGCGGGAACAGCACCAGGCGTTCCGCGCCGACCTTCTGGTACTCGCCGACCATCTCGGGGCGCAGGGCGCCGCGCGGCGGCGTGACGGTCACGCCCAGCGGCCCGAGTTCGTCCGGCCTGCCGTGGAGGTCGGCCTCGCGGCGCAGGCCCTCCTTCATCCAGGCGACCGTGGCCGGCGGCAGGCCGAAGCCGTACCAGCCGTGGGAGTGCGTGACGGCGCCCCGCAACGCCGCGGGCGCGTGCCCGCCGGTGATGACGGGCAACGGCGCCTGCACCGGCCGCGGGTGCGCGGCGATGTGGTCGAAGTCGACGAACTCGCCGTGGAACTCGGGCTTCTCGTCGTGCCACAGGGAGCGCATCGCGGAGACGTGCTCCAACGCCCGCGCGAGCCGCCGCCGGTACGGCACGCCGACCGCGCGGAACGTGGGCTCGATGTAGCCGACGCCGTAGCCGAACATCAGCCGGCCGCCGGAGAGCACGTCCAGCGAGGCGAGCTGCTTGGCCAGCACTACGGGATTGCGTAGGGGCAGGATCACAATGCCGGTGCCCAGCCTGATCCGGCTCGTCACACCGGCGAGGTAGGAGAGGTGGACGATCGGGTCCACGAGTTCCAGGTCCGGCGGGAACGGGCTGGCGGAGCCGGCCGGATCGGGCAACGCCGGGTGTTCGCCCACCCACAGCGATTCGTAGCCCAGGTCCTCGGCCAGGACCGCGATCCCGGCGAGTTCGGCGGGGCCGACGGTCGGCGCCATGTTCAACGCGAACAGGGCCACCGCCGGTGGTGCGTCGACGGTGCGGAACAACGTCACGACGATCTCCAGATGGTGGGAAGGGCGGCGCTGAGCAGGCCGTACGACCGCCGCGCCCGAATACGATGACCGGGTTCCAGCCGGCTCGGTGCGCCACCGGGTCCGGTGTGCCACCCCGCTCGGTGTACCACCCTGCACGACTTGACCGCGGAGACCCCGATGACAGACCACCGCAAACGTGAGCTGGGCGCGTTCCTGCGCGCTCGCCGGGAACGGCTCAAGCCGGAGGACGTCGGCCTGGCGACCGCCGGAGGACGTCGTCGCACCCCGGGCCTGCGCCGGGAAGAGGTCGCGCAGCTGTCCGGCGTCGGGCTGACCTGGTACACGTGGCTGGAGCAGGGTCGGGACATCCCGTCGTCCCGGCAGGTGATCGAGGCGCTCGCGACGGCGTTGCGGCTGAAGGACGACGACCGCGACCACATCTTCGAGCTGGCCGGGTTGCGCGCGGCCGAGCCGCGTTCGCCGGACGGCGAGCTGCCCGCGCTCGTGCAGCGGGTGCTGGACAACCTGATGCCGAACCCCGCGTACGTGTTCGACCAGCGGCTGGACATCCTGGCGTGGAACGCGGCGCAGGCGAGGCTGTGGGTCGACCCGGCGACGGTGGACCCCGCCGAGCGGAACCTGCTGTGGTTGATCTTCACCGACCCGCTCGTGCGTTCGCTGCTGGTGGACTGGGAATCGGCGGCGGGCAGCGTGATCGGCCAGTTCCGCGCGGCCGCGGGGCGCAACAGCGGCGACCACCGGTACGCCGAGATCGCGGGCCGGTTGCGGGAGGCGAGCCCTGAGTTCGGCAAGCGCTGGGACTCCTACCCCGTGGCGGAGTTCGACGTCGAGGTCAACCGGCTCGACCACCCGGAGGTCGGCCGCATCGACCTCGACCTGCTGCACCTGCGGCTGGTCGAGCACCCGACCCTGACGGTCGTCCTGCAGACCCCGGTGGGCCCGGTCGACTCGGCCCGCATCGCCACCCTCCTGGACCGCTTCGACTGACCCGCGCTCGACTGCCGCTCGTTCGACCGGCGCGCCTGCGACCGGCCTTGCTGCGACGGGACTTCCTGCCACCAGCCGTGCGACCGGCCCGTTCTGGGGCAGGCGTTCCGTTCCCGGGGCGGGCTCACGTTCGACCGGCCCGGTCGGCTGGTCGGACGCGGGGTGGTGGGTGTCCCCTGGGGGGAGGGAGACGACCCACCACCCGTCCTGGCCGAGCCAGGGGGGCGGCACGGCCAGGACGTCAGAGCGGCCCGATCAGGCGGCGGCGCGCTTGCGGGTCAGCGTCACGCCGATCACCGACGCGACCACGGACACCACCACCGCCACGATGAGCGCGTAGCGGAAGCCCGCCACCAGCGACGCCGGGTCGGCTTGCTCCAGCGGCGTGCCCTCGGTGAGCAACCCGCCGGTGACGCCGACCGCGATCGCGGCGAACGCCGCCGCGCCGAGCGCCGCGCCCAACTGCTGCGAGGTGTTCAGCAGGCCGCCGGCGAGGCCCTGCTGGTGGTCCGGCACACCGGACGTCGCCGAGATGCTCACGATCACGACCGCGGAGACGTGGCCGAAACCGATGATCGCCATGCCGACGAGGATCCACCAGATCGCGCCGGTCGCGGGCAGGATCGCCAACGCCACCGTGCCGACCGCCTGCATCAGCAGGCCGCCGACGAGCGTGGCCGTGCTGCCCAGCTTCCCGGACACCTTGCCCGCCGACATGCCCGCGACCACCGCGGTCGCGCCGAGCACCGCGAACGTCAACCCCGTCTGCAACGGCGTGAAGCCCTCGATGCCCTGCAGGTACAGGGTGAGGATGTAGGCGATGCCCACGAACGAGCCGATCAGCAGCACGTTGATCAGGTTCGCGGTCAGCAGCACGCGCTGCGCCACGACCTTGAGCGGGATCAACGGGTGCGGGCTGCGCTGCTCGATCACCAGGAACGCCGCGAACAGCACGATCGACACCACGAGCGAGACCAGCCAGCCGAGGCCGCCCTGGGTGATCGTGGACAGCGCGTACACCATGCTGATCACCGAACCGGTGATGGTGACCGCGCCCGGCACGTCCAGCTTGCGGTTGCTCTCCAGGCCGCGGCTCTCCCGGATCAGCTTCGGCGCCAGCAGCGCCGCGCCCAGGCCGATGGGCACGTTGACGAAGAACACCCACCGCCAGTTGAGCACGTCGGTGAGGATGCCGCCCAGCACCACACCCGACACGAAGCCGAACGACAGCACCGCGCCGTAGACGCCCAGCGCGCGGTTGCGCTCCGGGCCCTCCGGGAACGACGTGGTCAGCAGGGACAGCGCCGCCGGCGCGACCACCGCCGCCGCCAGGCCCTGCGCGCCGCGCAGCAACACCAGCTGCACGTCGTCCTGCGCGATGCCCGCGACCAGCGAGACCAGCGCGAAGGCGACGAGGCCGATGATGAACAGGCGGCGTCGACCGTAGAGGTCGGAGATCCGGCCGCCGAGCATCAGGAATCCGCCGAAGGTGATGGCGTACGCGCTGATGACCCATTGCAGGCCGGAAGTGGTGAAGCCCAGCTCGGCCTGAATGACCGGCAGCGCCACGTTGGTGATGGAAAAGTCCAGGGCGATCATGAACTCGGCCAGGCACAACAACAGCAGGACGAGACCGGCATTCGGACGCCGGCCCGCTCCGGTCGCCTCGGCCGTGCTCGTGCCGGTGGTGGTGGTCGCCGCATCCGACGCGGCGGTGCCCGTGGGCGGCCCTGCAGCCGTCTGGTCGGCAGTGTGAGACAAAGTCGGCTCCTTGATATCGCCGGCGTTACGCCGATGCGCTCACTCTCCCCATCCCGCAGCGTGGTAGCCAGACCAGGGTCTTTCCTAGTAGCCGGACTACCAGGCAACGGCGCGCCGCCGGTCGCGCGAGGCGCCGCGGGCCCATCACCAGCGCCGTGGCGGCGGTTCCAAAAACATCGCGTAACGGGAACGTCAACAACCCCCCTTCCGCAATTCCGTCAAGTCCACCCAGTTGCACCGGCTGCCTTGCACCGGACCAGTGGCGCAGATTGACTCATGTCGTCAATCACGACACCAAAGATGTCACAGCGGGTGACGGTCATCACGGTCCGTCCGCCACCGACACGGGCACACGGGAGAAATCAGTGGCAGCAACGCTCGACAATGATCTGATCAGCCGATTCGTCGGCGATTGGTACCGCGCGCTGGACGAGCACGGCACCGAGGAGGAAGTGCTCGGATATCTCGTCGACACCAATCTCCGGATGACGTTCCCGGAAGGCACGCTCACCACCACCGAGGAATTCCTGGGTTGGTACCGGACGGTCGTCAACCGCTTTTTCGACGAGGTGCACGAAGTCACCGAGGTGACGTCCTCCATTCGCGGCGACGTGGCCGACGTGAAGGTGCGCGTGAATTGGCAGGCACGTATCTGGAACCCGCCGGCGGCGACCAGCCTGTGGCTGGGTTTCGACGCCGACCAGACGTGGCAGGTCGTGCGCGACGACGCGGGGCGCCTGCGCATCCGCTCGTACGTCGTGGACGCCCTGCACCCGATGCCCGGCTCCGCCGAGCTCTGAGAACCCCTCACAACCAGGGAGTAGAGAAGTGACCCGACGAGTTCTCGTGGTGCTGTCCGAGTACGGCTACTGGGGAGAGGAGCTGGTCGGTCCGCTGGAGGCGTTCGACGCCCGCGGCTACCAGGTCACCTTCGTCACCCCGACCGGCAAGCGGGCGCACGCGCTGCCGCCCAGCATGGACGCCGACTACATCGACCCGCCGCTCGGCCGCACGGTGACCACGCCGGAGATGGCCCGCGCGGTCCGCGCCCTGGACGAGTCCGACCGGCTGGACAACCCGCTCAGCCTGGCCGACCTCATCCCCGAGCGGCCCTACAACAGCGCGATCAACCACCTGCGCGAGCTGGAGGCCTACCACCGCAACCTGCAGCCCGCGGTGGACGACCTGGTCGCGGCCTATGACGCGCTCGTGCTCGTCGGCGGCTCCGGCCCGCTGGTCGACATGGTGAACAACGAGCGCCTGCACGAGGTCACCCTCGGCTTCTTCGCCGCGGACAAGCCGATCCTCGCCGAGTGCTACGGCGTCACCGTGCTGGCCTTCGCCCGCGACTGGGAGTCCCGCCAGAGCATCATCTACGGCAAGCACGTCACGGGCCACCCGAAGGAGTACGACTACAAGGACGGCACCGGCTTCCTCGGCGTCGACTTCAACATGGGCCCGCCCCCGTTCCCGCTGGAGTACATCCTGCGCGACGCGACCGGCGCCTTCGGCGGCTTCCACGGCAACGTCGGCAAGGAGCTGTCGGTGATCGTGGACTACCCGTTCGTCACCGCGCGGTCCACTCCGGACTCCGCGCTGTCGGGCGAGCTGCTGGTGCAGACGCTGGAGAACGGTCTGCGCCGCTACGGCTGGTAAGGCGTCACGGGCGGACGCGGCGCCGGTCCGCGCCGCGTCCGCCACCACACTGGGGAAGGTGGAACGAAGCAGATGACCAAACGACCGGGACGGGTCGCGATCTTCGAGCAGTTCGCGGCCGACGGTATCACGCACATGTTCGGCAACCCGGGCACCGTCGAGCAGGGTCTGCTCGACGCGATGGGGCAGTCCGAGATGTCCTACGTGCTGGCGTTGCAGGAGAGCGTGGCCGTGGCGATGGCCGACGGGTACGCCCGCGCCTCGCAGCGGCCGGGCCTGGTGCAGCTGCACACGGGCGTCGGCCTCGGCAACGCCGTCGGCATGCTGTACCAGGCGAAGCGGGGTGGTTCGCCGCTGGTCGTGATCGCCGGCGACGCCGGTGTGCGGTACGACGCGATGGACGCGCAGATGGCCGTCGACCTGGTGGCCATGGCCGAGCCGGTGACGAAGTACGCCACCCGGGTCACCGACCCGGACTCGGTGCTGCGGGTGCTGCGCCGGGCGGTGAAGATCGCCATGACGCCGCCGCGCGGTCCGGTGTTCGTGGCGCTGCCCGCCGACGTGCTCGACGCCGTCACCGAGGAGCCGGCGCTGCCGACCGTGGTGCCGTCCACGCGGGTGCTGCCGGAGCCCGCGCTGGTGGCGCGGATGGCGTCGGTGCTGTCGGGCGGCAGGCGTCCGCTGGTGCTGATGGGCGACGGTGTCGCGACGAGCGGCGCGCAGCGCGAGCTGGCCACGGTGGCGCAGCTGCTGGGCGCGCGGGTGTACGGGGTGAACTCGTCGGAGGTGAACCTCGACGCGGCCGACCCGTCGTACGCGGGCAACGTGGGCCACATGTTCGGCGCGGACAGCGCGCGCATCGTCGGTGACGCGGACCGCGTGCTGATCGTGGGCACGTACGTGTTCCCCGAGGTGTTCCCGGCGCTGAGCAACCCGTTCTCGCGGGACGCCCGGATCGTCCACATCGACCTCGACGCCTACGAGATCGCGAAGAACCACCCCGTGGAGATCGGTGTGGTCGCCGACCCGAAGCTCACGCTCGCGGCGCTGGCCGTCGAGCTGGGCCACCAGGGTGGCGTGATCGCCGCGCCGCCCTCGCGTCCGGCCACGCGGGCCGTCGCGCCCTCGGGTCCGCCGAGCGTGCTGGAGCTGTTCACCGAACGGTTGGCGCAGCAGGCGCCGAACGACCTCATCCTGTTCGACGAGGCGCTCACCGCGGGCGAGCCGCTGGGACGGCACCTGCCGGCGCGGGAGCCGGGCCGGTTCTTCCAGACCCGCGGCGGATCGCTCGGGATCGGCATCCCCGGCGCGCTCGGCGCGAAGCTGGCGCGGCCGGACCAGTCGGTGATCGCGTTCACCGGCGACGGCGGCAGCATGTACACGATCCAGGCGCTGTGGACGGCCGCGCGGTACGGCATCGACGCCAAGTTCGTGATCTGCAACAACGGCCGCTACCGGTTGCTGGACCACAACATCGACCAGTACTGGCGGGAGCAGGGCATCGAGCCGCACGAGCGGCCGAGCGCCTTCGACCTGACCAAGCCCGCCATCGGGTTCACGCAGCTGGCCGCGTCGCTGGGCGTGCCCGGACGTCGGGTGAGCCGGCTGCGCGAGGTGGACGGCGCGGTGGCCGAGATGCTCGGCCACACCGGGCCGTTCCTGATCGACCTGGTGATCGAGTGAGCGCGGCGGACCGCGGCCGGCTGGACCGGGCCGAGGTCGTGGCGCTGGTGCGCGAGTGGCACGGCGCGTTGGAGCGGCACGTCGACGTGGCGGAGCTGCAGGGTCGGCTGGTGCGGTCGGGGTTGCTGCTGCGGCTGCCCGGCGCGACGGTGCGGGACGCGGAGCAGTTCGCCTCCTGGTACCGGGAGTTGCGCGACTCGTGCTTCGACCAGCGGCGGGACGTGCTGTCGGTGGAGGTCGACCTGGTGTCGCCGCTGCACGCCGAGGTGACCGTGACGCTGATGTGGGAGTCGCGGCGGTGGCAGCGGCCCGCGCCGCGGAGCCGGTGGACGGGCTGCCTGCTCACCGAGCAGTGGCTGGTGGTGCGCCAGGACGGCGAGCCGCGGATCCGCACGCTGGTGACGCGGACCGCCCAACCGCTGCCGGGTTCGCCGCCGATCGGGGAGCCCACCCAACCGGCGCCGGCCCTGTCCCTGGTCGGCGCGGCCGACCGGTCGCAGCCTGCGGCGGGTCTGTCCGCCGCCACGGAGGCGGTCCGACCGGCAGCAGGGGACCCCTCCGCCGACACCACCGCACAACCGCGACAAGCCGAGGACACCACGCAACCGGCGGCCGGCGCCTCACCAGCCGACACCGCGCGGCTCGCGGCGGCTGTATCGCCAACCGCCGACACCACGCAAACGGCGGCCGGCGCCTCGCCCACCGATGCCACGCAGGCCGCGGCCGGCGCATCCCCGACCGCGGAGCCGCAGTCGGCCGCGGAAGGCTCACCGGCCGGGCGTGAGGCCCGCGGCGAGCTCGTCGCGAGCTGATCGCGCACTGATCCACCTCCCCACCACCGGCGGCGCCGCGGCACTTCCGCGCGCGCCCGGTGTCACGCGGTGGCGGGCGGCACCACAACCGCCCGCCACCCCCGTGCCGCGACGAGGCGGCAGTCCACTTCGGACCACCCAGATGGAGAACCCCATGGACCTGAACGCTCCCGTCCTGCCCGGGCCGCTCACCGGGCTCCGCATCGGCATCCTCATGGAGAGCGACTTCGTCGAGACGGAGATCGACTACTACCGCCTGCGGTTCGCCGAGGCGGGCGCCGAGGTGAAGCTCTACACCCGCCTGTGGGGCAACGAGTCGCTGACCTTCACCGGCCGCGAGCTCGGCGGCGAGGTCAAGGTGGACGGCGACCTCGAAGCCCTCGACTACCACGAGCTGAACACCCTGCACGCGCTGATCGTGCCGTCCGGCATGGTGTCGGACCGGCTCCGCTACAGCGAACGGCCCGGCGGCGTGGCGCCCGCGGTGCAGGTGATGCGCCGCGCGTTCCGCATCCCGCGGCTGCTGAAGGTGTTCTCCTGCCACGGCCTGTGGCTGATGTCGGCCGCGCCGGAGGTCATGGCCGGCCGCACGGTCACCTGCCACAACAACCTGGTCAGCGACGTGCGCAACATGGGCGCGGTCTACTCCGACACCGACGTGGCCGTCGACCGCGACCTGATCAGCACGCGCACCGTCGAGCACTGCCACCTGCTGGCCCGCACCGTCATCGAGCAGTTGTCCGCCAGGCTGGTGGCGGCGTGACGACGGCACCCGAACGCACCTACTCCGACCTCTACGGCGGCTACGTCGTGGAGTCCTCGGGCGACCGGCTGGTGCTGTCCACGTTCGGCGGCGACCGCGAGGTCGTGCACCGCACGTCCGAGACCGCGGCCCAGCTGGTGCGCAACCTCGGCGAGCCCTACCAGGACGTCAACGGCCGGCTGAACGAGATGTTGAAGCCGGGCGCGATGGTGTTCAGCTTCGGCCCCGTCTACCCCGGCCCGCGCCGTCAGCAGGCGGAGCGGATCTGGCTCGTCGCCGACGACGCCGGCCGCCCGGTGTTCGACCGGCCCGACTGGTGGGTCGACCAGCTCCGGTCGCTGGCCCGGTTCTACCGCCGCGCCCAGTTCGGCACGGGCCCGGTGGACTTCGCCGACTACCGCACGGTGCTGCGGCTCGGCGGTGACAAGACCGACTCGCACGTGCAGGAGACCGACACGATCTCCCGCCTGGTCTACGGCATGGCCACCGCGTACATGCTGACCGGCGACGAGGCGCACCTGGAGGTCGCCGAACGCGGTTCCGAGTACCTGCGGGACAACCTGCGCTTCGTCGACGACAGCGGCTCCGGCCGCACGGTGTACTGGTACCACGGCCTGGAGGTCGACGGCGGCAGGCAGCGCAAGCTGTTCGCCTCCGAGTTCAGCGACGACGAGCTGACCGTGCCGGCCTACGAGCAGATCTACGCGCTCAGCGGCCTGGTGCAGACCTACCGGCTCACCGGCGCGCCGTGGCTGCGCGACGACATCGAGGCGACGATCCGGCTGTTCGAGCGGCACTACGCCGACCTCCGCCTAGGCGGCTACTTCTCGCACGTCGACCCGCTCACGCTGAGCCCGCACGCGGAGTCGTTGGGGCGCAACAGGTCCCGCAAGAACTGGAACTCCGTCGGCGACCACGCGCCCGCCTACCTGTTCAACCTGTACCTGGCCACCGGCGAGCAGCGCTACCTGCGGATGCTGGAGCACACGTTCGACATGATCGTGACCCACTTCCCCGACCGGGGCCCGGACGCGAGCCCGTTCGTGCGCGAGCGGTTCCACGCGGACTGGACGCCGGACAAGACGTGGGGCTGGCAGCAGGACCGGGCGGTGGTGGGGCACAACCTGAAGATCGCGTGGAACCTCACCCGGATGAACGCGTTGCGCGCCAAGAACGAGTACACGCGCACGGCGGCGCGGCTGGCCGCCACCATGCCGGGCGTGGGCCGCGACCCGCGCCGCGGCGGCTGGTACGACGTGCTGGAGCGGCAGGCCCGCGACGGGCGGCACGCGTTCGTCTGGCACGACCGCAAGGCGTGGTGGCAGCAGGAGCAGGCGATCCTGGCCTACCTGGTGCTGGCCGGCTCGACCGGCGACGCCGAGTACCTCAAGCACGCGGCCGAGGCGGAGGCGTTCTACAACGCGTTCTTCCTCGACCACGACGACGGCGCGGTGTACTTCTCCGTGCAGGCCGCCGGCGCGCCCTACCTGGCGGGCTTGGAACGCCTCAAGGGCAACCACTCCATGAGCATGTACCACTCCGCGGAGCTGTGCTACCTCGCGACCGTCTACAACAGACTGCTGTGGCACGGCGAGCCGCTCGACCTGTGGTTCTCGCCGGACCCGGACGCGGCGTTCCCCGGCGGTCTGCTGCGGGTGGCGCCGGACGCGCTGCCGCGCGGCCGGGTGGTGCTGGACCAGGTGCTCGTGGACGGCAGCCCGTACCGGGACTTCGACGCGGAGAAGATGACGGTGAAGCTGCCGGAGGGCACGTCCCGGCGGACGGTCCAGGTGCGCCTGCGGCCCACGGGGGAGGACGAACGGTGACCGTGACGGCGACGGGCCGCCTGGCCGGGCTCCGGCTCGCGCCGGGCAGCCCCACCCCGTTCGGGGCCACCCCGACGGCCGACGGCGTGAACTTCGCGGTCGCCGCGGCGCGGGCGGACCGCATGTGGCTGGTGCTGATGGACCGCGCCGATGGTTCGGTCCTCACCGAACTGGAGTTCGCGCCGGAGCACCGGGTCGGCGAGGTGTTCACCGCGCACGTGGTGGGCCTGGCGCCCGACGACGCGGACTACGGGTTCCGGGTCGAGCGCGGCGGCGAGCGCGGCCCCGTCCTGCTCGACCCGGACGCCCGGCTGCTGGCCGGCTCCGGCGAGTGGGGACAGCGGCCGGACTACCGGTCGCGGATCGCCACCCCGGACTTCGACTGGGGCGACGACCGGCCGCCGCGCGTGCCGACCGAGGACCTGGTGGTGTACGAGCTGCACGTGCGCGGCTTCACCCGGTCCGAAACATCCGGTGTGGCCGCTCCGGGCACGTTCGCCGGATTGGCCGAGAAGATCCCGTACCTGCGGTGGCTCGGCGTGAACTGCGTGGAGCTGATGCCGGTCTTCGAGTTCGACGAGACCGACAACGTCCACGTGCACCCGGAGACGGGCGTGCCGCTGCTCAACACGTGGGGCTACAGCCCGGTCGGCGTGTTCGCGCCCAAGGCGAACTACGCCCGCGGCGAGCGGCCGGACGTGGAGCTGAAGGAGTTGGTGAAGCGGCTGCACGCGGCGGGCATCGAGGTGGTCCTGGACGTGGTGTTCAACCACACGTCCGAAGGGGACCACCGCGGGCCCACGCTGTCGCTGCGCGGCCTGGACGAGGCGTCCTACTACCTGCTCGACGAGTCCGGCAGGCACCGCAACTTCAGCGGCGCGGGCAACACGCTCAACGCCAACCACCCGCTGGTGCGGGAGTGGGTCGTGCGCAGCCTGCGCCACTGGGTGCACGAGTACCACGTGGACGGCTTCCGCTTCGACCTCGCCTCGGTGCTCACCCGCGGGCGTGACGGCGCGCCGCTGGCCGACCCGCCGCTCGTGGCGGCGCTGGCCGCGGACCCCGTGCTGGCGGGCACGCGGCTGATCGCGGAGGCGTGGGACGCGGGCGGCCTCTACCAGGTCGGCGCCTTCCCGCACTACGGCCGATGGATGGAGTGGAACGGGCGGTACCGCGACGCGCTGCGGGCGTTCCTGGTGGGGCGCGAGGGAACCACCGGTGACGTCGCCACCCGGCTCGTCGGGTCGCCCGACCTCTACAGCGGGCGCGGCGCCACCGCGTCGGTCAACTTCGTGACCTGCCACGACGGGTTCACGCTCGCCGACTGGGCGTCGTACGACCACAAGCACAACCACCTCAACGGCGAGGACGGCCGCGACGGCGAGAACCACAACGTCAGCTGGAACGGCGGCGTGGAGGGACCGACCGACGACCCGGACGTGCTCGACACGAGGGGGCGGCAGGTGCGCAACGCGCTGTTGCTGCTGCTCACCAGCCGGGGCGTGCCGATGCTGCTGGCCGGCGACGAGTTCGGCCGGTCGCAGGGCGGCAACAACAACGCCTACCCGCACGACGGTCCGTCGACGTGGGTCGACTGGTCGCTGGTCGACCGCAACCGCGACCTGGTCGAGTTCACCAGGGCCTGCCTGGAGTTCCGGCGGGCGCACCCGGTGCTGCGGCGTGCCGAACACCCGCACGGCGAATCCACACCGGACGGCGGCTACCCGCCGGTCAGTTGGCACGGCGAGCGGGCTTGGCAACCCGATTGGTCGGCGGACTCGCACCTGGTGATCGCCATGATGCACGATCCGAATCCGCGGGGCGATGGATTGTCGGATCGTGTGGATACTGTGGTCGTGGCCGCGAACTCCGGTGCAGAGGACAAGGAAGTGGCTCTCCCCCAGCCACCCGCCGACAGCACGTGGCGCGTCTTCGCCAACACCGGATCCGCGCGGCCGCTCGACGCCGCGACGACGCTGCGCGACGGCCACGTCCTGCGCTTGCCCGCGCGGTCCGCAGCCGTGCTGTGGGCGCACACACCGTCCTAGGAGGAGGGTTCGAGATGAGCACGTCGGTCTACTCGGGGTCGAACGGCGGTTCCACCACCATCCACTTGGCAGGCGAAGTGGACGACGAGGCGCTGCCCCGTCTGCGGGACCTGCTCGACGAACTCGGCGGCAGGCAGGTGCGCCGCCTCGTGATCGAGTTGCGCGAGGTCACCGGCATGACGCCGGGGGCCGTCCGCGCCCTGGTCTACGCCCAGCAACGGTTGCCGGCGGGCGCCGAGGTCATCGTCGTCGGCGCACGCGCGTCGGTGGCGGCGGCGTTGGCGCTGGGCGGGTTGGGAGGTACCGCGACTCTGGCGAGCTAGTCATCGCCCGAAGCTCCGTGGCGACACGGGCTAGCGCAACACAGGGCCAAGACAAGACACTTGGGGGAGTTCCTGGTGGAGTTGCAGAAGCATTTAACCGGCGGTGCGCGTGCGTTCGCGCACCGGATGTTCCAGTCCATGCCGCGCGCGGACCAGCGGCGTTGGGCCGAGATCTACCTGTCCGGCCTCGTCAACGCGGTCGGGCGCAAGTCCATCAGCAAGATCGCCGAGCTGGCGGGCGGCGGATCGGCCGTCCAGTCACTGCAGCAGTTCGTCAACCAGAGCCCGTGGGACTGGCAGCCGGTGCGCGAGGCGCTGGCGCTGTACCTCGCGGAGCGGTTGCCGGTGCGGGCTTGGTTGGTCGGGTACGCGGTCATCCACAAGCGCGGCGACCACTCGGTGGGGGTCGAGCGCCGCTTCGTGCGTGACGCGGGTCGCCTGGTCAACTGCCAACTGGGGTTGAGCCTGCAACTGGACGTCGAGGAGACCGCCGTGCCGGTCAACTGGCGGTTGCTGCTGTCGAGGCGGTGGACCGAGGACGCGGAGCGGCGTCGTCGCACGAGGATCCCGGAGCACGAGGGCGGTATCTGCGAGCGCGAGCACATGCTGGGGATGCTCGACGAGCTGATCGCCCTGCGGGTGCCCTCGGCGCCCGTGGTGTTCGACGCCACGGACGTGACCAACGCGCCACGCCTGCTCGACGACTTGACCGATCGCGGACTGGGGTACGTGATCGGCGTCAAAGGCGACGAAAGACTGCTGGCCGAGCCGCACCTGCGTGCGGTGATGGGTACCCGGCAGGCCGACCAGCGGGTCGGGCGGCGGGCGTTGAGCCCGTCGGAGATCCTGCGGGGCTGGCGGGACCACCCGTCGTCCCACCGGGTCTGGCCGCAGCTGACCGGGCACGGCGCGGGCCGCGTGCAGGTCCGCGCGGCGTCGGCGCGGCTGGTCGACACCGAGCGGCGGCCGGGCGCGGCGGTGAGGCTGGTGGCCGAGCGACCGTTGGGCAGCGCGGCGCCGACGAGGTACTGGATCACCAACCTGGTGGACCGCCCGGTGCCGGAGCTGTTCGACCTGATCGCCCGGAAGGACCGGGCGGACGCGAACGCGGCGCGGGACCCGTACGGCCTGCACGACTTCGAGGGCCGCAGCTACCAGGGGTGGCACCACCACATGACGATGGTGTCGGTGGCGCACGCGTACGCCCTGCTGACGGGGGCGCGCACGGACGCCGACTACCTGCCGTCGGAGAACGCCACTTCGTGACACCGATCCGGGGAGCCCGCCGCAGCCGGCGGCGGGCTGCCCCGGCGGCCACCGGCCCGGCTCAGGCCGGGACCGTCCGGCTCAGGCGGGCGCGTGCTGGGCGAGGATGGCGACGAACTGCCGCTGCTGCTCCTCGGTCATCAGATCCTTGTGCACCGCCAGTGCCTGCAACTTGCTGATCACGAGGAACCAGGCGTCGGGTTGTTCGTCGACCCGCTGGATCGTCGACCACGCCATTCGCTGCTCGTACGACTCCGCCTTCATGGTGAAGCCGGCCTCGTCCACGGTCAGGTCGTAGTCCTGCCGGGTGGCGGCGTTCTGCGCCCGCAGGCTCTGCCGCACCATGAACGGCTCCAACGCGAAGGCGTAGAGCAGCCCGAGGACGATCAACGCGGCGGGCACCAGCCAGCCGGTGCCCGTGAACACGCTCGTGAACAGCAGCAGGACGCCGATGGGCGTCATGATCAGGCCCGCGATCCGCAGCTTCTTGACCGACGGCCGCAGCACGAACCTGATCGACCGCCGCAGCCGCTGCTCGTCGTACGGAACCCGAAGCGAAATCTCCACGTGCGGATGCTAGTCGGCCCGCGCCGGCGAGGAGGACGGTTTTGTCCGCCTCACCACCGGAGATCGCCGCGTTCGAACCCGAGCAGCATCCGCTTGCGCTCGATCCCGCCGCCGTACCCGGTCAGGCCGCCGGTCGAGCCGACCACCCGGTGGCACGGCACGATGATGCTGATGGGGTTCTTCCCGTTGGCCAACCCGACCGCGCGGGACGCGGTGGGCCGGCCGATGCGGGCCGCCAGCTCGCCGTACGACACCGTCTCACCGAGCGGGAGCTCCCGGAGCGCGTCCCACACGGTCCGCTGGAACGGCGTGCCCGCCATCGACAGGGGCAGGTCGAACTCCCTCCTCCGGCCCGCGAAGTACTCCGCCAACTGGACGACCACCGCGCCGAACGGTGACGAGTCACGCTCACCGAACGTCTCCAGCGCCGGCCGGTGCCGGTGCTCGGGCAGATAGAGGCCCGCGAGCACGCCGTCACGCGCGACCAGCGTGAGCTCGCCGAGCGGGCTGTCGATCACCGTGTGCACGGCGGCCGGGGTTGCCATGCGCCCCATTCTGCCCGCGCGCTCTCCTGGCCCAGGCCACCTCCTCCGCGAATGCCGGGCTCAGCCGAACCGACCGTGCACGTAGTCCGAGGTGCGGCTGTCCGAAGGCGCGTCGAAGATCGTCTTCGTCGGCCCGGCCTCCACGATCACCCCCGGCGTGCCCTGCTCGGCCAGGAAGAACGCGCACTGCTGCGACACCCGCGCCGCCTGCTGCATGTTGTGCGTGACGATCACGATCGTCACCTCGTGCGCCGGCTCGGCGACGGTGAGCAGGTCGGCGTCGGGCTCGGGCGCGTCCTCGCGGTGCGCGGACCGGACGGCGGGGTGCGCGGGCAGCTGCCCCAACCACAGCACCGAGTCGTAGCTGTCGGACCACCAGGGAACAGCCGGGTCAGCGGTTGGCGTCGTCGCGGGACAGACGCAGCCAGCCGAGCAGCAGGGCGCCTGCGGCCCAGCAGAGCATCGTGACCACTGAGGACGTGCGCGTCATCCCCGGCACCTCACCGATCAGCAGGTACGCCGCACCCGAGCCGGGCAGTGCCTCGGCGAGCGCGGACGTCCACGGGTAGCCGAAGTTCGGCAGCATCAGCGGTAGGACGAGCATCAGCAGGAAGACCGTGACCAGGGTGCCCGCGGTGTTGCGGAGCACGAAGGCCAGGCCCAGCGCGAACGCCGAGCCGGCCGCGAAGACGAACGCGACGTCGGGCAGCACGTCCCCGCCGCCGGCCAGGGTGAGCAGCGGCCGGGCCGTGACGAAGGACGCGAGGGTGGCGGCGGTTGCCAGCAGCACGCCGAGGACGGTCGCCGTGCCCACCGCCACCGCCGCCCGGGACAGGAACAGGACCGCGCGACGCGGCGTCCACTGCAGGCTCGGCACGATCCCGCCGGTCGCGTAGTCGGACGTCACCGCGGTGAGGGCGAGCGCGAGCAGCGCGAACTGGCCCGGCAACCCGGTGACGGCCGCCGCCGCCCAAGCCGACCCGCCCTGCGGTGGCACGGGGTTCGCGGCGGCCTCCAGCCCCGCGATGGTGGCGATGCCGACCATCGTCACGGCCGCCGCGGCCAGGAACCACCACGTCGCCCTCACCGTCCACAGTCGAGTCCACTCGGCGGCGCACGCGCGGGCGAACACCCGTCCCAGGTGGACGTCCTGCGCCACTGCCGTCACCGTGCCTCCTCCGTCGTGAGCACGGTCTCGCGACCGTGGTACTCGACGCTGCTGTCGGTCAGTTCCACGTAGGCGTCCTCCAGGGAGTGGCGCACCTCGGACAGGTGGTGCAGCGGCACGTTCAGCGAGTGGGCGAGCCCGCCGACCTCCTCGGCGGTGCCGCCGTCGACCCGCAGCTCGCGGTCGTCGACGCGGTGCGCCTCGAACCCGTGCCCGCGGAGCCCGGCGAGCAGGTGGTCCGGTTCCGGGCTGCGCACGCGCACCTGGACGCGCCCCAGGCCGCTGACGATCTGCTCGGTCGTGGCGTCGGCGATGAGCCTGCCGCGACCGATGACGACCAGCCGGTCGGCGATCTGCTCCATCTCGCCGAGCAGGTGGCTGGAGATCAGCACGGTGCGGCCCTCGTCGGCGAGGTGGCGCAGCAGTCCGCGGATCCACCGGACGCCGTCGAGGTCGAGCCCGTTGATCGGCTCGTCGAACATCAGCACGCCGGGGTCGCCGATCAGCGCGGTCGCGATGCCCAGCCGCTGCCGCATGCCGAGCGAGTAGCCCTTGATCCGCCGACGTGCCGCGCGACCGAGCCCCACCCGCTCGATCACCTCGTCCACCCGGCGGGACGGCAGGCCGTTCGACCGGGCGGCCACGCGCAGGTGGCCGCGACCGGTGCGGCCGGGGTGCGCCGAGCCGGGGTCGAGCAGCGCGCCGACCTCCCGCAGCGGTTCGGCGAACGCCGCGTACGGCCGCCCGTTCACCAGCGCGGTGCCCGAGGTCGCCCGGTCGAGGCCGAGCACGACCCGCATCGTGGTGGACTTGCCCGCGCCGTTCGGCCCGAGGAACCCGGTCACCTTCCCCGGCTCGACCGTGAAGCTCAGGTCGTCGACGGCCAGCACGTCGCCGTAACGCCTGGTCAGCCCGCGTACCTCGATCACCGGTCGCCCTCGTCCCCGACCTGCGCGACGACGACGCCGTCCTCGTCGTCGTCGACCCATTCGAGCAGGTCGCCGGGCTGGCACCCGAGCACCCGGCACATGGCCTCCAGCGTGCTGAACCGCACCGCCTTCGCCCGGCCGTTCTTCAACACCGCCACGTTCGACGGCGTGAGCCCGATCCGCTCGGCGAACTCGCCGACGCTCATCTTGCGCTTGGCCAACTCGACGTCGATGCGCACGATGATCGCCATCAGATCACCGACTCCATGTCGGACCGCAGCGTGGTCGCCTGCCGCAGCAACGCGCGCATCACCACCATCAACAGCCCGACCACGGTGATGCCGATCGACATCAGGAACAGCACGAGCGGCACGCCGGGGTCGTCCGCGTTGAAGCCGACGTAGAGGAAGAAGCACTGGAACACGACCCACGCGGCGGCGATGGCCCACACGATCGCGTCCACCCACTTCAACGACGCCTCGCTGAAGATGCGGTCCTTCTTGACCAGGGTGAGCAGCTTCCAGATGGACACGATCACCACCTGCACGCACAGCACCCAGAACACCGACACGGCCGTCAGCGGCCACCGCAGGTAGGCCAGGTCCGGCGACTGCTCGGCCATGTGCCGGAACTGCCCGGGCAGCGACATGACCTGGAACAGGACCAGGACGCCGAACATCAACACGAGGAACACCCGGAGCGCGGCTACCGCTCGATGCGTTGTGACCATGCATCGAGTCTCGCGCGCTACCTATCGAATGTCAATCGGTATCTGTCGTTTTGGATCGATCTACGGTCGGCTGGCCGTCACCCGACCAGGCCTTGGCCGGCGGCACGGCGGTCGAGGGCGGCGTCGAGTTCGGCGAACAGCGAGGTCGGGGCGTCGCGTCCGTGGCGCCCGGCGATCACGGGCCACAGCCGGCGGCCCAGTGCCGAGGCGGCGCGCAGCGCGCCGATCAGCTCCCGCGGCGACGCCGGCGAGGTGGCCGCCCCGAGTTCCGCCACCGTGCCCGCGGACAGCTCGCGCTCGGCGCCTCGCGACGGGGTCAGCCAGTGCGCGGTGGACTCCTCGGCCAGGCGTGCCATCCACAGCAGGTGCCGCTGGGCGTGCCCGAGCGCGTCCCACGCGCGCAGGTCCTCGCCCCGCGCCGCGAGGTGGTGCGCCAGGACCAACCAGTTGGCGAACGGGTCGCAGTACTCCGCGATGATCCCGGGGCTGTCGACCGGCGGCACGTACCGCTCGGGCAGGCCGCGCAGCACCGGGGCCAACGCCCCGCTGCGGTCCACCACCACCATCCGCTCGACCGCGGCACCGCGCGCCGGCCACCCCGCCACGCCGGCGATCTCGTCCACGGTCGCGAAGTGGAACTCGCCGCGCACCAGGCCGGGGAAGAACGCCACGTAGGTGCCGAACTCGTTGAGCAAGCCGTAGGTGATCGGCGCGACGGCGGCGCACCACGACCGCGGATCGATCTCGGCACGTCTCCGCGGGGTGAAGAACAGCCAGAACTCGATGTCGCTGTGCTCGTCCGCCTCCCCCGCGGCGAAGGAGCCGTACATCAGCGCGGCGTCCAACCCGTCGTCGGCCGCGCACGCTTCGCGGACACGTTCGATCAACTCTTCCTGGAACAGCACACGCCCACTGAAGCACTCCATCGCCCCCGGCTCACGGCCGGGCACACCGCGTACGTCTACTCCACCCTGCGCGCCTACGACTCCGCGCACGTCAACCTGGTCGACAACGAGATCCGCTGCGCCGGCACCGGCTCGACGGGCACGCACGACCCGGTGATGACGCACCTGTTCGCCGTGCCCAGCTAGTCGCGGACGGGGACGGGTCGCGTCGAGGCCCGTCCCCGCCGGTGACGTCACGTGCCCTGCGGCTGGCCGGGCTCAGGCGGAAGACGGATCCGGGAGCAACCCGGTCCGGGAAACACTCGACCCAGGCCGGTAGGCGGCGGTGTGCCGGCCGTGGGAGGGCGAGTCGGTGTTCCCGGTGCCGTCAGCCCGAGTGGCGGTAACCCACAATGGCCCCGGCCGCTCTCCGTGACGCACCACCGGGTTCAGCGACGGCGAGGCTGCCCCAGCGCCGCGGGTGGCGTGTTGCCCGCCGTGGCGCCCTCGGCGTACTGCGGTGTCACGATGAACACGAACTCGTGCACGCGGTCGGCGGCGAGCCGGTCCAGGACGTAGGACTCGCCGATGCGGATGCCGTTGCGCATCAGCAGCTCCTGGTGCACGGGGAACGCCGTGCCGTCGTCGTTGACCGGGTTGCCCAGCACTTCCAGGGCCCACGTGTCGCTGCCGATGATCGCGGGCCGGGAACGGGCCAGCCAACGCGCTTCGCGCAGGTAGATGCCGGGCAGCCCGCGCGCGCCCTCCCAGCGGGCGATGTCGGCCGGGTCGCGGCGGGCCAGCAGCTGGTTCCAGCCGGTGCGGAACAGCACCACGTCACCGGGTTCGAGGCGGGCGATGCCGCCGAACTCCATGGCGTCGCGGATGTCGTCCACGGTGATGCGGTAGTTCTCGCGCAGCAGCGGCCGCCCGTTGCCGGCGGGTTCGGCCAGGTCCTCGGCGCGGTCGCGGGCGAGCTTCACCCCGAGCACGTCCAACAGCACGCCGCGGGTCACCACGGGGCCCATGTGCTCGGCCCCGAGCCGGATGGTGCCATGGCCGCGGGCGATGTCCGGTCCGCGCAGGCCGTTGTAGAACAGGTCGGCCGCGCCGATGTGGTTGAGGTTGTCCAGCTGGCTGCCGATCTGGTACGTCGCGGCGAGCGGTTTCGAGTGCTTGGGCGAGACCTCCGCCTCGAACCGCTCCTCGTGCACGCTCACCTTGTTGGCGGCCAACGGCTCCAGCGCGACCAGGATGCCACCCTCCTCGGCGAACCCGGGCGGCGGCGGGTAACCCCAGATCGTGAGCCGCTGCTCGTAGGTGCGGCGCGGGTCGGTGCTGAACGCCGGGAAGCCGTTCCACATCAGCTCGCCGAGGTTGTACGTGGTGACCTCGCGGTGTGCGCGCAGCAGGCCGAGCGCGGCGGCGGTCTTGGCCGGCGTGATCTCGTTGAGCGTGCCGCGCTGGTCCTCGGGCCCGTACCGGCTCGGCGCCCAGTCGGCCAGGTTCGCCGGGTCGGCGTAGTCGAACGGCGTGTCGTCCAACCGCCCTCCCCCTGCCGCGAGCGTGTCGTCCGGCCTTCCGGTGCCGGGCGCCGCCTCGGCCGCCGCGGGCGCTGCCCCGACCAGTCCGGCGGCACCGGCCGCACTCGCCAACTTGAGCACGTCACGGCGTCCGAGCCGGTGCCGGGCGAGGTAGTTGCGCAGCAAGTCGGGGTTCACGCGGCGGCTCCTTCGACGACGGGCGACCCCTAGCCCTATCCGATCCCCACACCGACCGCAACGGCAGTCACCTCAATGCGCGACCACTGCTCGTCGACCGGAAGCCGCGGCGACCTCGCCAGACGTCCGCACGTCGACCGGGTGGCTGTGCCATGATCCCGACCGTGGTTGCCTTCAAGGTCGAACCCGGCGCGGTGACCGCGTTGGGTGGGCTCGTGCTGCGGCAGAGCCAGGGTGCGGCGACGTACGTCAAGGCGCTGGAGCACAACGAGGCCAGTGAGATCGGCGACGGCATCTTCGACATCATCGAGAACCAGCTCCGCTACCTGCGCTATTACGCCCAGGAGAACAGCCGGCGCGCGCTGAGCCTCGCCGACACCTCCTCGCGGGCGCTCGTCCGGACCGCGGAGTTCTACCTCGCGAACGACCAGGCGCAGGCCGCGAAGCTCGACCGGACGTACCCGGCCGCCGCGGCCACGCCGAAGGCGGCGGACGAACTGCCGGCCGGTGTCGCGTCCGACGGCTTCACCGACGTCAAAGACGTGAGCGGCTACCAGGGCCCCGGCGAGGTTGACCTGGAGAACGACATCAAGTGGCCGGACTTGCTGGAGCGCAAGCTCGCCCAGCTCGGCGACCTGTCGTCGAACGCGGCGAAGCTGGCGAAGTACGTCGAGGGCCTCGTCGGCTGGAACCCGATCGAGAAGGTGTCGCAGGTCATCGCGGGCGACTGGAACGCGATCTACCGCGAGAGCCGCGTCATGGCCGACACCGCGAAGGGGTTCGAGGCGATCACCGCGAACGTGCAGCGCGGCCGGTTCGCGATCCAACACCGGTGGGAGGGCAACGCGGCGGCCGGCGCGGAGAACTGGCTCGACGAGTACGCCCGCGCGTGCGCGGAGCACGCCGCGTACTGCCGTGAGGCGGCGGAGAAGGTCTCACAGCTGGCCCAGGCCGCCTACCACCGGTACCACTCGCTCGAGATGGCCCTCGGCTGCCTGATCGACACGCTGACCGAACTCGTGCTCGCGAAGCAGCTGAACTCCATCGGCGCCCACATCGACGACGCGATCGACCTGGTGTTCGGCGGCGGCCCGCTCAAGAAGTTGATCAAGACGGTCAAGACGCTGGCGGGCGAGATCACCACCTACACCGACGTCCTCTGGGCGCTGGCGCACGAGTTCGTCGGCATCGTGCAGCTCGCGCGGTCGCAGGGCGAGGTCGTGGCGGCACGCTGGCCGTGCGCACCCTACGACCACCCGGGGGTCCGGTGACCAACCCGTTCGAGACACCCACCGGGGCGCAGGGGCGGATGGCGGTGTTCCGCGTGCTCGCCGCGGCGGGCGACGGCGCGGTCTCCGACTTCGCCAAGGAGGTCGTGGCGGGCCGTGCGTCGGCACGCGACCTGCTGACCAGCGGCTGGGTCGTGGAGCAGTGGATCGACGACCTCCAAGCCGACGCCGAGGCGTTCCGCGCGTCCCCCGAGGCGCGGGAGGAGTGGAGCCCGGAGGAGGCGCGGGCGTACCTGGAGAGCCGCCTCACGGGCCTCGCGAACCTCGACGTGGAGGCGATCGAGGCGCAGGTGGCACCAGCGCCCGCACCACCGGCCGCCTCGCGTCCGCGCGACGAGGACGACGAGCAAGGACCGCTGCTCAAGGACGCGTGGTAGCCCGAACGCGATTCGAAGACCATTCGAAGTCGAATGCGGTCGAATAGCGCGAAAATGAGTATTACACTTGCGCTTCCGGGTGAGTTGGCATATCGGACACAACGATCCATTCGTGGTGAAAACTCTTCACGAACGACCATTCCCCTGCTAACGTCCGATTTTCTGGAAACGTTCCCAGAAATCCGCCGCCACCTGTTCAGTTCATCCGACCAGGGAGCCGAAGATGCCACTGATGTCATCACCAGGCCTGACCGGTAGGCGAAGGACGCGGCGCGGTCTCGCGGCGACGGCGGCGTTCGTGTTCGCCGCGGCCATGGCGCTCGGAACGGGCCCGGCCGCCGCGGAGGTGCACGCCGCGGCACGCGTGGACAACCCGTACGCCGGCGCGTCGGTGTACGTGAACCCGGACTGGTCCGCGAAGGCGCGGGCCGACGGCGGGTCCGCCATCGCCAACCAGCCGACGTTCGTCTGGCTGGACCGGATCGCCGCGATCAACGGCGTGAACGGCGGCACGGGCCTGCGCGCGCACCTGGACAACGCGCTCCGCCAGGCGGCCGGGCGCACGATGGTCGTCCAGTTCGTCATCTACAACCTGCCCGGCCGCGACTGCGCGGCGCTCGCGTCCAACGGCGAGCTGCGCCCGGACGACCTGCCCCGCTACAAGTCCGAGTACATCGACCCGATCGCCGCGATCATGGGCGACTCGAAGTACGCGAACCTGCGGATCGTGACGATCATCGAGATCGACTCGCTGCCCAACCTCGTGACGAACGTCGGCAGCCGGCCCACCGCCACCCCGCTGTGCGACCAGATGCTGCAGAACGGCAACTACGTCAACGGCGTCGGGTACGCGCTGGCGAAGCTCGGCGCGATCGGCAACGTCTACAACTACATCGACGCCGCCCACCACGGCTGGATCGGGTGGGACGACAACTTCACCGCTTCGGCGACGATGTTCGCCCAGGCCGCTCGCGCGTCGGGCAGCACGGTCGCCAACGTCACCGGGTTCATCACGAACACGGCCAACTACGGCGTGCTGAAAGAAGACCACTTCACCATCGGCGACACCGTGAACGGCACGTCCGTGCGCCAGTCGAAGTGGGTGGACTGGAATCGCTACGTGGACGAGCTGTCGTTCGCCCAGGCGTTCCGCGCGCAATTGATCAGCGCCGGTTTCCCGTCGAACATCGGCATGCTGATCGACACCTCGCGCAACGGCTGGGGCGGTGCGCAACGCCCGACCGCCAAGGGGCCGACGACGAGCGTGGACGCCTACGTCGACGGCGGCCGGTACGACCGCCGCCTCCACCTCGGCAACTGGTGCAACCAGTCCGGCGCGGGCATCGGCGAGCGGCCGAAGGCGAGCCCGGCCGCGGGCGTCGACGCCTACGTGTGGGCCAAGCCGCCGGGCGAGTCCGACGGCGCGAGCCGGACGATCCCGAACGACGAGGGCAAGGGCTTCGACCGGATGTGCGACCCCACGTACACGGGCAACCCGCGCAACGGCCACAACAGGTCGGGCGCGCTGGCGGGCGCGCCGCTGTCCGGCCACTGGTTCTCCGCCCAGTTCCGCGAACTGCTGGCCAACGCCCACCCGCGACTCTGACCAGCCCTGACGGGTGTTCCGGGCCCGCCGCCCCGGAACACCCGTGCGCCTGATCAGCCGGCACGCACCCCACCTGCGCCGACAACGGCGGTCGTGACCCACGCGGCCGGCTCCAGGCGGAACCAAGTGGGTTCGGCAGTGCGGCCGGTCAAGTGGTCCGCTGGGTTCCGCCGAGCCAGTCGGGTCCGCCAGATCCAACGGGTCCGGCGGTTCGGCGGGTCCGGCGGTCCGAGCAGGTCTCGGGGGCGACCGATCCCGTCAGCGGGTGGCGAGCTGTCGTTCCGCCAACCGCTCCGCCGCCTGCCGCCGACCCGGCGCGAACGGGTCGGCCGGTGCGCCCCGGCCCGGCCCGTCGACCCAGCCGCCGATCTTCTTCGCGACCCTGGCCAGCGTCGGGTCACCCGGCTTCACGTCGACCCGGAAGTGGCCTTCCTTGGGCGTCTCCCGGAAGTCGCCGCCCCAGCGGACCACGCCCTCGCACTCGGCGAGGACGTCGCGGACGATCGCCAGCTCGTGCGGGAACAGGCCCCCGGTCGCCCCCGCCGGGTACCGGGCGGCCAGGATGGCGATGGCGGTCCCGGAGCGGTAGTCCGCCGCGAACGGCGTGCCGGCCGGCACCTCGGCGTAGCCGGTGATGTCCTCCGCACCCAGCGCGTCGACCTCGTAGTGGAAGCGCCGGGCGACGTGCAGCAGCACGACGGCGGACGGCCCGGACAGCAGCGTCACGGAGGCGTTGGAGCCCTCCACCGCGAACGTGGCGAGGGAGTGAGGGCGGGCCGGCGGGTTGGCGGGCGGCGCGGCGGACGCGGCGGGCGACGTGGCCAGGCCGACCGACGCGGCGGCCGCGAGACCGCCCGCGATGGCGAGGAACCGGCGACGTCCCAGCCGGGTGGAGTCCTCGGTGGGTTCGTTCATGGTGGCTCACTGCTCCTTGCGGGATCGGGGGTTTCGGCGGGCGGCGACGGCCAGGCCCGCGAACAGCGCGGTCGCGACGAGCAGCGCGACGACCGCCGGGTTGACGTAGGGGGGCACCATGTCCTGGTAGGCGTTGCACCTGCGGGACAGCGGGACGTAGGTCACCTGGCCGTAGGCCCGGTCCCACCCGCCGTGCTCCAGGTCGCACGTCTCCCGGATGTCCGGCGTGTACAGGTGGATCGCACCCCAGGCGTACACCAGGAACGCCGCGGGCAGCGCGCACGAAGCGGCGACCGCCCACTGCCGGACCGTTCCCGGTACTGCCACGGTGCCTCCCCATCGCACGCCACCCGGGCGTGCCGTCAGCCGCGCGACAACCTCTCGATCGTCTCCGCGTAGCCTTGCAGGAAGGGTTCCAGCTTGGCCGCGGGCAGCTGCGTGGGCAGCAGGCAGACGCCACCGGTCCTGCGGATCGCGGCTTCGGTGAGGCCGGCGAGCTGCGCGTCCGCCGTGTCGCCGCCCAGCGCGTTCCAGGCGGCGTCCCGGACGCCGGTCACCGTCCCCCCGTAGCGGTTGACGTAGAACTGCCGGAACCTGGTCCGGTGCCCGTCGGTGAGGTGGGCCCGGATCGCCTGGTCGATCCGCGCGCCGTTGCGCACCGCGCTGCCGATCAGGTAGCCGTCGACGTCCTCCACGAGGTCGTTGAGCGGGAACGACGACAGCACGTTGATCTTGGCCAGGCGGTCGGCGCAGAACGCGTAGCCCGAAGCGTACTCGTCGCCGTGCGACCGCCACTCGCCGTAGAACGTGGCCAGGTCGCCCGACCAGCCGCCGAAGTCGCCGCGCCCGCCGTTCCCCTTGAGGTAGACCGCGTTGGCGGTGGCGCCGAGGTGGTCGACGTTGACGGTGATGCCGAGCGATGGGTCCACATAGGACTCGACGCGGGCCGGCGCGTGCGCTTGGGCGTGCTCGATCCACGCCTGGTCGACGTTGCCGATCAGGAGCTCCCAGCCGGACCAGGCGCCGTTGTACGTCGGGTAGCGCAGGTACTCCATGACCCGCTGGTTGGGGTCGCCGCCGTAGGCGACCGCGGTCGCGTACAGGCCGTCGACGTACCGGAGGTAGGCGTCCACGGGTGAGTCGCTGCCGCCGACGTTCTCCCGGCCCACGCCCGGGTCGTTGCCCCGGCGGACGTCGCGGTCGAGCGCGAACACGTCGCCGCCCGCGGTGAAGTCGAACTCCTTGATCTGGTTGAACGACCAGTTGGCGGGCAGCGGGAAGCCCAGGTTGCCGGAGAAGCCCCACGACATGCCGGACACGAACGAGTAGCGCGCGAAGGCCTCGTCGCTGACCCGCGCGCACACGTTGCGCGAACCGTAGACGCCGGCGACGTACCGCTTGCCGCGGGCGCCGAGACCGGCCTGGATGCCCTGGAAGTACGGGATGATGTGGCTGGTGATCTGCTCGCCGGTGGCGTCGTAGTCGACCGCGAAGTAGATCACCGTGCCCCGGTTGAAGCCGTAGCCGACGGCCCGGTCGTGCGCCCGCAGCGCGTGGTCGTAGCCGTTGGACCAGGTGAAGTCGCCGACCGCGTCGGCGGCGTACTGCGAGATGGGGAACACCCGCAGGCCGCCGGCGAAGATGGCGTCCAGCTCGCCGGGCTGGATCTCCTTGTCGAGGGTGCTCCACGGGTCCTCGTCCAGGTAGCGGCCGACCACCTGGTAGCCCGCCGCCTTCAGCGCCTGCGCGCGGGAGGCGCTGATGTGGAACCGGGTGTCGCACGCGCCCGCCGGCCGGTCCGGGTCGCCGGTCGACACGAGCAGCTGCGCCCACGTGGCGTAGTCGCCGATGCCCGTGCGGGTGAGGAGGGAGAAGTCCTGGAACGCGGTCACGAAGGCGCCGAGCGCCGCGTCCCAGCTGGAGGTGAACTCGGCGAACACCCCGCCGACGCCGCCGTTGAACACGCAGGCGGCGCTGAACAGCTGCACCCAGGCCGCCGGCGAGCCGGGCCGCACGGTGTTGTTGCGCAGACCGTTCTGGGTGCCCGGCCCGAAGTTGCCGGTGGCCTGGTCCTCCGGGATGCCGATCTGGTACTGGATGGCCCGCATCAGGGCGACCTGCACGTCCCGCGTGTAGTGGCCGTCGCACGGGATGACGAAGAACGTCGACTTGTTGATGTAGGTGGCGTTGAGCCAGCGCTGGACGTCCCGCACCTCGGACCGGCCGCCGGACAGCAGCACGTAGGCGTCCATGTTGAGGATCGCCTTGAAGATCTTCGGCGGGATGTAGCCGTCGGAGGAGAACCCGACGTCGGCCTTGAGCTCCCGCACCGCGGCGTACAGGTCGCCGTCGAAGTCGCCGTTCGACGTGTCGCCCGCCCAGTAACCCTTGCAGAACAGCCCGAACTTCGCGATGCGCACGATGTTCGCATTGCCGTAGTCGGGGCCGACGTTGCCCCGCTCGGCGAGCTTGCCCAACGTGGTCGGGCCGAACGCGTCGGACAGGGTCGTGATGCCCAGCTCGTGCTGTAACGCGCGGGTCAGGGAGAACATCACCGCCCAACTGGTGACGCCGTTCTCCGGGCACCGCTCGTAGCCCGGCACCGCGCCGTAGGTCGAGTTCACCCAGCGCTGCGCTTCGAGCACCTTCGGATCAGCCATCGTGTCCCCCGGGATTGTCGAAAGGTGCCGCGACCCCGTGCCGAGCCGCGGTCAGGACTGCCGTCACGCGCTCAGCAGGCGCCGTTCGCGCCGCTGCGGAACCGGAGGCCGTCCAGCCATCCGTTGCCGGGGCACGTCGCCGCTCCCGCCGGCGAGACCGCCGTCGCCGACAACCCGGTCGAGACCGCGGCGGCCCCCACCGACGCGGTGATCTTCCTGGTCAGCTCCACGTGTTCCTCCTCCGGTGCCGAAGAACGAGGAACGTCGGGCACACGTGTTCAGCGGGCGCCGCCGACTCGGTTCTCCTGGACGCGGCCGGGAACCGTCGAACGCCCACCGGCGGCCGACCGTGAACCGGAAATCGTCGAACGGGCGATAGCGCACCGAACACGACAGGAATGCCGAGAATCAGCGGGCCCGAACCACCGCCCGGCCCCCTCGCACTGCCCCCTGGCAGCGAAAATGACGCTAGCCCGCGGCCGAAAGACGTGTCAACGACAGCGGCGACACCTTCACCGCTTCATCACCGACTCACCACGCCACCCGCGTTTCAAGGGCTACGCCGCCCAACGGCCGGCCGCCGCCAGCACGGCAGGCGCGAGGGCGTCGGCGATGAGCGCGTAACCCGCGGGCGACGGGTGGAAGCGGTCCGCGGAGAACAGGGCCGGGTCGGTGGCGAACCGGTTCGACAGGTCGGACCCGACCGCCGCCACCACGCCGCCCGCGCGGATCACCGCGTCGGCCTGCATGCGCGCGTAGAGGCCGCTGGCCTGCGACACGAACGCCCGGTACGCGGGCGGCACGTGCGAGACGACACCGAGGTCCGGCGCCGTCGCCACCACCACCTGCCCGCCCGCGCGGCGCAGGGCGAGCACGGCGTCGTGCAGCAGTCCCGCGCCCACCACCGGCGGTGTGAACGACGTCAGGTCGTTCGCCCCGATCACGACCAACGCGACGTCGACCCCCGTCCGCACCGCCGCGCGCACCTGCGCGTCCAGGCCGGAAGAGCGCGCGCCGGACACGGCGTGCACGCCCAAGCCGACGCGGTGCCCCGCCGAGCGGAGCACCGCCGTCAACCTCTCACCCAACGTCTCCTCGGGCCTGCTGCACCCCACACCGGCGGCCAGCGAATCACCCAGGACGCGAAACCGCAGTTGTCCAGTCATCTCAGCACTGCCAACGCACGAACCCGCCCTGGTGATCCCGAGGTGCTCAGGTGCACGCGGCGGTGAGGTCGGCGACCCGCGTGGCCTTGTCCTCCAACCACGCGGCCGGCTGGAGGACCAGGTCGTCCAGCGTCACCGCGCGCAGGGTCGTGGCCAGGGCGGTGATGGCCTCGTTGATCGTCGTGTCGGCGGCGTTCGCGGCCAACGCGCTCAGGCTGTCCGCGGCCGAGTGCGCCTGCTCGACGGCCCGCTCCGGGCTGGTGGCGTCGAAGGCGGTCGTGGCCTGCGCCAACGCCTCCGTGCACACCTGGACAGTGGACGCGGTGTCGGCGACCGCACCGGCGGCCTCGGAAGCGCTCTGCAGCGTGCCGCACGCGGTCAACGCGGTGACGGCGGCGATCGTGGTGACGGCGGCGGCTAGACGGGCGATGACGCGCATGGCGTGCTCCTCCGGCTCAGATCCCGAACCAGAGGTCTCCCCGACCGCCGAACGCGGCGGCGCCGTGACCGGACCGCTGCGGAGCGGCCGTAATGACGATCACGGGCAGAGTGGGTACTCCCCTCTGCCACCAGGATGCCGGGCCACCCGCGCGCCGGTCAAAGTGACGGGGATTACCCCCGCGGTTCCGCGCCGGCCGGGCAACCTGCCGTCCCGGTGCGCGTCCGGCGTCAGTGGGCGAAGGTCCAGCGGGTGGCGCCGTGCGGCTCCGCGGTGGCCACGCCGACCGCGCGGTGCAGGGTGAGGCGGTACACGTGCCAGGGCGCGGGGCCCGCGCTCGGCGCGCTGTACGGAGCGGTGAGCGCGTCGCCCTCCACGGTGGCCGGCCAGCCGCCCGTCCGGTAGACGGACGCCACCCGTGCCAGCACTTCGGGGTCGGCGACGCGGTGCGCTTCACCTTCCAGCACCAGGTCGATGCCGCGCAGCCGCACCGAGATGCTGCACGCCGGGTTCGCGGCCAGGTTGCGCGACTTGCGCGTGCCCGGCCCGCTGGTGAAGTACAGCGCGTCGTCCACCCAGATGGCTCCGACGCCCGCCGTGTGCGGCCGTCCGTCGGGCCGCACGGTGGCGACGAAGAACGTCAGGTCGGCGGTCGGCGTGTCCGTGGCCAGGACGTCGCGGGGGCGGCTCCACGGCAGCTCCGCGGACCCGTAGCGGTCGAGGTTGTGGGTCGAGGTCGGCTCGGTCATGGTGTTCGTCATACCCAAGCGACGAACGGGCAGACCCCCGGCTCGACACCTCGGGCGGAGAAATCTCCGCGAGTTCACCCCATGGTGCGATCGAGGAAGTCGGCGACCAGCGGTGCGACGACGGGCAGCCGGCCCTCCAGGGCGAAGTGGCCCGTGTCGAGCAGGTGCAGCGCGGCGTCCGGCACGTCGCGCAGGTACGCCTTGGCGCCCGCCTCGGTGAAGAACGGGTCGTTGACGCCCCACGCGATCAACGTCGGCGGGCGGTGTTCGCGCAGCCACGCCTGCCAGTCCGGGTAGGCCTCGACGTTGCGGTGGTAGTCGTAGGCCAGCGCGAGCTGCGCCTCCTTGCGACCGGGCTGGTCGAGGAACAGCTGGTCGAGCAGCCACCCCTCCGGCGCGACCAGGGCGGGATCGGCGGTGCCGCCCTCGTACTGGGCGCGGGTCGCGTCGAGCGTGAGCAGGTCCATGATCGTCCGCTCGCCGTCGGGCGAGTCGGGTGTGACGGCGATGAAGTCGCGGGCCGGCCCCGACAGCCCCTCGGCGTAGGCGTTCGCGTTCTGCACGACCAACCCGGCGATCCGGTCCGGGTGGCGCAACGCGAGCCGGAAGCCGACGGGCGCGCCGAAGTCGAACAGGTACAGCGCGAACCGGGTCAGCCCCAGGCGGTCGACGAAACCCGCCACGACGTCGGCGAGGCGGTCGAACGAGTAGGTGAACCCGTCGGGGGCTCGGGTGTGCCCGAAACCGGGGTAGTCGGGCGCGATGAGCCGGTAGCGCGTGCCCAGCGCGTCGATGAGCCGGCGGAACTGGTGCGAGGCGGACGGGAAACCGTGCAGCAGCAGGAGGACCGGTGCGTCGGGGCGGTCCGGCAGCGACTCCCGGTAGAAGACCTCCACCCCGTCCACGTCGACGTGGCGATGGGCGACCTGAGCGATCATTTCACATGCCTCCTTGGCGCGATGACACATTAGGTATAGCCGAGTTGATCTAATGGGTCAACCCCGTTTGGTAGCATTAGGGCCATGAGTGACACCGGCCCGCTCACCGGCGAGCACCTGGCCATCGACCTCGTCAACACCCGCCCGGCGACCGAGGACGGCCGCGCCGACCTGCTCGACACCCCGGAGCGACTGGCCGCCTGGCTGGCCCTGGAACCCGCGCTCCAGTCGGAGGTGGGAGACGCCTCTCCCACGGCGGCCGACCTCGCCCCGGTGCACGCGGTGCGCGAGCACGTCGACGCGGCGGTCCACGCGCTGCTGCACGGCAACCGGCCGCCCCAGGCCGCCCTGCGCGGCCTGACCGAGGCGGAACGCGCGGCGCCGGCCGTGCGCGAACTGGACTGGGACGGCGCCACCGTCACCGCGACGCCCCGGCGCGCCGGCCGACTCGGCGTGCGACTGGCCGCCCGCCTGGCCGAAGCCGCCGCCGACCTCCTCACCGACCCGGCGATCGCCACCCTCAGGAAGTGCGGGGCCGACGACTGCGTGGCGGTCTTCCTGCCCGCACACCCCCGCCGGCGCTGGTGCTCGCCGACGCGCTGCGGCAACCGCGCCCGGGTCGCGCGCTACTACCAGCGCCACAAGAACCCGACGACCTGAACCCCGCTGGACACGTGACGCCGAAGTGAGCCGTTGCGATCGGATCGGGCCGAGGCTATCTTGGAACAACCATTCCAAGATAGCGAGGCGGACATGCCGGACGTGAAGCACTTCGACCCCGAGGCGGTGCTCGCCTCGGTGGAGGAGCTCTTCTGGCGGCGGGGCGTGTCGACCACCGGCGTGCAGGACATCGTGTCGGCGACCGGCGTCAACCGGTCCAGCCTGTACGCGACGTTCGGCGGCAAGCGGGAGCTCTACGTCGCCGCGTTGCGCCGCTACGCCGACCGGCGTTCGGGGCCGGTGTTCCGGCGGCTCGCCGAGGACGACCGCGGGCTGCCGGCGATCGCCGACTTCTTCCGCGCGTTGATCGGCGTCCGCTGTTCCGGCGAGTACGCGCGGTGGGGCTGCATGGTCACCAACGCGCACGCCGGCACGGACAACGACGACCCCGACGTCCGCGCGGTCCTGCAGGAACACCACGACCGGTTGCGGGCGGCGATGTTCGCGGCGCTGGAACGCGCCCGTGCCGCCGGCGCGCTGCGACCCGGCGTGGTGCCCGGAACGTCGGCCGACGTGCTCGCCCTGCTGGCCTACGGGGTGAACGTGCGCTCCCGCGCGGGCGCGAGCCCGGAAGCGCTCGGCGACACCGTCACGGCCGTGCTCGACTCACTGGCGAACCGACCCGAGGAGATCCGCTGACATGGTGCAGTTCACCGTCCACGACGAGACCACCGCGCCCGAGGAAGCCCGACCCCAACTGGAGGGCGGCAAGCGCCGCCTGGGTTTCGTCAGCACCCTCAACGGTGTGATGGCGGAGTCGCCGGAGCTCCTGGCCGGCTACAACGCCCTGGCCGAGCAGTTCGGCAAGTCGTCGTTGTCCGGGCCTTCGAAGCACGTCGTGTGGATCACCACGAGCGTCGTGAACGGCTGCGAGTACTGCGTGGCCGCGCACTCGACGATCGCGCTCAAGTCCGGTGTGGACGAAGAGACCGTGCAGGCACTGCGCGCCGGCAAGCCGGTGTCGGACAACGCCCTGGAGGCCGTCCGCAGGTTCACCGAGCGGGTGGTCACCGACCGGGGCTGGGTGGACGACCAGGAGGTCGAGGAGTTCCTGGCCGCGGGCCACACCCGCCGCCAGGTGCTGGACGTGATCCTCGGCGTCGGGATGAAGACGTTGTCGAACTACACCAACCACATCGCGCACACCCCGCTCGACCCGGCCTGGCAGGCCCAGGAGTGGAAGCGGGACACGGTCTCGTAGGACGGTTTCCCGCCCCTCGGGGCTCGACGTGGCCGGCGGGGCCCGGGTGTGCGCCCGGCCCCGCCGGCGTGGTCAGCGCGACCGGGACCGCGATCCTGGCCCGTAATCGTGTCCGCCCCCCTGAGGACAGGTCCATCGGGACCCCGGTGTGACAACCGCATCCCGTAACGCCGCCGGTGGTTCTGCCGAACCACTCACGAGCGGCGAGGGGGATCTTCATGGTGCGGGCACTGGTGGTAGCGGCACTGCTGGCGGGCACGGTGACGGTGACGACCCCGTCACCGGCCTCCGCGCGGGCCGAGGGGACGACGCCGGTCGGCGTGTCGGTCGAGCTGTCCGCCTCGCCGGTGTCCGTCGGGACGGCGGTCCGCGCGACGGCCGTCGTGGACCCGACCGTGCCGGACCAGGCCGAGGTCACCGGCGCGGTCCGGTTCACCGTCGACGGAACGCCCGTGGGCAACCCCGTGACGCTGGTCGGCGGTCAGGCGTCGGCGGTGCTGCCGCCGGCGGCGGTGGGCGCGCACCGCGTCGGCGCGGTGTACGACGGCGACCAGCGCTTCGCGGCGGGTGACGCCGGGCCGGGCGCGCGGCTCGTGGTGACACCGGCGGGGTCGAGCCGGTTCGTCGCGCTCCCGCCCGCACGCGTCCTCGACACCCGTGACGGCACGGGGAACACCGGCGGCCGGCCGAACGCGGGAACGACCGTCCGCTTCGACCCGGGTATGCCGGACGGCGCGACCGCGGTAGCGCTCAACGTGACGGTGACCGACGCGGCCGGGCCCGGTCACGTCACCGCCTGGTCGGGTGAGGGCACGCGGCCGGCCACGTCGAACCTGAACGTCGAGCGGGCGGGCGACACGATCGCCAACCTGGCCGTGGTCCCGTTGTCCCCCAGCGGTCAGGTGGGTCTGCACACCACCACGACCGCGGACCTGATCGCCGACGTGGCGGGCTACTTCGTCACGTCCTCGTCGGCGACCGCGGGACGGCTGGCGCCGTTGACCCCCGCCCGGCTCGCGGACACCCGCACGGGACCGCGGCCGGCGGCGGGGTCGACGATCACGGTCCGGGCCGCCGGGGTGGGCGGCGTGCCTCCGGCGGGCGCGGTCGGCGTGGTGCTGAACGTGACCGCGACGGAGGTCGCCGGGCCGGGGCACGTGACGGTGTGGCCCGCCGACCGGGCCCGACCCACGGCCTCGAACCTCAACACCACCCGGGCGGGCCAGACCATCCCCAACGCGGTGTGGGCGCCGCTGTCGGCCGACGGCGCGGTGAAGCTGTTCACCTCGGCGCCGGCGCACCTGGTGGTGGACGTCGCGGGCTGGTTCACCGGTGAGACCGCCGCGTCGGGCACCGCCGGGCTGTTCGTGCCCACCTCGCCCACCCGCCTGCTGGACACCCGACCCGAGTACCGGATCGGCCACCAGGGCGGCAAACCCGCCGCGTGGACCGCGGTGTCCGCGACGCTGGCCGGGCGCGCCCCGGTGCCGGCGGGCGCGGCGGCGGTCGTGGCGAACGTGACCGTCACCGAGGCCGAGCGGCCCGGCCACGTCACCGTCCACCCCGGCGGCACGGCCCGGCCGCAGGCGTCCAGCCTGAACATCGACACCGTCGGCCAGACCCGGCCCAACCTGGTGACCGTCCCGCTGGGCGGTGGCGCCGTCGAGCTGTTCCCGACCGCGCCGACGCACCTGATCCTGGACGTGGCCGGGTACTTCACCGCCGACCTCGACCCCGGCACGCCCGCCACGTCGCACGAGGACGTGGACCCGGCGGCGTCGACCGTCGTGCTCGACCCGCCGGCCGTCACCGCTTCGACCGCCACGACGGTGACGCTGGCGGCCGGTGTCGCGCGCCCCGCCGTCGGCGCCGGGCTGGTGCTGCGCGGTGGCGGGTCGGTCGCGCCCCAAGGCCGGACGGGAACCGTGTCCGCGGTGACGTCCGGGCCGGGCGGTACGACCGTGGTGACGCTCGCCGCCGCGCCGTTGGAGCAGCTGTTCGACCAGGTCGACATCGCCTACGACGGCCCGGCGGACCTCCTGCCGCCCACGCCCGCACCTGCCGCGCAAGGCGTCGGCGTGGAGGTGCCCGTCGACGAGTCGGTGATGGACCTCGGCAAGCCGGGCACGTTCGCCTGTTCCACCGGCACCGGGACGACGGTGTCTGCGGCGCTGGTGCGCTTCGACAACACCAGGGTGCGGTTCGAGCAGCGGTTCGGGCCGCTGACCACGCCGTTCATGCACGTCTCGGTGCAGACGGAGCCGGTGGTGCGGTTCGCGGCGCAGTTCGCGGGCAAGGTGACGTGCGAGCTGTCCCCCGCGGTCCGCGACCGGATCCGGCTGGTGTGGCGGCTGCCGACGCAGCTCCCGATCACGGTCGACCTCGCGCCCGTGCTGCGGTTCGAGGCGAGCGCGGCGGTGACGGTGGACCTGACCGTGCGGCTGCACCGCATGGTCGGCTTCGAGACCAACCCGGACCTGTCGCTGCGCGCCCTCAACTCGTCCTCGCACCGCAACGAGGGGACGTCGCTGTCCGGCGAGGTGGCGGTCTCGGTGCTGATGGGCGCGGACGTGTCGGTGAAGGTGCTCGACATCGCGGGTGTCGGGTTCACCATCGGGCCGCAGTTCACCGCCGCGCTGGACACCTCGGGCTGCCTGACCCTGTCGGTGACGATGCGGTTCGAGCTCGACGTGCGCATCGACCTGCTGTTCCTGCACGCCAAGAAGACGCTGATCAGCATCGTGATCGGGCCGTGGACGCTGCTCACGTCGTGCCAGGGCGGGTCGGCCGGGCAGCTGCGGGTGGCGACGTCGGCGTTGCCGATGGGCCTCGTCGGCAAGCCCTACCGGGCGACGCTGGCCGCGTCCGGCGGCGCCGCGCCCTACACGTGGCAGGTCGTCTCCGGCCCCGAGTGGCTGCGCTGGGACGACACCGGGCACCTCGGCGGCACGCCGCAGGCGCCGGGCGACGCCCAGGTGTGGGTGCGGGTCGACGACGCGGCGGGCGCCCAGCGCACCACCTCGTTGCAGCTGGTGGTGGGCACCACCGGCGACGGCGCCGAACTCGTGTCGGCGACACCGTCCGGCGTGGCGGGCAACGCGCCGGCGAGTCGGGCCATGATCGGCGCGGACGGCCGGTTCGCCTACTTCGAGTCCGCCGCCACGGACCTGACCGCCAGCCCGCTGACCCGGCAGCCGTCGGTGTTCGTCCGCGACCGGGTCACCCGCACGACGACCCGCATCGACCCGCCCGGCGACACCGGCGTCCGCCACGAACTGCGTGCGATCTCCACCAACGGCCGCTACTCCCTGATCCACTCGACGCGGCCGGAACCCCCGCAGTCCACGATCTGGCGGCACGACCTCGTCACCGGCGCCTCCACCCGGCTCGACCTGCCGGACGACCTCGTGGCGGGGAGCGTGACCCGGGAGAACTCGATCTCCGACGACGGCGACGTCGTGTACCTCGGGTACGGGCGCCTGGTGCGGTTGTCGACCCTGGCCGTCACCCGGTTGCGCTGCCCCGGCTCCGAGATCCCGCTCGGCGACCTCGCCGACGACGCGCGGTTCGCGGGGGACGCGTCCTCGGTCTACTTCATCTCCGGCCACTGCGGCCAGGCCTACGACTCCGGCTACCGCTTCGACACCGCCACCGGGACCACCCGGCTGGTGTTTCACGCCTGGTGCGGCTGGAACGCGGGCAGCCTGTGCCTGGAGCGCCTGATCCCCACCGCCTCCGGCCACTTCACCGCGAGCCTGGCGGTGTCGAGCAGCGAGCACACGCTCTACCTCGGCACCGACCCCGCGCCGGTGCGCAGTTCGCTGGTCGTGCCGTGCGGCCTCGCCGAGGACGCCACGAGGGTGGCGTTCCTGTCCGACCCGACCCTGCTGCCGGGAGGGGATCCGCGGAGCCGGGACCTGTACTCGTGGGACCGGCGCACCAACGCGGTCAGCCGGGTGGCGTCGGGCGCCGGCTGCACGACCCACTCGTACGCGAGCACGTCGAACGAGGTCGCGTACGTCCACGACGCCGGGGTCTACGTGCGGCCGATCCCGTGACCGGGAGCGGGCGATGGCCCGTCCCACTATCGGGTGATCTTCGAAATGCCATCAAAGAAAACGCCGTTACGGCCGCCGTCGAACGTCGGTTGGAACAACGAGGAGCGCCGACCGACCGCCACCCCGTACGGGCCACCGCCACACCCCGACCACACCCCGACCCGCCAACTCGACCTCCGCGCCGAGCACGTCACCGGTCAGCCCGTCGACCGCACCCTCAGCCAGCCCGCAGCCCGCAGCCCGCAGCCCGCAGCCGGCAGCCGGCAGCCGGCAGCCGCATCGTGACCGCGACCCGTGACCGCGTGCTTGCTGATGGCGTGACGTGCGCGGCAGGGTTAGGAGGCGGCTTCCAGTGGCACGCCGCTGCCGCGCCAGACGGCCGCCAGCTCGTGCAGCGGCACGTCGAGCGCCTCGCCCAGGCAGACGATCGTGCCGAACCCGGGTGACGGCAGTCGGCCGGTCTCGATCTTGCGCAGCGTCTCCGGCGAGATGCCGGCCGCGTGCGCGACCTCCGCCAGGTCTCGTTCCGCCCGCGCACGGCGCAGCACCGCACCGAGACGCCTGCCGGCTTCGACCTGCTCGGGTGTGAGCGGTTGACGGACCATGCCACCAGGATAGGTTGGTATTACTATACCGACAAGTGCTAGGGTCTCGGTATAGTAATACCAACCCCTAGTGACGAGGTAGTCGTGATCGAGCTGAAGTCGCCCGCGGAGATCGAGCGCATGCACGTGGCCGGGCGTTTCGTCGCCGAGGTGCTCACCGAGGTCGGCCGCCTCGCCGACGTTGGCGTGAACCTGATGGACCTGGAGCACCACGTGCGCGGCATGATCGAACGCCGTGGCGCGGTGTCGTGCTACTGGGACTACTCGCCGTCCTTCGGGCGCGGCCCGTTCCGCAACGTCATCTGCCTGTCCGTCAACGACGCCGTCCTGCACGGCCTGCCCCACGACTACACGCTGCGGGACGGTGACGTGCTCAGCGCGGACCTCGCGGTCGGCATCGACGGCTGGGTGGCCGACTCGGCGCGCACGATCGTCGTCGGCACCGCCGCCGAGGAGGACCTGCGGATCATCCGCGCCACCGAGGAGGCGTTGGAGGCGGCGATCGAAGCCGCCCGGCCGGGCAACCGGATCGGCGACATCTCGGCGGCCATCTGGGCGGTGGCCCGCGACTACGGCTACCCGGTCAACACCGAGTTCGGCGGCCACGGCATCGGCCGCACCATGCACGAGGACATCCACGTGTCCAACAAGGGCCGGGCGGGCCGCGGGCTGGAGCTGCGGCCGGGGCTGACGCTCGCGCTCGAACCCTGGTTCGCGCGCACGACCGACCGGATCGTGTACGACCCCGACGGCTGGACCATCCGGTCGGCCGACGGCTCGCGCACGGCCCACTCCGAGCACACCATCGCCGTCACCGAGGACGCGCCGCTGGTGCTCACCCGGCGTGAAGCGGAGCAGCCCGCCACGCCTTCACTTCGACTGTCCACAAAGGACGCCTGACGGCCCGGGGGACCTCGCGGAAGACCGCACGACGACCGGAGGTCCCCCGGCGCACCGCTACGGCAGCGACGGTCCCAGGTAGGGGACCTCCGCGCCGGCCGCCACCGCCGCCGGAACCTCGCCGCACAACGCCGTCGCCGCCGTGAGCAGCAGGTTCCGGCGCGCCGCGACCGGGGCGCTGAGGTCCTGGTTCATGCCCGCCGACACCTGCCGGGCCAGATCCCCCGTGTGCAGGCTCCACGTGTTGTAACCCGGCACGTCACCGCCGTGCCCCCACCAGTCCTCGCCGCCGCACGGGCTGGGCACCCGCATCAGGCCGAGCCCGTAGCCGAACGGGCCGAGCGCGCCCGGCCGGGCGTCGCGCATCTGCGCCAGCACGTCGGCGGGCAGCAGGCGTCCGCCGAGCAGCGCGCCGAAGAACCGGTTGAGGTCGTCCGGCGAGCTGATCACGTTCCCGGACCCCCACAGCCGCGACCACACGTACGTGGTCACGTCGGTCAACGGTGCCTGCTCGCCGTAGAGCCGTTCGTAGCCGTGCGCGCCGGCGTGCGGCAGGAACGGCTGGTAGCTCGGGAACGACGTGTCCCGCAGGTGCAGCGGCCGGAAGACGCGCCGCTCCAGCTCACCCGCCAGCGAACGGCCCGTGATCCGCTCGACCAGCAGCCCCAGCACCGTGTAGCCGGTGTTGGAGTACGAGAAGCCCGTGCCGGGCGGGAACAGCAGCGGCACGCCGTCGGTCGCCAGCCGCACCAGTTGCGTCGGCTCGAACCGCTCCCACCGCTTCGTGTCGATCTCTTCGTTCGTCCGCCAGTGCACGATGTCGCGCGGCACGCCGCTGGTGTGCCCGAGCAGCTGGCGGACGGTGATCGGCTCGCTGTACGGCAGCAGACCGGGCAGGTGCCCGGCGATCGGGTCGTCCAGCCCGAGCCTGCCCTCGCCGACGAGTTGCAGCACCACCGTGGCCACGAACGACTTGGTCACGCTCGCGACCCGGATCCGGCCGCGCGGGTCGGGCGCCAGCCCGGTCCGCAGGTCGCCGACGCCGGCCGAGCCGCGCCAGGTGGCGCCACCGTCGATGACAGCCGCGTAGGAGCCGGGCACCCCGGCCGCGACCACTTGCGCCAACGCGTCCCGCACCGGCGAGTCCTGACTCGCCCGGGCGCCCGACACCGAACCGGCGACGAGTGCCGCCACCATCCCCACCACAAGGCCTGTCCGCTTTATCCCCATCCGGCCAGACTGCCCGAACGGACCACCGGCCGGCCACCGATTCAGACGTGACCGCGCAACCGGGACCAGGCCAGCACGACGTGGACCCGGTCGGGGACGCCGAGCTTGCCGAGGATGTTGGAGACGTGCACCTTCACCGTGTAGCGGCTGATGGCGAGGCGCTGCGCGATCTCGTCGTTGGCCAGGCCCTCCGCGAGCAGCTCGCACACCTGCCGTTCCCGCGGTGACAGCCGTCGGACGGCCTGCGACAGCGCCCGGTCCTCGGCGGTCGGCATGGCCGGCCGGAACGCCGAGATCATCCGGGCCGTCGCCTCGGGCGCGAGCACCGCCTGACCCGAGGCGACGATCCGGATGCCGTCGCGCAGGCGTTCGCTCGGCGCGTCCTTGAGCAGGAAACCGCTGGCGCCGGCCTCGAGCGCGGCGTAGACGTAGCTGTCCAGGTCGTAGGTCGTCAGGATGAGGACCTTGGTCCGGCCCGAGATCCGCCGGGTCGCCTCGATGCCGTCGAGGACCGGCATCCGGATGTCCATCAGCACGACGTCCGGCGCGTGCCGGTCGACCGCCGCCACGGCCTCGCTGCCGTCGGCGGCGACACCGACCACCTCGATGTCGGGCGCCGCGTCGATGAGCCTGGTCAGCGCCTCGCGGAGCAGCTGCTCGTCGTCGCAGACCACTACCCGGAGCACGCCGCGCCCCGCGCCGGGAAGTGCGCCCGCACCTCGAACCCGCCGTCGGCGCCCGGACCGGCGGTCAACGTGCCGCCGACCAGTTCGACGCGTTCGCGCATGCCGATCAGCCCCAGCCCGTTCCCGGCACGTCGGGTCTGCGCCGACCGCTCGTTGGCGACCACGACCGACAGGTGGTCGGACGCGTAGGCCAGGGACACCGTCGTCGCGACCGGTCCGGCGTGCTTGATCACGTTGGTCAGTGCCTCCTGGACCACCCGGTAGGCGGCGTGCTCGATGCTGGCGTCGAGCGGGCCCGCGTGGCCGTCGCGGACCAGCGTGACCCGCGGCCCGCTGCCGGGGATGCCGCCCACCAGCTCGTCGAGCCGGTCGAGGCCGGGCGGCACGGTCAACGGGTCGTGGTCGGCGTCGGACAGGCTGCGGCGCAGGATGCTGAGCAGCCGGCGCAGCTCCGCGAGGGAGTTGCGCCCGGTCCGCGCGATGCGCCGCAACGCCTCCCGCGACTCGTCGGGCGTCCCGGTCTCCGCCGCCGCGGTGGCGTCGAGGACCATGGCCGTCACGGCGTGGTTCAGGATGTCGTGCAGCTCCCTGGCCAGCAGGGCGCGTTCCCGGGCGGCGGCACGCTGCTCGATCTCGGCGCGCTCGGCCTCCAGCCGGCGGATCCGCGTCCGCTGCCGGGCGCCGAGCCACCCGCTCAGCCAGAAGCCGACGAACATGATCGCCACCGACGCGACCCCGGCCACGGCGAACCCCGCCGGGGCGCCGCCGGTGATGCTCAGGACCATCCCGGTGGCCAGCGCCGCCAGCCCGATCGCCAGGCCGATGCGCTGCTGCACCGGCCTGCCCCACGTGCCGAGCGCGGACGCCGCCACCAGGAACGCGACGAAGATCTCCGCGTCGGCCGCGATGAGCACGCCCTCCAGGACCATCACGACCAGCAGCACGGTCAGCGGGAACCGGCGGCGCCACACCAGCGCGAAGGACTGCGCCGACGCCACGCCCAGGACGGTCGCCACCGGGTCGTGGTCCGGACCGTCCAGGATGGACAGCCAGGCCACCATCAGCGGCAGCAGGACCAGCAGGCCGTCGCTCAGCCGCTCCAGGCCAGGACGGCCGTCCTCCGGACCTTCAGCCACCGGCGCGCCAGGACCAGCAGCGCCACCGCCCACGGCGCCATGCCGACGACCCAGCTCAACGCCGGCGACGGCCCGGGCATCGGGCCCGCCGCGATCGGCAGCGTCCCCGTCGAGGCGCCGTCCGGTCCGTGCACGGTGAATTCGAAGCGCCACAAGCCCTCCTCGGGTAGTGCGACGACGTCCAGCCCCCACGCGTGCCGTGCCAGCGGGTGCCGCTGCAGCTCCATGTCGGCCTCGCCGTCCAGGCCGACGATGCCCAGGGCCGTCGGTTCACCGGACGGCGCGATCGCCCGCACGGTGCCGGAGCGGCCCTCGATCCCCCCAGTGGGCTCGAACGTGAAGTCTAGCGACCGGCCGGCGCGCACCGGCCAGTCCGTGAACGAGGCGGTCAACGTGTGCTCGCCCAGGGACACCTGCTCGCTGTGCACGATGGTGAGCGTCGACGCCTGCGCGGTCGCACCGGGCGCGGCCACCAGCGCCACCGCGACCGCCACGCCGAGAGCGGCTCGGAACCTCATCACGCCTCCCTCGGGGTGAGCCGGCGCATCAGCGCGGCCGACTGCCAGCCGAACCGGCCGGCGATCGCGCCGAACGCCGTGATGACCAGGGCGGCGAGCAGCGGGCTCGTGCCGACCTCGTCGAACAGGTACTGGGACAGCACCACGAGCAGCCCGATCACCGCGCCCAACGCCGCCATCACGAGCGGCGGGGACACGTCACGCCGACGCGCGAACGCCACCGCGACCGCACCGACGACGGCGATGAGCGGGAACACCAGCGGCATCGCCAGCGCGATCAGCGGCACGCCCAGCGCGTTGTCCCGGAGCGGCTGGCCGATGCCCTCCGAGTACAGCCCGGTGGCCAGCGGCGGGAAGAAGAACGTCGCCGCGTGCACCGCGACGAACAGCAGCCCGAGCGCCGCCACCCACCACGCGCTGCGGGTGACGCCCGCGATGGCGCACAGGGTCCACGCGGTCACCGCGCCACCGCCGAGCACGGTCAGGCTGACGCCGAACACGTCGCCGTCGAGCATGATGGAGCTGGCCGCGACGCTGAACGCGCCGGCCGCCGCCAGGCCCCACCGGCCGGACGTGGTGTGCCGCAACGCCGCGAACGCCATGATCACCGCGATCGCCTGCACCTGCATGGCGAGCTGGAGGCTCAGGTGCGACGGCGTGCTCTCCAGGATGTCGAACCCGTAGATGGTGTGCCACCACAGGTCGATCGCCCCGTACAGCAGGTGCCCCGCCGCGCCGAGCCCGGCGACCAGGAACGGCGCCGGCGCGCGGAAGCCCAGCACCCGCACGCCCGGTCCCGCCGCCGCGCCACGGCTCGGCAGCACGACCGCGAGGCTGGTCAGGCCGATCAGCGCGGACCCGAAGTAGAACATCAGGTGCGGCGCGGTGAAGAAGGTGTCCGGGCCGACGTCGACGTGCCACTGCCCGTCCCACGCCACGCCCAGCCACAACGAGCTGAACCCGGTCAGCAGCAGCCAGGCGCCGACCACTTGTCGCTTTGGTACCACCACGAACTCCTATCCCACAGTGATGTCGAAGGTCACGATCTCGTCGTCGACGCGCACGGCCAGCACCCACCGGCCCGTCATCGAGAACAGTTCGCCGGTGGCCCGGAAGCGGCCCGGCTGTTCGCGTTCCGCGACGACTTCCGGTGTCATGTGCCCCATCCGGGGCATCGTCGCGTAGAGCGACACCGCCGCCACGTCCGCCGGCACTTCCACTTGCGCCGCAACGGTTCCGGTGCCCGCCTTGTCCAGCCGCACGGTCACGTCGCCCTGGCCGAGCCGGATCGGCGCGGCGTCCCGAGTGGACAGGAGCGCCAGGGCCGCGACCGCGACGACGGCCAGGACCGCGGCGACCGCCAGGAGGACCGGCCGCCTCATCGGGTGTCCCCGACCTCGACCACGTACGGGACCGTCACGACGCGGAAGTCCTCGGCGTACTGGACCCACGCGAAGTACCGGCCGGGTCGGGGGAAGCTGAGCGTGAAGCGCAGCACCGGGCCTGCCCCGGCCACCGTGCCGTCCGACGAGGCCGACATGGCGCCCTGCTCGTGCACGTGCCCGAGGTACCCGCCCGCCTCGTCCCGGACGATCAGGTGGCCCGCCATGCCGAGCCACGACTGGAGGTCGGCGCGGCCGGTGTCGACCTCGATCGTCGAAGGCCGGCCGGGCGGGAACGTCCAGGCCGCCGGCCCCGGCGGTGTGTCCGGCGGAATCCCGCCGATGTCGAACGTGCCGGACACCAGTTGGCCGCCCGCGTCCGCGCGCTCGAACTCGGTGTGCGCGAAGTAGCGGCCGGGGCGGTCGGCCGCCAACCGGACCTCGACCCGTCCCGGAGCCGTCCGCAGCGGGTGGACGTGCCGGAAGAAGCCGCCGTCCCGGCTGGTGACGACCAGGTGGGCGAGGGCGGCGTGGTGCACCGCGAGGTCGTCGACCGGGAGCCCGGTCGAGCCGTCGACCAGGTCGAACCGCAACGTGAACTCCTCGCCGACGGCTGGTCGCGCCGGTGTGGTGGACAGGAACGCCTGCGCGTTGGGACGTCCCGCCTCGGGCTGGTCCGCACCCAGCCCCGGCGACACGACCCCGATCGTGGCCGCGACGACCGCCACCACCACCCCGGCGCCGCCGAGCACGAGCGCCGTCGCCCTTCTCGACCTGGCGCCCGCCACCAGCGCCGCGGCCAGGAACAGCCCGGTGGCGCCGAAACCGCCGTACACCACCAGTTCCCAGGTCGCGGGCGCCGGGACCCGCACGACGAACGGCAGGGCCGAGGACTCGGCGGCCGTCGTCAGCCGGAGTTCGTGCGGCCCGGTCTCCCGGACGTCCAGCACGACGGGGTAGGTGCCGGCGCGGTCACGGCGCAGCAGCACCTCGCCGGCGCTGTCGCCCACCCCGACGTCGATCGCGAGGTCGTGGACGGGCTGGTGCGCGACGAGGTCGACGTGCAGCGGACCGGGTACCGCGGGCGTGCGCCTGATCACGACGGTCAGCTCGACGCCCGCGATCGTCTGCGCCAGCTGCACGTCCGACTCGGCGCTGACCACGTGCGCCGCCGCGGGCGTCGCGGTGACCAGCAGCGCGGTCGAAACGGCCAGGACCCAACGAATGAACACACACCGAGGCTAGGAACCGGCCGCCGGCGGCACATAAGGCGCGAGTAGCGATTCCACTAGTGCCGGGGAACTACCCGACCGTCAGGCGCCGATCAGCCGGTCGACGAGGGCGCGGTAGGCGTCCTTCATCGGCAGGTCGTGCTCGACGTGGACGCGGCGCCGCGTGGTGGTGACGTCGACGCCGCGCACGGGGTCGCGGCCGGAGCGGGTGTGCTCCTCCCACCACAGGCCGATGCCGCGGCGTTGCCAGGCGGGCAGGTCGTCGAAGTTGATCCCGTGCTCGAACAGCAGCTCGTTCTTCGCCGAGGTGGACGTCCCCTCCAGGCGCTTGGTGGCCTCCTGGCGGGTCGCGCCCGCCTTGCGCAGGGTCCAGTAGCACCAGCCGTTGAGCGCGCAGCGGGTGGCGTCGGACTGCCGCCAGGACACGTAGTCGACCACGTCACCCGTGCCGGCGCCGAGCCAGATCCGGCTGTCGAAGTGCGCGGGCTCGCCGGCGGCGTGGGTGAACGCGGCGGAGGCGACGCCCGCGGAGAGCGACACGATCTTCTCCACGCTCCGCCCGAACAGGTCGTGGCCGGGGTCGAGCACGACCGAGATCTCGTCGCTCTCGGTGTAGGCGTAGCGGGCGCCGAACTCGGTCAGCAGCGCCTGCGCGGTCTCCACCATGAGCCGGGAGAACCCCGGGTCGAACGGTTTCTCGAAACGCTCCTCGGTGAACCGGGAAAAACCGCGCCCGTCCACCCGCACGACCATCCACATCCCGGCCGGCGCGGTCAACGTGTGGAACCACTCCCTGGCACGTTGCCCGGCCTCCAGTTCGGCCCACCGCATCGTCACTCCTCCAGGGGTTGAACGTCGAATCCGCCCCGGCCGTCGAACCGCACGGTGAACAACTCGTCGAACCCGTCGACCGGCCGGGGACGCCGCAGGCGCTTAACGGTGGCATAAAGCCCCACGTCGGGCACGCGGGTTTTGTCGTCCCTCGCGGCGTTGCGCGTCACCGAACCCACGAGATCCGGCGGGAACCAGTATCCGACGACCCGCGCGCCGCGCTCCCGACCGGCCGCGATGAGCGGCGCCCATTCCTCGGCCGACGGATTGGTGTTGTCGACCGCGACGTCGAGCCCGGCGTCGAGCGACTCCCCGACCAGCCGCAACTGGCGGGCCTGCCGGCGGCGCGCATTCGGGAACACGTCCTTGCTGACGTGCGCGTGCGTGCCGGCCAGCACGTTCCGGTAGAAACTCGTCTTGCCCGACGCCTGAAGCCCGATCAAGATCGCGAGCTCTGCCACCGGGCAATTCTATGCGGCCCGCGCGCGCCGTGCCCGCCGGACCACCTCCGGGAACGTCCACAGTGGACATATGGTATCGGTATTCCCGACGAGTTGCTCCCATCGGAGGGAGCCGGCCGCGAACACTTGGCGTCCGCCGAAGTCACGTGATAAAGATTCAGACCCTGCTGGCGCACTGGTATCCGGCAGCTCGCCCGCACCAGAGGAATTGATGGACCAACAAACACTCGCGGTGGCGTTCTGGTTCCTGCTCGCCATCGTGCTGATCGTCGTGTTCCTGCTGGTACGCCAACGACGGGCGACCCGCGCGTTACAACTCCGGGCCGAGGGAGCCGAGGCCCGGGAGCGGATCCGCGCCGAGGAGGAGCGGCACCTGGTCGACGTGCGGCTGCCCGCCCTGGCGGAGTCGCTGAACCACCGGCCCGTCGAGGTGCCGGGACCGAGACACGCCGGCGCCGCCGAGGCGCACGAGCCGGTGCTCGCGCTGTTCGCCGACTCGGTCCGGCAGGCGAGCGCCCGCGGCGAGCAGTCGGCCCGCGCCACGCTCAAGGCGATGATGCGCGCGGTGCAGAGCCTGTCCAACGAGCAGCAGGTCGCGATCTCCGCCATGCAGGACCGGCACGACGACCCGGACGTGCTGGCCGGCCTGATGCGGATCGACCACATGAACTCCCAGCTGAACCGCCGGGCGCAGGCCACCGCGGTGCTCTGCGGCTCCTGGCCCGGGCAGCAGCGGTCGGCGTCGTCGCTGACCGACGTGGCGCGCGGCGCCACCTCCCGGATCCGCGACTACCTGCGGATCAACGTGCCCGCCGAGTCCGACGTCGCGGTGGTCAGCCGCGCGGTCGAGCCGGTCGTGCTGGCTGTGGCCGAACTGCTCGACAACGGCGCCCGGCACTCGCCGCCCAACACCAGCGTCGAGGTCAACTTCCAGCAGGCGCACAACGGCATGGCCGTGATGATCGACGACGGCGGCGTCGGCATGACCGTCGAGGAGCTGCACCGCGCGGCCCGGCTGCTGGCCGGCGACGGCGGCAGCGACATCAACCGGCTCGGCGACCCGCCGCAGGTCGGCTTCGCGGTCATCGGCGTGCTGGCCAAGCGCTACGGCTTCCGCGTCTCGGTGGACACCCGCTCGCCGTACGGCGGTGTGCGCGCGGTCGTGTTCCTGCCGACCGAGCTGCTCACCCGGGTCAGCAAGCCCGCCATGCCGGACAACGCCGTCGCGCTGCCGCCCGAGCAGCGGCAACCGGCCGCGCCCACGCCCGCCGCCGAGCTGGAGCGCACCCCCGGTGGCCTGCCCCGGCGCCGGCGGACGCAGACCGCCGACCAGGGCGCGCCACCGTCGGCCCCGGCCGATCCGGCGCCGGCCGACCAGCGGATCGCGACTGGGCTGGCCGCCTGGAAACGCGGCACCGAGTCTGGCCGGGCCACCACGCCGCCGCCTGTCGCTGAAGGGAACCCCCAGGCATGAACAACGTGGGTTGGATGCTCGACGACGCCCTGAAGATGCCGGAGACGCGGCACGCCGTCCTGCTGTCGGCCGACGGGCTGCTGATGGCGCACTCCGCCGGCATCGACCGGGACGACGCGGAACGGCACGCCGCCGCGATGTCCGCGCTCCAGTCGCTGGCCCGCGCCACCGCCGAGTTCTGCGGGCAGACCAGCGCGGAGTGGCAGCAGACGGTCAGCGAGTTCGTCGACGGCTACGTCTTCCTGGCCGCCGCCGGGCCGGGCGCGTACCTGGCCGTGTCGGCGACCGCGCGGGTGGACATGGAGGCGGTCTCGTTCCGGATCCAGGAGCTGGTCCAACGGCTCGGCAAGGAACTCACCAGCCCGCCGAGGCAGGACGCGGGCAGCCCGGCGTGAGCGGCGGGAAGCGCTCGCGGGGGCTGGTGCGGCCGTACGTCGTGACCGGTGGCCGGGCACACGCCAGCCGCAACACCTTCGACGCGGTCACGGTCGTGATCGCCACCCGCGAGCAGGTCGCCGGGCTGTCGCCGGAGAAGAAGCGGCTGATGGAGCTGTGCCGCGGCGGCGCGCTGTCGGTCGCCGAGATCGCCGCGCACCTCTCGTTGCCCATGAGCGTGACCAAGGTGCTGCTGTCCGACCTGGTCGACAGCGGTCACATCGCCACGCACGCCGCGGTCTCGCACACCGCCCGCCCGAACATGAAGCTGCTGAAGGACGTGCTCGATGGCCTCCGTGCTCGCCTCTGACGAGCCCGCCTCCGACGGGTTGGCCGCTGGCGGCGTCTACCTGCGCGACACCGTGCGGACGGCGGTGAAACTGCTGGTCGTGGGTCCGTTCGCGGTCGGCAAGACCACCTTCGTCGGCACCCTCTCGGAAATCCGCCCGCTGCGCACCGAGGAGACGATGACGCAGGCAGGCGCCCTCGTCGACGACCTCGCCGGCGTCGACGACAAGAACACCACCACGGTGGCGCTGGACTTCGGCCGGCTGACGCTCACCGACGAGCTGGTGCTCTACCTGTTCGGCGCGCCGGGGCAGAAGCGGTTCACCCGGATCTGGAAGGACATCGCGTACGGCGCGCTCGGCGCGCTCGTGCTCACCGACACCCGCCGCCTGGAGCAGTCGTTCGAGGTCATGGGTCTGTTGGAGGAGCTGGGCATCCCGTACGCGGTGGCGGTCAACGCCTTCGACGGCGCGCCCGCGTTCCCCGGCGCGGAGCTGCGGGACGCGCTGGACCTGCTGCCCGAGACACCCCTGATGTTCTGCGACGCCCGCGACGCGACCTCGTCCACGCAGGCGCTCGTCTCCCTCGTCGAGTACCTGCTGACCCGCACCCAGGAGAACGCGTGACCTCGCAAGCCGCCCCCGGGCAGGCCTGTCCCGCACACCACGGCCGGACGCCCCTGCACGGCCCCGAGTTCGCCGCCGACCCGGCCGCGACGTACCAGGCCCTGCGCGCGCACGGGCCGGTCGCGCCGGTCGAGTTGGCGCCCGGAGTGCCCGCCAACCTCGTCGTGGGGTACGCCGCCGTGCTGGACGTGCTGCGCAACCCCAGCGCGTTCCCGCGCGACCCCCGGCGGTGGCAGGCGAAGATGCCGCCGGACTCCCCCGTGCTGCCGATGATGATGTACCGGCCGAACTGCCTGTTCACCGACGGCGCGCAGCACGCGCGGCTGCGTGCCGTGGTCACCGACAGCCTCGCCCGGGTCGACCCGAACGCGCTGCGCGGCCAGGTCGAGCGGACCGCGGACCTGCTGATCGCCCGGTTCGCCGGCAACGGCGAGGCCGACCTGCTCGGCGAGTACGCGAAGCTGCTGCCGCTGATGATGTTCAACCACCTCTACGGCTGCCCGCCGGAGCTGGGTGACCGGCTGGTCGTCGCCATGAGCGGCATCTTCGACATGGTCGACCCGGAGCAGGCCAACGCCGACCTGACGCAGTGCATCGTGGAGCTGGTCGCGCTCAAGCGGCAGCGGCCCGGCCACGACATGCCGTCGTGGATGATGGCCCACCCGGCCCGGCTGTCCGACGAGGAGATGATCCACCAGCTCGCGCTGCTGATGGGCGCGGGCACCGAGCCCGAGCAGAACCTGATCTCCAACGGCATCCGGCTGCTGCTGACCGACGACCGGTTCGCGGGCGACCTCTCCGGCGGCAGCCTGCCGGTCGAGGAGGCGCTCGACGAGGTGCTGTGGACGGACCCGCCGATCGCGAACTACTCGGCGAGCTACCCGGTCGAGGACACCGACTTCGCCGGTGTCCGGTTGCCCGCCGCCGAACCGGTGGTGATCAGCTACGCGGCGGCCAACAACGACCCCGCGCTGGCCTCCCAGCAGCGCTCGGGCAACCGGGCCCACCTGGCCTGGAGCGCGGGCGTGCACGCCTGCCCGGCGCAGCAGCCCGCACGCCTGATCGCGTCGGTGGCGATCGAGAAGATCCTCGACGCCCTGCCCGACATGCGCCTGGCCGTGCCCAACGACGAGCTCGTCTGGCGGCCCGGCCCGTTCCACCGCGCGCTCACCGCGCTCCCCGTGCGTTTCACCCCGGTAGCCGTGCCCGTCCAGCCCGACGAGTCACCTGGAGAAACCCGTTGGAACGTCCAGCCGACCACCCCGTCGTCCCCGGCCCCGTCGTCCTCGACCCCACCGGCCGTGACCTCCACGCCGAGTCCGCCGCCATCGCCGCGCGCGGGCCGGCGACCCTGGTGGAACTCCCTGGCCAGGTTCTTGCGTGGTCGGTGACCAGCCAGGAGACCCTGCGCGACCTGCTCGGCGACCCCCGCGTCTCGAAGGACGCGCGGCAGCACTGGCCCGCGTTCAGCAACGGCGTGCTGCCCGCGGACTGGCCGCTGCACCTGTGGGTGTCGGTGCAGAACATGTTCACCGCGTACGGCGCCGACCACCGCCGGCTCCGGTCGCTGGTGTCGAAGGCGTTCACGCCGCGGCGCGTGGCGGCGATGCGGCCGTGGATCGAGCAGATCACCGACCGGCTGCTCGACGGGCTCGACGCGGCGGAGCAACCGGTCGACCTGCGGGAGGGGTTCGCCTACCCGATCCCGATCGAGGTCATCTGCCAGCTGTTCGGCGTGCCTGCCGAGGCGCGGTCGAGGCTGCGGAAGGTGGTCGACGGCGTCTTCGACACCACCATCACGCCCGAGGCGGCGCAGGCGAACGCCGTGCAGCTGTACGGGATCATGCACGAGCTGGTCGCGGCGAAGCGGGAGAACCCCGGTGACGACCTGACCAGCGGCCTGATCTCGGTGCGCGAGGACGACGGCTCGCGGCTGGAGGAGGCCGAGCTGGTCGACACCTTGATCCTGGTGATCTCGGCCGGGTACGAGACCACGGTGAACCTGCTGGACCAGGCGATCACCGCCCTGCTGACCCACCCGGAGCAGCTCGCCGCGGTCCGCGCGGGCACGAGCGGTTGGGGGGACGTGATCGAGGAGACCCTGCGCTGGCAGGCCCCGGTCGCGAACCTGCCCCTGCGGTACGCGGTGGAGGACATCGAGGTCGGCGGCGGTGTCGTCATCGGCAAGGGCGAGGCGATCCTGGCGGCGTACGCGGCGGCGGGCCGGGACCGGGCGGTCCACGGCGACACGGCCGACGAGTTCGACATCACCAGGGCCGACAAGACCCACCTGGCGTTCGGCCACGGGGTCCACTACTGCCTGGGCTCTCCCCTGGCGCGGATGGAAGCGGAGATCGCCCTGCCGGCCCTGTTCGCCAGGTTCCCCGCCATGAGGCTGGCGGTGGCGCCGGACGAGCTGGAGCCGGGCCAGTCGTTCATCTCCAACGGCCACCGGTCCCTGCCGGTGACGCTGAAGTAGCGAGCCGGTCCGGGGCGCGTCACCGGCGGTGACGCGCCCCGGACCTTCACTCCGGTCGGTCGTCGAGCGGGTCCCAGTGGTCGGCGTAGCGCAGCAGTGACCGGGCCAGGTCGGGGTGGGTCGCCGCCCAAGCCGTGTCGAACAGGTACCACTGCTGGTAGCCGAACGGCCCGCTGCAGTGCAGGGCGAGTTGGACGAGGTTGTCGCTCACCCGCAGCAAGGACGCCTCGGGTCGCCGCCCGTCGGTGTGCTGCCCTGCCTCCACCAACTCCACGGCCCGGCGGTGGGCGGCGGCGTGGTCGTCCGGCAGGTCGGGCCACGGGTCGGCGTTGAGGTTGAAGCCCGGCCACCGGTTGCCGCGGTCCAGTGCCGGGCCGAGGGTGTCGTCGTCGGGGGCGATGAGCGCCCGCAGCACCAGGAGTTCGGGCGGCCAGTCTTCGCCACCGGGCGTGGCCGCGGTGCGCAGGTGGCGGGCGAGCGCGCGCAGGTCGACGCCCGGGAAGACCAGCGGTCGGGAACGGGCCAGGCTCTCGCCGTCGTAGAAGGTGGAGAACACCGCGTAGGTGCTGACGTCGCCCTCTCCGGAGGGGCCGACCGGTGTCACCGCCACGTCCGGGGTGAACGCCTCCGGCGAACCGGCGTGGTCCGGCAACGGCCAGTCCTCGTGCAGCAGGTAGGCCAGGCGGTCGGGCGCGGCGGCCACGACGTCGTCCTCGAAGAAGAAGTAGGCCAGTTCCACTTCGTCGTCGTCGGTCCGCACCCGGAGGCTGTGCTCGTCGAGCCGGATGAAGTCGCTGCCGCCTTCGACGTACAGGTGTTCGTGCAGCAGCGTGCGCAGCTGCGCGGTGGTCTCGGGCCGGGGCAGGTCCAGCTCCCGCGCCTTGCGGAAGATCGAGTCGAGACCGTAGACGTCCACCCCCAACTCGTCCTCGACCCAGGTCGCCGAGCCGCTCGCCCAACCCCGCTGGAACCACGCGAGCACCGTCTCGTCGGGCAGCCGGCGCACCAACTTGCTCAACGGCCCCTCGTAGTGGGACCGATACACGAAGTACATGGCCGAACCGTACGGCCGACCACCGACACCGCACTCCGGAACGGGCGAGTTCCTGCTCGTCAGAGGCCCGCCGACCCTCCGTGACACAATCGGCCGCGTGCAGATCGGGACGCTGGGGCCATTCGAGGTTCGCACGGACGACGGCGTCCTCGCCGACGTGCCGGGCGCGCGGTTGCGCGGGTTGTTGATCGCCCTCGCCCTCGAACCGGGTCACGTGGTCCCGAAGGCGACGCTCGTCGACTGGATCTGGGGCGAGCACCCGCCCTCCGACGCCGCGAACGCCCTGCAACGCCTGGTTTCCCGGCTGCGGAAAGCACTGCCGGACGGGTCGATCGAGGGGCAGCCGACCGGCTACCGGCTGACCGTGGCGCCCGACGCCGTCGACGCCGTCCGGTTCGAACGCCTCGTCACGCAGGCGCGCAACGAAGACGAACCGCGCAAGGTGCGGCTGCTGCGCGAGGCCCTCGCCCTGTGGCGCGGCGCGGCCATGCAGGACGTCGGGTTGCAGGACAGCGAGGCGTTCGACGCGGCCGTGACCCGGCTCGAAGGGCTGCGCCTGACGGCCGTCGAGGACCGGTTCGACGCGGAGGTCGACCTCGGCCACGGCGCGGACCTGGTCCCGGAGCTGACCGACCTGGCCGCCGCGCACCCCATGCGGGAACGGCTCGCCGCCGCACTGATGCGCGCCCTCGTGGCGACCGGTCGTGACACCGAGGCGCTGCTCGTCTACGAGCGCACGCGGGAAGCCCTGGCGGACGCACTGGGCGTCGACCCGTCGCCGGAGCTGTCCGCGTTGCACGTCGCGCTGCTGCGCGGCGAGGTGAGCAGGCGGGAGGAGAACCGGAAGACCAACCTGCGCGCCGAGCTGACCAGCTACGTCGGCAAGGACGCCGATGTCGCCGTGGTCCGCGGGCTCGTCGCCGAGCAGCGGCTCACCACCCTGATCGGGCCGGGCGGCTCGGGGAAGACCAGGCTGGCCGCGGAGACCGCGCGCACGCTGCTGGACGACCTGCCGGACGGCGCCTGGCTGGTGGAGCTCGCGGCCATCGGCGCCGACGGCGACGTGGCCCAGGCGGCGCTCGCCGGGCTCGGCCTCCGGGACGCCCTGCTCGGCGAGACCCCGAACGCGGAGCCGACCGAACGGCTCATCGCCGCGGTCCGCGACCGGGAGGCGCTGCTGATCCTGGACAACTGCGAGCACGTGATCGAGTCGGCGGCGGCGTTCGCCCACCGGGTGCTGGGCGAGTGCCGCCGGCTGCGGATCCTGGCGACGAGCAGGGAACCGCTCGGCATCACCGGCGAGGCGTTGTGGCTGGTCGAGCCCCTTGCCCTGCCCGAGGAGGACGCCGGTCCCGACGCGATCGAGGCCTCACCGGCCGTCCGGTTGCTGCGGGACCGGGCGAGCGCGGTGCGCAAGGACCTCGCGGTCGACGCCGACGCGTTGTCGACGATGGTGCGCGTCTGCCGGGCGCTGGACGGCATGCCGCTGGCGATCGAACTGGCCGCGGCCAGGCTGCGCACCATGTCCCTGGACCAGTTCGCCAACCGGCTCGACGACCGGTTCCGCCTGCTGACCGGCGGCAGCCGCACCGCGTTGCCGCGGCACCGGACGCTGCGCGCGATGGTCGACTGGAGCTGGGAGCTGCTCACCGACGCGGAGCGGGTCGTGCTGCGCAGGCTCTCGGTGTTCTCGGGCGGTGCGAGCCTGGAGGCGGCCGAGCGGGTCTGCGCCGACGACGCGGTCGAGCCGGAGGACGTGCTGGAGCTGCTGACCGCGTTGGCCGAGAAGTCGCTGCTGGTCGCCGCCGGCGACGGCGCACCGCGCTACCGGATGCTCGGCACGATCAAGGAGTACGCCGCCCAGCGGCTCGCGGAGGCGGGGGAAGCGGACCTCGCGCGTCACGCGCACCTCGCCTACTTCACCGAACTCGCCGAGACCGCCGAACCCCGGCTCCGCCGTGCCGAGCAGTTGACGTGGCTCGCCACGCTGAAGGTCGAGCACGACAACATCGGTTCCGCGATGCGCGGCGCGGTCGCGGCGGGCGAGGCGCACGGCGCGATGCGGCTCGCGGCGGGCGCCGGCTGGTACTGGTGGCTCGCCGGGCACAAGTCCGAGGGCGTGGAGCTGATCGTCACGGCGACCCGCACGCCCGGCGACGTGCCCGACGGTATCCGGGCCATGGTCTACAGCCTGATGACGATGTTCGTGAACTCCGGGCTGGGCGACGAGCACCAGGCGGCGGAGTGGATCCACCGGGCGTACGAGCTCAGCCTGCGCGTCGAGCGGACCAACCCGCTGCTGGCGCTGGTCGTCCCGCTGGAACGCATGCTGCGGGCGCCGGACGCGTTCCTGCCCGCGTGGGAACCGTTGCTGGACAACGAGGATCCGTGGGTGCGCGCGCTGGCCCGGCTGCACCTCGGCAAGATGCGGATCATCCTCGGCCACGGCGGGCACGAGGCGGACGCGTACCTGGAGGCGGCGCTCGCCGAGTTCCGGGCCCTGGGCGAGCGGTTCGGGATCTCGTTCGCCCTGACCTCGCTGGCGGACCGGATCGCCGTGCGCGGCGAGTTCGCCCGTGCGTGCGAGTACTACGAGCAGGCGATCGAGGCCGTCTCGGAGATCGGCGCGACCGAGGACGTCATCCGGATGCGGTCGCGGCAGGCGCAGCTGCACTGGCTGATGGGCGACAAGGACTCCAGCGAGGCGGCCATGGCCGAGGCCGGGCGGTCCGCGGCACGGGTCACCTGGCCGGACGCGCTGGCCGAGCTGGCGGTCGCGAAGGCGGAACTCGCGCGGTGGACGGGCGACGCGGAGGAGGCACGCCGGCAGCTCGGCGTCGCGACGACCCTGTTGGGCGACAACGCGGAACTGGCTCACTTCCGCGTGCTGAGCCACGACCTGCTCGGCTACCTCGCCGACGACCTGGGCGAGGCCCGTGCCCACCGCGCGGCGGCCTTCCGTGCGGTGTCCGAGGCGGGCCACCCGGCCGTGATCGCGATGGTGCTCGTCGGCGTCGCGGACCTGGCACTGCGCCAGGGCCGGCCCGAGCAGGCCGTGCGGCTGCTCGCCGCGAGCGCCGCCGTGCGCGGCCTCCAGGACCGCTCCCACCCGGACGTGGCCCGGATCGAGCAGACCGCGCGGAGCCTCCTCGGCGACGCGCGGTTCGCCGAGGAGGCTCGGGAGGGCGCCGGATCGGACTGGTCCCGGCTGGTGGCGGTCACGCTCGACGCCTGACCGGCTGACCGACGAGGGCGACGCCGACCGGCTGACCGACGAGCGCGACCGCCGCCGCACCGGGCAGGCGCGGCGGCGGTCGCGTCGGGGGGTCAGCTCGCCGCACGCCGGACGATGATGTCGCCGTGCCGCGTGCGGGCGCGGACGGTGACCTTCTCGTCGAACGCGGCCAGATCCTCTTGCGCCGCAACGGAGCTGCGCACCGAGCCGCGCTTGCTGTCGGCGTCCACCAAGGCGGCGGTGCCCTCGCCGATGCCGACCTCGATGACGCCCGAGCGGTTCGACAGCTCCGCCTGACCGCGGGTCAACCGGCCGATCCGGATGTCGCCGCCGCCGGTCTTGGCGGTGACGCTGCCGTCGGCCCGGTCGACGGCGAAACCGCCGCCGCCGCTGCTGAGGTCGAGGTCGGCCGAGGCGTGGCCGATCCACGTCTGGCCGCCCGAACTCGAGAGTCTGACGGCGCCCTCGACCTCCTTGATCCGCGCCGCGACCACGCTGCCCTCGATGTCGACGCGCCCGGCGACGTGGCCGATCGCGACCTCGCCGGCCGAGATGTTCGCCCTCAGCGCGCCGACCCGGTCCAGCTCGACCCGGCTCGACGCCGTGTGCAGCTCGCACTCGCCCAACGAGCCGTCGGCGTGGACGGTCGAGTGCGCCAGGTACGTGACCAGGCCGGAGCCGGCGGGCAGGCCGATCGTGATGTCGACCGAACCGCGCTTGTCCCCGGACACGGTCGTCTTGACCGACAGCCGGCCTCCGGCGAAGTCGACCTTGGTCTTGGCGGCGACCTCGACGTCCGACTTGCGCGCCTGGTCGACGGGTTCGACCAGCACCACGGTGTCGGTCCGGTCGCTCGCGGTGACCCGCACCCTGGCGCCGGCGACGGCGACGGTGGCGGTGATGGGTCCGGGGGTGGCGAATGCGGGCATGGCGGTCTCCTCTGGTGTCGTGTTCGATCCGGTGGTCCGGGTCGTGTTCGATTTGGTGGTGGGCAACGCTTTCAGGGGCACGGTCACGCCCGCTTTTTGAAGGTGGAGGACGCCCACAGGTACCCGACCAGGGCGATCCCGGCGCACCAGGCGAGGGCGGCGATCACGTCGCCGGTGGCGGGCGCGCCGTTGACGAACCCGCGCAGCGACTCGATGATCGGCGTGAACGGCTGGTACTGCGCGAACTGGCGGATGCCCGGCCCCATCATCTCCGCGGGCACGATCGCGCTGCTGAAGAACGGCAGCATGATCAGCGGCACGGCGGCCAGACCGGCCGTCTCCGGCGACTTCGCCGCCAGGCCGAGCGCCACGGTGAACCAGCCGGCCGCGAAACCGAGCAGCACGACGACGCCGAGCACGCCGAGCCAGTCGAGGAAGCTCGCCGACGGGTCGAACCCGAGCAGGAACGCCACCCCGACGAGGGCCGCGATGGCGACCAGGTTGGTCAGCACGCTGGCCACGACGTGACCGGTCAGCACCGCGCCGCGGGAGACGTCCATGACCTTGAACCGGTTGATGATGCCCTTGGTCATGTCCGAGTTCACCGACGTCGCGGTGGCGCCGAGCCCGTAGCAGACGGCCAGCAGCATCAGCCCCGGCGTCGCGTAGTCGATGTAGTCGACGCCGACGTCGAAGGCGTCCCCGAACACGTACACGAACATCAACATCATCACGACGGGCATCAGGATCGCGTTGAACACCGAGGTCGGGTTCCGGGCGATGTGCTTGAAGTTGCGGCGCAACATGACGGTGGAAGGGGACTTGGCGCTCACTTGGCGGCCTCCGCGGTGTGGCCCGTCAGGGCGAGGAAAACGTCGTCGAGGTCAGGGGTGTGCACGGACAGCTCTTCGGCGCTGAGCGAGTACTCGTCGAGCCGGTCGAGCAACGCCCGCAGCGAGGCGGTCCCGGCGTCGCTCGGCACCCGCAGGGCCAGTGCCTCGTCGTCCCGCGTGGCGTCGGTGAAGAGCCGGGCGCCCGCGTCGAGCTGGGCCGCGGTGGTGAACCGGAGCCGGACGTGCGTGCCGGGCAGCCGGCGCTTGAGCTCGTCGGGCGTGCCCTGGGCGACCAGGCGGCCCTGGTCGAGCACCGCGATCCGGTCGGCGAGCTGGTCGGCTTCCTCGAGGTACTGGGTGGTGAGGAAGATCGTCACGCCGTCGGCAACCAGCTCGCGGATGATCGACCACATCGTGCGGCGGCTGCGCGGGTCCAGGCCGGTCGTCGGCTCGTCCAGGAAGATGATCCGGGGGTCGCCGACGAGCGTCATCGCCAGGTCCAGCTTCCGGCGCATGCCGCCGGAGTAGGTCGACACGGGCCGGCGCGCCGACTCCACCAGGTCGAACCGCTCGAGCAGGTCCGCGACGACCCGCTTGCCGTCACCCCGGCGCTTGAGGTCCACCATCAGCTGGAGGTTCTCGTGCCCGGTGAGCAGCTCGTCCACCGCCGCGAACTGGCCGGTGACGCCGATCGTCGCGCGCACCGCCCTGGCCTCGGTCGCGATGTCGTGGCCGGCCACCCGCGCCGTCCCGCCGTCGGCCTTCATCAACGTGGTCAGCACGTTCACCGTGGTCGTCTTGCCCGCCCCGTTCGGGCCGAGCAGGGAGAAGATCGTGCCGGCGCGGACATCGAAGTCGATGCCGTCCAGGACGGTCTTGTCCCCGTATGCCTTCCGCAGTCCGGAAACTTCGATCGCTGAACTCATGGGGAGGGCTATCGGCAGCCGGCCTGTCACACCCCTGACACGACCCTGACACCACTGCTGACACCGGAGAACGCCCGCCACGTGGCGCTATCCCGGGAACGCCCTCACCCCGCGCGGCGATTTGGCAACATGAGATGAGCGTGAGGGTGACACGGCGATGAACCCGAGGGGTGCTCTGGGATGAGTGAAGACAACGATGCCCGACCGACGGCCCACTTAGCCCCGTTCTCGCTCCGGAACCAGCTGTACTGGATCCTGCCCATCACCCTGGCGACGATGTCGCTGACCGTGTGGCTGCTGGCGAACCCCCAGTGGGGCGGCGACGTGGCGGCGATCGTGGTCATCCCGATCAACGTCGCGGCGGTGCTGGTGCCGCTGATGATGACCTACGGCGCCCGCGACGCCGGGCCCGGTCCCGAGGTCCGGACCCGGAAGCGGCGGCTGAAGATCGCGCTGGCGTTCACCTCCGCCGCGCTCCTGGTGGTGAGCCTCGTGTACTGGTTCAGCCGCGAGGAGGACCCGCACGACTACCTGGCCGGCGTGCTGCGGGTCGGCGTGCTGAAGGAGAGCTACCCCGGCTGGAACAGCGTGCGGACCGACGGCAGCCGCGAGGGGTTCGACGTCGCCCTCGTGGAGTTCATCGCGAAGCGGTACCGGGTCGAACGGGTCGAGTACGTCGAGCTGACCTCGCGCGAGGACCGGATCCTCGCGTTGACCGACGACTTCCCCGGCGGGCCCGTCCACCTGGTGGTCGCCAACTTCTCCATCACGCCTGACCGCGAGAACGCCATCGACTTCGCCGGTCCCTACTACTACGACCAGCAGGGCTTCTTCACCTGGCAGAAGGTCGCCAACCTGGAGGAGATCGCGCCCGGCGAGGTCTGCACGGCGAGCGGCACCACCGGCAACGCCCGGCTCACCGAGCTGGGGTGGCAGCCCGCCGCGGAGCGGTCGCTGGTGGCGTGCATGCGGCAGTTCCTGGAGAACCGCGACAGCGGGCTCGCGGTGTCGACCGACGTGTCGATCCTCCAGGCGTTCGCCGAGGACCGGAAGCAGGACGCGCAGGCGCCGTGGCAGGACGTCAGCACCATCGGGATCGGCCAGGAGAGCTACGGCGTCGGCATCCCGGACAACCGGCCGCGGCTGTGCGAGGAGCTGAACCGGACGATCACCGAGTTCATCAACGACCACTGGGCGGTCGAGTTCGACAAGCACCTCAAGGGCGTCGCCAACAAGGACGAGCACATCCCGAAGACGACTTCGCCGTGCCAGGGCTCGACGTTGTTCTGACGGCGCGTCAGGGATCATGAACCATGCGCTCGGACGGCTGGCACCTCACCGAAGACGTCGACGACTTCCTCGCCCGGGCCGGTGACCTCCTGCGCTCGCGCCCCGCCCTGCACACCATGCCGTTGACGGTGACCGGGAAGCTGCGGACGGGCGGGGCCGACGGCACGGTGTTCGGCCGGCTGGAGCGAGGCGGCGAGGTCCACGCGTTCTGCTACCGCCGCCCGACCGGCCGGCTGAGCGTCAGCGTCCTCTCCTCCGAGCAGGCCGACAGGCTCGCCGCCCACCTGGCCGACCGCGGCCTCGCCCTCTCCGGCGTCACGGCGGCGCCGCCGCTTTCGCCGAGGCGTGGCAGCGCCACACGGGCGCCGCGGCGGTGCCCGACGTGCGGGTCCGCCTGTACCGCCTCGGCACGCTCACCCCGCCGGAGCCGGTCCCGGCGGGCCGGGGTCGGGTCGCCGACACCCAGGACCGCGACCAGGTCGTCCGCTGGTGCGGCGAGTTCGCCGCCTCCGTCGGAGAGGCGCCGTCCATGGACGCCGACGCGTGGGCCGCCTCGCGCTTCGCCGACAAGCACTACACGTTCTGGGAGACACCGGACGGCACTCCCGCCGCCATGGCGGGCTGGACGTCGATGGTCGCCGGCATGGTCCGGGTCGATCCCGTCTACACCCCGGCCCACCTGCGCGGACGTGGCTACGCGGGCGCTGTCTCGGTCGAGGTGAGCCGGGCCGCGCTGACCGCGGGCGCGACGGACGTCGTGCTGTTCGCCGATCCCGCCAACCCCACCAGCAACGCCCTCTACCAGCGCATCGGCTACGTCCCCGTCACCGACTTCACCGGGTACGACTTCCCGCTAGGAAGCAGGCCGCAGACCCGCCAACGTGACCGCCACGAGCCTGCGGACCGCGCTCTCTGACGACAGGCGGCTCGCGGCGGTCAGGGCGTGCAGGCAGTAGTCGGCCAACTCGTCCGGCGACACGTCGTCCCGGATCCGGCCCGCACGCGCGCCCTCGGCCACCAGCTCCGCGACCAGCTCGTGCAGGTGCCGCTGCGCCCGCAGGACCTGGTCGTCCTGGTGCATGAACGACACCAGTTCAGGGTCGTCGTGCGGGCGCGCCTCGTGGCAGATGCCGGCGAACGCCGCCAGCACCGCCTCCAACCGCTGGTCCGCGTCCCGCACACCGTCCCGCGCGTCGGCGAGCCTGCGGAGGTGAACGGCAACCTGCCGCTCGTGCCAGGCGCCCAGGATCGCTTTCACGTCCGAGAAGTACTTGTAGAGCGTCGCGCGACCGATGCCCGCCTTCTCGGCGATCCGGGACATGGTCACGCCCAGCAGCCCGTGCTCGGCCACCAGCGCCGCCGTGGCGTCCAGGATCGCGCCGTGCACCTCGCGTCGGTGTGCGTCGATCGTCTCGTTCCACAGCCTCGGCACACCGGGAGCATACCGCCCTGTAGACAGGTTGTCGTTTACCGGACATAGTGTCTCGCAAACGCCCCGGGAGGAAACCCATGACCAAGCCGCCCGACGAGGACGACGCAGGCACACCACGTTGGGTGTGGATCTCGGCGATCGTCGTCATCGCCCTCGCGTCCGCCGTCGTGGTCCTGCACCTGACGGGCAACGGCTTCGGCGGCCACACACCATGAGCCCGACCCTGCGGAAGTTCACGCTCACCGCGCACGTCACGTCGTCGGTGGGCTGGCTCGGCGCCGTCGCGTGCTTCCTCGTGCTCGCCACGGTCGGGATGACGACCACCGACCCGCAACTCGCCCGCGCCACGTACGTGGTCATGGAGCTGATCGGCTGGGCGGTCATCGTCCCGTTGAGCTTCGCCTCGCTGATCACCGGCCTGGTCCAGTCCTGGAGCACCCCGTGGGGCCTGTTCCGCCACTACTGGGTCGTGGCGAAACTGCTGATCAACCTCCTGGCGACCGTGGTGCTCCTGGTCCACATGAAGCCGATCGGGCACCTGGCCGACGCCGCGGCGACGGCCGCGCTGACCGACGACCTGACCGGGACGCGGTGGCAGGTCACCGCCGACGCGGCCGCCGCAGTCCTCGTACTTCTCCTGGCGACCGCGCTATCGGTGTTCAAGCCAAAGGGCCGAATCCGCCACCGGCCACCACGGTCCTACCCCAACAGCCTCACAACGAACCCGCCACCGCCCCACTCAGAACCTCACCCAACGGCCTCATAACGGACCCGCCACCGCCCAGGCCTCCTGACCCAACCGCGGAACAACGGACCCGCAACCTCCCCACCTAGGCCCGATTTGACATGGGTTCGGGTGCTTTAGGCTGGTCGAAGCCGGCAGGCCTGGCGG
>NZ_LGED01000231.1 GCF_001280085.1 Saccharothrix sp. NRRL B-16348 | reverse complement strand
GCCCCCAAACACCCATCGTCCCCCCCCCCCCCCTCCGACCCCACCGCAACCCCAAAACCGCCCCTCCCCCCCTCCCCCCCCCGCCTCTGACCCCCGCTCCCTCCCTTCCCTCCCTCCGCCTTCCCCTCCCTCCCCTTCCCGCCCCTTCCCGGAGTGCGGTGGCGGCACTTCCCGGAATGCGATGGCGACCGAGACCGTTGCCCATGTCGTGAGGCTTTCCGTGCTGGACCGGTCGCGGGTGCGAGCCGGGCATGGCCATGCCGAGGCGCTGCGCGACACGGTCGCGTTCGCCCGCCAGGCGGAAGAACTCGGCTACCACCGCTTCTGGGTGTCCGAGCACCACGGCGTGCCGGGCGTGGCCGGCTCCGCGCCGACCGTGCTGGCCGCCGCCGTGGCCGCGGCGACGTCCCGGATCAGGGTCGGCACCGGCGGCGTGATGCTGCCCAATCACCAGCCGCTGGTCGTGGCCGAGCAGTTCGGCGTGCTGGAGTCGCTGTTCCCGGGCCGGATCGACATGGGCCTCGGCCGGTCGGTCGGCTTCATCGAGGCGGTCCGCAAGGCGTTGGGGCACGACAAGGAGGACGCCGCCGACTTCAGCCCGAGGCTCACCGAACTGCTGGGCTACTTCACCGGCGACCAGGCGGTGCGCGGCTACCCGGCCGACGGCCTCCGCGCGTCACCGTTCGTCCTCGCCACCGGCTCCGGCGCCCGCGTGGCCGCCGCGCACGGCGTCCCACTGGTCATCGGCGCGTTCCGAGGCGAAGACGCCATGATCGACGCCATCACCACCTACCGCACCGAGTTCCGCCCCTCGACCTGGGCGGCAGACCCGTACGTGGTGATCTCCTCGACGGTCGCCGTCGCGGACACCACCGAGGACGCCTGGAGCCTCCTCGTGCCGGAGGCGTGGGCCATGGCCCACTCACGCACCCGAGGCGAGTTCCCGCCCCTGAGCGCGCCGAACGACATCCTCGCCCAACCCATGACGAGCCGTGAACGCAGACTGTTCGAGCAATCCCTCCAAGGACACGTCTACGGCACACCGTCGGAAGTCGCCAAAGCCCTGGACGCCCTCCTCCACCGCACCGCCGCCGACGAGGTCCTGGTCACCACCAGCACCTACGACCGCGCCGCCATGCTCGACTCGTACCGCCAACTCGCCGAGCTGTACCTCTGACCAGCCCCGCCGGCACGCCCACCGCTCAGCCCGAAGCCCGGGTGGTCGGTCCTGGAATGGTCGAACCTGGGCAGTGGAAGCCTGGGCTGCCCGACCGTGGGCGGCCGAGACCTGGGCGACCCCAGCCTGCTGTCAGCTAGCGGCGTGTTCGTTTGCCGCGTGTTGGGCCAGCTCGACCTCGATGAACGCGCCGATCATCGCCCGCCACACCGCCTCCGCCACCGCCGGCTCCAACCCGGCGGCCGACGCGCGCTCCCGCACCGACGCGATCACCTTGGCGACCCGGTCCGGTGCCCGGACCGCCTGGTCGTCCGTCTTGAACGACGCGGCGGCGCGCACCAGACCTTGCCGTTGCGCCAGCAGGCGCACCAGCTCCGAGTCGATCACGTCGATGCGCGCACGGACCTCGGCCAGTGACGTTGGTTGCGATGACGAAGGAGAGTCAGAGTCGGACACGCCCAACATCATCCACGGCACACCACCCCGGCGCAGCACACCATGGCCCGGCACCGCTCCGCAGCACGCCCGGTGAGGCGCCGCGCTGCGGATCGGGCTGGTCAGTGGGTCGCGTTGGCCGGTTGTTGGCGTTGATCAGTGACCCGTGATCAGTCGGTGGTCAGTGGTCGCGTTGCTGTTCGGCCAGGAAGCGCTCGAACTCCGCGCCCAACTCGTCCGCGCTGGGCAGCGGCTGGTCGTCGCTGATGAGCAGGTTGTCCGACGCCTCGGTGAACGCGTCGTACTGCCGCTCCAGCGCCTCGACCACCTGCGCGACCTCCGCCGACTCCGACACCTGGCGGGTGATCTCGGCGTCGGTCCGCTTGGCCGCCTCGTTCAGGGCGGCGGCCTGGATGACCAGACCCGTCGACTTCGTCAACGCCTGCAGCAGGCTCAACGCGGCGGCGGGGTAGGTGCCCTGCGCGAGGTAGTGCGGGACGTACGCGGCGAAGCCCATGGCGTCGTAGCCTGCCTCCCCGAGCCGCAGCTCCAGCAGCGCCGACAGGTTGCCCGGCACCTGCACCCGGCTGAACGGCGAGCCCTCCACCACCAGATCCTGCCTGGTGGCGTGCGAAATCACCGACAACTTCCGGGTGTGCGGCACGCCCATCGGGATGCCGTGGAAACCGACCGCGAGGCGCAACCCCCACCGCTCGACCAGCGACCGCACCGCCGCCACGACCGCTTCCCACCGGCGATCCGGCTCGGGGCCGGTCATCAGCAGGAACGGCGTGCCCACCGCGTCGTGCATCAGGTGGACGACCAACTCGGGGGCGTCGTAGGACTCCCACCGGTCGGTGGCGTAGGTCATCGTCGGCCGCCGGGCGCGGTAGTCGATCAGGTCGTCGATGTCGAACCGGGCGACCACCCGGTGTTCGTGCACCTCCAGCAGGTGGGCGACCAGCGCTCCGCCCGCCGCACCGGCGTCCATGAAGCCGTCGAAGTGGTGCAACAGCACCGCTCCGGTCAGGTCAGGGACGTCGGAGTCGACCTCGAACAGATCCTCCGGGTCCAGCGCCACCGCGTGCCTCCCCAAGTGCTCACATGCCAGTCCTCCCCTCCGTCAACGTCGACCGACCACTGATCCATTCCCCGATCCCGTCGAGCATTCGAGCGAGACCGAACTCGAAGAGCGTCTCCAACCCCAAGTCCAGGTCAGAGGCCACCGCGCGGGTGAACATCGGGAACTTCCCGGTGCTGACGATGTCCAGCAGGGCCGGCGCCTGCTGGGTCATCCACTCGTCACCGGTGATCCCGGTGTCCCGCCGCTGCTCGTCCTCCGGCGCGATGTTCACCGCGACACCTCGCACGAAGCCGAACATCGTCACGGCGGCGTGCATCATCTCCTCCAGGTTCAGCCCCTTCCCGTCGAGCGCTCGCATGACCCATTCGGTGTACGCGACCGCACTGGGAAGCAGTTGCGGCCTGGTCATCGACATGGCCGGCGCCAGCCACGCGTGTTCCTGGAACAACTTCCACTGCAACCTCGCGCACACCTCCAGCCGCTCGCGCCAGGTCTCGGGCGCGGGGTCGGGCAACTCCTCCTTCCGCAACACGTGGTCGATCATCCGAAGGACCAGTTCGTCCTTGTTCTCGACGTGCCGGTACAGCGACATGGTCGCCACGCCCAGCTGTGACGCCACCCGCCGCATCGACAACCCATCGAGGCCTTCCGCGTCCGCCAGGCGGACCGCCTCGAGGACCAGCCGCTCGCCGGTCAGGTCGGTCGCCTGCCCGCGCGGTCGCACAGGCTCCCCACCTTCCGACGCCACGACCGTGCCCACGCCGGCCACGGGACGGACGAAGCCCTCCATGCGCAACGTGGCGAGCGCCTTGGTCGCCGTGGCCATCGCGACGTCCCACTGCACGGTGATCTCGCGCGTCGACGGCACCCGATCACCGGGTCGCAGTCGGCCCGACTCGATCAGATCGCGGATCTCGCGCGCTATCCGCTGGTAGATCGCGTCAGTCATCCCTGCCTCCTCGAACGTAGTGCACCGAAGGCTACAGCACTAGTGCACTATCGAGTGATTGACCACGCAGAACACTGATGTACGGTGTACGCATGAACACCGTACTTATCTCCGGCGCCAGCGTCGCTGGCCCCGCGCTCGCCTACTGGCTGCGCCACCACGGACTCACTCCGACCCTCGTCGAGCGGGCGCCCGCGCCGCGACCCGGCGGCCAGGCCGTCGACCTCCGCGGCACGGCCCGGGAGGTCGCCGAACGAATGGGCGTCCTCGATCAAGTGCGCGCGGCCCACACGGGCGCGCGAGGCATGGCGTTCGTGAACGCCGAGGGCAAGCGCACCGCCACCATGGCGTCCGACACGATGGGCGACTCGGGCGGCGTGATCGCCGAGCTGGAGATCCTGCGGGGCGACCTGGTCCGCATCCTCCACGAGGCGACCGGCTCCGGGGTCGAGTACCTCTTCGACGACGGCATCACCTCGCTCACCCAGACCGGAACCGGCGTGGCGGTGACCTTCGAACGCGCCGCGCCGCGCACGTTCGACCTGGTCATCGGCGCGGACGGGCTGCACTCCAAGGTGCGCTCGCTGGCGTTCGGTCCCGAGTCGCGGTTCGCGCACGACCTGGGCGCCTACATCGCCATCTTCGGCACGACCCAGCGGGAAGACCTGGACGGCTGGCAGCTGATGCACACCGTGCCCGGGCGCACCGCGGGCCTCTACCCCACGCCGGACGGCGAGGCCAAGGCGATGTTCGTGTTCGCCTCACCCCCGGTGGAGTTCGACCGGCACGACACGGCGCGGCAGCGCGAGCTGATCGCCACCACGTTCGCGGACGACGGCTGGGAGGTGCCCCGGCTGCTCGGCGACATGCGGGACGCGCCCGACTTCTACTTCGACCGGCTCTCCCAGATCCGGATGGACACCTGGTCGGACGGTCGGATCGCGCTGCTCGGCGACGCGGCGTTCTGCGCGTCGCCGATGGCGGGCAACGGCACGAGCATGGCCTTGGTCGGCGCGTACGTCCTCGCGGGCGAGCTGGCCACCGCGCCGGACCACGCCACGGCGTTCAGACGGTACGAGGAGGAGATGCGCGAGTACGTGGCGAGATGTCAGAAGTTCGCACTGGGCGGGGTGAGCAGCCTGATGCCGAAGTCGCGGAGGTTCATCCGCATGCGCGACTTCACGATGCGGGTCGTGCCGCACATCCCGGGCGGCGCGAGGTTGTTCGGCGACCTGCAGAAGCTGGCGAACACGGTGTCGTTGCGCGATTACCGGCCCCGGAGCTTGACCTCCAGCTGACTCAAGGTCTTACGTTCCGGGCATGGACATGGAAACCACCGCCTGGATGTCGCTCTACCACGTGACGAACGCGCAGGACGACAAGCGGCCGTTCTCCGTCGCCACGTTCCGCCGGATCTGGGCGTTCGCCCGTCCGCACCGGGTGAGGCTGGCCCAGTACCTCGCCCTGAGCGTGGTCGTGGCGGTGCTGGCGGTGGTGACGCCCGTCCTCGCGGGCCGGATCGTGGACGCGATCGTCAACGGCGCGGCGTACCAGGTGGTGCTCGTGCTCGCGGCCGTGATCGCGGGCATCGCGATCGTCGAGGCGGGGTTGGGCCTGGTGACGCGGTGGCTGTCGGCGAGCATCGGTGAAGACCTGATCCTCGACCTGAGGACCACGGTGTTCGACCACGTGCAGCGGATGCCGATCGCGTTCTTCACCCGCACCCGCACCGGGGCGCTGGTGAGCCGGCTCAACAACGACGTGATCGGGGCGCAGCGGGCGTTCAGCGACACCTTGTCCAGCGTGGTGGGCAACCTCGTCACGCTGGCGCTGACGCTGGCGGTGATGATCAGCCTGTCGTGGCAGATCACGCTGCTCGCGCTGGTGTTGCTGCCGGTGTTCGTGGTGCCGGCGCGGCGGATGGGGACGCGGCTGGCTCGACTGGAGCGTGAGGCGGCCAACCACAACGCCACGATGGGCACGCAGATGACCGAGCGGTTCTCGGCGCCGGGCGCGACGCTGGTGAAGCTGTTCGGCAGGCCGGCGCACGAGTCGGCGGAGTTCGCGACGCGGGCGCGGCGGGTGCGGGACATCGGGGTGCGCACGGCCATGGTGCAGACCGTGTTCCTGACGGCGTTGACGCTGGTCTCGGCGCTGGCGTTGGCCGTGGTGTACGGGTTGGGCGGGTTCTACGCGCTGCGCGGCGAGTTGGACCCGGGGTCGGTGGTGGCGCTGGCGTTGCTGCTGACCAGGCTGTACGCGCCGCTCACGGCGCTGGCCAGCGCGCGGGTCGAGGTGATGAGCGCGTTGGTGAGCTTCGAGCGGGTCTTCGAGGTGCTCGACCTGAAGCCGTTGATCACCGAGAAGCCCGAGGCGGGGTCGGTGCCGGACGGTCCGGTGTCGGTGGAGTTCGAGAACGTCCGGTTCGCCTACCCGTCCGCGGACAAGGTGTCCCTGGCGTCGTTGGAAGAGGTCGCGGTGCTCGACAACCGCGGCGGAGTGGAGGTGCTGCACGACGTGTCGTTCCGGGCCGAACCGGGCCAGGTGGTGGCGTTGGTCGGCTCGTCGGGCGCGGGGAAGTCCACGATCGCCTCGCTGCTGCCCCGGCTCTACGACGTGGACTCGGGCGCGGTGCGGCTGTCCGGTGTGGACGTGCGCGACCTGACGGCCGACTCGGTCCGCGGCGCGCTCGGCATGGTGACGCAGGACGGTCACCTGTTCCACGAGTCGATCCGGTCGAACCTGCTGCTGGCCCAGCCACAGGCGACCGAGGCCGACCTGTGGGAGGTGCTGGGTCGGGCGCGGCTGGCCGATCTGGTGGCTTCGCTGCCGGACGGGTTGGACACCGTGGTCGGCGAGCGCGGCTACCGGTTGTCCGGCGGTGAGCGGCAGCGGTTGACGATCGCCCGGCTGCTGCTGGCGAAGCCGCGCGTGGTGATCCTCGACGAGGCGACCGCGCACCTGGACTCCACCTCGGAGGCCGCGGTGCAGGCCGCGTTGGGCGAGGCGTTGCAGGGGCGGACGGCGGTCGTGATCGCGCACCGGCTGTCGACGATCCGGGCGGCCGACCTGATCCTCGTGGTGGAGGGCGGTCGGGTCGTGGAACGCGGCACCCACACCGAACTGCTCGCCGCGGGCGGGCGTTACGAAGAGCTGTACCGGACCCAGTTCGCAGAGGAGGCGCGAACGTCGTAGACCAGCACCACGAGCACCTACGCGTGCCTGACCGCGTCGGCGTCGGCGAGACCGAGGATCTCCACGGCCTGCTTGCGCATCTCGACCTTGCGGACCTTGCCGGTGACGGTCATCGGGAACTCGTCCACCACGTGCACGTACCGGGGGATCTTCTGGTGCGCGAGCTTGCCGGCGCAGAACGACCGCAGCGACTCGGCGGTCAGGGGTTGCGCGCCGGGGCGCAGGCGGACCCACGCCATCAGCTCTTCGCCGTACTTGGCGTCGGGCACGCCCACGACCTGCGCGTCGAGCACGTCGGGGTGGGTGTAGAGGAACTCCTCGATCTCGCGCGGGTACAGGTTCTCGCCGCCGCGGATCACCATGTCCTTGATCCGGCCGGTGATGTTCACGTACCCATCCTCGTCCATCACGGCGAGGTCGCCGGTGTGCATCCACCGCGCGGCGTCGACCGCCTCGGCGGTCTTGTCCGGCTGCTCCCAGTAGCCGAGCATCACCGAGTACCCGCGCGTGCACAGCTCGCCGGGTGTGCCGCGCGGCACGGTGCGGCCGGTGTCCGGGTCGACGACCTTGACCTCCAGGTGCGGCCCGACCCGGCCGACGGTGGACACCCGCCGGTCGAGCGAGTCGTCACGGCGGGTCTGCGTGGACACCGGCGAGGTCTCGGTCATGCCGTAGCAGATGGACACCTCGCGCATCCCCATCCGGTCCACGACCTGCTTCATCACCTCGACCGGGCACGGCGAGCCGGCCATGATCCCGGTGCGCAGCGACGACAGGTCGTAGGAGGTGAAGTCGGGGTCGGCGAGTTCGGCGATGAACATCGTCGGCACGCCGTACAGGGACGTGCACCGCTCCTCCGCCACCGCCCGCAGGGTGGCGGCGGGTTCGAACGCGGACGCGGGGATCACGACGCACGCGCCGTGCGAGGTGGCCGCGAGGTTGCCCATCACCATGCCGAAGCAGTGGTAGAACGGGACGGGCACGCAGACGCGGTCGTCCTCGGTGTACCCGAGCAGCTCGCCGACGAAGAAGCCGTTGTTGAGGATGTTGTGGTGCGACAGGGTCGCGCCCTTCGGGAATCCCGTGGTGCCCGACGTGTACTGGATGTTGATCGGATCGTCCGCCGACAGCTCCGGCCACACCGGCAACGCGTTCGCGTGCAACGCCGTCCACTCGGGACTGTCGAACAGCACGACCTGGCGCAGTGCGGCGCACCGGGGCCGCACTGCGGCGATCATCCCGGCGTAGTCGGAGGTCTTGAACGACGGCGAGGCGAGGAGCGTGTGCACGCCCGCCTGGTTGAGCACGTACTCCAGCTCGTGCACCCGGTAGGCCGGGTTGATGTTGACGAGGATCGCGCCGATGCGGGCCGTCGCGTACTGGACCACCACCCACTCGGCCCGGTTGGGCGCCCAGATGCCGACGCGGTCGCCGACGCCGACCCCGGAGGCCATCAGCCCGGCCGCGACGGAGTCGACCTCGGCGGCCAGTTCGCGGTAGGTCCAGCGGAGGCCGGTGGAGCGGTCGACCAGCGCGTCGCGGTCGGCGTGCGCGGCAACCGCGCGGTCGAAGTTCGCGCCGATGGTGTCGCCCAACAGCGGCACGTCCGAGGTGCCGGAGGAGTAGCTGAGGTGCGCCATCAAGGCACCGTACCGCAGGCCGCAACCCCGTGACCAGCGACAACGCTATTCTCAGTTGCCCGGGAGGGGAGGACCGACACAATCGTCGCCATGCGAACCATCGGGTTGATCGGCGGCATGAGCTGGGAATCGTCCGCCGAGTACTACCGGCTCCTCAACGAGGAGACGCGGCGCAGGCTCGGCGGTCACCACTGCGCGCCCAGCCTGCTGCTGACGGTCGACTTCGCCGAGATCGAGCAGTTGCAGCGGACGGGGCAGTGGGAGCGGTCGGGCGAGGTGCTGGCCGAGGCCGCGCGCAAGCTCGAAGGCGCGGGAGCCGAGCTGGTGCTCTTGTGCACCAACACCATGCACAAGGTCGCCGACGTCATCACGGACGCCATCAAGGTGCCGTTCGTGCACATCGTGGACGCCACGGCGAAGAGGTTGACCGACTACCGCAAGGTCGGCCTGCTCGGCACCCGGTTCACCATGGAGCAGGACTTCTACCGCGACCGCATGAGCGCGCACGGCATCGAGCTGGTGGTCCCCGACGAGCCGGACCGCACGCTCGTGCACGACGTGATCTACCAGGAGCTGACCAAGAACCGGGTGGAGCCGGCGTCGCGCGCCGCGTACCGGGACGTGATGGCACGGCTGGTCGACGGGGGCGCGGAGGCGGTGATCCTGGGCTGCACCGAGATCACGTTGCTGGTCGACCAGTCCGACAGCACCGTGCCGCTGGTCGATTCCACGCGCATCCACGTGGAGACGGGCGTCGACTTGGCGTTGGCCTGAACCAGCGGGCCTGAACCCCAGCCCCGGCCTGAACCTAGACCTCACCTCCGGTCTTCTGGTGCGCGACGTCGGACGTGGCACCGTAGTAGTAGGCACGCACGCGGTAGGTGGCGGTCTTCTCCGTCGGCAACGTGATCAGCCCGAACGACCGCACGTCCGGGTCGAGCCGCGCGGCCACCGAGAAGTCCTCCGCCCCGGCCGGTCTGACCTCCAACAGATACCCCTCCTCCCCCTCCGCGCGGTCGGTCCACGTGAACAGGATTCCGTTGGCGTGCTTGACCTCGGCGCGGAAGTCGGCGGCGCCGGCGTCGGCCGAACGCACCGGACGCGAGCCGCTCGGACCGGTCACGGGCGCGGCCCAGTCGTGGCCGTCGGACGACGGCACCTCGGCGCCGGGCGGCAACGTCACGTCCACGGACGCCGACGCCGGCCCGTGCAACGACCGCACCCGGTAGTAGAACGGGGTCTGCGGGATCAGGTCCGGGTGCACGAACGTCGTCCGGTCGGGCGGCACGAACTCCAGCACCGTGTAGGCCTCGTCGGGCGAGTGGGCGTACTCGACCACCTGCCCCGCCGCGCCCGGTTCGGCCTCCCACACCAGGGAGACGTCGGTCGGCGTGGTCAACGTGGCGGTGAGCGTCGGGTGCCGCTCCCGGCCGCACGAGACACCGCACGAGACCAGGAGCAGCACCGACACCGCGAGGAGACGCCTCACTTGCGCCAGAACCGGATGCCGCTCCACACGACCGTGGCCGGCCCCTGCCCGCTGTTGGTGCGGTAGGCACCGAACTTGTCGTAGAAGCTGCCACCGGGACTGTCATACGTGTGCTTCAACGATCCGTTGATGTAGGTGCGGTGTTGGCTGCCGACCGCGTGCACCGTGTTCACCCGCACGGTCGTGCCGACGGTCGCGCCCGTGGCGACCGTCGCGCCGCCGTGCACCGCGTACAGCCGTCCGCCCCGTTCCACGGCCAGCATGAAGAACGGGCCGGCCGCGGACTCGTGGAACGTCTGCTTCAGGCTGACGCGCGTGCCGCCGAGGCTGGTGATGCGGAACGACCCCTCGAACTGGCGGGTGCCCCCGGTGTAGGTGGCGTACCGGCGCTCGGCGCGCGGTGGAGCAGGTGAGGCGGAACGTGAGGTCCGCGACGTCGCCGCAGCCCCGTTCCTGCACGGTGAACGTGGGCGAGTACGAGGTCCACGGTCCTGGTTCGACCTGGGCGTGCGCGACCGGTGAAGCCATCAGCAGACCACCGGCGAGCACGGCTCCGACCAGGGCTCGGAGCGTTCCGGGCATGCGTGCCTCCTTCGACTCCCCGGGCAGGCCGGAGAGGGTCGAGGCGGTGGCGCAGGCCACTGTAATTGGTCTGGACGACTCGGACAAGGAGCGCGCGGTCAGGGACTTCCCTGAGGTCGCACACGCCCGCGTGCGGCAGAGTGGACGGCATGGAACTGACCCCACGCGCCCTGTTCGGCCTGGCCAGGACCACCGTCGAGACCGCCGTGTCGGTGCCCGGCCGGGTGCTCGACCTGCTCGGCGCGGCGGAAGCCGTCGTGCGCCGGGCGGACGAGCTGGTCACCCGCACCGAACGGGTGCTGCACGAGACCGAGACGCTGGTAGGGCGGGCGAAGGCGGTCACCGCGACGGCCGAGGACGTGACGACCGACGTCGGCCGCACCGCCCGGACGTCACGGGAGCTGCTGGACAGCTACGCGCCCATCGCGAAGAAGGCGCAGCCGCTGGCGCAGCGGTTCGTGGACGACCTGTCGCCGCACGAGGTGGACGCCGCCGTGCAACTGGTCGACCAGCTGCCGGTGCTGACCAAGCACCTGATCGAGGACGTGCTGCCGATCCTGGCCACGCTGGACCGCGTGGGACCGGACATCCACCAGCTGCTGGAGGTCACCAACGACGTCCGGCAGGCGATCCTGGGCATCCCCGGGTTCACCTTCATGCGCCGCCGCGGCGAGGCCAGGGAAGAGGACTAGGGTCGCCGGGATTATTCGCGCGAACACGAGTGGCACCCGGCGCTTTCTTGTCACCACGTGAGTGCCGCGATCGGCACCGCAACAATGTCCGTCACCTTATTCAGCGAATTTCGAAGGTTTTCCGGGCTTCTCTTGCCGGTGGTCCGCGCACCTCATTAGCTTCCGTCGAGTCGGCACATTTACGGCAGATTTCGAGGAAGGAACACCCGTGAGGTTGAGGACAACACTGGGCGCGGGCGTGACGTCCGGGCTCGTCGTGGCCGGTCTGCTGGCCGGCGTCGGCACCGGCTCGGCGGCACCCGTCCAGGTGGACAAGACGCTGACGTTCACCTGCCCGTTCCCGCTGATCGGCAACCAGGTGCCGGCCACCCGGATCCGCGCCACGATCGACGCGCCGACGTCGGTCGGCGGCGAGTTGACGACCACGGACTTCTCCGCGACGGTCACCGTGCCGCCGACCGCGACGCAGGGCCTGACGCTGGTCGGCGCCGCGACGGTGGAGGGCTCCGCCGAGGCGGGCGTGACGCTGGACAACGCGGGCAGCAAGCTCGACATCAAGATCCCCGGGCTGACCGTGCCGAAGACGCCGGTGCCCGCCGAGGGCGCGTTCGACGTGGTCGCGAGCGGCCCGGTGCCGACCGCGGTGATCCCCAAGGCGGGCACGACGACCGTGACGGTCGGCGACTACAGCACGACGTTGACGCCGAAGAAGGCCGACGGCACCGACACGGGCCTCGGCACGTTCACGTCCCACTGCGTGCTGGACCCGGGCCAGGACCCGACGCTGATCCGGTTCGACGTGGCGGGCGGCGGCGGCCCGACCACGACGACGACCACCACTTCCACCACGACCACCACCACGACCCGGCCCACGACAACGACCACGACACCTCCCGGCGGCATCAAGTACGCCTACTCGTTGGAGGGCACGTCGACGATCAAGAAGCTGGGCGGCTCGGTCGCGCTCGGCCCGGGCAGCCTGAACGCCGACCTGGACCTGGCCACCGGCAACTTCACCGGTGACCTGGTGCTGCCGCCGACCTCGGGCAAGTTCAGCCTCTTCGGGTTCGTGCCGGTGGAGTCGAAGATCGAGTTCGCGCCGGAGGGCAAGACCACGGGCACGCTCACGGCCGGCGCGGTGAAGTCGACCTCGAAGGTCACCATCAAGCTGCCGTCGGTCACCGCGTTCGGCATCCCGATCAGCAACGACCCGAACTGCCGCACCACCACGCCCGCGGACATCGGCCTGGCCTCGGCGGCGGGCTTCGACCCGCTCAAGGGCGGCAAGCCGGCGGGCACGTACACGATCCCGCCGCTGACGGGCTGCGGTCCGCTCAACGACGTCGTCAGCGGTTTCGCCGCGGGCCCGGACAACACGATCGACCTGGCGCTCACCGCGAAGACCGCGTAGCCATCCGGACTACAACCGGAGACCGCCGCGTCCGACCCCGGCGGTCTCCGCGCGTCCCGGGCCGGTCAGCAGCCGGACGTCGCCGGGCGGCCCGCGATCCGGTCCGCGGCCAGCACGATCACGACCGCCGATAATGAGAACATCTTTCGCAAACCGACACCTCCCGGGAAATACGACAGGGGCAATGCACAGTGCATTAACCTGAACCCGCCGGTCCAGGCCGGCAAGCCGACTTGTCATCCGGGTGCGCGTTTTTCAAACGAAAGTTGTAATGCTCGTACAACCCGCCCCATCACTCGAAAGAGTGAACGCAGTTCAGTGCCCGAAAGAATATTTGACACACCATAGCGGATGATTTTATGGTCGGCCGGGCGAAGTCCCAGGGCGGTGCTTCGCGCAAGCCGGAGGCGGCATGACGAGCTCACTGAACGGCGGGTTGGCGCACCCGCGGACCTACAGCGCGGCACGTCAGCTGTGGTCCACCATCCCTGGCGAGCTGGCCGAGAAGCTGGCGCCGCTGTCGGGCGTCCTGGTGCGGGACGTGGTGCGGGAGATCCGCCGGAGCGTGCCCGCGTACGCCCAGCCGCTGGAGGGCAAGTTCCGCGAGGTGCTGGTGGGCGCGGTCGAGATGGCGATCGTGAAGTGCTTCGACAACATCGCCAACCCGGACGCGGCGCAGGCCGACTGGCAGGCCGTGCTGCGCTACAGCGGGCGGATGGAATACCTCGAAGGCCGCACGATGGACTCGCTGCAGACCGCGGTGCGGGTCGGGGCGCGGGTCGTGTGGCGGCACCTGAGCGAGCACGGCCGCGCGATGGGGGTCTCCACCGACACCCTGTTCGTGGTGGCCGACGCGATCTTCGCGTGGGTGGACGAGCTGTGCCGGGTGGCCATCGAGGGCTACTCGGAGGCGCAGGCCAACGCGAGCGGCGCGTTGGAGCGCAGGCGGCGGCAGCTGCTGAAGCTGGTGCTGGCCGAGCAGCCGCCGTCGCCGAGGTCGCTCGCCGACCTGGCGGGCACGACGGACTGGCCGTTGCCGGAACGGGTCGCCGTCGTGGCGCTGGAGTACCGGGAGGACCAGCACCAGCTGCCATCGGTGACGCTGGGCCGCGACGTGCTGGTGGACCTGGAGAGTTCCACGCCGTGCCTGGTGGTCGCCAACCCCGGGGGACGGTTGCCGCTCGAGCTGCGCGGTCGGCGTGCCGCGGTGGGTCCGACGGTGCCGCTGGCCGAGGCGCGGCAGTCGTTGGCGTGCGCGCGGCGGGCGCTGGGGTTCGTGCGGCGCGGCCTGCTGCCCGCCGTGCCGGTGACGTGGTGCGACGACCACCTGGCCACGTTGGCGTTGCTGTCGGACGAGTTCCTGGTCGGCCAGCTCAGCAGGCGGGCGCTGGCGGCGTTCGACGGCTTGACGGTGAAGCAGCGGGAACGGCTGGAGACGACGTTGCTGGCGTGGTTGGAGACGCGCGGCGGCATCGGCGAGATCGCCAACCGGCTCGACGTGCACCCGCAGACCGTCCGGTACCGGATGCACCAGCTCGAGGAGCTGCTCGGCGACCGGCTGGCCGACCCCGACGAGCGCCTGGCGCTGGAGATCGCGTTGCGCGCCCGCCGGTTGCTCCGCCGGGCGCGCGACGCTCAGCAGGTGCCGCGCGCGGGCACGCCGGCGAAGCGCGCTTCCAGCCAGGCGAAGACCTCCGGGTAGACGGTGTCCTCCTCGGCGGATCCCGTTCGTCGTAGTGGTGGAATGCGACCGGACGACGGGAGAGACCGATGAAGTACATGCTGCTGATCTGCGTCGACGACACGATCGAGCCCACGGCGGGTGATCCGACCATCGAGCAGTGGCTGGCCGAGGTCGAGGGCAGGCGGCTGGACGGCTCCCAGCTGCGATCCGTCCAGGACGCCACGACCGTGCGGACGCGCGGTGACGAGGTGCTGCTCACCGACGGGCCGTTCGCCGAGACGAAGGAGCAGATCGTGGGCTACGACGTCGTCGACTGCGCCGACCTGGACGAGGCGATCCGGATCGCGTCACGGCACCCGTGCGCGCGGTACGGCTCGGTCGAGGTCCGGCCGTTCTACACCGGATGACGGTCGACGCGGAGGTCTCGGAGCTGTTCCGGGCCGAACGGGGGCGGATCGTGGCGACGCTGATCCGCCTCACCGGCGACTGGGACCTGGCCGAGGAGTGCGTGCAGGACGCCTTCGCGCGGGCGCTGGAGTGCTGGCCGCGCGAAGGCGTCCCCCGCCGTCCCGGCGCGTGGCTCACCACGACCGCCCGCAACCGCGCGCTGGACCGGTTGCGGCGGTCGAGCGTGGAGGCGGCGAAGCTGCGGGAGGTGGTGGCGGTGCTCGACGAGTCGCCCGACGAGGCCGACGGCATCGGCGACGACCTGCTGCGGCTGATCTTCACGTGCTGCCACCCGGCTTTGGTGTTGGAGGCGCGGGTCGCGCTGACGCTGCGCACCGTCACCGGGCTGACCACGGCGGAGATCGCGCGGGCGTTCCTGGTGCCGGAGGCGACGATGGCCAAGCGGCTGGTGCGGGCGCGGCAGAAGATCCGCAACGCCCGCATCCCGTACCGCGTGCCGCCCGCGCACCTGCTGCCCGAACGCACGGGTGGCGTGCTGGCGGTGCTGTACCTGCTGTTCAACGAGGGTTACGCGGCCAGCGGCGGCGCGGAGCTGGTGCGGCGCAACCTGTGCGTGGAGGCGATCCGGCTGGCGCGCACCCTGGTCGCGCTGATGCCCGACGAGCCGGAGGCGGTCGGCCTGCTCGCGTTGACGTTGTTGCAGGACTCCCGCCGGGACGCGCGGTTCGACGACGCGGGCGACCTCGTGCCGCTCGACGAGCAGGACCGGTCGCGGTGGGACGGCGGGCAGGTCGAGGAAGGCGTGGCGCTGCTGGACTCGGCGCTGCGCCGCGGCCGGCCGGGGCCGTACCAGGTGCAGGCCGCCATCGCCGCCTGCCACGCCACGGCCGAGCGGGCGGAGGACACGGACTGGCCCCAGATCGCCCTGCTCTACGGCGAACCGCCAAGCTCGTCCCGTCCCCGGTCGTCCGGCTGAACCGGGCGGTGGCCGTGGCCGCGGCGGACGGCCCCGCGGCCGGTTTGGCACTGGTGGACGACCTCGCCGACGAGGTGCCCGGTCACCTGCTCCCGGCCACCCGGGCGGATCTCCTCCGCCGCCTGGGGCGAACGACCGAGGCGCTCGCCGCCTACGAGCAGGCCCGCGCCCTGGCCCCCACCGACGCCGAACGCCGCCACCTCGCCCGCGTGGTCAGCCGCCTGCGGGGACGAGGTCGACGGTGAACTCCTGGTCGGGTTCGGCGGCGCACGGTTCGCGGATCGCCTCCGCGCCCTCGCTCGCCGTGCCGCCGCGCAGGCCGATGCACGCCGAACCGACCGCCGAGCGGAAGCGGTAGCGATCCCCGTCGACCCGTTCCACGCGGAACAGCTGGTCGAGGTTGTCGTCGGAGCAGACGTTCCGCGGTTCGAGCAGGTGGATCGCCGGGCCGGAGGGCAGCACGGTCAGGCACCCGATGGCCAGGTCGACCGGGTGCTCCCACTTGATCGTGGCGAACTCGTCGTCCACCGGGTGCAGGAACACCCGCGGTCCGCGGCTCGGGCACGGCCGGAGGGCCGCGACCTCCGTCGGGTAGGCGCCGGTGCTGTCGCGGCCCTCGGTCAGGCACAGGTCGGGCGCGCCGGCCGCGTGGATGCGCACCTGGCTGCCGCCGGGCGGGAGCGTCAGCGGATCGGATCCCGGCCGGGTCGTCCCGCCGGTCACCGCGGCGTCCGGCGAGGTCGCCCCTCCCCACTGGAGGACCAGGGCCGTCGCCACGAGCGCGACCACCACGACGGCGGTCAGCACCACCGACGGGCGCCGCCACGGAGGACGAGCCGGCGGCGGCGCGGACACCTCGGCCACGACGCCCGTCGCCAGCCGCTCACGGGCGCGCAACCACGGCTCCGGCTGCGCGACCCCGCACGCCTTCACGTACGCGGCCAGCAGTTCCGGCCGGGGCAGGCTGTCCTTGCGCAGCATGTCCGCGACCGTGCTGCGGGCCAGCACCTCGCCCTGCGCCGCCGCGCTCTCCTCCAGCCCGCGCAGCGTCAATCCCGACCGTTCCTTGAGCTGCCGCAACAGCGCCACGAACTCGACCACATCACGCACCGAATCCGGCTGGGCACCCTGCGACGTCACGCGCGCCATCTTGGCGGTCGCCCGCCGTCACGGGCAAGCGGGCGTCAGTACCGGAGGTCGACCAGGTAGTCGTACCCGACCTGGGCGGTGACGAGGGCGTCCCGAGGCTGGTCGTTCTCCACGATGTACTCGGTCACGTTCGTGGCCCGGAAGATGGCCGCGAAGTCGATCGTGCCCGTGCCGAGGTCGGCGAACGACCCGTCGGCCGCCCGGTCCTTCACGTGGAACTGCCGCACGCGCGGGAAGTGCGCCCGGTACACCGCCACCGGGTCGACCCCACCGGCCACCGCCCAGTACAGGTCCACCTCCAGGTGCACGTTGCGCCGCGACGTGCCCGCCGTGATCACGTCGAACGGCCGCGTGCCCTCGATCGGGGCGAACTCGTGCGCGTGGTTGTGGTAGCCGAGGCTCAACCCCGCGCGCCGCAGCTTGTCCCCCGCCGCCTCCAACCGCGCGGTGAACGCCCGCCACTCCGCCAACGTCGAGTGGTTCACCCACGGCACCACCACGTACTTGTGCCCCAACGTGCGCGCGTCGGCGATCACCTGGTCGAGGTCGCCGTCGATGCCGACGTGGCTGGACGTCGCCCGCAGCCCGCACCGCCGCAGCACGCCCGCGAACTCCGCCGCACCGCGCCCGTACGTGCCGGCCAGCTCGACCTTGCGGTAGCCGATGTCGGCCAACGCCGACAGCACGGGCTCCGGGTCGTCGCCCATGATGCCCCGCAAGGTGTAGAGCTGGATGCTGATCGACTCCTTCGGCACCCGACGGCGCGGCCGGTCGGACGCGGACGCGGCGGCGGGCAGGGCGACGGCCGCGCCGGTGGCGAGGGCGCTGCCGAGGAACGTGCGGCGGGACGGCATGGGTGACTCCTCGATCAGGTGGGCTTCGGTCAGCCGGCCAGGTCCTTGACGCGGACGTTGCGTAACCACACGTCGGTGATCGTCGGCGATGCCGTCGGAACGGTGGTTCTGTGGTCCGGCTCACAGCTGGAACGCGAGCGCAATTCTGTTCAGAACCGATCGAAGTGCGCAAGACTTTTGCTGGCTGTAGACAAAAGCCGTGCCCGAATGGCCGAAAGTGGACGTCTCCGCGAGCACGGTCCGTCAACACCGGACGCGCCGACGGTCCACAATGGGCCGGTGGACGTGCAGCCGTGCGGGCATGCCGCGTACGCCGCCGGGTTCCGCGGCTGCGCGCACCTCGTCGCCGAACAACCCCCTGACCACTACGGGCGGTTCACCGGGGTCGGCTTGGCGTACGACGGGCTGTGCGAGGCGTGCGCGAAGCAGGACGACCCGCCCGTGATCGCGCTGTGCGTCGGGTGCGCGGAGCGGCTGGACGACTGCGGCGACGTCGTCGGCTGGATCGGGCACCCGGAGATCCGCCACCACGACACCGACCCCGGCGGCACGTGGACGACCGCGGACTGCGCGGTCGAGCCGCTCGACGACCGGTGCGTGGCGGCGTTGCCCGGTGGTTGGCTGGTCCTCGCCGAGGCCGGGCTGGTGCGCGTCGACGGTGACGGGACGTCGTCGTTCGTCGCGCCCGTGTCGCTGCCCGTCGAACCGTCGGACCTCCGGTCGGCCGACCCGCCGCGCCCGGCGGTGCACACCTCGGCGGACGGGCGGCACGCGGCGGTGGTGACCGACTTCGGCCGGCACGGCGTCGTGCTCGACCTCGTCACCGGCACACCGGTGCTGGCCCTGGACCGGGGCGATTACCGCTACCGCCACTCCAGCTTCCCGGTCGCGTTCGCCGGCGTGGACCGGGACGCGGTCGTCGTCGCCGCGACCGACTGGAACCGGCTCGACGCGTTCGACCTCACCTCCGGTCGACTGCTCACCGAGCGGGTCACGGCGTGGTCGGGCGACGACCCGAAACCCGAGCACTACCTGGACTACTTCCACGGCGCGCTGCTCCTCGACCCGTCGGGCCGATGGCTGCTGGACGACGGCTGGACGTGGGGCCCGGACGGGGTGACGGTCGTGCACGACGTGGCGGCGTGGCCGGGCGGCGACGTGCACGCGACCGAGCACGGCAGGGAACTCGCCGTGCGGGAGGTGTGGGACGTGCCGATGGCGTGGCTGGACGAGCGCACCGCCGTGCTGCAGCCGATCGGCCGCCCCGCGGTGCCCGGCGTCGAGGTGCACGACGTCGTGGACGCGCGGCGCGTGACGGCGTTCGCCGGCCCGGTCGGCCGGATGTGGGGGCACGACGGCGTGCTCTACGTCCGCGCGGCGGCAGGGCTGGAGCGTTGGGACCCCGTGGCCGGCGCGCGGACCGGCGTGGTCGAGGGCTTCGCGCCGAACGCGCACAACCCGCGCACCGGCAGGTTCGCCGAACTGGCGGCCGGACGGCTCAGGACGTGGACCCCGGCACCGCCGACGTGAGTCGGGCACCGCCGTCGGAGTTGTCGCAAGACGGCCGAGGCGGAAGCCCCATCGCCGATCACCCGGCGGCACGTCCGCCGAGACGCCCCCGGCATGACCGTGCGGCATGATGTCGGCGTGCGCGAGACGACGGCGAGCCCGTGACCGGCGGTTATCTGAAAGGCCGGATCCGCCGCGAGGACATCATCACGGCGGCGGTCGCGGTGTACGGGGAGGCCGGGTACCACGGGTCCTCGTTGCGCGAGATCGCCAAGCGCGCCGGGATCACGCACGCCGGGCTGCTGTACTACTTCCCCACCAAGGAAGCGCTCCTCGCCGCCGTGCTGGAACGGCGGGACGCGGAGGACGCCGAGCGGGAGCGGTTGCAGGCCACCCCCGGCCTCGACGTCCTCCGCCACTTCCTCGCCCTGGCCGAGCACAACGTCCGCCACCCCGGCATCGTCGACCTCTACTCGCGCCTGGCCGCCGAGGCCGTCGCCGCGGACCACCCGGCGCACGACTACTTCGTCCGCCACTACCGGGGTGCCCGCGAAGGCGTGGTCGGCTCGTTCCGGGCGCTGGCGGACCGCGGCGAGCTGCGCCCCGACGTCGACCCGGCGACCGCGGCGTTGACGTTCATCGCGTTGATGGACGGCTTGCAGGTCCAGTGGCTGACCACGCCGGACGAGGTCGACCTGGTCGGCCTGCTGCGGTCCTACCTGCGCACGCTGCTCACCGTTCCGCTCGACTGAACGTCGGCGCGGTCGGGTCCCAGTCGACCGGCAGCGCGGGCGGCGGCTCGACCGTGCTGCCGACGTCCACCGGACGCCCCAGCGCGATGGACTCCTCCATGGCCAGCATCGCGTCCAGCACGTGGTAGGCGAGTTCGCCGGACGCGCGTTCCGGCTCACCGGCCCGGACCGCCCGCGCCAGCTCCAGCACGCCCGTGCCGCGGGACGCCGCGTGTCCTTGCGCCGCAAGCGTTTGCACGCCGTCGAACAGGTGCAACGCGGTCGTGCCGTCGAAGTGGTTCGGGTCGGGCAGCACGGCGGTGCCCAACGTGCCGCCGACCTCCACGAAACCCGTGCGCGACAACGCGGAGTCGAAGCTGAACACCGCCTGCGCGCTCCCGCCCCGCTCGAACTCGACCAGCGCGGTCACCGTGGTCGGCACGGTCACCGCGAACTCGACGCCCGCGCGCGGCCCGGACCCGATCACCCGCGTGTCCCTCGACCGGCTGCCGGTCGCGGTGACCCGGCGGATCGGGCCGAGCAGGTGCACCAGCCCGGTCAGGTAGTACGGCCCGATGTCGAGCAACGGCCCGCCGCCCGCCTGGAACAGGAACTCGGGCGCGGGGTGCCAGCTCTCCGGGCCGGGCGTCTGGAACAGGGCCAGCGCGGTGCGCGGCTCCCCGATCCGCCCGGCGTCGACGGCCCGCCGCGCGGTCTGCCACCCGGCGCCCAGCAGCGTGTCGGGCGCGCACGCGACCCGCAGACCCCGTTGCGCGGCCCGGTCGAGCAGGTCGCGGGCACTGCGCAGGTCGAGCCCGAGCGGCTTCTCCACCCACACGTGCTTCCCGGCCTCGACCGCGGCCAGGCTGACCGCGACGTGCGCGGCGGGCACGGTCAGGTTGACCACGATCCCGATGTCCGGGTCGGCCAGCAGCTCGTCCACAGTGGACGATCGCGGCACACCGTGCCGGGCCGCCCGCGCCGCCGCCCGTTCCGGGTCGAGGTCGGCGACGGCCAGCACCCGCAGGTCCGGGAACGCGGTCAGGTTGCGCAGGTACTCGTCGCTGATGACGCCCGTGCCGACGACCCCGACGCCGACCGGGGCGCTCACGCCTCGACCTCGGCGAGGAACGCGTGGCTCTCGGCGAGGCCGACGAACAGGTCACCGTCGTAGGCGTCGAACTCGACCACGCGCAACGCGTCCGGCGCCGCGGCCAGCACGTCCGCCACCGGCACGCTCCCCTGCCCCGCCGGCACCTGGCCCGACGCGTCCTGCGCGAGACCGCCGTCCTTGACGTGGATCGCGTGCACCCGACCGCCGAGGCGGCGCAGCAGCGCGGGCGCGTCCTCGCCGCCGACCGTCGCCCAGTAGGTGTCGACCTCCAGCACCACCTCGGGGTCGAGCTGGTCGGCCAGCACCTCGAACGCGCTGCGGCCGTCGATCCGGGACGCCAACTCCCACCAGTGGTTGTGGTAGCCGACGCGGACGCCGTGCTCGGCGGCGACCCGGGCGGCGGCGTTGAGCGCGGACGCGGTGGCCGCGATGTCCGCCGGGTCCTGCCACCGCTCCGCGTCCACGTACGGGTCGATGACGACCTCGATGCCGCACTCGGCCGCGGCGGCGAAGACGGCGTGCTGGTCGGCGCCGATGAGCTGCGCGTGCGCGGTCGGGGCGGTGAGGCCGTGCTCGGGCAACGCGGTGCGCAGCACGTCGGCGTTCTCCAGGACGCCGTAGGGCTCGACGTGGGCGAAGCCGATCGCGGCGAGGCGCCGCAGGGTGTCGCCGGGATCGGCCGCGAACGCGTCGCGGACGGAGTACAGCTGCACGGACGTTCTGCTCATCACGGGCTCCTGACGTCGCGTTGGCGTGCATGGAAGCGCTCCCACAAATTTCTACCACTTGGTAGAAATCCCTACCAGAGCCTGCCACGGTCACCCGTTCGTGAAAAGACTTGAACCTGACGTCACGTGAGGTCCTAGGGTCGGTCGCATGAGCGCTGAAGGGGGGCTCGACCAGCCGCGGTGGAGCGTCGGCGCGCTGGCCAAGGTCGCCGGGATGACCGTGCGGACGCTGCACCACTACGACGAACTCGGCCTGCTGCGGCCGAGCGAGCGCACGCCGTCCGGCCACCGCCGCTACACCGAGGCCGACCTGCACCGGCTCTACCAGATCCGGCTGCTGCGGCAGCTCGGCATGTCGCTGGACGAGATCGGCGGCGTGCTCGCGGGCACGTCCGACCCGGGACCGCTCGCCGGGGTGCTCGCCGGGCACCTGGCCCAGCTGGACGAGCAGGTGTGGCGGCTCAACGCGTTGCGCCGCCAGACGAGGGGCCTGCTCGCCCAGCTGACCAGCCCGACCCGGCCGGACCCGGACCGGCTCCTCGCCTTGCTGGGCAGCACCACGGTCTTCGACGGTCACCTCACCCGGGACCAACGCGAATTCCTGGACCAGCACGCCTTCGAGATCGGTCCGGACGCCCGGAAGAAGCTCGACGAGGAATGGCGCGACGTGCTCGCGAAGATCGTCGGGCACTACCGCGCGGGCGACCCGGTGGACGACCCGGAAGTCCGCCGGACCGCTCGACGGCTGGTCGACGTCGGCGAGACGTTCGCCGCCGGCGACCGGGAGATCCTGCGCTCGATGAGCGCGTTCTTCCGCGAGAGCGGCCACGGCGTGCTGCGGGACGTGCTGCCGGACCAACGGGTCGACGACCTGGGCGACGAACTGTGGGACTACTTGGCCCGCATGTACGCAGCCCTGTCAACCGACTGAAAAACACAAACGGGGGAGAAATGCTCCACAGGACGAGTGTGTCCATAGCAGCCCTGGCCGTCCTCACCGCGACCTTGACCGGCGTCGCCGAGGCGGACCAGAACCTGACCTTGACCCTGCCCTCGCCGACCGGCCCGCACCACGTCGGCGTCACCACGCTGCACCTGGTGGACGCCGACCGCCCGGACCCGTGGTCCACCGACGGCAGGCCCCGCGACGTGGTGATCTCGGTGCACTACCCGGCGCTGAACGTCCGCGACCACCCGGTCGCACCACAGCTGACCCCGACCGCCGCAGCGGACTTCTCGTGGTACGCGCCGGTGGCGTTCAAGCACCTGCCGACGAGCGGCGTCGACTGGGCCGCCACCCTCACCCACTCACACGTGGACGCACCGGCCCGCCCCACCCGCCGACCGGTCGTCCTCTACAGCCCCGGCCTGTCGGAGCCACGCGCGTTCGGCACCACCACCGCCGAGGAACTGGCGAGCCGCGGCTACGTCGTCGTGACGGTCGACCACCCCGGCGAGGTCTTCAGCGTCGACCTGCCGACCGGCCCGCGGCGGTTCGCCCTGCCTGGCGACCCCAGCACCGATCCGGCGCTCTACCGAGCCGTGATCGCCACCCGCCTCACGGACACCGCCTTCGTACTCGACCAACTGGAGATCCTGGCCTCAGGCGGCAACCCCGACGCCGAGGGCCGCACCCTCCCGAAGAACCTCGCCCGCACCCTCGACCTGCGCCGGATCGGCCTGTACGGCCAAGGCCTGGGCGGCACGATCGCCGCCGAGGCCATGCACGAGGACCAAGGCCGCCGAATCGACGCCGCGATCAACATGGAGGGCTTCCTGGACTACCACCCGGAGCAGCCCGGCCAGGACGGCGAACTCCTGCCCGTCGCCCAGCACGGGGTCAACCGCCCGTTGCTGCTGCTCGGCACCGAGGGCTTCCAAACCGACCGCTACCGCCGCGCGTGGTCCGCAATGCTCACCCACCACGGCGTCCAACAGCACATTCTCGCCGACGCCAACCACTGGACGTTGACCGACTTCGCCGCCACAGCACCACAAATGCACGCCGCAGGCCTGATGGACACCATCGGACTCGCCGCGATGGTCGGCACCATCGACCCAACCGTCGCCGTACCAACCGTCCGCCGCCACGTGGTCACCTTCTTCGACCACCACCTGCGCTAGGACCGGAGCGCCACTTCCACCGCCGCCAAGTGATCAGCCGTAATGCCAGTAGCCGGATCGACCGCTATGAGGGCAGTCGGGTCACGACGACGATCGAGGAACGCCCGCCGCGCAGTCGGGAACAGGTCAAAATCATCGTCCAACCACACCAACGGCCGCTCCCTGGCAAACCGCCCAACCGCCGGCCCGTGCGCCGGGTTCAACCAGACCCGCTGCACCGCCCGCCCCACCGGTACAACCGCCACCGGTGCTCCACAAACCCGTCCGGCGGCGTGCGAGCGGCAAACGGAAACAACGGCCCATCCACACCCAGCAACAACAACGGCCTCACCCAACCGACGCTACATCGGACCCGCCACACCCCCGCAGAGGCCCGATTTGACATGGGTTCGGGCTGGCGGGACGCTTTACCCCGCCGGGCCTGCCGGCTTTGGCCTGCCTGGAGTGCCCGTAAGGGCCCCATGTCAAATCGAGCCGAACAGCACCACCGACCCTCACTCCAGCACGCCAGGCCGGCACATCACCTACTCAGCCGGCATGACGTCCTCGGGCATGACATCCACCGGCATCGCTTCCTCCGCCAGCGCCTCGACAGGCATCTCAACGGGTGCCCCACCCCCCTGCGGCGGTGTACAAGCCACACCGACCATCGGCGCGAACGGCGTGGTGCCGAGGAAACCGACGCCGTACCCGCACGCCTGCCCCTGCACCGCGCCCATCTGCTCCTGCAACGGATCCGCCCCGGCCTGCGGCCCGAACCCGAACCCGAACAGGGCCGCCGCCGTGACCAACCCGGCCAGTCCACTGACTCGCGTGAATCGCATGGTGTCGCCTCCAACGGTGTCGCACTTCCAACAACGGAACCACCGCGCCGCGAATCCGACGCGGAGCTGTGCCGGACATCAAGACGTCGCCGCCCGCCGCGTCCGCCGCGGCCTCGCCGGCGCCGCCCCTGCCCCTGCCCCCGCCACCGCACCTGCCCCCGCCGACGAGACCGCCGCTGCCGACACCCCCGCCGGCGCCTCACACCCCACCGGACACTGCGCCAACCGCGTGCACAACACCACCGGCCCGGCCATCGACGTCACCACCAACGACCCATCCGCCCGCGTCGACACCGTCACCGCCGCCGCCGGCTCAGCCGACGGCGCGTGCCGCGCGTGATCCCTGGTGCGCCGCTGAAAAGCCACCAACCCGATCAACCCGAACGCCGTCAACCACACCAACCCGAGCGACGCGTACCCGACCGCCCCCCGCGACGTGAACCCGGCCGCCGCCCCCGCCTGCATCGACCCGTACGTCGGCAGGAACCGCACCACGGCCTGCGTGTCGGCCGGGTTGATGATCGGGTTCTGCACCATCACGTCCACCAGCGACACCATGATGATCACGAACATGCCCGCCAGCTCGGTGGACAGCGCGAGCCCCAGCACGATGCCGAGCCCGCCGTACGTCAGACCGCTGGTGAACAGGCTGAGCGTCATCAGCCCGGGCTGCACGGGGTCCCAGTACATCGCCATGACCAGCCCGGCGTAGCCCGCGACGACCGCCGACACCAGCAGCAGGCCGACGAGCTTGGCCGCCAGCAGGCACGCCCGCGAGTGACCGGCCAGCACGAGCCGCTGGTCGAACGCGCTCGACCGGCGCACCGCGGCGAACATCATGAACCCGATGATCAACGTCACCGCGTTGATCGCGCCGGACACCATGGCGAGCTCGTTGGCGTTCACCGGCAACGGCCCCCGCGTCACCCGCGAGTGGTACTCGACGGTGTCGGACGGGATGATCGCGCGCACGATCCCCAGCCACACCGGGATGAAGAACACCACCAGCGCCAGCGCCAGCCGGTTGCGCACGTGCTGCGCGACCTCGAACCCGATCGCCTTCAGCAACGACGCCTGCCACGTCGTCTGGTCGTCCAGCGACGCCTTGTACGCCTTGAAGTCCGACACGACCGACGTGAGAACGCTCATGTCGTCACCCCCGCCTCTTCGACGACCTGTCCGCCGCGCAGCCGGTGCAGCCGGTCGAACCGCTCCACGTCGTGCGCGATGTGCGAGATGACGAGCACCGACTGGCCGCGGTCGCGCAGCTCCTTGGTGATCGACCAGAACGCGAGGTAGTTGTCCCAGTCGAAGCCCTGGTACGGCTCGTCCATGAGCACCACGCCCGGGTCGTGCATGAGCGCCAGCACGAGGTTCAGCTTCTGCCGGGTGCCGCCGCTGAGCACGCCCGCCTTGGTGCGCCGGTAGCGGGCCAGGTCCAGCCGCTCCACCAGCTCCTGCGCCCGTTCGAGCGACGTCAGCCGGTAGGCGCACTGGAAGTAGCGCAGGTGCTGCTCCACGGTCAGCTCGTCGTTGACCACGATCCGCTGCGGGCAGTAGCCGAGCCGGTCGCGGTGCACGACGGCGCCGCGGTCGGCCTTCAGTTCGCCGGAGAGCACCCGCAGCAACGTCGTCTTGCCCGCGCCGTTCTCGCCGATGATGCCCATGATCTCCCCGCGCTTCAACGAGAAGTCGACGCCGCGGAGGACTTGGCGCGTGCCGAACGCCTTGTGCAGGTCGACCGCGCGCAGCGTGAAGTCCGGTGTGGACATGCCGCTCACCGGGCGCGGCGGGTCGCGTGGGCGACCAGCTCGGCCAGCGGCGCCTTGGCGGCCCGGTCCATGGACGACGAGCGCAACGCGCCCAGCGCCCGGTCGGCGCGGATCGTGATCAGCCGCTCCACCCGCGCCGCGGCGCCGGTCGAGACCACCACGTCGCGCAGCCGCTCGGCTTGTTCCTCGTCCAGCTCCGGATCGCCGTGCAGGGCCGAGATCACCGCGCGCTGCTCGGGGGTGGCCTGCTGCCGGGCCAGCGCCATCAGCACGGTCGGCTTGCCGGCGCGCAGGTCGTCCAGGTCCGGCTTGCCGGTCACCTTGGGGTCGCCGAACACCCCGAGCAGGTCGTCGCGGAGCTGGTACGCCTCACCGACCGGCCGCCCGTACGCGCCGCACGCCCGCATGACCGCCGCGTCGCCGCCGGCCAGCGCCGCGCCGATGCGCAGCGGCAACTCGACCGTGTACCGGGCGGTCTTGAGCCGGATGATCCGCCACGCCGACCGCACCGGGTCCGCCGTGGACCGCGGGTCGCCGCCCAGGTCCAGGTACTGCCCGGCGATCAGCTCGGTGCGCATGGTGTGCAGCAGCGCCCGCACCTCGCGCCACCGCGCGTGGTCCACGCCGGCCCGGTCCAGCATCTCGTCAGTCCACGTGAAGCACAGGTCACCCGCCAGGATGGCGAGGCTCACGCCGAACCGCTCGGCCGACGTCCCGTCGTCGTGGTGGTCGCCGAGGAACCGCTCGGCGAGCACCCGGTGCACGGTCGGGCGGCCGCGGCGCAGCGCGGAGCGGTCCATGATGTCGTCGTGCACCAGCGCGAAGGTGTGGAACATCTCCAACGCCGCGCCGGTCCAGGTCACCGCGCGGTCGTCGGGCGAGCCGCCCGCGGCGAGGAAACCGCAGTGGCAGAACATGGGGCGCAGCCGCTTGCCGCCGGCCACGAACTCCCGCAGCACCTCCACCAGCGGCGGCAGGCACGGGTCGGGCGCGGTGCGCGCCTTCTCCACCAGGAAGCGGTCGAGCGTCGCGTCCACCTGCGCGCGGACCTCGGCGAGGTCGCCGCGCACGGCGTCGATGACAGTCATGGAACCTCCACAGGCGCGAACAAGACCGGTTCCGGCGAGGACGCGGGGAGCGGGGAGCGCGGTGGGTGCACACGGTCACGTTCCGGCGGTCGGACGTGGTCACTTCCCGGGCGCTCCGAAGCTAACACCGGTGGGGCGGCACCGGCGGCCCACGAGGGCCGGCGACCCCGTTCGGGGGCGGACGGACCGGTCCCACCTGCGCTTCTCGCCCGCACATCCGCCCTTTGACGTGGGGTGACGCGTTCCCGACGACGCTGGGGAACGCCGCTTCCCCGATTTCCGGGAACGACACGCACTCGTCCGTGTGGCACCTGCGATCTCGTTCGCGTGAAACGCGTCGGCGCGCTTGTACCGGCCGGTCCGAGTGCGGCACGTTCGCCTCATCCCACGTTGCCGCAAGGGCTTTCGCACCACACGGAGTGGCCTGATGACCGACACCACCACCCTGCCCAGGACCGTCCGGGCGCCGGCGCGACCGATCGCCGGTCCGGCCGACCTGCCCGGCCTGCCGCGCGACGCGCTGGACGGGTTGGCGCGCGAGCTCAGGACACGCCTGGTCGAGACGGTGGGCCGCACGGGTGGCCACCTGGGGCCGAACCTCGGGGTGGTCGAGCTGACCCTGGCACTGCACCGGGTGTTCCGGTCGCCGCACGACCGGATCGTGTTCGACACCGGGCACCAGTCCTACGTGCACAAGATGCTCACCGGTCGGGCCGACGGGTTCGCCGACCTGCGCCGCGAGGGCGGCCTGTCCGGCTACCCCAGCCGGGCGGAGTCGCCGCACGACCTGGTGGAGAACTCGCACGCGTCCACCGCACTGTCCTATGCGGACGGTCTGGCGCGCGCGGCGCGGCTGCGCGGCGAGCACGACCGGCACGTGGTGGCGGTCGTCGGCGACGGCGCGCTCACCGGCGGCATGGCGTGGGAGGCGTTGAACAACCTCGGCGGCGTCGACCACCCGGTGGTGGTGGTCCTCAACGACAACGGGCGGTCGTACGCGCCGACCGCGGGCGCGGTGGGCAGGCACCTCGCCGCCCTGCGCGCGGGCGGTGGCGGAGGCGTGTTCGCCGAGTTCGGGCTGGCCTACCTCGGCCCGGTCGACGGGCACGACGTCGTCCGGGTGGAGGAGGCGCTGACCGCCGCGAAGGTGTTGCGACGTCCGGTGGTCGTGCACTGCGTGACCGAGAAGGGCAAGGGTCACCCTCCGGCGGAGAACGATCCGGTGGACCACCTGCACGCCGTGTCCGCGCCGTCGGCCGCCCGCGGTCCGGGGTGGACGTCGGTGTTCGGGCAGCACCTGCTGGTGCTCGCCGACCGGCACCCGGACCTGGTGTGCCTGACCGCGGCCATGCTGCACCCGACCGGGTTGACCGCGTTCGCCGAGGCGTTCCCCGATCGGGTGCTCGACACCGGGATCGCCGAGCAGCACACCGTCACGTGCGCGGCGGGCCTGGCCATGGGCGGGCTGCGGCCGTTGGTGGCGGTGTACTCGACGTTCCTGACCCGTGCGGCGGACCAGGTGCTGATGGACGTGGCGCTGCACCGGCTGCCGGTGACGTTCGTGCTCGACCGGGCCGGGGTGACCGGCGAGGACGGTCCCAGCCACCACGGCGCGTGGGACCTGGCGCTGCTGCGCGTCGTGCCCGGGATGCGGGTGGCCGCGCCACGCGACGGCACGCGGTTGCGGGACCTGCTGGACGAGGCGGTCGCCGACGACGGGCCGACCGCGGTCCGCTTCCCCAAGGGCGCGATCGGCGCGGACGTCGCCGCGGTCGACCGGCTCGGCGGGGTGGACGTGCTGCACCGGTCGTCCCGGCGGGACGTGCTGCTGGTGACCGTCGGCGGGCTCGCGGCCGACGGGGTGGCCGCCGCCGTGGCGCTCGCCGGCGAGGGCATCGGCGTGACCGTGTGCGACCCGCGCTGGGTGACCCCGGTCGACCCGGCGGTGGTGGCGTTGGCCGCCGAGCACCGGGTCGTGGTGTGCGTGGAGGACGGCGTACGCGCTGGCGGGATCGGTGAGGCCGTCGCCGCGGCGCTGCGCGAGGCCGGGCTGAGCCGCCGGATCCGCGTCCTCGGCCTGCCCCACGACTTCCTGCCGCACGGCTCGCGTGCCGACATCCTCCGCATGCACGACCTGGACGCCGCCGGCATCGCCCGCACGGTGGCCCGCTTCCTGCCGGGGTGGACGGCGTGACCACCGTCGACGCGCCCATCGACCTGCACCCGTTCTACTGCCCGGTCGACGCCGCCATCCACCCCCGCGTCGCCGAGTCGGAACGCGACGCGCTGGCCTGGGTCGAGCGCGTCGGCCTGGCGGCGGACGACCGGCAGCGCGAGTCGCTGCGCCACACGTTGAGCGCCGAGTTCTACGCCCGGTTCGCGCCCTTCGCCGACTACGACGGCCTCCAGCTCGCCGTGCGCTGGGTGTACTGGGGTTTCATCTTCGACGACCGGCGCTGCGACACCGGCCGGTTCGGCGACGACCCCGCGCGGTTCCCGCCGATGGCGGGCGCGGTGCAGCGCGTGATGGACGCGCCGTGGTGCGACCCGGGTGACGACCGGTACGCGCGGTCCGTGCAGGACATCGTGCGCGGCATGTACGAGCTGCGCACACCGACGCAGGCGCGGCGCTTCACCGACGCCCACCGCGCGTGGCTGTTCTCGGTGACGTGGCAGGTCGCGAACCGCGCCCGCGGTCACCTGCCGGACCTGCCCGAGTACACGGCCCTGCGCCTGCAGACGGCGGGCGGCTCGCCGACCATCGCGCTGCTGGAGATCGCCAACGGCCCGGAGGTGCCCGGCGCGGAGATGGACTCGCCGGCGGTGCGGGCGCTGACCGAGATGGCGATCACGGTCGCCTCGTGGGACAACGACTTCCACTCGCTGCACCGCGAGCTGCGCGAGAGCCGCGACTACCCGAACCTGGTCACCGTGCTGGCCCACCACCGCGGCCTGCGGCGCGACGAGGCGGCGGCGGAGGCGGTGCGGCTGCGCGACCGCGTCATGACGCGCTTCCTGCGGCTGCGCGAGATCGTCACGGCCCGGCCGGTCAGCGAGGCGCTGCGGACCTACCTCGACGGCCTCGGCCACGCCATCCGCGGCAACATCGACTGGGCGCTCAACGTGCCCCGCTACGACGGCATCGCGCCTCACCCGGGCTGGGCCGAGCGGCCGTCCGACCCGAGCACGGAGCCCCTTCCGATCCCCGCCATCTCGTGGTGGTGGGACGACCTGTGATCCACCCGTTCACCTGAGGAGCGACCATGCACCGACTGACCGCCATGACCGCCACCGCCGCGGCGCTCGTCGCCGCGCTGCACACCACCGCGCCGTCCGAGCGCGCGTGGCGCAAGCAGGGCGACTTCAACAACGCCTACCTCTGCCAGACCGCCGGCGCGGCCGGGGTGTTCAGCGGCCAGTGGGACGACTGGAAGTGCGACGACAACAACACGCTGTGGGTGGACAAGTGACCGAGCAGTCGGCCGTCACCGGCGATCGGCCGCGAACACCCTCGTCAGGTGACGTTCGACCACCGGCACCACCTCGGCCGGCGCGACCCGACGGCCGAGTTCGGCGGACAGCGAGGTGACGCCGGCGTCCTCGATGCCGCACGGCACGATCCGGTCGAACGGGGTCAGGTCGGGGTCGCAGTTGAGGCCGAACCCGTGCAGGCTGGTGCACCGCTCGATGCGCACGCCGATCGCGGCGATCTTGCGGTGCTGCCCGTGCGCGCGGGCGGCCGACGGCGGCACGTCCGGCGCGGGCTCGTCGGCGCCGAGGACCCACACGCCGCTGCGCCCGGCGAGCCGGGCCGTCGCCACGCCGAACTCGGCGCACGTGCCGATCAGCGCGTCCTCCAGCCTGCGGACGTGGCCGACGGAGTCGAGCGGCACGGGCAGCTTCACCACGGGGTAGCCGACGAGCTGACCGGGACCGTGCCAGGTGATCTCGCCGCCACGGTCCACGGTCAGCACCGGGACGTCGTCGGTCGGGAACGCGGTGGCCTTGGTGCGCTTGCCCGCCGTGTAGACGGGCAGGTGCTCCTGGAGCACGCAGACGTCGCCGATCTCGTCCGCGACGCGCAACGCGTGCAGCCGCCGTTGCTCGGCGTACGCCTGCTCGTACGGCACCGCGTCCCGCCCGAACCCACCGTGCACGAACCGCATCGCACCCACGGTCCCGAGTCTAGGTTCCCAGGTCTCGGCTCGGCGGCGGACGCGTTTCGGGTGGACGAGAATCGAGGACGGCCGGCACGCGCGAACGGATCACCACCATTTTCCGGTCGTTTGCCCGTCCGTTTTCACGCCTTCCACTTTGGTGTGCTCGTCGTGGAGGGCTTTGGCCAGGTTCGCCCCGCTCAGGTCCGCGCCGCTGAGATCCGCACCCCGCAGGTCGGCCCCTTCGAGATTGGCCGTGGTCAGATCCGCGCCGAAGAGGTAGGCCTTGACGAGGTTGGCTCCGGTGAAGTTGCTCGAACTCAGGTCGACGCGTTCGAAAATCGCCTTGGCGAGCTGCGCGTCGACGAATTCCGCGGTCCGCAGGCAGGTACGGCGCAGATCGATGCGCGTGCCGTTGTCGTGATTCGCGTTTCGACGACCCATGACCCGGATCGCGGCCTGGATGTCAGGCTTGACCGACTCGTACGGGCACGTGATCGGGGAATACGGGTCGACGGCGCTCGGCACGGGGGTGGTGGTCCGCACGAACGCGGAGAGCACTTCGACGATCGTCGGCTGGTCGCGGGGCGAGTCGTGGGCCAGGCGTTCCAGGCCGTAGATCCCGCCCAGGCGGACCTGCAGGTGGTCTCCGCCCATCTGGTCGAGCTGCTCGACGGATTTGGTGTACCGATCGGTGAACTGCCCCTGCTCGGCGATCCTGTTCTGCGCCTGCGCGATATCGACTTGCTTCTGGATGGCCTGGACCGAGACCCAGGTGAAGACCGCCGCGATGACCGCCGCGACAGCGGTCAGCAGTGCTGTTGCCGCAGACCAGTTGACAAGTCTGCGAGGAGGCTCCGGAGAAGGAGTCGGCGCCATTACCACCCACCTTCACGTGATCAGGACTCATCTTGTTCGAAACTGCCCATTGCCCTTGACGACCGGTGACCACAGCAGACCGAGCGGCGAACTCTGCCGGGCGGGCACGATACCGCAGCCTGTCGCAGATAATCCAGAGGCGCGGCGCCCCGCGCGAACGGACCGCATTAGTGCGGAACACCGACGGGTCCTGCCGCTGGACTACCGGCTCGCCGGCGCGGTGCCGCCGAATGCCGGTCGAAGCGGCGCAGCCGGTCAACGCACTTCGTCAGCCGAGGTCGGCGGCGGCACGGGTGGTGGTGACGGCGCGGCCGACGGTCATCACGGCCTGGTCGTCGACGGTCGACTCGCCGGTGAACGCCACCGTGTCGCCGCGGGTGGAGAGGATCCGCACCGAGTGCCGGACCACGCAGCCCGGTGTGACCGGCCGGTGGAACTCGACGTCCGTCAGCGAGCCGATCAGCACCACCCGGCCGGTGGGCAGCGGGTGGTCCCACGACGACAGCAGCACGGCGGCCTGGCACCACGACTCCAGCAGCAACGTCGACGGGAAGTCGCCGGCGGTGTGCCACGGTTCGTTGGCGCTGACCGCCTTGAGCGCGGTCAGCGACTCGCCCGGCACGACCTCCGCCACCCGGTCGACCAGCAGCACCGGGTAGCGGTGCGGCAGCCGTCGGAGGATGTCGGCGGAGGTCAGCACGGCTCGTACCGCAGCTTGACCCGGGCGACCACGCCGTCGGCGTCGCTCACCGCCGCGGCACACCGCCGCCCCGCGTCGTCCCAGGTCACGTGGACGGTCAACGTCGTGCCGGGCAACGTCGGCCGCACGAACCGGGTCGACTCGATCGCGGCCAGCCGCAACCCGCCCGTCGCGGTCGCGGCACGGTGCGCGAACTCCACGACGGCCACGCCGGGGAAGATCGGGAAGTCCGGGAAGTGGCCCGCGAACACCGGGTCGTCCGCCGCGACGACCATCCGCGCGACGGCGGTCGTATCGGACTGCTCCAGCACCTCCACCGGCGACGCGAGGTAGCCGCTCACCGATCACCCAGCACGCCGAAGTCCGCTGTCACGTCCGGCCACACCAGCGTGGCCGCGCCCCAGGTCAGGCCGCCGCCGAAGGCCACGGTGAGCACCCGGTCGCCCGCCTTGAGCCGACCGGCCGCGGCGGCGTCGGCCAGCAGCACGGGGATCGAGGCGGCGGCCGTGTTGCCGACCTCGTCGAGGTCCGCCAGCACCTTCGACCCGTCGAGGCCGAGGCGGCGCGCGACGGCGTCGCAGATGCGCCGGTTCGCCTGGTGCGGCGCGAGGTGGTCGACGTCGTCCGGGCCGAGGCCGGTGCGGGCCAGCGCGTCCAGCGCGACGTCCGACATGCGCTCGACCGCGTGCCGGAACACCTCCTTGCCGCTCATCCGGAAGTAGCGCTCCCCCGCCGGCACCTGGATGAGGTCGGCGCCGGTGCCGTCGCTGCCGAGCACGCACGGACCGATCATGGGCTCCCCCTCTCCGACGACGACCGCGCCCGCGCCGTCGCCGAAGATCACCGCCGTGCCGCGGTCGTCCGGGTCGAGGATGGTGGAGAACGTCTCGGCGGCGATCAGCAGCACGGTCCGCGCCGCGCCGCTCGCGATCAGGCCGACCGCGTTCGCCAGGCCGTACAGGAAGCCGGTGCACACGGCGGCCACGTCGTGCGCGGGCACGCCGACCATGCCGAGCCGGGCCGCCACGTCCGGCGCGATGGCCGGGCACGACCGGTCCGGCGTGGTGGTGGCGACGATCACCGCGTCCACAGTGGACGCACCGGCGGAGCGCAGTGCCCGCGCGCCCGCGTCGACGGCCAGGTCCGACGTGGACGTGCCCGGCTCCGCCCACCTCCGGGCGCCGATGCCGGTGCGCGACCGGATCCACTCGTCCGAGGTGTCCAGGCGGGTGGCCAGGTCGTCGTTGGTGACGACCCGTGCCGGCAGGCTCGCGCCGACCCCGAGGATCACCGCGCCGCGGTAGGTCATCGTCCCTCCCCGCTCACGCCTTCGCGATGGCCAGCACCGCGTTCTGCCCGCCGAACCCGAACGAGTTGCTCAACGCCAGGTCCACCTCCCGCGGCACGGCGGTGGTCGCCACGTCGAGGTCCAGCCGGGGGTCGAGGGTCGCGAGGTTCGCCGTCGGCGGCACGAGGCCCTGCTCGACCGCCAGCACGGTGAACACCGCCTCCGCCGCGCCGGCCGCGCCCAGCATGTGCCCGGTCACGCCCTTGGTCGACGTCACCAGCGGCCCCGACGGCAGCAGCTCCGCCAGCACCCGGCCCTCCACCAGGTCGTTGAGCTGCGTGGACGTGCCGTGCGCGTTGACGTGCCCGACGTCGGAAGCCGACGCGCCCGCGTCCGCCAACGCCGCCTTCGCCGCCGCGATCACGCCCCGCCCCTCGGGGTCGGGGTTGGTGATGTGGTGCGCGTCGGCGGTCGCGCCGTACCCGACGACCCGCGCCCGGACCCGCCGCCCGTCGGCCCGCGCGTCCTCCGCGCGCCGCAGCACCAGCACCGCCGCGCCCTCGCCCGCCACGAACCCGTCCCGGTCGACGTCGAACGGCCGCGACGCCGTCGCCGGGTCGTCCCGCCGCGACAGCGCTCCCATCCGGGCGAAACCCGCCATGGTCAACGGGTTGAGCAGCGCGTCGACCCCGCCCGCGAGCACCACGTCGCACCGCCGCGCGGCGAGCAGGTCGCACGCGACGCCGATCGCGGTCGCGCCGGACGCGCACGCGGTCGACACGACCAGGTTCGGCCCGCGGAAGCCGAACTCGATCGCGACCTGGCCGGCGACCATGTTCGGCAGGTGCATCGGCAGCACCAGTGGCGACACCCCGGTCGGGCCGTCGGCGAGCAGCACGCCGTGCTGCCGTTCGAACGTCTCACCGCCGCCCGCGGACGTGCCGATCACCACGCCGACCCGTGCCGCGTCCCAGGCGTCGACGTCTTCCCCGGCGACCGCCTCCCGTGCCGCGACCAGCGCCAACCTGGTGAACCGGTCGAGCCGGACGGCCCGCCGCGCGCCGAGCAGCGCGTCGGCGTCGAAGTCGGGCACGCGGCAGGAGATCGTCACCTCGTGGCTCGCGAGCACCGGGTCGTGCGCGGCGGTCGACCGGCCCGCGAGCACCGCCGCCCAGCCCGCCGCCACGCCCACACCGCCCGGCGTGACCAGGCCGAGCCCGGTCACCGCGATGTCAAGACCGCTCACCGGCGCGCTCCTCCATCAGCGCCACGATGTCGCCGACGGTCTCCATGTCGAACAGCTCGTCGTCGCTGATGTGCAGGCCGTGCTCCTTGCCGAGCACCATCGACAGCTCGACGAACGCGAGCGAGTCCAGGTCGAGGTCGTCCTTGGTCGCCTCCGGGGTGACCTGCTCCGGCGCGACCTTCAACGTGTCGACGAGGATGTTCTTCAGCGTCTCGTACACGGCGATCTCTCCTCGTTCACCAGGCTCCTCCCCGCCATCGAACCTCATCGCCCGGACCAGTGGCCAACCAGGGAGAATCTCCGGGGAGCGGACTCGGGGGGTGCACGGGCATGGCGGACGCGCCGGTGGCGGTCGTGACGGGTGGGAACCGGGGCATCGGGCTGGAGGTGTGCCGTCAGCTGGCCGCGCTCGGCCACGTCGTGGTGCTGACCGCGCGTGACGCGGACAAGGCCAGGGCGGCGGCCGAACGGCTGGGCGTCGACCACCACCGGCTGGACGTGACCGACGACGCGTCGGTGGCCGCGCTGGTGGAGCACCTGACCGCGCGGCACGGGCGGCTGGACGTGCTGGTGAACAACGCGGCCATCCACTACGACACTTGGCAGCGGGCGTCGTCGGCCGACCTGGGGGTCGTCCGGGAGGCCATGGAGACCAACTTCTACGGGCCGTGGCGGATGGTGCTCGGCCTGCTGCCGCTGCTGCGGGCGGCACGGCGGGCACGCGTGGTGAACGTGTCGAGCGAGGCCGCGTCGTTGGCGTCGATGGGCGGCGGCACGCCCGCTTACGGCACGTCGAAGGCGGCGTTGAACGCGCTGACCTTGATGTTGGCGGCCGAACTGCCCGGCATGAAGGTCAACGCGGTGTGCCCCGGCTGGGTCGCCACGGACATGGGCGGCGCGGGCGGGCGGCCGGTGGCGCAGGGCGCGGCGAGCGTGGTGTGGGCGGCGACGTTGCCCGACGACGGGCCGACGGGCGGGTTCTTCCGCGACGGGAAGCGGGTTCCCTGGTAGTGCGCCTGGGTATCCCGCCGGCATGAAGTGGCGCATCGGTGTGGCGGCGGCGGTGCTGGTGGCGGTCGGGGTGCTCGTGGCGGCGGTGTTGGTGGTGCCCCGGTTCCTGACGGGCACGGACACGATCGACCGCAGCCAGCCGGCGTTGCTCCAGTCGTTGCGGGACTTGAGCCAGTACCACGCTTCGGCGGGCGAGTTCCAGGTGGTGCTCGACATCGAGCGCGACGTCCGGTACGTGCCGTCGGCGTTGGCCGGGCAGCGGACGCTGTTCGTGGCGGCCGGGACGGTGAACGCCTACGTCGACTTCGGCGGGTTGGCCGAGGACGCGTTGCGGGTGGCGCCGACGACCGCGTCCGGCGAGGCGCGGAAGGTGCGGCTCGCGCTGCCCGGCGCGGTGCTGGACAAGCCGAACCTGGACCAGGAGCGGTGTTACGTGTTCGCGCAGGAGCGCGGGCTGTTCGACCGGCTGGCGTCGCTGGTGGAGACGCAGGACCAGCAGCCGTTCTACGTGGCGGCGGAGCGGAAGATCGCGGACGCGGCGCGCGAGTCGGGGCTGGTGCGGCGGGCCGACGACAACACGCGCAAGATGCTGACCGGCATGTTCGGCGCGCTCGGGTACGAGGTCGAGTTCACGAACCTGGACTGACGTCGGGCAACCAGGCCGCCAGGGCGTCGAGGATCACGTCGAGCCCGAACGCGAACTCGCCGGCGAAGTCGTTGCCCGGTCGCAGGACGTGCTCGGTCGCCAGCTCCACGAGGTGCGGGTAGTCGTCCTTCGACAGGTGCTCCAGGATGTCCTCGGTCACCGCGGCGGCGGACTCGGGGCTGTTGAACGGGAGCGCGGCCTCTTGGAGCGCGAACCCGTACACGTAGCTGTCCAGCAGGGCGTAGGCGTGGGCGGTCATCGCGACGGAGAAGCCCGCGCGGCGCAACGTGCCGATGGTCGCGTCGTGGTGGCGCAGCGTCGCCGGGCCGGGCGCCGTCCTCGACTCCAGCAGGCCGAGCGCCCACGGGTGGCGCCGGAGCACGTCCCGCGCGGAGTTCGCCCGCTTCACCATCTCGGGCCGCCAGTCGGCGCCGGGCGTCGGCAGTGCGATCCGGCTGAAGACCAGGTCCACGATGCCGTCGAGGATCTCGTCCTTGTTCGCGACGTGGTGGTAGACGGACATCGGCTTGACCCCGAGCGCGTCGGCGAGCGACCGCATGGTCAACCCCGCGATCCCGCCCGCGTCGGCGATGGCGACGGCGGCGCGCAGGACGCGTTCCCGGCTCAGTGGTGCGCCCGACTTCGACATCCGACCTCCGGTGGTGACAGTTCCTTACTTAGTACGGTACCGTCCGCCTTACTAAGTAAGGCCGGGCAGTGCCGCGGAAGGGAAACCCCATGTCATCGAGAGCCACCGGCCGGGCCGTGGGGACGCTGTTCCTCGTGGCGTTCGTCGTGTACGGCGGCGGCAGCGCCCTGGTCGACGCGGGGTCGAGCGCGGTCGGAGGCCTGCTCATGCTGGTGAACTGCGCCGTCGTGGCCGCCATCGGCGTGCTGGCGTTCCCGGTGCTGCGCCCGCACAGCGAGCTCACCGCGCACGCGTACCTGGTCGGCCGGGGTGTGGAGGCGGCGCTGCTGGCGGTCGGCGTCGTCTTCGTGCTCCTGCCGGAGCCGGTGCCCGCGGGCAACCACTACAGCTACCAGTTGGCGATGATGTCCGTGGGAGCCGTGGGAATCCTGTTCTGCCGGGTCCTGTTCCGCGCCCGCCTGGTCCCCCGCGCCATCGCGGCGTGGGGCGTCGTCGGCTACGCCGTCTTCCTGCTGGGCGCGGCCCTGGAAGTCCTCGGCTACGGCGTCGGCGTGGCGCTGTCGGTCCCGGGCGGCCTGTTCGAGCTCGCGCTCGGAGTCCTGTTGATCGCCAAGGGCTTCGCCGCGCCCGCGGCCTCGACGCCGAAGGTCCCGGCGTACGCTGCGTGACGATGAGGCGCAAGCTCCGGCCGCCGCTCGACCAGCGCCACGGCCTCGACCCGGCACGTCTGCGGTTGCCCGACGAAGGGCCGTGGGCGACCGTTCGCGACCACCTGGTCGAACGGCTGCACCGGGTCGCGCCCGAGCGGATCGACCTGATGCTCGCCGAGGGCCGCGTGTACGACCTCGCCGGGCCCATCGCCCCGGACGCCGCGTTCACGCCCGGCGGCTCGGTGTGGTTCCACCGCGACCTGCCCGACGAGGTGGCGGTGCCGTTCGAGATCCGGGTCGTGCACCGGGACGACGCCATCGTCGTGGTCGACAAGCCGCACTTCCTGGCCACCATCCCGCGCGGCAAGCACGTGGTCGAGACGGCGCTCGTCCGGCTGCGCCGCGACCTCGGCCTGCCGCACCTGAGCCCGGCGCACCGGCTGGACCGGGTGACCGCCGGGCTGGTCATGTTCGTGGCCGAACCGACCCTGCGCGGCAAGTACCAGACGCTGTTCGCCGACCGCGCGGTGCACAAGGAGTACGAGGCGATCGCGCCGCACGACCCCGCGTTGACCCTGCCGACCCGGGTGAGCAGCCGGATCGTCAAGGTCAAGGGCGTCATCACCGCGCAGGAGGTGCCCGGCCCGCCGAACGCCGAGACGTTCGTCGAGCTGGTCGAGCACCGCGACGGCTGGGGCCGGTACCGGCTCGTGCCGCTCACCGGCCGCACGCACCAGCTCCGCCTGCACATGGCGTCGCTGGGCGTGCCCATCCGCCACGACGACTTCTACCCCGTGCTGCGCGAGAAGCCGTTGGACGACTTCACCGACCCGCTCCAGCTGCTGGCGAAGGTGCTCGAGTTCACCGATCCGGTGACGGGCGAGCACCGCCGCTTCACCAGCGGGCTCCGGCTCGACCTCTAACCGAGGTAGCCGAGCATCTGCGCGATCTGCGCGGTGCGGGACTGGAAGATCCGCTCCGCCAGGTCCTTCGCCTGCGGGTTGACGCCGCCCTCCTTCTCCAGCTTCGCCATCGCCACCGCGTTGTGCTGGTGGCCGATGAGCAGGTTCAGGAACGCCTTCTCGAACTCGCCGGCGCCGGTCGCGGCCACTTCCGCGATGGCCTCCGGGCTGGTCGAGTGGTCGCCGCCGTGGCCGGCGTGCAGCTGCGGGTTGTCGCCCGCCGTCTCCGGCCGCTCCCAGTCCGCCAGCCACTTCGTCATCGAGTCCACTTCGGACAGCTGGGTGACCTCGATGGCCGCGGCCAGGGTCTTCACCTCCGCGCGCACGGGGCGGTCCTTGGCCAGGCGCACGATCTCCAGCCCGGCCTTGTGGTGCGGCACGGACATCTGGAGGAACATCACGTCGGTTTCGTTGAACTCGTCGCTCTCCACCACGGTCGTCACCGGCGGCGGGGCCGCCGTGGGGGTGGAGCCGCAACCGGCCAGCACGAGCACACCGGCCACCAGGGCTGCGAGACGTCGCAAGGTCGTCCTCCTTCGCCGGACGGCCCGCCCGCGCCGTCACAGGGTCGGCGCGGGCGGGCTGCGGTCACATCGGCTCCGCGTCAGGGAGTCAGAGCCGCTGCCACAGGGACGCGGTGTTCGGCGGCTCCCAGCCCACGAGGGACGTGTGGGCCTGGATGCAGCGGTAGCTGACGCCGCCGTACGTCACCTGCGAGCCGACCGAGTACGCGGTGTTCGCCGCCCACGTGCCGCCCACCGGGGGTTGCGTCGTGGTCGTCGTCGGCCGCGTGGTCGTCGTCGGCGTGGTCGTGGTGGTCGGCGTGCCGCCACCGGAGCCGACCTGGAGGTCGACGCACGAGTAGAACGCCATGGGCGTGTCGGCGATGTTCCAGATCGCCAGCAGCTTGATCCGGCCGGTGCGACCGCCCAGGCCCACGTTGTGCGTCACGGTGGCCGCGGGCTGCCTGCCGCCGTCGTTGAACTCGGCGATCCGCGTGCCGCCGACGTAGTACTCCCACGTGCTGGTGGCGTGCCGCGCGGTGAGCGTCCAGTTGAACGTCACGCTGTTGCCCACCTGGGTGGTGGGCCACGCCCGGCTGTCGTCGTTGAGCTGGGCGAACTGGCTCAGCCCCGCGTGGCAGTTGCGCTGGCCCTTCGGGCCTTCCACGCTCTGCGGCTCGTAGACGATGGGGCCGCAGTTGGAGATCCGGCCCTGCGCGCACATCGCTTGCCTGCTGGGCGGCGACGAGATGTAGCCGTGCGCGCTCGCCGTTCCCGCCGACATCACGACGAAGAACGGGGTGATGCCCACGGCCGCCAGTGCCACCGCGAGCTTGCGTTTCAGGCTCATGTGTCCAGCTCCTTCGGAGGAAACCCGGGAGGGGTCTCCAAGGCAGGGTCCATTTCCGCGGCGGCCGGAACACGCGACGCGTGACGAACCGGGGACGGTGCGTCACACCACGCGATGTGGTCTAGACCATAATCGTGAACGTCATCCGGGTCAAGGATCTGAACCGACCGGTCCAGCCGCCCGTAGCCCTCACCGTGAACGCACATCCCGGTAGGCGCGCCACCGCGTTGGCCGCGGCCGTCGTCGCGGCGCTGACCGTGCCGGCGCCCGCCGTCGCGCAGCCGAACGCGTCGGACGCGTTGGCGACGTACGAAGAGCTGTCGCGCGAAGCCGAACGGCTGCACGAGGAACACCTCAAGGCGCAGGACGACCTCAAGGCCAAGCAGGGCGAGCTTGACCGCGCCAACGCCGACCTCGCCGACTCGACCCGGCTCGGTGAACGGGCGAGAGCCGACCAGGAGGCGTTCCGCGGGCAGGTCGACCTGCTCACCGAGGCGTCGTTCGAGGGCGCGCGGTTCACCCGGTTGTCGGCGCTGCTGGTCAGCGATTCGCAGCAGGACTTCCTGAACCGGATGAGCGCGCTCGGCGTGCTCGCCGCGGACAACGAGGAGGCGTTGGGCCGGCTGTCGGCCGCCGTCGACGACGCCGAACGGGCCACGGTCGGCGCACAGGACGCGCAACAGCGCGCGGCCACCGCCGCCGGCGAGGCAGCCCGGATCGTCACCGACCTCGCCGGCCGCAAGACCGCGATGGACGAGCAGGTCGCGGACGCGCGGGCGCAGTACCGGTCGCTCAGCGCGGCCGACAAGGCGGTGCTCGCGGCTCCCGGCGACACGTCGAACGTCGCCGTGCCGCCGGGGGCAGCCGGCGTGGCGTTGAACTTCGCCCTCGCCCAGCGCGGCGAGCAGTACGTGTTCGGCGCCAACGGCCCGGACACGTGGGACTGCTCCAGCCTCACCCAGGCCGCCTACCGCGAGGCGGGCGTGACGATCGGGCGGACCACGTACGTGCAGGCCACGGCGGGTCGGGCGGTGACGAGGGCGCAGGTCCAGGCCGGTGACCTGATCATCTACTACGCCGGCCAGTCGCACGTGGCCATGGCCGTGGACGGCGTGCGCGCGGTGCACGCGTCGACCGAGGGCGTTCCGGTGAAGATCGCCGACATCGACTCGATCGGCCCGATCAGCGCCATCCGGCGGCTGGTCGGCTGACACTGGGCCGGAGGACGTGTTCGACAGTCTGGACGGGGCGCGGGTGATCCGCCGGGACCGGCCCGAGCGCGACGGTCCGCGCACTCGCCGACCTCGGCGCCGTGAGAGTCCACTTCGGACTGGCGGAGATGGCGCTGCTGGGCCGTTCCCGGGGCGCGGAAGTGGCGCGGGTCGTGCTGCCCGGTGCGGGTGACGTGCCGCGGGTCGAGTCGCCGGGGTCGTTCGGGTGGGCCGTGCTCGCGCACCCGGGGCGGTGACGGGGGCCGGCGCGCGACCCCCGTCACCCCATGTCAGCAGTACAGGTTGGCGCCCGCGGGCACGCCGAGGATGCCGACGAACCGCTGGTAGGCGTCGACCCGGCTCTGGACCTGCGCCGGATTGCGCCCGCCGCACTCCAGCGACCCGTTGATGCTGCGGATCGTCTCGCCGAAGCCGTGCCCGTTGACCATCGCGTTGTGCGGGGTCATCGTGCCCGGACCGGACTGGGTGTTCCAGTACCAGAGGGCGGTCTTCCAGGCCACCGAGGCGTCGTTCTGCACCAGCCACGGGTTGGTCAGCAGCGGCAGGCCGAGCGCGTCGCCCGCCGCCTTGTAGTTGAAGTTCCAGCTGAGCTGGATGGGACCGCGGCCGTAGTAGGCCGCCTGACCGGCCGGGCACCCGTAGGGCTGCCCCGCGTCGCAGTAGTGCGGGTAGTTCGCCTGGTTCTGCTCGACGACGTGCACCAGGCCGCCGGTCTCGTGGTTGGCGTTGGCCAGGAACGCCGCCGCCTCCTGCTTGCGGACGGTGTCCGTGCCGGTCTTGGCGAAACCGGGGTACGCGCCGAGCGCCGCCGTGAGCCCGGCGTAGGTGTAGAAGGGGTTCCGGTTCGGGAACATCTGCTGGAACTGCGCCTGGCTCACCACGAAGCCGCCCGGCGCAGGCGTGCTCGTCGTGGTGGTCGGAGTCGAGCCGCAGTCGTGGGGGTTCCAGTACCAGGTGCTGATGATCGGGTCGTAGCCCGGGTTGTCGTGCTCGGCGATGTAGTACTTGCCGTCGGTGTAGCGCACGATGCTGCCGGCGGTGTACCACTGGCCCTGCACCCACGCCGGGTAGTCGCAGGCGGACGGCGGAGGCGTCGTGCCGCCGCACGCGCCCTGGTCGGCCCAGACCGCGGCCGAGCCGGGGGTCTCGTTCTGGGTCCACCACTTGGCCTGCCAGTTGTGCCCGGCGTGCGACGCCGTCGTGCCGCCGGTGTAGACGGCCGACGGTGTCCACGCGGACGCACAGGCGGCCGCGGCGGCGGTGTTGGCCACCGCGACGGTCAGCGCCGCCCCGACCACGAAAGCGGCTATCGCCGCCAGTGCGCGGAATCTCGACACAAGATCACTCTTTTCCGTTCGAGCGCCCTCGGACGTGTGACGGGGGCCACTCAACCGGAAATGGTCTACACCAGTCAAGGCCGAAGGCGAATCATGTCCACATTTGGCCGGATTCCATGGGAGCGCTCACACGACCGTGGACGCGCGGCCGGACGCAGCGCGCGCCCGCCGTGCGGGCGAACGGGTGCGGCGACCTGGGCGACCGCGTTGCATAACTGTGTTGTGGTTCGCCCGTTCGCCGCTCGACCAGGCCTTTCCCGCTCGGGACACTGATCACATGCCGCACATCGAGTTGGACAACACCCTGCCCGGGATAGCGGGCCTGATGAACTACCGCCCCGAGACGGGCCGACCGCTCACCGAGCTCACCGAGGTGCTGTTGCGGGGCCCGAGCGACCTGACCCGCGGCGAGCGCGAGCTGATCGCCACGCACGTCTCCGAGTTGAACAAGTGCAAGTTCTGCGCGGGCTCCCACGCCGCCTTCGCCGCCGCGCAGCTGCCCGAGGACTACGAGCACACGCCCAAGATGATCGCGTTGCTCGACATCGCCACGGCGGTCACCGACAGCGGGCGCGCGGTGACGTCCGAGCTGATCGCGAAGGCGAAGGAGAACGGCGCGACGGACATCGAGGTGCACGACACCGTGCTGATCGCCGCGATGTTCTGCGCGGCCAACCGCTACGTCGACGGGCTGGCCACGTGGGCACCCGACGAGCCCGAGGCCTACCAGCGGATGGCCGACAAGATCGTGCCCAACGGCTACATCTCCATCATCGGCATCAGCTGATCGCGGCGGAACTCCGCCCACCACCGGTTGCCAGTGCGGTCGACCAGCACCGCGCGGAGGTCGTCGTCGGCATACGACTCGACCTCCGCGCGCACCAACGGCCACGGCGGGCCGGCGGGTGACGGCTCGTCGTCGTCACGGGCGTGGGAGAGCAGGACGAACGTGCCGCCGGGCGCGACGAACCGGCGCATGTTCGCGATGGCCGCCGGCCGCACGTCGGCCGGCAGCGCCTGGGCGATCAGCACCTCCACCACCACGTCGAACGCGCCCGACCACTCGACGGGCGGGTCGAGCAGGTCTGCCACCACGAACCGCGCGGCCGGGAACCGCTCCGCCGCCACGCCCACGGCGGTGGGCGAGATGTCGAACCCGACGGTGTCGAAGCCCAACCCGGCGAGGAACCCGGCGTCCTGCCCGTAGCCCGAGCCGACGACGAGCGCGCGCTTTCCCGTGCCGTCCACGCCCTTGAAGCGGTCGAGGATCAGCTGGTGCGGTTCCTCCCGCTGCCACGGCACGTCCACCTCGCCGCGGGCAGCGGCGGCGTAGAGCCGTTCGAACGCCGTGCCCGCGTCCACCGAGCCGAGCCGCCGGATCCGCGCCATCGTCTCGTCGCGCCCCGGCTTGGCCAGGTCGGTGTGCGCCACGATCGCCGGGACCACCACGTCCCAGACGCCCGGCGGCAGCTCGTGACCGCAGTCCTCCAGCAGCAGCAACCGCGCGCCGGGCACCTCCCGCGCCATCGCCTCGCCGTGCCCCGGCGGGGTCAGCGGGTCCACGTCGCCGTGCAGGACCAGCGTCGGCGCCGCGATCGTGCCCAACCGGGGCCGCCACGACTCGATGCGACCGACCTCGAAGTGGTTGGCGCTGGACGCGATGTTCCGCGCCCGGTCGAACACCCGCCCCGCCTCCGCGCGCGCCGCTTCCTCGTCCACCGGCCGCGGCCCGGCGTAGGGCCGTTGCGCCGCCGCCAGGTGCTCGACCACGGCGTCGCGGTCGGTCCAGTCGGGCGCGGCCGGCGCGCCGGCGGCGAAGTGCGCCAGCAGCGCGGGCGACATGGGCGGCAGGTCCGGCGCGTTCGGGCCGGCCGGGCTGGTGGCGATCAGCGTCAGCGACGCCACCCGGTCGGCGAAGTCGAGCGCGAGGAGCTGCGCGAGGCCGCCGCCCATGGAGATGCCGACGACGTTCGCCCGCTCCACCGCCAAGGCGTCCAGCACGCCCACCGCGTCCGCCGCGAGGTCCGTGAACCCGTAGCCCGGCTCGCCCGGCGGGTAGGTCACCGACCGGCCGGTGTCGCGGTGGTCGTACCGGATGACGTAACGCCCGCCGTCCGCCAGCCGCGCGCAGAACCCGTCGGCCCACGACAGCATCGACCCGGTCGCGCCGGCGATGAGCAGCACCGCCGGATCGGCAGGCGTGCCAAACGTTTCCACGCACAGGTCGACGCCGTTGGCCGTCAAGGTCCGCTCGGTCATCCCGCCACCGTAGCGCGGGCGACGAGTTCGGCCTGGCGGAACCGGTCCTCGGTGAACGGCATCGCGACCACCCGGTCCGCGCCCGCCTCGGCCAGCCGTCCGAAGTGGTCCCGCGCCCGCTCTACCGACCCGGTCACGAGCACCTCCCGCGCCTGCTCCTCGGTCAGCCCGTAGTCGGTCATCGACCGGACCCGGTGCTCCACCACGGACTCGGGCACGTCGCCCAGCGCCACGCTCACCCCGACCGTCACCCCGCACACCGGCCGCCCGTGCTCCTGCGCCAACTCCCGCAACCGCGCCAGCCCCGACGACACCGCCCGGAACGGCACGAACGCCGGGTACCAGTGGTCACCGAACCTCGCCGCCCGCCGCAACGCGACCCCGCCGCCACCGCCGACGAGCACCGCGGCATCGCCGCACCCGGCGACAGCACGACGTCCTGCCCGTGCACCGACGCCGCCTCGCCCCGCACCAGGTCGGGCAGCACGGCCAGCGACGCGTCCGTCCGCCGCCCCCGTTCCGCGAACGGCACGTCGACCGCGCGCCACGCCGCCTCACCGTGCGCGTCGCCCCCGCTGCCGACGCCGAGCAGCACCCGTTCCCCGGACAGGTGCTGCAAGGTGGCGACCTGCTTGGCGGCCCACGCGACCGGCCGCAGCGGCAGGACCATCACGCCGAACCCGAGCTTGATCCGATTGGTGGACGCGGCGACCGTCGCGAGCACCAGCGCGGCGTCCAGGAACGGGTTCACCGGAATCAGGTGGTCGCCGTGCCACACCGACTCCAGCCCCAGCCCCTCGGCGTGCTGCGCGTGCTCCACCGCGTCGGAACCGAAGCCCGGCAACGTGATCCCGACGTCCATCACCGCACCTCCCCGAAGGCGGCGCCCAACTCGTCGAACCCTGTCGAACGCACTGGCGGCGCCGCATCCCCTGGTGATCCACCCGAGTTCATGCTCACAGCCTGTGACCTCAAGTTAACTGGAGGTCAAATCCAGGGTTGTGAATGTGCGGCGAGTCACTCTAGAGTCCCTGGGAGCGCTCCCAGGGAGCGCTCCCAGAAGCGTCGTCGTCAACCGTCAGAGCAGACGGAGGAGACCCAAGTCCATGAGATCGCTTCCTTCTCCCCGGTGGCGCCGCCAGGCCACCGCAGCCCTCGCACTAGTGGCGGTGAGCGGCGCGCTAGCGTCCGGAACGGCCTACGCGGCCGACTACGAACGGCTGGTCAACGGCGCGTTCAGCAGCGGCTCGGCCGACCCGTGGTGGGCCAGCGCGGGCGTGTCGAACCGAGTCGTGAACGGCGAGCTGTGCGCCACGGTCACCGGCGGCACGGTCAACCCGTGGGACTCCCTGATCGGCCAGAACGGCGTGCCGTTCGAGGCGGGCCAGTCCTACACGATGTCGTTCGACGCGTACGCCTCGGTCGCCCGGCCGGCGGCGGCGGTGGCCGGTGAGGGCGTCAGCCCGTACCGGCAGATCGCCAAGCACGACGTCGCGCTGACCACGACGAAGCAGCGGTTCACCTTCACGTTCACCTCGGAGCTGGACTTCCCGGACGCGGGCCCCGGCCAGGTCACCTTCCACCTGGGCGCGCAGGCGGCCGACACGACGGTCTGCGTCGACAACGTCTCGCTGATCGGTGGCGTGAAGCCGCCGGGCGGCGACCCGGCCAACCCGCCGAAGAAGATCAACGTCAACCAGGTCTCCTACGTGCCGGGCCTGCCCAAGCACGCGACCCTGACCTCGGACGCGACCACGCCGCAGCCGTGGGCGTTGAAGAACTCCGCGGGCGCCACGGTGGCCTCGGGCCAGACGGCGCCGAAGGGCGCGGACGCCGAATCGGGCGACTCCACGCACCTGATCGACTTCTCGTCGTTCGACACCGCGGGCACCGGCTACACGCTGACCGTCGGCACGGAGACGAGCTTCCCGTTCGACATCGCCACGGACCAGATCAAGAAGCTGCGGTACGACTCGCTGGCGTACTTCTACCACAACCGCAGCGGCATCGAGATCGACGCGCAGTACGTGGGCGCGGAGTACGCGCGCCCCGCCGGCCACCTCAACGTCGCGCCCAACCAGGGTGACAACAACGTCCCCTGCCTCGCGACCATCACGTGCGGCTACACGCTGGACGTGCGCGGCGGCTGGTACGACGCGGGCGTGGTACGACGCGGGCGACCACGGCAAGTACGTCGTCAACGGCGGCATCTCGGCGTGGCAGGTGCTCAACACCTACGAGCGCGCGAAGCTGATCGGCGACGCCGCGGCGCTGGGCGACGGCAAGCTGAACATCCCGGAGAAGGCCAACGGCGTCCCGGACATCCTGGACGAGGCGCGCTGGGAGGTCGAGTTCCTGCTGAAGATGCAGGCGCCCGACGGCATGGTCCACCACAAGATCCACGACCAGAACTGGACCGGCCTGCCGCTGCTGCCCCACCTGGACCCGCAGGCCCGCAGGCTGTCCGCGACCAGCACGGCCGCGACGCTGAACACGGCCGCCGTGGCCGCGCAGGCGGCGCGCATCTGGAAGACGATCGACCCGGCGTTCTCGGCGAAGGCGCTCGCGGCGGCCACCAAGGCGTACGCGGCGGCGAAGGCCAACCCGAACAAGATCGCCGACCCGAACGACGGCACCGGCGGCGGCTCCTACAGCGACGCCACGCTGACCGACGAGTTCTACTGGGCCGCGGCGGAGATGTTCACCACCACCGGTGAGGCCTCCTACCGCAGCGACCTCACGGCGTCGACGCACTTCAAGGGCAAGAGCCTGACCGCCCGCGGCTTCGACTGGGGCTCCACCGGCCCGCTGGGCGACATCACGCTCGCCCTCGTGCCGAACGGCCTGCCGGCCGCCGACGTCACCGCGATCAAGTCGGCGTTCACCACCGTGGCGGACGCCCACCTGTCGCAGATGTCGACCCAGGGCTACCCCGCGCCGTACCGCCCGCTGGAGGGCTACGACTGGGGTTCCAACGGCCTGGTCGCGAACAACATCTCGGTGCTCGCGCTGGCGCACGACTTCACCGGCGCGGCCAAGTACCGCGAGGGCGTGTTCCAGGGCCTGAACTACCTGCTGGGCCGCAACCCGATGTCGTACTCGTACGTCTCGGGCTACGGCGACCAGCCGGTGAAGAACGTCCACCACCGGCACTGGGCGAACCAGCTCGACCCGACCCTCCCGACCGCGCCGCCCGGCGCGCTCTCGGGTGGTCCGAACAGCGCGCTGCAGGACCCGATCGCCGCGCGCCTGCTCGCCGGCTGCAAGGCGCAGAAGTGCTTCGTGGACCACATCGAGGCGTACTCGGTGAACGAGGTCACGGTCAACTGGAACTCCGCGTTCGCGTGGATCGCCAGCTGGGCGGCGGAGAAGGTCACGTCCGCGCCGCCGGTCGACACCACCGCGCCGTCGACCCCGGGCACCCCGGTGGCCTCGGACATCACCACGACGGGCACGAAGCTGACGTGGACCGCGTCGACCGACCCGGAGAGCGGCGTCAAGGAGTACGACGTCATCTCGATCGAGGGTGACGCGCTGCGCGTCGTCGCCACGGTCACCTCGCCGACAGCCACGGTGACGGGGCTGCGGCCGGACACGGCCTACAAGTTCACCGTGGTGGCGAAGAACGGCGCGAACCTGCGTTCGGCCATGTCGCCCCAGGTGAACGTGCGGACCAAGCCGGACGTGGTGGCGGGCTACTGCAAGGTGGTCTGGCAGGCCTCGACCTGGCCCACCGGCATGTCGGTCAACATCACGGTGACCAACACCAGCGCCCAGACCTGGAACGGCTGGAAGCTGGAGTTCACCATGCCGGGCCAGCAGAAGATCTCGCAGGGCTGGTCGGCGGAGTGGTCCCAGTCGGGTCAGGCGGCGTCCGCGACGAACCTGTCGTGGAACCGCACGCTGGCGCCCGGCGCTTCGGCGGGCATCGGCTTCAACTCCTGGGGGTCGGGTTCGACGACGACCAAGCCGACCGACTTCCGGGTGAACGGGAACCCCTGCACCGTGGGGTAGTCCCACAAGAACGGACGGTCCGGCACCACGGACCGACCGCATGACCGGTGGCGGGCTCCCCACGGAGCCCGCCACCGGTTCGTTTCCACAACCTCGCGTGTCGAACGCTCAGGTCCCGCGTGTCGAACCTTCAGGACCCCCGAGTTCAACACTCGGAACGACCGACGCCCAACTTGAATGTTGAATTCAGAGGACGTGAGCGTTCGACACGCGGGCGCTGAAGGTTCGACACGCGAGTGGTTCACGAACCGCCGATGGCGTCCCGGGAACGGCGCTCCACCGGCGGCGGGTCGACCACGACCTTGACCACGGTCTTCAGCCGTTCCAGCGGTCCGCGCGGCGGCGGCGCGGCGACACGTTCCCGCAGCAGCGGCAGGCCTTCGCCCTCCAGCGCGTCGAGCCCGACCGCACGGCCGCTCATCGCCAGCACGAGCGACTCGGCGTCGCCGCGCACCACCGCCCCGCTGCCGGACACCCAGCCGGTGTCCTCCGCTTCCAGCCGCAGCCCCGCCAACCGGGAGCCCACCGCGTAACCCGGTGACGGTTTGGCCGCCAGGTGCTGGAACGCCACCCACAGCCGGTCCTCCGGCATGTCCCGCCCGATGCCGAGCGGCACGCGGATGTCGTAGTCGTGCAGCAGGATGTCGGCCAGCACGGGGTCGTAGCCCGAGCGCGGGATGGTGGTCTTCGACGTCGCCCACCGGCGCAGCCTGGCGGCGATCTCCGAGGTGGGCATCCGGGCCGCCCGGGCGGTGAGCTCACGGTTGAGCCGGTCGAAGTCGGCGGCCATCGTGACGATGCCGTAGTAGATCTTGAGCTGGCCGAACCTGAGGTAGGTGATCAGGTGCGCGCCGACGTCGTGCACGGTCCACCCCGTGGACAGGCTGGGCGTGGCCAGTTGGCCCGGGTCCAACCCGTCGAGGAGGTCCGCCATCCGCCGACGCTCTTCAACGAGCATGTCGTGGACCTTCATCCGTCCACGCTAGGGGGTGCGGTCGAGCACCCTCTTATCCGGACTTGCGGACTTCAACGCCGCCAGCAAGCGTTCCGGCGCGTCACGCAGCACGTTGTGCCCGGAGGCCCACGCCTCGACCTGCCAGCCGGGGTCGTCGCGCAGGCGTTCGTAGGTGGTGGCCAGCGGGCTGTCCGGGAAGTCCGCCATGAACAGGTACCGGCGGTCGGTCACCCGGTCGACGGCGCCGGTGATCGACGCCCGTTGCAGCAGCGTGGCCAGCGGGTGGGGCGTGGCGCGTTCGTCGAAGATCGGCAGCGGCGCCATGGCGAACCCGTCGCCCGCCGCGCCTTCGACGTACCACTTGCGCCAGTCGCCGTGCACGATGTCGTACGCGGACTCGCCGTCCCGCGGCACGAACGCGTCCACGTACAAGAGGGTCCCGACCCGCTCGGGCACGCGGTCCGCCACGCCGGTGATCACCATGCCGCCGTAGCTGTGCCCGACGAGCACGACGTCGCGCAGGTCGTGCCGCTCGAACAGGTCCAGCACCTCGGCCACGTGGTCGTCCAGGTTGACCCGCCCGGTGCTCAACGTGACGGCGTGCACCTCGTGGCCCTCGGCACGCAGCCGTTCGGAGATCGGGTCGTAGTACCAGCCGCCGTGGCAGGCGCCGGGGATGAGCACGTAAGTCGTCATGGACACCACGCTAGAAGCCCTTTAGGACATAGGATGTCCGTGATGACGATGCCGGGGAGGATGCTGCGCCTGCTGTCGCTGATGCAGGGCAGGCGTGACTGGACGGGGCCGGAACTGGCCGAGCGGCTCGGCGTGACGGACCGGACGGTGCGCCGCGACATCGGGCGGCTGCGCGAGCTGGGCTACCCGGTGGACGGCACGACGGGCACCGCGGGCGGCTACCGGCTCGCGTCGGGCCGCAACCTGCCGCCGTTGCTGCTGGACGACGACGAGGCGGTGGCGGTGGCCGTCGGCCTGCGCACGGCGGCGGGCGTGCACGGCATCGAGGAGTCGTCCACCAGGGCGTTGGCGAAGCTGGAACAGGTGCTGCCCGCCCGGCTGCGGCAGCGGATCGGGGCGGTGCGGGACGCGATCGCGGTGATGGCGGTGAACGGCCCGGTGTCCGACCCGGCGGCGCTCGGCGTGCTGGCGTCGGCGTGCCGTGACCACGAGGTGGTCGCGTTCACGCACCGCGGGCAGGAGCGGCGGGTGGAGCCGCGCAGCCTGGTGACCGCCTACCGGCGCTGGTACCTGCTGGCGTACGACCCGGCGCGGGAGGACTGGCGGACGTTCCGGGTGGACCGGATGGACGCGCCGCGCGCCACAGGCCGTCGCTTCACGCCCCGTGAGCTGCCGGAGGACCCGGCCGCGTACGTGGCGCGTTCGCTGACCACCGCCCCGTACCGGTACACCTGCACGGCGGTGGTCGACGCGCCGGCGGCCGCGGTGCGATCACGGCTGGTGGTGGCGTTGCCGGGCCGGGTGGAGCCGGTCGACGACCAGACGTGCCGGGTGCGCTTGGGCGCGAACGAGATCGAGCACGTGGCCGCGGACCTGCTGCTGCTCGGCGCTCCCTACGCGCTCGACGCGACGCCCGAGGTGCTGGACGCGTTGCGCGCGGTCGGCGCGGGGCTCACCGGTAGGCGTCCTGGCCGACCGGGCGCACCAGGATCTCGTTGACGTCCACGTTCGGCGGCTGGCTCACCGCGTACAGCACGGCGCGGGCCACGTCCTCCGGCGCGAGCTTCGGGTCGCCGGCGCGCGACGGCGGGATGCCGCCGGTGTCGGTCAGGCCGGGCTGCACCAGCGTGACGCGGACGCCCGTGCCGACGCACTCGGCGCGGATCGCCTGCGCGAGCCCCGTCACCGCCCACTTGGTGGCCGAGTAGAGGTTCCCGGGCCGCACCCCGCGCCCGGCCGCCGACCCGGTCAGCACCAGGTGGCCGGCGTGGCGCATCAACGCGGGCATCGCCGCCCGTGCCGTGAACGCGGGTCCGCACACGTTGGTCAGCACCATGTCGCTCCACTCGGCGGGCGGCGCGCCGTCGGTCGAGGTGAACGAGGTGGTCACGCTCGCGCCCGCGTTGGCGAACACCACGTCGAGGCTCCCCCACTCCTCCTCGACCTGCCCCATCAGGGCCGCGAGCTGCTCGTACACCCGCACGTCGCACGAGGCCACCCACACCCGGTCGGGCCCCCCGAGCCGGGCCGCCAGTTCGGCCAGGCTCGCCGTGTCGCGGGCCGTCAGCACCAGCCGGTACCCCGCCTCGGCGGCCAGCCGCGCGGTGGCCGCGCCGATGCCCCGGCCGGCCCCCGTGACCAGGAATACCCCTTGTCCCATGACCGGAGGTTACCGCTGGTTAGATCAGATTCACCGGTTCGGAGCAACATTTGAGCCACTCGGGGCGTCGTAAGAGGCGTATCCACTGATTGGGGGCACATGAACATCAACCGCAGGTTCGCGCTGGGGCTGGGCTCGGTCGCGGCGGCGAGCGCCGTGATCGGCTCGACCGCCGGCACGGCACAGGCGCAGACCACCGAGGCGGAGTGGGACGCGTTGATCCCGACGACGGCCGACCAGGCGCGGCGCAAGATCGCGTGGAAGTACTCGGCGCTGGTGTCGCGCGCGCGTGGCACGTGGTCGTCCTACATCGGCGTGGCCGACCCGGACGGCACGGTGAAGCCCGCCGTCGAGGCCGAGGCCGACCGCGTGGTCGAGGCGTACAGCGTGAACAAGATCGCCGTCGCGGTGGCCGTGCTGGACAAGGTCGACCGCGGCCTGATCACGCTGGACCAGCGGGTCGACGTCACGCAGGCCATCGTCATCCAGGACACCGACGGGATCTTCGGGCTGGACGGCGCGTACCCGAGCTCGGTGACGGTCGGGCACGCGCTGGCGGCGTTGCTGACGGTGTCGGACAACACGGCGGTGCGGCTGTGCGGCCTGGTCGTGCCCGCGTTGGAGCTGAACGAGATCCTGCGCTCGAAGGGTTTCGTGCACACGCAGGTCGTGCCGGTCGCCAACCCGAACCGGTTCTTCCTGGGCACCACCACGCCCCGGGAGACGTACACCCTGCTGCGCAGGCTCGCGGCCGGTGAGCTGCTGTCGGCGGCGTCGACCGAGCACCTGCTGAAGGTGCTGCGGTCGTTGACGTCGTTCACCGACGGGATCCGGCTCGACCTGTCGTCGGCCGAGCGGCTGAACGTGGCGACGAAGGCGGGCTGGTTCGAGGACGGCCGCAACGAGGCGGGCATCGTGTTCGACGCGGCGGGCAAGCCGATCATCACGTTCGCGCTGTTCGCGTCCGGCCAGTTCGCCGGTAACCAGGCCGCGAACGCCGACAACTACAGCGCGACCCACCCGGCGCTGCGGGCCCGCGCCGCCCTGGGCCGCACGCTGTACGACTCGGTCCTCCGCATCACCGCGAACACCCCGCGCACCTACCGCGCCCAGCCGTACCGCCCGAGCAACGGCGGCTGATCACGCACCGAAGCCCGCCCCCACGTGCTGCCGGGGGCGGGCTTCGTCGTGCACGGGTCAGCCGCCGTTGCCCCGCGCCGAGCCGACGGACGCCTCCGTCCGATCACCGACCCGCTGCCGGTCATCGGCGAGCAGACCGCCGTCGAGCGCCACGAGGTCGAGCGGGTGCTCGTGGAGGAACGTCATGAAGTCCGGCAGGTCGTACGCGTCGCCGACCGCCGCACTGACCTTCCGCAGCATCGTCCGCTTGGCGTCGATCTCCGCGCCCGGCGGGACGTGCACCACGAACACCGGCCTGGCCGGCTCCGACCCGAGGAGACCGTTCCGGCTCACCGCGTCGGGCAACCACTCCCGCACGAAGATCCGCGTGTCGTCGGGAAACGGGTAGACCTCGTGCACGGCTTCGTAGATGGCACGCACCATGGCGCTCTTCCGGTCCAGGTCGGCGCCGGTGGGCACGTCGAGGTATCCGACAGGCATGTCGTACTCCGTTCGGTTGGGTGAACACCACGATCGACGGCCGGTGAGACACCCTTATGTCACCGTTTCCGGAGTCCTTCACACGGGTTCTGTCGGTGGGCCCGGCTAGCGTCCGGGAGCATGAACCGCACGGATCGGCTGTACGCCATCGTGGAGGACCTGCGCGCGGTCTCGCCGCGCCGGCGCACCGCCCGCGAGCTGGCCGCCCGCTACGAGGTGAGCGTGCGCACCATCGCCCGGGACATCGGCGCGCTGACCCAGGCAGGCGTGCCGATCTACGCCGACACCGGGCGGCGCGGCGGCTACGCGGTCGACAAGGCCATGACCCTGCCGCCGCTGAACTTCACGCCCGCCGAGGCGACCGCCGTCGCCGTGGCCCTCGACCGCGCCGAGGGCACGCCGTTCGCCCACGCGGCGCGCAGCGCGATCCACAAGATCGTCACCGCGATGTCGTCGCGTGACGCCGCCGGCGCCCGCGCCCTGGCCGACCGGGTCCAGCTGCTCGACCGGCCGGCGGCCGAGCCGTCGTCGGTCCCCTCGGTGATCCAGGACGCCGTCGTCGACCGCCGCGTGCTGCGGCTCACCTACCTCGACCGCGACGGCGGCCGCACGGAGCGCGAGGTCGAGCCGGTGCGGTTCGCCACCGTGCGCGGGCGGTACTGGTACCTCGTCGGCTGGTGCCGGCTGCGCCAGGCCGAGCGGGCGTTCCGCGTCGACCGGATCGTGAACGCCGGAACGACCGGCGAACCCTCGCCCGCGCACCGCCACGAGGACTTCGCGCTCCGGACGTGCGACCTCGTCGACCGCACCCCGGCGCTCCCGTGAGTCGGGCGGTCAGCCGTTCTCGAGCCCGGCGAGGAACCTCCGCCACGGCCCGAGCTCGAACGACAGCGTCGGCCCGGCCGGGTTCTTGGAGTCGCGCGCGGCGAAGCCCTCACCCACCGGCGCCACTTCGACGCAGGATTGCCCCTCGTCGCTGAAGCTGCTCGTACGCCAAGCCGCGCCCGACAGATCCCCTTGCTGCATGGTTGCCCGAACCTCCTTGGTTCCTAGCCGGCGGCGATCTCGGCGATCAGCGCCACCGAGTCGTCAGGACTCTTGGCCACCGCCACCAGGTGATCGAACCGGTCCCGGAAGCGCTTGATGTCGGCGTCCGACTCCAAGAATGTCTCACCTGCCTGGCTGTCGATGTAGATCAGGTCGGTGTCCATGGGATCTCCGAAGTCCATGACGAGCATCTCGCCCGCCATCCCGGGGTGGGCACCCGAGCCGAACGGGATCACCTGGATCGTGATGTTCCGGGCTTTGGCCGCGTCGAGCAGGTGCTCGAGCTGGCCGCGCATGACGGCGGGACCGCCGACCGCGCGGCGCAGCGCGGCCTCGTCGATGACCGCCCAGAACTCGAGCGGCTGGTCCTTGGTGAGGAGCGCCTGTCGCTCCAGCCGAGTGCGAACGCGGTCCTCGACCCACTCCTCGGTCATCTCGTGGACGATCCCGCGGATCACCGCACGGGCGTAGTCCTCGGTCTGGAGCAGGCCCGGGACGAACATCCCCGCGAAGTTGCGGACGCGCTGCGCCTCGGCTTCGAAGCTGATGTAGGCGGTGTAGCCCTCGCGGAGCGTCTCGTGCCACGGGCGCATCCACCCCTCGCCCGCCGACTGCTTGTAGAGCGCCTTGAAGCGAAGCTGTTCGTCCGCCGGGACTCCGTACAGCTTGAGCAGCATGTCGAACGTCCGGTACTGGGGTCGGGACCGGGCCGTCTCGATGCGGTAGAGGGTGGTGGCGTGGAGTCCGGTCCGCTCCTCCACGTCCTCCCGGCGCAGGCCGGTGCTCTCGCGAAGTCTTCTGAGCTGACCGGCCAACCTGCGCAACCGGATGGTCGGCGTGCTCTTCTTCGCGGCCACGATGTCCAGTCCTCCTCAATGCTGCACGGCAATGCTGCACGGCGAATGCAAGGCCCTCTTTGCGTTTTTTGCGTTCCACGTCGGATGTGGGCAGCCTTGCGGGCAGTCACGGTATCGGCGACGGAGCGTAATCACCACCGCCTGGACCGGTGGGGCGAGAGGAGCGACATGACCGAGCAGGAGTTCGCCATGCTGGTGCACGAAGTGGCGCACGAGGAAGCGCCGCGGCTGTTCGCCATCGTGGAGGAGTACGGCGAGCAGGAAAGCGTCCGCGTGGCGGGCTACGGCGTCGCCTTCGAGGATCGGGCCGAGGTCAGCTCGGTGGAAGGCGGCTTCCACCTCAGCTCGCAGAGCGCGGAGAACGCACGCACCCTGTTCGAACTCAGCTCACGCTCGGCCGGCACGCGCCGCGCCCACGTCGTGTGGCTGGACGGGGCGGGGTCGGGTGTCGCCGGGTGACGTCGGATGGCGTGGTGCGACACGCCATCCGCCCGGTCAGGCGACTACTTCGACGGGACCTTCGGTATTTCCTGCGTCGGGCTCTCGTCCGGCGGCGGGTTCCGCGGGTCCTGGGGGTTCTTCTGGTCCGCGTTCGCCATGGCTGTTCCTCTCGTCGGTGACATGAGTGGTCGCAGGGCGGTCGGGGTGGGGGATGACCAGGACCGTGACGTCGTCACGGCTGCCGCGCGCGCGTGCCGCGGCGTGCAGCTCCTCGGCGCACCGCTGCGGGTCGTCGCCGTGGTCGAGGAGCAGGTCTCGCAGCTCCTCGTGGGGCAGTTTGAGGCCGTCGGACGCGAGGACCAGCAGTCGGGCCGTCGCCTCGAAGCCCTCGACGCCGTAGAGCGGGACGCGGCCCAGGTTGTGGCGCAGTTTGTGGTCGTGGGCCGAGGCTTCGGCGTCGGGCACGCCTTGTTGCCGCAACTCCTCGCCAAGGGTGTGCGGTGTCGTGAAGCGGTGCAGGGTGCCGTCGTCCTTGAGGCCGTACGCGGAGCTGTCGCCGGCGTGGGCGACGCGCCAGTACCCGCCCGCCCGCACCGAGGCCACGACGATCGCGCCGTTGGGCTGGACGTGGTCGGCCTCGTGGTCGGCATAGGGGATCGCGGCCGCGACGACGCCGAGCACGGGGGTCTCGCGGGCGGCCGTGCGGGCGGCGACGGAGGCGGCGACGCGGGCGAAGTCGGCGACCTCCGGGGTCGAGCCGGTGCCGTCCACCACCGCCGCCGCGAACGTGCCGCGGTACCAGTGCTGGGCGTGGGCATCGGCGTTGAGCGGGCGGTTCGGTCCCCGGGAGGTCGCCACGCCCACCTGGACGTGCACCACCGGGAGGCCGGCTGAGGTGGTCATGGGCGGATCCTCTCGCGGCGACGACCGCTCGGGCGTGACCGTAGAGCGGAAACCCCCGCCACCGCGCCGGAACCACCTGTCAGGGCCATCCGCACCACACGGCCGGGTGATCGAACCGGGCGCGAGCACCCATCGGCCCCGCCGGTCCAACAAACGCAACTTCCGAGTTGCACCTCAACTCGGGGCGGTGCGACCATTGGGTGCACGGCGGGGTTCCTCGCGGTCGACGGCGACCGGTCCCGGCTCCGCCGCCGAGGAAGCCCTCTTCGCGCCCGTCGACCACCGCGCACCCGGGAGAGATCATGGCCGGCCAGGACTTCAGCACCACCATCTCGACGGACCGGACGCCGCAGGAGGCGTTCGCCGCCGTCGTCGACCCCCGCGGCTGGTGGTCGGAGCACATCGACGGCGCCACGGCCGAGGTCGGCGACCAGTTCACCTACTACTACATGAACGACCACCGCTGCACGGTCGAGCTGACCGAGGTCGTGCCGGGCAGGCGGGTCGTCTGGCGGGTGCTGGACAACTTCTTCAGCTTCACCGCGGACCGCACCGAGTGGACCGGCACGGACATCGTCTTCGACATCTCGGAGACGCCCGAAGGGTCGCGGCTCCGGTTCACGCACGTCGGCCTGGTGCCCGAGTACGAGTGCTTCGACCTCTGCACGAAGTCGTGGGGCTTCTACGTCGCGGTCAGCCTGCGCGAGCTGATCACCACCGGCAAGGGACGCCCCAACATCAGGACGGCGGACGCCGACCTGAACCAGGCGCCGGTGAAGTCCGTCCTCGGCACGCGCGGAGCGGCGCGCTCCTGACCCGCCGGCGGCCGAACCGCTGACGATCCGTTCCCGGGTGTATCCGGAGGGCGACGCGAGCCTCCTGTAAGTCAGGGGGTGAACGATGACCGACCTGCTGCACCCGCGTGCGGACCGGCGGGAAGCGCGTCCTCCGTTGCGCCGGTCCCACGAGGTACAAGGGAACGTGCTGGCCGCGTTCAACAAAGACCACCAGTTGTTCCGGTTCGTCCGGTTCACCGACGACCAGCTGGGGCGCACCTGGCTCGCCGCCATGCTCGGGCACCTGAGCACCACCGCCGACGTGGAGGACTTCAACGAGGTCTTCTCCCTCGGCCGCACGATGTTCGGCAGCGACCCGGCGGGGCTCAACGCCACCTGGGCGAACGTGTCCCTCACGCCCGAGGGCCTGGTCGAGCTGAGCATCAACCCCGACGCGACGCGGGAAGACCTCCGGGAGCACTTCCCGCACACCGCCGAAGAAGCGGCGCGGGCCAACGGCGACACCGGCGACTCGGCGCCCGCGCACTGGCTCTTCGGCCGTGCGGACCAACGGGTCCACGCCGTGGTCACGGTCGCGTCCGACGACCCGACCCGCCTGGCCGGGACCGCGCGCGACCTGGACGTGCTCGACACCCTGCTCGGCGTGGCGATGGTCCACGAGCAGCGCGCCGCCACGCTCCCGGGTGACCGGCGCGGGCGCGAGCACTTCGGCTACAAGGACGGCATCTCGCAGCCCGGCGTGCGCGGCTTCCACCACGAGGACGCCGAACGGCCGGGTCACCGCTCGGGCCGGGCGGGCACGCTGCTGGTCAACGCGGGCGAGTTCGTCTTCGGCCACCCGGCCGAGTCCGCCCGCCCGCACGCCGCGGCGTGGCTGACGGACGGCTCCATCCAGGTGGTCCGCCGCCTCACCCAGGACGTCGACGGCTGGCAGGACGCCGTGGAGCGGCATGGCCGGGGGCCGGAGCTGATCGGCAGGCACCCGGACGGCCGCCCGCTGGCCACGAGCCTCGGCCACAACGACTTCGACTACTCCGACGACCCGGCGGGCACGGCGACGCCGTGCCCGGCCCACATCCGCAAGACGAACCCGAGGTCGTTCACCCACCGGACGCCCCGGGAGCACCGGATCCTGCGCCGGGGCATCCCGTTCGGCCCCGCCGGAACCGGTCCTGCCGAATCCGGTCCGACCGACGACGGCGAGCGCGGCCTGATGTTCGTGGCCCACTGCACGTCGTTGGCGGAGCAGTTCGAGCACATCCAGCGAACGTGGGCGCGCAACCCGGACTTCGCGCCGGGCGAGCGCGGCGCGCCCACCGGGGTGGACGCCGTGATCGGCGGCCACTTCGTGCGGACCACCGGCGCGCTGTACGCGCTGACGCCGTCGGTCAGCACCCTCAGACTGCTCGCCGCGGGTCGCGAGCTGCCCCGTTAAGGGGTGACGGGGAGTCGGTCGTGGCCGCCGTCCACGACCGGCTCCCAGCCCGATCCGTGCCGCCGCACCAGGTCCGCCGCGACCGCGTCGAACGGCCGCGCCCACACCTCCTCGTTGAACACCTCGACCTCCACGAACCCGTCGTACCCGGCCTCGGCGACGAGCGCGGTCAGCCCGACCAGGTCGATGTGCCCGTCACCGGGCAGGCCGCGGCCCAGCAGCACGTCGGCGGGCAGCGGCGTCACCCAGTCGCACACCTGGTAGGAGTGGATGCGCGGGCCGGCCCGCCGCACGTCGGCCGCCAACGCCGGGTCCCACCACACGTGCAGGGCGTCCACGACCACGCCGACCACCGACGACGGGTACGGCGCGGCCAGGTCCAGCGCCTGGCCCAACGTCGACACCACGCCGCGGTCGGCGCAGAACATCGGGTGCATCGCCTCCACGGCCAGCCGCACACCGGCCGCTTCCGCGTACGGCGCCAGCACCTCCAGCGCCGACGCGACGCGTCCCCGTGCCGCGACGAGGTCCCGGTCCGGCACGCCGCCGGGCACCAGCACCAGGCACTGCGCGCCCAGCGCGGCGGTCTCGTCGATGGCCCGCCGGTTGTCGTCCAGCCGCTGGTCGAGCCCGGTGAAGAACCCGCCGCGGCACAGCGACGACACCTCCAGCCCGGCCGACGCGACCAGCGCGGCCGTCCGCTCCAGCCCGTACTCGGCCACCGGGTCGCGCCACAGCCCGACCGCCGGGATCCCGTTGCGCACGCACACGTCGACCACCTCGGGCACGGACGCCCGCTTCACCGTGGCCTGGTTCAGCGAAAGCCTCACGTCAGCACGTCCAGGAGTCGTCCCCACCGCCGGGCGGCCAGGTCCGGGTCGGGCAGCAGCCCGGCCAGGTCCGCCAACCGCAGCGCCTCACCGAGGTGCACCACGTCCCGGGCCGACTGGAGCCCGCCGACCATGCCGAACGCGTCCTGGAACCCGCCGAGCCAGGCCAGGAACACCACACCGGTCTTGTAGTAGTACGTCGGCGCGCCGAAGATGTGCCGCGACAGCGCGACCGTCGGCGCCAGCACCTCGTCGTACCGGGCGCGATCGCCCGCGTCCAACGCCCGCAACGCGGTGGACGCGGCCGGCGCGATGGCGTCGAAGATGCCCAGCAACGCCTCGCTGTGCCCGTGCGTGTCGCCCGCGATCAGCTCCGGGTAGTTGAAGTCGTCGCCGGTGTAGCACCGCACGCCTTCGGGCAGCGCCCGCCGCAACCCGACCTCGTGCGAGGCGTCCAGCAGCGACACCTTCACCCCGTCGACCTTGTCCCGGTAGGTGTGGACCAGGTCCAGGAAGTGCCCGGTGGCCGTCGGGACGTCCGCCGAGCCCCAGTAGCCCTCCAGCGCCGGGTCGAACGCCGTGCCGAGCCAGTGCAGGATCACCGGCTGGTCGACTTCCTCCAGCAGCGTCCCGTAGACCTTCTGGTAGTCCTCGGGCCCGCGCGCGGCGGCGGCCAGCTTGCGGCTGCACATCAGGATCGGCTGCGCGCCCGCCTCCACGACGGCGGCCAACTGCTCTTGGTACGCCGTCAACGGGTCCGCGGTGTCGTGGTCGGTGCCGACGCCCGCCGCGAGCCTCCCGGACGCGATCGACGCGCTGCGCCGGATCAGCTCCAGCGCCGTGTCCCAGTCGAGGCCCATGCCGCGCTGCGCGGTGTCCATGGCCTCGGCGACGCCGAAACCGTGCTCCCACAAGCGCACCCGGTACGCCAGCGTGGCGTCCCAGTCGAGCACGGCGGGCGCGCCGGGGCCGTTGCCGCCGAACGGGTCCGCCACCACGTGCGCCGCCGCGAACGCGACCCGCGACTCGAACGGCCCGGTCTCCCAGGTCCGCGGAGGGCTCAGCCGGTGCTCGCGGAACGTGCCGTCCCGGCCGGGCAGCTGAACGGACGTCACGCCGGCACCTCGATCCGACGACCGGTGGCGGAGGACTCCAGGCCCAGCGCGGCCAGCCGCACCGTGCGCACCCCGGAGTGGAAGTCGTGCGCGAACGGCGCGTCGACGGCGACGTGCTTCAGGAACTCCTCCCACTGCACCATGAAGCCGTTCTCGAACACCTCGTTGTCCGGGACCTCCTGCCACAGCGAGCGGAAGTCGATGGACTGCGGCACGTCCGGGTCCCACACCGGCTTCGGCGTGATCGCCCGCGGCTGCACCTTGCAGTTGCGCAGCCCGGCCACCGCGCTGCCGTGCGTGCCGTCCACGTGGAACTCGACCAGCTCGTCGCGGTTCACCCGCGTCGTCCACGACGAGTTCACCTGCGCCACCACGCCGCCGGCCATCTCGAAGATCGCGTACGCCGCGTCGTCGGCCGTCGCCGCGTACGGCTCGCCGTTCTCGTCCCACCTCGTCGGCACGTGCGTGACGGCCCGCGCGGTCACCGCCTCGACCGGGCCGAGCAGCCCCTCCAGCAGGTAGCTCCAGTGGCAGAACATGTCCACCACGATCCCGCCGCCGTCCTCGGCGCGGTAGTTCCACGACGGGCGCTGCGCGGCCTGCCAGTCGCCCTCGAACACCCAGTAGCCGAACTCGCCGCGCACGGACAGCACGCGGCCGAAGAAGCCGCCGTCCAGCAGGCGCTTGAGCTTGCGGATGCCCGGCAGGTAGAGCTTGTCGGCCACCACGCCGTGCTTCACGCCCGCGGCGTCGGCGTGCCGGGCCAGCTCCAGCACCTCGTCGGGCGTGGCCGCGACCGGCTTCTCGCTGTAGACGTGCTTGCCCGCGTCGATCGCCGCGGTCAGCGCGGACACGTGCGCCGACGTCACCTGCGCGTCGAAGTAGACCGACACGTCCGGGTCGCCGAGGGCCGCGTCGAGGTCGGTGGTCCAGCGCGGCAGGTCGTGCCGCTCGGCGATCTCCTTCAGCTTGGCGGGGTTGCGGCCGACCAGCAGCGGCTCGGGGACCAGCACGTCGTCACCGATCCGGATCCCGCCGCGCTCGCGGAGGGCCAGGATCGACCGGACGAGGTGCTGTCGGTACCCCATCCGCCCCGTGACCCCGTTCAACGCGACGCCGATCGTGCGCACCGCCATGCGTACACCCCGCTCAAGTTCGTGGAAAGCGCTTTCCAACACGCTACGGTCGGCTCCTCGCGGACGTCAACCTCCGTGTGGGGTCGGCGACAGTCCGCGAGGAGCCTCCCGACCTCAGGCCCGGAGGCCGAGGTGGAGGCCGCCGCTGGCGTCGAGGACCTGGCCGGTGATCCACCGCGCGTCGTCGGAGGCGAGGAACGCGACGACGTCGGCCACGTCGTCGGCCCGGCCGAGGCGGTCGAGGGCGGTCTGGCCGGTGATGAACTCGGCCAGGCCCGGCGCCTCGAAGACGGCCGCGTTGTCGGTGGTCCTGGTGGCGCCGGGAGCGACCGCGTTGACCGTGATGCCGCGGCGGCCGAGGGCACTGGCCAGGGTGAACGTCATCGTCTCCAGCGCGGCTTTGCCCATGGCGAAGGACGTCTGGCCGGGGTTGGCCACCCTCGTGGCGACCGACGACACGTTGATGATCCGGCCGCCTTCGCGCATCAGCGGCAGCACCCGCTGAATGAGGAAGTACGGCGCCTTGACGTTGACCGCGAAGAGGTGGTCGAACCGCTCCGGGGTGTCCGTCCCGATCGGACCGGCCGGCGGCGCGGCGGCGTTGTTGACCAGGATGTCCAGCCCAGCCGACCCGTGCTCCAGGCCGGCCATCAGGGTGTCGACGTCACCGGCCACGCCCAGTTCGGCCCGGACCGCGAAGGCACGGCCGCCGGCCGCCCGGATCGCGGCGACCGTCTCGTCCGCCGCCGCCTCGCCGGTGCTGTAGTGCACGGCGACCTCCGCGCCGTCGGCGGCGAGGCGTTGGGCGATGGTCCGCCCGATGCCACGCGAAGCCCCGGTCACCACGGCCGCCTTGCCCGTCAGCTTGCCCATCTCGACTCTCCCCGGATGCGTTAGACACTCTCAACTTGTTAGAGAGTAGCTGAATGGTAGTCACTACCACCACGGTATCGTCTAACGCATGAGTGGAGCGCCGAACCTGCGCGAACGCCGGCGCGCGGAGACCCGGCGCCTGATCCAGTCGCGGGCGCTGCGGCTCTTCGTCGAGCACGGCTACGACGCGACCACCGTCAACGACGTCGCGCGTGCGTCCGAGGTCTCGCCGATGACCGTCTACCGGCACTTCCCGACCAAGGAAGACCTCGTCCTGCACGACCGGTACGACGACCTCCTCGCCGAACGGGTCGCGGCCCGGCCCGCCGACGAGCCCGTGGTGCTCAGGATCGGGCGGACGCTGGTCGACACGACCCGCGCCCTCGTCGGCACCGCCGGGGACGGCACGTCGCCGGAACGGGACCTGCTCCTCGCCCGCCTGCGGCTGATGGTCGACACGCCCGCCCTGCGCGCACGCCACCTGGACAGCCAGTACGCCACCCGGAAGGCCGTGGTCGACGCGCTGCTCGGCGACGCGCCGGACCCGGAGGCGGAGTTCCGCGCCCAGGTCGCGGCGGGCGCCTGCCTGGCCGCGATGCACGTCGCCCTGGTGCGCTGGGCCAGGGAGGACGGGCGTCCGGACCTGCCCGGCCTGGTCGCCGCCGCGCTCGGCGCCGCCTTCGACGACGACTTCGGCTGACCGCCGGCCGCCCGGCCTGGTGAACTCGCGTCCACCGGGCGGGGCGCAACGGCTAGTCTCGCCCGACCAGGAACGCGAAGGAGGCGGCGTTGACGTCGCGGCAGGTCACGCTGGCGGAAGTGGCGAAGCACGCGGGTGTGTCGCTCGCGACCGCGTCACGCGTCCTCAACGGCAGCACCCGGCAGGTCAGCGAGGAGCTGCGCGAACGGGTCCTCGGCACCGCGCGCAAGCTCGGCTACCTGCCCAACGCCTCGGCGCAGGCGCTGGCGCGCAACTCCAGCGTGCTGGTGGGCCTGGTGGTGCACGACATCGCCGACCCCTACTTCTCCAGCATCGCCGCCGGCGTGACGCGGATCGCGGAGGACGCCGGGCTGGTCGTGGTGCTCGGCACCACGGGCCGCGACCCGCGCCGCGAGGTCGAGCTGGTGAACACGCTGCGCGCGCACCGGGCCCGTGCCCTGGTGATCGCGGGCAGCCGCACCACCGACCGGTCGGCGTCACGGCTGCTGGCCGAGGAGATCACCGCGTTCACCGCGCAGGGCGGCCGGGTGGCGTGCGTCTCCCAGGCCAAGCTCGGCACGGACACCGTCGTGCCCGCGAACCGCTCCGGCGCGCGGGCGCTGGCCCGCAGGCTCGCCGGGCTCGGCCACCGCAAGTTCGCCGTGCTGGCCGGTCCGCCGGACCTGCTGGTGGCCCGTGACCGGCTGGCCGGGTTCAAGGCGGGCCTCGCCGACGAGGGGCTGGAGCTGCCCGACTCGAACGTCATCGCCAGCGGCTTCACCCGCGACGGCGGGCACGCGGCCGTGGCCGACCTGATCGCCGCCCGCACCGGCGCGACCTGCGTGTTCGCCGCGAACGACGTGATGGCGCTCGGCGCGATGGCGGGCTTGCGCGACCACGGCCTGCGGGTGCCGGAGGACGTCTCGGTCGCCGGGTTCGACGACATCCCCACCCTGCGCGACCTGGTGCCCGCGCTGAGCACCGTGCGGCTGCCGTTGGAGGAGATGGGCGAGCGCGCGGCACGGCTCGTGCTGGACGACGTGGTGGCCTCACCCCGCACGGTCCGGGTGGCGGGCGAGGTCGTGCTGCGGGCGTCCACGTCACCTCCCAGCGGTATCGGACTGCGCTGACCGGTGATTACGCTCTATTCTGGACACCGTTCGACCACCCCTCACGAGGAGTGATCCCTTCCGTGCGCGACGCGCAGTCCCCGGGCTGCAGTACCGAGCCGGGTCCGATACCCGGCTGCCAGCCCCGCCCGGCCCACCCCCGGTGGGCCCGATGACCATCCTGTTCAGCGTGCTCGGCCTCGCCGCCGTGGTGGTCCTCACCATCGGCACGTTCATCGCGGTCGCCGCCGAGTTCTCCCTCACCGCGCTGGAACGCAGCACCATCGAGGCGCACGTCGCCCAGGTGGGCGACGCCAAGGCGCACACCGTGGAGAAGGCGCACCGGTCCCTGTCGTTCCAGCTCTCCGGCTCGCAGCTGGCGATCACCATCACCACGCTGATCACCGGTTACATCGCCGAGCCCACCATCGCCCAGCTCATCTCCCCCGCGTTGACCGGTGTCGGCGTGCCCGCGTCGGCGGCCGGTCCGATCGCGCTGACGCTGGCGCTGGCCGTGGCCACGTCGCTGTCGATGGTGTTCGGCGAGCTGGTGCCGAAGAACCTGGCCATCGCCAAGCCGCTGGAGACGGCACGTGCCGTCGCGGGCGTGCAGGCCGGGTTCTCCGCGGTGTTCAAGTGGCTGATCACCCTGCTCAACGGCACCGCGAACTGGCTGGTGCGCAGGCTCGGCGTGGAGCCCGCGGAGGAGCTGGCGTCGGCCCGCTCGCCGCAGGAGCTGGGCGCGCTGATCCGCTCCAGTGCCGAGCAGGGCACCCTCGACCCGAGCACGGCGACCCTGCTGGACCGCTCGCTGCGGTTCGGCGACCGCACGGCGGAGGAGCTGATGACGCCGCGCGTGCGGGTCGAGTCGCTGCGCGCGGACGCGACCGTGCTCGACCTGGTGGCGAAGGCGCGGGAGACCGGGTTCTCCCGGTTCCCGGTCTACACCGGCGACCTGGACGAGGTGCGCGGCATCGTGCACGTCAAGCAGGCGTTCGGGGTGCCCCGGTCGCAGCGGGCGACCACGCCGGTGTCGGCGCTGACCAGGCCGGTGCAGACGGTGCCCGGCACGTTGGAGGGCGACGCGCTGCTCGACCGGCTGCGCGCCTCGGGCCTGCAGACGGCGCTGGTCGTCGACGAGTACGGCGGCACGGCGGGCCTCGTCACGCTGGAGGACCTGGTCGAGGAGATCGTCGGCGACGTGCGCGACGAGCACGACCGTCGGGAGACCTCCCCGGTGCGGCAGCTCGGCGGTGAAGCGTGGCTGGTGTCGGGGCTGCTGCGCGACGACGAGATCGCCGAGGCCACCGGGTTCCGGATGCCCGAGGGCGACTACGAGACCGTGGCGGGCCTGGTGCTGTCCCGGCTGGGCCGCATCCCCGACGCGGGTGACGAGATCCGGGTGGACGACTGGCGGATCACCGTGGTGCAGATGGACCGGCACCGGGTGGCCGAGCTGCGGGTCGCCCGGGTCGACCCCGCGGCGGACCCGGCGCCTTCCGACCACTTGGGGATGTCGCGATGATCGTGCTGGTGATCGTGCTGCTGCTGGCCGGCAACGCGTTCTTCGTGGGCGCCGAGTTCGCCATCATCACCGCCCGCCGCGACCGGCTGGAGGCGTTGGCCGAGCAGGGCAGCAGCCGGGCCCGCACGGTGATCAAGGCGGGCCGCGAGCTGCCGCTGCTCATCGCGGGCGCGCAGCTCGGCATCACGCTGTGCTCGCTCGGCCTCGGCGCGCTGGGCGAGCCCGCGGTGGCGGCGATGCTGGAGGCGCCGTTCCACGGCGTCGGCATCCCGGACGCGGTGCGGCACGGCGTGGCGTTCGCGCTGGCGCTGATCATCGTGGTGGCGCTGCACACCGTGCTGGGCGAGATGGTGCCGAAGAACCTGGCCATCGCCGGTCCGGAGCGCACCGCGCTGCTGCTGGTGCCCGCGCACTACTGGTTCTGCCGGCTGGTCGCGCCGCTGCTGCGCGGGTTCACCGTGGTGTCGACGGCGGTGCTGAAGCTCGTCGGCGTGACGCCGAGGGACGAGATGGAGTCCGCCTACACCCGCGACGAGCTGGCCCTGCTGATCGGGCAGTCGCGGCAGGAGGGCCTGCTGGAGGACTCCGAGCACCGGCGGCTGACGCAGACCCTGTCGTCGGCCGAGCGGACCGTCGCCGACGTGCTGGTGCCGTTGGACCGGATCACGTCGGTGCCGTCGCGGCCGACCATGGAGGAGGTGGAGGCCGCCGTGTCGGCCACCGGCTTCTCCCGGTTCCCGGTGCGCGAGGACGACCGGCTGATCGGCTACCTGCACGTGAAGGACGTGCTGGACCTGGCGGGCGCCGACCCGTCGACGCGGGTGCCGCCGAGCCGGGTGCGCGGCCTGCCGCGGGTGCCGGTGGACGCGAGCCTGGACGACGCGGTGGCGTCGCTGCGGCGCTCGCAGAGCCACCTGGCGCAGGCCGTGTCGGCCGACGGCGTCGTGCGCGGTCTGGTGGCGTTGGAGGACCTGGTCGAGGAGTACGTCGGCACCGTCCGCGACGGCACGCACGTCCGCCGCGAGCTGTGAACGGGGTGGCGCGGGTGTCGTAATTCCGGCACCCGCGCCACCGTCGTCCGCCTAGGGTCTTCGTCGTGATCAACGACCGCTTCGAGATCGTCGAGGCGACCACCCGCATGGCGTGGTTCGCCGACCGCCGGGACTGGGACGCCCTGCTCACCGTGTTCGCCGACGAGGTGGACCTCGACTACACCAGCCTCACCGGCGGCGAGCCCGCCCGGCTCAAGGCCACCGACATCGTCGCCGGGTGGCGCGCCGGGCTCGGCGGCCTCGACGCGACGCAGCACCTCGTGTCCAACCACCTGGTCGACGTCGACGGCGACCGGGCCGTGGCCACCGCCCAGTTCCAGGCCGTGCACGTGCTGGCGAACCCGCACGGCGAGCCGACCTGGACCCTGGGCGGCCACTACCGCTTCGGCCTCGTGCGCGCCGAGGGCGGCTGGCTCATCGACGCGGTCACCATGACCACGACGTGGGCCGCCGGCAACCAGCACATCATGACGCCGGCCGCACAGCGGGCAGGCTGAGGAACTCCCGCTCGGCGGGCAGTTCCGCCAGCGGCGGCACGCTGACCAGCTCGAGGTCCCGGTCGGCGGCGCGGTCGAGGGCCGCCACGATCCACGCCTCGAAGTCGGCGTTGGCGGCCATCGCGGCCCGCCGCCACCGGTCCACCGCGTCGCCGTCCGCGTTGACCCGCGGCATCACCACCCGCGCCGACGACCGCGAGCCGGGGTCGCGGCTCTCCCGCAACGCCCGCCGCAGCGCCGTGCGCGACCAGCCCTCCCGCTGCGCCCGGTCGAGCCACTCGTCCTGCTCGGCGGGCGGCAGCGCGGCCACCTCCGCGTGGTGCTGGAACGGCAGCCCCTGGCGGCGGCGCGACGCCTCGAACTTGCGCGCGATCCACGCGTAGTTGCGCAACGTCTGGTAGTCGAGCCCCACAGCTTCGACCGCCCGACGGTACCTGTCGGTGTACCTGTCCTGCCCGAAGACCAGCCAGTCGCCCAAGTACCACGCCGACGAGCTGGCGATGCGGGAGATCCGCTGCCCCGCCTGCTCCCACGACTCGAACGTGACGTCCCGCGGGAACGCCAGCCCCACCGGCGTGGTGAGGATCCGGCCTTCGACCGCGCCGCCGGGACGATGGCGCGGCACTGCGTTCACCTTGTCCACTTGCTCCCCCTGATCCGCTTGTGGGTCCTTGCTACTCCAGGGGGCCTCACACACCGGTCAACTTCCGCTCACACCCGCGAACCCGATCCGGCCCGACGGCGGATAACAGGTGACCGCCCTTCACCGGGAACCAGCCGGAAAGGCCACCATGACACCCACCGACGCCGAGATCATCGACCGGTCGCGGCACGAGCCGGACGCCTTCGCGGCGATCTTCGACCGGCACGCGCCGCACATCCGGCGGTACCTCGAGCGCAGGCTCGGCGCCCAGGTCGCGGACGACCTCGTGGCCGAGACGTTCCTCGCCGCGTTCGACAAGCGGCAGCGCTACGACCGGGCCAGACCGGACGCCCGGCCGTGGCTGTACGGCATCGCGACGAACCTCGTCGGACAGCACCGCAGGCACGAGGCACACCGCTACCGGGACCGCGCGGCGGACACCGACGAGCACGACCACGCGGACCGCGTCGCCGCCGAGGTGACCGCGTGGGCCGTGCGGTCGCGGCTGGCGGGCGCGCTCGACGGGCTGTCCGCCGAGGACCGCGACGTGCTGCTGCTCGTGGCGGCCGTCGCCGTGACGATCAGCCTGATCGCGTTCGGCCAGGTGCCGTCCGACGGGCGGGCCGCGGCCACGCCGCCGGCTTCGGCACAGCCGGTGACCGACGCGGTGCGGCTGCTCAACCACGCCGCCCGGATCGCCCGCGCCGACCCCACCTCCCCGCCCCGGCCCGACCAGTTCGTGTACCAGCGGATCGAGCAGGCGGACGGGAACTGGAGGGAGTCCTGGCTGTCGGTCGACGGCACCCGCGACGGGGTGTACGTCGACCACGACGGCCGCGAGCGGGACGTCCCGGGGTGCCGGGACGGGCAGGCGGCGGTGCTCGAGGACTTCAAGATCGTGTCCGGCGCCACGCAGCCGTGCATGCCGAACCCGGCGTACCTGTCCCGCCTGCCGACCGACGTGGATGCCATGGTCGCCTACATGAACGCGGCCGAGGAAGGCACGCCGATCAGCTACTCGCCCAGGATGCTCGTGTGGAGCCACGGCATGTACGTACCGCCGCTCTCCAGGGCCGCGCTGTACGAGGCACTCGCCCGGGAGCCTCGGCTCCAGGTGGTGCCGGACGCCCGGGACGGCGCCGGACGTCGAGGGCTCGGCATCACCCTCTCCACGCCCAGGTCGGGGAGCGATGATCTACGGGACAGGGCGCTCGTGTTCGACCCGGACACCTTCGAACTGCTCGGTTTCGGCTCGTACGCGATTACCGCGCAGAGCTTCGTGGACCAGCCGAGGCAGCGGCCGTGACCGCGGGGTGGGACCGGTCCGCCGGCGCGCGGCCGGTCCCACCCGACTACGGTTGGTCACGTGGATCCGCGTGAGGATGACGACGACGAGGACGACTTCGACCCGGAAGAGGACGAGGACGGGTTCGACGACGATGACGTCGAGGACGAGGACGACCTGTTCGGCGTGACCTCCGAACCCCGCACCATCTGCCACCTGTGCGGCGGGGCGGGGTTCATCGCCAACCCGACGTCCGCGGTGATCGGGGGCGCTCCGCGAACCGTCGACAACGGCCGCGAGTGCCCGCACTGCGTCGGCGCGCGCAAGTTCCCGGGCCTGATCCCCCCACTCTGACACCACCCCGCGCGGCGCGGCCCGTGGGCGTCACCGGGTGGCCGCCGCCAGTTCCGCCTCCCGGAACGCCCGCGGTGAGAGGCCGAGCCACGCGGTGGTCAGGGCGCCGAGCTGGATCAGCGCGGCCATCACCCACACCGCGCGCAGCCCGAACCCCGCCGCCACGAACCCGCCCGCCAGAGCGCCCAGCGGCGTCAGCCCCCAAGCCAGCGCACGGTGGCTGGTGAGCACCCGGCCGAGCAGCGCGGGCGGTGTGAAGCGCTGCCGGCTGGACTGCGAGCAGACGTTCCACACCATCACGGTCGCCGACTGGGCGAACATCACCACCCCGACCGCCCACGCCCACGGCGGCAGCACGGCGAACAACGCGATGGTCACCACCATCCCGACCTGGGCCAGCCGCATCGACCACGCGTACCCGAGCCGGTCGACCACCCGGCCGACCACGAACGACGACACCACCCACCCGGCCGCCAGCACCGCCTGCATCACGCCGTAGCCGACCGCGCCCAGCCCCAGCAGCTCCTTCACGTACAGCACGAACATCGCCATCGTCGCGGCCGCCGCGAACGACCCGAGCCCCACCGCCACCGTGATCGACAGCAGCAGCCGCGTGGCGACCAGGAACCTCAGCCCGTCCCCGATGTCGCGCAACGGGTGCTTGGTCGACGGCGTCACCGGAGCCGACGTCAGCCCCCGGACCAGCGCCAACGCCACCAGCGCGGCCACGAAGGCCACCCATGCGGGCGTGCCGAGGCCGAACGCCACGAGGAAGCCCGCCACCGGCGGCACCACGAACTGCACCACGCCCCGGTCGAGCACCATCAGCCGCGTGTTCGCCGCCGGCAGCCGGCCCGGCTCCACCACCTCCGGCACCAGCGCGCCCGTCGTGCCGTCGCCGAGCACCTGCGCCGACGTCACCACGAACGCCAGGACCACCAGCAGCGGCAGGCTCAACGCGTCGGTCACACCCGCCACGGCGAGCGCCAACGCCGCGCACCCCTGCACCGCGTACGCCGACGCCAGCACCACCCGCCGCCGCACCCGGTCGATCAACACGCCCGCGAACAGCGAGAACACCAGCCACGGCGACTGGCCGACCACGTTGACCAGCGACAGCTGCCGCGGGTCGGAGGTGATCGTCGCCGCGATCCACGGCAGCACCGACAACATCAGGCCTTCGGCCACCGAACCGGACACCACGACGGCCTGCAGCCGCACCCACCCCCTGGACATGGTCCACACCCTGCCAACTAGGGCCGGCGCCCCTGGACGTTTTAGCGTGGACTGAACTCATGGCTCTCCGCTTCGCCGTCTCACCGCTCTGGGAGACGATCGCCGGCCTGCGCGTGCTGGCCGCCCCCAGCCTCTCCCCGGTGCACCAGCGCTGGATCGCGTGGGCCGAACGACGCCTGCTCGGCCTGGGCGAGGACCGGTCCCTGCTGCACGTCCTGGTGACCAGACCGGTGGTGCCGGAGTTCCTGATCCCGACGCCGGGCGTGCGGTCCGAGCGCGTCGGGGTCGAGATCGACGCCGTGGCCAAGGCGGGCCCGGAGCGGATCGCGGCGGCCGTCGACGACCCCCGCCTGCTCGCCGACCCGCCCCGGGCCATCGCCGCCATGCAGGAACGGCTGCACGCCGTGCACGACGCGATCATCGCGCCGATCTGGCCACGGCTGGAGGGCGTCCTCCAGGGCGACGTGGAGCGGCGCGGACGGCGGATGGTCGAAGCGGGCGGGCCGACGGTGCTGGCCGAACTGCACCCGGACGTGTCGTACCGGAACCCGCACCTCACCGTGGCCGACCGGACCGTCGACATCGGCGAGCGGGACCTCGTGCTGGTGCCGTCAGCGTTCACCTGGCCACACTCCTACCTCCGCGACAGCCCGGTCCGCCTCGCGCTGTGCTACCCGGCGCACGGCTTCGGCTCCCTGTGGGAGCGGTCGGACGCGCCGACGCACGACGCGCTGGCCCGCCTGGTCGGCCAGACCCGTGCCCGACTGCTGTGCGAGCTGGAACGCCCCAGCACGGTCACCGAGCTGGCGACCCGGCTCGGCGTGACGGTGGGCGCGGTGTCGCAGCACCTCGGCGTGCTGCGGGCGGCCGGTCTCGCGGTCAGCCGCCGTGAAGGGCGTGAGGTGGTGTCGCTGCGCACCGGGCTCGGACTGGCCCTCGTCCAGGGCGAAGTACCCTGATGTCTTGTGGGGGTCGTTTTGTCGCAATCCGAGTGGACCGCGCGCCGTGACGCGCACGCGGCCCGGATGCGACGGTGGACGGCGCCGCACCACGAGCGCAAGGCCACCGGCCGCAAGCACCCGGTGCTGGACTTCATGTTCTCCTACTACTCGCACCGCCCGTCACGGCTGGAGCGCTGGCACCCCGGCCCCGGCGTGGTCCTCGAAGGCGACGCCGCGCTCGCCTACCTGAAGTGGCCCGTCTACCGGCGCACCCCCGACGGCGTGACGCTGGACGTCGAGGCGTTCGCGCGGGAACGGGCCAACACGATCGAGTTCGCCGGACGGCTGCTGACCGCGACCGCGGGCCGCGCGCCCCGGCTCGGCTGCTTCGGGCTGCACGAGTGGGCGATGGTCTACCGGCAGCGGCCGGAGCAGGTGCGGCACGACGCGTGGCCGTTGCGGCTGGGCAGCGAGGGCACCGACCGGGTGGTGGAGTCGCAGCGGGTGCAGTGCGGGCACTTCGACGCGTTCCGCTTCTTCACCCCCGAGGCACGGCCGCGCAACGCCGTGCAGCCGACCCGCGAGACCCAGGTCGAGCTGGAGCAGCCGGGCTGCCTGCACGCGAACATGGACCTGTTCAAGTGGGCCTACAAGCTGGACCCGGCGACACCGTCGGAGCTGGTCGCGGACTGCTTCGAGCTGGCCGTGGCGATCCGCGAGCTGGACATGCGGGCCAGCCCGTACGACCTGGCCGACCTCGGCTACGAGCCGGTGCCGATCGAGACCGCCGAGGGCCGCGCCGAGTACGTCCGGCGGCAGAGCGCGTTCGCCGAGGCCGCCACGCCGCTGAGAGCCAGGCTGATCGAGCTGAGCCGGGTGCTCGCCGCGGCGCCCGTCGCCGCTCGATGACCTGGAGTGACTTCACCCGATCCGCCGTCGCCACCTGTTAGCGTGGCGCCGGTCGGGATTCGCCAGCCGTATCCGGTCGGACGCTGAGAGGGAAGACGATGTCTCGACACCGCGCGCTGCGGACGAAGGTGCGGCGCGGCATCGCGACGTGGCCCGTGGCCATCGTCGGCTTGGTGGTCCTCATCGTGCTCGGGTGGCTCGGCTGGAGCTGGGTCGGCGGGCTCGTGGAACGCCGTGCCGCGGCGCAGGCGGGCGACTGCAACGAGGGCGAGGCGCTGCTCAGGGTCGCTTCGACGCCGAGCGTCGCCGAGGCGGTCAAGCAGGTCGCCGAGGCGTGGAGCAGGCAGCGGCCCGTCGTCTACGACCACTGCATCCAGGTCGAGGTGCAGGCGATCGACTCCGAGGTCGTGCTCCAGGGCCTCACCCAGGGCTGGGACACCGCCAAGATCGGCGAGCGCCCGCACGCGTGGGTCACCGACTCGATGCTGTGGGCCAACCGGCTCGGCGCGCAGAACGCCGCCCTGCTCGGCGCCGTGCCCGAGTCGATCGCGGCCAGCCCGGTGCTGCTCGCCCTGCACCAGGACGCGGCGCAGGCGGTGCAGTCGGGCGCCGGGTTCCGCTGGACCGACCTGCCCGACCTGACGGGCGCGGCGGAGGGCTGGGGCCGGTTCGGCCACGCCGAGTGGGGCCGGTTCACCGTGGCCATGCCCGACCCGACGGCGAACACGGCCACCGCGATGGCGGTGCAGTCGGCGCTGGCCGGGGCGAGCCCCGAGGGCAAGGGCCCGGTCACCACCGAGATGCTGGCGCTGGAACCGGTGAAGAGCACGATGAGCCGGCTGTCGTCGTCCAAGCCCGAGCAGACGCCCGCGAGCACGTGGGAGGCGTTGAAGCTGCTGTCCGACGGCACGGCGGTGAACGCGGCCGGGTTCAGCGCGGTGCCGGTGTTCGAGGTGGACCTGTACCGGCACAACACCGGCAAGGACAGCGGCACGCCGCCGTCACAGCCCCTGTACGGGGTGGCGGCGGGCGGGCCGACGCCGATCGCGGACTTCCCGTTCGTGCCCCTGGCGGGTGACTGGGTCGGCGAGGCCCAGGTGCGCGCGGCGCAGGCGTTCCGGGAGTTCCTGCGCGAGCCGGACCAGCAGAAGATCCTGGCCGGCGCGGGACTGCGGGTCGAGGCGACGACCGAGCGGCCCAAGCCGTCGCCCGGCATCCGCTGGGCCGCCGTCACGGACACGCTCACGCCCGCCGACGCCAACACCACGCAGCAGATCTCGGCCGCGTGGGCGACCGCGGACGGCGGCCAGGTGGTCACCGTGCTGGTGGACACGTCGAAGTCGATGGAGGAGCCCGGCGGCGAGGGCCGCAGCCGGATGGAGTGGGTGAAGCAGGCGCTGTCCGGGCAGGTCAACCGGTCGGTGTCCGGGTCGCTCGGGCTGTGGGAGTTCTCCCGGCAGCTCGACGGCGACAAGCCGTACCGGCAGCTCGTGGCCACCGGCCCGGTCGCCACCCAGCGGCAGGCGCTGCTGGACGGCGTGGCCGCGCTGGAGCCGCGGAGCGCGACCCAGCTCTACAGCAGCGTGCTCGCGCTGTACGAGCGGATGCTGGCCGACTACCAGGACGGCAAGCGCAACCGGATCGTGGTGCTGACGGACGGCGTGAACGACGGCGGGCTGACGTTCGAGGAGCTGACGTCGCGGCTCGCGTCGGCCAAGCAGCCGGGCAAGGACATCGCGATCAGCGTCATCGCGCTCGGCCCCGACCCGGAACGCGCGCCGCTGTCGGAGCTGGCCCGGTCCACCGGCGGCACGCTGTCGGTGGTCGAGGACGGCCGCGGCGTGGACGCCGCCCTCGGCCAGCTGCTGTCCGCGGACTAGCAACCCGTCACTCCTGAACCGTCACGCGTGGACGGTCACGCCTGGACGGTCACGACGACCTTGCCGCGGGCGTGGCCGTCGCCGACGTGCCGGACGGCCCGCGCGGCGTCGTTCAGCGGCCAGGTGCGGCCGACCACGGTCCTGAGCTGCCCGGACTCCGCCAGGCCCGCCAGCACTTCCAGGTCGGCGCGCGTGGTCCGGGCGAGCAGCGGCGCCAGGCGACGGCGGGTGAACGGCCGGATCACCTCGGCCTTGACCCGGTGCCGGGCCCCGCCGAGCCACTTGCCGCCCGTCCCGCTGTTCGGCATGAGCACGCCGGTGGGCGTGAGCAGGCGCAGCAGCGCGGAGAACGGGTGGTTCATCACGTGGTCGAGGATCGCGTCGTACCGCTCGTCGGTGCGGGTGAAGTCCTCGCGCGAGTAGTCCACCACGTGGTCCGCGCCCAGTTCCCGCACCAGGTCGACGTTGTTCGGGCCGCACACCGCGGTCACCTCCGCGCCCATCGCCTTCGCGATCTGCACGGCGTACGTGCCGATGCCGCCGGACGAGCCGTTGACCAGCAGCCGCTGCCCCGCGGCGAGCCGTCCGGCGTCCCGCAGCATCATCACCGCGGTGACCCCGGCCAGCGGCACGCCCGCGGCCTCCTCGAACGTCATGCCCGCGGGTTTCGCGGCGAGCCGGTCCTCGTCGGCGCACGCGTACTCGGCGAACGTGCCCGTGCCCTCGCCGAACACCTCGTCGCCCGGCTTGAACCGGGTGACGGCCGCGCCGACGGCCTCCACGACGCCGGCGACGTCCGTGCCGGGAACGCTCCGCTTGGGCGTGCGCACCCCGTAGCCCGCCAGCCGGATGACGTACGGGATGCCGGTCATGATGAACCAGTCGGCGATGTTCACCCCCGCCGCGTGCACGCGCACCAGCACCTGCCGCTCGCCCGGCTCGGGCCGGTCGACCTCCCGGAACTCCAGCACGTCGTCCGGCTCGCCGTACCTGTCCTGCACGATCGCCTTCATGGTCACTCCACCGTTCTGAGGATGTGCTCGACGGACGCGGTGCGGGTGCGCAGGTCGGCCAGGTCGGCCGCGGTGCGCTGCTGCACGTCGAGGGTGTTCTCGGCCAGCTGCTCGTAGCGGCGCACGAGTTGGCGCAGCCCTTCGGCCTGCGCGGCGTCGATCTTCGACTTGCGGGTCTCGACGAAGTTGTTGATCAGGAACATCACGAACACGAGCGTCAGGAACAGCACGCCGACCGCGAACACGGCGGAGGGCCAGGTCATCTGGTCGAGGGTCATCGCGAAGGCTCCTCTCGGGCCGGACCGCGTGGCGAGTCCGTGGTGGTCAGGGTGGCGGCGGCCGCGGCGAGCAGCGCCGGGGTCAGCCGCAGGTCGAAGTCCGCGACCTCGAAGTACTTCATGGCCTTGCCGTCCTCGGACAGTTCGAGGCTGCCGACGACCAGCCCGGCCGCCTCCAGCCGTTGCAGGTGCATGTGCAGCAGCGGCCGGCTGACCCCGATCACCCGGGCGAGGTTGCTCACGTAGTCGCGACCGCCCGCCAGGGTGGCCACGATGCGCAGCCGCAACGGGTTGGACAGCGCGGCCAGCACCTCGACCAGCTGGTCACCGGTCGGTGAGGTGCCGGGGCCTGTCATGGCACTCCTTCACGTGTAAGAACTTTCTTACACGTGTAACCGTAGCACGTTCACCGCTCGTAGACGGCGGCCATCGCGGCGATCCGGGCGATGACGCGGTCGCGCAGCTCCGCCGGCTCCAGCACCTCGACGTCGGGGCCGAGGCGGAGCAGGTCGACCACCGCGTGGTCCAGCGACTCGACCGGCACGCGGACCGTCGTCCACTCGCCTTCGGGCTCGATGTCCTCCAGTTCGCGCGCGGCCGGGAGGCCGAGCAGGACTCGGGCGCTTCGGAGCCCGTTCGGCGTCATCCGGACCGTGACCCGCATCGGGTACATGCGCTCCTCGAACCGCTCGGACCAGCCGGCCCAGTACTCGGCGAGGTCGAACCCCTCAGGTCGGTCGAACGACTCGTCCAGCGCGGTCAGCTCCAGCACCCGCGAGACCCGGTACGTGCGCAGGCCGTCCGTCCGGGCGACGAGGTACCAGGTGCCCGCCTTGAGCACGAGCCCGAGCGGCTCCACCGTCCGCTCCACCTCGACCTGCGCCCACCGCACGTACCGGATCCGCAGCCGCCGCTGCTGCCACACCGCCTCCGCGATCTCCGCCACGTGCGGCGTCCCCACGTTGCCGCGGAACCAGCCGGGCGCGTCCAGGTGGAACCTCTCCCGAACCCGCGCGGCCCGCGACCGGAGCTCCGGCGGCAGCGCCGCGAGCACCTTGAGCTGCGCCGCCGCCACCACCGCGCCCAACCCGAGTTCGGCCGCCGGTCCCGGCAGGCCCGCCAGGAACAGCGAGTCGGCCTCCTCGGTGGTCAGCCCGGTGAGCCGGGTGCGGTACCCGTCGACCAGCCGGTAGCCCCCCGCCGGCCCCCGGTCGGCGTACACGGGGACGCCGGACGCGCCGAGCGCCTCCACGTCGCGGTAGACCGTGCGGACCGAGACCTCCAACTCGTCCGCCAACTCCTGCGCCGTCATCCGGCCGCGCGACTGGAGCAGGAGGAGCAGGGACAGCAGTCGGCTGGCACGCATGGCGTCATCCTGACAGGAGCTGTCAGGTATGCCCGGCAAGCTCCACGGCATGACCACACACGTCACCGCCAGTGCGGACATGAAGAGCTGGGACGAGCACACGTGGGACGGCAAGCGCTACGACGAAGTCACCGGCCCGAAGCAGACGACCGGCGGCATGACCGTCGCGTACACCGGTGACCTGGAGGCGGTGGGCGACCTGCGTTTCGTCATGTCGTACCCGGACGACGACTCGTGCGTCTCGACGGGCTACGAGGTCGTCACCGGCACCCTGAAGGGTCGGACGGGCAGCTTCGTCCTGCACCACACGGGCGGCTTCCGCGACGGCGTGGCGGACGCGACGTTCACCGTCGTCTCGGCGACCGGCGACCTGGCCGGTTTGACCGGCACGGGCCGCATCACGTGGGCACAGGGCGAACCGGGCCGGTTCGAGCTGGACTACGAGCTGAGCTGACCGCCGAGCACGTCCCAGGGCTGCCCGGTCCTCCCGGTCGCCAGGGCCAGGACCAGCCGCTCGCGGATCAACACGGACAGACCGCTCCCGTCGTCGATCCCGCGGTCCGCGAGCACGGCGGCGGACTCCAGCCCTTCCTCCGGGCTGACCGGGCGCTCCAACACGCCGAGGAACAGCGCTCCGGGCTCCCCCGCGATGAGGTCGGCGGGCGTCCAACCACCGCGCAACGGCCGTTCGGCGATGCGGATGCCGGTCGGCGGCGCGCTGCTGTACAGCTGCTCTTCGACGCGCGCACGGGTGGCGAGCACGTGTTCGAAGAGGTACTCGGTCCCGACGTCGTCCGACTGCCGATCACGCAGCCACTCGCCGTCCCCCGCTTTCGCCGGGCCGTTTCGCCGGCCGGTGAAGTCGAGCGCGAGCCGCTCGCCCTGGCCGGCCTCGCGGTAGACGTCGACGGTCACGCCGGTGCCGGCGAGGTAGCACCAGGTCATCACCAGGGGGTGGTCGCCGTGGGCCGCCGCCCACGGCAGCAGCGCGTCCAGGCGCTTCCGGGGTTCCTTCGTCACCCGGACCGGCCGGCGTTCCGTCCGCCCTCGCGATTCACCTGCGAGCCAGTGCCGTTCCATGGCGAACAACAAGTCGGGCCGCACCCCGGGGCGGCGGAACCGCCCCGCCAGCGTGGCGGGCAGGGCGTCGAAGTCGTACAACGGTCCCATCCGGCCCCCGCCCGCCAGGTGCCGGACGAGTTCCGTCAGCATCCCCAGCCCCACCGCCTCGGACACGAACGACTTGATGCGGCGGGAGCTCGAACCGTAGTCGTCGGCGCGCAGCACGAACGCGTTCGCGGCCGTGATCCGCAGGTAAGAGGTGATCAGCGCCAACTCGTGCAGGCGAGTGCCGTGCTTGACCGCGTGCGGGGCAGCCGGAGCGAGGGCGTTGACCTCGAGAGCTCGCAACAGGTCGACGTCGACGGGACCGACGCCGTTCTGCCGGGCGATGTCGTCCACCACCGGCGCCCCGCGGGACGGACGGCTCACGGTGTAGAGGTGGTGACGAACGGTCACGAAGCTCATCCGGCGGACTTTAGCCAACGCCGGTCCGCCGGTGTCGTGCCGTGACGGCGGGCCGCCCGATCAGCCGGGTTGGCCCGCCGTGTCGCCTCGATCAGCTGGTGGATCAGCCGGTTGGATCAGCCGCCGTAAGCCGAGACCGGCGGGCACGAGCAGACCAGGTTGCGGTCGCCCTTGGCGCCGTCGATGCGACGCACCGGAGGCCAGACCTTCGGCGCCGAGGTGCCCGCCGGGAACACCGCAACCTCGCGGCTGTACGGGTGGTTCCACTCGGTCGCGATGGAGGCCGCCGTGTGCGGCGCGTTGCGCAGCGGGTTGTCGTCCGCCGGCCACTCCCCCGAGCCGACGCGGTCGATCTCGTGCCGGATCGCGATCATCGCGTCGATGAACCGGTCGATCTCGGCCAGGTCCTCGCTCTCCGTCGGCTCCACCATGAGCGTGCCCGCCACCGGGAACGACATGGTCGGCGCGTGCAGCCCGTAGTCCGCCAACCGCTTCGCCACGTCGTCCACCGTCACGCCGGTCGCCTTGGTGATCGGACGCAGGTCGAGGATGCACTCGTGGGCCACGAACCCGCCCTCGCCGGTGTAGAGCACGGGGAAGTGCTCGTCCAGGCGGCGGGCCACGTAGTTCGCGGCCGCGACGGCGGTGAGGGTGGCGCGGCGGAGACCGTCGGCGCCCATCATCCGCACGTACGCCCACGAGATCGGCAGGATCGACGCCGAGCCCCACGGCGCGGCGCTTATCGGGCCGACGCCGGTCGCCGGGCCCGCGGTGGGCTGCAACGGGTGGTTCGGCAGGAACGGCGCGAGGTGCGACCGCACGCCGATCGGGCCGACACCCGGGCCACCGCCGCCGTGCGGGATGCAGAACGTCTTGTGCAGGTTCAGGTGCGACACGTCCGACCCGAACTTGCCGTACTGCGCCAGGCCGATCAGCGCGTTGAGGTTCGCGCCGTCCACGTACACCTGGCCGCCGGCGTCGTGCACCAGCCCGCACACCTCGCGCACGGTGTCCTCGTACACGCCGTGCGTCGACGGGTACGTGATCATGATCGCGGCCAGGTCGTCGCGGTGCGCGTCGATCGTCGAACGCAGGTGGTCGACGTCCACGTTCCCGTGGTCGTCGCACTTGACGACCACGACCCGCATCCCGGCCATCACGGCGGACGCGGCGTTGGTGCCGTGCGCGCTGGACGGGATCAGGCACACGTCGCGGTGCGCGTCGCCGTTGGCCCGGTGGTAGGCGCGGATCGCCAGCAGGCCCGCGAACTCACCCTGGCTGCCCGCGTTGGGCTGCAACGACACCGCGTCGTACCCGGTGATCTCGGCCATCCAGCGCTCCAGGTCGCCGACGATGCTCAGCAGCCCCTCGGCGTCCGACGCGGGCGCGAACGGGTGCAGGTCGGCGAACTCCGGCCACGTGATGGGCTCCATCTCGGCCGTGGCGTTGAGCTTCATCGTGCACGAGCCCAGCGGGATCATGCTGCGGTCCAGCGCCACGTCCTTGTCCGACAACGCGCGCAGGTAGCGCAGCAGCGCGGTCTCGGAGCGGTGCGCGTGGAACACCGGGTGGGTCAGGTAGTCGCTGGTGCGGCGCAGGTCGGCGGGGATGCCGTCGGCGGTGTCGGCGTCCAGGCCGTCCACGTCGGCGACGGTCACGCCGAACGCCTGCCACACCGCGTCGAGGTGCTCGCGCGTGGTGGTCTCGTCGCACGCGACGGACACCACGTCGTCGTCGACCTGCCACAGGTTCACGCCGAGGTCACGTGCGGCGGAGACGACGGCGGCGGCGCGGCCCTCCACCCGGGCGCGCACGGTGTCGAAGAACTCGCCGTGCACGACCTCGACACCGCCCTCCAGCAGGCCGGCGGCCAGCACGGTCGCCATCCGGTGGGCGCGCGTCGCGATCGCCCTCAGCCCTTCCGGACCGTGGTACACCGCGTACATCGACGCGATCACCGCGAGCAGGACCTGCGCGGTGCAGATGTTGCTGGTCGCCTTCTCCCGGCGGATGTGCTGCTCACGCGTCTGCAGCGCGAGGCGGTACGCGAGCGAGCCGTCCGCGTCCACGGACACGCCGACGAGCCGTCCGGGCAGCTGCCGCTCCAAGCCCTGGCGCACGGCCATGTAACCCGCGTGCGGCCCGCCGAACCCGATCGGCACGCCGAACCGCTGCGTGGTGCCGATGACGACGTCCGCGCCGATCTCGCCGGGCGGGCGCAGCAGCGTCAACGCCAGCAGGTCGGCGGCGACCACGGCGTGCGCACCCGCCTTGTGGACCTCCTCGACGACCGCCGAGTGGTCGCGCACCACGCCGGACGCGCCGGGGTACGACAGCAGCACGCCGAAGAAGTCGCCGCCGAGGCCGAGGCCTTCGATGCCCTGCGACAGGTCGGCCGTGACGATCTCGATGCCCAGCGGCTCGGCGCGCGTCTCGATGACGGCCAGCGTCTGCGGCAACGTGTCGGCGTCCACCACGAACTTGTTCGACTTCGACCGTCCCGCGCGGCGGACCAGCGTCATCGCCTCGGCGGCGGCGGTGGACTCGTCCAGCATCGACGCGTTGGACAGCGGCAGACCGGTCAGGTCGGCGACCATCGTCTGGAAGTTCAGCAGGGCTTCGAGACGGCCCTGGGAGATCTCGGGCTGGTACGGCGTGTACGCGGTGTACCAGGCGGGGCTTTCCAGCACGTTGCGGCGGATCACCGGCGGCGTGGTCGTGCCGTAGTAGCCGAGCCCGATCATCTGCGTCATCGGGCGGTTGCGGGAGGCGAGGGCGCGCAGCTCGGCCAGCGCCTCGGTCTCGGTGGCGGGCGCGGGCAGGTCCAGCACCAGGTCGCGCTCGCGGATCGACTCGGGGACGGCGTGCTGCGCCAGTTCCTCCAGGGAGCCGACGCCGATCACGTCGAGGATGCGGGCCAGCTCGGCGGGCCGCGGGCCCACGTGCCGGTCGGCGAACGGGGTGCCGTGCTCGAGTGCGGCGAGGGGGATGCGGTCCTGCGTCATCGGTGCTGGCCTCCAGGGCTCCGGACAGACTTCTGCCGTTGCCCTCCCCCTCTGTCTTCTGCCCGTCGTCGGGCGCCTGAGAGCTTCACCCGGCTGTCGGGCTTGCACCGTCGGCGGGGTCGGTCGGTGCTGCCCGACCCGCTTTCCAGAGGCGTCTCACCCGCACGGTCCTTGCGCCTGAGAGGTTCCGGGGAGGATTTGCTCCTTCGGCGCCGAGGCTGGCTCGGACTCTCCCGCACGGGATAAAGCGACTACGCGCGGAATCGTACCCGGCGGGTGGGTGAGCGGTATCGCCGGCGCGACGTGGATCTCACCAGGTTGCGCCGGGTGGATCCCAGTGCGTTGCGCCGGTCGTGCCGGTCGGTCGGCTTCACCGCGTTGCGCCGGGTGGATCCCGGTGCGTCGCGCCGGTCGGGCAGCTCACCGCGTTGCGCCGGGTCGGCACCGCTCAGCTTCAGCCGATGGCCCTCGTGCGGCGGCGGCGGGACAGTTCGTCGTCGGCCGCCTCCACGATCTCGGCGCCGTCCGCGCGTTCGGCGGGGAAGTCGTGGATCGTGCCGCTGATCTCCCGCATCGCGCCGGAGACCGCGATGCCGAACACCCCTTGGCCGCCCTGGAGCAGGTCGACCACCTCCTCGGGCGACGTGCACTCGTAGACGGTGGTGCCGTCGCTGAACAACGTGATCCGGGCCAGGTCCTGCACGCCGCGGCGACGCAGGTGGTCGACCGCGACCCGGATGTTCTGCAGCGAGACACCGGTGTCCAGCAGCCGCTTGACGACCTTGAGGACCAGGATGTCCTTGAACGAGTAGAGCCGTTGACTGCCGGAGCCGTGGGCACTCCTTATCGTCGGGTTGACCAACCCCGTGCGCGCCCAGTAGTCCAGCTGGCGGTAGGTGATGCCCGCGATCTGGCACGCGGCGGGGCCGCGGTACCCGACCAGTTCGTCCGGCAGCGAGGAGTCCGGGAACAGCTCACCCTGTTCGCCGGATCCGGCCCGGATGGGCGCTTCCTCGACCACGCCTGCCTCCCCTCGGTCCGGTCACGACGACCGGCGACCAACGTGAAGCCGCCGCGGTGTCCGAATCACACCGTGGCAATTCACCTGAGTTCGACGGTAAGACCGCCTAGGGGGCAGGTCAACGCGACGCGCGGGGCGTGTCTGACCTCAACGTGAGGTTGAGGTTGAGAGAGTCGGCTGGCGTAAGCCATTCGGGTGACGTTTAGTGATCGTTTAGCTGGGGGAGGTTGACGGTGTGTAACTCGGGGGTGTGACACCCGGAGGTGGGGTGTGGGGTTGGTCGATGACGCTGCGCGCACGGCGTGGGGGTGTTCGCGGTGGGAGAACGTGAATGGGGCCGGGGCTTGAGTACAAGCTTTAAAGCATGTCCTCGCCGGACGGGCAGATCAGCAGGATGACGCCTGGTTTGGTGGTTATGCGCCGGGTCCGTTGTGGTGCGGGTTTCGTGTCATCCCACCGACCTCCCTACGGGCTACCACACGTATCAAGGGGGCGCGCGACATCAGTGCAAGCCGCGGGCAGAGGTGAACCCGCGCCCCCTTGACACGCGCGGTAGGGCACAGCCAGGTCGGCGGGATGACACGAAGCCCTCCCTTTGGGAAGGAAGGGCGTGGTGTGGAGCCTCGTGTGTGGGGCTGTGGCCGGGCCCGGTCGGTCAGGGGCCAGGGGTGTTGGTCAGGTGTCCGCGCCGCGGAAGTCTTCCGGGGAGACCGAGTCGAGGAACTCGCGGAACTTCTCGACCTCGTCCTCCTGCTCGTCCGGGATGATCAGGCCTGCCTCGGCCAGCACGGACTCCTCCGCGTGGATCGGCACGCCGATCCGCAGGGCCAGGGCCACCGAGTCGCTCGGGCGCGCGGAGACGCGGATGTCGCCGTCGAAGACGAGTTCCGCGAAGTACGTGCCTTCCTGCAGGTCCGTGATCCGCACTTGTTCCAGCTGCCGGCCGAGGGCTCCGATGACGTCCTTGAGCAGGTCGTGCGTCAACGGTCGGGCAGGACGGACACCTTGCTGCTCCAACGCGATCGCCGTGGCCTCGACCGATCCGATCCAGATCGGCAGGTACCGTTCGCCCTCGGTTTCGCGCAGCAGCAGGATCGGCTGGTTGGCGGGCAGTTCCACCCGCACGCCGACGACGCGCATTTCGCTCATCGGGTCTCGCCTCCCTCAGCGCGCTGAAATTCTGGCGTCCCCGCTACCAACGAGGATCCCCCACGTACTCTTTCGACGCTACCCGCCAAGCGGGCCCTGTGCGCAACCGCCCGGCCGCTTCGGATCACGATGCGGACACGCGTTCACCTCGGCGAAACAGGGCGGGCGACGACTTCGCGCAGGCCCACCTTCACGAGGAGTGTGTGCAACGTTACGGAGAGCGCCGCCAATTCCCGCACGACCTCTTCACGGTCGCGTTGCCGGTGCGCGGCGCCGACGACCTGTTCCACCAAGCCGATCTCGCGGTCGGCGGCGACGCGGAACGGGCGCAGGTGGCGTGCTTCCAACCCGTGCTCGGCCATGGCCCGCACGGTCGAGGCGATCTGCACGGCCTCGTGGTCGTAGAAACCGCCCGCGCCAGGCCTGATCAGACCGTGCTGCTCCAGGTCCACCAGCACGGCCGGCTCGATGCCCGCCCGCGCCAGCAGGTCGTCGCGGGTGACCCGGTGCCCGGCGGCCGGTGAGAGGTCGACCGCGCGCATCGCCTTCGACGCGCCCTGGTCGGCCGCGTCCAGCTGCTCCTTGATGACCTTCAGCGGCAGGTACCTGTCGCGTTGCGCGGACAGGATGTACCGCAGGCGGTCCACGTCGGCGGACGTGAACTGCCGGTAGCCCGAGGCCGTGCGCGCCGGGCGGACCAGCCCCTCCGATTCCAGGAACCGGATCTTGGAGATGGTGACGTCGGGGAAGTCGGGTCGCAGCTGCGCCAGCACCGCCCCGATGCTCAACCCCCCGCGTGGCCGCCCGGCCGCCGTCACCGGAGCCCCATCGCTCAGGCCCCCTGGCCCCCGGCGCCCGGACCGGTCAGGAACACCAGGCGGAACTTGCCGATCTGCACCTCGTCGCCGTTCGCCAGCACCGCCTGGTCGACGGGCTCGCGGTTGACGTAGGTGCCGTTGAGGCTGCCCACGTCGATGACCACGAACTCGCCGCCCTCGCGGCGGAACTCGGCGTGGCGGCGGGAGACCGTCACGTCGTCGAGGAAGATGTCGCTGTCGGGGTGCCGCCCCGCGCTCGTCGTGTCGCGGTCCAGCAGGAACCTCGACCCCGCGTTGGGGCCGCGCTTGACCACGAGCAGCGCCGAACCGGCGGGCAGTGCGTCGACACCCGCGACGGCCGGCTCCTGGGCGGGCGCCTCGGCGCCCTCGACCTCGGCGAGGAAGTCGGCCCGGAAAACGGAGGTCCGCTCCGGGGACTGCTCGGGCGGAACGCCTGGCCCGTCGTTCGTGCTCACCTGAGCTCTCCTCCTGCTGCTGGAACCGTCAAGACCGCTAGAACCTATCGTGCCCGAACCCTTGTCTGAGGAGCGGCTCCCCCACCGACCGAAGAGCCGCCGGAAGATCGACGTCACTCCGATGCCGCCAGCTCCTGGTACGCGGCGGCGTCGAGCAGGTCGTCGACCGCGGTCGGGTCCTCCAGCCGCAATTCCACCATCCACCCCTCGCCGTACGGGTCGGAGTTCACCAGGTCGGGCTGTTGGTCGAGCGAGTCGTTGCGGGCGACGACCTCACCGGCGAGCGGCGCGTAGATGTCCGACACGCTCTTGGTCGACTCCACCTCGCCCAGCGTCTGGCCGGCCGCGACCTGCTCGCCGAGTTCCGGGAGCTGGACGAACACGACGTCGCCGAGCTGTTCCTGGGCGTAGTCGGTGATGCCCACGCGCACGGTGTCCTCACCAGTGCGCAGCACCCACTCATGTTCCTCGGTGTACTTGAGCTCCTCGGGAATCACCGCGGTGTGCTCCTTCAATGACGGTGGATCAACGCTCCGCCGGATCTTCCCACGTCGGCGTTCAGGCCGACGCGACACCCGGCGATCGCCGCATCGCGAGGGTGAACTGGTAGACGTACAGCACGCCCGACCACAGGTACAAGGCTCCTCCCCAGACCATGAACGCGTAGGCCACCGGACGGGCGATCTGCGCGGCGGTCGACGTGCCCTGGGCGAGCAGGAGCATGGGGAACGCGTAGAGCAGGTTGAACGTGGCCGCCTTGCCGAGGTAGTTGACCTCGAACGGGCCGTAGCCGCGGGCCCGGAGCACGGGCAGGCAGACGCCGACGACGAGTTCGCGGCCGACCAGCACCGCCGCCACCCACCAGGGCACGATGCCGCGCACGACGAACGCCACCAGCGTGGCGAGGATGTAGAGGCGGTCGGCGGCCGGGTCGAGCAGGGCGCCGAGCCTGCTGGCCTGGTCGAGCCACCGGGCGATCTTGCCGTCGAGCCAGTCGGACAGGCCCGCCGCGACCAGCACGACCAGCGCCCAGCCGTCCGCGTGCGGTCCGAGCAGCAGGTACAGGAACAGGGGCACGCCGAGCAGCCGCAACACGCTCAGCGCGTTCGGGATGGTCAGCAGCCGGTCGGCTGGATCGTGCGACACGTCCGCACTGTAGATGGCCGCCCGGCGTGCACCGGTGGTCGACTCGCGGTGCGAGGCCCGCGCGCCTCGCTCAGTTGTTCGAACGGGTGCGGCTCCAGCCGCGGCGTTGCAGTTCGTCACCGCTGAGCGCCTGCGGACGACCGCGGTCGTCGACGCCCACCCAGCGGGCCCGGAAACCTTCGAGCACGTAGGCGTGGCCCTTGCTCCAGACCACGCTGCAGGGGGCTGTGGGCAGCGCCGCCGCGCCTGTGGTGCCGGCACGCGCCGCCCCGCGCTTCGCGGGCTCGGTCTCGGTTTCCGTTCTGGTGCTCATGTGAAATCCCTCCACCAGGGTTGTCGCTCACGGCTCTCGCGGCGTTATCCCCGTCACCCGATTCTGCGCGACTGTGGTCGAGACCACCTCCTCATTCGTGCCCGGTCTCGGCCGGCGGGCCGTTGCGTCGCCAAGTTGCGCACGACGGGTGGGAACGCTTCCCTCGAGGTGTAACCGGCCCCGGAGGTACCAAACCGCTCACCGTCCGTCGCCCACCGCACACCGAGCTGCGCACTACACTTGCGCCTATCGGGTCGCCGCCCGTGCGCTTGTGGTGTCGCCACGGGCTACGTACGGTGGGTGGCGCAGCGGTTGAGCCAACAGCCGCGCCGGGAAGTCCGGCTAGCGGGGAAACGTTTCCGCCACGCTGCTGTTCAGTGCTGCGCGCACACTTGGTGCGTCCGGGCTTCCCACCCAGCGGTTCCAGCTGAAGAGGAGTGCCTCGTGACGGTTCAGGATCCGGACGTCGTGGCGACGAGCGGAGCCGAGTCCGCCGCGGCCGACAGCCCGCGGGCCGGGCAGCTCGGACTCGCCGCGCGCACCGCGGCCGATGGCGTCACCGTGCTCGCGGTGAACGGTGAGGTCGACATGCTCACCGCACCGCAGCTGCGCGCGGACGCGCTCAAGCACCTCGACGCGGGCAACGCGCTGGTGCTCGACCTGTCGGGCGTGAGCTTCCTCGGCTCGGCCGGTCTGGCCGTGCTGGTGGAGGCGTCGCAGCACGCCAAGCGCCGTGACGCGGCGTTCCGCGTCGTGGCGGTGGAACGCGCCGTGACCCGCCCGCTGGCCGCGACCGGCCTGGGTGAGGTGTTCAGCGTGTTCGAGTCGGTCGAGCAGGCGCTGGAGGCGGACGAGCCGCGCTGAGCGGCCGGACGACGGGACTAGACGTGCGGCACCAGGTCGACGACTTGGTCGACGCCCGCCGCGACGAGCGCGCGGCGGGCGTGGCCGTCTTCGGGTGCGCGCACGACGACCCGGTTGCCGGCCGCGGCGGCGGCCTCCGCGACCGCGCGCAGGCTCCGGACCAGACCTTCGTTGCGCTCGCCGAGAGACCGCAGGTCGACGACCACCGGCACGGTGCCGCCGCGTGCGGCGGTCAGGATGCGGCGGCGGACGGCGGGCGCGGCGTGCGCCGGCACGTCACCGCGCACGTGCACCTCCACCCAGCCGTCCCGCGCGGTCACGTCCACCGGATCGGGTGGTGGCGGCGCGGCGAGGAACGTGCCGCGGTGCGGGTGGCGGGGCGCGAGGAGCAGGGTGACGGTGGTGCCGCCGGCGCCGCGGTCGACCAGCACCTCGTCGACGTTCTCGCGCATGAGCAGCAGCCCGCGGCCGCGGGCGGTCAGGGTCGGCGGCGGCACGCGCCAGCCACCGTGGTCGGCGACGACGACGCGCACGCTGCCGTCGGGTCTGGCGTCGGCGTCGATGTGGACCACGCCGCCCTCGTCAGGGCGGTACGCGTGCTCCACGGCGTTGCTGGCGGCTTCGTTCACCGCGAGGAGCAGGTCGTACCGGTCGTCCTCGGGCAGGCCCTCGGCGGCCAGCCAGGCGTCGAGCCGGGCGCGGACCGCCGCGAGCTGCCCGGGCTGTGCCGGGAACTCCACTCCCCAGTGGTGGTCCGCGAGTTGATCGGTCAAAAGGCCTCCCCGTCGCACCAGTCAGTCTTCCCGGCCCGCGCGTCGGCTACACGTGTGAGCGACGATCAATTCGGGTACCGATAGCTTCAGCAGCACAACGAGACAGAACGGACGACGAGGTGAGCGTGTCGCACACTGAGCCGCGAAGCGGTGAGTCGGATAACGCCCTGGCCGGGGTCGAGTTGCGGATGGCGGCCGACCCCACGCAGCTGTCGATCGTCCGAGCCGTGGCGGCGGACATCGCCATGCGGCAGGACTTCGACCTTGACTCCATCGAGGACCTGAAGCTGGCGGTCGACGAGGCGTGCTCGACCCTGATCTCGCTGGCCGCGCGTGGCGCCGTGCTCAGCGCCCAGTTCGTCGTGGTGGACGGTTCGGTGCAGGTGTTCACCAAGGTGGGCTCGGAGCGGTCCGCGCCACCGGACCGGGACAGCTTCGGCTGGCGCGTGCTGAGCGCCCTGGTCGATTCGGTGACGACGTGGGTCGCGCCGCAGTCGGACGCGTTCGAGGTGCACATCGACCTGGTCAAGCGGTCGCTGGGGACGGTGGATGCGTGACGGGGTCGGACGGGGGCACGACGCGGTCCGGCACCCAGGGTGACTACGACCACCTGGCGCCGCTGTTCGTCCAGCTCGCCGCGACCGCGAAGGACGACCCGGAGCGGGAGCGGCTGCGCGACGAGCTGGTGACCGAGCACCTGCCCGTGGCCAAGCACATCGCCCGGCGGTTCGGCCACCGGGGCGAGCCGCACGACGACCTGGTGCAGGTGGCCACGGTCGGGTTGATCAACGCGGTGGACCGGTTCGACCCGGAGCGCGGCAGCGACTTCCTGTCGTTCGCGGTGCCGACGATCATGGGCGAGGTCCGGAAGTACTTCCGGGACTCCAGCTGGTCGGTGCGCATGCCGCGGCGGCTCAAGGAGCTGCACCTGGCGATCAACGCGGGGTCGGCGCGGCTGTCGCAGGAGCTGGGCCGCGCGCCGACGCCGAGCGAGCTGGCGCAGCACCTGGGGTTGACCCGGGAGGAGATCCACGAGGGCCTGGCGGCGGGCAACGCCTACCACAGCGCGTCGTTGGACGACCTGCTCGTGGCCGACGACAGCTCCATCTCGCTGGGCAGCACGCTCGGCGAGGAGGACCCGGAGCTGGAGGCGATCGAGCAGCGCGAGGCCCTGCACCCGTTGCTGGAGAAGCTGCCGGAGCGGGAGCGGAAGATCGTGGTGATGCGGTTCTTCGGGAACATGACGCAGACGCAGATCGCGCAGAAGGTCGGCATCTCGCAGATGCACGTGTCGCGCCTGCTGGCCAAGACGCTGCGGCAGTTGCGCGAGGGACTGACCGAATAGGACGACGCGCGGAGGCCGCCTGACGATCGGGTCAGGCGGCCTCCGCGCGCGTGGGGTCCGGGGCGGGGGCGGGCCCGGGCGACCGGCGGCGACCGGCCGTCAGGCGGCGGAACGGCGGCGGTTGGCGATGATTCGGCGGCGTTCGTCCTCGCCCATGCCGCCCCAGACGCCGTACGGCTCCTGCACCGCGAGCGCGTGCTCGCGGCACGGGTCCACGACGGGACAGCGGGCGCAGAGCTGCTTGGCCTTGTCCTCGCGGGCGGCGCGGGCGGAGCCGCGCTCGTTGTCCGGGTGGAAGAAGACCGCGCTGTCACGGCCTCGGCACAACCCTTCCTTCTGCCAGTCCCAGACGTCGGTCACGGGCTTGGGCAAGCGCGCGGTGCTGGTCATCGGATGAACCCCCTTGCGGTGTCACAGGTGCTTGATCACGGCTTACCCGCTGGTCCCCGGGGGGCAAACGTGGTGCGCCTCATCGGATGGATTACCGGGCCGGCGGGATTCACTCCGGCTCCTCCTGCGCCAGCCGCTCGTCGAGCGTCTCGCCCTCGCGCAGCTCGCGTTTCGTGGTGCCGTGGCGGTCGGCGGCGCTCCAGTGCTCAGGCGGCTCGACACCGCGCTCCAGCGGATCCACGCCGAGCTCGTCCTCGTCGAACTGCTCGATCTCGTCCAGCGGTCGTTCGTTCGGATCGGTCATCGCACTCCTCCCCGCGCGGCGACGGCGCCCGTCAGCTCGGGCGCGACGGACTCGGCCCAGAACGAGAAGAACCGCTCCTGGTCCGGGCCGATCTGGTTCACGTACACCTCGTCGTAGCCCGCGTCGGCGAACTCGCGGACGCGGTCCAGGTAAGGCCCCGGGTCGGGCCCGACGGGCAGCGCCGAGGCCACCATGTCCTCGGTGACCAGCTCCGACGCCTGCTCGAAGTGCCGGGGCGTCGGCAGCACCTGGGCCAGTTCGCCGGGCAGCTGCTCGTTCGCCCACAGCCGGTGCGCCGTCTTCACGGCCGCTTCGGCGGACGACGCGTGGCACACCTTGAACCCGGCCTGCGTCGGCTTGCCCGCGCCGCCGGCGGCCCGGAACTTCGCGAGCAGCGCGGAGTCCGGCATCGTGGAGCACAGGCCGTCGCCGATCCGCCCGGCCACCTCCGCCGCCTTCGGCCCGAACGCCGACACGTACACCGGAACGGGTGACGGCGGCACCGTGTAGAGCCGCGCGTTCTCGACCGTGTAGTGCTCGCCGCGGTGGCTGACCTCCTCGCCGGTCCACAGCGCCCGCATCACCTCGACGGCCTCTTCCAGCATCTCCAGCCGTTCCGGGGCGGACGGCCACGGGTCGCCGAAGATGTGCTCGTTCAACGCCTCGCCGGTGCCCACCCCGAGGGTGAACCCGCCCCGGCACTGGACGGCGGCCGTCGCCGCGGCCTGAGCCACCACGGCCGGGTGAATTCGTAACGTCGGACAGGTGACAGCGGTCGTGATGGGCAACGACGTGACCTCCGACAGCGCCCCGATGACGGACCACACGAACGGGCTGTTCCCCTGCTCGCGGTTCCACGGGTGGTAGTGGTCGGAGATCCACAGGCGCTCGAACCCGGCCCGCTCCGCCCACCGCGCCTGCTTCACCAGCTCGCGCGGCCCGTGCTCCTCGCTGGAGAGGAAGTAACCGATGCTCACCATGGCCACCGGTTACCCGCGCAGGAACTCCTGAACCTTGGTCGCCACCCCGCGCCGGACCACGTCCCACGCGTCCGGGTCGCCCCTCAGCATCGCCTCGGCGGTGGCCTTGGTCTGCTCGAACGTCGTGTGCGGCGGGATCGGCGGCACGTTCGGGTCGCACCGCACGTCCAGCACCACGGGCCGGGAAGCGGACAGCGCCTCGTCCCACGCAGCGCCCAGGTCGGCGGGGTCGGACACGTCGATCCCGCCCAACCCGACAGACCGGGCGAACGACGCGTAACCCACGTCGGGCAGCACCTGCGACTGCTCGAACTTGGGCGCGCCACCCATCGCCCGCAACTCCCACGTCACCTGGTTGAGGTCGTTGTTGTGCAGGACGCACACCACGCACCTCGGATCCGACCACTCTTCGTAGTAGCGCGCGATCGTGATCAACTCGGCCAACCCGTTCATCTGCATCGCGCCGTCACCGACCAACGCCACCACCGGCCGTTCCGGATGCACGAACTTCGCCCCGATCGCGTACGGCACCCCGGCGCCCATCGTCGCCAACGTGCCCGACAACGACCCCCGCATCCGCCCCCGCAACTTCACCAACCGCGCGTACCAGTTCGCCGCGGAACCGGAATCAGCGGTCACGATCGCGTCTTCGGGCAACCGCGGCGACAACTCCCACATGATCCGCATCGGGTTCACCGGCTCCGCGTCCACAAAGGACTGCCGACGCAACGCCTCCCACCACTCGGCCACCCCACCCTCGACAGCCTCCCGCCAACCCCGGTCCTCCTTGCGCCGCAACAACGGGACCATCGCCCGCAACGTCGCCCCCGCGTCACCGACCAAGTTCACCTCGGTCGGGTACCGCATCCCGATGAACCGCCCGTCGACATCCACCTGCACCGCCCGCGCCTTGCCGAACTCGGGCAGGAACTGCGAGTACGGAAAGCTCGAACCCACGATCAACAACGTGTCGCAGTCCCGCATCAACTCATAACTGGGCCGCGTACCCAACAACCCGATCGACCCGGTCACCCAAGGCTCGTCATCAGGCAGCACGTCCTTGCCCAACAACGCCTTCGCCACCCCCGCCCCCAACAACTCGGCCACCTGCCGCACCTCGTCCGCAGCCCCCCGTGCACCCTGCCCGACGAGAATCGCCACCTTCTCCCCCGCGTTCAACACCTCCACCGCCCGCTCCACGTCCTCCGCCGCCGGCACGGCCGTCGCCCACCCCCTGCTGGGCGCACTGGACGGCACGTGCTTGAACGCGTGCCCGGGCGGCGAGTACTCCAACTCCTGCACGTCCGCCGGAATGATCAACGCCGTGGGCGCCCGCTCCGCCTCCGCCGTCCGAATGGCCCGGTCCAACGCGTTGGGCAACTGCTCGGGCACCGTCACGTCCACCAAGTACTCCGACGCGACATCCTTGAACAACGAGTGCAGGTCCACCTCCTGCTGATAACTCCCACCCATCGCCGTACGAGCGGTCTGCCCCACGATCGCCACCACCGGCACGTGGTCCAACTTCGCGTCGTACAACCCGTTCAACAGGTGAATCGCCCCGGGCCCGGACGTCGCCATGCACACCCCGACCCGCCCACCGAACTTCGCATACCCCACGGCCTCCAACGCGGACATCTCCTCGTGCCGCGCCTGCACAAACCTGGGCCGATCACCACTCCGCCCAAAAGCCGCAACCAGCCCGTTGATGCCATCACCCGGATAGGCGAAGACGTGCTCGACACCCCAGTCCCGCAGACGGCGCAGCACGAAGTCGGCAACGGTGTCGGTCATCGCGTCCTCCCTAGCTCTTCCTAGAAAGGAACGGGTACCCGCCCACAACGGACCCGCAACCGCCCGCAGAGGCCCTCACCCACCCAACAGCCTCACAACGGACCCGCAACCACCCCACCGAGGCCCGATTTGACATGGGTTCGGGTGCTTTAGGCTGGTCGAAGCCGGCAGGCCTGGCGGGACGCTTTACCCCGCCGGGCCTGCCGGCTTTNNNNCGGCAGGCCTGGCGGGACGCTTTACCCCGCCGGGCCTGCCGGCTTTGGCCTGCCTGGAGTGCCCGTAAGGGCCCCATGTCAAATCGAGCCGGACCGGACCACCGAGCCGCCGCCGAACCACTCACAACGGCAGCAACAACCGCCCACCCACCACCAGCGTCCCCACCGTCACCCCGGCGAACACCAGCACCCACACCAACCCGGGCACCCGCGTGATCCGCGCCAATTGGTCGGCATCGGACTGCCGCGCCAACCCCCTCATCCGCCGCCGCTGCAACTCCCCCACCGGCCGCACCCCACCCAGCAGCAAGAACCACGTCACGAACAGCGCGAACGCCGCCTGCCACTCCGCCGTCGCGTACCACGACACGCCGAACATCACCGCCCCGGTCAGCACGACCGACAGCACGCCGAACGCGTTGCGGATCATGATCAGCATCCCGACCAGCAACGCCACCGTCGCCCACAGCAACGGCCTGACCTGCTCGGACGTCACCAGGGCCGCCGCGCCCAGCCCGAGCAACGACGGCGTCACGTACCCCGCGAAGTACATGAGCACGACCGCGAAGCCGGTCGGCCTGCCGCGCGACACCGTGACCCCGGACGTGTCCGAGTTCAGCTTGATGCCCTCCAGCCGACGGCCGGTGAGCAGCGCGACGAGGGCGTGCCCGGCCTCGTGCGCGATGGTGATGACGTGCCTGCTGTACCGCCACACGCCCGGACTGGCCACGAGGACCAGCGCCAGCACGGCGGGAGCCCATTTCGTCAGTGTCGACATCACCACCCAGCATGCCAGGGGCTTGACCTGGACCGCGCTCCAGCACCCAGGCTGACCGGCATGAGACGACAGCGCATCGGTTCACTGGAGGTCAGCGCCCTGGCACTGGGCACGTTGCCGTTCGGCAAGGGGGTCGACCAGGAGACCTCGTTCGCGATCATGGACCGCTTCGCCGAGGCGGGCGGCACGTTCCTGGACACGGCGAACAACTACGTGTTCTGGGACGGTGGCACGGGCGACGAGAGCGAGCGGATGGTCGGCCGCTGGCTGGCCGCGCGGGGCAACCGCGACGAGATGGTGGTGGCCACGAAGGTGGGCGCACGTCCGCTGACCCCCGGCACCGGTCTGGAGAACGCCGAGGGCCTGGCCGGGCACACCGTCCGCCGTGCCGCCGCGGCGAGCCTCGAACGGCTGGGCGTCGACCACATCGACCTCTACTACAGCCACATCGAGGATCGCCGCGTCACGTTCGAGGACACGCTCGGCGGGTTCGCGTCCCTCGTGGACGCGGGCAAGGTGCGCGAGATCGGCGCGAGCAACCACGCCACGTGGCGGTTCGACCGGGCGCGGACCGTGTCGCGGGACAACGGCTGGCCGGTCTACACCGCCGTGCAGCAGCGGTACAGCTACCTCCGCCCCCGGCCGAACGTGAAGCTGCCCGAGGGCGGTCACGTCCACATGACCGACGAACTGCTCGACTACGCCGCGAGCGAGGGTGACGTGACGCTGGTGGCGTACTCGGCGCTGCTCGCCGGCAGGTACCGGGACAAGCCGTTGGGCGAGGAGTACGACCACCCCGGCACCACTCGGCGGCTGGCGGTGCTGCACGAGGTCGCGGCGGAACTCGGGGCCACCGTCAACCAGGTCGTCCTGGCCTGGCTGCTGCGCCAGGACATCATCCCGCTGGTGGGGGCGACCTCGGTCGCACAACTGGAGGAGACCTTGGGGGCGCTGGAGATCAAGCTGGACGACGACCAGGTGGACCGCCTGGACTCGGCCGCCTGAAGTGCCGCACACACAACGGTGCACGGTCCGCTCGGGACCGTGCACCGTTGTCGCTTCTCGCTCTCAGCTCTTGTTGCCGTCAGCTCTTCTTGCCGTCAGCACGTCACACGTCGGCGACCTCAGATCAACGTCCCCTGCTGAACCGCGACTTGTGCTGCTCCGCGATGGCCGGGTCGACCGGCTGGACGGGCCGCGGGCTCACGGTCGGGTCCATCGACTCGATCCGCTCGTCGCGGTGCGCGCCGTGCCGGGAGTCGTCGACGCGCTGCGTCGGCATCTCCTGCGTCACCGGATCGGCCTTGGGGTCGCGAATACTCGCTTCCCTCTCGTAACCAGGCCTCTCGTAATCAGCTGTCGGCACGACCGGCTCCCCGGTCCGCGTGTCGACAGGAGGTTCCGTCACGATCTTGCGCCGCGCCGGCAGCACCGCGATCAGCAGGCCGAGCGCGGCGATGCCCAGGTGCAGCCAGTTGTCGTTGACGTTGAGCGCCAGCGGGTTGCCGAGGCCGGAGACGGGGTTGGTGGAGAACACCCCGGCCAGGGCCAGGCCCCACAGCAGCACGGCGCCGTAGCCGATGAACAGGATCCAGCCGTACAGCCGGGCCAGGCCGGACGTGCTCGCCATGAGCAGGCCGAGCACACCGAACGCCAGGTGGACCACGTTGTGCAGCGGGTTCAGCGTGAACCCGAGCAGCGTCGCGTGCTGGTCGCCCGCGAAGTCGCCGAACCCGGTGCGCACGAAGCCCAGCACACCCAACGCGAGGAAGACCAATCCGACCAGGCCTGCCAGCACCTGGGCGGGTTGCAGGCCCGCGACCTTGACGCGACCGACGGTCGAGTGGTGGGTCATCTCGCCCTCCAACTGAGGACCACGAGCCCGACTGACCGGGCTCCGGACGCCCACCGACTACCCGTCCGGTTCGAACCGCAAACAGCACGCCGCCACCCGGACGCGACCCTGGGCCGAATGGCCGCGGGGGACGGGCGCACGAGCCCGTCCCCCCTTTCCCGACAGGAGTCACCCACCCCGTCGTGCCGGGGTTTATCCGCCCCGACCCACCCCATGAAGGTCGGGCCGCCGTAGCCGCGCCGAATGCGCGCCGATCATTGCGACCAATAGGCCGATAAGATTTTCCAATAATCACGCACCGTATCGTCGCATTCGACGTACGGGCAGGTCAGGAGCGCTGGCCCCGGTCACCGAACGTGCGCGTCGCGGAGCCGTTCCACTCGGTCTCCCTGCTGTTCACGTGGTCCCCTTTGTGGTTCGTCGAACACCACCGCGGTGTCGACCTGACTATCTCCGAACAGACCGCTCCACGTCAAAGCAATTACGGCGTTCGCGAATTGGTCGAACGTTCGGCCGACACCCACGACACCCGGCTCGATCGCCCGACCGGACGACCGTCACACCAAGATCACTTGACCTCGACTTAACTGGAACTCCTAGCGTGGCGGGCAGGACTTCAGAGGGGAACACGAGATGCACGCCATCGTTCAGCACGCGTTCGGCCCGGCCGAGAACCTGCGCTACGAGCAGGCACCCGACCCGGAGCCGGGCGCCGGGCAGGTGCGGGTCGCGGTGTCCGCGGCCGGGGTGCACCTGCTCGACACGTCGATCCGCCGCGGTGAGCACGGCGGGCCGTTCCCGTTGCCCGAGCTGCCCATGACGCCGGGTCGTGAGGTCGCGGGGGTCGTCACGAAGCTGGGTGACGGGGTCGAGCCGCACTGGCTGGGCAAGCGCGTCGTCGCCCACCTCGGCCAGGCCGGCGGCGGGTACGCGGAGCAGGCCGTGGCGAACGCCGCCTCGCTGCACGAGCTGCCCGACCACGTGTCCGACGACGCCGCCGTGGCCATGATCGGCACCGGGCGCACCGCCGTGGGCGTGCTGCGCATCGCCGAGCTGACCGCGGACGACGTGGTGCTCGTGACCTCGGCCGCGGGCGGGCTGGGGGCGTTGTTCGTGCAGGAGGCCAAGGCGGTCGGCGCGAAGGTGGTCGGCGTGGCGAGCACCGCCAAGCTGGACCTGGTCCGCCAGCTGGGCGCGGACGTGGTGGCCGACTACACCCGGCCGGACTGGGACGAGGGCATCGGCGAGGTCACCGTCGTGCTCGACGGCGTCGGCGGCGAAGCCGGCCGCAAGGCCCTGGAACTGCTCGGCATCGGCGGGCGGATCCTCCTGTTCGGCTGGTCGGCGGGCGATCCGACGCCCATCGAGACCGCCGACCTCTACCGCCTCGGCATCACCGCGTCGGTCGTCGTCGGACCGCGGATGATGAAGGGCACGAACCTGCGCGGGCTGGAAGAGCTGTCGCTGCGCGCGTTGACCGAGGGCCGGCTCACCCCGCTGACCACGACGTTCCCGCTCAGCGAGGCCGCCAAGGCGCACACCGCGCTGGAGAGCCGCGCCACCGTGGGCAAGGTCGTGCTCAAGCCCTGACCCCCGATGAGGCCCCCGTGCGCGATGACGCACGGGGGCCCAACCGGCCGCACCAACCAGCCGCACCGATCAGACCGGCCGACTACACCGGCACCGTGACGATCCGCTCGTCGTCGAAGTTGCGCACCTCGATCGCCGCGACGTCCTCGGGCGCGATGAGCGCCGAGCCGTCGAGGTTGGTGCCGTCCTTCTCACCGGCCGCCGAGACGAGCCAGCTGCCCGCCTCCGCCCGCCGGCCGTCCTTCGCCACGACGAACAACCTGCACTTCTCGTTCTGCTCGATGCCCGCGACGGACGCGTTCACCCGCACCCACCCGGCGGCGGGCTTGACCTGCACGGTCATCCGAGCGCCGGTGTCCGGGTCGGTGGCCGACCCGAGCTTGGTCCCGGCAGGCGGCGCGGGCGCGGTCGACGTCTGCGGGATGGCGCCCACGTCGGGCGCGGTGCCCCGGCCGACCGCGAAGCCGCCGCCGAGCACGACCGCGGCCACGGCCGCCGCGACCAGCCCCAGACCGACCTGACGACGGCGGAGCTGCCCGCCGCGTTCGGACCGCACCTGCCGCAACGTGCGCTGCAGCAGCAGGTCACCGCCCTCGGGCGGGCCGTCGAGCAACGCCTCGGGCGGCACGTCGCCCATGGCCTCCTCCATCGCCCGCAGCTCGGCCAAGTCGGCGTGGCACCGCGAGCAGGACGCCAAGTGGTCCTCCACGGCACGCGCCTCCCGCTCGTCGAGCACGCCCAGCACGTAAGCACCGAGCAGCTGTGGATCGTGGTTCGTGGTCATCCGGCCACCCCCTTCAGCGCGACCTGTTGCCCGACGAACGTCTCTCTCAACGCCCGCAGCGCGTAGTGGGATCTCGATTTCACCGTGCCCGGCGGCACCCCTAACGCCTCGGCCGCCTCCGTCACGCTCCGGCCGCGGAAGTAGATCTCCATCAGCACGTCGCGGTGGTCGGACGACAACCGGTCCAGGGCTTCGAGCACCACCATCGAGTCCACCACGGAATCCGCGTGATCACGCTCCACCGGCGGGGTCGTCGGCGTCTCGGCCACCTCCTGGGGCCGGGCCGCCTTCGCCCGGAACCGGTCCGTGACGATGTTGCGCGCCACCGTGAGCAGCCAGCCGCGGACCGAGCCCTTGCCGTTCACCAGGGTGTCCGGGTGCCGCCAAGCGCGCACGAGGGTTTCCTGGACGACGTCCTCGGCCGCCGCCCGATCACCGGTCAACCGCGTCGCGTACGCGAGCAGCGCCCGACCGTGCTCCTCGTAGAGGGATCGGATCAGTGCCTCGTCGGCCGCGGCCTCCCGTTTCCGGGACCACAGAGCCGCCATCCACCCACTCCTCTCGTCAACTCTCGCCCCGGACACGGACGCCGGACGGGTTCGGTTCACCGCGGGCGGAAGAAAGTTTCACCCGGCGGGGCGCGGTCACCCGTCAGGAGCAGGTCTGGCCGGTGTTCAGGCAGGTCGTGACGCGGTCCATCAGCTCGACCGGCATGACGTTGACGAACATCGCGTGGTCGGTGCGCGGGTCGCGCAGCTGCTCCGGGAAGCTGTCGATGGCGTACGGCCGGCCGGCGGGCACGGCGTACGCGACCCGCACGCGCAGCTTCGGCATCGGGAACGTGCCCGGCCGGCACACCCCGTTCGAACCGGGGAACTCGGCGTGCGCCCGGTGGCTCGGGCTGTCGGTGTTGCGGCCGTCCCAGCAGCTCGGGAAGTCGAACGTGCGCAGCACGTCGCTGCCCGGCGCGCACTCCGGGTAGCGGTCGGTGCGCCGGTCCTCGAACCCGGTGCAGCTCCACACCGCCCGGCCGCGACCGCTGTTCAGCGCCGCCGGGTCGCCGGTGATCATGCGCAGGAACCTCGGCATCGGCACGACCTCGCTGACCGGGCTGCCGGTGAACGTGATCTCCACCTTCGCCGGCGGCAGCACCTCGCCGGTGTTGCCGTGCGCGCCGCCGCCGGGCGCGTGCTCGTCGTGCCCGGTCCGGTCGGTCAGCCGCAGCACCGGCCAGTAGTAGGTGGACCGGTCGCCGGTCGTGCACGTGGTGCCGGCGGCGGCCAGCGAGTCGTCGGTCGAGCCCGCGTGCGTGCTCAGGTTGCCGACGTACTCGTGGGTGTGGTGCGCGCCGAACGGCTGACCGGGCGCGATGACCATGTTGTCGGCGTTGAGGTGGCGCGGTTCGTTGCGGCCGCAGTCGACGCGGAACGTGCCGGTCGACGCGTCCTCGGTGGTGGTGACCGACTCGACCGCCACCGGCACCTCGTCGATGGCCACGGTGCGGCTGTCCGCGCAGCCCGTCGCCAGCAGCACGAGCACCAGCAGCAGGGGCGACCACCTCACGGACGACAGCTTATTCGGACGCGGCAGGCGGACCACGCGCCTACTGCCCGGCTGAGACGGCAGGTGTGCCCGAGTGGGCAGATCACGGCGTCCGGGTCTTGGGCTGTGGTCACGCTGTCCAGGTCTCGAGCTGTGGTCACGCCGTCCGGGTCGCGGACGTGACCAGGACCCGGCCGTCCTCCGTGACGACGCTGACGGCGGCGACCTCGTCCGGGTCGACCATCGCGGCGCCGGCCAGGGCCGTGTCGCCGAGCCGTGAGGCGACCCAGCCGCCCGCCACGTAACGCCGGCCGCGCACGTCGGTGACCACGAGCTGGCACCGCTCCCCCGCGTCGATGCCGGCCACCACCGCGCGCAGCCGCACCCAGCCGTCGGCGGGCGTGACCGTCGTGGTCATCCGCACGCCGTCGGCCGCGGTGGCGACCAGCACCCGTTCCCCGGGCACGCTGTGCCAGCCGAGGTACACGCCACCGGCCAGCACCGCGGCGGCGAGGGCGGTGCTCACCGCCGTGACGACGCCGCCCCGGCGCCTGCGGTCGCGCGCCTTCTCGGTGCGGACCTGGCGCAGCGTGCGTTCGAGGATCGGATCGTGCATCTCTTCTCGTTCAGCTCGTGCTCGGACGTGTCCCGAGCGGCGACGGGTTGCGGCGGGGTGGGGTGGTCGGGTGGGTCGGGCGGCGGCGGGTGGCGTGCATCGGCGGGCCTTCCTCGACTGGCGACTGGCACCCCTGACACGCACCCGTGGGACGTTCGGTTCAACCGTTCCCCGACGAGCCGCGAGGCGGCCCCGGACCGAGCACCGGGACCGCCTCACGCTGGTTCGAGCACCGGTCAGTTCAGCTGCACCCGCAGGATCCGGGAGTTGGAGTTGTTCGGCGTGCTGTCCCGGTCGTCGCTGGTGGTCAGCCACAGGCTGCCGTCCGGCGCCGGCTCGACGGTGCGCAGCCGGCCGTACGTGCCCTGGAAGTGGGTCGTCTCCGAGCCGACCGACGTGCCGCTGATCACGAGCCGGTAGAGCCTGCTGCCGCGCAGCGTCGCCATGTACAGCGCGTCGTTGACGATCGCGATGCCGCTCGGCGAGGCGGTGGACGTGCTCCACGTCCGCTTCGGCGCGATGTAGCCGGCGCAGCTGCCCGACGTGCCCTCGCACGAGGGCCAGCCGTAGTTGCCGCCGCGCTCGGACAGGTTCAGCTCGTCCATGATCGTGTTGCCCAGCTCGGCCTGCCACAGCCTGCCCTGCCGGTCGAACGCCAGGCCCTGCACGTTGCGGTGCCCGTAGGTCCACACGTACCGGGCGTTGCCGCCGTTGCCGTAGTAGGGGTTGTCGGTCGGCGCGGAGCCGTCGGCGTTGAGCCGCAACACCTTGCCGCCCAGGTTCGCCAGGTCCTGCGCCCAGTTCCCGTTCTGGCCGTCGCCGGTGCCCGCGTACAGCTTGCCGTCCGGGCCGAACCGCAGCCGGCCGCCGTTGTGGTAGCGGTTGCGCGGGATGCCGGTGAGCAGCACTTGCAGCGACGCCTGCACCAGCGTGTTGTTCTCCACCTTCATCCGCACGATCCGGTTGTCGTTCGCGGCCGTGTGGTAGATGTACAGGTAGTGGTCGGACGCGAAGTTCGGCGACACCTCGATGCCGAGCAGGCCGCCTTCACCGCTGGTCGTGACGACGTTCGGCACCGTGCCCAGCGTGGTCTTCACCCCGGCCGGCGACAGCTTCACGATGTCGAACGCGTCGCGCCGCGAGTAGACACCCGACCCGTCGGGCAGGAAGTCCAGGCCCCACGGCACGTCGTTGTCCGTCGCCAGCTGCGTCACCGCGCCGACCTGGTCGCCGCCGGACGACGTGGTGACGGTGATCGCCATGCTCCAGTCGGACACGTTGCCCACCGCGTCGTACGCCCGCACGTTCATCAGGTACGAGGTGTTCGGGCGGCGTCCGCCGATGGTGGCCGACGTGCCCGTGGTCTCGCCCACCGCGGCACCACCCGAGAGCACCTCGTAGCGCGTCACGCCGATGTTGTCGGTGGACGGGTTCCACGCCAGCGACACGGAGTTCGCCGTGACGCCCGTGACGCGCAGCCCGGTCGGCGTCGTCGGCGGCTGGGTGTCGGCCTGCGCGGGCGGTGTGGTCACCTCGACGTTGTTGCCCGCCTGGGAGATGTTGCCGGCGGCGTCCTTGGCGTTGACGTAGTAGACGTACGAGCCGTTGGGGCTCAGGCCGGTGATCGTGGTGGCCGTGCCGGTGACGGACTTGACGAACTGGCCCCGCTGGTACACCTCGTAGGACGTCACGCCGACGTCGTCGGTGGCCGCGTCCCAGGCCAGGTCGACCGACGTCGGCGTGACGTTGGCCGACCGCAGGTTGGCCGGCGGCGACGGCGGCGTGACGTCCGCCTGCCCGGTCTCGCCGAACACCTGGAACTCCTGCAACGAGTAGCTGTTGTAGGGCGCGGTGCGGCAGCGCGTGGTGCCGTACATGCGGACGTACCGACCGCTTCCGCTCACCACGAGGTCTTCCACGCCGCCCGCGCCGTTCGCGGTGGCGAAGACGCTGCTCCACGTGCGCGCGTCGGACGACGTCTCGAGCCGGTAGGCGCGGGCGCACGACAGGTCCCACTGGAGCCGGACCCTGGTGATGGCGGCGGTCGCGCCGAGGTCGACCTGGAGCCACGACGGGTCGATGCCGCCCTGGCTGGCCCAGCGCGTGGACGAGTTGCCGTCCACCGCCATCGAGGGCGCGAGACCGGAGCTCCCGGAGGAGGACGCGGTCGCCGGTTTCCCCTGGGACAGCAGGACGGGCGCCGCGCTCGCGGGCGCGGCGGACACCAGGCCGGACGCCACCACGGCCAGCGCGGTGGCGAGGGTGCCGAGCGAGGTCGACAACCTTCTGGTACGGGGTGCCACAGAAGCCTCCACAGTCGTTGGCGACTCCCCCGCGACGCTGGGGGAATTGGTGCGGCGGTGTGGCGGCGGCAGAAGGCGGGTACGTCGGTCGCGTGCAGCCATTCCTCCTGTGACCGAAACGGTAAGGGCTTTCCCCCGGCAGCGTCCAGTGGTGTCCTCCGCACCGGCCCGATCAGCCGGTGAACGGCTCGGCGACGAGGCGGCCCCACACCACGAAGGCCAGCAGCGCCAGGTAGACCAGGTCCACCGCCATCAGCTTGAACTCGCGGCGCCGGAAGCGGACGATCGCCGCGCCGACCATGATGATCATCAGGCCGATGGCGGCCAGCGGCACCAGGACCGGCGCGATGTCGAGCACGGCGGGCAGGACCAGGCCCACCCCGGCCAGCACCTCCAACGCGCCGATGGCCTTGATGCCGCCCGCGCTCCAGTCCTCGGTCCACGCCGCGCTCGGGCCGGTGGCGGCTATCTTCTGCTTGGACAGGACGAGCTTGCCGCCGCCGCCGAAGAAGTAGGCGGCGGCGAGCACGCCGGTGATGATCCACAGGGCGAGGTTCATGGCGTTCCTCCTGGTCGTGCGTCTTGGTCGACCAGAAGACGCCGGTGTTCCGAGCCCTGTGACAGGGCGGCCGCGTGACGCGCGTTACAACCGTCGGCCGAGCGGAGGACAGGAGCCACCGATGGACGGCAAGGCCGACACGCGCCCCGCGACCGAGACGTTCGTGGCGCACCGCAACCTGCTGTTCACGGTCGCCTACCAGCTGCTCGGCTCGGCCGCCGACGCCGAGGACGTCGTCCAGGAGACGTGGCTGCGGTGGACGGGCGTCGACCTCGACTCGGTGCGCGACCGGCGCGCGTACCTGGTCCGGATCGTCACCCGCCAGGCGCTCACCCGGCTGCGCACGCTCGGCAGGCGCAAGGAGTCCTACGTCGGGCCCTGGCTGCCCGAGCCGCTGCTGACCACGCCCGACGTGGCCGAGGACGTCGAACTGGCCGACAGCGTCTCGATGGCGATGCTGCTGGTGCTGGAGACGCTCGCGCCGACCGAGCGGGCCGTGTTCGTGCTGCGCGACGTGTTCGACGTCGGCTACGACGAGATCGCCGAAGCCGTCGACAAGACCCCGGCCGCCGTGCGGCAGATCGCCCACCGGGCCCGCGCGCACGTCGCCGACCGCCGGCCGCGCGGCGTCACGTCCCCGGACCAGACGCGGGCCGCGCTCTCGGCCTTCCAGCGGGCGGTCGAGACCGGCGACCTGCAGGGCCTGCTCGACGTGCTCGCGCCGGACGTCGTCGTCCTCAGCGACGCGGGCGGGCTCAAGCAGGCCGCGCGCAAGCCCGTCGTCGGCGCCGACAAGGTGGCCCGCTTCCTGGCCGCCCGCTGGGACGCCGTCGGCGCCCGGACGACGGTCGAACCGGCGCAGGTCAACGGCGCCCCGGCGGTGATCCTGCGGCTCGACGGCGAACTCGACGGCGTCGTCGCGGCCCTGGTCGAGGACGGGTTGGTCACCGGCCTGTACTTCATGCGCAACCCGGAGAAGCTGTCGCACGTGGCGCGGGAGACCGCGTTGAGCCGGTGACGGCTACGGCAGCAGCAGGCCCCAGTGCACGGCCCAGGGCACGAACAGCGCGCCGCCGGCGACCAGCAGGCCGAGCCGCACCCGGCGCCCGGTCGTGAGGTCCGCCCTGGCCTGCCACGCCTGCCGGGCCGTGACGACGGTCGCGACCACCACCGCCACCGCGAGGAGCTGGAGCGCGAGCCAGGGCAGCGGCCGACCGAGCACCACCACGCCGAGGCTCTTCGCGCCGGTGGACGCGAGGTGGCCGAGGTAGCCGAGCAGGCCGAGGACGCTCAGCAGGCCCGTCGTGGCGAGCAGGCGCGCCGGTCGTCGCACAGGTGCCTTGCCCGCTCGTCGCCACCGCACCCCGTACGCGGCGAACGCCACCAGCAGTAGCACGACCGCGGCGAGCTGCACCGCCGGCGACCCGGCCTCGACCGGCGCGCTCTGCCGCTCCTGCCGCGGCAGCGGGCCGACGTCGGCGGCAGGCGGTTCGGCGCTGTTCACCCAGGCGGCGACCTGCTCCAGGTAGGCCGGGGACAGGTCGTCGCCGCGCTGGAAGCCGTCCGGTGACCGGCGCATCGTGTGATCGGCGCCGGGCACGGAACGCAAGGTGTAGTGGCGGTTGCCGCCCCGGTCGAGCGACTCCTGGAACACGCGCAGGCTCTCGACTCCGGGGATCACCCGGTCGAGGTCACCCCACAGGCCGAGCACCGGTTGGGTGATCCGGGCCAGCACCGGCGCCGGGTCGTAGCCGGCCTCGGGGAACTGGCCCGCGCCGACGAGCAGGCCGAGCGTCGTGCGCGAGACGGTGTCCACCAGGGAGCCGGACACGCCGGCGGCGGCGAGGCGGTTGACCAGGTTCCAGGACTGCTGGCGTTCGGGCGCCACGCCGGGTGCGCCGACCGTGACCACGAACGCGACGTCGGTCGAGCCGGCCGCGGCCAGCGGCGCCACCCAGCCGCCCTCGCTCACGCCCCACAGCCCGGTCCGGTCCGGGTCGACGCCCGGGTGGGTCCTCAGCGCGCGCAGCGCGGCCAGCGCGTCGTCCGCCAAAAGCTCGAAGTCGACGTCGGACTTGGATTGCTTGGGCCGCTTGTCGTAGATCAACGTGACGATGCCGGACCGCGCGAACGCCTCGGCCTCCTGGCGGTAGCCGTCCCGCGACACCCGGCCGGAGCCGTGCACCATCACCATCGCGGGGTGACGGGTGCCGGTGTCCGGGGCGATCACGGTGCCGTGGAACGTCAGCTCACCACTCGAAAAGGTGATTTCCTGCTCGACCAACCCGGCGGGGTCCGCTCGGGCGGGCGGCGCCGCCGCGCTGATCACCACCATCGCCGCCACGGCGCACAGCCGGACGAGGGCACGACGAAGTCGCGAGTTGCGTTCGGGGAGCACGGGTGCTCTCCTTCCTGAGGAAGTTCGCACGTACGAGGAACACGCCGGATTCGGCGTGGTGCTGCGGCTTCCGCCCCGCCCGGGTCGTCGAGTGCCAGCTCGACGGCCCGGGCCTGTGTCAGGGGCGGTCTGTGGGCACGGGGAACGCGAAGAAGCGCACGGCGACGTGCCGTGCGCCCGCGGGCGTTTCGTCCACTGGCCGTTGGTAGCGCTTGAGCAGCGCCATGTACTCGTCGAAGAACTCGTGCAGCTCGGGCAGCGTCACCCGCACCGAGCCGCGCGAGTACGGCAGCGCGTCCGCCCACTCGCCCAGCTCCGACCGCCGGGCCAGGAACTCGTCGAACAACTCCTGGTCGGCGGCCAACTTGAGCTGCCTGAGCTGGTCCACCAGGGACCGCACTTCCGGGTCCTCCGGCGCACGGGGCCCGCGCAGGTCCTGCACCGGCGCCCGCCACCACCGTTCACGGCCGTGCGCGCGCTCGGGCACTTCCTCCACGAACGCGTGCTTCGCCAACATCCGGAGGTGGTAGCTGGTCGCGCCGCTGCTCTCGCCCAACGCCTTGCCGAGGATGCTGGCCGTCGCCGGACCGTGCTGCCCGAGGTGGCGCAGGATCCGCTGGCGCAACGGGTGCGCCAGCGTCCGCAGTTCGTCGACGTCGGAGATCTCGCGCGGTGCGACCATGATGCAAAGCTACCGTTGCAAAGACATCTTTGCAACCTCGTCCTGCAGCCTCTGCCAGTCCTCGTGCCGGTCTCGCCACGCGGCGCGCTCGAACAGCGCGGCCTTCGCCTGCCCCAAGGAGAGGCCGAGGACGCGTGCCGCGACGTAGATCGCCTCGACCGGCGACTTCCCGCGTTCCCGCAGCTCGTGGAACACGTGCTCACCGTCCCGACCGGCCATGCCCGCCGCGAGAGCGTCCAACTCCACCCGATCCACCGAGCCTCCCCTCCGAGGCCGTGGACCGAGGTGGCCACGCCGCACGACGAGCATCAGATCAGGCGTAGAGCCCGTCGTACAACGCGGCGTGCGTGGCGTGCACGACCTTCCGCTTCACCTTCAACGTCGGGGTCAGCTCGCCGTCGTCCTGGCTCAGGTCGCGGTCCAGGAGGGCGAAGCGCTTGACCTGCGAGACGTGCGCGAAGTGGGAGTTCGCCTCGTCCACCACGCCCTGGATCAGGTCACGCACCTCGGGCGCGCGGGCCAGGGAGGGCAGGTCCGTCGGCAGGCCCTGCGCCTTCGCCCACGGCACGATCTCGTCCTCGTCCAACGTGATCAACGCGACCAGGTACGGCTTGAGGTCTCCGTAGACCACCGCGTGCGAGATCCAGCGCGACTGGCGGAGTTGGTTCTCGACGTTCGCGGGCGCGATGTTCTTGCCGCCGGCGGTGATGATGATGTCCTTCTTGCGGCCCGTGATGGTGACGAAGCCGTCGTCGTCGACCTCGCCCAGGTCACCCGTGTGCAGCCAGCCGTCGGTCAGCACCTCGGCGGTGGCGGCGGGGTTGTTCCAGTAGCCCGCGAACACGTGCGGCCCCTGCATCAGCAGTTCGCCGTCCTCGGCCACCTTGAGCTGCAGGCCCGCCATCCCGAACGTGCCGACCGACCCGAGCTTGTGCCGCGCCACCGTGTTCACCGTGCCCACGCCCGTGGACTCGCTCATGCCGTACCCCTCCAGCACGGGCACGCCGGCGGCGGTGAAGAACTCCAGCACCTCCACCGAGATGGGCGCCGCGCCGGACAACGCCTGCCGCAGCCGGCCGCCGAAGATCGCCCTCACCCGCGCGAACACCGGGTCCACCTGCTCGAACGCGGCGGCCAGCTCGGGCGGCAACGGTTGGTCGGCGGCCTGCAGCCGACGCACCGCCAGCCCCACCTTCACCGCCTGCCGCAGCTGCTCCTCCGGCACGCCGGCCGTGGCGGCGGTGTAGATCTTCTCGAAGATCCGGGGCACGGACGGCAGGAACGTCGGCCGCACCTGCGCCAGCTCCGCCACGACCTTCGACGTGTCACCGCCGTAGAACGCGACCGCGTGCCCGGTGTACAGCGCGCCCAGGTGCACGATCTGCGCGAACACGTGCGCCAGCGGCAGGAACAGGTACGCCACGTCGTCCCGCAGGACGTACGACAGCTCCTCGCTGAGCCGGCACATGGTCAGCCAGTTCCGGTTCGTCAGCACGCAGCCCTTGGGCGGACCCGTGGTGCCCGACGTGTAGATGATCAACGTCGGGTCGTCGGGGTCGATCGCGGCACGGCGGTCGTCCAGCTCGCCCGGCAGCGGTGACGTGCGGCCCTGCGACCGCAGCTCGGCCAACCCGCCGCCCTCGATCACGACCACGTCCCGCAGCGAGGGCACCTGCGCGCGGACCGACTCGACCTTGGCCCGCTGCTCCTCGTCCTCCGCGACCACGAGCACCGCGCCCGAGTCGCCGATGATCCACGCGCACTCCTCCGCCGCGCTCGACGGGTAGATCGGCACCACCACACCACCCGCCGCGAGCACCGCCAGCTCCACCGCCGACCACTCGGGCCGCGTCTCCGACAGCACGCACACCCGGTCGCCCGGCTCGACGCCGAGGTGCACCAGCCCGGACGCCAGTTCCATGACCCACTCGGCGACCTCGGTGAACGTCAGGTCGTGCCACTGCCCGTCACGCAGGTGGCGCCACGCCACCCGGTCGTCGTGCGCCTGGGCGGCCACGAAGGGCAGGTCGGCGATGACGCGCGCAGTCGTCGTCACGGGCATGGCGGTGCTCCTCACTGGGCTGCGGAAGGGGTGACGCGCACGTGGACGCCGTTGAGCACGGCGGTGCCGGACAGCGGGTCCACGGCCAGGTCGTCGGTGAGCAGGTTGACGTTCACGCCGGGATGGGCGCGTGCGGTGGCGAGTCGCGTGCCGGGCCGGTCGTGGCCCCAGCCGTGCGGCAGGCTGACCACCCCGGCGGCCAGGTCGGCGCTGACCTCGACGGTCGCCTCGACCTCGCCGACCCGTGACGTCACCCGCGCCGCGCCGCCGTCCTCAAGACCCAGCCGCGCGGCGTCGGCCGGGTTGACCAACAACGTGCACAACTGCTTGCCCTTCACCAACGCGGGCACGTTGTGCAGCCACGAGTTGTTCGACCGCAAGTGCCGCCGCCCGATCAGCACCAGCCCGTTCACGGGCGCCCGCAACGCCGCCGCCACCCGGGGCACGTCGGCCACGATCGGCTCGGGGCACAGCTCGATCCGCCCGGACGGCGTGCGCAGGACCTCCGGGATCCGGCTCGTCAACGGCCCGAGGTCCACGCCGTGCGGCCGTGCCAGCAGGTCGTCCACCGACAACCCGTACGCCCCGGCCCGCAACCGCGCGTCCAGCAGCCGTTCCTCACGGGTGTGCTCCGACTCGCCCGACAGCCCGACCAGCGCGTCCAGGTCGGCGTCGGGCCCGAGCCCGCCGAGGATCCCGGTCAACCGCAGCAGGATGTCGCCCTCGTCCAGCTCGTCCGGCCCGAGCGGCACGGCGGGCCGCGAGTACTTCGCCACGTTCCGCACCGTGAACGACAGGAACGCCAGGTCGTAGTGGGCACGCCTGCCGGGCGGCGGTGGCGGCAGGATCACGTCCGCGTGCCGCGTCGTCTCGTTCAAGTACGGGTCGACCGACACCATGAAGTCCAAAGTGGACAGAGCCGCGTCCAGTCGAGCCGAGTTGGGCACCGACAACGCCGGGTTCCCCGCCACCGTCACCAACGCGCGGACCTGCCCGTCACCGGGCGTCTCGATCTCGTCGGCCAACGTGACGACGGGCAACTCCCCCGCCACCTCGGGCAGCCCCCGCACCCGACTGCGCCACCGCCCGGTGACGAACCCCTTGCCCGTCCCCGTCCCCCGCCGGTGGTGCGCGGGCAGCGGGAACATCGCGCCGCCGGGCCGGTCCAGGTTCCCGGTCAGCACGTTCAGCACGTCCACCAACCAACTGGCCACCGTGCCGAACTCGACCGTCGTCGTGCCGATCCGCCCGTACACGGCCGCCCGCTCCGCCGCCGCGAGCCGGTGCGTCAACGCCCGGATCTCCTCCGCCCCGATCCCACACCGCCCCGCCACCGCCTCCGGCGTGAACGGCGAGGCAAGCTCCCGCACCCCGTCCACGCCGTTCACGTGCGGCGCAAGTGCCTTCAGGTCGACCAGCGACGCGGCGAACAACTCGTTCACCATGGCCAACAGCAGGAACACGTCCGTGCCCGGCACGATCGCCAAGTGCCGATCCGCTGCCGCCGCCGTACGACTGCGACGCGGATCGACCACCACGAACGCCCCACCACGCCGACGCAACGCCTTCAACCGCCCCGGCGCGTCCGGCACGGTCCACAGGCTGCCGTTGGACGAGAACGGATCCGCACCGAGCAACAACAGGAAATCCGTCCGGTCGATGTCCGGCACCGGAATCGTGTAGATGCCGCCGTAGAGCATCCCGGACGACACGTGCTTGGGCATCTGGTCGACCGTGGACGCCGTGAACACGTTCCGCGACCCCAACGCCTTCCTCAACCCACCCGCGTACAACCCACCGGCCAACGAGTGCACCATCGGATTGCCGAGGTACATCGCCACCGCGTCCCGCCCATACCCACCGATGACCGCACTCAACCGCTCATCGACCAGCGCGAACGCCTCATCCCACGACACCGCCTCAAACGCCCCACCACGCCGCGCCAACGGCCCCCTCAACCGATCCGGGTCAGCGTCCAACGCCCCCAACGACGCACCCTTGGGACACAGGAACCCACCGCTGAACGTGTCCTGCCGATCACCACGAACCCCGGTGATCCGATCGCCCTCGATCGTCAACTCCAGACCACAGGTCGCCTCACACAACGGACACGTCGTCAATGCGGTGCGCATACGCCCTCTCAACAACCTTCCGGACCACCCTGGCCCTCACCAACGGCCCACAACGGACCCGCAACCCGCCAGGCCTCCTGACCCAACGGCCGAACAACGGACCCGCAACCACCCCACCGAGGCCCGATTTGACATGGGTTCGGGTGCTTTAGGCTGGTCGAAGCCGGGCAGGCCTGGCGGACGCTCTTCGGACGCTCTTCCCGCCAGGCCTGCCCGGCTTTGGCCTGCCTGGAGTGCCCGTAAGGGCCCCATGTCAAATCGAGCCGGACCCGAGCGTTGAACTCACCGCTCCCGAACGTAGGACTCTCGCCCCGCGAACGTAGGACTCTCGCGACCTGAGTGTTCGACACGCACGACCTGAGGGTTCGACACGCGCGACCTTGAACGTAGGACTCTCGGCACGTCACCAACACAACACGCCCGGGTTACCACCGGGTCAGTGCGGCTTCCACAACAACTAAGCGAACAACTAAGCGCGCCCGTCCAGCACCCGCGCCAACTCCAACCGCGACGACACCCCCAACTTCGCGTAGATCCGCGACAGGTACACCTCGATCGTCCGCGGGCTGTAGTGCAGCGCCGCCGCGATGTCCCGGTTCCGCATCCCCTGCTGCACCAGCCGCGCGACGTTCTCCTCCGCCGCCGTCAACACCCCGGGCGCCCGCCCCCGCGCCCGCGGCACCTTCGCGCCCAACTCCCTCAACCGCCCACCGGCCTGCCGCCGCAACCCGTGCGCCCCCACCCGCTGGAACATCGCGTACGCCTCCAGCAGCTCGGCCACCGCCGCCCCGTCCACCAGCCCCAACGCCAGCTGCCCCCGTGCCCTCTCGAACACCAGCCCCGCGACCTCCGCCTCACGCACCGCCTCGCGCAGCTCCGCGCCGTCCCGCTCGACCACCCCGCTCACCCGCCGAACGGTCGTCCGGGTCCACGGCGCCACCCGGTCGGCCGCCACCTCGCGCAGCCTGCCCAACACCCGCCGCGCCTCCTCCACCTTCCCCCCGGCGAAGTCCAGCTCGACCAGACGGCCCAGCAGCACGCAGCTGTACGCGGACATCCCGTCGTCGTCGACCGCCTCGACCAGCACCGCCCGCGCACCTTCGACGTCACCCCGCGCCGCCAGGTACCCGGCCATCGCCAACGCGTGCAGCCGAGCCATGTTGGGGCTGTTCGGCACGCCCAACGCGGCCAGTCGCGCCGCCACGTCCAGCTCACCCCGCCAGGTCCGGACCTCCAGCTCGATCGCGCGCAGCCCGTCCAACATCATCAGCTCCTGCCGCGACTCCAGCTCCGCCGCGGCGCGCCCCACCCGCTCCAGGCACGCGTCCCACTCCCCGCCGAACCAGTCCAGCGCCACCCGCGCCATCTCCAGCTCGCCGCGGAACGCGTGGCCGCCTGCCCGTTCCCGCAGCTCCTCGGCCCGCCGCAACCGCCACGACGCGTCATGCACCAGGCCGGCCAACGCCCCGGTGGACGCACCGACCGCCAGCGCCTGCAGCTCCAACGCTGGCTGGCCGGCCGCCGAGGCCAACGACCGGTTGGCGTAGTCGACCGTCTTGTCGTGCCGGAACAGCATGGACGTGATGACCGCCAGCCGGTCGAACACCACCACCCCTTCGGCGGCCGACGTCAGCGGCATGGCCTCGATCCGCTCGGCGGCGGCCAGCGCCTCGGCGTGACGCCCGGTGAACACCAGCAGCAACGCCCGCTGCGCGTGCAGGGCGGCCGGCGCGTCCCCCGCCGCCACCTCCGCGTCCACCAGCCGCAACGCCTCCGCGAACCGCCCGACCAGGAACATGCTGGTCAGCACCACCACCGCGCACCGGGACCGTTCCACCCCGGCGGGCAACGCCGCCAAGGCCGCCAACCCCGGCCCGATCGCCGCGCCCGGCCGTGACGCGTGCGCCAACGCCCGGCACTGCGAGGCCAGCAGCCCGGCCCGCTCCGGCGCGGCCATCGGCAGCAGCTCCAACGCCCGCGCGCACAACGCCGCCGCCGTCTCCGGCGCGGTGGTGCGGTTCGCCGCGGCGGCCTGCGCCATCACCCGGACGGCACGCAGGTCGCCCGGCGGCGCCGACTCGGCCAGGTGCCAGGCCAGCTCCATCTCGTCGACCGCCAGCCCGCGCGCCCGGTCGTCCAGCAGTCGGGCGCTGATCAGGCTGTGCAGGTGCCTGCGCTGGGCGGGCCCGATCTCCTGGTACAGCGCCTCGCCGACCAGCGTGTGCGAGAACCGGTACCCCCGGTCCTCGTCACGCACCACGATGTGCGCGCGGAGCAGCCCGTCGAACGCGTCCACCACGACGTCCTCGGGCAACGACGACACCCGCGCCAGCAGCCCGATCTGGTCCAGCCGCACCCGCCGGAAGATCGACACCGCCCGCGCCACCGCCCTGGTGTCCCGGTCCAGCGGCGCGACCCGCCGCAGCACCGCCTCCCGCCTGGTCAGCCGGATCGCCGACGGCGACACGGCGAGCCGCGCCCGGTCGCCGTCCACCGCCACCAGGTCCAGCTCGCGCAGCGACCGGGCGATCTCCACCGCGAAGAACGGGTTGCCGTCCGCCCGCTGGTGCACCTCGTGCGCCAGGCCGTCGTCCACCGGCGTGCCCAGCACGGTCTCCACGATCCGCGCCACGTCACCGCCGCTCAACGGCGCCAGCCGCACGCGGACCACGTCGGCGTGCCGTTCGATGCGGTCCAGCAGCTCCTCGACACCGGGGTTGCGGTGGTGCTCGCGGACCGCGGTGATCAGCACCAGCGGCGCGGCCGTGACCCGGCGCAGCACCACGGCGAGCATGGCCAGCGAGTCGTCGTCCACCTGGTCGACGTCGTCCAGCACGAGCGCGGCCGGCCGTTCCACGGCGAGCCCGGTCAACGCCCTGGCGACCAGCTCGCACGACCGCCCGAACCAGGTCGCGTCCGGCTCCGCCGTCAGGTCCAACGCCTCCAGCGCGGCCTGCACCTCAGCCGCGCCCGCCCCGCCCGGCGCGACCGCCACCGACCTCAACGCCGTGGCCACCGCCGCGTACGGGATGCGCCTGCTCACGTCGTCCGACTCGGCCGCGGCCACCGCGGACCCGCGCTCACGCAGCCGACGACCCACCTCGGCGAGCAGGCTGGACTTCCCGATCCCGGGCTCGCCCGACACCACGACGGCCACCAACCCGGCCGCGGGCACGCGCTCGACCGCGTCGAACACGGCCGCCAACTCGGCCTCCCGGCCGAAGAAGGACCGGCCGACGAAAGACGACAACAGGCGACCTCCCGCCGTCGGAGCGGCCACCACCCTACCCACTGAGGAATCCCTACTCACGTGGTGTGGCTCACGGTGGTGGCATGGCGGCAGACAACTGCCGCACCTGGAGGGTCCATGACGGTCGAGGGCACCTGCGCCGACGAGTTCGCCGAGGTCCGCGCCGAGTTCGAACGCAACTTCGCCGAACGCGGCGAGCTGGGCGCCGGCGTGCACGTGACGGTCGACGGGGAGACCGTGGTCGACCTGTGGGGCGGCGACGCGGGCGGGCGGCCGTGGACCGAGGACACCATCACGCACGTGTGGTCGTGCACCAAGGGCGCGACCGCGTTGTGCGCGCACGTGCTGGCGTCACGGGGCGAGCTGGACCTGGACGCGCCCGTCGTCCGGTACTGGCCGGAGTTCGGGGAGCACGGCAAGGCCGACACGCTGGTGCGGCACCTGCTGGCGCACCAGGCCGGGTTGACCGCGGTGCGGGAGCCGGTGCCGCCGGGCGGGATGCTCGACTGGGAGCTGATGACCGGCCTGCTGGCGCGGCAGGAGCCGTTCTGGGCCCCGGGCACGCGGCACGGCTACCACGCGTTGACGTTCGGGCACCTGATCGGCGAGGTGGTCCGGCGGGTGTCCGGGATGGCGTTGGCCGAGTTCTTCGAGAAGGAGGTGTCCGGTCCGCTGGGGCTGGACTTCTGGCTGACCTTGCCCGACGACCTGGAGCCGCTGGCCGCGCCGACCGTCCCGGCCGACCGGGGCGAGGCGTTGCCGAGCGTGTACGTGACCGGGCTGTCCAGGCCCGAGTCCATGCAGGGACTGCTCCTGGGCAACACCGGCGGTTACGTCACGGCGTCGAACACCCGTGAGGCGCACGCCGCGCAGTTCGGCGCGGTCGGCGGGATGAGCAACGCGCGCGGCCTGGCGCAGCTGTACCGGCCGCTGGCGCTGGGCGGCGAGTACAACGGGGTACGGCTGATGGACGAGGCTCAGCTCCCGGTCATGTCGGGCGTGGCGGTGGCCGGGTTCGACGAGATGCTGCTCGCGCCGACCCGGTTCTCGCTCGGGTTCATGAAGTCGGCGGGCAACCCGCACCTGCCTGCCGTGGAGCGCGGCGCGTCGATGTCGGAGGACGCGTTCGGGCACTCCGGGATGGGCGGCTCGCTGGGGTTCGCCGATCCCGGCGCGCGGATGTCGTTCGGGTACGCGATGACGAAGATGGGCTCCGGCCTGGGCCTCAACGCGCGCGGACAGTCCCTTGTGGACGCCGTCTACCGCGCCCTGGGTTACCGCCAGGCACCGGACGGCACCTGGTTCCGCTGACCGGGTCAGCGGGCGCGGAAGTGGCGGGCGCGGAGGTGGCGGGCGGCGTCCAAGGCACCCTTCAGCTCCGGGAAGTCCCGCTGCGCCTCCTGGTCGTCCCCGATGTCGTCCAGCCACTCGTGCAGGTGCAGCTGTTCGGCGACGGCTTCCAGCCCACCCCAGCCGCCGTCGGACAAGCCGTGCTCGCGAGCCGCCGTCACCAGGGCCGCGAACGCGGCGTAGTGGAGGCCGTCGGCCATGTGCTCGCGGTAAGGCGCCAACGCCTCGTCGGGAAGCAGCGCGGCCACGTCCACGAGGTGTGCGCGGGCACGAGCCTGGCGCTGGAGGTCCACGTCGTCGCCCGGGTCCTCCAACGCCGCTTCGTCGACCGGTTCGAGCAGCGCCCACATGGACCAGATCTGTTCGAAGCCCGACGGGTCGTCCTCGGCGCGCGGGACCCACAACATGCTGCCCTCGACCAACCGGCGGGCTTGGTCGTCGGGCAGGCCGGCGCCCTTGGCGTAGTAGACGATCGCCGCCGACTTCGACACCCCGCGCCCGCCCAGCATGGCGAACACGTCCTCGTGACCGACGCCCCGGGTGTGGGCGTCGCGGACCATCGCGATCAGCTCGGGGTCGTCGTGCACGTGCTCATGAGCCGATCGCGTAGACGGAGCGCAGCCAGACGCAGGTCAGCGTGTCGACCAGCGCGCGGTCCCGGGCGGACGACCGGCGGGACCGCGAACGGCTCAGGAAGGCCTGCTCGTTCATCGACACCAGCACCGTCGCCAGCGACTTGGCGTCCGGGCCCGGCGGCGCGACGCCCGCTTCCCGCTCGATCTCGATCTGCGACGCGGTCGCGTCGATGAACCGGCGGGCGACACCGGCCCAGAACTCGCGCATCAGCGGGTCGGTGTCGCGGGCCCGGACGGCGGCGCGCAGCACCGGGCCGTGCTTGCGCCACAGGGCGAGGCTCGCGCCCAGCGCACGGCGGATCGCGTCCTCCGGCGGTTCGCTGCCGCGCCGCAGCCACGACGACGCCGACTCGTAGAGGGCGTCGAGGATGCCACCGGACAACGCGTGCAGCACCGCTTCCCGCGACGCGAAGTGGAAGTAGAAGGTCGACCGCGAGATGCCCGCTCCCGAGGCCAGCTCGTCGACCGCGATGTCGTCCAGGGAGCGGGTCTGCAGCAGCCGTTCGGCGGTGTCGAGGATCGCCTGCGAGGTCAGGTCGCCCTTGCTGGGCCTGCGGCGCGACCCGACCGTGCCGGCACGTGGGGACATGCGGGACATCCTCGGTTCCGCGCACGTTCGGCCGCAAGGTTTCCGCGCGCAACGCTGCCAAGTCGAGAAGGTTGACGCGCACCGACGCGCCCGGCGGAGTAGAAAAGCGGGTGTGGATCCGCTCTGGGCACTGCGACAGGTGGCGTTCCAGCTCGAGCGCGCCGGTGAACCCACCTACCGCGTCCGGGCGTTCCGCAAGGCCGCGGAGGTGCTGGCGGCGTTGCCCGACGGCGAGGTGGAGCGGCGGGTCGCGGCGGGCACGCTGACCGACCTGCCCGGCATCGGCAAGGCCACCGCCGGCGTGATCGCGGACGCCGTGGCGGGGCGCGAGCCGAGCTACCTGAGCCGGTTCCGCGAGCCGGTGGTGGGCGGGCAGGAGCTGCGGGCGCTGCTCAAGGGCGACTGCCACACGCACTCCGACTGGTCCGACGGTGGCAGCCCGATCCGCGAGATGGCGGAGACCGCGCGCGGTCTCGGGCACTCGTGGATGGCGCTGACCGACCACTCGCCCCGGCTCACGGTCGCCAACGGGCTGTCCGCCGACCGGCTGCTGAAGCAGCTGGACGTGGTGGCGGAGCTGAACGCCGAGCTGGCGCCGTTCCGGATCCTGACCGGCATCGAGGTGGACATCCTGGACGACGGCGCGCTCGACCAGCGGCCCGAGCTGCTGGAGCGGCTGGACGTCGTGGTCGCCAGCGTGCACTCGAAGCTGCGGATGGCGGCGCCGGAGATGACGCGGCGCATGGTGGCCGCCGCGGCCAACCCGCACGTCGACGTGCTCGGGCACTGCACGGGACGGCTGGTGGTCGGCAAGGGTCGGCCGGAGTCGACGTTCGACGCGGAGGCGGTGTTCTCGGCGTGCGTCGAGCACGGCACCGCGGTGGAGATCAACTCCCGGCCGGAGCGCCGCGACCCGCCGGGCAGGCTGCTGCGGCTGGCGGTCGAGCTGGGGTGCTCGTTCGCGATCGACAGCGACGCGCACGCGCCGGGCCAGCTGGACTGGCTGTCGTTCGGCTGCGAACGGGCCGAGGAGTGCGGCGTCACCCCGGACCGGGTGATCAACACGCTGGAAGCGTCGGACTTCCTGTCCCGCTGACACCCGACCACCGACTCCCGCCGATCGCCTAACGCCCCGCGGTGGCCGGGCGTTGGGCCCTCGACGCGCGGACCAGGTGGCCGTACCACGGGATCAGAGGGCCGGTCCGGCCGTCGACCAGGCGTTGCCAGGTGGCGCGGCACAGGGCGAGGAACGGTGCCGCGTCCCAGTAGCGCGCCAGTTCCGCCAGCGGCCGGGTCTGGACGTTGCCGAGGCCGTAACGGCGGTCGAAGCCGTAGGACACCGGCACCGCCGCGCCGTTCGCCTCGATCACCAGCGGGGTCAGCCAGCGGCCCAGGGGTTGGGCGTCGTCGACCGGCGCGGCCATGAACGCCTCCGGTTTGCGGGCCAGCATGGTGCGCGGCACGGCGTCCAGTTGGACGGCCAGACCGTGCTCCTCGGCGATGCGGCCCAGCTCCACCGCCGCGTACGCGAGTTCGACGGCGTCCGGGCGTTCACCGGCCATCAACCTGTTCGCGGCGCCTTCCGGCTCCAACGGGTGAACTTGGAGCAGCAGGGCCCCGGATTGGACGGCGGCCAGTGCGACGTCACCCAACTGGGTGGCGTTCCCCTGGGTCAACGTGGTGATCACGCCGACCGGGATGCCGACCTCGGTGAGCCTGCGGATGCCGGCCAGGGCCTTCTCGTAGCACCCCTCCTGATCGCGGATCCGGTCGTGCGTGGCCCGGTCGCCGTCCAGCGACACGGCCACCAGGTCGACCAGCCCGCGCACCAGGCCGATCCGCCGCTGCGTCAACGCCACCGCGTTCGTCGTGACGGTCGTCCGCATCCCGGCGTCGCGGGCGGCACGCAGGAGGGCGGGCAGTTCCGGGTACAGGAACGGCTCGCCGCCCGACACGTTCAGCACGTCGTAGCCGAGCCCGGCGGCGTCCCGCACCACGGCCGACAGCACGCTGATGGGGATGGACTCGGCGACGTCCGGGCCCGAACTGGAGTAGCAGTGCAGGCAGCGCAGGTTGCACAGCCTGGTCGGGTGGACCTGCAGGACCGCCCGGCCACTCGTCTGGCCCATTCCACCCTCCCGCGGTGCTCGATATCCCTATGGAGCACGCACGAGGCGCTGTGATACGTCCCACCGCCAACACGCTTCGTAGCCATTCCCCCCAACGTGGGAACCTCGCCGCGATTTGAAACGGCATGTGACGGCCCGACGACTCTCCATACAGGCGAGGCGGCCGGCGTCACGGCGCGGCAGCCCGCGTGCTCACCCACTGGGGGAGGGGACATGCGCCGCGAGTTCATCGTTCCCGACGACGCCGCCGACGAGGCGAGACGCCGGCTGCTGCGCGACCTGCACGACGGCCTGGGTCCGGCGCTGGCGGCGATCGCGCTCGGGCTGCGCGCGGCGCGGCACCTGGCCGTCCACGACCCCGCCTCGGCCGGTCCGCTGCTGGCCCGGCTGGAGGAAGAGGTGCACACCGCGGTCAACGACGTGCGCCGGTTGGCGTCCGGCGCCTGCCCGGCGGTGCTGGCGCGGCTCGGCCTGGCCGGCGCGGTGCGGGCGCACGTGGCGTCGTTGGCCGACCGGCACCCGGTGCGGGTGGACGTGCGGTGCGCGGACGTGCCGGAGCTGCCGGCGCACGTGCAGGTGGCGGCGTACCGGATCATCTGCGAGGCGTTGACGAACGTGGTGCGGCACGCGGGGGCGCGGCACTGCTCGGTGCGGCTGCGGTTCGACGGCTGCCTGCACGTGGAGGTGGTGGACGACGGCGTCGGCCTGGTGCCGGACCAGGGCGTCGGCGTGGGCCTGGGTTCGATGCGCGACCGGGCCCGCGAGGTCGGCGGCACGTGGCGGGTGGAGCACGCCGCCGCGGGCGGCACCCTGGTCGCGGCCGACCTCCCGCTCACCGCGGAACTCCCCCGCGCCACCGAACTCCCGCCCACGGCGGAACTCCTGCTCACCACCGGACTCCCCCACGCCGCCGAACTGCCGCTCACCGCCGGACACCCTCGCGCCGCCGAACTCCCGCTCACCGCCGAACTCCCCGACGCGGCGGAACTTCCCCGCGCCGCCGGACTGCCACACGCCGCTGAACTCCCGCTCTCCGCGGGACTGCCACACGCCGCCGGACTTCCGCTCACCGCCGGGCTCCCCGACGCCGCTGAACTCCCGCTCTCCGCGGAACTCCCCCGCGCCGCCGAACTGCCGCTCGCGGCGAAACTCCCCGTCGCGGCGGAGCTGCCGCTCGCGGGCGGGGTGTGAGGCGGCATGCCGGCGCTGCGGGTCCTGGTCGTGGACGACCACCCGCTCTTCCGGTACGGCCTGTCCGCCGCGTTGGCCGCCGCGCCGGACACCGCGGTGGTCGGTGAGGCGTCGGGCGGCGGGATGGCGGTGTCCATGGCCGCCACGCTTCACCCGGACGTGGTGGTGATGGACCTCAACATGCCCGATCTGGGCGGTGTGGAGGCGACGCGCCGGATCGTGGCGCGGGACCCCTCCGTCCGGGTCCTGGTGCTGACCATGTTCGACGACGACGAGTCGGTGTTCGCGGCGATGCGCGCGGGCGCGCTCGGTTACCTGCTCAAGGCGTCCCGGCCGACGCAGATCGTGCGCGCGGTGCGGTCCGTCGGCGAGGGCGAGGCGATCTTCAGCCCGTCGATCGCGGTGCGGCTGCTGGCGTACTTCGCCACCGCGCCGCGCGAGCGGGTGGAGGCGTTCCCGGAGCTGACCGCGCGGGAGCGGGACGTGCTGCGGCTGATGGCCGAGGGCCGGGGCAACACCGCGATCGCCCGGTCGCTGGTGCTCAGCCCGAAGACGGTGCGCAACCACGTGTCGAACATCCTGCGCAAGCTGCATGTCGCCGACCGGGCGCAGGCCGTGTCCCGGGCGAAGCAGGCCGGTCTGGGCGACGGTCCGGGACACGTCGGGACGGTGCGCCCGTAGTGCCGGGACGCCCCGGGCGGTCACGATGGCGGTGGCACATCGGGGGCTTGAGGCGGGGAGCACGGAGATGAACGCGCACCAGCAGATCGCGGTCGTCCTGCACGCGACGGACTCCATCACCAGGGCCGGGGTGACCGCGGCGTTGCGGTCGCGGCCCGAGCTGCGGCTGGTCGGGCCGGACGAGGCGGCGCCCGTGGCGCTGGTCGTGCTGGACCGGCTCGACGCCGAGGCGCAGGTGCTGCTGCGCAGGCTCCAGGCGCCGGGCAGCGCGGGCATCGTGCTGGTGGCGGGCGACATCGCCGACCCGGAGCTGCTCAACGTGGTCAGCAGCGGCGTGTCCGCGGTGATCCGCCGCTCCGACGCCACACCGGACACGTTGGTGCGCCTGGTGAAGGCGACCGCGGCGGGTCAGGGCGCGCTGCCGGCGGATCTCCTCGGCCGGCTGCTGGACCGGGTGTCGCGGTTGCAGCGCAACGTGCTCAACCCGAACGGCTGGAGCATGGCGGGCATGTCGGACCGGGAGACCGAGGTGCTCCGGCTGATCGCGGACGGCTTCGAGACCCGCGAGATCGCCGAGAAGCTGTGCTACTCGCAGCGCACCGTCAAGAGCATCCTGCACGACATCACCAACCGGTTCCAGCTGCGCAACAGGGCGCACGCGGTGGCGTTCGCGTTGCGCGAAGGCCTGATCTGACCCGAACTCAGACTGACCGGCCGGCGAACGACACCGACGGCCGGCAGTTGCCCTTCCCGTCCGGGTTCTGGCAGCTGACCTGCACCACGATCCGCTCGCCCGGCTTGAACCGCAGCGGTTCCACGTAGTGGCGGTCGAGGTCGCGGAAGTTGGCGAGGCCGACCTCCAGCAGCACGCTGCGGGTGCCGTTCGCGTCGCGCAGCACCCGGACCGTGCCGGTGTCGCCGCGCGGGTTCTGCAGCACGATGTCGGTGATCAGCAGCGTCTTGTCGGCCGGCGGGGTGAACGCGAAGTCGGTGTAGACGTCCGGGTTGGCCACGATCGCGGCGTCGGCGGCCACCCGGAAGTCGGTCGGCTCGCCGACCGGGCCCGCCTGGTCGCCCGGCTTCGCGGTGGGCGGCGAGCCGGGAGGCGCCTCGGGGTCGAGCCCGGCCGCCTTCATGGCCTCCTCGGACTTCGCCTCGGCTTCCTTCGCCTGCTCCTGCGCCTCCCCGGCGCCGGCCTGGGCCTGGTCGACGGCGGCCTTGACGTCCTGCACCTGCTGCTGCGCGGCTTCCCGCGCGGCGGACTTCACGGCCGGTCGCAGCACGGTGAACCACAGCGCCACCAGCACCGCGGCCAGCGCGAGCAGCGCGATCAACGCGGGCAGCAGCCACTTGGGCAGCAGTTGCCGCTGCACGAGCGTGCCCGCGGCGGACAGCGGCGGCCCGGAGCTGGGCACCACCTCCACCCGGAACGGCCGCGGCTGCGACGGTCCCCGCAGGAACGTGTCGCGCGGCTTGGCGACCAGCTTCACGAACGCCGCCGTGCCGGGCGCGAGCACCAGGTCGGTCCGGTCGAGCTTGAACTCCAGCTCGCCGTCCGGGTCGGTCGGGCTCAGCCGCACGGCGACCGGCTGGTTGCCCACGTTGTCGACGACCACCTCGAACTTGCCCCGCGCGCCCGCCTCGACCTTGGCGGGCACGAGTTCGGCGGACATGTCGGTGAACGCGCCGACCTCGACCACGCCCTCCTCGACCACCGACCCGTACGGGTCCTCGCGGGAGGTGACGCGCACGCCGAACGGCACCGGGCCCGCGCCCACCTCGGCGGCACGCGGCGGCGCGAACCGCACGACCACCGAGGCGGACGCCTGGGGCACGAGGTTGACCGACACCGGTTCGGCCGTCGCCCACCCGGCCGCGTCGCCGACCACGTCCACGGCGAACTCGTCCACCAGGTCTCCGGTGTTGCGCACGACGACCGTGCAGGTGACGTCTTCGCCGGGCGCCACGGCCAAGCCGGTGGCGGACAGCGTCGCGGTTGCGCCCATGGGTGAATCCTCCGGTGGTCGGGCCGTCGCGGCAGGTGGCGGAAGGGTGGGGCGGGGTGCGCCCGGCGCTGCCCCAACGGGCAGCCGCCGGTGTCACCCGCGGGACGCGAAGTCGGGCGGTTGCAGGGTTCTCGGCACGACCAGGAAGTCGCCGGACCGCACCGGGCCGAACGCGGGCCCGACGACCGGTGTGCCTTCGAGCTGCCGCACGCCGACGCGGTCGTTGTGGAACACCAGGACTTGTGCCTCGAACGTGCCGTCGGGCCGCACGACCACCTCGCCGGGTGTCGGCGAGAGGCCGGGCGTCCAGCCCAGGCGCACCGTCGCGCCGGGCGGGAACGACCGGCCGGTGGCGCGCGCCACGAACCCGGTCGGCCCGGTGCCCGGGTCGACGGCGATCTCCGGCTGCCGCACCAGGACGCGGGCCACCGCGGTGTTGTCGGCCGCGTTGTTGTCGGGTCCGACGCCGAGAACCGAGCCGCCCGCCGTGCCGTCCACGGCGGCCCTGGCGGGCAGCACGACCCGCACCTCGGCTTCCTGCCCCGGCGCGAGCGTGCCGATCGCGCAGGTCGCGCCGTCGGCCGCGCAGCCCGCGACGGCGTCCACCGGCAGCAGGCGCGGCGGCAGGGAGGTGACCACGCGGACGTCGGTCATCGGCACGGACGCGCCGTTGCGCACCCGGTAGGCCAGCACGAGGTCGTCACCGCCGACGTAGCCCTCCTGCGGCGTCAGCGCGACGGCCAGCGACAGCGAGCCGGGGTTGTCCGGCGGCCTGATCTCGTCGGCCACGGTCACCGGCACGTCGACCCGGTTGTCGCCCGGGTTGACGTCGGCCGCCAGGGCCGCGCCGACGACGTGCCGCCCGGCCGCCGTGCCGGTGACGGTGACCCGGATGTCGGCGGTGCGGTTCGGGGCGAGACGGCCCAGGGCGCACGACGTCGCCGCGCACGTGCCGACGGTCGTGGCGACCGCGTCCACGCGCAGCCCGGCGGGCACGGTGATCGCCAGATCGGCGGCGCGCGGCGCGGTCAGGCCCGCGTTCGTGACGCGCAGGTTCACGGTGGTGGCGCCGCCGAACGCGATCCCGGCGGGCACGGCGGCGCCGGTGAGCCGCAGGTCGGGCAGGCGCTGGAACGCGGGCCGCGCCACGTCGTCGCCACCGAACCCGACCAGTTGCCGGGGCTCGCCGCCGCCGGCGGGCACGGACCACACCCGGTCGGGGCCGTCGCCCGAGGACCGGGTGAACGCGATCAGCGCGCCGTCCGGCGACCACGCCGGGTGCCGGGTGCGGCCCGTCACGATCTCCGCGGCGCTCGCGCCGGAGGCGTCCGCCACGCACAGCGCGTCGCCGTGCTCGTAGACGAGCCGGTTGCCGTCCGGCGACCACGCGGGCGCGCCGTCCCGACCGCCGCAGGCCTCGGTGAACCGGCGGGTCAGGTCGGTCTGGCGGCGGATCGCGGACCCGTCCACCTCGGCCAGCCAGACGTCGCGGCGGTCGCCGTCGCCGGGCACGTGGACGGTGAGGAGCGTGCGCGCGGTGGCGGTGCGGCCGGCGCGGTCGGTCGCGGTGCAGGTCACCGTGGTCAGGCCGACCGGGAACAGCGCGCCGGACGTGGCGTCGCACCGCGTCGGGAGGGACGTGCCCGCGTCGTCGGTCGCGGTGGCGGTGAACGGGACGGGCGCCGGGTCGCCGTTCGGGCTCGGGGTGGCGTCGGCGGCCACGACCAGGGTCGGGCCCGGCCGGCGGCTGACGTCGAGGTGCTGCTCGTAGGGCTGGTCGGGGGTCAGGCCGTCGAACTCGAACCGGATCGTGCAGTGGGCGTCGCCGAGCGCGGCGCGGGCCGGGCCGGGATCCGCGAACCGCACGGTCTCGGTGAACGTGACGTCCGTGCCGCCGCCCGCGGTCGCCGTCTCCGGGTGGAAGGTGACGGAGACGCCCGCGGGGCACTCGGCGATCGGCCGGACGGTCACCGGGATGTCCGTGATGCCGTCCTCGATGGCGGTGACGATCTCGGGCGGCGTAGCGCCCGCGGCGACCAGGAAGCCGTCGGTGGCGTCGGTGATCGCGGTGGCCTGGCCCTGGCGGTCGAGGGCCTCGAACTCGGAGGTGATGACCGGGACGCCCACCACGTGGATGTCGCGGGACGGGTCGCCCTCGCCGTGGGTGGTGAGGTCCTTGATGATCGTGGAGCGCTGCCAGTAGGCGCCGCACCCGGGCGGTTCGGCGGCGTTGAGCCGGTGGCCGAAGCGCGGCGGGTCCTGGGTGGGCGTGCCCGTCGGGGTGGACGTGGGCGGCACGGTCAGGTCGCACTCGTGGCTGCTCGCGTCGCCGGCCAGCACGACGATCCGGTTCGTGCCGGGCTTGGTGAACACCGGGTCATCGCCCCTGGCCAGCTCGTGCAGCGCGTTGAACCAGTCCTCGGGCAGGTCGCCGCCGTCGCCGATGGTGATCCCGTCCAGCGCGGTCTGCACGGCCTCCGGGCCGCCCAGCTTCGCGGGCAGCCGGTAGCGCCGGTCGCCGTCGGTGACGTCCTCGTAGGTGGCCAGGCCGAACGTCGCGCCCGGCTCGGAGTCGGCGATCCGGGCCATCACGTCGCGCAGCTTGTCGCGCAGCGTGCCGATCGCGCCGTCCATCGAGTAGGTGGTGTCCACCAGGAACACGATCTCCGGTTTCGCCGGCACCGTCGGCGTGCGCAGGGTGGCCGCGGTGGTGAACGAGTCCGAAGTGGACGCTCCGACGGTGAACGGCGTGACGCGCGGCGTGGTCGGGCGGCCGGTGCGGCGGGCGAAGGCGATCGTGTCGCCGTCGGGTGACCACGCCGGTTGGCTGTCGCTCACGTCGACGTGCGCGGGCGCGGGGATCTCGGCGAGCACCACGCCGTCGGCCGCGCGCACCACGGCGATCCCGTCGTCGCCGCTGACCGCGAGCATCGTGCCGTCCGGCGACCAGGACGGCTGCGCCTCGCCGCGCCGGTCGCTCAGGTAGCGGGGAGCGGAGCCGTCGGCGTTCGCGACGACGATCCGGCCGGGCGACTCGTCGCCGGTGAACTCGGTGTAGGCGACGAGCGTGCCGTCCGGCGAGTAGTCGGGGTCGGTGTCGTGCCGCTCCGCCGTGGCGGTGGCCTGGCGCGGGTCGGCGCCGGTGGCGTCGGTGCTCCAGATGTCGCCGTCGGGCGCGGACCGGCTGACCCCGATCCGGTACGGCGCGAGCGGACCGGGTTGCGCCGCGGCCGGCCGTGCGGCGACGACCAGCCCGGCCAGCAGGACCACCACGAGCGCCAGGTGCCTCACCGCTCACCTCACCGCGAAGAATTCGATCTCGGCGAGCGCGACCTCGTTGCCGCGCAGGGAACCGTGCCACTCGACCACGTGCACCTCGACGCTCCGGGCCGCGCCGCCGCTCTCGACCTTCACGGTCTGCTGGTCCGGGGTGTCGGCGATGTCGATGTCGGACGTGCGGCCCGTCGGGAAGACGAGGTGCAGCTTCTTGGGGCGGTGCGCGGCTTGCAGGTCGGCCGGGTTGCCGACCCGGACGATGGCCTCGCGGAGATCCACCTCGCGGCCGAAGTCCAGCACCAGCGCGGGTGGTCGCGGTTCGACCGGCGCGAGCCAGAACGTGGTGGTCGCGTTGTCGAAGGCGAGGTCCGGCGGGTGGCCGGGCGACTCGGCGGTGGCGGTGATGCCCGTCGGCCGCACGGGGGTGAGGGCGATGACGAAGAGGCCCTTGACGTCCTGGGTGATCGAGACCGCCCGGCTGTTGACGAGGCCGCGGAACGACGGCACGAGCCCGTACGCGCCGACCGCGCCCAGCAGCGCGACGACGAACGACCAGCGGAGCACCTGGCCGACCCGGCGGCGGACGGAGCCGACCCGGCGGCGCGGACGGCTGCCCGTCTCCGGCGGCTTGCGCCTGGGCAGCAGCTTCCGCCACCACTTCTCGGGGACGACGGCGGCTTCCACCAGCGCCGAGCCGCAGCGGGCGCAGAACCTGCGGGTGGGCGGGTTCGCCTCGCCGCACTGGCCGCAGATGAGGTCGCCCGCCCGGGGTGTCCGGCGCTCGGTGAGGCGTGGCCGGTGGGTGCCGGCGGGCCGCTGGTCGGTGGGCTGCACCGCGCCGGGCTGCACGGGCGCCGGCTGCGACCGGACCGGCTGGAACGGCACCGGCTGCGGCGGCGCCTGCCCGGTTCTCGGCAGTGCCTGCGAGGGAGCTGGTGGGGCTGTCTCCGGCTGAACGGTGTGCGGCTGCACCTGCGGCGGAACGGCATTCAGGGCTGCCCACGGCCCGGCGGTTCGTGGCGGTGACGGCGGCCCGGTGGTTCGTGGCCCGGCGGTTCGCGGTGGCTGCGGCCCGGCGGTTCGCGGCCCAGCCACACCGGGTCCAGCCACACCGGGTCCAGCCACTCCAAGTCCAGCCGCTCCAAGTCCGGCAGGTCCGGATCCAGCCGCTCCGGGTCCGGCGGATCCGGGTCCGGCGGGTGCCGCGACCTGGTCGGGCACGCCCTCGGGTTCCCACTCCAGGTACGTCCCGCACGCGCCGCAGAACTCCGCGCCCGGCGCGTTGCCCTCACCGCACTGCGCACACACGATCATTCCCCCACCACCTCCAGCTCGACCGCGACGTGCGCGGGCACCGCACCGGCGACCGCGGCGGCCAGCCGGGTCCGGTCCACCTCGGCCGGCCGCGCCACCCGCACCCGGACGTGCACGCTCGGCGGGTCCTCCGCCACCGCGAGCCCCGGCCGGTCCGTCGACGTGCAGCCGCCGCTGTCGCGCACCTCCACCTGTCCCCCGGTCAGCAGCGCCACGTGCTCGGCCAGCCCGCGCCGCGTGCCACGCCACCGGTGCAGCTCGACGGCCCGCGCCACCAGCGCCCGCCGTTGCGCGACCGGCCAGCCCTCGCCCACGTCCAGCGCCACCCAGTGCGCCAGCCACTCCAGGAAGTCCTCCGGCGCGAGCCGCGGGTCGAGGTAGCCCGGGAACCCGTCCAACGTGGTGAACACCGGCGCCAGCACCTCGTCCAGCGCCGCCAGGAACCGCTGGGTGAACCCGTCCTCCAGGTACACGGCGGGCAGTCGCTCGGCCAACGGGTGCGGTGTCGTCATCGCGCCACCCGCACCTGGTGCCCGTAGGAGAACGCCAGCCCGTTCGGCGGCAGGTCGAGCCGGGCCGCCGCGTTGCCGCGCTCGCCGGTCACCGGGTTCGCCCCGAACAGCTTGATCTCCTCGACCAGCTCGACGCCGGCCAGCCGTTGCAGCACCGCGAAGACCTCGCCGGACTGCACGGGCCGCCCGAACGGCCACCCGTCGCCGTCCGGTCCGCCGCTGACCGGGTTGAAGTAGTCGTACAGCGCCTGCACGGACCGCGTGCGCAGCACGTCCTCGGGCGTGCCCGCCTTCGCCTTGAGCCGCGCCACCACCGTGACGCCCTGGTAGTAGGGCGGCTCGACGGACACCCGCGCGCCGACGCACCGGCGTTCCTCCAGGAACCGCTCGATCCGCTCGCGCACGTCCGCGCTCGGCTGCAACGCGGCGAAGTCCGCCTCCTCGTGCGTGCCGACGGACGGCACGACCAGCACCCGCACGGCCGCCGACCCGGGACTCGCGGGCACGCACCGCACCCGGGCGATCTCCGGCGCGGCCTCCCGCGTCAACACCTCGTAGTCCTCGGCCGTCACGGCGCGGTCGCGCGTCCGCAGCAGCAACGGCCCGCGCAGCGCCGCGTCGCGCACCGACTCGCCCGCCACGCCGCCGGACGCGGGCCGCCGGTTCGCCACCGCCGTCACGAACGGCACCGGGTCCCGCTGCACCTGCAACAACCCGCGCGCCACGTTGCCGCGCAGGCCGCCGCCGGTGCGGTACTCGGGCACCCGGATCGCGGCCGACTTCGCCGGGATCGCGCCGTAGAGCCGCACGCCGCCGCCGGGCTGCCGCACCGCCGGTCCGAAGATCACCTCGCCGCCGACGCGGTCCAGCACCACGTGCCGGTCGGCAGGCCCGGACTCGGCGAACGACCGCACCTCGGTCCACCGCTCCCAGCCGTCCGGTGCGGCGACCTCCACCACGAGCGTGCCGTCGTCCACCACGACCGGGGTGCGGGCGAGCGGGAACCGCTGCCCCGGCACGCCTTCGGACACGCCGATCGTCTCGCCGCGCACGATGTCGGCGTGCGTGACGCCGGTCGTGCCGCCGATGGTGGCGGCGGTGACGGACACCAGCTTCGGCGGGCGCTGGTAGAACGGGCGGTCCGGCGCGGGCGCGACGGCACGGCACCGCAGCCACCCGGCGCGTTGCCGGGCGATGACGGACACGGCGTGCGTGCGCGGCACGTGCAGCACCACGTCACCGGGCTGGTTGAAGCCGCCGGTGGTGTCGCGGTCCACCTCGCACGGGCTCCAGCCGGCGCCGTTCCAGGCCTCCCACGCCCACGGCGGGTCACGGGGGTCGACACCGCGGCCTTCGGCGTGCGCGTCCACCCGCAGCAGCACGGCGCAGCCGGGCACGGCGTCCGACAGTCCGAACAGGACGGCGTCGCCGGGTGCCGGAGGTGACGCGAAGACGTCAGGAGCCTTGCCGTCACGCAGTTCGTCGGTGCGGTCGGCGGGCGGGACCGACGAGTCCTCCACCGCGGTCACGAGGTGCGTCAACGAGCACGGCACGATCGCCAGCTCCCGCTCCACGGTGAACACCACCGGGTCCTCGACCTCGCTGCGCTCGGTGGCCACCTGCGCGCCCGCGGGCACCACCACCGGCACGTCGCGCGGCGCGGACAGCCAGAACGTGACGTCGCCGCGCGCCGCGGTCGGCGGGAACAGCGTCACCCCGATCAGGTCGAGGAACCGCAGGTAGTGCAGGTCGGGCACGCGGTTGAGCCGGTACAGCAGCTCGTCGACCATGTGCGCGAACGCCTCGATCAGCGTCACGCCCGGGTCGGACACGTTGTGGTCCGTCCACTCGGGACAGTGCTGCTGCACGCGCCGCTTCGCCTCGTCCACGAGGTCCTGGAACCGGCGGTCGTCCAGGTTGGGCGCCGGCAGGGAGGTCATCGCGCGTCCTCCTCGGCGGTCTCGTGCGGCGGGATGACGTAGAAGGGGAACACCAGGTTGCGTGGGTCGTTCGTGCCGCGCAGCGCGTACCGGATGTCGATGAGCAGGGTGCCCTGGTCGACCTCGTCGAAGCCCACGGACACGTCGGTGAGCGTGATGCGCGGTTCCCAGCGCTCCAGGGCCAGCCGCACCTCGTAGGCGATGCGGCCGGCGGTGGCCGCGTCCGCGGGCGCGAACACCAGGTCGTGGATGGCGCAGCCGAACTCCGGCCGCATGGGGCGTTCACCCGGCGTGGTGGCCAGGATCAGCCGGATGCTCTCCACGATCTCGCGCTCGCCGCCGACGAGCGCGACGGAGCCGGTGGCGTCGGTGTGCACGGGGAACGCCAGGCCGCGGCCGATGAAGTCCACGTCACCCTCCGATGAGGACGGTCGGGCAGCCGACGACGACCGGCGCGCCGCAGCCCGCCAGGTCGCCCATCCGGGCCGCGGGCCTGCCGCCGATCAGCACGGTCGGGCAGCCGGGCGGCAGCACGGGCGTCGGCGGGTGCGGAGGCAGGCCGGGGAACGAGCAGGTGTGGAGGTTGCCGACGGTGGCGGCGGGCAGGCCGCCGATGAGCACGGTCGGCACGCCCGGCGGCGCCAGCACGCCGGGGTGCCCGGTCGGGTCGCCGACCCTCGCCGCTGGTGGCATGTCCATCCCCCTCAGTTGATCCGGACGACCGCGCCGCGCACGGTCACCGGCCCGCTCGCGGTCAGCTCCGCCTGGCCCTGGCCGGTGACGGCCACCGTCGCGCCCTCGACCTTGACGCCGGCCGTGCCGGACGCCTTGAGCTGCGCGCCCGCCTCGATCGCCACGTCGGTCCGCGCCGTGGCGGTGATCTTCTGGCCCTTCAGCTCCAACGGGCCGGAGCCCGCGTCGATGGTCACGCCGTCCCGCGCCTTGATCGTCACGGCCTTGCCGCTGGTCACCTCGACGACCTGGTTCTTCTGGTCGAGCCTGACCACGAACTTGCCGTCACCGCTCGCGATCGTGATGCCCTCGTCCTCCACGAACTCGACCTTGTGGTGCTTGCGGGAGACGAACCCGCGGGCCGTGACCTCGCCGCTGTTGGCGTCCACCGGCTCCTTGGCCAGCGTCGGTGGCTTGTCCTTGCCGTTGTAGAGGCCGCCGAGCACGTACGGCGCGTCGAAGTCGCCGTGCTCGAAGCCGACCAGCACCTCGTCGCCGACCTCGGGCAGCACCAGTTCGCCGTAACCGTTGCCGGCACTGCTGTGCACCGTGCGGGCCCAGCCGCCGGCGAAGTCCGGCGCGAGCCACGGGTAGGTGACCTTGACCCGGCCCGCTTTCGCCGGGTCGCGCACGTCGCTGACGATGGCGGGCACCAGGCCGCGGTCCGGCGAGCCGTGCGCGCCGCCGTTCGCCAGGCCGTACAGGGAGCGTTCCTGGCGGCCGGACACGGTGAACTCGGTGGTGTAGCCGGTCTGCTCGGTGAACAGGTGCCGGGTGCCGGCGAGCGTGTACTTGCCCGCGAACGGCTCGCCGACGTTGGTCAGCGCCACCGCCGTGCCCGCCCGCAGCTTGGGGTTGCCCCGCGCCACCCCGGCCAGCTCCGCGCACGCGCCGCCCAGCTGGGTCGCCAACGCCGAGGCCACCGCGTTCGCCACGGCCTGGTTGCGGTGCGCGCCGTTCGCCAGGAACGGTGGGGCGGCGAACTTGGCGCCCAGGGCGACCGGGTCGAGGCCGGTGACCTCCGTGCCCAGGGCGTTCGCCGGCTTGACCGCGACGACCGCCTGCTTGCTCTCGTCGTCCCAGCCGCGCACCCGCACCTCCGGCACCTGCTCGGCGGCCGTGATCGCGGCGCGCAGCGACAGCAGGGTGCGGTGCAGTTCCAGCACCAGCGGGTTCGCCTTGGCCTTCGCGGTGGCGGCGGGCGCGGACGTCGGCTCCTCGGGCAGGCCGAACTCCAGCTTCCCCGCCACCACCGCGATCTGCGCGCCGACCAGCCCGGCGAGGCGGGACAGGAACTCCCAGTCGCTCACGCCGTCCTGGCTGAGCTGGGTGTGCGGGCGGCCGAAGCCCTTGACGTCGTCGATCTGCCCGACCGGGATGTCCGCCCGCTGCGCGACCTTGCGCACCACGTCGGCGACGGTCATGTTCGGGTAGGAGGCCACCCGGCGGCCGCGGAACAGCCGGTGGCCCAGGTCGTAGCCGCGGACCTCGGTGAACGTGCCGCCCGCGTCCAGCTCGACGCCGACCGCGGTGACCTCGCCGCTCATCAACGGCTGCGGGCCGCCCGGGTCGGACGTCTGGACCTTGAGCGCGATCTTCGCCCCGATCGTGAACTTGCCCTTGCCCAGCACCACGTGGCCGGGGTCGCGGAAGCGCAGCGCGAACACGTCCGGCAGGTTGCGGCTGTCGTCCACGAAGGCGTGCGTGAGCAGGGACTTGACGTCGGCGGGCAGCGGACCGCCCTCGACCTCGACCACGAGCGAGTTGGCGAAGCTCTCAGCGGCCATCGCGGACCTCCTCCAACGCGGGCACCAGCAGCCGTGCGCCGGGCCGCAGCCGCATCGGGTCGTCGATGTCGTTGGCCTCCGCGATCTCCCGCCACAGCTCGGCGTTGCCGTACGCCTTGTAGGCGACGGACTGGAGCGTGTCGCCGGCGACCAGGACGTGCGAGTCGCGTGCCGCGAGGGCGCCGGACGTCGGGTTCTGGCCGCCGAGCTCGCCCGCGATCTCCTCCAGGTTGACCGTGCAGGTCGCGCGGACGGGCACGCCCGCGGGCGTGAACAGGGTGTACTTGGCGCTCACCGTGGCGACGAACGCCGGGAAGCCCGTCATCCCGCCCCACTTGAAGATCACCCACGGCGGCGAGCCCTTGCCGTGCTGCCGGCTGTCCTCCGTCGGCACGCAGCAGGCGAACAGCTGCTCGACCTTCTTCACCACGCCGTCGTCCATGTGCTCGGTGGCGTCGAGGAAGACTTCGAGGGCCAGCTTGACCGGGTCCGAGCCCTTGAACTCCGGGGTGCCGCTCTTGGCCACGTTGGGTTGGCGGCTGCGCTCCCACTTGGCGTTCTTGGTCAGCAGGAGTTCCTTCGGGTTGAACTGGAAGGTGATTTCGTGCAGGAGGTCGCCCGGCTTGGCCGCGCCGCCCGCGTTCGGTGGGCGGTGCACGCTGAGGAGGGCTTTCTGGAGGTTCGTCGGCGCGGCGTAGCTGGTGGCCTTGGCGCTCGTGCCGGCCGAGGTGAAGGTGATCGGGGAGGCCATCGCGTCACCTCGCCGTCGAGAGGAAGCCGTGGTGGGCGAGTTCCAGGGTCTCGGTGGCGACCTTGGGCGAGTCGGCGGTCAGCTGCGGGCCGCTCCAGCGGACCGGGATCACGCCGGAGAGCGCCCAGCTGGCGATCACCGTGCCGTCGAGCGTGCGCGCCTCGATGATCGCGGTCTTGCGCTTGACGCCCGCCGCCATGCCCGCGATCCACTTGATGATCTTGGCGCTGTCCTTGGTGACCGGACGCGTCAGCTTCACGTTGGAGTACTTGATCCGGGTGGGCAACTGCCAGACCATCCCGTTGTTGCCGCCTTCTTCGCGCTGCTCGACGGTGAACTCCACGCCGAGCCCGTCACAGCTGTTGAAGGAGCCGAGGCTCTCGTCGTCGATGCGCACGACGAAGCACACGGACACCGCCTCGTCCACCCCGGCCATACCGTTCACCTCCACCGATCGGTCAACGCTCCGCGCCGTTCGCGGTCGAGCCACAGGTCGGCCTTGAGCCGGCGGACGAGCGGGTCGTAGAGCTTCTTGAGCAACTCCTCCGGCTCCAACCCACTCGCCTGCTCCCCCACCGCCTGCCCTGCAACTGCCTTTTCTGCCTGTCCCGCCTGGACTTCCTGAACTTCCTCACGAGCCACCACCGCTTCCACGGGCACGGGTGCCGCGATGGCGTCCGGGGCTGTGCTCGGCGCGGTGCTCGGGGCGGTGCTCGGTGACTCAGCCGGCACGAGGCTCGGGGAAAAGCTCGACTCGGTGGTCCTCGCGAGGGTCGGCGAATAGCTCGACGCGAGCCCCGACGAAGGCAACCCGGAAGGCTCCGCCACCACAGGCCGCCCCAACCCGGACACCGGCCGACCGGCAAGTGCCCCGGCCACCTCCCCCACCCGCCGCACCACCGCCCGCTGCACCACCGCCCCGGCCGGCACGACCGACTCCGGACCCCTCGCCATCCCGATCAACGGCCCCGCCACCTCAGGCGGCGAAAACGGCAAACCCAGCCCAACCCCGGCAGGCCGCCGACTCCCCACCACCCCAACAGCCCGACCCACCTCAACCGGTGCCATGGGACTTGCCGGAGCGACTGGAGTGGCCGTCTCACCCACCACCCGCTGCATCCGGAGTGCTGAGTGCGTCCCGATCTCGCCCGACTTCGGACCGACCTCACCCGGCGGCACGACCTGACCAGGCTCGAAGCCGACCTGCTCCCGCAAGCCCAACCGCTGTACCTGCCGGCTCCGGCTCAAAGTTGCCGAGTGGGGAACCGCCGAACTCCGCACGGCAAGGAACCGCGCTTCCGGAACCTCACCACCCGATGCCACACCCGCCCAAACTTGAGCAGCCAGAACCTGAGTCGCCAGAACCTGGGGGACTGGAGCCCGGCTGCCTGGGCTCTGAATGGCTGGGGTCTGGGTAGCCGGCATATCGACCACCGCACGCTGAAGTGTCGGGCGCTGCACCACCGGACTCCCAACCACCGCACTCGCGACCTCCGCGGCGGCAACAGCCGACCCCTGAGCGACCGGAACCTGGGCGACCGGCCCTTGAGCGATCGGACCCTGCGAAACCAGAACCTCTGTTGCCGCACTGGAGGCGGTAAGCCCTTCGGTGGTGGCCTGAGTCGCCGAATCTGAGGTCACCGGATCTCGGGTCGCCGGATGCTGGGCAGTCGAGCGCTGAGCAGTCGGGCGCTCGGCCGTTGGATGTCCGGCGGTCAGATGCTCAGCTATCGGATGTCCGGCGGTCGGGTGCTCGACCGGGATGGCGGCGTCGGGCTCGGGCTCGGCTTGGAGTTCGGCCTCCGCCCTCTGCACCGGATGCGCCACTTCTCGCTGTCCCACTTCACGGTGCGCCAAACCAGGTCTCGCCACATCAGGTGGTGCCACGTCAGGTCGCGCCGCTACACGTTGGGCCACAGCAGGTTGGGCCACAGCAGGTGTTGCCACCTCAGTCCGAGGTTCGCGCGAAATCCTGACCCGCTCCTCCGGCCCTTGCACCGGTGGTGTCAGGGCAGCCGTCAAGGCCGGCACCGGGGCAGGGGCCGCGTGGTCTGCAGGCTCTGCCGCAGCAGGCTCCGAGGCCGCCACAACCTCCACAGGCTCCACCGCCGCAGGACCAGCCGCACTAACCGAACCAGCCGACCCAGCCGAACCCACCATCCGCGACCACAGGCTCCGCCCCCGCGACACGGGCCGCCGGGCGAGGGGCAGTACCACCCGTTGCACGACACCGTCGATCACGCCCGACGGCTCCTCCGCCCCCACCCGGTGAGCCAACGGCGCCAGGTAAGCCGGAGAGCGCCACGACGTCAAAGACGCCGAGAACCGCTCCACCGGGTTCACCAGCGGGTGATCCGTCACCACCCGCTGGATCGGTGCCAGCCCACGCCACTCCCCCCGCCGCACGGGCGGCGGTTCAGGCCTGGCGGCACCAGCACCGGCACCCGCCGCGTCACGTCGCCACGGCCACATCGCACCCTCACCGTCCCTGGCTGATCCGTGTGTTGATCCGGGCGATCTCGGCGACGTACCGCAGCCGGTCCGGGTGCTCCAGGTCGAGGATCGAGTCCCACGACCAGTGGAAGTGGTACGCCACGTACGCGACCTCTTCGTGCAGCCGGTCGGCCGCGTACGTCACGATTCCCCCAGGCGCCCACCCGCGACGTCCACGCTGAACCCGTGCCCGCACTCGGGACAGGCCACCGCCGCCCGGGTGTGCCCCTCGCTGTTCACCCGCCGGTACATGTCCTGCAGGAACGCCAGGTCCGACGCGAACAGGTTCTCCACCACGCCGGCGTGCACGTCGGTCACCGAACCGATCCGCACGATCACCCGCGCCAGCAGCACCACGGTCAGGTAGGCCGCGTTCTCCCGCACCCGGTCGTCGCGCAGCGGCACCAGCTCGTCCCGCGCCGTCGCCAACCGCATCACGCCGGAACGGTGCACCGCACCGCTGTCGTCGACGTACCCGCGCGGCAGCTCGAAGGCGAACTCGGTGCGCATCGGCTCCACCGACGGCCCGGAAGGCGCGGAAGCCACCTCGGACACCACCGACGGCCCCACCGACGGCACCAACGACGCCATCACCCTGCGCATGGCGTCACTCGGCTTCCATCATCTCGTACGTGACCACGAGCTTCTCGGTGAGGATGCTGGTGTCGCCCGCCTTGAGCGTGCCGATCTCCAGCGACTTCGGCCACGCGTTGGTCAGCTTGTACCGCTTGATGGGCTGGCCCTCGTAGTCGTAGACGATGATCGCCCCGCCCTTGCGCGCGCTGGCCATCTTGCCGAACTGCGCGTCCTTGACCCACTTCTGGAAGCTGGTGTCGCCGGTGAGCCCGCGCGTGAGGGTGACCTCGCCCGCCTTCGGCCTGCCGGGCACCTTCTTGATGACGTACTTGCCGTCCGCGGTGTTCGTCTTGTACTCGATGACGTCCTGCTCCATCTTGAGCCCGGACACCTCGGAGATCTGCGTGATCGCGACGCCGTCGACTTCGAGGCCGAACGAGTGGCCGACCGAGCTGTCGAGGTCGGGAAGTGCCATGACCAACCGCCTTTACCTGTGACTCGAGGACAAGGGACTGCTACTCGTTGACGAGGCTGGTGCCGCCGGAGACCTGCGCCAGCCGGAACACCACGAACTCCGCGGGCTTGACCGGCGCGATGCCGACCTCGCAGATCACCTGGCCGAGGTCGATGCTCTCGGCCGGGTTGGTCTCGCGGTCGCACCTGACGTAGAACGCCTCGTCGGGCGTGAGCCCGAACAACGCGCCCTTGCGCCACTCCGTGACCAGGAACGCGCTGATGGTGCGGCGGATCCTGGCCCACAGCGCGTCGTCGTTCGGCTCGAACACCACCCACTGGGTGCCGTCGAGGATCGACTCCTCCAGGTAGTTGAACAGCCGCCGCACGTTCAGGTACCGCCACGCCGGGTCGGACGACAGCGTGCGCGCGCCCCACACCCGGATGCCGCGGCCGGGGAACGACCGCACGCAGTTGATCCCGATCGGGTTCAGCAGCTCCTGCTCGGCCTTGGTCAGCTGGGTCTCCAGCGCCACCGCGCCGCGCACGACCTCGTTCGCGGGCGCCTTGTGCACGCCGCGCGTGGCGTCGGTGCGGGCCCACACGCCGGCCATGTAGCCGCTCGGCGGGATGAACGCGTGGTCGTCGCTCGCCGGGTCGAAGATCTTGATCCACGGGTAGTACAGCGCCGCGTACTTCGAGTCGTAGCCCGCGCCGTTCATCCGCCAGTCCTTGACCTGCTGCGGGTTCAGCCCGGGCGGCGTGTCGAGCACGGCGATCCGGTCGCCCATCAGCTCGCAGTGGGCGATCATCGCCAGCTGCACGGCCTTCACCGACTCCAACGTGATCGCGCCGCGCTGGTAGCTGCTCATCAAATCGGGCACCGTGACCATGGTGATCTCGTCGACGGCTTCGAGGCCGCCGAACCCGGTGCGGTCGGCGACGTTGCCCACGTAGTCGTCGGCCGCGATCTTGTGCGGCGCGGACGACGGCACGGGCGATGGCGCGGCCACCTCCTTGAGCGTGACGCTGCCCTTCTCCACCTTGGCCAGGCCCGCGCCCGCCGTCTCCTCGACCGTGATCAGGTTCGACTTCTCCTGCACGACCGTGACGATGTGGTCCTTGGTGCGCTTGGTGGAGACGTTGTGCGTCTCGACGACCTTGCCGTTCTGCTTGACCAGCAACGTGAACCGGTCCTCGGGCTGGTTCTCCCCGACGGCGTCCGCGACCTCCACGGTGATCTCGGGCGCGCCGAGTTCCCGCGCGGTGATCCGGTAGCCGCCGAGCGCCGCCTGCGCGCCGCTGTCCGCGGGCAGTTGGCCGTTGCCCTTGGCGCGGTCGCCGCCGATGCGGACGACGTAGCAGTTCGTGCCGCCGTTGAGGAAGTACCCGTACACGGACTGGGCCAGGTAGCAGTCGGGCACGAAGTCGCCGAAGACCTGCGTGTACTGCGTCCAGTTGGACACCAGCGTCGGCGTGTTGAACGGGCCTTCGGCCGCGAAGCCGACGAAGGCGGCGACGGCGGTGCCCACGCCCTCGATGGGTCGCGCACCAGCCTCCACCTCCTCGACGTACACCCCCGGGGAGAGATAGGTGGGCATCCGTTGCCTCCCAAGTCGTGCGACGGCGCCGGCGGTTCTCCGGCTGTGCCGTCGATGCTGCTGCGCTTCGGCAACGGGCGAAACGACCGCGAGGATGTGCCGGGGTACGCCGATACCTGCCCAAAGGTGCAGCCGCGCATCCGTTGTCACGCACGAAAAACCCCGCCGCGCCCGAACGGTGGGCGCGGCGGGGTGTGCCGGGTCGGTCAGACCGCTTCCTCTTCGTCCTCTTCCCGCTGCACGGTCGGCGCGACGTAGGTCTGCGCCGTCTCCTCTTCCTCCGCCGGCGCTTCCTCCCGCTGCACAGCGGACACGGCAGGTACAGCGGGCACGGGCGACGACATGATCCGGTCGGCGGTGCTGCTCGCCTCGCGCTCGAACCGGTCGGACGGGTCGCTGAGCTTCACCCCACCACCGGCGTCCGTGCCGTCCACGGGTCCGTTGCGCTGCTGCACGACGTGCGTCAGCTCGTGCGCCAGCACGTGCTTGCCGGAGTCGGACGCGGGGTCGTACTTGTCGCTCTGGAACACGATGTCCGAGCCGACCGTGTACGCCTGCGCGTTGACCGACTTCGCCGACTCGTGCGCCGCGCCGTCGGTGTGCACGCGCACGTCGCCGAAGTCCTGCCCGAAGCGGGTCTCCATGTCCGCGCGCACGTCGGCGTCCAGCGGCGCGCCGCCGGACCGCACCACCTCGTGCACCGGCGATCCGCCGGGTTCCTCCACCACCGTGCTCGCGCCCGCGTTGCCGACCGCCCGTTGCAGGTCGAGCATCCCGGCGGCGCCGAGGACGTCCGGCCGACCGGCCGCCGCCGCCCGTCCCACCAGGTCGTGGTCCTCGTGCTCGACGCGGTCGCCTCTGGGCCGGAACCCGCCGTCGGCCTCGTGGTCGTGCTCGCGCATGGTCGCCCCCTAGAACGGAGTCTGCGTCCATCCTGCAACCCCGCCACACCGCCGAGCCAGGACCGCGGGGGCGGCTCTCACTGCCCGAAAGGGCGGCTCACCGGCCCACGTCCGCCACCGCCAGCCCCAGGTACCGCCCGAACTCGCGTTCGCCGACGAGCCGGCCGAGCTTGCGGTACTCGCGCGCCACCGCGCCGACGACCTCCGCCATCCCCACCGGGCCACCGGCGTCCGCCGCCAGGTACGCGGCGGTCACCGCGGCCGACCGGATGTGCCCGCCGGCCAGCTCGAACGCCGAGGCGAGGAAGTCGAGGTCCACGTCGGCGCGCGGCGCCGTCACGCCGAGGCAGCGGTCCCACAGCAGGCGGCGCAGCGGCTCGTCGGGCAGCGGGAAGTCGACCACGACGTCCAGCCTGCGGGTGAACGCCTCGTCCAGGTTCGCCCGCAGGTTCGTGGCCAGCACCGCGATGCCGTCGAAGGTCTCCATGCGCTGCAACAGGTACGCGCTCTCGATGTTGGCGTAGCGGTCGTGCGCGTCACGCACCTCGGACCGCTTGCCGAAGATCGCGTCGGCTTCGTCGAACAGCAGCACGCCGTTCACGCCCGCCGCCTCGGTGAAGATCCGCTCCAGGTTCTTCTCGGTCTCGCCGACGTACTTGTCCACCACGGTGGCCAGGTTCACCGTGTAGAGGTCGAGGCCCAGCGACGCGGCGATGACTTCCGCCGACATCGTCTTGCCGGTGCCCGAGTCGCCCGCGAACAGCCCGGTGACGCCACGTCCCCGACCACCGCCCGGTCGCATCCGCCACTCGTCGATGACCTGGCCGCGGTGCCGGGCACGGGCGGCCAGCTCGTGCAGCAGGCCCGTCACGCCGGACGGCAGCACCAGGTCGCCCCAGCCGACGGCGGGCTCGACGCGGCGGGCGAGGCGGTGCAGGCCGGCGGCGTTCTGGCTGCGCGCGCCCGCACGCAGGTGCTCGGACGTGACGACACCGCCGTCGACCAGCGCGGACACCGACGCGGCACGGGCGGCGCGGGCGATCTGGCCCGGCCCGAGGACGAAGTGCGCGGTGGCCGCGGCCGGGTCGACGCCGGGCGCGAGGCCGCCGCCGAGCCTGGCCTGCCACAGCTCGGCGCGGTCGGCGACGGGCAGCGGCGCGGCGTCGTGCAGCAACGGCGGGTCGGCACTCCACCGCGGGTCCCACACGTTCGGGCCGAAGACCACCAGCGGGATCGCGGGGTGGGTCAACGCGGTCAGCGGCGGCTCGTCCTCGACCGGGCCGAGCACGATCCCGGCGTGCCGCGACACGGCCTCGCGCAGCACGGCGGCCGTCAGCGCGTGCTGGTCCGGTTCCGCGCGCAGGCGGGCGGCGTCGACCTCCAGCACGGCGAACCCGGCGTGCCGCAGCGCGGCGGCGGCCAGCTCACGCGCACCGCCACCGGGCCGTTCCCGCAGGTAGGCCAGGCGCACCTGAGCCCGCAACGCGCGGTGCAGCCTGCCGGCGTCGGCCGGGACGACCTCGTCCACGACCCGGGCGACACCGACGAGCGTCGCGTCCAGCAGGTCGTCGCCCAGCAGGTGGCCCACCACCCGGTCGGGCACGCGCAGCGACCGCGACAGGAACGGCCGCTCCCGGTCGTCCACCACGAGCAGCCCGGCCGACCGCAGCGGTGACGCCGGGTCGAGCCGCGCCCGGCCCGCCGCCGACGCCTCCGGCAGCCCGCACAGCCGCAACGCCAGGCCCGCGGTGGCGCGGCGGCGCGTCACGTCGTCGTTCAGGTAGCCGTAGAACTGCTCGAACCGGCTGTCCACGTCCGGCGCGAGGGCGACCAGCAGCAGCTCGACGTCCAGCCCGGAGAGCCCGGCGGTCTCGGCGAGCCTGCCCAGCCTGCCCGACGCCGCCGACGCCTGGAACGGCACGAACGGCTCGCGCCGGGTGGCCAGCAGGGCGTCGATCGCCTCGTCGGACAGGTAGAGGCCGCGGAACGGGTCGTCCGGGTTGGTGTCGGCCGCGCGCCGGGCCGCGACCGCCGCGCGGATCCGCCGCTCCAGCGCGGCGAGCCGGGCGAACAGGTGGGGCAGGCTGCCGGTGTTCACGGTCGCCTGCGGCTCATCGCCACGCGGTGGCCGACCAGGTCGTCACCCATGGCCAGCCGCAGGCCCTCCTCCACCGGCGGTCCGGCCGCGTACACCCGGCCGGCGTCGACCGGTGCGGACACCACCACGTCCAGCGACGGTTTCAGCTCGCCGCCCAGCGCGGTCCAGACGTCGGCGAACGCCCGGTCCTCCGGCGGCGGCAGGGCGACCGTCATCGGCACCGGCAGCCCCAGCTCCGCCAGCGACCCGGTGAGCAGCCCGACCGGCACGGACTCGTGCCGCAGGAAGCCGACCAGCAGCTCGGACAGCAGCCGGTGCTCGTCCTCCGACCGCTGGGTCCACGCCGTCATCAGGTAGGACAGCTTGATGTGCCGGGGCGGCAGGCGACGGGCGGTGACCTGGCCGTTCTCGTACTCGTTCAGCAGGCCCCGCTGGCGGCGGCGGAGGTCTTCGCGGATGTCGTAGAGGTAGACGTTGACGGTGGGCGCGTTCCGCCGGGCCGCCCAGTCCTTCGTGGGCGCGTCGAACGCGACCTCGACGTCCGTGCCGCGCAACGCGTCGTCCCGGACCAACCGCCTCAGCGCCTCGTCAACCTCGTGGATCACCCACCCACTCTCACCCCGTCACCGTGCCCGCGGACAGCGGCCACCCGACGAACCTTGGGGCAGCGCGCGTTGCCCCTCCGGGCAGCGCCGGCACCCGAGGCCATGCTCGCACCGCGCCTATCGCCGCAATCGTGCGGACAACCCGGAAAACTACTCGGATTGACGCTTTCGGCCTCCATCCGGGCGATTGCTGCTAGCGTGCTGCGCCAGTCGAGACATTACCCGACATTATCCCGAGATCGGCTCACGTCTTGGACCTGAAGGGGTCGCCGACATGGATGACCAGGACTTGAACAACGCACGCTTTCGCCGGAAATACTTGCCAGTGGCGTGGTTGTCCGCCGCCGGGGTGGCCGTACTCGTCGTGGGAATGATCATCGGCAGCTCACTCGACGCCGAACCGGCCACACTCCTCGCCGACCGTTCAACATCATCACCGCAGGTCCAGACCACCACAGCGACCTCGGAGAGCACCGCGCCACTGAGACCGGGCGTCACTTACCTGGCCGACCTGCCGCCGGTCGACAGCAGTTCGATCGACGCCACGTACGTCGAGAGCCCGTGGACCGCCGGCCCCGCGAAGGTGCGGAAGGCGCAGTACACGAAATCCGTTTCCGCCACCGGCGCCTGGTGCTCGTCCGCCCGGCTCACCTTCGCACTGGACGGCAAATACGACCGGTTCACCGCCCAGGTCGCGATCGCGGACAATTCATTGGCGACCAAAGAACTCGACTTCTACGTCCTGGTGGACGATCAACGAGTCGCCGAGGTGCCGAACACGGGCACCACACCCCAACCGGTCGACGTCCCCGTCACCGGCGCCCGCCTGCTGGCCATCGGCGTCGAACCCCCACCGGAGGAGGCCAACGGCTGCCCCGGCCCGGAACGCGTGGGCGTCTGGGCCGACCCGACCCTGACCCCCGCCGGGGCGGCGTCCTAGGCGGTCGGCGTCTCGCCGACCCACGCGCCGGACAGCAGGTCGGGGGGCAGGTAGTCGGACTCGACCCGCACCTCGATCCCGACCTGCCCGGCGAGCACCGAGATCGCCAGCGGCGCGAGCGCCACCATCCCGTCCGACCGCGTCTCCCGCCCGCCCGTCGTCCAGTAGCGACGGTGCCCGGTCAGCGCCCGTTCCAGCGAGTCGTTGAACCGCTCCTCGTCACGTCGGAGCACGAAGTACAGCATCTCGATGGGCGGGTAGAGCAGGTCGAGCAGGACGTCGGTCGACGCGATGGTCACGACCTCCGGGTCCGTCCCGTTCATCGTCGCGGTGAACGCGTCCTCGAGGGCCGGGTCGGTGCGGAAGAACTTCTGCAACGAGTCGACCCAGTCGTACATGAACCTGTCGTACTCCGTGCCGGAGGCGCGCAACAGGTCCTGAGGGACCGCCGCGAGCTGCTGAGCCCGTTCCTCGTCCCGGCTCACCACCGCCAGCCACAGCGCCACCAGCCAGTTGCCGACCTTGGCGTAGCTGCCCGGTTCGACGTCGCCTCGCGTGAGCGCGGCGAAGTACCCCGAGTACGCCTCGGCGGCGTCGGTGAACCGAGCGCGCGTGGCGGCGTCCTCGGCACGCGGGTCGAGGACGCAGCCGAGCTGTCCGAGCATCAGCAGGTGTTCGGCGAGGCTCGCGAGCCCGACGGCGTCATTCCGGGCGGCCTCCACCAGCCGTTCGGTTCCCGTGTCCAACACGTCCAAGCGGACGCGGACCTGGTCCGCGTCGACGGGGTGCCTCGGCACTGTTCGCAAAGCGCTGTCCACTTCCTCGTCAGTACATCTTGACCGGCTTGCGGTCGTAGCCACCGTACGTGTGGCCGCTGGAGTCCTGCACGACCCGGGCGCGGACCTCCACGTAGTTCACCCGCTTCTGGTCCACCGCGTGTTCCAGGTCCAGGCCCAGTTTGATGTCGGCGGGATCGTTGCTGTCCTTGAGCGCCCGGACGACGTCGTCGAAGTAGTCGCGCCGGCACTGGCTCACGCTCGACCCGTCCGGCAGGTCGCGCTTGGAGTACTTGCCGCCGGGTGCCTTCGCCTCCACCACCTCGTAGGTCGGTGTGGGGACGCCCGGGCGCCGGTCGTGGATCTCCCACACCCGGTCGAACCGGCCGCTGCCGGGACTGTCGACGTGCCGGGGGACCGCGGTGCCGACGACCTCGCCGGACCGGGTGTCGACGATCTCGATGACCTCGCGGTCGTCGTAGGGCGGATCACCTTGGCGGGTGCGCATGTCGATGTGCGGGTTGGGCGGCGCGTCCGGGTCGTGCGGGTCGCGGCTGAACTGGTCGTGGATCTTCTCGCGAGTGGCGTGGTCGCCGACCTGTTCGCCCATGGCCTCGGCGGCCTTGCCCTGCTGGCCGTGGGCGGTGGAGAGCTCAGGCGACGGGTCGCCGTGCGTGGCGAGCGCGTTCTGGCGGTCGGCGATGGCCTGCCGCCGGTTCTCGATGGCGCTGTCGACCTGTTCGAGGCTGTCCTCACGCCAACCGTCCGTGCTCGGCCGGTTGGCCGGTCCGTGCCGGACCTCATCGATGTTCGGCACGTCGAACTGCGGCGGCAGGGGCTCGGGCAGGTCCTCGACGGCTTCCCACTGCCCGTCCTTCCACCTGATCTTGGGTACCGGGTTGTCGTTCTCGTCGACCGCGTGCCGGTCGTGCCGATGGCCGTCGCTCTCGCGGTAGTACTTCCTCAACCAGTCCTCGTCGGTGTTGGCCTTCACCAGCTGGGCATCGCGGATCGCCTTCCTCCGCTGCGCCTCCGGCGAGTCCTTCTTGCCGCGGTCGCGGGCATCGGTGGGGTCGAGGCCTTGCTTGTCGGTGTCCTTGGTTCCGGGGACGAAGCCGTCGTCGCTCGCCTTGGTGGTGGTGCCGTCGGGGCGGTGGGTTTGCCATTCGCCGTTGGGTGGGATGCGGGGTTGACGGTTGCCGTCGGGGCCGATGTCGGCGTCGCTGGTGTAGACGCGGCCGTTGGTGTCGGTCCAGGCGGGTTTGGTGGGTGCGAGGACGTCGGCGCCGGTG
>NZ_LGED01000230.1 GCF_001280085.1 Saccharothrix sp. NRRL B-16348 | reverse complement strand
CGAGGGCGGGACGTTCGACGACGACGTGCACCACGCGCCGACGTCGATGAGCCCGCACGACCTGAAAGCCGTGCACGAGGTCGTCACGGCGGGCGCGCTGGCACAGGGCCTCACCAACAGCGTCATGCACGCCGAGATCCGCTTCCACGACGGCAGGCCCTACCTGCTGGAGATCGCGGCCCGGGTCGGCGGCGGCGGGCTGGACATGATCGCCCGCATCACCGCCGAGCACGACCCGATCGCGGCCGTGGTCGACATCGCCGCCGGCCGACGGCCCGACGTCCGCCACTTCCGGCCCACCGGCACGCACATCGCCGCGATGTGCCTGATCTCCGACGCCGGCGTGGTGCGCGAGGTGCGCGTGCCCGACGAGGTGTCCAGCTCCGACCGCGTGTTCCTGCTCAAGATCACCGCACGACCGGGCGACGTCGTGAAACGCCCGCCGGACGGCAACACGATCATCGGCTTCCTCGGCGCCACCGGCACCTCGGAGGCCGACGCCTTCGCCCTGATGAACGACTACGCAGCCAAGATCGAGGTCGATTTCCAGTAGCTACACCGCAGGCGTCGCCGGCCCTCCCGCGTCACATGCGGCGGACCGGTGGCGCCCCGGCCAGAGAGGACTCCACCGCCGTGTCCGAGCCCGAGCAACGCACCGCGCGCCGCCGCAGGTACCTGATGTGCCCGCCGGAGCACTTCGACGTCTCCTACTCCATCAACCCGTGGATGAACCCCGAGAAGCCGACCGACGCGTCCATCGCCCTGCTCCAGTGGAGCCGGCTGCGGTCGCTGTACCTGGACCTCGGCCACGACGTCGAGCTGATCGAACCCGAGCCGGGGCTGCCGGACATGGTGTTCGCCGCGAACGGGGCGACCGTCGTGGACGGGCGGGTCCTGTCGGCGCGGTTCCGCTTCCGGCAGCGCGAGGCGGAGGGACCGGCGTACCTGGAGTGGTTCCGCGAGCACGGCTTCCGCACGCAGGAGGCGTTCTGGGTGAACGAGGGCGAGGGCGACTACCTGCTGGTGGGCGACCGGATCCTGGCGGGCACGGGCTTCCGCACCGACCAGCGCTCGCACGTGGAGGCGGCCCGGTTCTTCCGGCGCGAGGTCGTCACGCTCGACCTGGTCGACCCGCGGTTCTACCACCTCGACACGGCGCTGGCCGTGCTGGACGACGACCTGATCATGTACTACCCCGAGGCGTTCTCGACGTGGAGCAGGGGCGTGCTGCGCTCCCTGTACCCCGACGCCGTGATCGCCGGCGACCACGACGCCGAGGTGTTCGGCCTCAACGCGGTCAGCGACGGCAAGCACGTCCTGCTGGCGCAGGAGGCCACGCACCTGGCGGACCAGCTCGCCGACCGGGGCTTCACGCCCATTGGTGTCGACCTGTCCGAACTTCTCAAATCCGGCGGCAGCGCGAAGTGCTGCACGCTCGAACTGCGTGGGGAGCCAGCTCGATGATCAACTACGACGGCAAGAGGTTCCACCCGGTCACCGGTGGCGGCCCGGAGGAGAGCCGGGTCGCCGTGTACCACCAGGACGGCGACCTGCTCTGGGGCGAGTTCCTCGGCGGCAAGGCCCGGCGCGGCGCGCTGACCGGCACCGCGAAGCCCGACGGCGCGCTGGACTTCGCCTACTGCATGGTCCTCGACGACGGCCAGGTCATCTCCGGGCACTGCCGCAGCACGCCGAAGGTGCTGGACGACGGCCGCATCCGCCTCGACGAGGTGTGGGAGCGCTTCGGCGAGCACGCCGCGTCCGGCGTCTCGACCATCGAGGAAATCCCCGCCCAGACCACGAACTGACCCGAGAGGCCGACGAGCAGCCATGACTTCCGCGAGCACCATCACCGCCGGCACGGACGGCACACCGCGCAAGGGCGGCGTCGTCACGTGGGCGTGCGCGCCGGGCTTCCCGCCCGCCGTGATCTTCCCGTTCACGCCGGCCGAGCGCATGGGCACCCGCAACATCCTGGAGTTCCAGGCGCTGATGTACCGGACGCTGTACTACTTCGGCAGCGACGGCACCCCGAACGTCGACTACGCGCAGAGCATCGGCGAGGAGCCGGTGTGGAGCGAGGACGGCCTGACCGTGCGGGTCAAGGTCAAGCCGTGGAAGTGGTCCAACGGCGAGACGCTGTCCGCCGAGAACGTGCTGTTCTGGGTGAACCTGATGAAGGTCAAGGGCTCCCGGTACGGCGAGTACGTCCCCGGCTACTTCCCGGACAACCTCACCGACTACGGCAAGGTCGCCGACGACGAGGTGTTCTTCACGTTCGACAAGGTCTACTCCAAGCACTGGGTGCTCTACAACCAGCTCAGCACGATCACGCCGCTGCCCAAGGCGTGGGACCGCACCGAGGCGGGCCCGGCGAACGCCTCCGGCGACCTCGCCGACGTCGAGGCGGTCTACGAGTACCTGATGGCGCAGCAGGGCAACATCGTCGACGAGGGCAACGCCCACCGCACCAAGTGGGCCGACAGCCCCATCTGGAGCATCGTGAGCGGCCCGTGGCGGCTCAAGAGCTACACGCTGGAGGGCGTGGTCACGTTCGTGCCCAACGAGCACTACTCGGGGCCGAACAAGCCGTACCTGGACGAGTTCCGCCAGGTGCCGACGTTCTCCGACGAGGAGCAGTACGAGATGCTGAAGGCAGGCCCGGACGCCGAGCACGGCATCCAGGTCGGCTACCTGCCGCTGAGCTTCGCCACGGAGCCCGCGGTCGACCCGGTGGTCGGCGGGCCGAACCCGCTGACCGAGTACACGATGTTCCCGCAGTCCGCGTTCTGCATCCGGTACATCTCGCTGAACTTCAACAACCCGACCGTGGTCGGCAAGATGTTCGCGCAGACGTACATCCGCCAGGCGCTCCAGTCCTCTTTGGACCAGGACACCGCGGTGCGCGACATCTACCAGGGCTACGCGTACCGCCAGAACGGCCCGGTGCCGATGTACCCGAGGACGGAGTACGTCTCGCCGCGCCAGCGCGAGGGCGCGTGGCCGCTGCCGTTCTCCCCGGAGAACGCCAAGGCGCTGCTGGAGGCGAACGGCTGGGACACCAGCGTCACGCCCGCGGTGTGCGTGCGACCGGGCACGGGTCCGGGCGAGGCGGGCGCGGGCATCCCCGCGGGCACGAAGCTGTCGATCCTGCTGCGCTACGTCGAGGGCCGCCCGGCCCTGACCCGGGTGATGGAGAACTTCCGCGACGCCGCCGCGCGGGCGGGCATCGAGCTGCGCCTCGAAGAGGTGTACGGCTCGATCCTCGTCGCCGAGGACGCGCCGTGCGAGCCGACCGCCATCACGCCGTGCACGTGGGAGATGTGCTGCTGGAACGGCGGCTGGGCCTACCACCACCCGACCGGCGAGATCCTGTTCTCCACCAAGGCGGGCGGCAACTTCGGCTTCTACAGCGACCCGAAGGCCGACGCGCTGATCGAGCGCACCGTCACCAGCGACGACCTGGACGTGCTCTACGAGTACCAGGACTACATCGCCAACGAGGTGCCGGTCATCTTCACGCCGAACTTCCCGATCCGGCTGTTCGAGGTAGCCAACACGCTCGGCGGGTTCGGGCCGGTCAACCCGTACGGGATGATCAACCCCGAGAACTGGTACTACCGCGACTGATCCCCGCGGCACGGGGTCCGCACCGGGCCCCGGGCCGTTTCTCCACCGTTCAACAGGGGGTCCCACCGTGGTCCTGTCCGCCGCGCCGCCGAGCACGCTCGGCGCGCACCCGCTGCTCATGTTCCTCCTCCAAGTCGCCGTGCTGCTGGGCATGGCGCTCCTGCTCGGGCGGCTCGCCGTCCGACTCGGGATGCCCGCCGTCGTCGGCGAGCTGGCGTCCGGCGTCGCCCTCGGGCCGTCGCTGCTGGGCACGTTCGCCCCAGTGTTCGACAACGCGGCCCAGCTGCACCTGCTCGACGCGGTCGGCCAGTTCGGGGTGCTGCTGCTGGTGGGGTTCACCGGCATGCACCTCGACCTCGGCCTGGTCCGCCGGCAGCGCCGGGCCGCCACCTGGGTCGGCGCGGGAGGGCTGCTCCTGCCGCTGGGGCTCGGCGTCGGCGCCGGGTTCCTCTTACCCGCCGCCCTGCTCGGCCCGGCGGCGGACCGGCCGGTCTTCGCCCTGTTCCTGGGTGTGGCGGTGTGCGTGAGCGCCATCCCGGTGATCGCCAAGGTGCTGCTGGAGATGAACCTCATGCACCGCGACATCGGGCAGCTCACCGTCACGGCCGCCGCCGTGGACGACGTGGTGGGCTGGTCGCTGCTGGCCGTGGTGTCCGGGATGGCCGCCTCCGGGCTGACCGCCGGGCACGTGGCGTGGGCGCTGGGCGCGCTGGCCGTGGTGCTCGTCCTCGCCGTGGTCGCGATGCGGCCCCTGGCGCGTGGCGCGTTGCGCCTCGCGGAGCGTTCCGGTGATCCCGGGGTGACCGTGGCGGTGGTCGTGTTGCTGGTGATAGCGTCCGCCGCCGGCACGCACGCCTTGGACCTCGAGCCGGTGCTGGGGGCGTTCGTGTGCGGTCTGGTCATCTCGTCGGTCGGCGGTGTCGCCCATGAGCCGCTCGCCGTGCTGCGGACGTTCGTGATGGGCGTCCTGGCGCCGTTGTTCTTCGCCACGGCGGGGCTGCGGATGGACCTCACGGCCCTGCGGCACCCGGCCGTGCTCGGCGCGGCGCTGGCCGTGCTGCTGCTGGCCGTGGTCGGCAAGTTCGCGGGCGCCTACGCGGGCGCCCGGCTGGCCCGGCTGAGCCACTGGGAAGGTCTCGCGCTCGGCGCGGGGCTCAACGCGCGCGGGGTCATCGGCGTGATCGTGGCGCTGGTGGGCTTGCGGCTGGAGGTGCTGTCGACCGAGGCTTACACGGTCGTGGTGCTGGTGTCGGTCGTGACGTCGCTGATGGCGCCGCCGACGTTGCGGTACGCGGCACGGCGGATCGCCGTGACCGACGAGGAACGCGAGCGCGAGAAGGCGTTCGGCGGTGTGCAAGTCCTATCGAGAGTGGAGCACCGATGAGCAAGACCGACCAGCGGCCCCTGCTGCTCGTGGTCGCGACCGGAATGCGGTTGTACCGCGAGTACCTGCTGCGCTCGATCAGCGCGGAGTACCGGGTGCACCTGTTCCTGACCGCCGAGCCCGACTGGGAGAAGGAGTACGTGTCCGGCTGGACCGTGCTGCCGTCGACCACGGACGGGCCGGCCATGGCCGCGGCGGCGGCGGAGATCCACGCCGCGACGCCGTTCTCCGGTGTGCTGTGCTGGGACGAGGTGCGCATCCACGCCACGGCGTTCGTCGCGCGGGCCCTGGGGCTGCGCAACGGCGACCCGGACGTGATCTGGCGCCTGCGCGACAAGGGCGGCACGCGGGCCGCGCTCAAGGCGTCGGGCGTGCCGCAGCCCCGGTCGATCCCCGTCAAGACCGTGGACGACGCGGTCGCGGCGGCGGCCGAGGTCGGGTACCCGGCGATCCTCAAGCCGCGCGGCCTCGGCGCGAGCCTCGGCGTGATCAAGGTGCACGACGAGCGGGAGGTGCGCGCGAACTTCGCGTTCACCGAGGCGGCGCGCGGGCCCGAGCCGGTGGTGTTCGACACCGACCAGCCGATCCTGGTCGAGGAGTTCGTGTCGGGCGAGGAGATCAGCGTCGACTCGGTGGTGCGCGACGGTGTCGTGACGCCGCTGTTCGTCGGCCGCAAGGTCGTCGGCTACCACCCGTACGCCGAGGAGGTCGGCCACTTCGTGGACGCCTCCGACCCGCTGCTCACCGACGACGTGCTGCTCGACGTGGCGCAGCGGACGCACAAGGCGCTGGGCTTCACCGACGGCATCACGCACGCCGAGTACATGCTGACCGCCGAGGGTCCCAAGGTCATCGAGGTCAACGGCCGCCTCGGCGGCGACATGATCCCCTACCTCGGCCTGCTCGCCACGGGCGTGGACCCCGGCCTGGTCGCGGCGGGCGCGGCCACCGGCGGCGAGGTGGACGTCGCGCACGCGCACGACCGCGTGGCGGGCATCCGGTTCTTCTACGTCGAGGAGGAGGACACCACGCTCGGCTCGCTGGCGTTCGACTCCGCCAAGCTCCCCGAGGGCATCGACCGCGTCGTCACGGTCGCGCAGCCCGGCGCGGTCGTCTCCCCGCCGCCCAAGGGCACGGTGTGGGGCCGCATCGCCTTCGCCATCGCCACCGGCGCCTCGCGCGACGAGGTCTCCGCCCGACTCGACGCGGCCGAGGCCGCACTGGACGTGAAGAGCGCCTGATGAGCACCGCGAAGAGCACCGACCAAGGCATCTGGCAGACGTTCGTCGAGTCGCCGCCGGCCGTGAAAGCCGTGCTGGCCGGCGTGTTCGTGAACAAGGTCGGTGGGTTCCTCAACATCTTCCTCGTGCTGTTCCTGACGGCGCAGGGCTTCTCCACCGGCCAGGCGGCGACGGCGCTGGGCGTCTACGGCGTCGGCAACGTCATCGGCGTCCTCGTCGGCGGCGCGCTGGCCGACCGGCTGGGCGCGCGCAACTCCACCGTGCTCAGCATGGGCGGCGCGGCCCTGCTCACCGCCGCGCTGCTCTACCTGCCGGAGTACGCGCTGCTGGTCGCCGCGGTGGCGCTGCTCGGCGCGGTGTCCCAGATCTACCGGCCCGCGTCGGCGACCCTGCTGTCCGAGCTCACGCCCGACGACCGGCAGGTCATGGTGTTCGCCATGTACCGGTTCGGCCTGAACCTGGGCACGACCGCCGCGCCGCTGATCGGCTTCGGCCTCTACCAGCTCGGCGGTGACGACTACACCCTGCTGTTCTGGGCCGAGGCGGTGGTCGCGGCGGTGTACGCGGTGGTCGCGTTCCGGGTGCTGCCCGCGAAGACGGGCGTGAAGGACACGGCCGACGAGGCCCCCGCGGGCAGCTACGCCGACGTGCTGCGGGACCGCCGCTACCTGCTGTACCTGGCGGCGACGTTCTTCAACGCCGTGGTCTACGTGCAGTACCTGTCGACGCTGCCGCTGGACGTCCAGGCGTCCGGGGTGCCGATCTTCTGGTACACGCTCGCGGTCGCGTTGAACGGTGGCGCGGTCATCCTGTTCGAGCTGGTGGTGACGAAGAAGACGCAGCACATGCGGCCCAAGCTGGTCGTGGGCGTCGCCTACGCGCTGGTCGGCATCGGCATCGCGGTGTACGCGCTGCCGCTGGGGCCGGCGGTGATCGTCGCGGGCACGCTGGTCTGGACGCTGGGCGAGATCATCGGCGGGCCCGTGGTGTTCGCCTACCCCGGCATGGCCGGTCCCGCGCACCTCAAGGGCCGCTACATCGGCAGCTTCCAGTTCGTGTACGGCCTCGGTGCTGCCGCGGGCCCCATCCTCGGCGGTTTCCTGTTCCTCCAGCTGGGTCACGGCGCGTGGCCGGTGCTGGCGCTGTTCGGGCTGGCGGCGGCCGTCGCGGGCTACGCGGCCACCCGGGACCGCGCGGAGGTCGAGGACGGTGGGTGACTTCGACTTCCTGACCGGCCGGTGGTCGATCCACAACCGCAGGCTCCGGCGGCGGCTGGTGGGCAGCGACGACTGGGAGGAGTTCACCTCCACCTCGGAGGTGCGCCCGATCTTCGGCGGCGCGGGGAACGTGGACGAGATCACGTTCCCCGACGGGACGTCCGGCCTGACCGTGCGGCTGTACGACGCCGCCACCGGCCGCTGGTCGCTGAACTGGGCGAGCAGCGACTCGGGCGTGTTCTTCCCGCCGCTGTTCGGCTCCTTCACCGACGGCGTCGGCACGTTCCACGGCGACGAGGTGCAGGACGGCGTCCCGGTCCGCATCCGCTTCCGGTGGCACCGCATCACCGGTGACTCGGCGCGGTGGGAGCAGGCCATGTCGGCCGACGGCGGGCAGACCTGGGAAACCAACTGGTACATGGACATCACGCGCCAGGCGTGACCCGCGCGGAAGCCCCCGTCCCGGATCGAGGACGGGGGCTTTCCCGTGCGCTCAGGCCGCCACGGGCGCTTCAGCGTCGACGGCGTCCGGGTCCGGCTGGAGCGCCACCAGGACGATCGCGCCGAGCGTGAGCGCGACGCTGACCAGGATGACCGGCAGGTAGCTGCCCGCGGCGTCGGCCAGGACCGCGCCGAGCTGGCTGCCGACCGCGACGGCGACCATGTGCAGCGCCCAGAGCACGCCGATCGTGGTGCCCTTGCGGCCGCGCGGCAGGATCTTCGCGATCCACATCGTGGTGGCGACGACCGTGATCAGGTAGCTCGCGCCGAACAGCGCGCCGAACACCAGCACGGTGAACTCGGCGGCGAAGAACGGCGCGATCATCATCGCCCCGGCGCGCAGCGCGTAGCCGCCGATCAGCGTGGCCCGGATCAGACCCTTGTCGCACAGCCGGCCCGCCACCAGCGAGCCGACGATCTCCAGCCCGCCCAGCAGCACGAACGCCACCGAGCTGGTCACCGGCGCGACGCCGTGGTCGTGCATGTGCGGGAACAGGTGGACGTCGATGAACGCCATGGTCGTGCCGCACGCGAAGAACGGCAGGATGAGGCCGCGCACCCGCTTGTCCGCCAACGCCATGCGGATGCCCGCCCAGAAGCCGTGCTCGGCGGGCGCGGGCGGCGTGGCGTTGCGGTTGGAGTAGCGCACCAGCAGCAACGACAGCGGCAGCAGCACGACCAGGAACACCACTCCGACGCCGAGCAGGATCTGCCGCCACGACGTGACCGTGCCCAGGAACGTCCACAGCGGCACGAGCACCATGAACCCGACGGCCGCGCCGTTGGTCAGCACCGCGTACAGGAACCCGGCGTTGCGGCCCTGGAACAGCTGGTCGGCGAGCACGCCCAGCGGCACGAACGACAGCATCGTGCAGCCGATCGCGCCGAGGACGCCGTAGGTCGGCACGAACACCCGGATGTCCGTCGCCACCGCGCAGACCACGAGCACCACGCCGGTGATGCCCGCGCCGATCGCCAGCACCGGCACCGCGCCGATCCGGTCGGCCAGGTGGCCCACCGCCGACGACGCGAGCGCCGTCACGACGGCGAACAGCGTGGTGCCGACCGCGAGCGCGCCGCGGCTGACGTCGAAGTCGTCCGCGATCGGCAGGAACAGCACCTGGACGGTGGACTTCATCGACGAGCCCGCCATGGAGATGACGAAGCTGACGGTGGTCGCGAACACCGCGAAGGCGGTGATGCCGGCCGCGACTCTCGGCACGGTGCTCATGGTTCTCCAGATCCGCCTCGCGGCAGCCGTCCTCCGGGCCCGTTCATGCTGCCACGCGCCGTGTGCAGCGAAAACACCGCTTCAGCTATCGCACGTTGCGCCGAAGAGGTCAACGCGGCTGGACGTTCGACGCGGTATGCGACACCCGCTCATAGGGATTCCGAATGACGCCGACCGGCGGCACTCCCGCTGCGCCGGTCGCCCGAGGTTGCCTCACCTATCCTGGTCGCCGTACGAGGCCCCGGTCGACGTGGAGGCTCGCGATGTCGAGGATCGTCAAGGCAGTGGTCGCCACGGGCAAGGGCGAACCGGTCGGCAGCCACGACATCGTCGTCCCCGATCCCGGCCCCGGCGAGGCGACCGTCCGCGTCCTGGCATCCGGCGTCTGCCACACCGACCTGCACTACCGCGACGGCGTGATCGGCGACGCCTACCCGTACCTGCTGGGCCACGAGGCGTCCGGCGTCGTCGAGCAGGTCGGCCCCGGCGTGGACACCGTGGCGCCCGGCGACTTCGTGGTGCTGAACTGGCGCGCGGTCTGCGGACGCTGCCGCGCGTGCCGCCGCGGCAGAGCCGAGGCCTGCGTGGACGACCACACCGCGACCACCAGGATGACCCTGACCGACGGCACGCCGCTGCAACCCGCGCTGGGCATCGGCGCGTTCACCGAGCTGACCCTGGTGCACGCGGGGCAGTGCACCCCGGTCTCGCCCAAGGCGGATCCGGCGGTCGCTGCCCTCCTGGGGTGCGGCGTCATGTCGGGCCTGGGCGCGGCGATGAACACCGGCGGCGTCACCACCGGCGACACGGTCGCCGTGATCGGCGTGGGCGGTGTCGGCTGCGCGGCCGTCGCGGGCGCCAAGCTCGCCGGCGCCACCACGATCATCGCGGTGGACCTCGACGAGCGGAAGCTGTGGCACGCCAGGGCGCTGGGCGCCACGGACGTGGTCGACGCCCGGCAGACCCCGGACGTGGTGGCCGCCATCCGCGCCCTGACCGACGACCTCGGCGCGGACGTGGTGATCGACGCCGCCGGCACGCCCGAGACGTGGCGGCAGGCGTTCTACGCCAGGGCGCTCGGCGGCACGTTCGTGCTGGTGGCCCGCCCCGACTCCGAGATGCGCCTGGAGCTGCCGTTGCTGGACACGTTCCTGCGCAACGGCACCTACCGCACGAGCTGGTACGGCGACTGCCTCCCGTCGCGCGACTTCGCCCCGCTGGTCGACCTGCACCTCCAGGGCCGCCTGCCCCTGGACCACTTCGTCACCGAGCGCATCGCGGTCGCCGACGTGGAGCGTGCGTTCACCGCGATGCGCTCGGGTGACGTGCTGCGCAGCGTCGTGGTCTTCGCCTGACGGCTCGTTTAGGTTAGCCTAACCTGCATGCCCCGGTACTCGGCGTTGGACCAGTTGCAGCTCAAGGTGCTCACCAAGGCCGCAAGCCTGGTCACGGCGACGCCCAACCAGCGCGACGTGTTCGACCAGTTCCCCATGACGGTCACCGCGGTCGCCGACCTCGCGCCGCACCTGCGCCGGGTGACGTTCCGGGCGCCGGAGTTCGCCGACTACCGCGTCACCGGCCCGGACGAGTGCTTCGGCCTGCTGATGCCGCCGCCCGACCGCCCGTTGACGATGCCGAGCGCGGACCGCGTCAACGTCCGCACCGCGATCCGCGCCCTGCCCGCCGAGGACCAGCCGGACCTGCGGTGGTACACCGTCCGGGCCCACCGCCCCGAGCCGGCCGAGATCGACGTGGACTTCGTCCTGCACGGCGACGCCGGGCCGGGCACCCGGTGGGCGACGCGCGCCGAGGTGGGCCGGTCCGTCGGCTTCCGCGCGGGCAACTCCGGCTACCGCCCACCGCCGACCGGCACGGTCCTGCTGGCCGCCGACGAGACCGCGCTGCCCGCGTTGGGCGCGATCCTGGAGGCCGGCGTGCCCGCGGACGCCCGGATCTTCGCCGAAGTGCCCGACGAGGGCTACCGGGTGGACGTCGACGCGCCCGTCACCTGGCTGTACCGCGGCGCGGACACCCCGGGCTCGCACCTGCTCCGCGCGGTGGCCGACCTGCCGTCCCCGGCGCCGGACTACGCCTGGGTGTGCGGCGAGTCGACCCTGGCCACCGCCGTCCGCCGCCACCTGGTGAAGGAACGCGGCGTGGACCGCCGGTCCGTGATGTTCAGCGGCTACTGGAAGCTCGGCGCCGCCCGGACGTGACGGCCCGTCCGCGCCGCTCCGACGGCGATCGGCGTCCACTTCGGACCTGTCGGCCGCGGCCGCGAACCGGGGGCGCCGAGGTCCAGCGGCTTTACTCGGTGGACGCGGTGCCCGATACTGGACCTTGAGGGGAGTACTTCCCAAGTGTCTGGCCGGTCAGTACGGACATCCCGTGAGATGTCCCCGGCAGGCCGCCCGCCAGGGTGAAGGAGACCTCGGACTGCCACGTTCGAGGAGCCTTGATGCCTGTGCACGTCGCCGTTCCGGCGAGCCCGGTCGAGTCCGTCGGTTCACCGGGTCTGTGGTTGGTGAGCATCGCCGTCCTGGTGGCGCTGCTGGTCGCCGATTTCGTGGTCACCCGCCGTCCGCACGAGGTGTCGGTGCGGGAGGCCGCGGGGTGGTCGGTGTTCTACCTGACGCTGCCGGTGGTGTTCGGGTTCTGGTTGTGGCACGCGTTCGGGACCGACCGGGCGCTGGAGTTCATGACCGGGTTCGTGGTCGAGAAGTCGCTGTCGGTGGACAACCTGTTCGTCTTCATGCTGCTGCTCGCCGCCTTCGCCGTCCCGTCCGACGTGCAGCAACGCGTGCTGCTCTACGGCATCGTCGGAGCCCTGGTGCTGCGCGGCGTGTTCATCGCGGCCGGCGCGGCGATGCTGGCCGCCGGCACGTGGGCGTTCCTGGTGTTCGGGCTGGTCCTGTTCGCTTCGGCGGTGAAGCTGCTCCACGACGCGGTCAGCGGACCGGCGGCCGAGCGCGACGTCTCCCGGATGCGGTCGGTGCGGCTGCTGCGCCGGCTGATGCCGGTCACCGACGACTACCGCGGTGCCCGCCTGACCGTGCGCGAGCACGGGCGCCGTGCGCTCACGCCGTTGGCGGTCGTGGTGGTCGCGGTGTTCGCCACCGACGTGGTGTTCGCCGTCGACTCGGTGCCCGCGGTCTACGGCATCACCGACGACCCCTACCTCGTCTTCGCCACCAACGCCTTCGCCCTGCTCGGCCTGCGCGCCCTGTACTTCGTGCTGCACACCGCGCTGGCCAAGCTCGTCCACCTCAACCACGGCCTGGCGATCATCCTCGCCTTCATCGGCGCGAAGCTGGTGCTGCACTGGGCGCACGGCATCTGGCCGGGTGTGCCCGAGATCCCCACCCCGGTCTCGCTGGTGGTGATCATCGGCGTCCTCGCGGTCGTGACGGTGACGAGCCTGCGCAGCCGACGGCGTGCCGACGAGGAGGAGGCCGCCGCGCCGCGGGACTGACCACCTCCGGCGACCGTCCGACGCGGACGGTCGCCGGCTGGATCCGGGTCAGCCCCGGTCGCCCAGGTCCAGGCGGTCGAGCAGCCCGGCGGCGGTGAACGCGGCCACCAGGTCGTCACGGCCCTCGGTGAAGTGGGCCCAGCTGTCGTAGTGGACGGGCACCACCTGGCGCGCGCCGAGGATCGCGGCGGCCTCGGCGGCCTGCGCGCTGTCCAGGACGAGCGCCGCGCCGTCGAAGAGCACCGGGAAGCGGGGCGCGCCGGCGAAGAGGACGGCGGTGTCCACCGGGCCGAAGCGCTCGGCGACCTGCCTGACCGCGTCGAGCGAGGCGTTGTCGCCGCTGACGTAGACCGTGGGCAGGCCGTCACCGGTCAGCACGAAGCCGACGACCTGGCCGGTGATCGGCTCGACCGCGTCACGGGCCAGCGGGCCGTGGATGGCGGGCACGCCGGTCACCGTGACCGTGCCGCCGTCGGGGCGGTCGAGCCGGACCGACTCCCAGTCGGCGAGCCCCTTGGCCTGCCCACCCAGCCGCTGCCCGCCGCCGGGGGTGGTGAGGGTGAGCGGGACGTCGGCGAGGAGCGCCCGGCCGGCGTGGTCGAGGTTGTCCGGGTGCTCGTCGTGGGAGAGCAGGACGACGTCCACCCGGCCGAGGTCCGCGGGCGCGGCGGCGGAGGGCGCGGTCTTGGTCAGGTTGCCGCGCGGCAAGGGGTAATCGCCGGGCGCGTCGAACGTGGGGTCGGTCAGGAAGCGCAGCCCGCCGTACTCGAACAGGGCGGTCGGGCCGCCGAAGACGCGGACGGCGAGCCGTTCGCTGGTGGTGCCGGTCATCAGAACCTCACGGATGATCAAGGGGCTATCCGTGAGAGACGGTAGCCGTTTCTCACGGAAGAACACAACTCGTACCATGAGAGCCATGAGGGACGCCCCGGCCGACGACGCTGCGCTGCCCCCCGCCCCCGGCGCGGAGGACTACCTGGCGATCGACTTCGTGAACAGCGCCGTCGCGCTGCCCGGCGGGCAGTTCACCGACCTCCTCGGCACGCCCGCGGGCGCGAACCGGTGGCTGTTCGACCGCGGCCTCGCGCCGGCCGACGCCGGCGTGCGGGAGGTGTGCGCGTCACAGCTGCGGTCGCTGCGCGAGAACCTCAGGTCGTTGTTCGCCTCCCGGGTCGACGGGGCGCCCGCGCTGCCGACGGCGCTGTCCGCCGTCAACGACGCGCTGAGCAAGGCGCCGACGGCCGCCCTGCTGCACTGGGACGAGCGGACCGGCCCCTACCGCGCGACCCCGTGCCCCACCAACGAGATCCTCGACCGCGCGCTCGCCACGCTCGCCGCGAACGCCGCCGACTTCCTCACCGGCCCCGACGCCGACCGCCTCACCCGGTGCGGTTCGACCCCGTGCAACCGCTACCTGCTGCGGCACGGCCGCCGCCACTGGTGCTCCACCCGCTGCGGCGACCGCGCCCGCGCCGCCCGCGCCTACGCCCGCCGGACGCTGAAGGCCTCCTGACGAACACCGTCGTTGCCAGGAGAAGCGCCGCAGCGTGAATCCTGAGTGGACGGTGCGGCTCCCGTCCAGTCCCGAGAGGACGTGACGGAGAGTGCCCGAGCAGCGCGCGTATCCCACGTTGGTGGGATTCCGGCCGGCGCCGGGCCTTTTCCGCGCCAGAGGTGGCACCGTGGTCCCGGGGGGATTGTGATGAGCACCGAAATGCGCCGGTTCCGGCGGGATCCGTTGACCGCCATCGAGCACCTGCGCCACCGCGCCCGGGGGGACGTGTTCCGACTGCCGTGGGGCGACTGGTGCGTGGGCGACGCCGACCTTGCGCGGGCGGTGTTGCGCGACCCGGTGGTCAACGACGGGATGTCCGCGTTCTTCGGGGCGCTGCTGCCGTCGCGGCCCGCCCAGGTGGCGGTCGGCCGCGCGGTGCGGGACCTGGTGCGGGCCCGCGTGCCCGACTTCCGCCACGGGCTGGCCGCCGCGGTCGCCGGACTGCCCGCGGACAGCGCGTGGCCCGAGGCCGGGATCGACCTGGTGCACCGGGCCATGGCCGACCTCCTGCTCCACCCCGGCACGCCGGACGCGACGCGGTGGTCGCTGGCGCGGGCCGCCCGCGGCGGCGTGCTGATCCGCCCGCCGCGCGTGTGGCAGCGGGCGCGGGCGGAGGTGCTGCGCGGCAGGCTGCTGGCCGGGGTGGCCGAGCAGGTGGCCGAACGCCGGGCGCGTGCCGCCAGCGAGCCGCGGGACGTGCTGGACGCCGTGCTCGGTGCGTGCCCCGACGGGATGGCCGACCGGACGGTCGCGGAGCTGTTCGCGTTGCTGTTCCGGGCGATCGTGGCGCCCGTGGGGTGCACGGTGGCGTGGTCGGTGCTGCTGGCCTGCCTCCACACGTCGGCCTCGCCGTGGCCGTGGCCGGTCGACTGGGTGGTGCGCGAGGCGTTGCGGCACCGGCCGATGGCCTGGATGGTCGTCCGCCCGGCGCCCGCCGGGTTCGGCGACGTCCCCGTGCGGTCCGGCGAGGTGCTGTCGGTCAGCCCCTACCTGGCGCACCACGACGAGCGGCTCTGGGCCGACCCCGATGCGTTCCGGCCCGACCGCTGGGCCGAACCGAGCGGGCACGGCCCCTACCTGCCGTTCGGCGCGGGTCGGTTCACCTGCGCCGGCGCGTCACCGGCCCAGGTCCTGATCACCGGGACGGTGGCCGCGCTCGCCGACGACGCCCGCCTGACCGTCACCGGCGGCGACACCCGCCCGGTGATGGCCGACGGCCTCGTCCCCCGACCTTTCACCCTGCACCGGAGGGCGAAGGAGGTGAACGACCATGACCGCTGCGTTGCGCCGCATCTTCACGAACCAGACCGGCCGTAGGTGGAACTGGGAGTAGGGCCCACCGGCCCGGGTGATCCACTGGGGGTTGCCCGGGTCGGCCCTCAACGCGGGGTGGGAGCCCGCCGCTGGTAGTGCGCGATGCGTTCGTCGTCGGCGCCCTGCTGGCGCTGCCGGGTGCTCGGCGGTGCTGTTGTCGTCGTGGCGAACGCGGTCGTCGGTCGGCTGCCGGCCGGCTGAACAGCAACGGCGTCCAGCTGCTGTGGGCACACTGGGTCGGTTGAACGGCAACGGCGTGCGGCTGCGCGATGTCGTGGCGCTCGAGGACCGCGCGCCAGTCAGGTGAGCCGGTCGACCACCTCTGCGGGCGAGGGCATGGTGGCGATCTCGATCGCGAGCCGGCGGGCCGCCGCACGGGCCGCGTCGTCCGCGAGCAGCGCGCCCGCCGCCGCCGTCACCGCCTCGCGGCCGAACTCGCCGGGCAGCAGGCGCGTGCCGGCGCCCGCGTCGAGGACGGCCTGGGCGTTGCCGAACTGGTCCGCGCCCTGCGGCACGACCAGCTGCGGCACACCCGCGGCGAACGCGCCGAGCATCGTGCCGCTGCCACCGTGGTGCACGACCAGGTCGACCTCGCGCAGCAGCCGGTGCTGCGGCACCCACGCCGTCAGCCGCACGTTGTCCGGCACCGCGCCCAACGCCGCCACGTCCACCACCGGCCCGGTCGCCACGACGACGTCCACCGGCAGCGCGGCCAGCCCGTCGACCGACTGCCGCAGCACGTCGGCCGAGGCGTAGGCGGTGCCCAGCGTCAGGTACACGAACGGCCGCGCGCCGCGTTCTGGCACGTCACCCGGCCGTGACCAGCCGACCGGGCGCAGCGGCACGCGGTCGGTGGCGCGGAACTCCGGCGACTGCACGGAATCCGGGCAGATGTCGACGTGCCGGGCCGGCGGGAGCGTGACGCGCAGCTCGGCGGCCAGCGCGTCGAACGCCTCCGTCATCGCCTCCGACATCGGCCCCGGCGACACCCGGCCGAACGTGTGCGCGACCGTGGGCACGCCCGCCGCCGCGCCGGCCAGGGCCGCGCCGAGCGTCGCCAGGTCGTGCACCAGCAAGTCCGGCCGGTGGTCGCGCAGCAACGGCGTCAGGTCGGCGAACCACCGGCGCGGCAGCACGTCGCCGATGACCTGGCCGATGCCCCGCTCGGTGGGCGCGACCCCGGCGAACGCCTCGGCCATCCCCATCCCGGCGGGCACGGCGCGCAGGCCGGCTTCGCGCAACGCGGGCAGGAACCGCTCACCGGCGGCGAACACCACGTCGTGCCCGGCGGCACGGGCGGCGACGGCCAGCGGGATCGAGGGATAGGTGTGTCCGTGGGCTGCGAGCGCAGCGAACATCAAGCGCACTCTCCAGTCTAGCGCCGGAAATCCCGGCGCCGCCGGCGTGCGCCACCCGGTGAGGTGACACCCGATAAGATCAACGCGGGGTGGGCTCGACAGTGGGGGGAACCGCGGTGCTCAGGGCTGTGATCTTCATCGTCTGCGGCGTGGCCGCGATCGCGTTCGGCGGCTGGCTCGTGCTGGACGACCGGCGCCTGGTCGACGCGCAGGCCGAGGTGCTCCGGGTGAGCGGCGCGGACGGCGGCGAGTGGAAGTCGACCGTGCGGTTCACCACCGCCGACGGCGAGGAGGTCACCGAGACCCTCCCGCCGTCCGACCGGAAGCCGGGGAAGGGCGACCGGGTGGCCGTCAGCTACCGGCGGACCAACCCGAGCGCCGTCCACTTCCCCGAAGACGGGCAGAACCTGTACCTGTGGCCCGGTGTCGGGCTCGGGTTGATCGTCGTCGGCGTGGGCTCGATCTTCTGGTACAACCGCCGTCCGCGCTGACGCCCGGGCTCACCGCCGGCTGTCGTTCACCACTGGATGTCGCTCAACGCCTCCAGCGGTGCGCGCTCGTCCAGCGACTCCGGCACGACGAGGGTGTCCGCCGCCGTCAGCACCGCCGGGAACGTGAAGCCGCAGCGCTCCTCGACCTCGTCCAGCCGCACCTGGAACACCCGGAACTCGTCCAGGTCCAGGGATTCGAGCTGGTTCAGGTTCTGGGTCAGCACGAACGCCCGCGCCTTCAGCGTGCCCGCCGAGGTGAACGCGATCACCTTCCAGTACTCGCGCGGCAGCGCCACGCCGCGGAACACGCGGTCGTCGGGCTGGAACACCGGGCCGCCGTAGACGCTCACCCGCAGGTCGTCGACGTCCACATCGGACAGCACCGCGTCCTCGAGCCGACCCCAGAGGCCCTGCCGCATGCTCTGGTTGAAGTCGTCCATCTGGGGCGTGATGTTGGTGAAGAAGAACGAGTCGGTGTTCGCCTTCTGCGCCACCGCCTTCGGACCCCACAGCAGGTCGGCGCGCCGGGCCAGGTGGCCGCGGTCGAGCCGGTTGCCCCGGTACAGCTCGTCGCCGACCTGGAACTCGGCGGGCAGCCGCGGGTCGAGCACGAACGGGATGCCGGTGCGGTTGATCGACTTCAGGTCCGCGCCGTCGATGTTCCACGCCACCCAGAACGCGAACCGCCGCGACTTGCTCTGCGCCAACGAGAAGTGCGTGTAGTCGACGACCACCGAGCCGTTCAGCTCGACCGCGTCGGCCCGCGCCGCCTCGCCGAGCTCCGGCACGCCGACCGGCGTGCCGAGGAAGTTCTCGTCGAACCCGACCAGCGCGGCCGCCGCCTCGACCTTCCTCGGCGGCGTGAGCGTGATGCCCAGCTTCTCGAACACCGAGCCGGGCAGGCACGCCAGCGCGTGCTCGTCCGGGCTGTCGCCCGCCTCGCCCGCGAAGTGCAGGCCCGCCATGGTCTTGCCGGTCTTGCCGTTGGACGCCTTGAACATCCACGCTGAGCCGGAGTCGCCGCCCATGCTGATCTCGCCGTCGGCGGCGGGGTGCGCCGGGTCGGGTCCGATCTCGAAGCAGCCGATCTGCCGCTGGCCGACGCCCGGCCCGTAGTCGATCTTGACGAGGGTGTCGACGCGCCGGACCACGCCGTGCGTCACGCCGGTCGTCCGGCCGCTCTTGACGACCTTGTCGCCCAGCTCGGGCTCGCCGAGCTGGTCCACGTGCACGCCGAGGTCGAGGATCTCGGCCTCGAACCCCCGGTCCTCGATGGTGGCGATGGCGCAGTCGCCCGCCGCGCCGAGGTGCGACCGGACGAGCCTGCCGAGCCGGTTGCGGTCGGTGCGGTTGTCGTCGTGCACGCCGGGCTGCACCACGTCCTCGCCGATGGCGCCGTTCGGGCCGTGCAGGACGTGCCAGTTGCTGAGCACGTACGGCGTGCCGTCGACCCGGTCGTAGACGACGCAGCCGAGCGTGCCCGCGGAGACCCGCACGTGCCCCAGGCTCACGCCCGGGACCACGGGGTCGACGCGCGTCTTGCGCACGTCGCTGACCGTCTCCTCGACCACGTGGAAGTCGACCTTGTAGTCGCGTTGCAGCACGTCGGTGGGCACCGGGACGCCGTCCACCTCGATCGTCTCGGGCAGCAGCGCGGTGCCGAGCGCGCCCAGCGCCTCGGGCTCGGCCTTCTGCCGGACGGTGAACTGGATGGCGATCTCGTCGGTCGGCTTGCCGTCGGCCACCTTGTAGCCGATCCCGATCGAGGACACGTTCGGGTCGCGCAGGTAGTCGGCGCCCTTGGTGCGCACGAACCGCCTCAGCGAGGACGGCAGACCGTTCTTCTTCTTGACCATGAGCGCAAACCCCCTGTGTGTGCGCGCCGGTGGCCTTGCTGTCGACGTCACCCGATCCGGCGTTAGCCCATCCCCGCTGCGTTCACCCGTTCAGCCCAACGTCTGACCACCGAATGCAGTCTCCACCCCCGAGAAGGCTGAAAGTTGACCACCGGGCGACTGATCGTTGAACTCTGATCGGACCTGTCGCCGCCGCGGTGCGCGTGCTGTGGTTCAAGGACGAGCACGTTCCCCGACGAAACCCTGCCTGTTGGAGGAGCCGTGAAGATCAGACACGTGGCGGTGGCCGGCGCGCTGTTAGCCGGTCTCGTCTCCCCTACGGCGCACGCCGCCCCTGTTCCCGGCGCCGCCGCCCCCGTGCTGTACGCCGATCGCACGCAGGCCGTGACCGACAGCTACATCGTGGTGTTGAAGCGGCACGAGGACGTGGCCGCCGCCCGGTCCGCCACGCCGAACGTCACGTTCACCTACCGGACGGCCCTGCCCGGGTTCGCGGTGCGGGCGGGCAAGGCGGAGGTCGCCCGGCTCGCCGCCGACCCCCGCGTCGCCTACATCGCCCAGGACGCCCGCGTCCGGCTCACCGACCACGCCACCCCGGACGGCGTCACCGCGCAGGACCTCGTGGTCCAGCCGGACCCGCCGTCGTGGGGCCTGGACCGGATCGACCAGCGCTCCCTGCCGCTGGACAAGAAGTACTTCCACCCGAACACCGCGGCCACCGTGCGGGCGTACATCTTCGGCACCGGCATCCGGTACACGCACCAGGAGTTCGACGGCGCGGCCGTGCCCGGGCTGGACACCGTCGGCGGCGTCACGCCACCCGGCAACGACTGCAACGGGCACGGCACGCACATGGCGGGCACGGTCGGTGGCCGGACGACCGGCGTGGCGAAGGACGTGACCCTGGTGTCCGTGCGGGTGCTGAACTGCCAGGGCTCCGGCACGTACTCGCAGATCATCGCGGGCATCGACTGGGCGACGCAGGACGCGGCGGCGAGCGGCCGGCCGGCGGTCGCGCTGATGACGCTCGGCGGCGGGGCGAACCAGGCGTTCAACGACGCCATCACCAGGTCGATCAACGCGAACGTGCACTACTCGGTGGTGTCCGGCAGTTCCAACGCCAACGCGTGCGGCTACTCGCCCGGCAGCACGCCGTTGGCCACCACCGTGGGCGCGACGGACGCCAACGACGTGAAGGCGAGCTTCTCCAACTACGGCTCGTGCATCGACGTGTGGGCGCCGGGCGTGAACATCACGTCGGCGTGGGGCACGTCGGACACCGCGTACTCGACCATCAGCGGTTCCACGGCGTCCGCGCACGCGGCGGGCGTGGCGGCGTTGTGGCGGCACCGGTTCCCGGGTGACTCGGCGGTGGCGGTGGCCGAGGCGCTGCGGGCGAACGCCACGCCCGGCGTGATCACCAACCCGGGTGCGGGGTCGCCGAACCTGTTGCTGTTCATGGGCATGGTCCCGGTGTAGGGCGTTTCTGTGCGTTTGAGGGCCGGGGCGTTTCAGAGGAGGCCCTGGTCGCGGGCGTAGACGGCGGCCTGCGTGCGGTCGCGCAGGCCGAGCCGTCCGAGGATGCGGGAGACGTGGTTCTTCACCGTGCCCTCGCTGAGGTGCAGGCGTCCGGCGATCTCGCGATTCGTCCGGCCGCCGGCGACGAGCCGCAACACGTCCACCTCGCGTTCGGTGAGCCCGTCGGGTCGGTGGGTGTCCGGCGTGGTTCCCAGCACGGACGCCAGCCGGGCCGCCGCCGCCGGGTCGAACTGCACCACTCCCGAATGCGCGAGCCGCACCGCCGCCGCCAGCTCGACGGCGGGCCGGTCCTTCAGCAGGTACCCGCTCGCACCGGCTTTCAGCGCGCGGACCACGTACTCCTCGTCGTCGAACGTGGTCAACATGACGACCCTGGCCGGTTCGTCGCGGCGGCGCAGTTCCACGAGCGCGGCGATGCCGTCCGACACCGGCATCCGGACGTCCATCAGCACGACGTCCGGCTGGACGTCGAGCACCACCTCGACCGCGGCCTGCCCGTCACCGGCCGTGCCGACGACGGTGATGCCCGGCTGGATGTCGAGCAGGGCGGCGATGCTCTCGCGGATGAGCTGCTGGTCGTCCACGACCACCACGCGCACGTCGTTCTTACCGTCGCTCACGCCGTCCCCCTCGGCACGACCACCGTCAGCCGGGTGCCCGAACCGCAGTCCACCTCGACCGACCCGCCCACCAGCCCGATCCGCTCGCGCACCCCGCGCAGGCCGAACCCTTCCCGTTCCGCCGCGAACCCAGGCCCGTCGTCGGCGACGACCAACCGCGCCTCCCGGGGCCCGCAGTGCACGGTCACGGTGACGTCCGCACCGCCGGCGTGGCGCATCGCGTTGGTGATCCCTTCCTGCGCGGCCCGGTAGAGCGCCAGCAGGGTGCCGGGAGCGTAACGGGATTCGTCACCCGTACAGGTGACAGACACCCCGAGCCCACCGGCCGGTCGCGCCAACTGCGCCAGCGACTCGGCCAGCCGAAAGGGCTCACGCAGGGCCCGGACGGACGTGCGCACGTCCTCCAACGCCCGCCTCGCCGACTCCCGCGCATCCTCGACCGCCCGATCCGCCACCGCCGCGTCACGTTCCCGGAAGGCCGACGCCTTCTCCAACAACACCGACACCGCCGTCAGGTGATGGCCGAGCCCGTCGTGCACATCCCGCGCCAACCGACTCCGCTCCGCCGCGGCCGACAACTCCGCCATCGCCAACGCCAACACCACCCCGATCCCGAACATCAGCAGGTCGGACACGTGCTCGACCGACCGCGTCCACCCCGGCACCGTGAGCTGGAACGCGACGACCATGAACGCACCCACCGCCACCCCAACCCCAACCGCCACCACCCGCCCGAACGCGAAGTACGCCCCGAACGGCAGCAGCAGGAACAACACCCGCGCCATCCCCGACCCGTCGGCGAACGCGACGACCACCACGAGCCCAGCCTGAACCGCCAGCACGAGCCCCGCCGGAAACCGCACCCCGACCGCGTCCACCAGCACGAGCGCAACGAGCCCGGCGACGAACGCCACCCACCGCGTCTCCCCGAGCCCAGCCAGCCCCGCATACCCACCGGCCACCAACACCACCCCGCACAGCAGTGGCGACAACCACGACAGAGGACGCACACCGGCAGGCTACGTCGCACACCCCGGCGGGCGACGTCACGCGCCGCAGGTTCCGGGGTCGACCGGCTCTCGGGCCCGGACGGCTGGGCCCACGGCGGACCTCTCGGACCAGGACGGCTGGCTCCACGGCTGGCCCACGGCGGCTGGCCCCGGTGGCTGGGCGTCAACTCCACGGCGACTCGGCATCGAGCGGCGACGCGGCGTCAAGTCCGGGGCGGCTGCGAGTGCGGCTCACGGCAGCCGCGGGTCAGGTCCACGGCGGCTCCGGGTCGGTCCACCGCGGCTGCGCGTCGAGCCAGGGCGGCTGCGGTCAGCCCGCGACGGGTCCGCAGCGGCTGCGGGTCGGGCTCGGCAGCGGCTGCGGGTCGGGCACTGGCGGCTCGGCGGCGACTGCGGGTCCGGCCGCGGCGACTGCGGCTGCGGCTGCGCGACAGGTCCCGGGTGGCTCGGCGGCGGCTGAGGTCAGGCACGCAACGCCTGCGGGTCAAGCCCGTAGCGCCTGGGTCAAGCCCGTAGCGGCTGCAGGTCAGGTCCGCGGTGGCTCGGGTTCGGTTCGGGCGGCTGGTCGGGGGCCGAAGCCGGGTCCGGGTGGTCGGCGGGGTGGGTGACGGTCGGTCGGGGCACGGGCCGGTGGTTGAGGGCGGCCTCTTCGTTTCAACCGACGTTTGAGTGCATTGGAAACGCCGTTTTGGTTGATCGGGATTTGCAGTTCACCCGATCGTGGCAGTCCGGCGGCACGTGCCGATTGGCACCCCCGAGTGTAGCCGCTCGGCACTCCCGAGGCCCCGACCTGCGCTAATACCGTCCCACACCATGACGTTCCTGCTGCGATTCGGCGCCCTCTGCGGCACGCTCTCGGGCCTCTTCATCGCCCTCCCCGGAGCGATCGAGGCGTTCACCGGCGAAACCACCGCCACCAGCCTGGTGATCGGCGCGTCCCCCGCCCTGGCCGCGCCGCTGCTCACCGCCCTCTACCTCAAACAACCCCGCACCACCCTGGGCACCATCGGCTACGCGGTGAACTTCGTCGGTCTCGGGCTGTTCGGCGCGGCGGCCTACGCGTTGAACATCGTCCTGTTCCACCTCGACCAACCGAAACTCGCCGCACCCACCACCGCGGTCCTCACGGCCAGCGCCCTGATCTTCGCCCTCGGCACGGTCACGTTCGCGATCGGCATGCTCAAGGCCCGCGTCCACCCACCGATCCCCGTGTGGACCTACGCCATCGCCGTGCCGGTCTTCACCTTCGCCGCACGCCTGCCGGACACCCCGCTGATCAGCGTCCTGCACGTCATCGTCGGCGGCGCGCTGGTCTGGCTCGCCCGATCGGTCTACCCGGCCAAGCGCCCGGCCACGACCAGCAGCGACACGATCACCGCGAGCGCCGCGTAGGGCACGTACACGCGAGGCCGGCCCCGGGTGCCCGCCCACGTCAGCACCGCCGACGCCGCCCACACCAGCGCGGTGCCACCGGCGGCCACGATCATCGGCACCCGCCCGTACGAGCACACACCGGACACCGAGTAGTCGCAACTGCCCGTCGGGGTGAACGCCATCAACCCGTACACGATCGCGATCGGCGCGAGAACGCACAGCAGCACCGTGCCGAGCACGGCGAAACCCTTCATGGACCCGCACGGTAGCAGCACCGCCGTGCGGGTCCACAAAGGACTCAAAAGCGACAGCTCACGGCGTCCAGGCCGCGCTCACCGCCCAGCTCACGTCCGCGTCGTACGACGCCGGGTTGTCGTACGCGTGGGCGCCGCCGTTCACCGCCACCCACACCTCCTCCGCGTAGTGCCGAACGCTCGCACCCAACTCGTTCACCGACGCCAACCGCACGCCGCCGACGCCGGGCTGGGCGCAGAACGTCGCGTCCCGCCTGAACAGCTCACTCCCGTCCGACGCGCCCAACCGCACCCGGAACGCCGCGTGCCGCAGGTACTGACCCGGGTGGTTCCGCGACTCGAACGAGTAGCACGAAGGCTCCGACAGCCCACGCCGCACGATGAACGTCGCGTCACCCTTCAGCAACGCCGAACTCGCGGCGTTCACCACATCGGTCCGCGCCACCCCGTCCTGGTGCCGCAGGTACCGGTCCGTGAATCCGGCCGTGGTCACCCGGAACGACCGCGCCTGGTCCAGCGGCAGGTCGGCGCCGCTGCGCCAGAGCGGCACGACCGCCGCCCACGTCGTGTCCGCCGCGAAGCTCGTCGCACTGTCCCAGGGGTTCGTCCCACCGGACCGCGCCAGGTAGACACCTTCCGCGTAGTGCCGGATGAAGTGACCAGGCAGGTTGCGCGACTCCAGCCGGGTCCCGCCCGCTCCGGCACGCGCGCAGAACGTCGCTTCGCCGGCGAACGCGGCCGACCCGTCGTTGACGTCCAACCGCACCCGGAGCCCCGAGTGCCGCAGGAACCGCCCCGGGTAGTTGCGCGACTCGAACGACAGGCACGCCGCGTCCGCCAACCCGGGCCGGGCCCAGAACGTGGCGTCCAGGCGACCCAGGTCGTCGGTGATCACGTCGGTGCGCGCCAGCGCGTCCCGGTGCCGCAGGTGTCGATCCGTGTACCCGGCGGTCGTCACGCGCAGCGAGATCACCTCGCCACGCCCGACCTCGGTGCCGTCGGCCAGCGCGAGCACCCGCCGGTTGACCTCCCGCACCCGCGCCTCGGACATCTTGAGCACCTGGCGGTCGTAGGTGTAGAAGCCGTTGACCTCGTTCTCGACGTCGTACGGCTCGGTGTAGACGGAAGCCGACAGCCCGCGCGCGTGCACGAACCGGCCGACCTCCTTGGTGATCTCCACGTACCGCCCGGTCAGCGACGTCTCGTCCGGGTACAGCTCGCCGTACGCGAACCCGGCGCCAGGCTGCCACTCGTGGCCGACGACCCGCCGTCCCAGCCCGCCGTACTCGCCGAGCACCGCGACCCGGTTGGCGTCGGGCGGCCGGGTCGCGCTCGACATCTGGTAGGCGTGGTCGTCGATGATGTCGCCGTTGCCCGGGTCGGGGTCGGAGACGCAGCAGTTCGAGCCGGAGTTGTGGTTGATCAGCCGGGTGTTGTCGAGGGACCGGACCAGGTCGACGATCCGGCCGGCGTCGTACTCGCCCCAGCCCTCGTTGAACGGCACCCACTGCACGATCGACGTGATGCCCTTGAGCTGGTCGACGATCCGCCGCAGCTCGGACTCGAAGTGGGCGCGCCCGTTGGGCACCTCGTCCACGGCGTCGAGCGACGGCATGTCCTGCCACACCATCAGCCCGAGCCGGTCGGCGTGGTAGAACCACCGGGCCGGCTCGACCTTGATGTGCTTGCGCACCATGTTGAAGCCGAGCGCCTTCTGCCGCTCCAGGTCGAACCGCAGCGCGGCGTCGGTGGGCGCGGTGTAGATGCCGTCGGGCCAGTAGCCCTGGTCGAGGGTGCCGAGCTGGAACACGAACCTGCCGTTGAGCAGGGGCCGCATCACGCCGCCGACGAGCGCCTTGCCCAGCGACCTCATGCCGAAGTAGCCGGTGACGACGTCGCCGCCCAGGGTGACGCGCAGGTCGTAGAGGAACGGGTCGTCCGGCGACCACAACCTCGCGTTGGGCACGGGGACGCGCAGGTGGCCGCCCACCATGCCGCTCGCCGTGCCGACGACCTGGCCGCCGGTCAGCACCTCGGCGCGCACCGACTGGCCGGCCGTGCCCTGCACGACCAGGTCGAGCACGCCCGCCGGCACGTCCGGTGTGGTGTCCAGGCGCGTGATGTGGTTGGCCGCGACCGGCTCCAGCCACACCGTCTGCCAGATGCCGGACGCGGCCGTGTAGAAGATGCCGCTGGGGTCGCGGCGCTGCTTGCCGATCGGGTACTGGCTGCCGTCGACCGTGGAGCGGACGCCGACGATCACCTCGTTCGCGCCCGCGCGCAGGGCGGCGGTGATGTCGAACGAGAACGCGTCGAACCCGCCGGTGTGGGTGCCGACGCTGACGCCGTTGACCCAGACGCGCGTCTCCCAGGTGACGGCGCCGAAGTTCAGCTTCACCCGGCGGCCTGCCCAGCCGGCCGGGGTGGTGAACGCGCGGCGGTAGAACATGTGGTCCTCGTGCCGCTTGATGCCCGACAGCGCGGACTCGATCGGGTAAGGCACCAGGACGCCCTCGGCGAGCGTGCGGCCGAACGGCGGCGAGGACAGGTTCGGCGCGCCGGCGAACTCCCACACGCCGTTGAGGTTGAGCCAGTCCGACCGGACCAGCTGGGGGCGCGGGTACTCGGGTAACGCGTTGGTCGGCGACACCTGCCCCGTCCACGGGGTGGTCAGCGGCGCCGGTTTGGGCTGCCAGACCGCTTCGGCGGCGGCGCCGGGCGGTGCGACGAGGAGGGTGCTGAGGACCAGCAGTCCGGTCAGGCCGGACAACAGCTTGCGCATGGGTGGCTCCACGATCGGCAGGGTGCTGGTGACGTGGGTGCTCGAGGTTCTCGTGACCTGGGTCACTGCCGTTCTTACATCGTTGGTACAACGTTGTAAAGCAGTCGACCGGCCGGCTACGATCCCGGTCGTTACCGAGAACCCGGTCGGTGATCCGCTTGGAGGAGGCACGCTTGGCCACGCTCAAGGACGTCGCCGCCCTCGCCGGCGTGTCGGTGAAGACGGTGTCGAACGTGGTCAACGGCTACGCGTTCGTGAAGCCCGAGAACCGCCGCCGGGTCGAGGAGGCGCTGACCGCCACCGGCTACCGGCCCAACATCGGCGCGCGCAACCTGCGCCGCGGCCGGACCGGTTTCGTGGCCCTCGTGCTGCCGGAACTGGTCGTGCCGTACTTCGCCGAACTGGCCGGGCTGGTGCTCGGCGCGGCGCAGGAGCAAGAGTGGAACGTGCTGATCGAGCAGACCCTGGGCACCCGTGAGGGTGAACGGGACACGCTCGCGTCGCTCGGCCCGCACATGATCGACGGCGCGATCGTGAGCCCGGAGGCGTTGGAGGCGCGCGACTTCGGCGAGCTGGCGCCCGGCATACCGGTGGTGATGCTCGGTGAGCACTCGGTGGACCTGCCGCTCGACCACGTCGGCATCGACAACGTGGAGGCGGCGCGGGTGGCCGTCGCGCACCTGATCGGCCTCGGCCGCACGCGGATCGCGGCGATCGGCGCGCACCCCCACCGCGGCACGGCGGCGCAACGCCTGGAGGGCTACCGGAAGGCATTGACCGAAGCCGGCCTGCCGGTGCGCGACGACCTGGTCGCGACCGCGTTGAACTACCACCGCCGCGACGGCGCGGACGCGATGGCACGCCTGCTCGCCGGCGACGAGCCGCCGGACGCGGTGTTCTGCTTCAACGACCTGCTGGCCGTGGGCGCGGTGCGGGCCGCGGCCGAACGTGGCGTGCGGGTGCCCGCCGACGTGGCGGTGGTCGGGTTCGACAACACCGAGGAAGGCACGTACAGCCTGCCGTCGCTGACCACGGTCGCGCCGGACAAGGCCGCGATCGCACGGGCCGCGGTGGACCTGCTGCGGCGACGCGTCGACGACCCGGAACGGCCTCCGGAGCACGTGCGGACGCCGTTCTCGCTGGAAATCCGGGAAAGCACGAGGGGTGGCGCATGACGCGGGACGGGGTCTTCGAGGCGCCGGGTCGGATCAACCTGATCGGCGAGCACACCGACTACAACGACGGTTTCGTATTGCCGATCGCGTTGCCGCACGTCGTGCGGGTCACCGCGGCCCGGCGGGACGACGGGGTGCTGCGGCTGTCGTCACGGCAGGCTTCGGGCGTGACCGAGATCCGCGTGGTCGACCTCGTGCCGGGCGCGGTCACCGGGTGGGCGGCCTACGTGGCGGGCGTGGTGTGGGCGTTGCGCGAGGAGGGCCACCCGATCGGCGGGTTCGGCCTGCTCGTGGACGGCCAGGTGCCGTTGGGGGCCGGGTTGTCGTCGTCGGCGGCGTTGGAGAGCGCGACCGCGTTGGCGGTGACCGAGCTGTCCGGTGTGTCGCTGGAGCGGCGGGCGTTGGCGCGGATCGCGCAGCGGGCGGAGAACGAGTTCGTCGGGATGCCGTGCGGGATCATGGACCAGTCGGCGTCCCTGCTGGCGCGGGAGCGGCACGCGTTGCTGCTCGACACGCGCTCGATGGAGACCGAGCACATCCCGTTCGACCTGGCGCCGGTCGGGCTCACGCTGCTGGTCGTGGACACGAAGGCGCCGCACCGGCTGGTGGACGGCGAGTACGCGGCGCGGCGGCGTGACTGCCACCGTGCGGCGGAGCTGCTGGGGGTGCCCGCGTTGCGGGACCTGGACGGGGCCGAGCAGGACTTGCCGGACCGGTTGCGTCGGCGGGTGCGGCACGTGGTGACGGAGAACGAGCGGGTGGCTCGGGTGGCGGACCTGCTGCGCGCCGACCGGGTTCGGGAGATCGGGCCGTTGTTGACGGAGTCGCACGTGTCGTTGCGCGACGACTACGAGGTGACGGTGCCGGAGTTGGACGTGGCGGTGGAGGCGTTGCTGGGGGCGGGTGCGCTTGGGGCTCGGATGACGGGTGGCGGGTTCGGTGGTTGCGTGATCGCGTTGGTGGAGGAGACGGCTGTCGAGGTGTGCACGGAGGCGGTGGAGGTGGCGTTCGCCGGGAGTGGGTTCGCGAAGCCGGAGTGCTGGACGGCGGTGGCGGCGGCGGGGGCGCGTCGGGCGGACCACGTGTCGGCGGTGTGAGTCGGTTGGCGGTGTGGGTGGGCGGTGGGGTGAGTGGAGAGGTGAGCCCGCCGGTCATGGGAATCACCGATAGGGCGGCTGCAAGGTTATTTGTCAGGTTCTTCGGTAACCAATACATCGGCTAGTTGGACAGCCATTCACCTGCACTGTCGTCCTCCGGCTCCGAAGCACCACCCACGACGACGCTTCGGCGGCTCCACCGGGCGTACACGTCGGGGATGGCCATTGATCACCTTCGGCGTGTACGCAGTACCGGAACGCGTTCTTCCCGGCCCTGCACCGAAGGAGAGCCGATGTCCCCACTGACCCGACGAACGCTCATCGCCGGCGGCATCGCGAGCGCCGGCGTGACGGTCCTCGCTCCCACCACCGCGAACGCCATCTCCTACCCGTTCACGTTGGGCGTCGCCTCCGGTGAGCCCGCCGCGGACGGCTTCGTCATCTGGACGCGTCTGGCGCCCAGCCCGCTCAACGCCGACGGCCTCGGCGGCATGGGCAGCGCCTCGGTCGCGGTGGAGTGGCAGGTCTCGACGGACCAGCGGTTCACCCAGATCGCGCGCAGCGGCACGGCGACCGCCACGCAGTCGTGGGCGCACAGCGTGCACGTCGAGGTGACCGGCCTGCAGCCCGGCCGCGAGTACTTCTACCGGTTCCGCGCCGCCGGGCACATCTCCCCCGTCGGCCGCGGCGTCACCGCACCCGCGGTCGGCACGAGCCCGTCGCTGACCATGCTGTTCGCGTCCTGCTCGCACTTCGAGGAGGGCTACTTCACCGCGTACCGGCGGATGGCCGAGGAGAACCCGGACCTCATCCTGCACCTGGGCGACTACATCTACGAAGGCGCGGCGACCACCACGAAGGTGCGCAAGTTCGCGCCCGGCGTGGAGATCGCGGGCCTGGCCGACTACCGAGTGCGGCACGCGCAGTACAAGACGGACGTCGACCTCCAGGCCGCGCACGCCGCCGCGCCGTGGCTGGTCGTGTGGGACGACCACGAGGTCGAGAACAACTACGCGGACCTGGTGCGCGCCAACACGTCCCCCGCCGGCGACTTCAAGGTCCGGCGTGCGGCGGCGTACAAGGCGTACTACGAACACATGCCGCTGCGCGCCGCGCAGGCGCCGGTCGCGGAGAACATGCAGCTGTACCGCCGGGTCCGGTGGGGCAGCCTGGCCACGTTCCACATGCTCGACACCCGCCAGTACCGCGACGACCAGGCGTGCGGGGACGGCACGAAGGTGTGCCCGGAGGCCGACGACCCGGCACGCACGCTGCTCGGCGCCACGCAGGAGACGTGGCTGCTCGACGGGATGCGGCAGAAGCTCGGCACGTGGGACTTCCTGGGGCAGCAGGTGTTCTTCGCGCAGAAGCTGGCCTCGGCGGACGGCGCGAAGTCGATGGACTCGTGGGACGGCTACAGCGCCAACCGCGGCCGGTTGCAGCGCGGATGGGACGCGGCGGGCCTGCGGAACACAGTCGTGCTGACGGGTGACGTGCACCGTTCGTGGGCCGCCAACCTGATGAACAACTACGCCACGCAGGACCGGATCGTCGGCACCGAGCTGGTGACCACGTCGATCACCTCCGGCGGCGACGGCAACGCGACCGACACCGGCCTGTCGAGCCTCAACCCGCACGTGAAGTTCTACAAGAACCTGCGCGGCTACGTCCGCACCGTCACCTCGCCGACGCAGATGAATGTCGACTTCCGCTTCCTCGACCGGGTCACCATGCGCGACTACCCGGTCCGGACCTTGCAGAGCTACGTCGTCCAAGCAGGCAACCCGGGATTGCAGGCGCCATGAACAAGTCGACCCAGAAGAACGTGGCACAGAAGAACGTGGCACGGATGGTCGCGGCGCCGGTGATCGCGGCGCTCATGCTGGTGGGAGCCGCCGGAACCGCGTCCGCCGCGGTCGCGTGGATCGCCGCCAACAGCACCGCCACCGGCGACCAGGACAACGCCGCCGTGGCCGCGGTGCGCAACGGCTGGACCGCCGTGGTGTGGGAGGACGACCGCGACGACGCCACGCCCACCGACCCCGTGCACAGCGACGTGTGGGTCCGCCTGTTCAAGGACGGCGTGTCCCGGTACGAGAAGAAGCTGTCCACCAGCGGCACGGGCAACTGGCGGCACGTGCAGCCGGACGTGGCCGTGCACGAGAACGGCACCGCGGTCGTCGTGTGGGCCGACGACGGCGAGGGCAACGGCTTCTACAACATCCAGGTGCGGGAGCTGAACACGAGCGGCACCGTCACCGGGTCCGCGCGGGCCAACGCCAACACCGACGGCCAGCAGCTGAACCCGGCCGTCGCCGCCGACCCCGACGGCACCGGTTTCGCCGTGGTGTGGGAGGACAAGCAGACCTCCACCAACGCGACGGTGCGCGTCGCCGGCTTCGCCTCCGTGACGTCGAAGACCTACGAGGCCCAAGTGCACGCGGCGGGCGGCACCCACCAGCGGCCGGACGTGGCCATGGGCGCGGCCGGCAACGCCATCGTCGTGTGGGACGAGGACGGGGACGGCAACGCCTTCTTCAACATCGGCCGCAAGATCCTGACCCCGTCGGGTGGCGTGAAGGTCGCCCAAGGCGCCGCCAACGCAAGCGGCGACGGCCAACAACGACGCCCGGTCGTGGCGGCGAACTTCAACGGCGACCACACTGTGGCTTGGGAGACCGACCACACCGGTGTCGCGCAGGTGGGCGTGCGCTCGTTCGCCGCCGGCGGGGCCGCTCGGACGGCGGTGGACACGGTGGTGGCGGGGACCGACCCGCAGATCGGCATCGACGACCAGCTCAACGTGGTCGTGTCGTCGGTCGAGGCTCAGGACGTGGTGACGCAAGGGCTCAACGCGGACGGCACGGTCACGGGCAGGCTGCCACGCCAGGCGACCGTCTCGACGGCCACGGGCAGGCAGGACGAACCCGCGCTCGGCGTCGACGCGTGGGGCCAGATCACCGTCGTCTACACCGACGACAACGACGGCAACGGCTTCGACCAGATCTACCTGGGCACGGGTCTCGTCAACAGCACTTGGTGACACACCACAACCATCCACAACGGACTATCAGCGAAATCCCAGCCGTCCACATCGGACCCGGAACCGACCGCAGAGGCCCGATTTGACATGGGTTCGGGTGCTTTAGGCTGGTCGAAGCCGGGCAGGCTTGGCGGGCGCTCTTTCCGCCAGGCCTGCCCGGGTTTGGCCTGCCTGGAGTGCCCGTAAGGGCCCCATGTCAAATCGAGCCGGGGCCGACCACCGAGGGGCTTGCAAAGATCAAAAGCCAAAAGATCAAAAGCATGTCCTCGCCGGACGGGCAGATCAACAGGATGACCCCAACTGCCCTGGTTCTGTGTCCGGGTCCGTTGTTGGTCCGGGTTTCGTGTCATCCCACCGACCTCCCTCCGGGCTACCACACGCGTCAAGGGGGGCGCGGCCAACAGTGCAGGCCGCGGGTATCGGTGAACACGCGCCCCCCTTGACACGTGCGGTAGGGCAAAGCCAGGTCGGCGGGATGACACGAAGCCCTCCTTTAGGGAGAAAGGCGTGCCAGTGGACGGTGCGGGTGTGGCGGGGTTAGTGGTCGGCTTCGTACTGCTTTGCCAGGCGTTTGGGGGCGCGGGACAGCCAGGCTTCGGTCAGGAGTTCTGTTAGCTCGTCCGGCGCGATCTCGTCCAGTCGGACCAGGATCGCGGGGTAGCCGTCGAAGTGCGGGGTGGTGAAGTAGACGGCCGGGTTGTCGGCGAGAAGGGCTTCCTTGGCGCCGAGGTCGGGGACGCTGGCAGCGAGGATCGGGCCGTTCGGGGCGGTGGGGCCGAGGGCGGTCAGGTCGGCCTTGCGCAGTGGGCGGTCCCAGGCGAAGGGTTTGTCCTTGACGCGCCACGCCGGGCGTTGGTCGTACGAGGGGCGTTCGGTTACCTCAGGCAGCGCCATGGCGATGCGCTGCACGTCATCCCAGGTGGCCATGGGGCGACGATAGACCCGTCGGGTGGAATTGGTCGTTGGCGTGGCCAACGGGTTGAGGTAACGTTGGTGAGGCCAACATTGGTGAGACCAACGGAGTGATGATGATCAAGCCCTTTGTCCTCGACGTGCCGCAGACCGACCTGGACGACTTGGCCGATCGGCTGGCGCGGACGCGGTGGCCGGAGGAGCTGCCCGATGCGGGGTTCGACTACGGGTTTCCCTTGGCGGAGGTCAGGGCGTTCGCCGAACGGTGGCTGGACGGGTACGACTGGCGGCGGCACGAGGCGGAGTTGAACGCGTGGCCGCAGTTCACGACGGAGGTCGACGGGCAGCGCGTGCACTTCCTCCACGTCCGCTCGGCGAAGGAAGACGCGTTGCCGTTGGTGTTGATCCACGGCTGGCCGGGGTCGGTGTTGGAGTTCCTGGACGTGATCGAGCCCCTGTCGCGGGACTTCCACCTGGTCATCCCGTCGATCCCCGGTTTCGGGTTGTCCGGGCCGACGACGTCGCGCGGGTGGGACGTCCATCGCGTGGCGCGGGCGTTCGCCGAGGTGATGGGCAGGCTCGGGTATCGGCGGTACGGGACGCACGGTGGGGACTGGGGGTCCGGGATCGCCAGGGCGATGGCGGTCGCGGCGCCGGAGAACGTGGTGGCGGTGCACGTGAACTACCTGCCGACGCCGCCGGTCGAGGGGGTGGGGTTGTCCGAAGAGGACAGTCGGCGGTTGGAGCGGATCAAGGGCATGATGCGCAACCGGCCCGGGTACCAGGTGCTGCACGGGACCCGGCCGCAGACGGTGTCCTACGCGTTGACGGACTCGCCGGTCGGGCAGTTGGCGTGGATCGCGGAGAAGTTCGTCGAGTGGGTCGAGCCGGGCACGAGGATCGACGTCGACCGGGTGCTGACCCACGTGACGTTGTCCTGGCTCACCGGGACGGCGGGGTCGTCCGCCCGGTTGGTGAAGGAGACGGGGATCGTGAGCAACGACTGCCCCGCGCCGTTGGGGGTGGCGGTGTTCGCGCACGACATCGTGCTGTCGGTGCGGCCGCTGGCGGAGCGGGCTTATCGGATCGAGCACTGGAGCGAGTTCTCCCGGGGCGGGCACTTCGCGGCGATGGAGGTGCCGGAGTTGCTGGTCGGGGACATCAGGGAGTTCTTCACGGGCCGTGCGTGACCCCCGATCGGGGGACTTACTTCCACCGACCCCCTAGGTAGAGTTAGACCATGGTCGGTTCACGGCGAGGCCCCAGGATGACGCTTCCCGCGCAGCTCGTGCTGGGCGTCCTGCTGGAAGATCCCGCGGTGGCGCGGTACGGGCTGGAGATCTGCCAGGTCGCCGGGCTGCCGAGCGGGACGGTGCACCCCATCCTGGCCCGCCTGGAGCAGTGCGGGTGGGTCACCAGCCGGTGGGAGGACGTCGACCCGAGCGAACGGGGGCGTCCCCGGCGCCGGTACTACCTGCTCGACCCCGACAGCATCGCCCACGTCAGAGCAGCCCTGGCCCGGGCCAGGACGCCGGTCTCCCGGCTGGCACTGCTGCGACCGCACGCGGCAGGTGGGACGTGACCAGGCGGCGGCGGCTCGCCCACATCAGCGCTCTCGCGCGTGAGCTGGAGACCGCGTTGGACGGCAAGCTCGACCGCATCCTCGACCGGAAGTCGGCGCACGAGCTGGCGTTGGAGCTGCGCCGGGCGATCGAGCGCGGCCGGGTGTTCGACGACGTGCGGCTGTTCGAGGTGTACGAACGGGTGCGGGCGCTGGAGTCTGCGGTGGAGGTGAACTTCCGGGCCACCACCAGCTTCGCACCGCTGCTGGCCGGCGCGCGGTCGATCCGGGTCGGGCTGGAGGAGATCGAGCGGACCTCCGTCGAGCCCGGTTCGGCGAGCCGGGTGGTCGAGGTGGCGGTCGCGGTGCTGCCGGCGCACCACCAGGCCCGGTACGGCGAGGAGTTCCGCGCCGAGCTGGCCGACCTGCCCCGCCACAAGCGGATCCCGCACGCGATCGGGTTGGTCAGCCGGTCGTTGCTGTTGCGGCGCGCGCTGCTCGACGCGCGGGCGACGAAGTCGGCGCGGCGATGAGCATCGCGCCGGACGTGGTGACGTGGGCGCTGCGGCGGCTGCGGCCCGTGCGGCACGCGCCCGGTCCCGAGCACCGGTCCATCCTCGTGGTGGACATCGCGGGCTTCGGGCGGTGGCACGACCCGGCGCAGATCGAGGCGCGGCACGCGCTCACCCACGCGGTGCGCACCGGGTTCCGCGCGGCCGGGGTCAGGTGGTCCGACCTGGCCGTGCAGGACCGCGGTGACGGGATGATGGTGCTGGTGCCGGCGGGTGTGTCCAAGTTGGACCTGCTCGACCCGGCCATCCCGCGGCTCGTGGCGGCCCTGCGGCAGCACAACGGGACCGTCGCGCCGGAGCTGCGCATCCAGGTCCGGGTCGGCCTGCACGCGGGCGAGGTGCACCGCGACCCGCACGGCTGGGTCGGGACCGACCTCAACACGACCTGCCGGCTGGTCGACAGCCCGCCGGTGCGGGCACGGCTGGTGGACCACGCGGTGCTCGTGGTGTCGGAGGTGATCCACCAGGGCGTGGTGCGCCACGGCTACCGCCGGGTCGACCCGGCCTCGTACCGCCCGATCGAGGTCGCGGTGAAGGAGGTCCGGGAGCGGGCCTGGGTCACGACCCGGTTCTAGACGACGAGGGAGACGCCGGTCGCCGTGACCACCAGGGCGACCGCGCCGTCCAGCACCCGCCACGCCGAGGGCCGGGTGAACGCGCCGGACAGCCAGCGGGCGCCGAACCCGAGGGCGCTGAACCACAGCACGCTGCCCGCGATCGCGCCGGCCGCGAACCACCACCGGTCGCCGCCGAACCCGGTGGACGCCGTGCCCAGCAGCAGCACCGTGTCCAGGTACACGTGCGGGTTGAGCCAGGTCAGCGCCAGGCACGTGACGATCACCGCCGCACCCGCCTTCGCCGCACCCGCGGGCTCCAGCGCCGACGGCCGCAGCACCCGCCGTGCCGCCAGCACGCCGTAGCCGACCAGGAACGCCGCGCCGACCCACCGCACCGCCGTCAGCCCCTCGGGCCACGCGGTGAACACCGCGCCGACACCGCCGACGCCGAGCGCGATGAGCAGCGCGTCCGAGCCCGCGCAGATGGCCACGATCGCGGGCACCTGCTGCCGCAGCACGCCCTGGCGCAGCACCAAGGCGTTCTGGGCGCCGATCACGACGATGAGGGACAGTCCGGTGCCGAGCCCGGCGAGCAGCGCGTAGGTCACGACCTCGACGGTAGGAAGACGGCCGTGATAAGGCCAGCTACGTTTTCTTACGTATCATTAGCGCTCGTGATGCTCGATCCCGAGTGCGTGCGCACCCTCCTGGCCGTCGTGGACGAGGGCACCTTCGACGCCGCCGCCAAAGCCCTGCACGTCACGCCGTCGGCCGTGAGCCAGCGGATCAAGCTGCTCGAACAGCGCACCGGCCGCGTGCTGCTGGTCCGCGCCAAGCCCGCGCGGCTCACCGACTCCGGCGCGGTGATCGCCCGGTACGGGAGGCAGCAGGCGTTGCTGGACCGCGACGCGCGCGAGGCGCTCGGCCTGATCGAGGACCCGACGCCGATCCCGGTCGCGGTCAACGCCGACTCGCTCGGCACCTGGTTCCGGCGCGTGGTCAAGGAACTGGCCGCCGACGAGGGCCTGGTGCTCACCGTGCGGCGCGACGACCAGGACCACACCGCCGAGCTGCTGCGCCAAGGTCTCGTCGTCGGCGCGGTCACGTCGTCGCCCCGGCCGGTGCAGGGCTGCGTCGTCCGTCCACTCGGGAGCATCCGCTACCACGCCGTGGCCACCAAGGCGTTCACCCGGCGCTGGCTCGCCGACGGGCAGCCGCTGCACGACGCGCCGGTGATCGTGTTCGACGAGAAGGACGACCTGCAGGACCGGTTCTGCCGCGAGCTCTCCGGCCACAACGCCTCCGCGCGCCGGCACCACCTGCCCGACGGTCACGTGTTCGAGGACGCCGTGGTCGCGGGCGCGGGCTGGGCGCTGCTCACCGAGCACCAGATCGCCGCGCACCGCAGGCTCGTGCACCTGGCCCCCGACCGGCCCGTGGACGTGCTGCTGCACTGGCAGCAGTGGAAGCTCGACTCGCCGCCGCTGGCCCGCGTCGCCGACGCCGTGTTCCGCGCGGCGGCAGCGGAACTGCACTGAACTACACCCATCGGTGATGTACGTGTGAGCGGTTCGCCGGTCGTTCACCGGCCGGCCGCCCGACCATCACCACGCAGTGTCCGCACGTCCCTACTGTCTGCGAAGCCCTCATTGCCGTCGTTCGAAGGACGAAGGGTTACGCATGTCAGGACGCAGAGCTCCCCTGGCGCTGCTCGCCACCGGCGTCGTCACCGCCGCCGCCCTCACCGCCATCGCCTCCTCCGGGCACGTGCCGGCCGCCTCGGCCGCCACCACGACGTTCACCCCCACCGCCGACACCCACGTCGACAACTCCACCACCGGCACGAACTACGGCACGTCCGGCCAACTCGGCGTGGACGGCTCGCCGATCAAGCGGATGTTCCTGAAGTTCACCGTCTCCGGCGTCTCCGGCACGATCGGCAGCGCGAAGCTGCGGCTGCACACCGACGACGTCACGGGCTCGAACAGCCCGGCCGGCGGCTCGGTCCGCGCCATGACCGACACCACCTGGTCCGAGACCGGCGTGACCTGGAACAACCAGCCCGCCATCGACGGCGCCACGCTCGACGCGCTCGGCTCCGTCGCCCGCAACGCCTGGTACGAGGTCGACGTCACCGCGCACGTGCGGGCCAACGGCACCTTCAGCTTCGGCGTCACCTCCACCAGCACCGACGGCGCCGACTACGACTCGCGGGAGACCGGCGCCACCGCGCCGCAACTCGTGATCACCACCGGCACCACCACGACGACCACCACCACTCCCCCGGCCGCCGGTGACCCCGTGCTGGTCGGCGCGGGCGACATCTCGAACTCCGGCTCGGGCGACACCGCCACCGCCGCGCTGCTCGACACCATCCCCGGCACGGTCTTCACCACCGGCGACAACGTCTACAGCAACGGCACCGCCACCGAGTTCGCCAACTACTACAACCCGACCTGGGGCAGGCACAAGGCCCGCACCCGCCCGTCGCCCGGCAACCACGACTACGGCACCAGCGGCGCGACCGGCTACTACGACTACTTCGGCACGCTCGCCGGCCCGTCCGGTCGCGGCTACTACTCCTACGACCTCGGCAACTGGCACATCGTGTCGCTCAACTCCAACATCAGCATGTCGGCGGGCTCGGCGCAGGAGCAGTGGCTGCGCGCCGACCTGGCCGCGAACACCAAGCCGTGCACGGCGGCGTACTGGCACCACCCGCTGTTCACCTCCGGCGCCAACCACGCGCCGTCCACGGCGACGCGCCCGCTGTTCCAGGCGCTGTACGACCACAACGCCGACGTGGTGCTGTTCGGCCACAACCACCAGTACGAGCGGTTCGCGCCGCAGAACCCCAGCGGCGGCCTCGACACCACCCGCGGCATCCGCACGTTCGTCGCGGGCATGGGCGGCGCGAGCCACTACGGCTTCGGCACCATCCGACCCAACAGCGAGGTCCGCAACAGCACCGCGTACGGGGTGCTGAAGCTGACCCTGCACAGCACCGGCTTCGACTGGCAGTTCGTGCCCGTGGCGGGCCAGACCTTCACCGACAGCGGCACCACCGCCTGTCACTGACCCGCTGACCGCCGCGCCCGGTCGTCCCCCGACCGGGCGCGGCACCTGCCCGTCCCCGGAGGTGCGCCGTGTACCTGTCCACCATCACCAGACCCAAGACCGCAGGCTGGAAAGGCATCAGCGCCAACGTCTTCGCGCTCGGCGCGGTCAGCCTCGTCACCGACGTCTCGTCCGAGATGGTCACCGCCGTCCTGCCGCTCTACCTGGTCGTCGGGCTCCAGCTCAGCCCCGCCGCCTACGGCGTCATCGACGGCGTCTACACCGGGGCCACCACCCTGCTCCGGCTCGTCGGCGGTTTCCTCGCCGACCGGACCGACCGGCGCAAGGGCGTGGCCGGGATCGGCTACGCGCTGTCGGCCGCGGCCAAGGTCGGGTTGCTGCTGGCGGGCAGCTCCACCGCCGCGCTCGGCGCGGTGATCACGCTCGACCGGGCGGGCAAGGGGCTGCGCACGGCGCCGCGTGACGCGCTGATCACGCTGTCCACGCCCGCCGGGGACCTCGGGCGGGCGTTCGGCGTGCACCGGGCGATGGACGGGCTGGGCGCGTTCGCCGGGCCGCTGGTGGCCCTGGCCGTGCTGGCGCTGGCCGGTGAGTCGTTCGACTCGGTGTTCATGACCAGCTTCTGCGTCGCCGCCCTCGGTGTGGTGATCCTCGTGCTGTTCGTCCGCGACCACCGGTCGCCCGTGCCGTCCGAGCCGGTGCGGGTCAAGGCGGTCGGCGGGCTGTGGCGCGACGGCGGCGTGCGGCGGGTCGTGCTCGCCGCGTCGCTGCTGGGGTTGGCCACGATCGGCGACGGGTTCGTGTACCTGCTGCTGCAGAAGCGCGAGGGCCTGTCGATCGGGTGGTTCCCGCTGCTCGCGGTCGGCACGAGCCTGGTGTACCTGCTGCTGGCCGCGCCGCTGGGCGCGTTGGCCGACCGGGTCGGGCGGCTGCCGGTGATGCTGGGCGGGTACGTGGCGTTGGGCGCGGTGTACCTGCTGCTGTTCGGTCCGCTGGGCGGGTGGGGCCTGGTCGTCGTGGTGGTCGCGCTGTACGGGGTGTTCTACGCGGCCACGGACGGCGTGCTGATGGCGTTCGCCGGGCCGTTGCTGCCGGAGAGGCTGCGCACGACCGGCATCGCGCTGATCCAGAGCGGGCAGGCCTTGGCGTACCTGGGTTCGTCCGTGCTGTTCGGCCTGGCGTGGCAGTTCTGGGGGCCGGAAGCCGCCACCCGGTTGGCCGCCGCCGGCGTCGCGCTCACGTTGGCCGCCACCGTCGCACTCCTGGGGCGCCGCTCATGACCACTCGGGTCCGCCTGCTCGTCACCGCGCTGGCCGCCGTGCTGCTGGCCGCCGTCGCGGTCGGGTACGCCGCGCTGTCCGGCTCCGCGCCCGACGAGGTGGCGTCGACCGCCGTCAGCGGGCCTCGGCTGGTGGTGGTGAGCAACGGCAGGCTGGCCACGGTGTCGCGGTCCGATCCGAGCGGGCCGCGTGAGGTGACCGAGCAGCGGTGCGACCGCGTCTACCGCGCGGGCGGGACGACGTCGTGCCTGCGGCCGGTCGGCGCGTTCAAGGCGGGTGAGCTGGCGGTGCTGGACGCGGGGTTGAACGAGGTGCGGACCGTGCCGCTGACCGGGTTCCCCAACCGCACGCGCGTGTCCCCGAGCGGCCGGATGGTGGCGTGGACGTTGTTCGTCGACGGGCACTCGTACGCGGCGAACGGCTTCTCCACGACCACCGGGATCCTGGACACGAAGACCGGGGCGCTGGTCACCTCGCTGGAGGAGTTCACCTCCACGGTGGACGGCACGGCCGCCACCGCCGTCGACCGCAACTTCTGGGGCGTCACGTTCACCGCCGACGACAACCGCTTCTACGCGACCATGTCCACCGGCGGTCACCGCTACCTGGTGGAAGGCGACTTCGCCGCGCGCACGCTCCGGTCGATCGCGGACAACGTGGAGTGCCCGTCCTTGTCCCCCGACGGCAGGCACATCGCGTACAAGGCGGCGGTGAACGGCGACCCCCAGCAGGGCTGGCGGCTGTCCACCCTGGACCTGGGCACCTTCGCGGTCACCCCGCTCGCGGAGACGCGCAGCGTGGACGACCAGCCGACCTGGCTCGACCAGCGCACCATCGCCTACGGCATCCAGCGCGACGACGGCGTCAACGACGTGTGGGCGGTGCCGGCGGACGGCTCCGGCGCCCCTGCCGTCCTCGTTCCCGAAGCCAACTCACCGGCACCGCCCGACTGATTGGTTTTTGTCTACACTGAAACTATAAAGGCTTTCGCATTCACCGAGCCTGTCCGGTGGACACCACCGGCCCAGCGGCGTTCCCCCGCGCAGCGGGTTCCTGGTCTGGACCTTTGATGGGAGAATCGAGGCCTGACAACGTTGTCAGGCCTCCTACCCCTGCCGGAGGTTCAGATGCGTCTCCGCTCCGCGGCTGTCGCCGCACTCACCCTCGCCGCGCTCGCCGTCCCCGTCCACACCGGCACGGCGCATGCCATCACCGATCCCGCGCAGCACGTCAACCCGTTCGTCGGCACCAAGCCCGGCGGCCCCGACTTCGGGCACGGTGGCGGCGCGGGCAACACGTTCCCCGGCGCCGTCGCGCCGTTCGGCATGCTCCAGTGGAGCCCCGACACGGTGACCCACCAGCACGGCGGCTACCACTACGACGACAACCGCATCCGCGGCTTCAGCCTGACCCACCTGTCGGGGCCGGGGTGCAGCGACTTCGGCAACGTGCCGATCATGCCGTCCCTCGGCACGACCCCCGCGGCCTACTCGACGTTCTCCCACGCCAACGAGCAAGCGTCACCCGGCTACTACTCCGTCCGCTTCGACAACGGCATCCGCACCGAGCTGACCGCCAACCCGCGGTCGGGCGTCGCCCGCTTCACCTACCCGGCCGGGCAGCGGGCCTCGCTCACCGTCGACGCCGCCCGCGCGTTCAACGCGGCCAGCGGTTCGATCACCATCGGGACCGACAGCCTGTCCGGCCACACCGACAGCGGCGGGTTCTGCGGCACGGGCAACCGGTACCGGCTGCACTTCCACATCACGTTCGACCAGCCGTTCGCCTCCACCGCCACGATCGCGAACGGCCAGGTGACGCCGGACGGCCGCGCGGTCGAGGGCAGCAGCCCCGGCCACGTGCCGGCCTCGCCCAAGACCGCCGGGACGCAGCACGTGCCCGCGCCGTCGACCACCGCCCAGGACGTGCGACCGTTCGCCGCGTCGGCGTTCGTGTCGTTCAACGCCACGACGGTCACCGCACGGGTCGGCATCTCGTTCGTGAGCGTCGACAACGCCAGGGCGAACCTGGCCGCCGAGACGGGCACCCGGTCGTTCGACGAGGTCCGGACGGCCGCCCGGACGGCGTGGAACGGGTGGCTCGGCCGGATCGACGTCACCGGCGGCACGGCGACCCAGCTGCGCACGCTCTACACCTCGCTGTACCACTCCCTGCTGCACCCCAACGTGTTCAGCGACGTCAACGGGCAGTACGCGGGCTTCGACCGGCAGACGCGCACGACCACGAGAACCCAGTACGCGAACTTCTCCGGCTGGGACGTCTACCGGTCCCAGATCGCGCTGGTCGCGCTGCTGGGACCGCGGGAAGCGGCGGACATCGCGCAGTCGGCGGTGAACCAGGCAGCCCAAGGCGGGTACTTCGACCGCTGGACGGTCGCCAACGGCGGCACGGGCGTGATGAACGGCGACCCGATGGCCATCATCGTGTCGACCGCGCACGCGTTCGGCGGCACGGACTTCGACACGGCGGACGCGTTGCGCCGCATGGTGGCGGGCGTCAACGACATCCGCCAGCGCCCGGGCTGGTTGCAGTTCAACGACTACGGGTACGTGCCGACCGGCCTGGGCGACGTGTGGGGCTCGGCCGCGACCACGCTGGAGTACACCAGCGCCGACTTCGCCATCTCCCAGTTCGCCGCCAGGCTCAACGACACCGCCACCGCGTCGAACTTCCTGCGCCGCGCCCAGAACTGGCGCAGCCTGTTCCACTCGGGCAGCAAGTACCTGCAGCCGCGCAACACCGACCTGACGTGGCCGGGGTTCAGCCCGACGCAGGAGAACGAGTACGTCGAGGGCAACGCCGCGCAGTACACGTGGATGGTGCCGTACAACCACCGCGGGCTGTTCGACGCGATGGGCGGCAACGCCGCGGTCACGTCCCGGCTCGACACGTTCTTCACCGAGCTGAACGCCGGGCCGAAGAAGCCGTACGCCTACCTGGGGAACGAGCCGACGCTCAACACGCCCTGGGCGTACGCGTACGCGGGTGCGCCGCACAAGACGCAGGACGTGGTGCGGCGGGCGTTGACGTCGCTCTTCCCGCCCACGCCCGAGGGCATCGTCGGCAACGACGACCTGGGCGAGATGTCGTCCTGGGCGGTGTGGGCGGCGCTGGGCCTGTACCCGCAGGCGCCCGGGCGGGCCGAGCTGGTGCTGGCGAGCCCGCAGTTCCCCACCACGACGATCAAGCGCGGCAACGGCGCCACGATCACCATCACGGCCCCGAACGCCTCTGACAGCGTGAAGTACGTCCAGTCGTTGCGCGTCAACGGCGTGGCGTCCGGCAAGCCGTGGGTGCCCGCGTCGTTCGTCGCGTCGGGCGGCACGCTGGACTTCACCCTGGGCGCCACGGCCTCGACCTGGGGCGGCGCCGCGGCCGACGCGCCGCCGTCGTTCGACGTGGGACCCGACCCGGCGCGGTCCGGCGCGGTGGTCGGGTTGGCGAGCAAGTGCGTGGACGGCGAACCGGCGGGCCCGACCGACGGCGCGCCCGTGCGGCTGTGGGACTGCAACTCCTCGGCCGCGCAGCAGTGGACCCTGGCGTCCGACGGCACGCTGCGGGCGCTCGGGCGGTGCCTGGACGTCAGCGGCAGCGGCCGGGTCGACGGGACCAAGGTGCAGCTGTGGACGTGCAACGGCACCGGCGCCCAGCAGTGGTGGCCCCAAGGCTCGACGTTGGTGAACTCGCCGTCCGGCAAGTGCCTGGACGTGCCGAACAGCAACGCCGTGAACGGCGTGCAGCTGCAGATCCACGACTGCAACGGGACCGGCGCGCAGCAGTGGCGCCTGCCCTGACGTTAAATTGGCCGGTCGCCACGGCTCTCCCAACACGTGGCGACCGGCCGTTGACACCGCGAGGCGACTACTTGACGCCGCCTGCGGTCAAGCCTGCGATGATCCTCCGCTGGAACATCAGCACCACCACGACCAGCGGCACGGTCACGATCACGCCGGCGGCCATCTGCGTGCCGAACGGCTGGTCGAAACCGTACGCCCCGGTGAACCGGGAGATCGCGACGGTAGCAGTTTGCATCGTGCTGTCGTTGACCATCGACAAAGCGATGATGAACTCGTTCCACGCCGCGATGAACGTGATGATCGCGGTGGTGAAGATGCCGGGCGCGGCCAGCGGCAGGATCACCTTGCGGAACGCCTGGCCGCGCGTGCAGCCGTCGATCATCGCCGCCTGCTCCAGCTCCTCCGGCATCTGCCGGAAGAACGCGGTCAGGTTCCACACCGCCAGCGGCAGCGCGAACGACAGGCTCGGCACGATCATCGACTGGTAGGTGTTGATCCAGCCGATGTCGGTGAACAGCGACAGCAGCGGCACCAGCAGGGAGATGCCGGGGAACATCGAGGTGGCGATGATCAGCGCCGCGACCGCGTTCTTGAACCGGAAGTGCAGCCGGGCCAGCGCGTACGCCGCCGACACGCCGATGACCAGCGTGAGGATCGTGGTGACGCCCGCGACGATCAGGCTGTTGAGCAGCGACCGGCCGAACCCGACGGCGGGCGAGAACACCGCGGTCAGGTTGTCGAGCGAGAACGGCGCGGGCAGCGCCGTCAGCTCGAACTGGTCGGACGGGCGGCGGAACGCCGACACCGCCATCCAGTAGAACGGCGCCAGGCAGTAGACCAGGATCAGCCCGAGCCCGCCGAACGTCAGCACCCGCTTCCACAGCGTGCCCGAGCCCTGCGCGGCGGCGGTCATTTGCGCGCCCTTTCCCTAGCGGCGCCGATGACGTCCGCGCCGAGCAACCGCACGAACACCAACGCGGTGACAGCCACGTAGACGAACAATATCGTCGCGTACGCGGCGGCGGGTCCGAACCGCAGACTCGACGCCTCGTCGAAGGCCACCATCGACAACGTCTCCACCGACTCCTTGCGGCTGCCGATGAGCACGAACGGCAGGTCGAACATGCGCAGCGCGTCCAGCACCCGGAACAGCACGGCCACCAGGAGCGCGGGCTTCACCAGCGGGAGCGTGATTTGCCAGAACTGCCGCCACGGCGACGCGCCGTCGACCCGGGCCGCCTCGTAGACGTCGTTCGGGATGATCTGCAGCCCGGCGAGCACCAGCAGGCCGACGAACGGCGCGGTCTTCCACACGTCCGCGAGGATGACCGCGAACTTCGCCTGCCAGCCCTCGGTGGTCCACAGGATCTGCTGTCCGATCATCGCGTTCGCCACGCCGTCGGCCTGGAAGATCCAGCGCCACAGCAGCGCGGAGACCGCGGTGGGCACGGCCCACGGCACCAGGATGCTGGCCCGCACGATGCCGCGCCAGCGGATCGCGTGGTGCATCACCAGCGCCATGCCGACACCGAGCAGCACCTCCAGCGTGACCGTGATGACGGTGAACACCGTGGTGTTGCCGAACGCGTTCCAGAACCGGGCGGCGGACTCGCCGACGAAGATCGCGGTGTAGTTGTCGACACCGACGAACCGCGCGCCCTCGACGACGAACCCGCTCTCGTCGAGGTCGGTCCCCTCCCGGAACACCGACTCGCGCAGCGCCGCCACCAGCGGGTACCCGACCACCAGGCCGAGCACGACGAACGTCGGTGACAGCAGCGCCGCGGCGAGTCGCCCCGCGCCCGAGGTCGCACCCCGGGCGCGGCGGGCGACCGCCGTCACTTAAGGAGCTCCTGCAACTTGGTCTGCAGCTCCTTCAGCGCCACGTCGCTGGTCCTCTCACCGGTCAACGCGGCGTAGGCGGCCTCCTGGATCGCCTGCGTCACGTCGCCGTAGCGGACGGCCTGCGGGCGCGGCTTCGCCGACAGGATCGACTCCTTCAGCGTCGGCAGGTACGGGAACTGCTTGATCAGCTCGGCGTCCTCGTACAGGCTCGCCAGGGTCGGCGCCTGCGAGGTGGCCAGCAGGTTGGAGCGCTGCGCGGTCTCGCTGGTGAAGAACTTGATGAAGTCCAGCGCGGTGGCCTTGTTCTTGCCGAACGCGGAGATGGCGAAGTTGTGGCCGCCGAGGGTGGAGCTGCCGGGGCCGTTGAGGCCGGGCAGGGGCGCGACGTCGAACTTGCCGGCGACCTGCGAGGAGCCGTCGGCCTTGCCGGCCAGGCTCCACTGGTAGGGCCACTGGCGGTGGAACAGGAGCTCGCCCGCCTGGAACGCGCGGCGGCCCTCCTCTTCCTTGTAGGTGATGGCCTTCTGCGGGATGATGCCCTGCTGGAACCCGGTGACCAGGGCGTCCAGACCGGCCTTCGCCTCGGGCGAGTCGACCACGGCCTTGCCGTTGGCGTCGACCACGTCACCGCCCGCGGAGTGCACGGCCTCGTCGAAGTTGACCGTCAGGCCCTCGTACTTCTCGAACTGACCGGCGTAGCAGCCGATCGCGGGCTGGGTCGCCTTGACCGCCTGGCACGCGGTGGTGAGCTCGGCCCACGTCTTCGGCGGCTTCTGGCCCGCCGCGTCGAGCAGGTCCTTGCGGTAGTAGAGCAGGCCGCCGTCGGAGTACACCGGCGCGGCGTAGAGCTTGTCGCGGTACTGCGCGGTCTTCACCGCGGGCTGGAGGAACTTGTCCAGCTCGAACTGGTCGGCGGGCAGTTCGACGACCCAGCGGTTGGCCGCGAACTCGGCCGTCCACACCACGTCGAGGTTGAGGATCGTGTACGCGTCGGACTTGACCTGCGCGTTCTGCACCATCTGCTGGCGCTGGGCGTCCGCGGACTCGGGCAGTTCGATGATCCGGACCTGCTCGTTCGCGTGCGAGGCGTTCCACTCGTCGACGAGCTTCTGCATGTTGCCGGAGGTGTCCTTGCCGGTGGCGAACGTGACCTCGCCCCGACCTTCGAGCGCACCGCTGGGCTGCTCGCCGCCTTGGTCCCCTCCGCTGCCGCACGACGCGAGGAGGACTGCCACACCCAGCGCCGCGGTTGCCCGCGCCGCCGTTGTCCGAACGCCCATTACCGAGACTCCCATTCGTTCAGGTCCTGCTCTGTCAAGCGGATCGGGGCACTGCCGCGGCTGATGATCTCGCCGGGCAGCAACACGCCCCGATCGCTGGTCGCACTGGCGGTGCTGTCCAGGAGGTCCACCGCGGTGCGGGCGAACCTCTCGACGGGTTGCCGCACCGAGGTGAGCCCACCGTCCACAACAGACGCCAACGGCGAGTCGTCGAAACCCGTCACCGCGACGTCCGTTCCCGGCCGGAGGCCCCGGCGGCGCACTTCACGGTGCACACCTACCGCAAGCGGGTCGCTCACCGCGATCACCGCGTCCGGCAGGACTTCGGAGTCCAGCAGGTCTCGCATCGCCGCACCGCCCGCCTCGACGGTGTCCGCCTCCGCGAACACGATCCGATCCGCGGGCAGGTCGAGGGCCCTGCAACCGGCCTTCCAGCCACGCAACCGTTCGACGTTCTGCGCCGTCGCCCCACGCCAACCGACGAACGCGATGCGACTGCGGCCCAAGTCGTGCAGCCGGTCGACGAGCCGGTAGCACACGGCCGCGCCGTCCAGGTCCACCCACGGTCCAGGCTGGTCGTCGTTCCCCGTGCGTCCGAAGGACACGAACGGCACATCGTGATCCGCCAACCACCGGTGCCGCGGATCCTGGTCCACCGTGTTGGCAAGCACAAACCCATCCACCGCTCGTTGTGCCACGAGGTCGGCGTAGGCATCGACCGCACCCGTTCCGGTGAACAGCAGCACGTGCCGCCCGGACCCCTCCACCTCCGCGGTGAGCAGGTGCAGGAACCGGTCCAGGAACGCGCTGGGCGTGCTGGTGATCGGAACGCAGTAGCCGATGAGGCCGGCCCGGCGTGCGGCCAGGTTGCGCGCGTTGCGGTTGGGCCGGTAACCGAGCGCCTCGACCGACGCGCGGACCCGCTGCCGCGTCGCCGGGTCCACCCGGTGCGGCGCGTTGAGCACGTTGGACACGGTCTGGCGGGAGACACCGGCGTGCAGCGCCACCTGGCGGATCGTCACCGGACCGCCGGGACGCGCCATGGCCTGCTCCCTCCCCCTGTTTCGCGCTCGTGTCACATCGGTTACGGAGCGCACCCACCTGACCACTCCACTGCCCGTTTGACCGCTCAAAATCGGCGGTACTGTGTCGCGGGCCACAGCACCGTGTCAAGGAGTGGGAAGCCTGCGTGACCGGACCGCAACTTCTTCGCGCCGACTTAACGCAAGACGCAAACCTCCACCAACACCCCCACCCACACCAACCCACACC
>NZ_LGED01000229.1 GCF_001280085.1 Saccharothrix sp. NRRL B-16348 | reverse complement strand
GTCCGGGGTGGGTCGCGTGCGGTGGATGGTGCGGGATGGAGCGCGTGAGATGGCGATGGCCGGGCGAGGCGGTCGGGTGGCGCTGTCGGGCTGGTGGTCAGGTGCTGTCGCGGAGGATCAGGGTGGAGGGGTAGAAGGTTTGCGGGGTTGAGGTGTGGTGGTCGAGGAGTGCTGTGGTGGCTCCGGCGGCGATGGCTTCGACCGGGTTGGTGGTTGTGGTCAGGCTGGGGTGGCTCAGGGCGGCGTAGGCGATGTCGTCGAAGCCTGCGAGCGCGACGTCGCCCGGGACGTCCACGCCCATGCCGCGCAGGGCCGCCAGCGCGCCCAGGGCGGACAGGTCGCCCAGCGCGAAGATCGCGTCCGTGTCCGGCCAGCGGGTCATGATGGTGGTGGCGGCGGATTCGCCGTGGGCGGCGGTGAAGTTGCCCGGGGCCAGGCGTGGTGGGGTGCCGGACTCGGCGAGCGTGCGGTGATAGGCGGTCAGGGCGCGTTGGGTGCAGGGGAGCCACTCGGGGCCGGTGATCATGGCGATCCGGCGGCGGCCTGTGGCGAGGAGGTGTTCGATCATCGTCGTGGTGGCGGTGGCGTTGTCCACGTCGAAGGACGGCACGTCGCGGGTTCCGATGCCGATCGAGGCGACCCGGTCGCGGGCGGATCGGGGGACGGTGGCCAGGGCCGGGGTGGTGGGGTTGACGACGATCACGCCGGCGATGTCGCGGTTCTCGGTCAGCCTGCCCAGTTCGGCCGGGTCGTGCAGGGGGAGCCAGTGGAGGGACACGCCGACGTCGCGGGTGGCCGCGGCGGCGGTGGCGGTGGCGGCTAGCACGCGGGCGGCGTAGGGGTCGTTCAGCACGTGGGCGGTTTGGCCGGCGACGGCTACTGCGAGGCGGGTGCCGGTGCGGGTTGCCAGGGCGCGAGCGACGGGGTTGGGGACGTAGCCCAGTTCGCGGGCGGCGGTGGCGACTCGGTGGCGGGCGGACGCTGAGGCTGGGCCGCGGACGCTCAGGGCGCGGGACGCCGTTGCCACCGACACGCCGGCTCGGCGGGCCACGTCCGCCAAGGTCGGCTCCCGGTTCCTCGCGACCTCGACCACGGCGGCAAGTGTGCCGGCCGGGGCCTTGTGGTGGAAGCGCTTCCACGTGTGAGGTCACGAAAGTCCACTCGGTGCAGGCGGGTTCCGGGCGGTCCACATCGTCCGTGCGGTCCACATGGTTCCGCGCGGCTCGCGCGGGTCAGGTCAAGAAAGTCGAGGCGCGGGCGGGCACCGGCGGGAGTGTCGGTGTGGGTGGCCGGGTGTGAGTAGCAAGTGGCAAGTGGGCACGGGGTCGGATCGGTGGGAAGGGAGTTCGCATGTCGACCGTTGAGGTGACGTCGGGCAGTGTCAGGGGGGCCGCTGTCGGGGTCGCGGTGACGTTCGGGCTCAACGGGGTCGCGGTGGCGTCCTGGTTCGCCCGCGTCCCCGCCGCACGCGACGCCCTCGGCCTCGGCGCGGGAGCTCTCGGCTTGTTGCTGCTCGCCATGTCGGCGGGCGCGACGTTGGCGATGCTCACGGCGGGCGAGGTGACCCACCGGCTCGGAGCCCGGCGAACGGTCTGCGTGTCGACGGTCGGGGTGTCCGCCGGACTGGTGGTGGCGGGTGCGGCCATCGGGGTGTGGCCGTCGGCGGTGGCGGCGGGGGTCGGGTTGTTCCTGCTCGGGTACGGGTCGGGCACGTGCAACGTGGCGATGAACGTCGAAGCGGCGGCGGTCGAGCGGATGGTCGGGCGCACGGTCATGCCGCGGTTCCACGCGGTCTGGAGTTCGGGCACGGTGGTGGCCGCCGGGTTGGCCGCGGTGGCGGCGTGGGTGCGGCTGCCGGTGACGGCGCACCTGGTGGGCGTCGCGGGCGTCACGTTGGTCGGCACGCTCGTCGCCGCACGGTCGTTCCGGTACGCCACCGACAACGCGGTCGGAGGGAAGAGCGGTGTGCTGACGGCCTGGCGGGAGCCGCGCACGGTGCTGATCGGGTTGCTGGTGCTGGTCCTGGCGTTCACCGAGGGCACCGCGAACGACTGGGTCGCGGTGGCGTTCGTGGACGGGTACGCGTTCGGGCCGGCGGCGGGTGCGGTGGTGTTCGGGGTGTTCGTGACCACGATGACGTTCGGCCGGGTGGTGGGCACGGTGGCGCTCGACCGCTGGGGACGGGCGCCGGTGCTGGTCGCCACGATGCTGCTGGCGATCGCGGGGGTGGCGTTGGCGGTGCTGGGCGGTGAGCCGGCGGTGGCGGTGGCCGGGGTGGCGTTGTGGGGTCTCGGCACGTCGCTCGGCTTCCCGGTCGGCATGAGCGCCGCGGCCGACGAGCCGGGCCGGGCGGCGGCACGGGTCAGCGTGGTCGCCGTCATCGGGTACACCGCGTTCCTGGCCGGGCCGCCGGTGGTCGGCCTCCTCGGGGACCAGGTGGGCATCCTGCGCGCCCTGCTGGTCGTGCCGCTGCTGCTCATCCCGGCACTCGCCCTGGTCCCCGTCCTCCGCCCCCTCCCCACCGCGAGCCCCACAACGCCGGCGAGCCCTACTCCGCCCGCAACGCCGTCGCCGTAGACGTCTTCGCCGCCCAACCGGCCGGCAGCAACGCGCCCACGACCGCGATCAGCAACCCGCCGACGCCCAGCAGGAGCAGCGACAGCGGATCGTGCACGGCGAAGACCGACGGGGGCAGGCTGATCCCGGCGCTCTCCCCCATCGCCGGCAGCACGGCCTCGTGCAACGCGACCCCGGCGGGCACGCCGACCGCACCACCGACCACCCCGATCACGACCACCGAGGCGAGCACCATCGCGATGGTCTGCCGGGGCGTCATCCCGAGTGCTTTGTGGACACCCAGGTCGCGGATCCGTTCCCGGGTGTCGAGCACGAGGGCGTTCAGCACGCCCATGGCGGCCACCGCGACGAGCATCAGCGTGAGCGTCGCGGTCAGGCTGTTGATCAGGATGATGGTGTCGCTGGCCTGGTCGTCCCGACCGGGCCGCGCGGTGGCGCCCAGCGGCTTCAGCGCGGAGTTCAAGCCGTCGATGTACGAGGTGACGTCGGTGCCCGGCCGCACCGCGATGTGGTGGCTCGAGCGATCCGACCCGGACGTGAACGTGGCCGCGTCCGTCAGCACCACCATGCCGTCGTTGCTCATCTCGAAGACGTCGCCGACGATCCGCACGGTGACCGACTTGTCGCCGTCGTCCAACGTCACGGTGTCGCCGACCGCGGTCCCGGTGGCGACCAGGAACGTCGTCGGCGCGACGGCTTCGCCCGGCTGCGCGAACCACCGTCCCGACACCAGCTGGTAGCCGTCCCAGGTGGCGTCACCGGTGAACGAGACGACCGCGGTCGTGCCGGCGACCCCGCTGACGGTCACCTCCGTCTCGCTGGTGCGGTAGTGCGCGCGCGTCCCGGCTTGGGCGCTGATGGCGGCCGAGACGGCGACCGGGTCGACGTCCCGCTCGGCCGGGCGGACACCGGGACCAGGACCGGGACCACCCCGGCCGAACCCCTCGATCTTCACGTCGGCCGAGTTGTGGTTCCGGGCGATCTGCAACTGGTTGAGCGACGACGCCAACCCGACCGCGAACGTGACCGCGGTGGCGCCGAACAGCACCGCCGCGACCATCGCCGCCGCACGGGCGGGTCGCGCGAACGGGCGGGCCAGGCCGAGGCCGACCGGTCGCGGCACGGCGAGGCGCGCGGTCAGCCTGGCCGCCCAACGTCCCCGGCCGGGGCGCGGGGTGCGGCCGACGGCGATCGCGTCCACCGTGCGCAACCGCCCGGCCCGCAACGCGCTCACCCACGCCGTCACCGACACGAGCGCGAGCGCGCCGGCGATCACCACGACGTTCACCCACGGCGCCACGGTCAACGTCACCGCGCCGTAGACGTCCTCGGTCTCGGCCAGCACGGGGATCGCGAGCAGGTTGCCCGCCACGACGCCGATCGCGGTGCCGACCGCCGCCGGGATGAGGGCCTGCGCCATGTACGCCCACACGACCTGCGCCGGGGTGAAGCCGAGCGCTTTGAGGATGCCGATCCGCCGGGTGCCCGCGCCGACCGCGCCCGCGACCACGTTGCCGACCACGAGCAGGGACATGAACAGCCCCAACAGGCCGAACGCGACCAGGAACGGCACGAACACGGCGATGCTGCGGTCGGCGACCTGCTTCAGCACGAGCCACGACTGCGACCCGCTCAGCGCGCCCTCGGGCACCGCCGCCGTCACCGCCGCACGGGCCGCGTCGACCTGTTCGGTGGTGGCGGCGGACGCGAACCGGTACAGCACCTGGTAGCCCTCGGGCGCGCTGATCCAGGACGGTGGCACCCAGCCGTCGGCGGTGCGGCTGACCGAACGGGCCACGCCGACCACGGTCACCGTGGAGCCGTCGGCGAGGGTGAGGCGGCGGCCGACGCCGGAGCCGGTCGGCGAGTGCGCGTACGGGCCGTCGGCGGACACCACGAGCTCGCCCGGCGCGTCGGCCCACTCCCCCTCGGTCACCGTGACCGCGTCCACCGGGTCGCCGCCGGGTTCGGCGCGGCCCACCACGGTCAACGGCGGCGCGTCACCGGGGCCGTCGTCGCTCGGCGTGACCGACGTGACCGGGAACGGCCCGGCCGACGCGGTGACGCCCGAGACGGGTGCCTTGAGCTGATCCGCCGTCACCTTGCCCGCGTCGAACCGGGCGGACAGGTGCGCGCCGCGCTGCGTGGCGAACCCGTCGTCGAACGGCGCGGAGGACGCCACCAGCAGCGAGCCGCCGAGCACGGACGACGTGACGGCCATCGTGGTGGCGAGCCCGATCACCACGGTCTGCACCCGGCGCCGTGCGACGCCTGAGCGCACGACCCGTCCCAGCCCGCTCATCGGGTCGGCTCCACGACGACGTCGCCCGCGATCCGGCCGTCGACCAGCTGGATCGTCCGGCGCGTGCACGACCGCGCGAGCGCCAGGTCGTGCGTGACGACCACGAGGGTCTGGCCGTCGGCGTTCAGCTCGGTGAGCAGCGCGCTGACGTCCTCGCCGGAGGCGGTGTCCAAAGCGCCGGTCGGTTCGTCGGCGAGCAGCAGCGCGGGCCGGTTCATCAACGCCCGCGCGACGGCGACCCGTTGGCGTTCACCGCCGGACAGCCGGCCCGGGTAGGCGCGGGCGTGCCGGGCGACGCCGAGCTGGTCGAGCAGTTCCGCCGCGCGCTTCGACGCCTCGCCGCGCGCCATGCCCGCCAGTTGCGCGGGCAGCACCACGTTGTCGGCCACGGTCAGGTCGTCGAGCAGGTTGAAGAACTGGAACACCATGCCGATCCGGGCCCGCCGGTAGCGCGCGGACGCGGCCTCCCCCAGCCCGTCGACGCGCACGCCGGCCACGGTGACCGTGCCGGTGTCGGGCCGGTCCAGACCGGCGATCAGGTTCAGCAGCGTGGACTTGCCGCTGCCGGACGGGCCGAGGATCGCGACGGCCTCGCCTTCCCGCACGGTCAGCGACACGTCGCTCAACGCCGGTGGCCCGTCGTCGTACCTGCGGCTCACGTCGCGCAGTTCGATCACCGGCGTGGTCATGGTCGGCTCCCTGGTTCGTCCTCAGATGTGGCGCGGTGGACGCTAGGAGCGGCGCGGATCGGGGCGCGTCGGTCGGCCGGGGCATTTCCGGTAGGCCGTCGGGATGAGGGCGGCGCGGTGTCATCCCTGAGAGGTAGTCCAGCGGTGTAGGGCGAGGGGTCGTCCGGGTGGATGTCCGGTGGCCGGGCCGTCGGTGAGAATGGCGCGGTGACGAACGCGCCGGTGGCGGACCGACTGCGGACCTGGGCCACCCTGGTGGTGCTGCCGACCGGTCCGCTGCCCCGGCCCGCGGCGCGCGGCTACGTGTTCGACGCGGTGCTGGCGATCGTCGTCGGGATCGTTTCGGTGCGGTACGCGCTCCAGTCGCAGGACGTGCCCTTCCGCGTCATGGTCGACGGCATCCCGCAGCCCGTGCCCGTGCTCCCGCCGCCGGATCCCGAGGGGACGTTCGGCGCGGTGCTCGTGGCGGTGGTGGCCGCGGTGGCGTTGGCGCTGCGCCGCCGTTATCCGCTGGCCGTGCTGTGGGTGGTGCTGTACGCGACGCTGGTGACGCCGGAGGAGTCGCCGGGGCTCACGTTCACCGCGTGCGTGGTCGCCGCCTACTCCGCCGCCGCGTACAGCCCGCACCGGCCGCCCGCGGTGGCGAGCCTGCTGGTGACGGTGCTGCTGGTGGCGGTGTTCCGGGACTCCGAGCTGCCGGTGGTGCCGAACGAGTACGTGCCGCTGCTCGTCCTGGTGCCGCTGATCGTGGCGGCGAACAGCCTGCGCACGTGGAAGGTCCGCACGGACGAGGGCCGGGCGCAGGTGTCGGCGCTGGAACGCGACCAGGCGGAGGCGTTGCACCGGGCGGTCGAGCACGAACGGGCCCGCATCGCCCGCGAGCTGCACGACGTGGTGACGCACCACGTCAGCGTGATGACGATCCAGGCGGGCGCGGCGCGGAAGGTGATGGCGTCCTCGCCGGGGCAGGCGCGGGAGGCGTTGCTGGCGGTGGAGGCGGGTGGGCGGGCGGCGATGACGGAGCTGCGGCACGTGATGGGGCTGTTGACGATGGACGGCGCGGACCCGGCCGACCTCGCCCCGCAGCCGGGGCTGGACCAGCTCGACGCCCTGGTCGCGCGGCTGCGGGACAGCGGGGTGCCGGTCGAGTCGACCGTGACCGGGCAGCCGCGCCCACTGCCGTCCGGGGTGGAGCTGGCCGCCTACCGGGTGGTGCAGGAGGCGTTGACGAACGCGGTCAAGCACGCTGCCGGCGCGTCGGCGGCGGTCACCGTGGACTACGGCGCCGACCACCTCCGCGTGGAGGTGGTCGACACCGGCGGCGAGCCCGGCCCCGGCGCGGCCACGGGCGACGGGCACGGGCTGATCGGCCTGCGGGAGCGGTTGGCCGTCTACGGCGGCACGCTGGACGCCCGGCCGCGCGCCGGCGGCGGCTACCAGGTCACCGCGTCGATCCCGGTGGAGGCGCCGTGAGCGCCCCGCTGCGCGTGGTGGTGGCCGACGACCAGGTGCTGGTGCGGACCGGTTTCCGGATGATCCTCACCGCCGACGGCATCGACGTGGTGGGCGAGGCCACCAACGGGCTGGAGGCCGTGGAAGCGGTGCGGCGCACCGTGCCCGACGTGGTGCTGATGGACATCCGGATGCCGGAGCTGGACGGCCTGGAGGCCACCCGCCGGATCCTGACGGGCGCGGAGCCCGAGCCGCGCGTGATCATCCTGACCACGTTCGACCTCGACCACTACGTCTACGCGGCGTTGTCGGCGGGCGCGAGCGGGTTCCTGCTCAAGGACGTGACGCCGGAGCACCTGGTCGCGTCCGTGCGGATGGTGCGCTCCGGTGACGCCCTGCTGGCGCCCGCCATCACCCGACGGCTGGTGGAGCGGTTCGCGAACCGGGGCGCGGACACCGCCGCGCTGCACCGCGACCTGGCCGCGTTGACCCCGCGTGAGCTGGAGGTGCTGCGCCTGCTGGCACGGGGGCTGAGCAACGCCGAGCTGGCCGGGAAGCTGCACCTGTCCGAGGCGACCGTGAAGACGCACGTGGCGCGCATCCTGGCCAAGCTCGGCCTCCGCGACCGCGTGCAGGCCGTCGTCGTGGCCTACGAGACCGGGCTGGTCACGCCCAGCGGCCAGGCCTGACGCGGCCCAGCGGACTCAGTCGAGGAACCGCACGTCGGGGTGCCGGTCGGACGGTCCGTCGAGCAGCCGTTGCGGCCGGTGGCGCAGGTGCTGGTCGAAGAACGCGGTCAGGTAGGCGCGCTGGGCGGCGGTGGCGCGGGCCGGGTCGACGGTGCCGACGATCGGGGCCGTCACCGCCGGGTCGAGGCCGAGGTGGGCGGCCAGCCGCGGCACCAGCGACTGGTGGTCGGTGAACGACGAGTGCTCGCCGTCCGGCAGGTGCAGCTGCCGCACCCACCCGCGGTGGTGGGCCAGGAACGCCTGCCACGACAGGTCGGACGCCGCGCTGTGGTCGCCGGCGCTCATCAGCAGGAACGGCCGGTCGAGGCCCTCGGCGGCGACGCGGCCGAAGTCGCCCGTGGCCTGGTGGTAGGCCATGCTGCCGTCGAGGTTCGCGCCCGCGTCGATCCGGCGGTCGGACACCATGGTCTCGCCGGCGGTGAAGCCGCCCGCCGAGTGGCCGACCACGCCGACCCGGGTCAGGTCGAGCGACCGGCCGAGGCCGGGCGGCAGGGGGCGTCCGCCCGCGTCCGGGTTGCCGCCGGCGGCGAGGACTTCCAGTTGGTCGAGCACGAAAGCCGTGTCCTGGGTGCGGGTCGCCATCAGCTTCTTGTTGACGTCGATCGTCAGCGGCGGGAGGGAACGCGGCGCGATCCGGCCGTTCGGGAACTGCACCGCGAGCGGCTCATGAGTGTGGTCGATGGCGACGACCACGTACCCCTTGCTCGCCAACTGCTCCAGGAGACCGGTGCCCAGGGCGCGTGGGTTGCCGCGACCGGGCGAGTACAGCACGACGGGCCGTCGACCGGGGATCGCGGGCACGTCGGGGACCGAGTGGGTGGCGAAGCCGTAGTCGAGTTCGGCCGGGTCGATGCCCAGGGCCCTGGCGTCGCTCGCGGCGACCGCTTCGGCGACGGCGGGCGGCATGAACGGCGCCTCGTCGTTCGCGCTCGGCACGGCCGGGTAGCGGACGGTGACCATCAGTTCCCTGGTGGTGTCCGGCAGCCAGGGGTCGGGGCGGGCGTGGTCGACGAGGTGCAGTTCGGTGGTGCCCACCGCGTGCGGGCCGGTGGGGGCGGGCAGGGCGAACCGCACCGCGGACGGTGAAGCCGACGCCGGCACGGCGGCGGCCAGGGCCACACCGGCGAGCAGGGCCGGCACGATCAGTCGTTTTCCAGTCACCAGGCGAACTTAGGGCGGCTCGTGCGTGCGCCGGATCAGGATGATCACCCAGCGGAGCCCTGAGGCGGCCACTAGGTGAAGTGCCGGCCGGTCCACTGTGGAGCGCCGAGGCGGTCGGCGATCTCCCGTGCCCGGCGGTGGTGTTCGGCGGCCTCCTCGGGCCGGCCGAGGGCGGCGGCGATGGTGCCGAGGTGGTGCGCGGTCGGGCCGAACGCGACCAGGCCGCTGCCCGCGCCGGCCACTTCACCGGCCGCCGGGAGGAGCTGGTCGTACAGGCGCGCCAGCCGCGGCCGGTCGCCCGCTTCGACGGCGATCACGGCGTGCAGGCACGTCCGCGCCTCGAACAGCAGGTCGTGGGGCGACTCGGGCACGACGGCCGCGAGGGCTTCGGCGCGTCTGCCCTGCGAGAGCAGGACGATCGGGCGGGCCCACGGCTCGTACGGGCCCCAGTCGGCGGCGTCCGGCACGTCGCCGAGGCTCAGCAGCGCCAGCGGCAGGATCCCGTGTTCCACGCCCGGCATCCCGGCGCCGGTGAGGCGGGACGCGGCGGCGCGGTAGGCGGCCCTGGCCTCCGCCCGCCGCCCGGTCACGGCCAGGCGCAGCGCGGCGTACCAGGTGGTGAAGACGCCGACCAGCGGCAGGTCGTGCCGTTCGGCGAGCGCGTCGGCCGCGGCGGCGTGCCGGTCGGCGGCGGCCAGGTCGGCGAGCGCGGCGTGGGACTGCACGAGGATCAGGTGGGCGAGCACCTCGAACGTCACCAGGCCGTGCCGGGCGGAGAGGTCGAGCAGTTCCGCGCCGATCCGGGCCCGGTCGGGCGCGAGGCCCGCCCGGTGGAACGTCTGCAGGAACCGGCCGTTGAGCGCCAGTGCCAGCAACGACGGGTCGTCCAGGTCGCGGGCGACGGCCTCCGCCTCCCGTGCGGCTTCCCTGCCCCGCCGGCCGGCGTCGGCACGTCGTTCCACGGCGATGGTGATCAGGAGGCGGGCGCGTTCGGCGTCGTGGCCGGGTGGCAGGGCGTCCAGGGCGCGTTCGGCCGCTTCGGTGAGGCGGGCGGACAGGGCTTCGTCGTCGTTGGTGGTCCAGAGCGCGGGCACGTCGAACGAGCCGATCGTGCGCGCGGTCAGCACAGGGTCGCCGCCCGCTTCGGTGACGGCTTCCGCCCGGTACCGGCGGGCCTGCTCCAGGTCGCCGGTCACGGCCAGCGCCCGGACCAGGCCCATCACGGCTCCGAGGCGGTCGCGCTCGGTCCGCTCCACCGTTTCCCGCCACCACAGGGCCGCCTGGTGCGGCGCGGACCGGCGTTCCGCCCGTTCGGCGGCGGCACGGGTGTAGCGCGCGGTGCGCGCGGCGGTGGCCCGGTTCCCGGCGCGCAGGAGGTGGTGGGCGATGGCCTCGACGTCGTCCGGGCGCACCTGCTCGATCACGTCGGCCGCCGCCGCGTGCCACCGGGCCCGGCGGGCGTGCGGGATGTCGTCGTACAGCGTCTCGTGCACGAGCGCGTGCGCGAACCGCAGGCGGTCGGCGTCCGGTTCGACCAGGAAGCCCGCGAGCAGCGCCGACTCGACGGAGTCGAGCACCGCGTCCTCGTCGCCGGCGAGCCGGATCAGCACGTCGAGGTCGATCTCCTGGCCCAGCACCGACGCCTGGCGCAGGTGGGTCCGCGTGGTCTCGGCGAGCTGGGCGAGGCGGTGGCGCAGGACGTCGCGGACGCCGGCGGGGACGGTGCGCAGGGCCGGGTCGGTCTCCCAGAGGCGGGCCAGCTCGCGGACGAAGAACGGGTTGCCCGCGCTGCGGGTGTGGATGGCGCGGACGTCGGCGTCCGAGGGCTCCCGGTCGGTGACGGCTTCGACCAGTTCCCGCACCTGCGGTTCGGTCAGGCCGACCAGGTAGACGCGGGCCGGCTCGGTGCGGGCGGCCCGGCCGAGGGCTTCGGTCAGGGCGGCGGAGATCTCGGTCGAGCGGTACGTGCCGACGATCAGCACGCGTCCGGCGTCGGGGTCGGCGGCCAACGACGTCACCAGCGCGAGGGTGTCCTCGTCGGCCCAGTGCAGGTCGTCGAAGACCAGCAGGACGGGCCGCTCGATCCCGGCCAAGGAGGAGGCGATGGCGCGGTGCCGCTCGAACCGGTCGGTGGGCGGACTCCCATCCAGCGCCAGCGTTTCCGCCATCCTCGTCCACGGCCAGGCGGCGGGCGCGTCCTCGGTGCACGCGCCCCACGCGGTCGTCCAGCCCGCGGCGGCGAGCCGTCCGGTCAGCTCCTCGGCCAACGCCGTCTTGCCCGCGCCCGCCGTCCCCGAGATCAACGCCAGCCGCCGACCCGTGCCGGCGGCCCGCTCCAGCTCGGCCAGCTCGTCGGCCCGGCCGATGAACGTCGTGGACCGCGCGGGCGGCGGTGCGGGAGCGAGGGTCGGCGAGTGGGTGAGGATGTCGGATTCGAGCTGCCGGAGGGCGTGGCCGGGGTCGACGCCGAGTTCCGCGCGCAGCACCTCGCGGGACTGGCGGAGGGTCGCCAGCGCCTCGCCCTGGCGTCCGGTCCGGTAGAGGGCGAGGGCGAGCAGCCGTCGGCCGTCCTCGCGCAACGGGTGCGCGGCGACGTGCGCCCGCAGGTCCGGCACCGACTCCGCCGCCGCGCCCAGCGCCAACGCCGCCTCGGCCCGCCGTTCCACCGCCAGCAGCCGCACCTCGTCCAGCCGCGCGGCCTCGCCGTGGGCCCACGGCTGGTCGGCGAACTCCGCGTAGGCCGGGCCGCGCCAGAGCGCCAGCACGTCGTCCAGCAGCGCTTTCGCGTCCTCGGGCCGACCGTCGGCGACCAGCCGGAACGCCTCGCCGACCGCCTCCTCGAACCGCCAGGCGTCGACCTCGTCGACCTCTTCGGCCCGCAGCGCGTACCCCGGCGGCACGGTCACCAGCAGCCGGGGCGGTGTCCGGGGCGGGCGGTCCGGTTCGAGGGCCTTCCGCAGCGCGCCGACGAACGTCTGCACGGCGCCGAGCGCACCGTCCGGCGCGTCGTCGGCCCAGAGGTCGTCGATCAGCCGCGTGACCGGCACGACCCGGCCCCTGGCGACCAGCAGGCGTGCCAGCACGGCGCGGTGCCGCGGCCCCTTGAGGTCGACCGGCCCGCGTTCGCCCACGGCCTCCAGCGGCCCCAGCACCCGGAAACGCACCATCGCCGGACAACGTATCCGACCTGGTCGGGGCGTGCTCCGGCGCGCTGATCGGCTGCTGATCGAGCGCTGATCGGGTCCGCGCAAGGTGGGTCGGGCAACCTCACCCGACGAACTCGGAGCCGGACATGACCACCTCGTTCACCCAGCAGCGCGTCACCGTCGCCGACGGCGTGGCGCTCAACGTCGCCGTGGGGGGCTCGGGCAGCCCCGTCGTGCTGCTCCACGGCTTCCCGCAGACCCACCTGATGTGGCGGCACGTCGCCGCCGACCTGGCCGCCGACCACACCGTCATCTGCCCCGACCTGCGCGGGTACGGCGACAGCGACAAGCCGGTCGACGACGGCCAGGCGTACTCGAAGCGGACCATGGCCGCCGACGTCGTCGCCCTCGCCCGCGCGTTGGGGCACGACCGCTTCGCGCTGGCCGGTCACGACCGGGGCGCGCTGGTCGCCATCCGCGCCGGGCTCGACCACCCCGACGCGGTCACCCACCTGGCGTCGCTGGACGTGCTGCCGACCCTCGACATGTGGGACGTCCTGCACGGCACCACGGCCGCCGTCGGCTTCCACCTGTACCTGATGGCCCAGCCGCCCGGCCTGCCCGAGGCCATGATCAGCGGTGCGGCGGACGCGTTCTTCGGCCACTTCCTCGACCTCTGGGCCAACGACCCGGCCGCGATCCCGGCCGACGTCCGCGCCGCGTACCTGAAGGCGTCCCGCGAGGCGGTCCCGTCGATCGTCGCCGACTACCGGGCGTCCGCCGGCGTGGACGTCGAGCACGACCTGGCCGACCGGGAGGCCGGGAACCGGCTGCGGATGCCCGTGACCGTGCTGCAGCAGGACTGGGGCTCGGCCCTCGGCTTCGACGCGGCCGGCCGGTGGCGGGAATGGGCGTCGGACCTGGAGCACCGCACCGTCACGTGCGGGCACTTCATGGCCGAAGAGGCGCCCGGCGAGGTCGTCAAGGCGCTGCGCGAATTGCTCGCGCGGTAGTGGCACGCTTCGGGGATGCTCGGATTCCCCGACGACGTGCTCGTGACGGACGCCGCGGCGCTCGACTGGGCCGCCGACGACTTCGGGCACGTCGTGCGGCAGCGGCCGGTCGGTGTGCTGCGCACGACGTCCGCCGATGACGTCGCGGCGGTGGTGCGGCTGGCCCGTGCGCGCGGGCTCGCCGTCGTGCCGCGGGCGGAAGGTCACTCGACCGGTGGGCAGGCGCAGGCGGCCGGCGGGATCGTGCTGGACATGACCGGTTTCCGGGCCGTGCACCGGGTGACGGCCGAGCACGCCGTCGTGGACGCCGGTGCGCGGTGGAGCGACGTGCTGGCGGCCACGCTGCCCCTCGGCGTGACGCCGCCGGTGCTGACCGACTACCTCGACCTGTCCGTGGGCGGCACGTTGTCCGTCGGCGGTCTCGGCGGGGCGAGCCACCACTTCGGGGCGCAGACGGACAACGTGGTCGAGCTTCTCGTCGTCACGCCCGACGGTGAGCGGGTGACGTGCTCGCCGACGTTTCACCCGGACGTGTTCGACGCGGTGCGTGCGGGCCGTGGTCGGCGGGGCGTGATCCTGCGGGCCACGGTGCGGCTGGTGCCCGCGCACACCCACGCCCGGTGCTTCCGGCTCCGGTACGACCGGCTCGCCGACTTCCTGCACGACCAGCGTCTGCTGATGGCGGAACGCCGGTTCGACCACCTGGAAGGGCGGGCCAAGCCGGACGGCGTTGGCGGGTGGGGGTTCCGGATCGACGCCACGGCGTACTTCACGCCGCCCGGGTCGCCTCCGGAGCCGTTGGACGGGCTGCGCGACCGGCGTGAGGCGGCCGAGGTGGACACCGTCACGTACCGGCACTTCGCCAACCGGATGGCCGACGACGTCGCGGCGTTGCGCGTCCTGGGCCCTTGGCGGTGGCCGCACCCGTGGCTGAACGTGCTGCTGCCCGATGCCGCCGCCGAGGCCGTGCTGGCCGAGTCGTTGGCCGGGCTCGTGGTCGGCGACACCGGCGTGGTGCTCGTGTACCCCGTGCCCCGTGCCCGTTTCCACACGCCCGGCCTGCGCCTGCCCGACAGCCCGACCGCGTTCCTGCTGGCGTTGCTGCGGACCGCCGACTCGGCCTCGACCCTGCGCGCCATGGTCGAGCACAACCACGCGCTGCTGCGCCTCTGCTCCGCCTCCGGCGCCACCACCTACCTCCCCTGACCGCGTGTCGAACCTCCACGTCCCGCGTGTCCTACGTTCGGAACGCGCGTGTCCTACGTTCCGGTACCCCGAGTTCAACGCTCAGGTTCAGCCTCGATGTTCTGAGCGTTGAACTCGGGTGTTCCGAACGTAGGACACGGTCGTTCTGAACGTAGGACACGCGCGACTTGGAGGTTCGACACGCGCGGGGTGAGGGTTAAGAGGGGTGGTGGGGGTCTGGTTCCGAAGTGCGGGCGCGGTGGGCGCGGAGGGAGCCGGGGCGGGCCTTGGCGGACGGGTCGCGGCGCGTGCGGACCAGGCTCGCCGCGGTCACCACGGTCAGCACCACCACGATCACGCCGAGGCTGAGCAGCGTCGGCACCTCCGGCACGCGCGGGTCGACGGCCTTGTGCGCCCACTGCATGATCAGCTTCACCCCGATGAACGCGAGGATCAGCGACAGCCCGGTCGACAAGTACACGAGCCGGTCCAGCAACCCCTTCACCAGGAAGAACAACGCCCGCAGCCCGAGCAGCGCGAACGCGTTGGCGACGAACACGATGTACGGCTCGGACGTGATCCCGAAGACCGCCGGGATCGAGTCCAGCGCGAACAGCACGTCGATGCTGCCGATCGCCAGCAGCACCACGAACAGCGGCGTGGCCATCCCCCGGCCCTCGGCGCGGGTGAACAGCTTCCCGGCCTCGTAGTCGTCGGTGATCGGCAGCACCCGGCGCGCCGTCTTCACCACGACGTTGTCCTCGACGTCCGGGTCCTCGTCCCGGTGCCGGAACAGCTGCACGGCCGTGTAGAGCAGCAGCAGGCCGAACACCAGGAACACGAACGAGAACAGCGCCAACAGCGTCGCGCCGACCGCGATGAACACCGCCCGCAACGCCAGCGCCAGCACGATGCCGAACGTCAGCACCTTGTGCTGGTGCGCCTCCGGCACGGAGAACGTCGACATGATGATCACGAACACGAACAGGTTGTCGACCGACAGGCTCTTCTCCACCAGGTAGCCGACGAAGTACTCGGTGCCCGCCTGACCGCCGTGCGCCAACGTGAACCACACGCCGAACAGCAGCGCGAACAGCACGTAGAACACCGACCAGGCGGTCGCCTCGCCGATCTTCACGCGATGCGGGCGCACGACCGCCTGCACCAGGTCCACCGCGAGCAGCAGGAGGACGAGGCCGATGGTGAGCGCCCAGGTGAGCCCTCCGATCCCCACCACGGTCAGCGGCCGGAGGTAGGCGGCAACGGCTGCGGTATCGGTTTGGGCGGCACCGGCTCGGGTCCGGTCGGCTGCGGCCGGCGCGGGACGGGATCCGGGGTCAACGGGTCGGGCGGGTCCGGCTCGTGGTCACGGGCGGAGCGAACCGACAGGGCCAAGAGGTCACGAGCAGAGCGGCCCGGCGGGGTCAAGAGATCATGGGCGGAGCGAACCGGCGGGGTCGAGAAGTCATGGGCAGAGCGAAGCGACAAGGGGGCGAGGTGGCCCCACAATGCGGGCTCGTGGTCGCGGAGTTGGGTGTTCACGCGTCTCTCCTCAGGGAGTCGTTGTGTCGTAGTCCCGGTGGACGATCGCGACCGAGCACGGCGCGTGGTAGAGCACGGCGTGGCTCACCGAGCCCAGCAGCGCACGGCGGACCGCGCCACGGCCGTGACTGCCCACGACGAGCAGCGCGGCGTCACGGGCGTGCTCCAGCAACGCGTGCGCCGGACCGTCGAACGCCACCGCCCGGCTCGCCCGCACGTCGGGGTGCGCCTCGCGGTGCCCGGCCACGCACCGGTCGACCAGCGCCTCGGCCTCGGCCTCCACCCGCCGCCGGTCGGCCCGCTCCGCCCACCTCGGGGCCAGCGCCTCCACCGGCAGGTCGGTCCACGCGTGCACGGCGAGCAGGTCGCGCCCGCGACGGTCGGCGAAGTCGAACGCGAAGCCGACCGCACGCGCGCTCGTCGGCGACCCGTCGACCCCGACGACCACCCGGCCGTCACCGGCGCCGTCGCCGCGGGCCACGACCACCGGCCGGCGGTGGGAGTTGACGAGGTCCGCTGTGGTGGAGCCGAGCAGCGCCCTGGCCAGTCCGGAACGCCCGGACGAGCCGACGACGAGCAGTTCGGCGTCACGGCCGAGCGTGCTCAGCACGTCGGCCGGGTGCCCGCGTTCCAGCCGGGTGCGCACCTCCAGCCCCGCGCACAGCCGTGCGCAGTCGTCGGCGACGGCGGCGAGCTCCCGTTCGGCGTACCCGCGCACCGCCTCCTCGGTCATCTCCTCGATCATCGCCTCGGGCAGCGGCACGGTCATCGACGCGAACGCCAGGTCCGGCATCGGCCCGCGCAGCACATCCACCACGAGCAGCGCGCACCCGCGGCTGGAGGCCTCCCGAGCCGCCCAGAACGCCGCCTGCCGTGCCTGCTCCGAACCGTCGTACCCGACCACGACCGCGCCGCGGGCGTCGCCGTCGCGCGGGTCGGACATGCCACCACCTCCGCTGTCGCCGGAGACCGCAGGAGTACCCCGACGCGCGGATCGCGTAACCGTCCGCGGTTCCCCGCCGGGCGTAACGCCGAGCCTGACCGGGACGACGCCACGGTCACACAGCGGATGCACCTAGGGGGCGTCGTCCATGACCGATCGGCATTGGCAGGGTGAAGAGCTCGCCGTCGACACGACCGAGGTGCACGGCCTCGCGGTCACGCGTGTCACCGGCGAGATCGACCTGGCGGGTGTCGACCTGATCCGCGCCGAGCTGGACGTCCAGCTGGAGCGGCGGCCACCGGTGCTGGTGGTGGACCTGACCGACGTGACCATCCTGGGCTCGCTGGGCATCGCGGCCTTGTTGGAGGCGCACCACCGCGCGGTCGCGGCCGGTGTCCGGTTCGCGATCGTGGCGAGCCACCGGTCGGTGGTCCACCCCCTGCAGCTCACCGAGGTCGACCGGGTGCTGACCGTCGTGCCGACCCTCGAGCAGGTGGTCACCCGCTGACACCTTCGGGTGTCGCCCAACCGTGAGGCGGGTAGCCCGTCGTGTGGCGTCGTTGCCCATCGCCCGCGAGTTCACCGCGTTCGGCCTCTCGCACTGGGTCGTGCTCGGGCTGTTCGCGGTGGGCGCCGCGGTCGTCGTGGTGTCAGGGCGCACGAAGCCGTCACGACGCTTCTCCCGCGTGTTCGCAGCGACCGTCCTGCTGCTCCAGGTCGGCATCCACACGTACCTGATGCTGCCGCCCCGCTGGAACGTCCAGTACTCGTTGCCGCTGCAGCTGTCCGACCTGGCCGGGCCGGTCGCCGCGTACGCGTTGTGGTCGCAACGCCGGTGGGCGTTCGCGCTCACCTACTACTGGGGGCTGACGTTGAGCGTCCAGGCCCTGATCACGCCCGTGCTGCGGGTCGACTTCCCGGACTTCGGTTTCCTGCTGTTCTGGGCCACGCACCTGTTCGTCGTCTGGGCGGCCATCTACCTGACGTGGGGTCTGGGGCTGCGGCCCGACTGGCGCGGCTACCGGCTGGCCGTGCTGATCACGGTGGCGTGGGCGGCGGCGGTGTTCGCGCTCAACGCGGCGCTCGGCTCCAACTACGGCTACCTCAACCGCAAGCCGTCGACCGCGTCCGTGCTGGACCTGCTCGGCGACTGGCCGTGGTACCTGGTGCCGGAGAGCGCGTTCGTGCTCGCGGTGTGGGCGTTGATGACGTGGCCGTGGACCCGGCGGGGTAACCGGACGGCATGAGCAAGCACAAGGACACCGCCCGGGGCCTGCTGGAACGGGCCGGGCAGACGTACGCCGAGCAGGCGGGCATCCGGCTGGCGGACAAGCCGTCGCCGCTGTACCGGCTGCTCGTGCTCAGCGTGCTGCTGTCCACCCGGATCCGCGCGGACATCGCCGTGGACGCGGCGCGGGAGCTGGCCGAGGCGGGCTGCACCACCCCGCGCGGCACGGTGGGGACGACGTGGCAGCAGCGCGTCGACGCGCTGGGCCGGGCCCACTACGTCCGTTACGACGAGAGCACCGCGACCGCGCTCGGCGAGGGCGCGCAGCTCGTGCTGGACGACTACCGGGGCGACCTGCGCCGGCTGCGTGAGGACGCGGACGGTGACGTGCCACGCCTCCGGGCGTCACTCGAACGGACACCACGGCTGGGTCCGGTCGGTTCGGCCATCTTCTGCCGCGAGGCGCAGGCGGTGTGGCCGGAACTGCGGCCGTTCCTGGACGACAAGGCGCTGGCGGGCGCCCGCCGCGTGGGGCTGCCCGACGACCGCCGCGCGCTGGCCCGCCTCGTGCCCGCCGACGACCTGGCCCGGTTCGCCGCCGCGCTGGTCCGCGTCACCCTCGACAAGCGCCTCGCGGTCAACGCGTAGCGGTGCCGCCGTGCACGCCCTCGCGCGCGTCGAGGGACCGTCGTGCGCGGGCGTAGTGCACCACGATGGTGACCGTGGCCGCGAGGAAGACGAGCTGCATGAGCGTGCGCGGCAGCAGGGCGTCGCCAAACGAGGGGGAGATGCCCTGCTCGGCGGCGTAGACGTTCGCCGGGAACATGCCGACGAGCATCGCGGTGAGCCCGGCCGCCGCCCACAGCGCGGTCCGGTGCCACAGGACGCCCGCCGCGCCCACGAGTTCCAGCACACCGGTCACGGTGATCACGAGACCCGGCGCGGCGATGGCGGGCGGCACCATCGCGATCAGCTCCTCCCGCATGCCGATGAAGTGGGCGACGCCGGTCGCGGTGAACATCGCCGCGACCCCGCACCGCACGGCGAACGGCCAGGCCGGGACCCCGGTGACGCCGACCGCCCGCAGGCCGACCAGGGCGAGGGTCACGAGCACGAGGATGACGAGCGGCGCCACGGGAACTCCTTCGAGAACACGAACTTGACAGTGAAAAGATTGCCCGCGACCAGCCAACTTGTCAATGACTAGATCGCCGGTAGGCTTCAGGGGTGACCACGGAGCGCCCGTACCACCACGGGGACCTGCGCCGCGCCGTCCTGGACGCGGCCGTCGAGGCGATCACCGAGCACGGCCCCGCCGGCGTGGGCCTGCGCGACCTGGCCCGGCGGGTCGGTGTGTCGCACGCGGGACCGGTGCACCACTTCAAGGACAAGGCGGGCCTGCTCACCGCGCTCGCCGCCGAGGGCTTCACGCTCCTCGCCGACGCGCTGGACCAGACGGTGGCGGCGGGCGGCGACATCGTCGACCTGGGCGTGGCCTACGTGCGCTTCGCGGTCGAGCACCGGGCGCACTTCGAGGTGATGTTCCGGCCCGACCTCCACCGCCCCGGCGACCCGGCGCTGACCGAGGCGCGGGACCGGGCGGGCGCGGCCCTGGCGGGCGGCGTGGCCGACCGGCCCGACCCGGAGCTGGCGTCGGTCGCGGCGTGGTCCCTCGTGCACGGCTTCGCGACGCTGTGGAACACCGGCGCTCTCTCCCGGACCGATCGCGACCCGGAGGCGATGGTGCGGGCCTTCGCGGGCTCGATGTTCCTGACCTAGCTCGACAAGGAGGCTCGAGAACCCCCGGCCCGATCGGACACAACCGACCGTTCGACGAGCACCTCTCACAAATCGGCTGGACGGCACCACCGTCCGAGGACGACCATGCGCGCCGTGACAGCGGACGACCTGCGTTTCGTCGAACTGGACGGCCGGGTCATGGCCGCCCTGCTCGACGGTGACCTGACCGCCGCCGGGATCGGGCTGACGGACTACTTCGTGACCGATCGGGCGCGCTGGCTGTGGCGCTACCGGCTGGGCCAGATCGCCGTCGACCCCGGCCACGCCCGGTGGTTGGCGCGGCTCGCCCTGGTCGACGGCGACGCGGTCGTCGGGCACGCCGGGTTCCACGGCCCGCCGGACGAGGAGGGCGTGGCCGAGATCGGCTACTCCGTCGACCCCGCGTTCCGCCGCCGCGGCTACGCCAGGGCCGCGTTGGTCGAACTGCTGCGCCGGGCCGCCGCCGAACCCGGTGTCCGGACCGTGCGGGCGACCATCGGCCCGGACAACGAGGCGTCCCTGGCCACCATCGCGGGCTTCGGGTTCGTCGAGGTCGGCGAGCAGTGGGACGAGGAGGACGGTCGGGAGCTGATCTTCGAGCGCCCGGCGGCCTAGCACCGGGAGTCACCGGTCGGCCAGGGTTCGGTTGGACAGGAACCGCAGGTACTCGTCGTGGTCGAGCGGGTTGCCGTCCGTCCGGACTCGAGTCGGGGCCGGCCCGCGGACCCGGCGGGCGGGGCCCGGTTCGTGCCAGATGCTCCCCTCGCCGCGGGTCAGGCCGGGCAGTGCGACGGCCAGGTCGTGCAGCGAGCGGGCCGGGATGGTGCCCGGCACCAGCCACACCGATCCGGCCTCCACCGCCGGGCCGAGGTCCGCGTCCAGCGAGAGCAGCAGGCCGGTCACGGCGCTGAGCGCGTCGCCCGGCACCTCCACCTCGACCGCGTAGCCGGGCTCGTGCACGGCGCTGCCCGCCTGCCGCAACGCCCCCAGCACCACCACGGGCGTCAGGTGGCGGAAGTCGGCGGCGACCGTGTTCGGCGCCTGGTAGCCGACCTGCGTGATCGTCACCGCGCAGTCGGTCACCTCCCACCCGTGCAGTCCTTGCCGGAGCGTCGTCGTCACCGCCTCCTCGATCGCGCGGTGGTAGGCCTTCGGCAGGAGGCCGAGCTGGGCCTGCCTGGTGAAGGTGTTGCCGCTGCCCGGCGGCAACGGCTCGACGCGCACGCCGACCGTCTGCCAGAAGTCGTTCGGCCCGCGCGGGTTGAACTCGTGCACGGCCTCGCCCCGGCCCACCGGCCGTTCGAAGTACACCGGCCGGACCGGCTCGAACACCGCCTCGACGCCGAACTCGCGCTGCAGCCGCTCGGCGATCACCTCCCGCTGCACGGCGCCGTAGAGCAGCACCGACGTCGCGCCGCCACCGGCCGTCCTGGTCCGGATGAGCGGGTCCTCGTCGGCCAGCCTGGTGAGCGCGGCGTGGAGTTCGGCCGCGCGGCCGGGCCGCTCCGGTCGGACGACCGACTCCAGGATCGGCGGCGAGAAGTGCGCGGTCGGGCCGTCGTCGTCCGCGCCCAACCGGTCGCCCACGCGCACCTGCGGCAGCCCGCGCAGCTTGCCGATGTCGCCCGCGGTGAGCGGTCCGGAGCCGCCGCCGACGACCTCCAGCCCGGCGACGCGCCCCCGGTGCTCCTCGACCGCGCCCGAAGCGTCCCGCCGCCGGAACACCAGCCGCTGCCTGCCGTGCACCGTCCCGGAGAACAGCCGCAGGTAGGCGACCTTCTCCCCCTTGCCGGTGCGTTCGACGGCGAACACCGTGCCGCGCAGGTCGTCGGACGGCGCCGGACGCGGCGCGAGGAACCTCCGCACACCGTCGGCCAGTTCGGCCGTGCCCGCGCCGGACACCGCCGAGCCGAAGTACACCGGGTGCACCAGCCCGCGGCACGTCTGGTCCCGCAACGGCCCGGCGACGTCCTCGGGCACGTCACCGTCGACGACCCGGCCCAGCAGCGGCAGGTCGTGGTCGGCCAGGAGCTCGGCCACCTCCGCCGCGAACGCGCGGTCGGCGAACGAACGGGCGACGACACCCGCGTCACGCGTGCCGAGCCGGTCGACCCGCACCATCGGCACCACGGCGGGCGTGAGCCTGCGGCGGATCTCGGCGAGCAGGTCGTCGTGCCGCGCGCCCGTCCGGTCGATCTTGTTGACGAAGAGCAGGGTCGGCAGGCGCAACCGCCGCAGCGACCGCATCAGCACCCTGGTCTGCGCCTGCACGCCCTCGACAGCGGACAGCACCAGCACGGCGCCGTCGAGCACGGACAGGGCGCGTTCCACCTCGGCGATGAAGTCCGGGTGGCCCGGCGTGTCCACCAGGTTGACCTGGAGGTCGCCGAGCACGGGATCACGCAGCCTGAACCACGCGACGGCGGAACGGATCGTGATGCCGCGGCGGCGTTCCAGCTCGCCGCTGTCGGTCTGCGTGTCACCGCCGTCGACGCTGCCGAGCCGGGAGATCGTCCCGTGGTCGAACAGCAGCCGCTCGGTGAGGCTGGTCTTACCGGCGTCGACGTGCGCGAGCACGCCCAGGTTGAGGGTTCGAGTGGGAATGACGGTCCTCGAGGGTGTGGGAAGGGGCACCGGGACGGAGCACACCGTCGAGTCGCCGCATCTCATTCCTCCTCAAGGCTCGAACACACGTCGCGGCACACCGTAGAGCGAACACCCGGATCGCGCCGGCCGATTACCGCCGGGAGTCCCAGTGCCGGGGGTTCAGCGCCGCGCGGCCTTGCGGCGGGCCAGTGCCACGCCGCCCGCAACGAGGAGAGCCAGCGCCGCGACCAGCGGCCACGGGCCGATCGCCGTCACGGCCTCCACCAACGCGCCCTGCACGGTGGCCGCCGCGTCGATCACCGGGTCGGCCGGGTCGGCGTCGCCGAAGAACAACCGCAGCTCGTACACCCCGTAGTAGGCGACGTACGCGCCGACGAGCACCAGCAGCACGCCGCCGATCCGCGAGACGTGGGGCAGCAACGCCTTGGCGCGCGTGGCCAGGGTGTTGTCGGCCATCGTCGCGGCGACCGCCAGCACGCCGACGACGAGCCCCATGCCCAACGCGTAGGCGACGAACGCCACCACGCCCTCGACCACGTCCGCGCCGCCCAGCGCCGTGCCGACGACCGCGAGGAACGGCCCGATCGTGCACGACAGCGACGCGATGGCGTACGCGACGCCGTAGCCGAACATCGAACCCAGCCGCCGGGTCGGCGCGCCCTTCGTCGGCTTGGGCACCAGCAGCGCCACCGTCCGGCCCGCCACCAGCAGCACGCCGGTGACCACCAGGGCCGCGCCGATGACCACCGTCACGAACGGCAGGTAGCGCTGCACCGAGGCCGCGACCGGCGCGACCACCACGCCGAAGACGCCGAACACCACCACGAACCCGGCGGTCATGACGGCGGAGGCGGCCAGCGCCCGGCCGATCGCGCCAGTCCGGTCACGGCCGTCGTCGCCGTGCACGACCAGGGCGAGGTAGGCGGGCAGCATGGCGAAACCGCACGGGTTCACCGTCGCGACCATGCCCGCCAGCGCCGCCAGCAGCACGATCTCCGTCATCACGCGCCCGCGAGCGCGGCGACCCGGTCGCGCAGCGCCTGCTCGGTCAGCTGGGTCGGCACCACGTCGACCTTCCCGTCGGCGCCGATGAACGCGTACGCGGGCTGGGCGGTGACGCCGAACCTCTTCCACACCGCGGTGTCGGTGTCGGCGACGTGCCCGAACCCGCCGAGCCCGTGGCGCTCGACGAACTGCCGCATCGCGGGCACCTCGTCCAGCGCGGCGACACCGAGGAACGTCACCGACGCGTTGTCCCGGGCCGTCGCCGCCACGCCGGACGCCTCCCGCTGGCACTTCGGGCACCACGGCGCCCAGAACCAGAGCACGGCGGGCTTGCCGGCGAGGCTCTCACCCGAGAAGTCGGCGCCGTCCACCGTCTTCGCGGTGAACTTCAGCTGCTCGGCCACCGGGCCGCTCGGCGCGGGCGTGTCGGCGCCGGACGTGCCGGTGCCGGGCGCCGCCGAGGTCGTCGGCGTGGCCGTGGACGGGGAACCGCCGCTCGACGTCGGCGCGGAACCGCAACCCACCACCAGGGTCAGCAGAGCGACAACGGACGCGGACTTCCACAGCATCGACCACACCTCCACAGGGACTGGTGCCGATCCTGCCCGAAACCGACCCCCGGGAACCCTTACGAACCGCTGACGTCCAGCTACGGAAAGCGCACTGGAGCACGGGCGTGGTCTGCCCGTGCTCCAGTGCGCTGACCGGTTCCCACCCGCTCCCCAACGGGCGCGAACCGTTTCCCCGTTCCCCTGTCCCCCGATCCCCGTTTCCCCTTGATCCCCCCGGATCCCCTTGCCCCCCGCGTCCCCCGACCTGCACTAATAGTGATCGACGCGGTGTCCACGAACAATGTCGCACCCCGGCCGCTTCGAGACCCGGTTGTTTGCCGGGTTCCGGCAAACAAGCCCGCGCCGTCGACCGGCCGCCATACCACGGCTCGCTCAGTCAGAAAATCTCCCACTTGGCTGCTGTGCGGTAACTTGCCCGCACCTAAGCTGGCTGTCCGACGACCCCTGCCGCAGCCCCTCCGCCGTTCCCCGGTCTTCACGGGGCCGACGAAGGCTGCCCGTCGAAAGGACAGCCCCATGCGTACCGGTCGATTCCGCGCCGCCGTCGTGGCCGTCGCCACGGCACTGCTGACCATCACCGGCGCGACCACGGCCTCGGCCGCGCCCGCCGAAGCCGTCCAGGACACCGTCTTCCAGCCCTCCGCCGACACCCCGGTCACCGCGCTGGTCACGAAGCTGACCCACGCCGAGGCCGCGGCCCGCTTCCGCGCCGCCGGCATCACGTGGTCCTCCAGCGGCGGGTGCAGTGACCGCAACAACCCGACCTGCACGTCGTTCTCGCAGATCAACCTGCCGACGGTGCAGGGCGCGGAGACCCTCAAGCGGGCCACCGGCTGCGCGCTGAACATCACCGGCGGCACCGAGACCGGCCACGCCAGCGGCACCTACAGCCACTGGAACGGCTACAAGCTCGACTACAGCCTCTCCACGTGCCTCGGCAACTACATCCGCGGCACCTTCACCTACATCGGTGGCAACAAGTGGCAGTCCGGCTCCGGGAACGTCTACTTCCTGGAGAGCAACCACTGGGACGTCACTTACTACAACTGCGGCGGCTGCTGACACCGCCGCGGAAAGGGGGACCGGCGGCGCGGCCGGTCCCCCCGCTCACACCCGTTCGGTCACCCGAAGGCCTTCACCTCCAGCAGCCCGACGGAGTCCGCACCGCTCTGCAGCACCACCCGCAACCGCGTCGTGCTCACCGGCGTGAACGTCACCTCCTGGTAGGCGTCCGGCGCGACCGGGTAGCCGCTCGCGCCCGCCACGTCGACGTAGGCCGACCCGTTCCAGTGCTGCACCTTCCACGACGCGGGCACGCGCACTCCCCCGTTGTCGTCGAAGAAGTACACCCGCGCCGACCGCACCGACTGCGCCGACGCCCACGTCAGCTCGGCCCACTGCTCGCCGGTGTTGGGCCAGGTGCCCCACCGCGGGTTGACGGTGTCGTTGGACGACGGCGGGTCGACGCCGTCGTTGATCGCGGCCACCGACTCCCACGGCGAGGTGTAGGACGCCGACGGGGTGGCCGACGCGGCCAGGTTCGGCGGTGGCTGCGGATCGGTGCCGCCACCCCGGTTGTACGCCTTCACCTCGGTGAGCCCGGTCTTGAACCCGGACGCGTGCGTCACCTGCACCCGGATCCGCTGGGCGGTCACCGGCGTGAACCTGACCCGGTTGTAGTTGGCCTTCGGTGTCGTCGGCGCCTTGCTCTGCGCCGCCGCGGCCACCCACGCCGAGCCGTTCCAGTACTGGACCGCGTACGACGACGGCGCGCGGTAGCGGTTGCCCGCCCGGTCGTCGCGGAAGTGCAGCCGCACCTCGTCGACCGCGCGCTGCTGCCGGAAGTCGAGCTCGTACCAGTCCGTGGCGTTGGGCGATCCCGACGTGCCCCACAGCGGCTCGTTGATCGGGAACCCGTCGACCGCGGCGCCGACGGACGTGCCGGACGCCGTGTACGACGCCGTGACGGCCGCGCCCTGCGCCAGGTTCGGCGTGGTGGAGGTCAGGTCGACGCCCGCCTTCGCGAACATGTCGACCATCCGCGCGCCGGTGTGCGCCACGTTCTGCGGCGCCTGCAACCCGCTGACGGCCACGTTGTGCGTCACCGTGCCCGCGCCGGACGGGAACGTCACCTCGCCGTTCGCCGGGTTGTAGAGCACGCGGGTGAGCCGGTCGACGGTGAACGCGCGCGTGCCGTTGAGGTAGACCGAGTACCCCTGCGGCACGCCGTTGTAGCGGGTGACGCCGTCGGCCGGGTCGTCCCACACCACGCTCAGGTCCATGTTGCGGTAGCGCAGGTTGTTGACCGCGAAGTGCGACCAGCCGATGTTGATCGGCGACAGCTCGATCCGGCTGTCCGTGCGCGGGCGCAGCCCGGCGACGTCCTCCACCACGGTCCAGTTGCTGCTGCCCAGGATGTTGTGGTGGATCCACGAGCGGTAGTCGATGGTCTTGGCGCCCGCGTTCCAGTTCGCCCAGAACTCGTTGGCGTCGGGCCACTGCGTGTTGCCGCCGACGTACTGCGCCCAGGTGTTCCAGTAGAGCAGCTTCTTGTAGTCCTCGGCGGTCATCCACTGGTTCGGGTAGTTGCGCAGCACCGACGAGTACAGCCGGAACTGCACGGTCGAGTTGATGGTGGAGAAGTTGTTGGAACCGGGGTGGCCCGCCTGCGCGGCCTCGGCCTTGTCGCGCTGGTTGGCCGTGTAGAACGGGAACACCGGGTACTCGGCCGGGTCCGCGAACAGCCGCAGCGCCTGCTTGTACTGGTCGGTGTTCGGCATCAGCCCGACCGAGAACGGGTAGTAGTTGTTGATCTCCTTCCACGGCACGTGCGCGTTCGTGGCCACGTGCTTGTGCTCCAGCAACTGGCGCGACGGGTTCCACAGGGTGTTCACCACGCCGTTGCGGATGCGGTCGGCAAGCGTTTGCATCTCGCCGGCCTTGGCCGTGTCGCCGATCAGCGCGTAAGCCTGCTGCGCGGCCGTCGCGCCGCTCCACACGTACGCCGTCTCGGCCCGGTCGAGGTTGCCCGCCCGCCAGTCGAACGACACCGCGTCGGCGTCGTTGCCGGTCATCGCGCCCCAGTCGTACTCGATGACGCCGTTGTTGTTGGTGTCGAAGGTCGCCAGCTGCCCCTTCACGTCACCTTCGGCGTACTTGGCCAGGTTGCCCGCGACGCCGGGTTGGCCGCCGTGGATCTGGTAGCTGCGCCACGCCGCCTCGGAGATGTACTGCGTGTAGGAGTTGGACCAGTTCTCCGGGTCGCCGGGGTTGTCCATGAACCGGCCGCCCTTGGACGACTGGCCGACCGACAGCCACGGCCCGTACGAGTAGACCGGGTCGCGCAGGTACTTCAGGTCGTCGATGTGCATCGGCTGGGTCAGCGCGATCGCGTTGTTGTAGCCGGTGACGCCCTCGATCGAGACCGGGAACTGGAAGTCCTGACCCGGGATGTCCACGTCGAGGTGGTTAAAACGCATTAGCCACCAACGATAATAGACGTTTTTCTTGATCGCCGGGTCGGGCACGTCGATGTAGGGGATGTGGTCGGCCCACCACCGGTTGTAGTCGCGCACGTGGGTGGCGAACGCGACCGAAGGCGAGTGGCCGCGGTAGGCGTTGTACTCGGTCAGCGACTCGGGGATCTCGTCGGTGACGAAGCCCAGCACCACCTTGGTGGTGGCCGACTGACCGGCGCCCAGCGTGATCGACCTGGTCAGGGCGCCGCTCGCGGCGGTGAACCCGTCGCCTGCCAGCCTCGGCCGGATGGTGGTGAGGTTGTTCTTCACCTGCCGCGACCCGGTCAGCTCGGCGCCGCTGACCGTCGTCGCGTACGGCGAGGTGACGCGCAGCGGCAGGGTCGCGGACGCCGAACCGGTGTTGGTGACGGTCAGGTTGGTGACGGCGACGTTGTTGTGGGTGATGAACTTCGCCACCTCCACCCGCACGCCGGCGCCGGTGTAGACGCCCTTCCAGTGGCTCGGGGCCTGCCACCGGTTCGCCACCTGCTCGGTCAACGTGCCGGAGCCCACGGTGATGGCGTAGGCGTGCTGGCTGCTGATGTTGTCCCAGTACGCGGCGTTGCCGCCGAAGCCGATCACGCCCGGGTTGTGGGTGTACATGAACATGCCGCGGCCGCGGGTCATCAGCCACGGGCCCGCCGGGTCGTTGCCCGGTCGGGCGAGCAGGCGGTCCATCCAGAAGTCCGTGCCGCCGCTCTCGGCGTCGTAGATGGCCTTCATGGTGCTGCCGGTGCTGTAGCCGACCGGCGGCGTCGGGATCGACGGCCCGTTGAACGCGGGGTAGCCGATGGTCTGCGCGGCGGAGGCGCTCTGGACGGGCACGAGGAGCGCGCCGAGCACCACCACGATCGCCAGCCGTCGCGTCACGCCTGGAAGGCTTGCCATTCCAACACCCCCGTCGAGAAGTCGGGCTTCGAGGTGATCGACAACCGCAGCCGCGTGGTGTTCACGGCGGTGAACGTGGTGGTGTTGAACGTGCTGCCGGCGACGCCGCACGCCGACTGGCCCGGCACGTCCACGTACGCGCTGCCGTTCCAGTACTGGACCTTGCACGACGCGGGCAGGTCGATGCCCTGGTCGTCGTCGAACCAGTACGTGGCCACGCGGTTGACCGACTTGGCGGTCGGCCACTGGTACTCGACCCACTGCGTGCCGCGCTCGGGCCAGTTGCCGTAGGCGAGGTTCGAGCGGTCCGCCGAGTTCGCGGGCGTGCCGCCGTTGTTGAGCGCCGCCAACGACTCCCACGCCGAGACGTGCGACGTGGACGCGGTCGCCGAGGGTGCCAGGTTCGTGCCGGTGCCGCCGCCGGGGTTGGCCGGCGGGCCGGTCGTGGTCTGGGTGACCTTGCGCATCGTGCCGTCGGCGTTGAACTGCAGGAGGTCCACCGCGACGGAACGGCGGAAGTTGCCGCCGCCGGGCGCGTTCGCGTTGTGGTAGACGATGTACCACTGGCCGTTGAACTGCACCACGCCCGCGTGGTTGGTGGTCGACGAGACCTGGTCGAGCACGACGCCGCGGTGCGTCCACGGCCCCAGCGGGCTGGTGGCGGTGGCGTAGCGCTGGCAGGCGTAGTTGGAGTTGGTCACGCAGCCGTTGGTGTCGTTGGCCGCGTACATCATGTAGTACAGGCCGTTGCGCTTGAACATCCAGGGCGCTTCCCAGAAGTTCGCCAGGCCCTGCGGCGTGACGACCGGGCCGTCCAGCTCGATCATGTTGGGCTTGAGCTTCGCCGCCCGCGCGCCCCAGTAGCCGCCCCAGTAGAGGTAGGCCTGGCCGTCGTCGTCGGTGAACACGGTGGGGTCGATGTTCAGCCCGGACGAGTTGGGCGTGCTGTCGCTGACCAGCGGACCGCCCTTGGCGTCGCGGAACGGCCCGAGCGGGCTGTCGCCGACGGCCACGCCGATGTCCATCCAGCCCGCGCCGTTGCCGTTGACCGAGGTGTACCAGTAGTACTTGCCGTCGCGCGGCTCCACTTCGCTCGCCCACGCGTCCGCGCCGGCCCACGGGAACGTGCCGATGTTCGCCCGCGCGCCGTGGTCGGTCCACGTGGCGGCGTCCGTCGAGGACAGCACCCGCCACTCGCGCATGACGAAGTTGTTCGTGCCGGCGGGAGCTTCGTCGCGGCCCGCGTAGACGTACATCGTGTTGCCGACGACCAGTGGCGCGGGATCGGCGGTGTAGTAGCTCGTGATGATCGGGTTGGCCGCGAACGCGGCCGGTGCGACGGCGGCGGAGGCGACGAGCGCGAGTGCCGCGCCCAGCTTCACCGCCCGATGTCGGGTGCGCATGGGTGGGTCCTAACGGTGGGGGATGTGGACTGGTGCCGCGACCGGCGGCCCGCGCCCGCGTTCCGACGGCCGGAGGTCTCACGTCCTCGGCCTGGTTGGCCGTGGGCGTGGTGCCGGGTGCCGCGCTGAGCGGTGACGCGGTGGAGGTCGCCGGTCGCGGCGCTAACGGCCGGTCGCGTGCAGGTCGGCCACTTCGGCGGCGGTGAGGGCGCGGCCGTGGACGCGGAAACCGTCCACGGCGCCGTCCAGGTAGGGGTCGCCCGCGTACTGGGAGCGCCCGATCCAGTTCTGCGTGGTGCTGCCGAGCGCGGCGGGCCGCACGGTAAGCGCCGTGTTGCGGGCCACCTCGACGCCGTTGACGTAGAGCACGCCGAGGTTGCCGGTCTGCGTCACGGCGACGTGCGTCCACGCGCCGGCGGGCAGCGGTGACGGCGCGTCGACGCGCTGCTCGGCGCCCGCGCCGCCGGTGGTGATGGCGAACCTCGCGCCGCCCGCCGAGCTGCGCGGCGTGAGGAACAGGCACGTGCTGGGACCGGCGCCGAAGTCGAACACGCGCGCCCACGTGGCCACCGCGCCCAGCCACACCCAGGTGGCCACGCTGAACGCCGTCGCACCCGCCAGCAGGCCCGCGGGCAGCAGCACGTGCTCGCCGGCCCCGCCGAGGTCGACCGCCGAGCCGGTGCGTCCCGTCGTCCACCGCGCGCCGCCGGCGAGGGTCGCGGTCCGGCCGTTGCCGGTGGCGTCGGCCGCCACCGAGCCCGCCGCCTCGTCGAACGGGTAGTGCGCGATGAACGGCGGCGGCGCGGGCGTGTCGGTGACGTTCCAGTAGACCGTGTAGCGCTGGCCGTGCGCCTGGTAGAACGGCAGCAGCGTCACCTGGCCCGTGCTCGCCGTCGCCGTGTACCGCAACGGTGTGGTCGTCGCACGCAGGGTCGCGGGCTGGAGCGTGGGCATGGACGTCAGGTTCGTCGTGCCGTAGCCGCCCGCGAGCACGATCGGGCCGTGCTTGACCGCCTGCACGGCCGGGTTGTCCGGCGCGGGTTCCCGGGTCAGCGCCATCGGCAGGCTGAGGTCCACGACGTCGCCGCTGCTCCACGTCCGGTCCAGGCGCGCGTACGTGCCCGGCACGGTCGGCACGTCCTGCACCACGCCGTTGAGCTTGAGCTGGGCGCCGGCGGCCCAGGACGGGACGCGCACGCGCAGGTCGATCGGGCCGGACCCGGTGACGGTGAGCCGGGTGGCCGCCGACTCGGGGAACCCGGTGTCCTGCCGCACGGTGATCCCCCGGCCCGGCCAGGTGAGCGTTGAGGCGATGAACAGGTTGACGTACAAGGTGTTGCCGGCGTGGAAGTAGATGCTGTCGCCGTGCTTGGTGTTGGTCTCCATCCCGGTGCCGTGGCAGCAGGTGAAGTCCTGGTAGTCGTTGCTGTACGTGCGCTGACCGCCGGGCCGCAGCGGCACGTAGTAGCTGTGGTGGCCGTGCGCGGACGACGGGTTCTGCCCGCCGAGCAGGTGGTTGTAGAGGGCCTTCTCGTGGAAGTCGAAGTAGTGCGCGCTCGGGTCGGTGCGGAACAGCTGGCGGGTCAGCTTGAGCATGTTGTAGGTGTTGCAGCACTCGCACGTGTGGTCGGACAGCTCCGACGCGATCCGGCCGGGCGCCTTGAAGTACTCGCCGTTGGAGTTGCCGCCGATGGCGTAGGTGTGCGAGCCGACCACGATGTGCCAGAAGTTGGTGGCGATGTCGCGGTACCGGGTCAGGCCGGTGGCGTGGTACTCGCGGATCGCGCCGAGCGCCTTCGGGATCTGGGTGTTGGCGTGGTAGCCGTTGAGCGCGTCGGTGTTCGCGGCCAACGGGTCGAAGACCTCCGCGTGGTCGAAGTACTGGGCGGCCGTGAGGTGCGCCGGGTCGCCGGTGAGCTGGTGGAGGTTGGCCAGCACCTCGTTCATGCCGCCGAACTCGGTCTTGAGCATGTTCTGCCGCTGCGCGAGCGTCAGCCTGCCGTTGCGCCAACCGACCCACGCGGCCATGCGGGTCAGCACGGTGAGCGCCTGGGCGTTGCCCGCCAGCAGGTGCATGTCCAGCAGACCCGCCATGATCTTGTGCAGGGTGTAGTAAGGCGCCCAGACCTGCTGCCGGGCCTCCACGCGGTCGATGAAGCTCTCCGGGAACGCGGACAGGTAGCCGGTGTTGAACCCGGCGGCCGACGCCCGGTCCTGGCAGATCGCCAGTTGCGCGACCAGGTGGTCGCCCTTGGCGCGGAACGCGGTGTCGCCGGTGCTCGCGAACGCCTGGGCGAGCGCGGTCAGCACGTGGCCGGTGGAGTGGCCGCGCAGCTCGGTGGTCGGCGACTCCCACCCTCCACAAGGGACGGCCGACGACGGCAGGCCGACGTTGACGCGGAACGTGTGCAGCAGCCGGTCGGCGTCGAGGAACTTGAGGTAGGCGTGCGTGCGGGAGGTGTTGGTCTGGAACGGTCCGGCCGGCAGCGCCACCGCGCCGAGCGGGAACGCGTGCGCCGAGACGCCCGTGTCCGGTCTCGCGGCGGCGGCAACCGGGTCGGCGGTGGCGGCGGCGGTGGTCAACGCAGGCAGGGCGGTGGCCGAGGCGACCACCGCGCCCGCCCGCAGCACGGCACGACGTGATGGAGTGGGCAGGGACATGCGCGTCACCTTCCGTGACGTGGTGGCACAGGACTCGCGGCGGCGAGGAGGGCCGCCGCCCCCGGTGCAGGGCCTCCGGGGGCGACGGCGTCGCTCAGCGGCCGTAGCGGCTCTTCAGGTGCCGCCACCAGTCGCGCAGCATCCAGCGGTCGAAGTCGGTGATCGTGGCCGAGCTGCCCGCCTTCATGATGAACCCGCCGACGCCGGTCGGCGTCCAGTCGTAGATGTCGTCCAGCCCGAACGTGTGACCGATCTCGTGCAGGAGGATGGTCATGCTGTCGTTGTCGAGGTTGTTGACGAAGTACTCGCTGGCCATCCGCTGGCCCCAGTCGCCGCCCGCGCCGCCGCCGAAACCGGTGGTCAGCCACAGCGACTGGTCGTAGTGGCGCGGTGTGCCGCCGGGGCAGTTCGGGTAGCTGCCGTTGCGGTTGAAGAAGCGGCCGCAGCCCTCGGCGCACTGGGGCGCGTTCTCCCGGATGTTGTTCACGTAGATGTCGACCGAGGTGTCCGACCACTGCAGCTGGGCCCGGTCGCGCACCGCCCAGCCGACCACCTTGATCGGCACGGACGCGTACGGCCAGTTGTTGTGGCCTGCCATCACGTCCATCCACTTCTTGTACTGCTGGGCCAGCTTCGCGTGGATCTGGTCGCGCAGCGCGGCCGTCACCGTGGCGGGCGAGTCCCAGCGGACGCAGAAGTTCAGGTAGCCGCCGTTGGCGAACACCTGGTCCCAGCCGTAGTTGCGGAACCCGTACAGGTCTCCGTAGGTGGACTCCTGGTGCGCCCACACCTCGTTGAGCGGGGTGACCAGGTTCGCGGGCGGGTTCCAGTCGGCCGGGGTGCCGGGGTTGCCGGGCGCGGTGGTGTGCGCCTTGACCTCCAGCAGGCCGACGGACGCGCCGCCGCTCTCCAGCAAAACCCGCAGCCGGGTCGTGGTGACCGCGGCGAACGTGACGAGGTTGTAGCGGTCGACCGCCACCGGGTAGCCGCTCGCGCCCGTCACGTCGACGTACGCGCTGCCGTTCCAGGACTGGAGCCGCCAGGACGCGGGCACGCGGACGCCGCCGCCGTCGTCGAAGAAGTACACCTCGGCGGCCCGGATCGTCTGGGTGGCGGGCCACGTCAGGTCGACCCACTGCTGACCCTGGTTGGGCCACGTGCCCCAGCGCGGGTTCTGCGTGTCGTTGGAGCGCGGCGGGTCGATCCCGTCCCGGACCGCCGCGATGCTCTCCCACGGCGACGTGTACGAGGCGCTGGCGGTGGCCGTCCACGCGAGGTTGTCGCCGGGCGCGGCCACGGCGGCGGGCGTGGTCGCGGCGACCGCGCCGCTGATGGCGACCGCGCCGGCGAGCGTGGTGAGCAGGGTTCTCTTCCATGATCGTGACACGACGATCTTCCTTCCGGTTGCCGGACGAAAGCAGCACCGGTCCGGCGGGCTCAGCCCTTCACGGCGCCTGAGGTGAACCCGCGGACGTAGCTGCGTTGCATGGCGGCGAAGAGCACGAGGCAGGGCACTGCCATGAACACCACTCCCGCTTCGAGCGCGGCGTAGTCGATCGACCCGTGGCTCGCGGTGCGCAGGTTGACCACGGCGAGGGTGGTGGTGAACTTGTCGGTCGAGTTGAGCAGGATGAGCGGCGCGAAGAACTCGCTCCACGAGGTCAGGAACGCGAACAGGCCCACGGTGACCAGCCCCGGCCGCACGGCGGGCAGCATGATCCGGACGAGCGTGCCGACGCTGGTGCAGCCGTCGACCCGGGCCGACTCCTCCAGCTCGACCGGCACGGCCTCGAACGAGTTGCGCATCATGAACACCGAGAACGGCAGCTGGAACGTGATGAGCACCAGGCTCAGCCCGACCAGCGAGTCCTCCAGCCCCAACCAGCCCAGCAGCACGTACAGGGCGATGAGGATCGTCGCGTACGGCACCATCAGGATGGCCAGCGTCAGCAGGAACAGCACGTCACGGCCGGGGAACCGGAACCGGCCGAACGCGTAGCCGCCCAGCGTGGCGATGAACAGCGTGCCGCCCACCGTGAGCGCGCTGACGACCACGCTGTTGAGCACGTGCTGGAGCCGCACGCCGTTGGCGGAGGTGAACAGCCGGTCGTAGTTCTCCAACCCGAAGCCGGTGTCCGTGCGCACGGACGCGAACCCGGCCCACACCAGCGGGAACAGGAACAGGATCGCCAACGCCGCGCCGGTGACGTAGTAGCCCCGGCGGCTGCCCGCGGTGGTCTTCACGACGACCTCCGGCGCAGCACGCGGAACTGGAGGGCGTTGAACACCACGAGCACGACCAGCAGCACCACCGAGATGCCCGCGGCCGAGCCGAGGTCGAGCCGGATGAACGCCTCCCGGTAGATCACCATCACCAGCGAGGTGGTGCTGTTGTCCGGCCCGCCGCGGGTGAGGATCCAGAACTGGTCGAACGCCAGCAGCGAGCCCGTCGTCATCAGCGTGAGCACCAGCGCGATCGTCGGCCGCATCAGCGGCACCGTGATCCGCCGGAACGTCTGCCACCGGTTCGCGCCGTCCACCCGCGCGGCCTCGTACACGTCCGGCGGGATCGCGTGCAGCCCGGTGAGCAGGATCAGCATGGTGAACCCGGCGAACCGCCACAGCACCAGCAGCACCGCCGACCCGAGCGCCGAGTCCGGGCTGCCGCTGGTCCACGACACGTACCCGTCGACCAGCCCGAGCCACGACAGCAGGTCGGTCACCGGGCCGATCTCGTCGCTGAGCAGGCCGAGGAACAGCAGGGACGCGCTGGCGAACCCGACCGCCATCGGCAGGAAGAACGCGGTGCGGAAGAAGCCGACGCCGGGCCGCCGGTGCTGCACCAGCAGCGCCAGCCCGAACGCGACCACGAACAGCAGCACCGTGATGATCACCGTGTACTTGACCGTGAACCAGGCCGCCGAGCGCAGCAGCTCGTCCTCGGCGATGCCGCTGTAGTTGGCGGGCGCGTTGAACTTCGCCTTGCCCAGCAACGGCCAGCGGTGCAGGGACATCCAGACCACGAGCGCCAACGGCACCAGGAAGAACAGCCCCACCATCACGGCGGTCGGTGCGGCGTACGCGGCGCCGACGAGCGCGCGCAGCCTGCGCCCACGCCTCGCGGGTCGTGACTGCCCGCGCCGCGCTCCCGTGCTCGGTGTTCCCGTCGGTCCTGGGTTTCCCGTCGGTCCTGGGTGTGACGTCGTTCCCGGGTCTGACGTCGTCGTCGTGGGCATCCGAGCCTCCCGTGGCCGCTCAGCCCTGCTGGAGCGACTTGGTGATGGCGGTGTTGCCGTCGGCCAACGCCGTGCCCGCGTCACCGAACAGCGCGCCCCGGACGGTTTGCAGCCACGGGCTCTGCGGGTCGTTGAACGAGACGTTGAAGTTGCGCGCGTACGGCGTGCGGCCCTTGGCCACCAGGCCGTTGACCAGCACGGTGCGCGGATCGGCCGAGGAGTACTTGTTCTCCGCCAGGTCGGTGCGCGTCGGCACGCCCTTGTTCTTGGCGACGACCTCGACCTGCGCCTCGTCGGACGTGGTCCAGGACAGGAAGTCCCACGCCTGCTCCACCTTCTCCGTGGTCGCCCCGATGCCGAGCGCGTCACCGCCGACGAACGTGGACTCGCCGCCGGTGAGACCGCTGATCGGGGCCACGCCGAGCTTCAGCCCTTTCTGCTCCAACGCGTCCAGCCAGACCGACGGCGCGGGCGCGATGCCGACGTTCCCGCTCTGCAACGCGCCCAGCCAGGTCGGGCCGGCCTCGTCCTTGGACGCGGGCGCGGCCACGCCCTCCTCGTACAGCTCGCGGTAGAGGGCGAACACGTCGGCCATCTCCGGCGAGTCGACCTTCGCCTCCTCGCCGTCGGGGTCGAGCACGTCGCCGTTCGCCGCCCACACCGACGGCCACAGGGTGAACTCGACGCAGCCGCCGCAGTTGCCGCCGAAGTACGTGCCGTTGACGTCACCGCCGAGCCGGTCGACCTTGCGGGCGTGGTCGGCGAACTCGCGCAGGGTGCGCGGCGGTTTCTCCGGGTCGAGGCCCGCCTTGGCGTACAGGTCCTTGTTGTACAGCAGAACGGACAGGTCGATCGTGTGCGGCAGCGCGAAGTTCGCGCCCTCCCACGTGCCCGCCTTCAGGTGCGACGGCGCGAGCCGGTCCTTCACCGGCAGCGCGGCGAGCCGCTCGGTGACGTCCGCCCACAGGCCCTGGGAGGCGTACTGGGGCGCGAACACCACGTCGGCCGCGAACAGGTCGGGCAGCGACTTCGCGCCCGCCGCCGACGCGAGCTTGGCCGGGTACTCCTCGTTCGGGTAGGCGGTCACCTCCACCTTGTTGCGGTGGGTGGCGTTGTAGGCGTCGGCGTAGGCCTTGGACACCGATTCGGTCGCGGCACGGGTCCACAGCGTCAGCACCGCGCCGTCGTCCGCGCCCGCCGGACTCTCGGCCGGCTGACCGCCGCAGGCCGCCAGCACCAGCGCACCCGCCGCCACGGCGGAGGCAACACGAAACCCTCTGGTTTTCACCGGTCTCTCCTTTGAGCACGGTTCGGGTGGGTCGTCAGGAGGTGGGTCGGGGTCGTGGGTCGGGTGGTGGGTCAGGTCGTGGGCAGCCAGACCCGCATGGTCGACGGGCCGCCGCGCGCCCACCGGTGGTACGGCACGAGGGTCAGCGGGGTGGTCGCCGGGGTGCCGCCGTCGGTCGGCTCCGGCGGGCGGTAGGGCCACCCGTCCGGGCCGGGTGGGTCGAACCCGGCGCGGACCTCGACGCCCGCCTCCGCGTCGACCGGCGGCACGGTGACGTCCACGCGCAGGGTGTCGAGGTCCGGCCCCTCGGCCCCGACCTCGGCGCAGTAGACCAGCGGCCCGCGTTCCACGGCCACGCACCCGCGCGTCGCGTCGATCCTCGGGTCCGGCGCGGTGAAGCGGGGCCGCGTCGGCAGCTCCAGCCGGATCTCCTCGCCGACCGCGAACGACCGGTACACCACGATGTCGCCCACCGGCACCTGACGGCGTCCGTGGGTGGTGACCAGCTCCGCGCCCGCCGCCCACTGCGGCACGCGCAACGTGATCGACCACGGCTGGTCGTCGGTCTTGGTCACGCGCACGGCCACCGTGCCGTCGTCGGGCAGGCCGGAGCGCACCTCCAGGCCCACCTCGCGCCCGTCGTTCAGCCGGGTGGAGACCTCGGAGTCGACGTACTGGTGCAGGCGCAGGCCCGTGTCGTCGACCGTGACGAGGTAGCACGAGAGGGCGGCCAGCAGGCGTGCCGCGTTCGGCAGGCAGCACGACACCTCGAACCACGGCGCCCTCGGCCCGCCGCCGAACCCCAGCTGCTCCTCGTCCGCAGGCAGCGCGGCGGTGGGCGTGCGCTGGTGCAGGGTGTGCGCGTAGAAGAAGGACCGGCCGTCGTCGCCAATCGCGGTCGCGACCACGTTGTAGAGGACGCGTTCGACCACCTCGTCGTACCGGCCGTCGCCGGTGGCCAGCAGCAGCCGCCAGGCCAGCATGATCGCGGCCACCCCGGCGCACGTCTCCGAGTACGCCCGGTCGGCGGGCAGCACGAAGTCGTCGCCGAACGCCTCGTCGGTGTGCCGCGAGCCCATGCCGCCGGTGAGGTAGGTGCGCCGCGCCCACGTCCGGTCGAACTGGGCGGCGACGGTCCGGAGCAGCTCGTCGTCGCCCGTCTCGACGGCGACGTCCACCGCGCCGGCCGCCAGGTAGAGCGCGCGTACGGCGTGGCCGTGCAGGACCTCCGACTGCCGCACGGGCCGGTCGTCGCTGAAGTACGACCAGCCGAAGTGGTGGCGCGGCAACGTGCGGTGGCCCCGGCGTTCGACGAACAGGGCGGCCTGGTCCAGGTAGCGCCGCTCGCCCGTGAGGCGGGCCAGCTCCACCAGGCCGAGCTCGATCTCCGGGTGGCCGCAGACGGCGGGCGTGCCGTCGGGTCCGAACGCGTCGCAGACGTGGTCGGCGGCGCGGCGGGCCACGGCCAGCAGCGGGTCGGCGTCGTCGCCGCTGGTGCGGGCCCGGGCGACGGCGGCTTGCAGCAGGTGCCCGGTGCAGTACAGCTCGTGGCCCCACAGCAGGTCGCTGTACCGGTCGGGTTGGCCGGGACGGCCGAACGCGGTGTGCAGGTAGCCGTCCGCCGCCTGGGCCGCGGCGATCGCGCCGGTCAGCTCCGTGATCCGCGCGTCGAGGGCCCCGGGTGCCCCCGCGCCGCGGCCGACCTCCCAGGACATCGCCTCCAGCAGCTTGTAGACCTCGGAGTCGGTGAACTCCCGGCCGCGGCGGTCGGCCGGCGTGGCGTCCGGTCCGGCGAAGTTGCCGGTCCAGCCGAGCCGGTCCATCCACGACCGGGCGTGCGGGATGGTGGCGGCGGCGTTGACGTCCTGGCGGACCCGCCAGAAACCGCCGGTGATCCGGACCTCGTCCTGGCCGAGCGGGCGCAGCTTCCCCCGCGACGGGACGACGGGACGTCCCCCGACGGCAGTGGTGTCCGGCGACGTCACTGTCATCCCCAACCTCCCGCGGTCCGTGTGCTCGTTCAGCACTCTGGCAGCCGAAAACCTTTTCGGCAATCGTCCTTGTGGCGTCTCGTGAATGTCCTCCACCATGGGGTTTCACGCTTGTGAAGTGCGCCTACAATCAATTCGGCGTTCGACAAACTTTTCGAAAGGCTTTCGATGGGCAGACGGCGGTCCGATGCGGTGACCCTCAGCGACGTGGCGCGGCTGGCCGGCGTCTCGATCTCCACCGCGTCCAAGGCCATCAACGCCCGGGACGAGGTCGCGCCCGCCACCCGGGAACGCGTGCTGCGCGCCGCGGCCGAGCTGTCGTTCCAGCCCAACGCCCTGGCGCGCGGGTTGATCTCGGGGCGGACGCGCACCATCGGGCTGCTCACCGACGAGCTCGGCGGCCGGTTCGCGATCCCGATCCTGCTGGGCGCGGAGAACGCGCTGGCCGACGAGCAGATGTCGGTGCTGCTGTGCGACGCGCGCGGTGACGCGATCCGGCGCAGGCACTACATCAGCACGCTGCTGGCCAGGCAGGTCGACGGGTTCATCATCCTGGGCGACGACAACGACATCCGGCCGTCGCTGACCCGGGACATCCCGGTGCCGGTCGTGTACGTGTACTGCGAGTCCAGCGACCCGGACGACCTGTCCGTGATCGCGGACGACGAGGGCGGCGCCCGGCTGGCCGTCGAGCACCTGGTGTCGTTGCAGCGCAAGCGGATCGGCCACGTCACCGGTCCGCAGACGTACCGCGCGGCCCGTGACCGCGTGACCGCGCTGCACCGGGTGCTGGCCGAGCACGGGCTGGACCTGGCGGGCGGCGCGCCGCTGTACGGCGAGTGGTCGCAGCGCTGGGGCAGGCACGCGGCCCGGATGCTGCTGGCCGCCGATCCCGACGTGGACGCGGTGTTCTGCGGCAACGACCAGATCGCGACCGGTGTCGCGGACACGTTGTCCCACCTGGGCAAGCGGATACCGGAGGACGTGGCGGTCGTCGGCTACGACAACTGGGAGGAGTTCGCCGCCGACTGCCGGCCGCCGCTGACGACCGTGGACCTCGACCTGGAGCGGTTGGGCGCCACGGCGGCGCGGTACCTCTTCGACGCGTTGGACGGGCGGCGGCCGTCGGGCGTGGTCCGGCAGCCGTGCCGCTTGGTCGTGCGCGAGTCAACCTCGGCGATCGGGCGTGCCTGAGCCGGGTTCGAGGAGTGCTGCGATGCCGTCCAGCACGCGGCGCAGGCCGAAGTCGAACCAGCCGTCGAGGTCGGCCGCGGTGGGCGGGTCGGCGGCCAGCTCGGTCAGCCACGGGTAGCGGTTCGAGCCGATCGCGCCCGCGAGGCGGCCGAGCCGGGCGTGCCACCAGTGGTCGGCGCCGACGCCGGTGTCACGGACCGCCTCGTGCTCCGCGACCGCCATCAGGGCCGTGCCCTGCACGTACCCGCTCACCAGCAGGTACACCTCCAGGCCGGTGCGGTGGTCGAGGCCGTGCCCGGCGAGGACCGCGAGGAACCGGTCCACGGTCTCCAGCACGGCGCGGCCCAGCGGCGGGCGGGTGGTGGCGAGGGCGGTCAGCGACCACGGGTGCCGTTGGTAGAGCGCCCACTCCTCGCGGGCTTCGTGGTCGAGCAGGGCGCGCCAGCCGGTCGTGCGGGGCGGGGGTGGGCGGTGTTCGGCGAGGACGGTGTCGACCATGGCCGTGACGAGGTCGTCCTTGCGGGAAACGTGCTGGTACAAGGACATCGTGGACGTGCCGAGCCGTGCGGCGACGAGTCGCATCGACACGGCGCGGAGCCCTTCCGCGTCGGCGAGCCGGATGGCGGTGCGCACCACCAGCTCGCGGTCGAGCGGCGCCGGACCGGCTCTGTCCACAAAGGTCTTCCGGGCGGGTCCGCCGTCCTTGCGCGCGCGGTAGGCCCGTGCCTGGCAGGCCCTTCCGCAGTACCGGCGTGGTCGGCCCCGGGTGGCACGCGCGAGCTCGGCGCCGCACTGCGCACAACGCACGGTCGGCCTCCTTTCGTCACACACCCGTTGTGTGACGTATTCCCTCAACAATGCATGCCTACCACGGAACACTGCCCTTGTGTACAGCGTACGAAGGACTGCGGGACTTGATGAGCTGGACCGGATCGTCCCGGCCTACGCCGCCGCGTGCGCGGACGAAGCGGTGACCGCGTGGGCGATGGCCGGGCACGACTTCTCGGCCCTGTTCCGCGCTTGGCTGGCCGATGCGTTGGAGACGCAAGAAGTCGTGATCGCCGAGCACGACGGAGACATCGTCGGCGTGTCCACGTGGATGGCGCTGGAGTCCGCCGAACCCTTGCGACAGCAAGCGGAAGCGGTGGCGGAGCAGGCTCGCGCGAACCCGGCGTTGCGGCGCATGGCGGCGGCGGTCGCCCTGCCCCACCCCGACGTGCCGCACCTGTACCTGGCGTCGATGGCGGTGATCCCGGCGAGCCGGGGCCGAGGCGTCGGCGCCGCGATCCTGCGCCACCGCCTGGCCCTCGCCGACGCCGAACGCCAACCGGTGTACCTGGAAGCCAGCACCCCGCGCAGCGCCGCTCTCTACACCCGCCACGGCTTCGCCCCGGCCGGCGCCCCGATCCCCCTCCCCGACAACGGCCCACTCCTGCTCCCCCTCTGGCGCCCCTCCCCCTAACCCGAGAGTCCTACCTTCACCCCGCGCGTGTCCTACGTTCAGAACGCGCGTGTCCTACGTTCGCGTCGCGCGTGTCCTACGTTCAGAACACGTGAATTCAACGCTCAGAACACGCCAAGTGGCCCGGAGCCGACCGGCTCCGGGCCACGGTGAAGCGGTGTCAGACGGAGGCGGGCACCTTGTCCTGCGTGGACTCCGTCGAACGGGTCGGCCGCGCCTGCGCGCCCGCCGTGCTGCGGAAGCCGCGCAACCGCAGGCTGTTCGACACCACGAAGACCGACGAGAACGCCATCGCCGCACCCGCGATCATCCGCCGGGACAGCCGGATCGCGTCCGCCGCCGCACGCAGGTCGCCCCGCACGAGCGTCAGGTCGCCTGCCTCGATCGCCGCGTCGGTGCCGGTGCCCATCGCCAGGCCCAGGTCGGCCTTGGCGAGCGCGGCGGCGTCGTTCACGCCGTCACCCACCATCGCCACGACCTTGCCCTCGCCCTGGAGCCGGGCGATCACGTCGACCTTGTCCTTCGGCAGCACCTCGGCGACGACCTCGGTGATCCCGACCTCGGCGGCCACGGCACGCGCGGCGGCCTCGTTGTCGCCGGTCAGCAGCACCGGCGTCAGGCCGAGGTCGCGCAACTGCCGGATCGCCTCGGCGGACGTCGGCTTCACGGTGTCGGCCACGACCAGCACCGCCCGCGCCTCGCCGTCCCACGCGACCAGGACCGCCGTGCGACCCTTGGCCTCCGCCGCACGCTTCGCCTCGGCCAGCGGACCGTCCAGGTGCACGCCCCACTCGGCCAGCAAGCGCTCGCGCCCGACGATCAGCGCGTGCCCGTCGACCACGCCCTGCACGCCCAGCCCTTCGAGGTTCTGGAAACCCTCGACCCCGGGCAGCTCACCGACCCGCTCGGCCGCACCGACCGCGACGGCCTTGGCGATCGGGTGCTCGGAGGCGTCCTCCAGTGCCCCGGCCAGCCGCAGCACCTCGTCCTCCTCGACGCCGGCCGCCGTGTGCACGGAGACCAGGCTCATCCGCCCGCTGGTGACGGTGCCGGTCTTGTCCAGCACCACCGTGTCCACCCGCCGGGTCGACTCCAGCACCTCCGGTCCCTTGATCAGGATGCCGAGCTGCGCGCCGCGCCCGGTGCCGACCAGCAGCGCGGTCGGCGTGGCCAGCCCCAGGGCGCACGGGCACGCGATGATCAGCACCGCGACCGCCGCCGTGAACGCCGCCGACACGCCACCGCCCGCGCCGAGCCAGAACGCCAGCGTCCCGACCGACAACGCGATCACGATCGGCACGAAGATCGCCGAGATCCGGTCGGCCAGCCGTTGCGCCTGCGCCTTGCCGTTCTGCGCGTCCTCGACCAGCCTGGCCATCTGCGCCAGCTGGGTGTCCGCCCCGACCCGCGTCGCCCGCACCACGAGCCGACCGCCCGCGTTGACGGTCGCGCCGACCACCGCGTCACCGGGGCCGACCTCGACCGGCACCGACTCGCCGGTCAGCATGCTCGCGTCGACCGCCGAACTGCCGTCGGCCACCACACCGTCGGTGGCGATCTTCTCCCCGGGCCGCACCACGAACCGGTCGCCCACGGCCAGCTCGCCGATCGGGACGCGGACCTCGCGCCCGTACCCCCCGTCTTGGCCACGCAGCACGGCCACGTCCTTGGCGCCGAGTTCGAGCAACGCCCGCAACGCCGCACCGGCCCGCCGCTTCGACCGGACCTCGAAGTAACGGCCCGCCAGGATGTACACCGTGACGCCCGCGGCCACTTCGAGGTAGATCGCGCCCGCACCGTCGGTGCGCTGCACGGTCAGCTCGAACGGGTGCGTCATCCCCGCCACACCCGCCGTGCCGAACAGCAGCGCGTACAACGACCACGCGAACGACGCGATCGTGCCCATCGAGATCAGCGTGTCCATGGTGGCCGCGCCGTGCCGCAGGTTCGTCCACGCCGCCCGGTGGAACGGCCACGCGCCCCACACCAGCACCGGCGCCGCCAACGTCAGCGAGATCCACTGCCAGTAGGTGAACTGCAACGCCGGCACCATCGCCAGCAGGACCACGGGCACCGCCAGCACCGTGGACACGACCAGCCGCTGCCGCAGCGCGGCGGTCGGGTCCTCGTCCACCGGGGCTTCGGGCTGGTCGGTCTCGACGACGGGCAGCGCGGCCTGGTAGCCGGCGGCCTCGACCTGCTCGACCAGGACCCGCGGGTCGACGTCGTCCGGGAAGGTGACGCGCGCCTTCTCGGTCGCGTAGTTCACCGTCGCGGTCACGCCGTCGAGCTTGTTCAGCTTGCGCTCGATCCGCGAGGCGCACGAGGCGCAGGTCATGCCGGTGATCGCCAGTTCGAGCTGCGTGTCAGCCATGGCCGTGCTCCTCCTCCGCCTCGGGCTCGACCTCGTCCACGGGGGCGCCATCGGTGTCCACGGTGAACTCGGCCGTGCGCACGACCCCGTCGTGCTGGAAGTCCAGGAACAGCCGGTAGCCACCGGCCGACGGCACCTCGGCGACGAACGCGATCTCCGGGCCGGCGGGCGTCCTGCCGTCGCCGGGCACGCCCTCGGGGTGCACGTGGAGGTAGGCCAGGTCGCCCTCGCGCAGCGCCACCAGGTGACCATACGCCGCCAGGTAGGGCTGCAGGTCGGTGACCGGCACGCCGCCCTTGCTCACGGTCAGCCGCACGGGCGAGGCCTTGCCGGGCACGAGGTCGCCGTCGAGGCGGACCTGGTAGCCGTCGACTTCGGAGACCCGTGACGGCTGGTAGGCGCGCGGTTCGAACGCACCCGCCGCGTTGACGTCGACACCGAGCGTGACGTCTTCGCCGCCGGTCGGCTTGAAGTCGGCGAACACGCGGTAGCTGCCGGCGTCGGGCAACGACAGCGGCACGGTCCACGTGCCATCGGCCGCCATCTCGGGGTGCACGTGGCGGAAGTTCGAGGTGTCGCGTCGGATCGCGATGAGGTGCATCCGCTTGTCGTGCTCGACGTCGAACCCGGTCACCGCGGCGCCGTCGGGGCCGAGGATCCGGAAGGAGAAGGAGTCGGTTCCCGTGGTCAGCGTCGTGTCGGTGGGCGCGAGGGTGTAACCGCCCCTGGACGACGCCAGCCCCGCGGGCTGGTCCTGCGCGGTCTCCGCGACGGTGCCGCTGTGGTCGTCCCCGTGCCCGGCGCCCTCAGCACCGGACGTGCCGTCCCGGCCGCTCGGAGCGGCTTCGACGGCGAAGGGACCGACAGCGCTACCGGCTGCCCAGGCGCCACCGGCGACCAGGGCGAGCACCGCACCGTAGGCGGAGAGCTTCGCTGCTGTGTTCATTGGTCAGTCCTCGAAGACTGTGGTGGAGCCCGCCACTCCGGACGGGCTCCAGGGTCGGCTGCTGTGCCGGGATGGACCGGCTCGGTCCGATCAGCCGGCGAGCGCGTAACCCGCCTCTTCGACGGCCGCGCGGACGTCCGCCTCGGCGACCGGGTCGGCGCTGGTCACCTTGACCGCGCCGGTCGGCAGGTCGACGGCCACACCGGTCACGCCGTCGATCTTGGTGACCTCCTCGGTCACGGACGCGACGCAGTGGTCGCAGGTCATGCCGGTGACGGTGAAAGTGGACTCGGCCATCGGAGTGCTCCTGGTTCGTTGGTTCGGTGTGGGTGGTTCGGTTCGCGTCGGGCAGTCCGGTTCGGGCGGTTCGCCGACGGTCAGGAGCGCACGAGGCGGGCGATCGCCTCGCTCGCCTCGCGGACCTTGGCGTCGGCGCCTTCGCCACCCTGGGTGAGGGCGTCGGCCACGCAGTGCTTCAGGTGCTCGTCGAGCAGGCCGAGGGAGACCGCCTGGAGCGCCTTGGTCGCCGCCGCGATCTGGGTCAGGACGTCGATGCAGTACTCGTCGTCCTCGACCATCCGCTGCAGCCCGCGGACCTGCCCCTCGACCCGGCGCAAGCGCTTGAGGACGGCGTCCTTGTCAGAGGTGTAACCCCTCATGTCCCACTCCCTTCGGCGACCTGTCGCGTGTTCCGCCGGCGAATCCCGACAGGGATATTCATACCCCCAGGGGGTACCCGAGTCAACTCGGACGTCAGGCGGGGTGACTGGCGTCACTCACGACAGGGTCACGGCCGCACCCTACCCCCGTACTGTATCGGCAGCCGGACCGCGGAGTGCCGTGAGGCGGTCCTGGACGGACTCGACGCGGGGGGTTCAGGGCACGGGCGCGGCGCCGGCCGGGGTCAGTCGGCGCAGCGGAAGCAGAAGTGGGGGCCGACCGGGCGGTCGAGGCCGTGCCAGCCCGCGGCCACGGCCTGCTCCCACAGCGCCCGCCATCTCACGGCGGGCTCATCGGGCCGGTTGTGCGCACGTCCGCAGTGGTCGCAGATCAGGACTAGCGCGGACACGTCGTGGTCACCGGGGATGGCGGTCACAGTGCGGGGATCGACTTCCTCGTCGGGTGCGGGACAGGCGGTGGCCGCGTCCTCGGCGGCCGGAGCCCGGTCGTGCACCCGGATTCTCGTGCCGGCACGGGCGCGCCGGGCCGGAAAACGCCGCGCCGAACCTTGCGATCAGCTTGCGATCCCCTGCGGGTCGGTGCGGTGTCGGGCAGGGTGGTGCCCATCCGGCGGACTGCTCCGTGCCGCCGGTCGAGGAGGGGTCTGCGATCCGGGTGGGGTGCTGATGCGTCGGTTCTCGTTGCGTTGGCGGGTCGCGTTGGTCATGGGGCTGGGTTCGGTGTTGCTGACCAGCGCGGTGGCGGTGGCGATCTGGAACCTCACGTCCGGTTACATGCTGCGCCAGCGCGAGCAGAGCGCGGTGCGGCAGGCCGAGGTCAACGTGCGGTTGGTCGACGCGGCGTTGAGCAGCGGCTCCGACGGGTTGACCGGGCTGCTGACCGGGCTGACCACCGGGCCGGACTCGACCGTCCTGCTGTTCCACGACGGCCAGGTGCTGACCAGCGGGCGGCAGGTGGACGCGCGGGAGCTGCCCCGGAGGCTGGTCGACCTGGGCCGGGCGGGCACGCCCGCCGCGCAGCGGATCCTGGTGGACGGCATCCCGGTGCTGGCCGTGACGCTGCCCATCGAGTCGACCGACGGCGCTTACGTCGAGTTGGCGCCGCTGGTGCAGTTGGACCGCACGTTCCGCTTCCTCAGCGCGCTGCTCGTGGCGGTCACCGCGGTCAGCGGCCTGCTGGGGGTGGCGCTCGGCTCGTGGGCGAGCAGGCGGGCGCTGCGGCCGTTGACCGAGCTGACCAACGCCGCCTCCCGGATCGCGGGCGGTGACCTGGGCGCCCGGTTGCCGACCCAGACCGATCCGGACCTGACCTCGCTGGCCGCCACGTTCAACGCGACCGCCGAGGCGCTGGAGCAGCGGGTGCGGCGGGACGCGCGGTTCGCGGGCGACGTCAGCCACGAGCTGCGGTCGCCGCTGACGACCATGGTCAACGCCGCCGAGGTGCTGCGCCGCCGCCGGGTGGAGGTGCCCGGCACGGCGGGCAAGGCGCTCGACCTGCTGACGTCCGAAGTGGACCGGTTCGCGCGGATGGTGGTGGACCTGCTGGAGATCTCCCGGGCCGACCAGCAGGCCGAGGACCCGACGTCGGAGACGATCGACCTGGTGTCGTTGGTGGCCAACGTCGTCGCGGCGCGTCCGGGCGGTCCGGTCCCGCTGGACACCGGCACGCCGCCGCCGCGGGTGCTCGGCGACCGCCGCCGGCTGGACCGGGCCGTCGACAACCTGCTCGACAACGCCGAGCGGCACGCGGGCGGCGTGGTGCGGATCGGGGTGTTCGCGCACGACGGCCGGGCGCGGATCGAGGTGGACGACGCCGGGCCGGGTGTGCCGCCCGAGCTGCGCGACCGCATCTTCGACCGCTTCGACCGGGGCGCGCGGGCGGGACGGCGCGGCGCGGGCACCGGCAGCGGCCTCGGGTTGGCGCTGGTCGCGCAGCACGTGCAGCGGCACGGCGGCACCGTGCGGGTGGAGGATCGACCGGGCGGCGGAGCCCGGTTCGTGGTGGAGCTGCCGGAGGCCGGAGGATGAAGGTGGTGACGATCTTGTTGGTGACGTCCGCGCTGGTCGGCGGGTGTGGTGTCACCACCCAGGACGAGCCGCAGCCGTTGGTCACGTCCACCGCGAACCCGGTGCCGACGCCGACGCTCACGCAGCGTCCCGACCCGACCACCTCGTCCTCGACCACCGCCGCGCCGACCACCACCTCGGGGTGACGCGCGGGCGGGTGTTGTCGGTGGTCGCGGTGGTCGCCATCATCGTGGCCGTGGTGTTCGGCGGCGCGTTCGCGTTCCAGCGCAAGCTCGTCTACCTGCCGACCGGCGGGCCGTTGCCGAGCGCGGGCGAGGTGGTGGACGGCGGCCTGGACGTCACGCTGACCACCGGTGACGGGCTGCGGCTGGCGGCCTGGCACTTCCCGGTCGAGTCGGCGCGGGCGACGGTGCTGGTCGCGCCCGGCAACGCGGGCAACCGGCACCTGCGCGTGCCGCTGGCCCGGGCGCTGACCGCGCGGGGGCTGTCGGTGCTGCTGGTCGACTACCGGGGTTACGGCGGCAACCCCGGCGACCCGACGGAGGCCGGGCTGGCGCTGGACGTGCGCGCGGCCCGGGACTACCTGGTCCGGGACGCCGGGGTGCCGCCCGAGCGGCTGGTCTACTTCGGCGAGAGCCTGGGATCGGCGGTGGTCGCGGAACTCGCGGTCGAGCACCCGCCCGCCGGGTTGGTGCTGCGGTCGCCGTTCACGGACCTCGCGTCGGTCGGCGCGCGGCACTACCCGTTCCTGCCGGTCCGGTGGCTGCTGCTGGACGAGTTCCCGACCGAGCGGCACGTGGCGCGGGTCGACGCGCCGGTCACCGTCGTCTACGGCTCGGCGGACTCGATCGTCCCGCCCGAGCAGAGCCGCGCGGTGGCGGCGGCGGCCCGCGCCCGGTCCGTCGAGGTCGCGGGCGCCGACCACAACGACCGCGTGCTGCTGGACGGCGCGCGGTTGATCGACGCGATCGACGCGATCGCCGGGATGGCCGCCTGAACGGCTACCAGGCGTCCTCCGGCTCGTCGTCGGGCAGCGGCACGACGCGGCGCTGGTCGGCGACGTCGGCCGGGTCGGCCTCGGGCACCTCCGGCGGCGGCTCCGGGACGGGTTGCGCCTCGCCGACGGCGGCCTCCTCGTCGACGATCCCGGCGTCGGGATCGGGCTCGACGGTCCGCAGCTGGTCGGCCACGTCGTTCCACGGCTTTTCCATCACGGTGATCCTCCCCAACGGCGCGGACGGGACGACGTCCGCCGCACTCCAAGCCTCGCAGCGGACGGACGGGTACGACGTTCGGGAGTGGATTCACACACCATCGGGCGACTCAAACCCGGGGTGCGGGGTTTCACGTCGTCCAGTCGGGCGGCAGGCCGGAGACCACGACCTTCTCGCCGGCCGCGGTGATGTGCGCGGTCACGTCGCCCAGCCTGAGGTCTGCCAGGGTCAGCTCGCCCCAGCGCGGGGGCAGCTGCGGCTTGGTGGTCACCGTGCGGTTGGGTACGTCGGGTTCCAGCCCGAGGAACGCGCGGACCAGCAGCAACGGTGCCGCGCTGGCCCACGCCTGCGGTGAGCACGACGTCGGGTAGGGCACGGGTGGGCTGAAGTCGTCGCGGGAGAAGCCGCAGTACAGCTCGGGGAGGCGGCCGCCGAACGCGGCGGCGGCGTCGAGCAGGCCGTCGGCCAGGCGGTGGGCGAGGTCGACCGCGCCGGGCAGGTGGGCGTAGCGCAGCAGCCCGGCCACGGCGATGGCCGTGTCGTGCGGCCACACCGACCCGTTGTGGTAGCTCATCGGGTTGTACGCGCCCATCGAGGACGCGAGCGTGCGCAGGCCGTACCCGGTGTCCATGTCGGGCTCGGCCAGGCGTCGGATCACCGCGGCCGCGTGCTCGTCCGTCGCGATGCCGGACCACAGGCAGTGGGCGATGTTGCTGGTCAGCGCGTCGACCGGCTGCTTGCGGCCGTCGAGCGCCACGGCGTACCAGCCCCGGTCGGGCAGCCAGAACGCCTCGGCGAACCGTCGCCGCAGGTCGTCGGCGCGGTGGCGCAGGCGGGCGGCGGTCACCTCGTCGCCGAACCCCTCGGCCAGCTCCGCCCGGCCCAGCAACGCCGCGTGCACGTACCCCTGGACCTCGCACAACGCGACCGGGGCGACGGCGAGCCCGCCGGAGGCGTCGTTGACGCCGTCGGGGCTGTCCTTCCAGCCCTGGTTGACCAGGCCGCGGTCGGTGGCGCGGCGGTACTCGACGAACCCGTCGCCGTCGCGGTCGCCGTAGTGGTCGACCCACGCGAGCGCGGCGTCGGCGGCGGGCAGCAGGGAGCGCACCACCTCAGGGTCCGCGCCCCACCGCCGGCACTCGGCCAGCAGCATCACGAACAGCGGCGTGGCGTCGGCCGTGCCGTAGTAGTGGTCGCCGCCCAGCACCGCCGCGCTGTCCGGGCCCCGGCGCAGCTCGTGCAGGACGCGGCCCGGTTCCTCCTCGGTCAGCGGGTCGACCACCCGGCCCTGCGCCTCGGCCAGCGTCTGCAGCGTGCCCAGCGCCAGGCCGACGTCCAGCGGCAGCGCCATCCACGCGGTCAGCAGGCTGTCCCGGCCGAACAGGGTCATGAACCACGGCGCGCCGGCCGCGACGAACGGCCGGCCGTCCCGCGCCGGGTCGTGGATCTGGAGCGCGCCGAGGTCGCTTTCGGTGCGGCGCAACACTCCCGTGAGCACCGGGTCGGTCGCGGTGACGGAGGTGCTGGCCGCACGCCACGCCCGGATCTTGCGCGCCGGGCCGCTGGCCTCGATCCGCTCGCCGCGGTGGAACAGGGATGGGACGGGCCGGCCGTCGACGGTCGGCCGCACGACCACCTCGGTGGACCACCGGCCGCCCGCGGGCACGACCACGTGCCAGCTCAGCGTGCCCGGCACCACGACGGGATCGGCGCCGGCGGTGAACGACACCCCGCGCGAGGCGTCCTCGCGGTCGCGCAGCACCAGTTCCGGTCCGGCGGCGGTGACGTCGGCGCCGCCGTGCGCGGCCCGGCCCTCCTTCACCGCGAACAGGTCGGCGAAGTCCGCGTCCACGTGCAGTTCCAGCCGCACGGCGGTGGCCTCACGGCCCAGGTTGTCGACCGTGATCGTCTCCCGCATCCCGTCGCCGACCAGCCGTTCCCGCACCACCAGCAGCGTGCTGTCGGCGACACCCGCGGCCGGCGGCCTGCGCAGCACGAACCGCGCCGCGAACGCCTCCGGGTGCGAGACCGCCAACGAGTGCGGCACCCGACCGTCCACCCTCAACTGCCACCGCGACAGCACGCGCGCGTCGCGGAAGAACAGGCCGTGCGGCGTGCCGGGCTCGACGTCTCCGGTCCCGGTCGACAGGCAGAACGTGCCGCCCTCGACCACCGTCGTGGTGCCGCCGGTGAGCGCCGGTTCGCCCGCGTTGAACGGGTCCGGCGGCAGGTCGGCGGTCACCCGCGGTCCTCCTTCATCACCATGCCGGACCACTCTGCCCAACGGATCGGGAACGGGAGCCGCCGTGCGGGGCAGTGGTGGTTGCGCTGTTCGGCGGCAGCCCGGCGCGAACCGGCGGTGGGGTGTCGAAGTACGGTAAAAGCGTTGCGGCGGAAGGTGTGTCGCTCGGTCGACCTCCGGCGCGACGATCAGGACATCGATCACTGGAGGTGCTGCGCTGATGGCGGTGGACGGGGACCTGGTGCCGTTGCGGGCGGACTTCGACGTGGCGTGGCGCGGCTACGACCGCAGCCAGGTGCGGCGCTACGTCGAGGGCGTCGAGGCCGAGCTCCGCGTGCTGGCGGTCGACCGCGACGCGGCCGAGGCCAGGGCCGACGACCTCGCCCGTCAACTGGAGACCGCCCGCGCGGAGATCCGCGTGCTGCGGGAGCACGTCGACCGGATCTCCCGCACGCCGATCGAGCCGGACGCGCTCACCGCGCGGTTGCGGCGGATGGCGGAGCTCGCGCACGAAGAGGCGGCCGAGATCACCGCGCGGGCGCAGGCGGTCGCGGAGAACCACTGGGCCACCGCGGAACGGGCCGCGGCACGGGTGCGCGAGCGGTCGGAACGGCTCGTCGCCGAACTCGACGCCCAGCGGCGCAAGGCCGAGGCCGAGCACCGGACGCTGATGCGGGAGGCCGGTGACCGGATCCTGGCCACGGCGCGGGAGGCCGAGCAGCGGCGGCGTGAGCTGGACGAGCGGGCGGCGGCGATCCGCGAGGAGGTCCAGGTCGACTTCGAGCTGGCGATGAGCGCGCGGCGGGCCGAGTCGATGGCGGCGATGGCCGCGCAGGAGGCCGCCGCCCGGGCGCGGGCGGATCAACTGGTCCGCGCGGCCGAGGACCACGCGCGGCGGATCGTGACCGAGGCGCGGCAGCGGGTGGACGAGCTGCGCGCCCGCCGTGACCGCATCGCGGCCGGGCTGCGCGGCGCGCGGGAGCTGCTGGCCGAGGCGGACCCGTTGCTGCACGCGCCGCTGGACGACATCCCGGCCCAGCGGACGGGCTCGGCGCACGTGGCCGAAGGTACAGCGGAGGCTGTATAGTTCGACGGGTGCTGACCTGTGAAACGCGGGAGACCGCGCTCGCCCGGCTCGGGCGGGCGCTGGCCGACCCGACCCGGTGCCGCATCCTCGTCGCGTTGCTCGACGGTCCCGGCTACCCGGCGCGACTGGCCGAGCAACTGGGCCTGACCAGGTCCAACGCCTCCAACCACCTGTCCTGCCTGCGCGGCTGCGGGCTGGTCGTGGCCACCTACGAGGGCCGCCAGGTGCGCTACGACATCGCCGACCCGCACCTGGCCCGTGCCATCGGCGAACTGCTCGACGTGGTCCTCGCCGTCGACCCGACGGAGGACTGCGTGGACGACGCGGTGGTGGCCCGATGATCGGCGAGACGTCACCCACGGCCACGTCCACCTGCGCGGACGGCTGCTGCGCCGTCGAGGCCAAACCGGTCCTGGCGCCAGACCGCCGCGGCGTCCTGACCCGGCGGGTCCGCCTGCTCGTGGGCGCCACGATCGCCTACAACGTGGTCGAGGCGGTGATCGCGATCAGCGCCGGGACGATCGCCTCGTCCACCGCGCTGATCGGCTTCGGCCTGGACTCGGTGGTGGAGGTCGCCTCCGCGACCGCCGTCGCCTGGCAGTTCTCCGCCAAGGACCACGAAGCCAGGGAACGGGTCGCGCTGCGCGTGATCGCTCTGTCGTTCTTCGCGTTGGCGCTCTACGTGACGGTCGAGTCGGTCCGCGCCCTGCTGGGCGCGCAGGCCGCCGACCACTCCACGGTCGGCATCGTGCTCGCCGCCGTCTCACTGGTGGTGATGCCGGTCCTCTCGCGCGCGCAACGCCGGGCGGGCCGCGAACTCGGCTCGACCAGCGCCGTCGCCGACTCCAAGCAGACGCTGCTGTGCACGTACCTGTCCGCCGTCCTGCTGGTCGGGCTGGTCCTCAACAGCACCCTCGGCTGGTGGTGGGCCGACCCGCTGGCCGCGCTCGTCATCGCCGCCGTGGCGGTCAAGGAGGGCCGGGAAGCCTGGCGCGGCGACCACTGCTGCTGACGCGGCCGCCGGCGCCCCGGTGGTGGGGCGCCGGCGGCTTCGCGGTCAGGCTCCGTCAGGCGTCTTGGTGGTCAGCCTCTTGGGTGGTCGGGCACGGTCAGGCGTCTTCGCGGTCCGGGTTCTCCAGGCGGAAGAAGTTGCTCGGCGAGCCGTCGGCGCGCTGCTCCTGGTAGATGAAGTTCAGCCCGCGCCGGTCGAACGTGTCGAACCACTCGTCCCACGTGACCTGGCGCAACCGGTCGCCGCTGTCGTAGCCGGGGAAGTCGAAGCGCAGCACGCCGAGGTGGTCGCCGTGCTCGGTGCCCTCGACGGCGGCCGGTGCGGCGTCGCGCCGCTCGGCCCACTCCCGGATCACGTCGTGGCTGGTGGTGGCGAGGCTGCGACCGGCGCGTTCGGGCTCGTCCTCGGTCGAGGTGACCTCCTGGGCGTACTTGAGGCTCTTGGACGACTTCTTGCCGCCGCGGATGCCGCCGCCCGCGTCGTCCTCACCACGCGGGCGCGGCGCGCCCCGCTCGCCCATGGCTCGCGCGACGGCCTGCACGAGATCGTCCTTGTGCATGTCGTGAGCACCGTGCACGCCCAGTTCGGACGCCTTGTGGCGCAACTCGGCCACGGTCATGTCGGCCATGGCCGCCTTGTCGTCCTTCACCTGCTGCTTGGCCATGTCGTCCTCCTTTCGCCCGGGTGGGCTACCCCAGGACGACCGTGCGATTCGTCGCGACGGGACCGCCGACGCGGGCGGTCGCCGGTTCAAGGTCGGGCCGTTCGGGCTAACCACCCGTCATGGACCACAGCGAAGCTCCGGTGCTCGAAGCGCTGCGCGCGTTCCGCGACCTCGGTTACGTGCCGTTCAACCCACCGGGGCACCGGCAGGGCCGCGGTGTCGACCCGAGGGTGCTCGACGTGGTCGGCGAGGCGGTGTTCGCCTCCGACGTCATCGCGCTCAACGGCCTGGACGACCGCCGGATGAGCCAGGGCGTGATCCAGCACGCCCAGGAGCTGATGGCCGACGCCGTGCACGCCGAGCACGCGTTCTTCTCCACGTGCGGCAGCTCGCTGTCGGTCAAGAGCGCGATGCTGTCGGTCGCCGGTCCGCACGAGAAGCTGCTCGTCCCGCGGCACGCGCACAAGTCCGTCATCTCGGGGCTGATCCTCAGCGGCGTCTCGCCGGTGTGGGTCTCCCCGCACTGGGACGCCGAGCTGCACCTGGCCCACCCGCCCGGGCCCGACCGGGTGCGCGCGCTGTTCGAGGCGGAGCCCGAGGCGAAGGGGATGCTGCTGGTCACCCCGACCGACTACGGCACGTGCGGCGACATCCGGGCGGTCGCCGACGTGTGCCACGAGTTCGGCAAGCCGCTGATCGTGGACGAGGCGTGGGGCGCGCACCTGCCGTTCCACCCGGACCTGCCGTGGGCCATGGACGCCGCCGCCGACCTGTGCGTGACCAGCGTGCACAAGTCGGGTGCGGCGGTGGAGCAGAGCTCGGTGTTCCACCTCCAGGGCGACCGGGTCGACCCGGCGGTGCTCAAGGCCCGCGAGGACCTGCTCGGCACGACCAGCCCGACGTCCCTGGTCTACGCCACGCTGGACGGTTGGCGCCGGCAGATGGTGGAGCACGGCGAGGACCTGCTGACCGCCGCGCTGGCGCTGGCGCGGTCCACCCGCGCGGCCATCGCCGAACTGCCCGGCCTGCGGGTCATGGGCGACGAGTTCACCGGCCCGGACCTGGCGAAGTCCGTCGACCCGCTGAAGGTGGTGATCGACGTGTCCGGGTCGGATATCAGCGGCTACCAGGCCGCGGACTGGCTGCGCGAGCACCAGCGGGTCACCGTGGGGCTGTCCGACCACCGCCGGGTCGTCGCCCAGCTCACCCACGCCGACGACCACCGCACCGCCACCGCGCTGCTCGACGCCCTGGACGCGCTCGTCCACGCCGCCGACGGGCTGCCCCGGCCGAAGCCGGTCGACCTGCCGTCGCCGGACGAGCTGCAACTGGAGACCGCGATGCTGCCGCGTGACGCGTTCTTCGCGCACGTCGAGCAGGTCGACGCGGACCGGGCGGTCGGTCGGATCTCGGCGGAGATGATCACGCCGTACCCGCCGGGCGCGCCCGCCGTGCTGCCGGGCGAGGTCATCACGAAGGACGTCCTGGACTACGTGCGCACCGGGCTGGACGCCGGGATGCAGCTACCCGACCCCAGCGACCCCGGGCTGACGTCCGTCCGGGTCGTCGTCCGGGAGCGGTGACGGCCGGCCACTCCGCGTTCTCCTCCGCCACCGAGACCAGGTCGCCGACCAGCGTGAACTCGGCGACTGCCAGCAAGACCGCCGCCACCGCCGCGACGCCCACACGTGCACCGCGGTATTCGGCGCCGCGCCGCCCACCATGCCCGCGGTCCCCGCCGGAGACAGCTCGAACAGCCCGGTGGCCGAGTAGTCGGGATCGTCGCCGGTGAGCACGTCGGCGCCCGCACGACTTGGACCAAGTGTCCAGAAGTCAGACTTTATGTCTAGACTGCGGGCATGACGGCGGACGCGATCCTGACGGCGCTCAAGGGTGTGGTGCCCGGCTTGGCGGCGACGTTCGGCCGGTCGTGCGAGGTGGTGCTGCACGACTACCGGCAGCCGGACCACTCGGTGGTCGCGGTGGCGGGCGACGTGACCGGGAGGCGGGTCGGCGGCGCGATGAGCGAGATCGGGCTGGCCGTGCTCGCCGCGGGCGACGAGGCGGTCGACGAGCTCAACTACCTGACCCGCACGCCGGACGGTCGGTTGATCAAGTCGTCCACCATGCCGTTGCGCGACGAGCGCGGCACGGTGTTCGGCGCGCTGTGCGTGAACCTGGACGTCACGGCGTTGCGCCAGGTCGGCGACCTGCTCGCGGACTTGGCCGGCGGCGACGTCGCGCCGACGGCCACGACGTTCACCGACGACGTCGAAGAGGTCCTCGACGCCGTGGTGCGGGCCGAGGAACTGGCCCTGGCCAAGCCGGTCACGGGGCTGGGCAGACCCGAACGCCTGCGCCTGCTGCGCGCGCTCGACCGGCGCGGCGTGTTCCGCCTGCGCGGCGCGGCGCCGAAGGTCGCGGCACGGCTCGGCATCTCGCGCGCCTCCCTCTACGCCGACCTGGCCACGTGCCGGACCGAACCGACCGATGAGGAGCGATGACCCCCTACCTGCTCGTGGACGAGGCGAAGGTGCGGCACAACGTCGACCGCCTGCGCGCCCACCTCGACGCGCACGGCACTCCCCTGCGCCCGCACGTGAAGACGGCCAAGTCGGTCGACGTGGCCCGGCTGGTGTTCGACGGCGGCACGGGCCCCGTCACGGTGTCGACGCTGCGCGAGGCCGAGGCGTTCGCCGACGCGGGGTTCACCGACATCGTCTACGCGGTCGGCATCGCGCCGGCCAAGCTGGACCGCGTGCTGGCGCTGCGGCGGCGCGGCGTGGACCTGGTGGTGCTGCTGGACAACGTCGCGCAGGCCCGTGCGGTGGCGGAGGCGTCGGCCGCGTCCGGGATCGCGATCCCGGCCCTGGTCGAGGTCGACTGCGACGGCCACCGCGGCGGCGTGCTGCCCGGCTCGCCCGACGTCACGGCGATCGCCGCCGCGCTCGACGGCGCCGAGCTGCGCGGCGTGCTGACCCACGCGGGCGAGTCGTACTTCTGCTACACCCGTGACGCCCTGGTGCGGGCGGCCGAGGCCGAACGCGCCGCCGCCGTCCGCGTGGCCGAAGACCTGCGGGCGGCCGGGTTCGCCTGCCCGGTGGTGAGCATCGGCTCGACGCCGACCGCGCACGCCGTGGCCGACCTGACCGGCGTGACCGAGGTCCGCGCGGGCAACTTCGTGTTCTTCGACCTGGTGATGGCGGGCATCGGCGTGTGCTCGGTGGACGACCTCGCGCTGTCCGTCGTGGTCACGGTGATCGGCCACCGGCCGGGCAAGGTCATGACCGACGGCGGCTGGATGGCCACCTCGCGCGACCGCGGCACGTCCCGGCAGCCGGTCGACCAGGGCTACGGCCTCGTCGCGCCGCTGGACGGCCCACCGTTCCCCGACCTGCTGATGACCGACGCCAGCCAGGAGCACGGCACCCTGTCGATGCGGCCCGGCAGCGACCACCCGCTGCCCGAGCTGCCGGTCGGCACGCGGGTCCGCGTGCTGCCCAACCACGCGTGCGCCACGGCCGCGCAGCACGACACCTACCAGCTCGCCGGTGACGCGGGCACGACGTGGCAGCGGGTGAACGGCTGGTGATCTACCTGTCGGAGGAGGAGACCCGCGCGCTGGTGACCCGGGAGCTGGCTTACGAAGCCGCTCTGTCGGCGTTGCTGGAAGCGGCGGACGGCGGCGTGCTGTTCCCGGCCGTGGTCGGCCACGGGTCGTCGCCCGCCAACCGGTTCACGGTCAAGTCGGCCGCCGCGGCGCGGGCGGCCGGGGTGAAGGTCGGCAGCTACTGGCCCGGCAACGCCGAACGCGGGCTGCCCCGGCACAACTCGGTGATCCTGCTGTTCGACCAGTCCGCCGGCCGGATCGGGGCGGTGGTCGAGGCGGGCTACGCGAACGCGTTCCGCACCGCCGCGGCCGACGCCGTGGCCGCCGACGTGCTGGCCCGGCCGGACGCGCGGTCGTTGGCGGTCTTCGGCACGGGCCCGCAGGCGTGGCACGAGTGCGTGGCGCTGGCCCGGGTGCGCGACCTGGAGGTCGTCCACGTGGTGGCGCGTGACGCCGAACGGGGTGCGCGGTTCGTCGCCGACCTGGCCGCGGAAGGGCTGGCGGCGGTGCTCACCGGGCCCGAGGAGGCGTGCCGGTCGGCGGACGTCATCGTCACGGCGACGACCGCGCGTGCACCGTTGTTCGAGGCGGGGTGGGTGCGGCCGGGCACGCACGTGGCGAGCATGGGCTCCGACGCCAAAGGCAAGCAGGAGCTGCCGGTGGAGCTGCTCGCGTCCGCGCGGCTGTTCTGCGACTGGCCGGCGCAGTCCGTGGCGATCGGCGAGTTCCAGCACGTGCCCGACGCCCGGCCGACCGCGGTGGGCGACGTGCTCGCGGGCCGCGCGGCGGGCCGGTCGTCGCCCGAGGACGTGACGGTGTTCGACAGCTCGGGCATCGCGCTTCAAGACCTGCACCTCGGCGTGGCCCTCCTGCGCGCCGCCGGGCTCACCCCGCCACCAGCAGGGTGACCGTGCGGTCGCGGTGCTCGACGTGCGACGGAAGGCCTCCTGCTCCACGCGGGCGCGGCGTGGTTGGCAGGTTCCGGCCGCGGCGGGGAAGGTCGCGGGGAACCTGCCACGCTGGACGGCATGACACCATCCACTGTGGACCGGCTGCTGCTCGTCGGCGGGGTGCTGGCCGCGCTCGCCGCGGCGGGCTGCGGCACCGTGTCAGGCCGCGCCGTTCCCGCCGCGACCACCACCACTACGACCACGACGACGACCACGACCACCACTCCCCCGCCGCCGACCGCCGCGGACGGCACGAACTACGCGGCGTGCGCCGACGGGACGTGCGAGGTGGCGTTGTCCGGCCCGGTCGACATCCCGCTGGGCGGATCGGTCGGACCGGGCACGTTCGCGGTGCGGGCGGTGCTGGCGGACGGGATCGAGTTCGAGCTGACGTCGGCCATCGGCGGTGGCAGCGGATCGCTGAAGGGGCACTGCACGGCGACGTTCGTCCCCGGTGGCGGCGGCATGTCGTGCTCGACCAAGCCGTCCGGGCCGCCCGAACCGCGCGCCGGTGTGCTCGCCGTGCAGATGGTCGGCGTCACGGCCGGGACGGCGATCGTGCGGATGGTCACCGGGTGACGCCCGCCCAGCCGAGGCAGCGCCCCGGCGTCACGCCCGGCCCAGCCGAGGCAGCACCCGGTGTCACCCCCGGCTCAGCCGAGGCGGTACCCGACCTGCCGCACGGTGTGGATGAGCGGCGGCTGGCGCAGTTTCCGGCGCAGCCCCGCCATCAGCACGTCCAGCACGTTCGTCGCGGGTCGCGCCATCTCGTCCCACGCGTGCCGGATGAGGTCGTCCCGCGACACCGGCCGCCCCGCGTTGGCCAGCAGCAGCTCCAGCACCAGGTACTCGCGCCGGGTCAACGTCAGCAGGACGCCGGCGCGCCGCACCTGCCGCGTGCCGGCGTCCAGCTCCACGTCCGCGTGCCGCAGCACGGCGGGCCGTTCGATCTCCCGCCGGTGGCACAGCAGGCGCACCCGCACCACCAGCTCCTCCATCGCGAACGGCTTCACCAGGTAGTCGTCGCCGACCTCCAGGCCCTCGACCCGGTGCCCCACGCCGTCCAGCGCGGTCAGGAACAGCACCGGCACCCGCAGCCCGGTCCGGCGGCGCTGCCGGACGTAGTCCAGGGTGTCGACGCGCCCCGACGTGCCGCTGCCCGGCACCATGCGGTCGAACACCGCGCAGTCGTAGGAGTTGACCGCCAGCGCCTCGTCCGCGCTCGCCAGGTCCGCTGCCGTGTCGACCGCGAAACCCGCGCCGCGCAACGACACCGCCACCGCGAACAGCAGGTCCCTGTCGTCCTCGGTCACCAGGATGCGCACGCCCCCACCGTAGTCACCCCGCCCGTTGCAGCAGCCAGCCCCGGTCGGCGGCCTTCGCGCCCGCCTGGAACCGGCTGCGCGCGCCGAGGCGGTTCATGATGTCGGCGACCATGCGCCGGACCGTGCGCACCGACACGTCCAGCCGGGCCGCGGCGGCCTCGTCCGTGCTGCCCGCGAACAGCAGCGTCAGCAGCTCCTGCTCACGCCGGGACAGCTCGCAGTCGTCGGCCACGTCGTAGGCGGCCACCGCCTCCGGCCAGACGCGTTCGAACAGCTCGACCGCCGCGCGCACCACGCTGGGCAGCCGGAACACCGCCACGCCCTGGTCGGCCGGCAGCACGGCGGCGACACCGTCGACGACGATCGCGTCCATCGGGACCTGCGGCAACGTGCGGACGTCGCACGGCGCCAGGGTCAGCGCGGAGGGGCGCAGCGCGTCGGGCAGCAGCACCCGGTAGCGCACGCCGCGGCGCAGGTTGGCCTGGTCGATGCGGCGCAACGACATCCCGCCGGTGGCCATCACCACGACTTCGGCGCGGGCCTTCGCGAGCAGCGCGTCGACGCCGGTCGGCAACACCTTGATCACAGGACACCTCCGATGAGCAGCGAGGCGGCGACGCCCCGGGCGTGCAGTCCATCCAGTCGTTCGAGTCGCACGTGCGCGGAGAGCACGACGACGGCCGCTTCCACGGCGGCTTCGGCGGCGCCCGCGATGCGCACCACGGCGTCGTCCGCGGTGAGCGCGACGGTCACCGCGACGCCGGGCGCGGCGGTGAGCAGCCAGTCGACGGCGGCGCGGGCCGTCGTGCCGGGCAGCCGGAAGCAGGCCTGCGCGACGGGCCCGCTGTGCCAGTACCGCCAGTCCTCGCGGACCTCCCGGTGCCCGGTCACGTGTCCGAGCGCGGCGATCGTGGTGACCAGGTCCTCTTCGGCGAGCAGGTCGGCGGCCACGCCGTGGCGGCGCAGCTCGCGGCGGGTGCGGCGGGTCGCGTTGCCGAGCACGCGGACGACCTCGTCGTCGTGCCAGAGCTCCGGCGTCCGCTTCGCCTGCACCGCGACCCACGCCCGCGGCCGCCGCACCTGGCCGCGCCCGACGTGCAGGACGACCCGGACGTCCGGACCGGCCAGCCGGGCGAGGACGCGCGGCGCGGCCAGCCGCGGCCGCAGCACCGCCACGACCCCGCCGGGCCCGTGCACGTGGTCGCCCTCCACCCACGCGCCGGGCGCGACGACGTCCAGCAGCCCGCCGGTCCGCCGCCGCCGAACCCGGAACGCCACGTACCGCCACGCCCACTCGGACGCCCACCGCCGCCGCCACCGGCCCAGGGCCAGCGTCAGCACGACCGCCGCCGCCACCCACAACGGCACCGCCACCGGCCACGGCGAGCCGACCCCGAACAGCACCGCGAGCACGGCGAGCTGGGCGCACACGAACCTGGTGGCCACGCCGCCTCCCACCCGCGGCTCCACGGCACCCGCCACTCGTGACACCACAGCGCCTCCCTCACGCGACCCCGCAGTGCCTGGCACACGCGGCCCCGCAGCAACCTCCACTTGCGACCCCGCAACGCTCACCGCTCGTGACCCCGCGATCTCCACTCCCGACCCCACAACGCTCATCACTCGCGACCCCGCGGCGCCCGCCACTCCCGACCCCGCGGCACCTTCCACACGCGACCCCGCGGCCCGCCCCGACGTCACCGCCATCACGCCGCCACCTCCCGCCGCGCCCGCACCAGCTCCGGCCCCGGCTCGACGCCCAGCTCGGCCGCCAGGAAGTCGCACACCCGCTGGTACTCCGACAGCGCGTTCGCCCGCCGCCCGGCCGCGTGCAGCGCCCGCACCAACCGCGCCCACGTCCCCTCGCGCAACGGGTCCTCCGCGATCAGCGTGCGGAGCACCGCGATCGACTCGCCGTGCCTGCCCACCGCCGTGTACGCGTCCGCCAACCGTTCCCGCAGCTCCCACCGCAGCTCGTGCAGCCAAGCCGTCGCCGTCAACGCCGTCTCCGCCCGCAGCTCCGCGAACGGCGTGCCGCGCCACAGCTCCAACGCCGCCGTCAAGCAGCCGACGGACTCCTCGCCGGGCACCCGGGCGGACCGCTCCAGCAGCGACCGGGCCACGTCGGCGTCCACCTCGCCCGGCGCGACGCGCAGCCGGTAGGACCCGGGCCGGGCGTCGATGCGCCCGGCGGGCACGACCTGCCGCACCTGCCAGACGTACGTGCGCACGTTCCGCGAGGCCGACGCCGGTGCGGCCGGTTCCTGCCAGATCTGGTCGATCAGCTCGTCTAGGCTCACCCAGGCGTTAGCGTGCAAGAGCAACGTGGCCAGCAGGGTGGCGGGCTTGCGCGGCCCGGCTTGCGGGCCGAGGACTCGGAAGATCACGCCACGAACGATCCGTCACGACACATGAGGTTCTGATGACATGCGGGTGATGGTGGTGGAGGACGACGAGAACCTCCGGGTCGCCGTGGCGGCCGAGCTGCGCGGCTCGGGGCTGGAGGTGGACACCGCGGCCGACCTCCCCGCCGCCGACCACGCGTTCGCCCGCGCCGACTACGCGTGCGTGGTGTTCGACCGGATGTTGGGCGACGACGACGCCATCGACTACGTGCAGGAAAGACGCGCACAGGGCTGGACGACGCCGGTGCTGTTCCTCACCGCGCGGGACACCGTCGGCGACCGGGTGGCGGGCTTCGCCCACGGCGGCGACGACTACCTGGTCAAGCCGTTCGCCGTCGAGGAGCTGACCGCGCGGGTGCACAAGCTGTGCCGCCGCGCGGGCGTCGCGCGGCCGACCGTGCTGCGCCACGCCGACCTCGAGGTCGACTGCATCCGGCACGAGGTGCGCCGCGCCGGCGTGCTGCTGTCGTTGTCCGGCCTGGAGTTCGCGGTGCTGGAGTACCTCGCCGCGCACGTCGGGCAGGTGGTCACCCGCGCCGATTTGATCGAGCACTGCTGGGACGACGAGCCGATGGCGAACGTGGTGGAAGCCGTGATCAAGAGACTGCGCCGCAAGCTGCACGAGCCGGAGCTGATCCACACCGTCCACGGGCACGGCTACCGGTTGGGCGCGGCATGACCAGCGCCAGCGGCTCCGCGGCACGGCTGCGCTCACTGCGTCGCCTGCTCACCGTCCTGTTCACCGCGATGAACACCGCCGGACTCCTGGTGTTCGCCATCCTGGTGATCGAGAACGACGGCGACCAGGGCGTCGAGAAGCTGGACGCCGACCTGCACCGCGTCACCGCCGTGGTGAGCAGGCTCATCGACTACGACGACTCGCTGATCACCGCGGACCTCGTGGGCGACCAGGTGAACCGCTCCTGCCCCCAGTTCGTGATCCTGTCCGGCGGCGCGACCCGCGAGTTCGGCAGCCACCGCAGCGAACGGACCTGCGTGAACGCCGACATGGGCGTGCTCAGCGCCCTGGCGGCCACGGCGGTGGCCGAGGAAGCCCTGGTGACCGGCCCGAAGGACGGCCTGCGGGTCCGCGCCGAGCCGTTGAAGACCGAGTCCGGCGAGGTGATCGGCGCGATCGTCGCGTTCACCGACCTCGCCCCCGAACGGGCACGCCACCTCGGCGTGGTGTGGCGGGTCGTCGGCGGCTGCCTGGTCCTGGTGGTCGCGCTCGGCCTCGCCGGGCACGTGCTGTCGGGCCGCGCGATCCGGCCCGCCGCGGCGGCGTTGGAGCAGCAGGAGGTGCTGCTCGCGGAAACCGCGCACGACCTGCGCACACCGGTGGCCGCGCTGCGCGCCCTGGCCGAGACCGCGATGCGCAACCCCGACCAGCACGCCGAACTGCTGCCGCGCACGGTCGGGCTGGCCGCGCGGATGGGCGGCATCATCGACGGCCTGCTGGTGCGGGCCAGGCTGGCGGCGGGCGTCGAGCACCTCGCGATCCAGCCGATCTGGCTGGACCAACTGGTCGCGGTGGTGGTCGAGGAGACGCCCGCGCCGGACGTCGAGGTCACCGTCGCCGCCGCGCCGACCATGGTCAACGCCGACCCGACCCTGCTGCAGCGCGCGATCGGCAACCTGCTGGCCAACGCGCTGCGGCACGGTCGCCGCCCGGACGGCGACGCGAGGGTGCACATCACGGTCGCGGGCGGCCGGGTGACGGTGGCGGACAACGGGCCTGGCATCGACCCGGAGGCCGCCGAGCGCGTGTTCGACCGGTTCACCACCTCCGGCGCGTCCGCCGGGCTGGGGCTCGCGATCGTGCGCTGGGTCGCCCTGGCGCACGGCGGCACGCTGCGGGTGTACAACGCCGAGGAAGGCGGGGCGATCTTCGAGCTGTCCCTGCCGGTCAGCGGACCGTGAACGTCTCCCACGGCTTGAGCCGCACCCAGTCGTCGTCCAACCGGTACGCGAGGTAGTACGTGTACCCGCCGGGAGCGTCGAAGGAGCGCCGGAACGTGATCTCCTGCGTGGTGGTGCCGATCGCGTGGTCGCGCACCTCGGGGAAGTCGTGCGAGGCGTTGGTCGAGCGCTGCACGACCTGGACCGTCAACGCGCGCACGGTGATCGGCCGGTCGGCGGCGACCGAGGCGCGCACCACGACCTCGTCGCCCGCCGCGGGCAGCCGCGGCTCCAGGGTCAACGTGGCGACGACGGTCGGCGTCGGTGGCAGGTCGGCGACCGGCACGTCGCGCTCGCCGGTCAGCAGGACCGCGAGGACGAGCACCGCGACCACCGCCGGCACGCCGAGGAGCAGCAGGAACCGGGGACGAGTCAAGGGCTGGACCGTTTCTGTATCGGGTGCCATACGCTACGTGATCGCAGACTAGGGGGTCGGTGTTATGGGGATTTCCGCGAAGTGGCGTGGCCGCGTGCCGGTCGCCTTGCTGACCGCGGGCAGCCTCACCGTGGTCGGCTTGGCCATCGGCGGGGCGTCGGGTGTGCCGGAGCTGGAGTTCTTGAAACCGGGGCACTGGGTGCTGAACTCGGCGCTGGGCAAGGTGTTCCACATCGACGGCTCGACCAAGCAGGTCAACGCCGAGGTCGCCGTGCCGGACGCCGACCGGGGCAGCCTGGTCGTGCAGGGCGACACCAGCGGCTACGTCGTCGGGCGCGGCAAGTACACGGAGTTCGGCAAGTCGACGCTGCGGGTCGAGGGGACCACCGCGGCGCCGTCCGACGACGAGGTGCCGGTAGCCCTGGAGGTCACCGGCGGCCCGTACCTGGTCTACCGCGAGGCGGGCAAGGTGGTGCGGCTCGGCGCCGACCGCGCGGAGCCGATCGCGACCGGCGAACGGCTGGGCAACCCGGTGGCCACGCCCGACGGCACGGTGTGGCTGCACTACGCGGAGAGCGGCAGGCTGTGCCGGCTGGCGCAGGGCACCACCGCGCCGTCGTGCCCGGCGACGGTCGCCTCGGGGCACGCGGGCGGGCTGACCGTCGTCGGCGACAAGCCGGTGTTCGTCGACACCACGTCCGACACGATGCACCTGGCCGAGAACATGAGCCGGATGAAGCCGCTCGGCGCGGACGTGCCCGACGACGCGAAGATCGGCCCCGGCGACGTGGCGGGCCGCGTGCCGGTGCTCGACCCGAGGGGCAAGCTGCACCTCGTGGACAGCGCCGACGTGGTCGGCGACCGGCCGCCGGCGGAGATCGTGATCGTGCCGCTCGACCCCGGCGACTACACCGGGCCGCTGTCCACCGGCACCACCGTGGCCGTGCTCGACCAGCGCAACGGCACGCTGTACACCTACGACAGCACCGGCGGGAAGCGCCAGAAGACACCCGTGCCCGCCGAGCGCGGCACGCCCCGGTTGACCAAGGGCGAGGACGCGCGCGTCTACGTCGAGGGCGGCGAGGGCAAGCACGTGCTGGTCGTCGACCCCGAGGGCAAGGTGACCCCGGTGCCGGTGAACGGCACGCGGCTGACCTCGTCCCGCGCCCTCACGCAGCCGCCGTCGGAGACGACGGCCCAGCCGACCACCACGCAACAACTGCCGCAGGGCAACCAGCCGACGGTCCAGCTGCCGACCCGCCGGCAGACCCCGCCACCGCCGCCGGTGGTGCCCGCCAGCCCGCCGAGCATGCCGGGCAACCTCCAGGTCTCCATCACGACGCAGGTCGTGGACGCGACCGTGACCTGGGCGGCGGCACTGGACAACGGCGCCCCGATCACCGCCTACCACGTGTCGTGGAGCCGGGACGACGGTTCCCTGCCGGGTGCGGCCACGGTGCCCGGAAGCGGGCCCTTGTCCTATGTCATCCCGGGCATCTGGTCCGGCGCGGACGTCCCGTTCACGGTGACCGTGGTCGCCGAGAACCGCGCGGGACGCGGGACACCCGCCGTCGTCCGCACGGCACCGCAGCCGTCCTCGAGGTCGATCACCCTCTCCAAGGGACCCCTGGCAGATAGGTGCAGTGAATCCGACTGCTACTGGATGCACGTCGTCGTGACGGGTTTCGAGCCTGAAACGTCCTACGACGCCTATCCGCACTCGACGGCCGACGGCTACGACAACCCCGGACACGGCTTCACGACGGATGCCGAGGGACGGGCAACCTTCAACGCCTTCTACTACCACGGCGTCGGCCACACCGTCTGGGTTACCGTCGGCGACGTCGAATCCAACCGCCTGGAATGGGAGTGAGCGGGATGCGCGCGGCCGAGGCCTACCGGGCGATCGCGGACAACGTGCAGCGGGTCGTGCGCGGCAAGCCCGAGGTGGTGCGGCTCGCCGTGGCCGCGCTGCTGGCCGAGGGGCACCTGCTCATCGAGGACGTGCCCGGCCTGGGCAAGACCACGTTGGCGCGGTGCCTGGCGCGCAGCGTCGGCGGCACGTGGCACCGCATCCAGTTCACCCCCGACCTGCTGCCCGGTGACATCACCGGCGTGACCGTGTACCACCAGAAGACCGAGCGGTTCGAGTTCCACCCCGGCGGCGTGTTCGCCAACGTGGTGCTGGCCGACGAGGTCAACCGGGGCACGCCGAAGACCCAGTCGGCGCTGCTGGAGGTGATGAGCGAGCGGCGGGTCACGGTCGACTCGACGTCGCACGAGGTGCCGCACCCGTTCCTGGTGGTGGCCACCCAGAACCCGATCGAGATGGAGGGCACCTACCGGCTGCCCGAGGCCCAGCTGGACCGGTTCCTGATGCGCCTGTCCGTCGGGTACCCGGACCTGGCCGCCGAGGTGCTGGTGGTGATGAGCGACGCGGCGCGGGTCGGCCCGGACGACCTCGAACCGGTGATCGACATCCCCACGTTGAGGGAGGCGATCACCGAGGTCCGCGGCTCGCACATCGCGCCCGCGATCGTCGAGTACGCCGTGCGGCTCGCCGCGGCCACCCGGGAGCACGCCGCCGTGCGCTGGGGCGCGAGCCCGCGCGGCAGCATCGCCCTGGTGCGGGCCGGGCAGGCGCTGGCCGCGACCGAGGGCAGGCTGTTCGTCACGCCGGACGACATCAAGGCCGTGGCCGAGCCCGTGCTGTCGCACCGGTTGGTGCTCACCCCCGACGCGGAGCTGAACCAGCGCCGACCCTCCGAAGTGGTCGCGGAGGTGCTCGGCACGGTCGCGGCACCGCTCGCGGCGGGCTGACCGGTGCGGTTGACCCGGCGCGGCGTCGCCGTGCTCGTCGTGGCCCTGTTGTGCGGTGTCGGCGGTTTCGCGGCCGGCTACCCGCTGTTCCAGGCGCTGGCCGGGCTGTCGGTCGGCGCGGTGGTGGCGGCGTTCGCCGTCGCGGCCCGACGTCCGCGCGTCGACGTGCGGCGTGACGTCTACCCGGACCGGGTCGAGCGCGGCAAGCCCGCGTTGGCGCGGCTGGACGTGCGGCACGCGGGCGGCGGCTTCACCGCGCGGGACCGGTGCGGGCCGCACGTGCGCGGCGTGGTCGTGCGGACCGACGCGGTGTACCGGTACGAGCTGCCGACCACGTCGCGCGGCAAGCACACCGTCGGCCCGCTGGCGATCGAACGCGCCGACCCGCTCGGCCTGGTGCGCAACCTGGTGGACACCGGCGACACGGTGACGCTGTGGGTGCACCCGCGGCTGCACCCGGCGCGGCCGTTCACGGGCGGCTACCGGCGGCACCACCACGACGGGCCGACCACCGACCAGTCGCCGCGCGGCTCGCTGGACCTGCGCGAGGTGCGCGAGTACGTGCCCGGCGACGAGGTGCGGCTGGTGCACTGGAAGGCGACCGCGCGGACCGGGAAGCTGATGGTGCGCGACTACGCCGACCCCGACCAGCCGCGGTTCACGCTGCTGCTGGACACCCGGCACGACAAGGGTTTCGAGGAGGCCGTGGAGATCGCCGCGTCCCTGCTGCACGCGGGTGTCGTCGCCGGTCGCCACGGCCGGCTGCTGACGCCGTGCGGCGCGGATGTGACCGTGCGGGGCGGGGTGCTGGGCGCACGGCGGTTGATGGACGAGCTGTGCGTGCTGGACGTGCGTCCGGGTTCGGCGTTGCCGGCCCGGCCGCCCGGCAGCCTGGTGGTGGTGACGGCGGGTCCGCTGGACGCGATCGCGCCGCTGCGGCCGGACGTCGTGTTCTCGCTCGGAGGTCCCGGCGAGGTCGTCGGCGCGCGGGTGATCTGGGCGCCGGACGCCGAACGGGCGGTGCGCTGGTGGAACGAGGCGGTGAGGTGAGCGTGGCCGTTCGGGGGACGGTCGCCGTGCACGCGGCGGCCGCGGTGGCGGGTCTGCTGTTCGGGCCGGTGTTCGGGGTCGGCGCGTTGCTGCTGCCGGTCGGCGCGGCCGTGCTGCCCGCGCTGGGTGTGACGCTGTGGCTGCGGTCGCGTGAGGCGTGGCGCGCGGTGGCGGCGGCCGTGGCCGGGATGGCGGGGGTGCTGGTCGCCTTGCGCGCCGAGCCGTCGGCGGTGTTCGCCGGGGTGACGGAGTCGTGGCGGCTGGCCTTGCAGACGACGTGGCCGGCGCGGCCGGAGCCCGAGGTCGTCGTGTTCGTGCCGCTGCTGGTGCTGGCCGCCGCGGTGTTCGGGGTCGAGCTGCTGTTGCGGCTGCGTGCGCCGTTGGTCGCGCTCGTGCCCGCGTTGGGCGTCGTGGTGTTGAGCCAGGCCTACGCGGCGGCCGGTGGTGTGGCGGCGATCCTGGCGGCGCTGGCGTTCGCGGCGTGCGGTGTGGTGGTCGTGGCGCGGGACGTGCCGTGGGCGGCCGTCGCGCTGGGTGTCGTCGGCGCGGTGGCGCTGGGTGTGGTGTCGTCGGGTCCGGCTTGGTCGTTGCGGACGGGCGAGTCGGCGCCGCTGGCGTCCCAGCCGGTGGCCAGTCCGCTCGACCTGCTCGCGTCGCGGATGGCCGACCCGTCGACGCCGGTGTTCGAGTACGCGACGGCCGACGCGGAACCCGTCGACCGGTGGCCGATCGCGGTGCTGGACGAGTTCGACGGGGTGAGCTGGACGCCCGGCGGCGAGCTGCGGCGGACGTGGGGCTGCCGTCCGAGGTCGGCGGCTCGGTCTCCCGGTCGGCGCGGGTGGAGCTGCTGGGGTCGTTGGGCGGTCCGTGGCTGCCGAGCCAGGCGCGGCCCGCCGCGGTGGACGGGGTGGAGGCGTTGGTCGACCCGGCGCGCGGCACGTTGATGGCGAAGGACGCTTCGTCGTACACGGTGACGTGGTGGGAGCCGCGGGTCGAGCCGGAGACGTTGATGGGCAAGGCGATCGACCCGTCCGCGCCGGGCGGGTTCGCCGGCGTCGGGCAGGTGCCACCGCGGGTGGAGGCGTTGGCGAAGGGCGCGGTGCGGGGGATGCGGTCGTCGTTCCAGACCGCGTTGGCGCTGGAGCAGCACATGCGCCGCGAGTACGAGCTGGTGACGTCCGGCGACCTGCCGGTCGGGCACGGTTGGCCGCAGTTGGAGCGGTTCCTGCTGGTCGACAAGCGCGGGACGAGCGAGCAGTTCGCGGCGGCCTACGTGGCGATGGCGCGGGTGCTGGCGATCCCGGCGCGGTTGGTGGTCGGGTTCGCCGGCTCGGGTGACGAGGCGGTGGTGCGCAACGGTGACGCCATGGCGTGGCCCGAGGTGGCCGTGGACGGTGTCGGCTGGGTGGCGTTGGACCCGACGGGGTCGGCGCGGGTGTCGTCGGCCTCGGCGGGGCTGGCGGAGGTGACCGAGGAGGCGCGGGAGAAGCTGCCGCCGGTGGAGGAGCTGGCGCCGCCCGTGCTGCCGCCGTCCGGTGACGGCGACGTCGACCCGCCGGTGCGCGTGCCGTGGGCGGCGTTGCTGTGGTTGGTCGTGCTGCCGCCCGCCGGGTGGTTGGTCGGCGTGCCGCTGGTGGCCTGGGTGCGGTCGTGGCGTCGGCGGCGTTCCGGGACGGTGGCGGACGCGTGGGCCGAGGCGCGCGATCGTCTGCGCCGGCACGGGGTGGCGGTGACGTCGGCGATGACCGTGCGGGACGCCGCCGCCGCGGCGCGGCCGGTCGTGGACCCGTCGACGGTGGACGCGTTGTCGGGGCTGGCGATGGCGGTCGACGCCGCGCTGTGGTCGGGCGCGCCGGTCGACGCGCGGGCGCACGCGTGGGCCTCGGTGAAGGCGGTGCGGTCCGGGTTGGCCCGCCGTCCGGTGAAGGAGCGGTTGCGGGCGTTGTTCCGGTACTGAGCTACTTCTTGCAGACCGCGTCGCGGATGCCCTTGGGCTGGCTGGAGTAGACGTGGTCGCGGTCGGTGCCCTGCACCTCGAAGCAGTACTTGCGGCCGGGCTCGACCGGGATCTTCATGGTCTGCTCGCGCAACTGCACCGTCGCCCGGTTGGGTTGGCCGTCGGGCGCCACGATCACCACGTAGTCCAGCTCGGCCGTGCTGCGCCAGGCGAGCCGCACGTACTCGGCGGTTTCCTCGACCACTTCCAGCTCGATCCGGACCGGCGCGTTCTCGGTGGGCGAGTTCATGGTCGGCGCGGCGGGCGCGGGCGGCGGCGCGTCCTCGCCGAGCAGCAGGAAGGGCGCGGCGGCGAACAACACCAACGCGCCCGCGATGCCTGCCACCAACCCGAGCCGCCCGGTCCGCTCCGGGTCCTTCCCGGTCGGCTTGACCTCGGCCAGGGGCATCCGGACCGGCGGGGCGGGAGGAATGGCCAGGTAGGTCTCCTGCGGCGGGCTCGGCGCGGGCGGGGTGGCGGCGAGGAAACCTTCGGTCGCCGGCACGTGCGCGGTCTGGTCCGGGATCGGCTGCGGGGCGAACGGCGGTCGAGCCTCAGGCGACGCGGGCTCGGTGCCGACCTGCGGCGCGAAAGGCGGTGGAGGCGCGGGCGCTCCAACCTCGGTGCCGAACGGCGGGGTGAACGGCGCTGGGGCCGCAGGCAATCCGACTTCGGTGCCGACCGGCGGCGTGAACGGCGCTGGGGCTGCAGGCAATCCGGGCTCGGTGCCGAACGGCGACGCGAAAGGCGGTAGAGGCGCGGGCAATCCGGGCTCGGTGCCAGCCGGTGGCGGCGCGGGTGGTGTGGTGCTCGGTCGCGCGTAAGGCGATGGGCCCGGCGGCGCGGTCGGCATCGTGGTGAACGGCAGGCTCGGCGCAGTCGCCGTCGTGGTCGGGAAGTAGGCCGCGTCGGCGAAGTCGTCGAAGCCCACGCCCGCGATCGCCGCCAGCCGTGCCGCCACATCGGTCGGCCGGGAGTCCGGCTCCCTCGCCAGCAGCGCCCGGACCAGGTCGGACAGGCCCGCGGGCAGGTCGGCGCGCCCCACCTCCGGCACCGGGGCGCCCAGCACGCGCAACAGGTGTTCCTCCGCCCGCTCCCCCATCCGACCGGGGTACGGCACCTCGCCGGTGAGCGCCAGGTACAGCACCGCGCCCAGGCCGTACAGGTCGGTCCGCGCGTCACGCACCGCGTCGCGCACGGTCTCCGGAGCGGCGAAGTCCACCGGCGGGTCGGTCGGGAACGCGCGCCGCGCCACCAGCCCGCCGTCGGCCAGCACCGGCTCGCCGGACGCCCGGAACAGCACGTTGGTCGCGGTGACGCCGCCGTGCACCAGTCCGGCGGCGTGCGCGGCGCTCAACGCCTCCGCCAGCACCTGCCCCAGGTCCAGCACCTCGGCCACCGGCAACGCGCCCTCGTGCCGCACCCGCGCCGCCAGCGAGTACCGGCACAGCTCGGAGCACACCGCGGTCACGCCGTCCGCCAGCTCCTCCACGCCCCGCACGACCGGGGTGAACGGCACCCGCCGCCACTTGCCGATCTCCCGCTCCAGCGCGGCACGCGTGCGTCGGTCCAGCGCCGTCGGGAAGGCCTTGTACGCGGTCCCGGCGCCCGCGTACACCGTCGCCACCGGGCCGCTGCCCAGTGGCACTAGGTGGTTGCCTTGAGGATTGGCCATCGCGGTGCTCATTGTCCCCACGGTGCCGCAGCGCGTCCAGCCGCCCCGCGCCGTGTCCGGTAGCTGCCGCACGACCACCACTGGCGACGCCGGCGGTCCATCGTGACGCGCATGAACACCACAGGGCTGGTGCGGGTGACGATCGCCGCACCGCATCGGCGCATCGACCTGGCGCTGCCCGAGCACTCGTCGGTCGCCGAAGTGCTGCCGGGGCTGCTGAAGCACGCGGGCGAGCCTCCGGCCGACGACGGCTGGCTGCTGCGCAAACCCGATGGCGCACCATTGGAACTCGGTCGCACGTTCGCCGCGCACCGCGTGCGCGACGGCGAGGTACTGCACCTGGCGCACCGCCGCACGGAGTGGCCGGAGCTGGAGTACGACGACCTGGTCGACGTGATCGCGTCCGGTCTCGGCCGGACGTGGGGCCCTCGGCACACCCGGCGGGCCGGTCTGCTCGCGGGCGCGCTGCTGGTGCTGCTCGGCGTCGTGCCGTTGGCGGCGTTGGGGTCGCCGTGGTGGCCGTGGGGTCTGGCCGCGGTGCTGGTGGCGGCGGGTGTGGCGTGCGCGCGTGCGTTCGGTGACGCGGGGGCGGGCGCGGTCGTGGCGGCGTCGGCGTTGCCGTACGCGGGGCTCGGCGGTGTGCTGTTCGTCGGCGCGGGACCGGGCGTCGGCGCGCCGCACGTGCTGTCGGCGTGCGCGGCGGTGCTGGTGGTGTCGGTGCTCGCGGTGATCGGGGTGGCGGAGAAGGCGGTGTGGTTCACCGGCGCGATCACGGCGGCGCTGCTCGGCGCGGGCGGCGCGTGGTTGGCGGCGGACGTGCTGACCGGCGTCGAAGCGGCCGCGGTGGTCGCGGGTGCGGCGCTGGTGTTCTCGCCGCTGTGCGCGCCGTTGGCGATCCGGCTCGGCCGGGTGCCGTTGCCGACGTTGCCGCGCACGCCCGCCGACCTGCTCGCCGACCCGCCGCGACCGGCACGTGCGGCGGTGCGCGAGGCAGTGGTGCGGGCCGACGGCCTGCTGACCGGGATGCTCGCGGGCTGCGCGGTCGTGGTGGCGGCGTGCGCGGTCCTGCTGATGCGCGGCGACGTGTGGGCGACGGTGCTGCTGGGCGTGCTCGGGGTGGGGCTGCTGCTGCGCGCCCGCCTGTACCCGGCGGTGCGGCAACGCGGTCCGCTGCTCGGCGCCGGCATCGCGGTGCTGGCGGTCCTGCCGACGGGGCCCGCGGTGATCGGGATCGGGGCGCTGGTGGTCGTGGTGGGGCTGGCCAGGGTGAAGCGGAACGCGCGGCTGTCGCGGTACGCGGAGCTGCTGGAGGTCGTCGTGGTGATCGCGGTGGTGCCGGTGGTGTGCGCGGTGCTCGGCCTGTACGGGCACCTGCGCGGGTTGGGGGGCTGAGCCGTGGCGTCGAACCGGGATCAGGTGCAGGCGCAGCAGTTCCTGCTGCAACGGGTGGTGTCGGCGCTGGTCACCGGCGAGAGCGATCCCGAGCAGCCGCCGTTCCGCCGGTCGGTGGTGGCGGCGTTCGCGAGCATCGCGATCGCGGTCGTCGTGCTGGCGGGGTTCGGGGTGTACGGGATGGTGTCGCCGGGCGGCAGCACGGCGTGGCGCGGCGAGTTCGTGGTGGTGGAGGAGGAGACCGGCGCGCGGCACGTGTACCTGGACGGTCGGCTGCACCCGGTGGCGAACTACGTGTCGGCGTTGCTGGTGCTGGGCAAGCACGCGGAGACGCGCACGGTGTCGCGCGCGTCGTTGACCGGTGTGCCGCGCGGTCCGCGGATCGGGATCGAGGACGCGCCCGACTCCCTGCCCGACCCGGCGCGGCTGCTCGGGGGCGGCTGGACGATGTGCTCCCAGCCGCGGCCGGACGTCACCGGCGCGACGGTCAACGACTCGGTGCTCGTCGTCGGCGGTGACGTGCCGGGCGGGCGGTCGTTGGCGTCGGAAGCGCTGCTGGTGGAGGTGCCGGACACCGGTGACCAGTACCTGCTGTGGCGTGGTTTCCGGCACCGGATCCGGGAGGCGGACGCGGTGGCGGTGGGTCTGGCGCTGCGGTCGGAGCCGCGGGCGCGGGTCGGTTCGGCGTTGGTCGACGTGCTGCCGGCGGGTGACCCGATCGCGCCGATCGCGCTGCCGGACACCGGGGCGACGTCCACGGCGGCGCCGGGCGCGCGGATCGGCCAGCTGCTGGTTGTCGAGACGTCCGGTGGCGAGGTGCAGCACTACCTGGCCGAGGCGGAGGTGCTGCGGCCGATCTCGGAGTTGCAGTACGACGTCCAACGCGCCTTCCCGCCGACCGCGCAGGCCTACGACGGCGGCCAGCCGGTCGGCCTCCCGCTGGGTCTGGTGGTGGCGGGCCAGGCGCGGCAGGGGCCGCCGGTGGCGACCGGACCGGGCAAGCCGCCCACCTCGCGCCCGGAGTTCGCCGCGGTGGACGGTTCGGCGCTGTGCGCGGCGTTCGACGGCGCGGGCTCGCCGCCCACCCTGGTGGTGGACCCGGACCTGCCGGCGCCGGACCCCCTGATGACCGCCACCGCCCGGCGCACCGAGACGGGAACGCCGCTCGCCGACCGCGTCGTGGTGCCGCCGGGCCGTGCGGCGGTGGTCGAGGTGATGCCGGGCCCCGACGCTCCGATCGGCACGGTGGCGCTGGTGACCGACCAAGGTCGGGCGCACGCGTTGGCCAGCCGTGAGCTGCTGGAAGTGCTGGGGTACAAGGACATCACGCCGGTCCGGCTGCCGGTGAGCCTGGTCTCCCGCGTGCCGCACGGCTCCCCTCTCGACCCGGCCACCGCCCTCCGCCGAACCTGAACACCGGTGGCCTGCCGCAAGTCGAAGCGGCGGGCCACCGGCGATTCGTACGTCCACCGAACGACAAGACACCGCACCGCCCGTCGCTCGTGCCGACGGGCGGTGCGGTGCGTCGCAGTTCAGCGGCCGGTCAGGGGTGACCTCGGTTCCTCCGTCTGCCACAGTTCCTCGTCCAACGCCTCCGCCTCGGCGGTCCGCCGCCGGTCGGTGCGCGTGGGCAGCACGCCGCCCGGGTTCGCCCTCCCCCGCAACGCATCGGGAACTCCAGGCGTGCCGACGCGCTGACGCCCCTTGCCCACAGCCGGACGTTGGGCCTCCCCCGGCTTCGGCTTGCCGGAACCGGACTGCGCCGCGCCCGACATCGGCGGCACCATCGGCGGCACGCCACCACCACGCGTCGCGGGCGACGACGTCGACCCCGCGCCCACGGCAGGCAGCACGGGTGGCGGCGGCGGAGTCAGGGCGGCGGCCGAGAGCGTGCCCGGCTTCGCGGCCCGGGGGATCATCGGCACGCCGGACTGGCCGGTCAATCCCGCCCCTCCGATGCCCCGCCCGCCGACACCACGTGCCGACAACGCCGTCGTCACACCCGGCGTGCCGACGGCCGGCGCGACGGGCAGCTGCGGCAACGCCGTGGCCGGACGGGCCGGCGGCAGGTCGACGGGCGGCGGCAGGGTCGGCAGCTTCGGCGGAGCCGCCGCGCCACCGGCCAGGGCCGGACCACCGGTGGGACCACCGGCCGCAGGACCACCGGCGGCCCCACCCGCCGCACCACCTGCCGCAGCACCGGCAGGGCCACCGGCCGGACCGCCCGCGGGTCCACCGGCCGGACCGCCCGCCGGACCGCCACCGGGCCCACCGCCCGCCGCCTCAGAACCGCCGCCACCACCTGCCGACGTGACGCCCGCGCCCTGCCCGGCCGCCTCGACGGCGCTCGTCGCCGCCGTGAAGAACCCGGCCAGCACCTGCATCCGCGCCGCCGCCCGCCGCTGCAACTCCGCGAACTGCCCCTCGACGGACCCGGCGCCACCCGAGTTGGCGGCGGCCATCAGCTGCTTCTGCGTCGCCAGGCACAGCTCGATGTACTCCATCGCCTCCGGGATGTCCTTGGCGAGGTCGTCCAGCGCCTTCCACGGCTGCGCCGAGTCGATCCGCGCGACCCACTCGGCCATCCCGCGCTCCGCCTTGGACGCCCGCGCCGCGAACAGGTCACCGGCCTGGTCCGTCCACTGCGGAGCCAACACGTCGATCTCACGGCGCAGCGACTCACGGGACAACTCGAGCTCGTCCCGCGCCTCCTGCCACATCCGGCTCGCCTGCCGCAGCCGCGGGACGTGGCTGACCTCCTTGCGCACCATGTCGGCCATCTGCTGCAGCGTCATCCCCGCGTAGCTCATGACATCCCCGCCAACTCGCCGCCGGGCCCACGACGGGCGTTGCGGGACAGGCGGGCCGCCTCGGCGAACACGGGCGCGGGCCCGAGCGGCGCGGTCTCGCCCGCCCGGACCAGGGACTGCGCCCCGGCGCCGTCCGCACGCAGGTAGTCGTCGGCGCAGGCCACCGCGATCTCCTGGCACCGCGCCAACTCCTGGTCGACGGCCGTCAGGTACGTGGTCAGCGCGGTGGTCGACGCCTCGTCGGCCGCCTGGAACGGCGGGCACTCCAGCACACCGCCGCCGCACCCGCCCGGCGCGGCGTGCGGCGCCACTCTCCCCAGGTCCAACGGCCGTGGCCGGAACGCGGCCATGTACTCGGTCATCCCCTTGATCACTGATCGCTCCCTCGGTCCGGATCTGCCACTTGCACCAGCGACGGCGCGCGCCGCCGGTCGACCAGCCGGCCGCGCCCCGGTGGCAGCGGCTCGGGCTTGAGGCCGCCGAGCAGCGGCCCCTCGTTGCGGTCGCCGGACAACATCAGGCCCGGCGAGCCCACGTCGCGCAGCCTGGCGACGAACGTCTCGAACAGCGCGCGCCCCGCGCCACCGGTCCGCCGCGTCAGCACGACGTGCAGCCCGATGTCACGCCCTTGCGGCAGGTACGGCAGCAACGCGAGCAACGGGTTGTCCATGCCGGTCGCGACCAGGTCGTAGTCGTCTACCAGGACGAACAGCTCGGGTCCGGTCCACCAGTTCCGCGCGCGCAACCGCTCCGCCGTCACGTCGGGGCCCGGCAGCCGCGCCGCCATCGCCCGCGCCGCCTCCGACATCAGGTGCGCGGTGGTGGAGGTGTCCCCGCCGTAGCCGAGCAGGTGCGAGTCCGGGACGTCGCCGACCAGGCCGCGCCGGTGGTCGACCACCAGCAGCCTGGCCTGCGCGGGCGTGCGGTTGGCCACGATCCGCCTGGCCAGCAGCCGCAGGAACGACGTCTTGCCGGACTCCGCGTCGCCCAGCACCAGGAAGTGCGCGTCGGCCGCGAAGTCGAGGTGCACCGGCCCCAGGTCGTGCTCGGCGACCCCGATCGCGAACCGCAGGTCCGAGTCGACCGCGGGCAGGTCGGCCGCCGCGACCCGGCTCGGCAGCAGCCGCACCCTCGGCGCGGGCGCGCCCGTCCAGGCCCGGGCCACCGCGTCCACCAGCTCGCCGAGCGCGGGCGTCGCGCTGTCCACATCGGACTGCCCGTCGAGCCGCGGCAACGCCACCAGCAGGTGGTGCTTGTCCGGCGTGATGCCGCGGCCGGGCGAGCCCTCCGGGACCGCCGCCGCGCTCCGCCGGTCGACCACGCTGTCCAGCGGGTCGCCCAGCCGCAGCTCCAACCGGCTGCCGAAGAGATCCCGGATCCCCGGCCGCAGGTCGAACGGCCGCGCGCACGTGCCCACCACGTGCACCCCGAACGACAAGCCGCGCGTCGCGATGTCGGAGACCACGTCCTCCAGGTCCTCGAACTCCTTGCGCAGCGTCTGCCAGCCGTCGATCACCAGGAACACGTCGCCGTGCGGCTCGTCGGCGAACCGGCCCTCGCGGCGCAGCGCCCGGAACCCGGCGATGCCGTCGACCTCGTGCTCGGCGAACAGCCGCTCCCGCCGCTCCAGCACCGCCGCCACCTCGGCCACGGTCCGCCGCACGGCGCCCGCCTGCTGCCGGCCGGCCACCCCGCCGACGTGCGGCAGCCCGCGCAACGCGCCCAGCAGCCCGCCGCCGAAGTCCAGGCAGTAGAACTGCACCTCCGCCGGCGTGTGCGTCAGCGCCAGGCTCGCCACCACGGTCCGCAACGCCGTGCTGCGCCCGCTGCGCGGACCGCCGACCACCAGCACGTGCCCGGCCGCGCCGGACAGGTCGAGCTCCAGCAGGTCGCGCCGCTGCTCGAACGGCCGGTCCACCAGGCCGATCACCGCGCGCAGCCCACCGTTGCGCCGCGCGTCGACCGGGCACAGCCCGCGCACGGCGTCCGCGTCGAGCGCGCCCAGCAGCTCGTCCAAAGTGGACGAGCGGTCCAGCGGTGGCAGCCACACCTGGTGCGCGGGCGTGCCGCGGCCGGCCAACCGGTCGACCAGGATGTCCAGCAGGCTCTCGCCCACCGCGTCCTCGTCGACCGGGTCCACCACGGGCACGGCGGGCGGCGCCACGTAGTCGGTGGTGAACGGCGCCATCCCCGGCACCTCCACCGAACCCGGCGCGCCACCCGACCCGGGCCTGCGGTGCACGCCGGACACGTACGCCGACCGGAAGCGCACCATCGGCTCCGTGCCGAACTTCAGGAAACCGTGGCCGGGCGCGCGGGGCAGGCTGAACGCGTCCGTGACACCCAGCACGGTCCGGCTCTCCAGCTCCGAGAACGTGCGCAACCCGATCCGGTACGACAGGTGCGTGTCCAGCCCGCGCAACCGGCCTTCCTCCAGCCGTTGGCTGGCCAGCAGCAGGTGCACGCCCAGCGACCGGCCCAACCGCCCGATCTGCACGAAGATGTCCACGAAGTCGGGCTTGGCCGACAGCAGCTCGCTGAACTCGTCGCACACCACCAGCAGCGTCGGCACCTCGGGCAGCGGTGCGCCCGCCGCACGTGCCCGGTCGTAGTCGCGCAGCGAGGCGAAGTTGCCCGCCGCGCGCAGCAGTTCCTGGCGGCGCACCAGCTCGCCGTTCACCGCGTCGGCCATCCGGTCGACCAGCGGCAGCTCGTCGACCAGGTTGGTGATCACCGCGCTGGTGTGCGGCAACCGGTCCAGGGTCGCGAACGTCGCGCCGCCCTTGAAGTCGATCAACGCGAAGTTCAGCGACTCGGGCGGGTGGGTCAGCGCCAGCCCCAGCACCAGGGTGCGCAGCAGCTCGCTCTTGCCCGACCCGGTCGCGCCGATGAGCAGGCCGTGCGGCCCCATGCCGTCCTGCGCGGACTCCTTGAGGTCCAGCTCGACCGGCGTGCCGTCCTCGCGGATGCCGAACAGGATGCGCAGCCGGTCCCGGTTGGGCCGCGGCTGCCAGTTCTCCCCCGGCTCGTAGGAGTACACCTCGCCGAGGTCCAGCAGGTCCTCCAGGCCGGTGTCGCCGGACAGCGGCTGCTCGCCCGCGCTGCCCGCGGTCAGCCGCAACGGGGCCAGCTCCCGGGCCAGCGCCTCGGCGGTGGGCAGGTCGAGCACGTCGGCACGGCCCAGCTCGACGACGCCCTCCACCGTCCGGGCGCTCAGCACACCGTCCGCGGCGACCTCCAACACCAACGCGGCCCGCTCCGGCACGCGCGGCAACGGCGACGACAGGTCCAGCACGGTCACGCCCTCGACACCGCCGCCGGTCATCAGGTGGTCCGAGCCCGCGACCGCGCCGCCGTCCAGCACCACCACCAGGTGCGGCCCGGCCGTGGCCCGCGGTGCGTCGGGGTCGAACCGGGGCCGGTCGGCGAGCAGGTCGTCCAGCAACGCCTCCAGCGCGACCACGCCGGACGTGACGAGCCGCACCGGTCCGACCGCGTCGGTGCGGTCGGGGTGCAGGGCGTGCGGCAGCCACTTGACCCACTCCCACACCGGCCGCCGCACGTCGTTCGCGCACACCGCCACCCGCACGTCGTCCGGCGCCTGCAACACCGCCAACTGCGCCAGCACCGCCCGTGCCAGCGCCACCGCGCGTTCCCGGTCGCCGCCGACGTGGATCACGCCGAACCCGGCCAACGCCAGCGCCAGCGGCAGGTCGGCCACCGTCGCGTAGGTGGTCAGGAACCGCCGCAAAGCCGAGGCGGACAACGGTTCCAGCCGCTCCAGCGGCACGGTGTCCGGCGGCACGAGGTCGAGGGCCGGGCTCTGCGGGCCGAGTCCGACGCGCACGACGGCGAAGTCCGCGTCGGACCGGCGCCTCTCCCACCGCCGGTCGCCCGCGGCGAGCGACAGCAGCGCGTCCGGCTCGGGGTGCAGGTGGGCCAACGCGTCGCGCTGGCGGCGGATCGACCGCGTGACGCGCACCCGGTGCTGCGCCAACTGCCGCAGGTAGGACCGCCTGGCCTGCGCCATCTCCCGCTTGCTCGGACCGCTGTTGTTCAGCAACGACACCAGCACCATCGCCAGCATCGCCACACCGAAGAGGCCGAACACGACGAACCGCAGCGCGCCGGTCGTGCCGCCGCCGAACACCAGCAGCATCGCCGCCATGATCGCCACCATCGGCAGCACCACGACCAGTTGCGTCCACGCGCGGGCGGCGGGCTGGGGCAGCTCGGGCGGCGCCTCCAGCACCAGCTCGCCGGACGGCATCTCCGGCGCGGGCCTGCGTTGAGGCCTCGTCACCACCACGGTCGCCACGCCGGCTCACCCCTTCCTCGGTGTCGGGACCGATCGTGGTGCCGCGCGGGCGGTCGGCGGGCGGTGGTGGCAGGAACGTGCCGCGTGCCGCCGGTCGCGCGGTCCGCGCGGTTCGCTGGGCAGCGCCGACCGGCAAACCAGCGAAAGGAGAACCGGAGTGCAGGACCAACTTCACGGCGTTACCGAGACACTGGAGCGCGCCGCCGCGATGGCGTCGACCGTGTCCGGTGACATCGAAGGGCACAAGGCGTCGCTGCGTCCCACCGTGGACGCGCTCAAGGGCGCGTGGGAGGGCACCGCGCGGCCCGCGTTCGACTCCGCGCACGCCCAGTGGGAGGCGGGCATCGCCCGGCTCACCACCGCGCTCAACAGCCTCGGCGAGAACACCAGGTTCTCCTCGAACACCTACCTCAACGCCGACCAGGCCTCGGCGTCCGGGCTGAACGCCGTGCAGGGCGCGAGCCCGTTCGGCGGCGCGCTCGGCTGACCGCCGAGCCGGGCCAAGGGGAGACACCGGACAAGGGAGGAACGACATGCTCATCAAGGGCAACTTCGCCCAGCTCGAAGGGCTGGCCGCGCAGATCGCCTCGACGGTCGCGAAGGTCGAGCAGGAGATGGACACCTGGCGCACCACCGCGGGCGCCACGTCCGCGGACTGGCTCGACCAGGCCGGTGGCCAGTTCGGCGAGATCAGCGCCGCGTGGCACCAGGTGTCGACCGCGCAGCAGGCCATGCTGCAGGCGCTGCGGGGCGGGGTGGACAAGGCCAACGCCGAACTCCAGCAGGCGCTCGGCTCGGCCGTGGCACGGGTCGGCAGCACGGGGATCTGAGCGGCACGCGAGCAGGCCCCGACGCTCACCGGCGTCGGGGCCTTTCGGTGTCTCGACTCCGCGGCGGCCCGCTCTCGGCGGCTCAACCCTCGGCTTCCCCGGCTCTCACCGGCTCGACTCCCGGCCTCCCGGGCTTTTCAGCGGCTCAACTTCTCGGCTTCGTCGCCTCACCGGGGGAACAGGAACACCTGGTCCGGCACCTCGGCCGGCGGCGCCCCCTCGGGCAGCGGGTCGAGCCGGGTCGGCGTCCACCGCCGACGGCGGCCGTTGACCAGCACGAACGCGAGCACGCCCGCGGCGAGCACCACCGCGACGGCGAGCACGACGTGCCCGCGCGCGTCCGCCGCCGCCGCACGCCACCAGGCCCGTTCCCGTGCCGCCTCGGGGTCCTCGACCGGCTTGACCACCACCGGCACGACCTCCGGCTTCGCCGCCGCCAACCCGTCGGTGACCGCGCGGTACGGGTTCACCACGCCGACGCCGTACGCGGCGGCCTCACCGCGACCCGGGCTCGCCGTGGCCAGCAGCCTGCGCGCGACCTCCGGCGCGGTCAGCTCCGGCCACGCCGCCCGCACCAGCGCGGCCGTGCCCGCGACGAACGGCGCCGCGAAGCTCGTGCCCTGCCAGTACGCGTGCCCGCCCGCCCTGGTCGCGCCGGCCACCTCCTTGCCCGGCGCGACCAGGTCGACGTAGTCACCGAGCTGGGAGCCGGCCATCCGGTCGCCCGCGATGTCGATCGCGCCGACGCCGAGCACACCGTCGTACGCGGCGGGGAACGACGCCAGCCGGGGGCCGCCGTCCTGCTGCCGGTTGCCCGCGGCGGCCACCACGAGCACGTCCTTGGCCACGGCGTGCGCCACGGCGTCCCGCACGTACTGGTTGTCCTCCTGCCCGGACATCGACAGGTTGATCACCTTCGCGCCCTGGTCGGCGGCGTACCAGATGCCGCGCGCCAGCACGACGGGGTCGAGCGCGTTCACCGCGCCCGTGTCGTCCAGGTCCCGGTCCGCGACCCGCACCGGCAGCACCCGAGCGCCGGGCGCGACACCGTGGAAGCCGACGCCCGGCGCCGGGTCGGCGGCGACGATGCTCGCCACCGCGGTGCCGTGCGAACCGCAGTCGAAGTCGCCGGGCAGGTCGCCGACCAGGTAGAAGTCCTCGCCGCGCGCCACCTTCCCGGCCGCGCTCAGCTGCGGGTGGTCGCGGTCGACCCCGGTGTCCACGACCGCGACGAGCACGCCGGCGCCGGTGCTGTGCGGCCACGCCCGCGTCACGTCGAGCGCCTGCTGCGCCCACGGCAGCTCCTTGATCGGCGGGCGCGCGGGCTCGGGGTCGCGGCAGGCGCCCGGCGGCGGCGCGGCGTGGGCGTCCGGTGTGGACAGCGCCACGAGCGCGACGGCCGCGAGCGCGGTGCTGAGTCGTCTCACGGGCCCATCGTCGGCACTGCGCGCGTGGTCCCGTTCCGCGGTGGCCGGAAGCGGTCACGGTGGCGTCAGGAACCCTCGCGCGGGTCGCCCGTCCCCTCGCACGGCACGCTGTCCTCGCCGTACCGGGTGGTGTAGCCCTCGGTGATGTACTCCTCGGTGGAGCGCAACGACCCGTCCGACACGCTGATCACGCCCGCGAACGGCCGGTCGACGTCCCGGATGAGCATCAGGCAGAGGGTGAACAGCACGGTCAGCACGACCAGCGTGGTGATCTCCACCCCGCGCCGGTGGGCGGGCAGGTTGAACGCGAACGCCGCCACGGTGACCGCGAGCGACAGCACCATGAACCAGTAGAGGATCTCCGGGATCGCCGGCGCCGACTGCGCGATGCGCTCCATACGCGCCTCGGAACGCCGCTCGTCCGCGTTGACCAGCGTCTCGAACAGGGGGTCCGCCGCGCCGAGCTCCCTGAGCACCTCGCGGAACCGGGCGCTCCAGATGCTCGGCACGGGCGAGAGACCGGTGCCCTGCTCCATGTAGGACCACTCGTGCGTCAGCACGGCGCGGGTGTAGCAGACCGTCGCGCCCTGCAACGTCCGCGCCGCGGGCTCCGGCGCGAACTCGGCGAACTCGAAGAGGTGCTCCACCACGACGGCCTCGGACCGCACCGCCTCGTCCGCCGCGCTGTAGGACTCGGCGGCCACCACCATCACGAACGCCAGGAGCAGCACGGCCAGCGTCTCCATCGGGCTGGTCAGGTCGCTGTTCGTGATCGGCTCGCCGCCCGGCTCGAGGTGGCGGCGCCGCTTCAGCAGCCAGTTGAAGAACAGCCCCAGGGCCAGGGCGCCGACCGCGACCGCGATGGTGGTGAGCACCGGTCCAGAGGTAGACGGCGCGGTCGGGGTCCACAACTCGAACGACCACAAGCACCCGTCCAGGTGCCGGGCGCGTCAGGTAACGAGCGGATTCCGAAACGGTGACCGCACGCGTGACCGGGGGTTGTGATGCAGCTCATGAACACGCATGCTGACGGCCGGTTGGGAGCGCTCCCAGCGTTCCGTGAGGAGCAGTCGAGTGAACATCGGACCGAGACGGCGGCGCGTCGGGTTGACCCTGGCCGCGACCGCGGTGTGCGCGTTGATCGGCGCGAGTGGCGCCGGAGCGGAGGAGACGGTGGCGGCTTCGGGACCGCCGCACCTGCCCAAGGGCACGTCGTTCTACGTCGAACCGGACGGCAACGCCGCGCGGCAGGCCGAGCAGTGGCGTGCCGAGGGGCGCGAGGCCGACGCCGGGCTGATGTCGGCCCTGGCCGCGCAGCCGACCGCGATCTGGTTCACCACGGCGGGCGCCGAGCAGGTGCGGGAGAACGTGCGGGACGTCGTGCGCGCGGCACGGGCGAAGGACCAGGTGCCGGTGCTCGTCGCGTACTTCGTGCCCTACCGGGACTGCTCGCAGTGGTCCGCGGGCGGCGCGCGCAGCGAGCAGGAGTACAAGGAGTGGATCGACGCCTTCGCCGACGGCATCGGTGACGAGAAGGCGGTCGTGGTCGTCGAGCCGGACGGCCTGGCGCTGCTGACCAGCGAGCCGTGGTGCACGATCGGGCCGGACGAGGAGCTGGTGCCGCAGCGGTTCCGCGAGATCAACCACGCGGTGGACGCGCTCAAGCGCGGCAAGCACACCCGCGTCTACCTCGACGCCGGGCACTCCGCGTGGCAGGCGCTCAACGACTACGACGCGGGCTACGGCGAGCCGCGGCAGCAGTTGGGCATCGTCAACCGCCTGCTCCAGGGCGGCATCACGCGGGCGGACGGGTTCGCGCTCAACACCTCGAACTACCGCTTCACCGAGGACCTGGTCCAGTACGGCACGCGCATCTCCAAGTGCCTCTACCTGCGCACGGAGCAGGGCGCGACCAGCTGCCCGGCCGACGACGTGCTGGACGCGCTGCCGGTGCGCAAGTCGAAGATGACGCACTTCGTGCTGGACACCAGCCGCAACGGCCTCGGCCACTACACGCCGGGCGAGGGCGAGACCGACTGGTGCAACCCGCCGGGCCGCGGCCTCGGCGAACGCCCCACGGCGGACACCGGCATCCCGCTGGTGGACGCGTTCCTGTGGATCAAGCGCCCCGGTGAGTCGGACGGCGAGTGCCAGGGCGGCCCGGCCGCCGGCCGCTGGTGGCCCGAGCAGGCGCTGGAACTGGCGCGGCTGGCCTCACCGCCGCTGCGCTGACGCGTGACGTCGGGGCCGCCGGCCGCTGGTGGCCCCGACGTCAGCGGTGCTCGGCGAACGCCGACCCGTCGTACAGCGCCGTCGGCAGGTAGTCGGAGGTCACCGTGATCGCGGTGCCCGCGTCGTGCGCGACGGCCGTGAGCGCGAGCGGGCCGAGCGCCAGGTAGCCGGCCGGGGAGGCGGCGCGGTCGCCGGTCGCCGTCCAGTAGGCCCGGTGGTGGCGCAGCGCCTGGGCCAGCGCGTCGTTGAACTGCTCGTCGGAGTGGTCGACCAGGAAGTAGTGGAACAGCCGCTGCTGCGGGTAGCGGATGCGCGCGGCGGCCTCGCGCGCGGCCGGGTCGGCGAACTCCGCCGGGTCGCCGTGGCCGACCGCGGAGTTCAGCTCGCGGTCCGCGCCGCTCTCCAGGCGGAAGAACAGCTGCAGCATCCGCACCATGTGCAGCAGGTAGTGCGGTTCCGCCGCGCCGGAGGCCTTCAGCAGCTCGACCGGCACGGCGGTGTGCCGTTCCACCGCGTCCGGGTCCCGCGCCAGGACCGCGAGCCACATCGTGGTCAGCCACGTCTCCGCCGTCGCGTACCGCACCGGCCCGGTGCCGCGCAGCGCGACGACCTCGCCGCCGAGCCGGCACGGCACCTCGGCGCCGGGCGACGCGTCCGCGACGGCGAAGACCGCCGCGCCGACGTCCAGCGCGAACACCAGGCTGTCCCAGGCTTCCCGGCTGGTGCCGCCCGGGTCGAGCACGCACCGGTGGCCGAGCCGGCGCAGGGCGTGCAGGAACAGCGGGCTCAACGTGTCCGGGTCGCGGGCCGCCCGGTCGACGCGCGCCCCGATGTCCCCGTCGAGCCCGGCCAGGAGTTCGGCCGACCTCCCGGTGACCGTGTCGTGCCGGCTGACCTCGACCATGGCGGCACCTCTCCGTGCGTCCACCTCCCATCCCACCAGGGATCGCCCGGCCGGGTAACCGCCGCGGGCCCGAACCGGCGCCGACGCTGCGGGTAGCCTGTTCGGGTACGGCAGTCGACGGCGGACCAGGGGTGACCGTGTTCAGCGTGCCCGAGGCGCGAGAAGAGCTGGCCAGGCTCCTGCCGGTGCTCACCGAGATCGTCGAGGTCCGGGCCGACGCCGCCGAGCTGGCCGCCTCGCTCGACGGCGGCGGACCCACCGACCTCGGCGGCCTGCCCGAGCTGAAGGCGGCACAGGCCCGGCTGGACGACCTCATGACCACGGTGCAGTCGACCGGCGCCGAGCTGAAGGGCTTCGCGCCCCTGCTGGTCGACTTCCCGTCCGACCTCGACGGCGTGCCCGTGCTGCTGTGCTGGCTCGAAGGCGACCAAGGCCTCGACTGGTACCACCGCACGGACCTCGGCTTCGCCGGCCGCCGCCCCCTGCCGTGACGACCCCCAGCCGCCACGGCCGGCGCCTCAGCCGTCGGCCGAGATCCACCCGGTGGTCGGCCCGCCGCTGACCTGGCGGGCGCCCTCGAAGTTGAGGGCCGCGTACCGGATGGACGTGTTCTCCGGCATGTCGAAGTCCACGTCCAGGCACGTGCCGACGCCGCTGCCCGGCCCGGTGTGGTGCTTGTAGGCCCACTCGGTGTCGTGGCTGCCCTGGTACCGCGCCGCGGGGTGGTGCCCGTCGGCTTCGACGTCGCACACGTACAGGTGCTCCCCGGTCGGGTTGAAGCACACCATCGCGCCGAGGTCGTACGACCGCGTCTCGTCGGCGCAGTCCGGCGGCCACGCCACGATCCGCTGCGCCGTGAACTCCCCCTGCGCGGACGCCGTGACACCCGGCAGCAGCATCGCCGACACCGCCGCCACCGGCAGCAGCAGGCGCGAAACGACTCTGTTCACCTGAACCTCCCCCTGACTCCGGACCCCGGTGGGCCGGTTCCGGTGACTGTGCCGACCACCGCTATCCGGGCGGCATCCGAGCGCGATGCAGGTCGGAGGGCAGCCGCAACGCGCGGTCGTCCAGCCCCAGCTCGTCGAGGATCCCGGCGCACTCCCGCCGGTGCGCCGCCGCGCCGTCCGGGTCGGCGAAGGCCAGCCGCGCCAACGTCCGCGCCACGTCGAGCCGCGCGCCCACCTCCCGCCAGATCGCCAACGACCGACGCAGCGCATCGGCCGCCGGCCCGCCCCGGCGCAGCTCCAGCTCGCCCACCGTGCCGAGCGTCCGGGCGACCTCGTCCCGCACGCCGAACTCCTCGTGCGCCCGCAGCACGCGGTCCAGCCGTTCGGCGGCCCGGTCCCACTCGCCCCGGTGCAGCCACACCCTGGCCAGGTCGTGCCCGACGCGAGCCGACCCCAGCTCGTCACCGAGGTCGCCGAGGAGCCCCGCCGCCTCGGTCAGCCACCGTTCCGCCTCCCCGTCCCGCCCGACGGCCAGCAGCACGTCGGCGCCGAGCACGAGCAGCTGCGCCCTGTTCCGCGCCACCTCGTCCGGGTCGGCCAGCAGCCGCTCCACCACCGGCACGGCCTGCGCGGAGAACCCCGCCTCGTGCCGGGTGCGGGCCAACGACAACGCCATCCACCGCGCCAACGCGGTCGGCGTGCCCGCGTCACAGGCGTCCACCGCCTCCTCGTACCACCGCGCCGCCTCGGCGAGCCGCCCAACGCCCTGCGCCGCCCACCCCGCGTTGCCCAGCGCGCCCACGATCCCGTGCGCGTCACCGAGCTTGCGCGCCACCGCCAGTCCTTCCGCCGCCAACGCGGGCAACTCCTCGAACCGGGCGCGTTGAGCGGCCAACCCGAACAGGCTCAGCAGCAGCCGCACCGACTGCCGGTCCACACCGTGCGCGCGAGTGGACGCGACCGCGGCACGCAGGATCCGCTCCCGTTCCACGTCGTAGGTCCGCAGGGCGAGGAACCCCACCATCCGCAGCGCCAACCCGCCGGCGACCTCCGCGAGCCCGAGCCGGACCGCCTGCTCGACGCACGCGGAGAGCGCGCCCAACTCCACCTCGAACCACTCCCGCGGCGCGGCGGCGATCGGCCCGGCCACGTCGTCCGGGGCGAGCGGCAGACCGAGCCCGACCGCGCCCTGCAACCCGTGCCCGAGCCGCTCGTCCGCGACACCGGCCCGGCCGAGCCACCCGGACAGCACCCGGCCGAGCGCCGCGTCGCGCTCCTCCGGCGGCTCCTCGTCGGCGGCGCGTTCGGCGGCGAAGTCGTGCACCAGCCCGTGCAACCGGTACCGCTCCTGCCCGACCCGGTCTCGGCCCAGCACCTCGACCAGGTGCACGTCCGCCAACGTCTCCAGCGGCCGGTCCACGTCACCACCTACCAGCGCGCCCGCCACCCACGCGGGCCACTCGGGCGTCGCCGACAGGCCGAGCCTGCGCAGCAGCAGCCGGGCGGGCGGGTCGAGCAGGCGGTAGCTGGTCGCGATCACCGCCCGCACGTCCAAGTCGCCCAACGACAACTCGTCCAGCCTGCGCCGTTCCTCGGCCAACCGGTCCCGGAAGTCCGCGACCCGCCACGTCGGGTGCACCGCGAGCCGCCCGGCGGCCACGGAGATCGCCAGCGGCAGGTTGCCGCACAGCGCCGCGATCCCGCCCGCCGCCTCGGGCTCGGCCGCGATCCGCTCCGCTCCCGCAACCCGGGACAGCAACTCCAACGAGTCCTCGGCCGCCAACGCGGGCACCGTCCACCGCGCCGCCCCGACCAACGCACCGAGCTGGTGGCGTGAGGTGACCACGGTCGCGCACGACGACCCGCCCGGCAGCAGCGGACGCACCTGCGCCTCGGTCGCCACGTCGTCCAACACCACCAGCACCGCCCGGTCGGCGAGCGTGCTGCGGTACAGGGCGACCCGCTCCTCCGGGTCCTCCGGCACCGCCGCACCGTCCACGCCGAGAGCGCGCAGGAACCGTCCCACCACGACGTGCGGATCTATCCGATCCCGGTGCGAACCGCGCAACGTGGCGAACAACTGACCGTCCGGAAACCTCTCGACCACGTGGTGCGCCACCGCAACGGCCAACGCCGTCTTACCGACCCCTCCCGGACCGACCAGCACCGCGACCCCCGGCCCGTCCGCCCGCAGCGCCGCCACGATCTCCGCGTGCGACTTGCCACGCCCGGCCAACGCAACCATCTCTGGCGGCAACTGGCGCGGCACCACCACCGGCACGACCCGACGCAACGCGGGCACCTCACCACGCAGGATCCGCTGCTCCAACTCCCGCAACGCCGCCCCCGGCGTCACACCGAGATCGTCGTCCAGCTTCCGGTACGCCTCCCGGTACACCTCCAAAGCCTCGGCCTGCCTGCCGACCGCCACCAGCGCCACCATCCGCGTCTCGTACAGCCGTTCCCGATACGGGTGCTCGACAACCAGCGGCACCACCTCCGCCAACACCTCGTCGTACCGCCCCAACGCGAGCCGCGCGGCCAACCGCCCTTCTTGCGCCGCAAGCCTCTCCTCGTGCAGCGCCGCCCGAATCACCCCAGCGTGCTCCTCATCCACGTCCGCCAACGCCGGCCCCCGCCACAACGCCACCGCCGCCCCGAACGCCTCCTCCGCCACCGCGTGCTCCCCCACCTCCGCCGCCCGCCTCCCGCGCTCGGCCAACGCCCGGAACTCCACCAGATCCACCTCAACCGCCCGCGTCGTGAGCTGATACCCCGTGGGCCGCGTGACGATCACCCCGTCGCCCACCTTCCCCCTGAGCCTGCTCACCAAGTTGTGCAACTGCGCCCGCGCCGACCGCGGCGGCTTCACCCACAACGCCCCGATCAACCTCTCCGCCGGCGTCACCCGATCCGCGTTCAACAACAACACCGCCAACACATACCGCTCCCGCACACCACCAACCGGCATGGCGTCACCCCCACGCCACACCACCACCGGCCCCAACACCCCGATTCGCACCACCCCGGTATACCGCAGCCAACCCACCCCAGACCCGGCCGGAAGCGGCCCCTGTCCGGTAGCGGAAACCACCCATCGCCACCGGACCACCACCCGACAACCCATCGCCCACCAATACAAATGGCCGCGCACTCGCGCCCCGCAGACGACCGCGTGCCACCTCGACCCCCCGGCGAGATGACCTGTCTCGAACCACCAGCACAGACAGCCAACCCGACACCTCTAACAACCCTCTAACCAACCCAATGAGCCCCACCACCCCGCCTCACCCAACAGCCGCACAACGGACCCGGCGCACCCACCGGGACCCTCACCCAACCGCGGAACAACGGACCCGCAACCTCCCCACCTAGGCCCGATTTGACATGGGTTCGGGTGCTTTAGGCTGGTCGAAGCCGGCAGGCCTGGCGG
>NZ_LGED01000228.1 GCF_001280085.1 Saccharothrix sp. NRRL B-16348 | reverse complement strand
TCACGCGATCGCTGTAGGTGAGCTCGGGGTGCGCGCGGTGGTGGGCGTAGAAGTCGCTTGCCGCCAGCAGGCACGGGTACAGCGCCGAACCGCGGGCCATGCTCTCCTCCTGCGCCTGCGCGCCGTTGAGGAACCCGCCGCCGGGGTTGCGCGCCGACGCGAACACCAGGCACGCGACATCGCCGCCCAGCCGCCGGGTCGCGGCCAACGTCGACTCGTTCGTCACGTCGATCCGCGTGTCGCCGACGGGCTCCGGCACCACGACCGGATCGTCCGGCGCGTAGAGACGGGTTCCGGCCACGGCGTGCGCGACGTCCGCGCGCACGTCGACCTCGCCCGTCCCGACCCGGTAGGAACCGCGTTCGGCGATGCTCACCGTGTCCCGGGCAATGGCCCGCAGTCGACTGCTCACGATGGGCATCGTGAGCGTCGAAGCCCGCCGGTCGCAAACGAAATCAGGCCGCGATCTCCCCGTCCAACCGCGCGCCGCCCAGCAGGTCCGGCTCGTCACCGCTCCAGAAGCGCCCCGGTCGTACCAGTTGGCCCGGCGGCCGGAGGGCAACAGCCTTGACCTGAGCCGAGCGCGGGGGAGCGCTCTGCGGGTGTGGCCTCGCAGCCTGTCCTGCGCTGACCTCGGTTCTCGGGATGAAAGGGCTACTCGGGGATGACCAGACCGTCTCGGTCCTCGTCGGTCCAGTGGGTGAGCGGCCGATTTCCGCGCAGTGCTCGGCCCAGGTCTTGCGTCGTCGATCCGGCGGTACTGCTTTGGCCCAGTAGGTGACCTGGCCGTTGTAGTGCCAGGCGCCTGTCGCCGGTCCGTACTGGCTGACGAGGCTGCCCGTCCGTTCCAGTCGGCCGAGGGCGACGCCGAATCGGACGCTGGAGGCGGTGTAGGCGCGGGAGCCGAACATGGAGTGCCCCTGGTCGGCCACGTGGGCGGCGAACAGGTCGGGGAAGCGGGTGCGCAGGCGGTGCTCGACGATTCCGTACTCGAGGAACGGGTCGTCGGGGTCGACGCAGCGGTCGAGCGGATCGAGGAGGTCGTCGGTCACGCCTTCCCGCACTTCACTCGGGGGTTGGACGGCTTCGCGCGTGGTGAACCACTCGTGGTCGTCGTGTGCCTGGCGGTTGGTGCAGAGGTACTGCAGCACGCCGTCGGGCAGCCTTCGGGGAGGTCGCACGTCGTCGGCGGTGAAGCACTTCGGACAGGTGATGATCACGGTCGGTCCTCCGGGGCGCCGGCGAAGAGGATGCGCTCGATTTCGTCAGGTGCGCAGTGGTGTTCCTGGGCCCAGCGGGCCAGCAGGTCGCAGTAGCGCTGGTAGGTGTGGGCCGGCCAGGAGCCGACGGGGTTCAGGGACTCCCAGCCGCAGTGGTCGTGCAGTGCGGTGGCCACGACCCGGTCCAGGATGAGGCACGGGTGGTCCGGCTCGCCGCCTCCGGCGAAGTAGAGGAACTTCGTGAGGAACGACGGGCCCAGTGCTCGGATCGCGCTGCGGTTGTCCGACCACAGCACCGCGTAGGCGCCGGCGGCATCGTGTCGTGACTTGTCCGCGGCCTCGGGCAGGAGTTCCTCGGCGCGTGGCACGTCGGCGGCGATGCTGTCCAACCTGCGTGCGTTCTGCCGCAGGTGGCTGCCCGACCCCCAGGCCAGGACCCGCCACAGCAAGGTGAACACCTCGTCGCCCGGTGCCCACACCTCGGCGCGGGTGAGCGTTGGCCCGGCCGGCGGTGTGCCGGGCAGCCCACGGGCGCCGATCGCCTCACGCGTCACCCGGTCTTCGGCTGCGCCCCGTCCAGCCCGTTCGCGCCGACGCCGACCAAGCTCCTCAGAATGCCGGTGAAAGCCACCGGCACGGCTGGCCGGCGGGGAGCGAACCACGTGCCCCGCCGAGCCGCCAAGCTCTATCGGACGCTGAACCCCAGCACCCGCATGCGGGTCTGGAACGACTGGACATGGTGGCTGTACCGGGTTCGGCGACCGACGCACCCGTGTCGGCGGACGATCTCGTCATCGGTCCGATGTGGACTGTGGGAACCCGATCGCACCCAAGCCGACCATGGGTGGCTCGCCATCAGGCAGGGGTTGCACCACCTCATGCCGTGGCACGCCGTCGACAAGTACGTCGACGATCGATGCCCCGGCATTCGGTCAGGTGCAGGTTGACAGCGTCAGGTCACTCTGCCTTGGTGTAGTACGTGAGTGCGGCAGCCCCCTTCTCCAGGATGGAGGTGCGCCGCAGGTCTACGGGTGGGGTGTCTTCGCTGAACAGCCGCAGTCCCTTGCCGACCACCGTCGGGAGCACCATGAGACGGTACTCGTCGATGAGGTCGTGCTGGGCCAGCGTCTGCACGACGCTCACGCTGCCGGTGACGATGACGTCCTGCTCGGCCTTGTGCCGCCGCACGCTCGTGACCAGGTCGTCCTCGATTAAGGACGAGTTCTGCCACTTCTCGGTGCTGGTCAGCGAGCGCGACGCGACGAGCTTGGGGATGTTGTTCATCTTGGTCGAGTACGGGTCGGTCCGGCTCGGCCAGAGCTTCGCGAACAGCTCCCAAGTCGTGCGGCCGAGCAGCAGGACACCGGTGTCGAGCAGCGACCCGAGTTCGAACTTGTCGCCGGTGATCGGTTCGGGGCCGTGGCGGAACGCCCAGCCGCCGTTGGGCGTCGCCTCGGACCCGTCCGGGTCTTCGACAACGCCGTCCAGCGTGATGAACTCGACGACGATCAGGTTGTTCATGACGTCCTTCTGTTGTTGTCCGCGCCGGGCCGGCGCGGAGTCGGTATACCGGCGTGGTCAACCCTACCGATCGCTTGGTCATCTTCGATTTCGAGTCGCGCACCGAAACGCGCGGAGAGTCGATGGCCTGCTTGGCGGGTCGGGGTGGCTGGACCGTCATCGAAAGGCGTGCGCACGACGCCGTGCGCGACCTTGTGCGCTCGAAAAGTCATCGCTGCTGGTCAAGCGGCGTGTCTGTCCTGGCCGGGTCGGTGGACGTCCGACGCGTCGCCGGGCGCTGTAGTCCCACTAACGGGCAACGAGTCTGCGGTGCCAGGCGGGCAGGGTGCCCGGCGTGACAGGGAAGACCTCTCGCCAACGGCGACGATCGACCAGCCTGGACAAGGCGGCGAACCAGAACCGGTCTGCGGGCTCGTAGTTCACCGGACCTGCGAGTTGCCGGCGCAGGACCGCGTTTCTCGTGCCGCAGCACGAGCAGTTCGTTGTCGCGTTACGCAGCACCACTGACGGCACGGACAGCAGCCTTCGGGTCACCTTGAACGGCAGGGATACGACCACCCGGGCATGGTCCCAACACCGGGACAGCCTTGCTCTACCAGCGACGATGAATTTCGAGCGGCACAGGCCGCGAAAACCGGAGGGACTCCACGATCAAGATCAGCTGCCCTCCGCGGGAACCGGAGATCGATGCGGTCATCACGGACGGCGTGGACGCCTTCAGTGCCTACCGCCAACCCGACCCGCGGGGTCAGTAATACCGCAGGAGTGCGTCCTCGAGCTCGTCGGTGACCTCGACGTCCTCGGGCGCCCGGTAGTCGCGAGCTCGGACGTGTTCGAGGAAATCAGGGTCGATCGGCAGACCGTGCGCGGCCAGGTGCCGAATCGAGTCGGTGCGCCAAACCCACACCCCGTCGGTCACCAACGACGAGCCGCTCCTGACCTTCGTGGTGCCGTCGACCAGATCCACGGTCACGTCGAGCACGTCGAACGCCGGAGTGACCGCCCTCATGTAGTCGACGACCCGCGCGCGGTCCGCGATCTCCACCGGCGTCTGCCGCACCGAAGGCAGCTCCGGCCTCGGCCGGGCGTAGGACTCGGCGTAGATGCCCACCGGGCGAAGCTCAACCACGAAATCCACCATTCATTGCGCTCGGTCAACTCCCACTGTAGTTCGGCAGGAACCAGCGCCAGCCCTCGCCCGCCTCATGTCCGCGCACCCTGGGGATGGAGTCCGGCCTGCGGGCGACACCGACGGCGTCCACCGGGGCCATGACCGGTACGCCGAGCCGGTCCGCCACGTGCTGGGCCCAGCCCACGTCGTTGCCGCTGTGGCAGGCCAGCAGCCGGATCGGCTGGTGGGGGTCGCGGTGCGGGTTGTTCCTGATCGCCTCGACGATCTGCTCCGGGTGCGTGTTGTGCCCGTGCCCCGGGACCGGCCAGCCGTCGGACGAGCCGTGCAAGACCACGTCGTGGTGTCCCTCGTTGCGGACGTTGTCGCGCACCCGCTGGGTCTCCGGGTCGTTGCCGATCGACATCCGGTCGTCGCGGTAGACGACACCCTGGTCGTTGGCGAGGTAGTTGTCGTAGTCCTGCCCGTCGCCCGACATGGAGTCCACGTCGTCGTGGGAGGAGCCGGGCGCGTCGGGGTCGCGGACGGTCGGGGCGTCGGGTCCGGCCCCGCCCGGTGTGGTGACGGGGCTGCTGGGTGAGTCGGCGCGGCGGCCGAGTTTGCCCAGCTTTTCCATGATCTCGCCGAGTTTGTCGAGGACCTTGCGGATGCGTGGGGTGACGTTGCCGATGGTCTTGACGAGTTTGCGGACCAGGTCGGCGATGCGGTTGCAGACCTTGGCGATGGTCGACGTCGCTTGGGCGACGATCAACGGCGTGGCCAGACCCAGGGTGGCGACGGCTTCGAGCGCCCAGGTGATGAGCTTGCCGACGACTTCGGCGACCAGGTCTCGGATGATCTCGCGGACGGCGGCGACGACCTCGCCCATGATCATCACGCCGGTTCCGACGCCGTCGGCCAGCGTGCCCGCGCCGGCGATGGCGTCCGCGGTCTGCGCGGCGTGCCCGCGGTAGGTGTCGGCGGCGGCGCCCTGCCAGCCGGGTGCGTCCTGCGTGCCGAGCTCCTCGGCGATGCGGGTGACCTCGGCGGCGACGTTGGACCAGGTCTCGCTGAACGAGCGGATCACCGGCGGGTCCCCGGCGAACCAGTCCAGCGCCTCCTTCAACGGCTGCACGTGCTCGATCAGCCACGACACCCCGTAGGAGGCGACCGTGCCGATCGGGTCGAGCACCATCGACAGCACTTCCAGGCCGACGCCGATGCCGCCCAGCCCGGCGGCGACCCAGCTGCCGTCGGAGATGCCCTGCGCCAGATCGTTCGCGGACTCGGCGATACCGATGCCGGTGACCGCCGTGGTGTCGCTCTTCGCCGTCGCGACCAGGGGATTGTTCACGTGTTCATCCCGTCGAACCGCGCCGACTCGCCGGCTTCCTGGGCGTCGTAGTCGCGGGAGGTCTCACGCAGCTTCGCCGCGTTGTCCGACACCGTCTCCGCCGCCTTCGACAAAGCGTCCACACCCATGTCCTCGAACGGCTGCAACAGCATCGCGAACGGCTGGCACACCACGCCGTAGGCGGAGTCGTTCATCGCCACCGTCCGCGCCGCGTCCGCCGCCGTGCGCAACCGGTCGGCCAAACCCTCCACCCGACCGGCTAACGCGGAGATCTCCCCGGTAACGGCCTCGTACCCGGTCATCGCGTCACCTCAGGTAGCTCTCGTCGGTGAAGTCACCGTCATCGCCCGGCCTGCGACGCCGTGGCGTCGACGGCGCGTCCGGCTCGGGTTGGGGGAAGTTCCGCTCGGCCACCGCCACGATGTGCTGCCCCGACGGGGTCTGACCGACCGTCTCCCCGACGATCCGCGCCAACTCGGCCGGATACCCGGCCTGCGCCTTGCCCATCGCCTCCATCACCGCCGCCGCGATCTGCTCCGGCCGCAACCGCGACACCCCATCGGTCATCGTCACCGCACTGGGAATCCCGTTCGGGCCGACCGTCACGCTCACCGCACCACCGGCGGCGGACGCGGTGATGGAGATCCGCTCGACCTCCTGCCGCATCGACTCGTACCGCGCCGCCTTCTCCTCCGCGTCGCGCTCCCAGTCATCCACCAAACGCTGCACGTTGGCCAACGGATCGGTCATCGGCACCCCCTCCGGTGACATGAAGACCGAGCCACGCTACTGCGCCTGGGACGACGCACCGGGCCGATTCGCTCCCAAGATGACCGATTCGGCCCAACCGGTTGGCCAAGGTTGGTGTACCAGCCGTCACGTCTGTCTCGTGCGGTGAGCGGACAGCGGGGGCGCTTGTGGGCTCTGGTCAAGGAGTGGACGAGGAGGAGCGAAGGGACCCGGCTCGACTCGGGCTGTCGATGACTGTCAGTACTCGTAGAAGTAGCCGGTCACGTCGACCACCAGGTCCAGGTGGCCGTCGCTGCCGTTGTAGAACCCGGCCGTCACGCTCGCGGTGACGGCGAGGTTGTTGGTCACGGCGCCGGGGGTGAAGTTCAGGGTCGCGGTTGGTTCGAAGTAGGCCGGGTCACGGTGGGAGGCGGTGAGGTAGCCGTCGCGCTGCGGGTTCACGACCTTCGCGTTGAAGATCACCGCGGTGGGGGCGAAGTTGAGCTTCGGAGCGCCTTGGTCGAGGGTGTACTGGGTGTTCGACCTGCCGGGCAGCGCACCGGCGGGACCACCGATGCCGCTGCGGGTGTCGACGGCGCGGATTGGTGACACGGGCACGAGGTAGCTCTTGGCGAACGGGGAGAAGTAGCCGACGACGTCGATGACGACGTCCGTGGTCGCGTTCGAGTACAGGTTGATGTGGCCGTCCGCACCGATGGGGGCGATCACGGCGTTCGTGGTGGTCTGCCCCGCCGAGAAGTTGAGGCTCGACGTCTGCGGGTTGGTCGTGCCGGAGGGGTAGAGCGTCAGGTGACCCGGTCCGCGGGGGCCGACCACCGTGACGGTGAGCAGTGCCGCGGTCGCGCGGTCGGGCACGTTGCCGGTGTAGTGGCCGGCGACCCGCTGGGTGAACGTCTCGCCCGCGACGACAGGTCGGGGCGACACCATTCCGATGCCGTCGCGCGTGTCGAGCAGCCGGCTCGGGTCGATGGCGTTGAAGCCCTCGGCCGTCGTGACCTTCGCGAAGTAGCCGGTCACGTCGGCGATCAGGTCGATGGTGCCCGGACTGCCGTTGAAGAGGTCGACGTGGCCGCCGCCGACCGCGACGGTCGTCAACCCGGGCACGGTCCCGCCGGCCCGGAAGTCCACCACGGACGCGGTGGGCCTCGGCTGACCGGAGGGATGGGCGGTGAGGTACCCGTCGGCCGTCGTGTTGGTGACGGTGAGGTTCATGGCCACCGCCGTCACATCGGCCGGGATCCCGTGGCGACCGCCGATCGCGAGCCGCACCGTGCTGTACGGCGCGACCTTCTGGCTGGGTGCGCCGACGCCGGTCCTGGTGTCGAGGAACCGGGTCGGTCCGTGCTTGACGTAGCCGGAGCCGAGCGTGGTGAAGCTCGTGGTCGTGGTCGCGGTGTTGCCGCCGGCGTCGGTGAGGGTGGCCCGGACCTGGTACGTGCCGGCCCGCTCGTACAGGTGCTGGGACACCTCACCGGTCACGGTCTCGGTCTCGCCGTCACCGAAGTCGTAGGTGGTCCTGGCGATGTTCCACGGGCTGCCGCCGGAGTCCGCGTCGAACAACGCCATCATGCCGCCCCGCCTGGTCACGGTGAGGCTGGGCTTCAGCGTTCCGCCGGCGGGCACGACCTTGAGCGGCCGGGAGTCGCCGGTGGTCAGCAGGGACTCGCTGGTCGCCGTCACCTTGACGGTGTAGGCGCCGGTCGTGTCGTAGGCGTGGGACGCCGAGCACGGGCCTGAGACGGTCGTGCCGTCACCGAAGTCGATCACGCAGGTGAAGGGCGATTTCCACTGGGAGCCGAGGGAGCTGCTGACGGTGACGACGCCACCGACCGGCGCCTGCGACGCGGACACGGTGAGGGACCGGGACACGAACTGGTCCTGCAGCTCGCGCGCGCCGCGGTCGACGTAGGAGACCGCGCCCGCGCCCGTGTTGGGCACCTGCGGGTTGTCCACCCGCGGGCCGTTGACGGCCGGGTCGAGCACGCCCGGCGCGTCCCCGTTGCCGGAGTCGACGGCAGGTGTGCCCTGGTTCGGGTCCGTGTGCAGGTCGTGGGCGCCCTGCCCGGTGGCGGCGTGCAGGTCGGCGGGGGTCTGGTAGACCGTCCCCGCCCACCGGTACAGGTTCACGTTGATGAACGGGATGTTGTAGTCGAGCGTGACACCGGGCGCCGCCGCGCTGTCGACCTCGATCGTGTGCACCGGTCCTCTGGGGCAGTAGCTGCTGATCGTGGAGGACAGCACCTCGGTGATGACGTTGTTCTGGATGGAGGAGCCTGTGGTCTCGCCGGTCACCACGACCGCGCGGTGGCACGAGTCGCGGAACGTGTTGCCGGTGACGGCGAGGGCGTCGACGCTCTCGGCGATCACGCCGAAGTTGCCGAGCGAGGTGATCGTGTTCCCGGTGACCGTGACACCGGCCCCGCCGTCGGCGTACACGGCCCGCCCGCGCGTGCCGAAGGTCGTGCGGCTGACCGTGATCGCCGTGGACCCGCCGGTGACGCGCACCGTGTCCGCGCCGCTGTAGGGGTCCGCGTCGGGTTGGATCGAGCCGCGGTCGAGGGTGACCCGGCCGGCGCCGTCGATGACGACGGCGTTGGTTGCGGTGGCACCGTGGATGGTCAGGCCGCGCAGCGTCACGTCGTGCGCCCCGCGCACCGTGATCGTCGGCGCGGTGCTGCCCGTCGGCCGCCGAACGGCACCGCCCTCGAACACGATCGGCGCGTCGGCGGTCCCGGACCGGGTGATGGTCACGGTCTCGTCCTGCGTGCCGGTGATGTTGACGACCTGGCCGGGTTCGACCACGTCGGCCGCCGCCTGCACCGTGCAGAACGGTGTGGTCGCGCTGCCGTCACCGGCGTCGGTGCACGCCGCGATGTCGCGCACGTACAGCGTGGTGGCCGCGGCTTGCGCCATCGGCACCGACACCACTCCGGCGAGAACCGCGAACGCCGTCGCTGCGGCGATGTTCGGCAGGCGCACTTGATCTCCTCGTGACCTCACGGCGGGCGGCTCGGCGTGTGTGTCGCGAGACCGGCGCCAAGTATGACCGAGTCGCCTCCCGCGTCCGACCGGATTGCTCCAGATCACGGCGTCGTTGTGGCACGTCGTTGGCGTCTGTTGTCGGCACGCAGGGTGGTGCCGTCCCGCCTCGGTGTCCCGACGCCGTGGTGGATGGCCGCGGTGCTCATTCGCGCAAGCTCCGGTAGACGGCGTCCACCAGGCCGTTCACCCGCAGGTCGTTGCCCTCCAGCAGTTCGGAGCCCCGGTTGGGGGTGTAGGCGAACGCGATCTCGTCGCCGGGGTCGGCGAACGCGTAGGACCCGGTCGCCCCACCGTGCCCGAAGCTGCCGGTGGGCAGTGCACTCGGGACGAAGGGGCCACCGGGCACCATGAATCCCAAACCCCAGTCCGAGCGGATGCCCAGCACCTCGTCGCGTCCGCTGGAGTGGACTCGTGCCGCCTGCTCGGCGAGTTCCGGGCCGAACAGGCGGATGCCGTCCACCTCGCCGATGGTCGCCGCGAAGAGCTTCGCCAGGCCGGCGGCGGACGCGGTTCCGTCCGTGGACGGCGCCTCGACCCGGGAGAACTTCGGATCGCTCGCTTCCTCCCAGCCGATGAGCATGCTGCCGTACAGCGACCGGTAGGTCAGGGACGTGGGATCGGCGAGCGCTTCGTGCAGTGCTCGGAGTTCCGGGACCTGGCTGCCGAGCTCGACTTCGCCGGCGCTGTCCGGCAGCACGAGCTTGGCCAGCCGGTGCAGCTCACTTTCGGGTAGGCCGATGAAGCAGTCCAGCCCGAGCGGTGCCGCGATCGCGGTGGCGAAGTACGACCCGACGGTCTGGCCGGTGACCTGCCTGACCACCGCGCTGAGCAGGTGCCCGAACGTCACCCCGTGGTAGCCGTGCGCGCGACCTGGGGTCCACTGTGGACGAGCGGACGCGATCGCGTCGAACACCGGGGTTCCCCGGACCAGCCCGTCATAGGTCACCGGGCTGTGCTCCAACGACACCACGCCGGAACGGTGCGCGAGCACCATCCGCAGCGTGATCCCGGCCTTGCCTTCGGCGGCGAACGCCGGCCAGTAGTCCGCGACCGGGCGGTCGAGGTCCAGTTCGCCGCGCTCGACCAGGGTCAGCACGCTGATCGCCACCAAGGCCTTGGTCGTGGACGCGATCGTGGCGACCGTGTCGTGCCGCCACGGCTGTCCGGAGTCGGGATCGGCGAGCCCGCCCCACAGGTCGACCACCGGTCGGCCCCGGTGCCACACCGCGACCGACGCGCCGACTTCCCCCCGGTCGACGAAGTTCCGCTCGAAACTCTCCAGCACCGCCTCGAAGCCCTGCGCCGTCGAACCGTCGATGCCCATTCCTGCCGCCTCCCGATTGTCCTACCTTCCGGTCGGTAGGCTAGTCGACCGACCGGAAGGTAGGCAAGTGGGCTAGGATGGCGCCGTGAACAGGCAGGACACGGGGAACACCCGCGAGAAGATCCTGGCGACGGCGTGCGAACTGTTCGCCACGCACACCTATCGCGCGGCCACGATGCGGGAGATCGCCGAACGGCTCGGGATCGCCAAGCCGTCGCTCTACCACCACTTCGCCAGCAAAGCGGAGATCCTGGACAGCCTGATCAGCGCGCCGATCGACGAACTCGCCGCCGTCGTCGACGCCGCCGCGGTCGAACGGGATCCCGTCGAGACCCGGCGCCGGGTCCTGCGCGGCTGCATCGACGTGATCGTCGACCACCGCGACGTCATGCGACTGCTGTTGCGGGACGCGTCCGTCTACACCGACGACTCGACGCAGGTCGTCGCCAAGGTCGTCACCACCGTCGACCGGGCGATCGCACTGCTCGCCGGCCCGGATGCCGACTGGCGCCGCAGGCTACGCGCGGCACAGGCGTTCGCCGCCGCCACCGACCCCATCGGCCAGTTCCACGACGCACCCGACGACGAGCTCCGCGACGAACTCTTCCGCGGCGCCGGCCTGCTCATCGGACTGCCCAAGCCCTGACCCGCCGGGCGGCGGCTGAATGGACTATTCTTGGTTCGCTTGGCCTAAAGGCGAGTTGATTGCGTTCTCCGTATCACGCGGCCATCGGCGTTTCAAAGCTGCCGATCAGGTTGGCCCAATGAACTTTCAGTGCGTCCCCGCGCCGGTTGTTGCGCTTCTCGGGTGATGTGCCGGGCGGCTCCCGAGATGGGGTAACGAGCGTTGCGAACGGCTCGATGACCGCGGCAGTGCGCCGAGGTCAAAGGGGTCCGCCATGCCTGTCCGGGGTCGTCGTCAGTCCGCGTCGGTGCTGCTCGTCTTAGCCTTGCTGGTGGCGGTGGTGGTGCCCGGCAGCCAGTCGCCGCGGGCGCCCGCCCTGGCGAGCGGCAGCACGGCCGTCGACGTGCCAGAGCACCCCGAAGGGGACTCGTTCAACCCCAACCAGATCAAGGACCTGGAGGCCGCGAACCCGGGGGAGGGCGTCGCGCTGGTCGGCGCGCCCGGCGCCTCGGTCACCGGCGACGCGAAGCTGAGCCACCCCTTGCAGACCCCACCGGGACGCGCGGGGGTGGAGCCGTCGCTGTCCCTGCAGTACAGCTCGGCGGGCGGCAACGGGTGGCTCGGCGTCGGCTGGGACCTGCCGATGCCCGCGATCACCATCGAGACCCGCTGGGGCGTGCCGCGCTACGACGCCGGGCTGGAGACCGAGACCTACCTGCTGGCCGGTGAGCAGCTGACCCCGCTCGCACACCGCTCGGCCCCGGTCGCGCGGACCGCGGAGAAGGAGTTCCACACCCGCGTCGAAGGCCGGTTCGCCAAGATCACCCGGCACGGTTCCGCGCCCGGCGAGTACTGGTGGGAGGTGACCGACAAGAAGGGCAGCGTCTCCGTCTACGGCGCCGACCCCGGCACCCGGCTGACCGACGCCCGCGGCAACATCGCGGTGTGGGCGCTGCGCGAGGTCCGCGACGCCAACGGCAACCTGATGCGCTTCAGCTACGCCACGGTCGCCGACGGCGGCGTGCCCAACGCGAGCGTCCCCGGCTCGAACCTGTACCCGCAGCGCATCACCTGGACCGGCAGCGGCATCACCGAGGGGCGCTACTCCGTCACCTTCCTGCGCGACCGGGACCGGGGCGAGCCGCGTCGCACCGACGTGCAGATCGACGCACGCCTCGGGTTCAAGAAGGTCACCGCCGACCTGCTGCGCCGGGTCGAGGTCAAGCTGGACGATCAGCTCATCCGCGCCTACGAGCTGAACTACGGCACCGGCGCGTTCACCAAGACGCTGCTGCGCTCGGTGTCGCAGTTCGACGCCGACAACGCGCTGTTCACCACGCACTCGTTCGACTACTTCGACGACATCCGCGACGCGGGCGGCGACTACGACGCGTTCACCTTGGCGGACGGCTGGACCATCCCGGGCGACGGCCTGTCCGCGGGCATCGTCGACGGCGACGCCAGTGCCGTGCAGGCCAACTCGACCGACAGCGCCGGCGGGCACCTCTACGTCGGCTACAACCCCGCCGGCATCACCAAGTCGAACTCGGCAGGCGTGAAGGTCGGCTACAGCGAGGGCTCCAGCGAGGGCCTGCTCGCGCTCTCCGACGTCAACGGCGACAACCTGCCGGACAAGGTGTTCCGCACCGGCGACGGCATCTTCTACCGACCGAACCTGTCCGGCCCCGGCGGCGAACCGCGCTTCGGCGACACCCCGATCCGCCTGCCCGGCCTGCCCGGCATCTCCTCGGAGGAGTCCAGCTCCGGCACGGTCGGCGTCGAGTCCTACTTCGGTGTGGCCGCCCAGCTGGACTACGTCTCCACCACGACCACCTCCGACCGCTACTTCGCCGACGTCAACGGCGACGGCATCACCGACCTGGTCAACAACGGCGGCGTGCTGTTCGGGCGGATGGACGCCAACGGCAACCCGACCTACACGGCCGACAGCGGCGAGACGCCGTCGCCGATCGGGGCCGGCGCGGTCAGCGGGCCGGTGGTCGGTGACCGGACCGCCGAGTTCGAGCGCAAGGTCGACGCGTTCCCGCTGCTCGACGGCGTCCGCCGCTGGGTCGCGCCCTACGACGGCGTGGTCGCCGTCGACGGCCGGGTGCGGCTGGTCGAGGACACCGGCCCCGCCCGCGCGGCCTACCGCAAGGCCGACGGCGTGCGGGTGGCGATCCAGCACGAGGACGCGGAGCTGTGGTCGCAGCGCATCGGCCCCACCGACCACATCGAGTTCGCCCCGACCGGCGTCGGCGCGATCACCGTGCAGCGGGGTGACGCCCTGTACTTCCGGGTGCAGTCGGTGCTCGACGGCCGCTTCGACCAGGTCGCCTGGGACCCGCGCGTCACCTACACGTCACGGCCCGCCGCCACCGACGTCAACGGCCTGGACGCGGTCGGCTTCCTGGCCTCCCGCGACTTCACCCTGGCCGGGCGCCCGTCCGCGGTGGTCGCGCCGCTGACCGGCACCCTGCGGCTCACCGGCGACCTGGTCAAGACCGCCGCGACGACCGACGACGTCCGCGTGGTCATCACCCGCGGCTCGACCGAGGTGTTCTCCCAGAACGTGCCGGCGGGCACGACCGGCACCACGCCGATCGCGCTGGACGTGCCGGTGACCCAGGGCGACACGCTGGCCTGGAAGCTCCAGATCGACTCCCCGGTCGACGCGGGCGCGCTGCGCTGGGTGCCGCGGGCGCACTACACCGCGGCGGAGGGCGGCGTGCCGGTGACCAACCCGGCGGGCGAGCCGACGATCGTGATCAACCCGCCGTACGAGCAGGACGTGTACCCGGCGACCACGCTGACCGCGCCGCAGCAGTCGCACACCGCGAGCGCCGACGGCACCGTCACGGTGCAGCCCAGCCTGGCGCTGACCGGCGCGGGCGACGCGCGGGTGGTGTTCACCGTCAAGAAGCGCGGCGCGCTGCTCGGCAAGCGGGTCGTGCAGGTCAGCGGCGGGGTCGTGCCCGCGATCCCGGCGCTGTCGGTGCCGGTGGCCGCCGGTGACGAGCTGTACTTCGACTTCTCCTCCACCGACCCGGCGGTGCTGGGCCAGGTCTCCGCGCACGGCGCGACCGTCGACGGCGCCGCCGTGCCGACCGCGGTGCACACCGCCGTGGAGCAGGGCGCGTTCGCCCAGCCGTACCGCGGCTGGGCCGCCATCGGCTACCAGGGCAACCGCGCCCGCGCCGGCCAGCCGATCGTGCAGTCCGACCTGGTGATCGACGAGAACTTCCGCGACCAGCTCCCCGACGGCCCGACCGAGGACGACGTGCCGGGCTTCCGCGACGACCCGACCGTCGCCACGCCCAAGATCGTGGTGTTCGCGCCGATGCCCGGCGAGCAGCGCTGGGCAGGCTCCGACGCCAACACCTGGGTCGCCGCGGCCGGCGCGTCCAGCTCGCGGCTGGGCGCCGACACCATCGACGTGGTCGGCGACGCGGACTTCGCGGGCGCGACCGCGGTGCCGCGGCGCGGCAGCACCGAGCAGGTCTCCACGACGTTCGGCGTCGGGCCGCTGGGCGGCAGCCTGGCCCGGGGCGAGGCCGAGTCCACCGTCGACTTCCTGGACCTCAACGGCGACCGCTACCCCGACGTGGTCGGCTCCGGCGGCGTGCAGTACTCCGACATGACCGGCGGCCTGGGCGGCACCAGGGGCAGCGTCGGCGGCAACGTCCGCGAGTCCGACACGCAGGCGTACTCCGTCTCGGCCAGCGCGGGCACCCCGGCGCGCACCGGCGGCACCGCGCGCGGCACCGACGTGCCGTCGGGGCGCGGCACCGCGAACACCAACCGGTCCGGGTCGGAGATGCCGTCGCTGGGCATCGGCGGCAACCTCGGCGGCGGCGAGTCCGAGACCAAGCACGACCTGGTCGACATCAACGGCGACGCCCTGCCGGACCGCGTCTACGCCAACGGCGACGCCGCGCTCAACCTCGGGTACGCCTTCGCCGCGCGCGAGCCGTGGCCGGGTGGCCCGATCAACACCGGCAAGACCGAGAACGCGGGCGTCAACCTCGGCTTCAGCACCGACTACTACGGCTTCGCGGGCGGCGTGTCCGCCTCCACCGGCACCGGCAGCGCGGACGCCACGCTGCTGGACATGAACGGCGACGGCCTGGTGGACCGCGTGTTCGCGGGCTCCCCGGTGACCGTGGCGATCAACACCGGCAGCGGCTTCCTGCCGCCGAAGCCGTTCGGCGGCAGCCTCGACGGCCTCAACTCCGACGTCAACGCCAACTTCGGGGGCGGGGCGTACTTCACGTTCGGGTTCTGCTTCGTGTTCGGCTGCATCGTGTTCAACCCGGGCGCGGACGCCTCGACCGGGGTCGGCCGCACCGAGCTGGCCCTGCGCGACGTCAACGGCGACGGCTACGCCGACCACGTGCGCTCCACCGGCGACGACGAGTTGGTCGTCGCCGAGAACCGCACCGGCCGCACCAACCTGCTGCGCACGGTCACCCGGCCGATGGGCGGGCGCATCGACCTCGACTACGCCCGTGACGGCAACACCTACGACCAGCCCGAGTCCCGCTGGGTGCTGACCCGCTCGGCGCTGCACGACGGCCACCCCGGCGACGGCGCCGACACCCGGCTCACCACCTTCCGGTACGACAACGGCCGCTACGACCGGTTCGAGCGCGAGTTCTACGGCTACGGCACCGTCGTCACCGAGGACCGGGACGCCGGCAACGGCGACGCGCTGTACCGGTCGGTGACCGGCGAGTTCCGCACGGACAGCTACCCGACCCGCGGTCTGCTCGCCAAGCAGACCACGGCCGACGCGGCGGGCCGCAAGTACTCCGACGTGGTCAACACCTACCAGCCGCGCGACGTCGCCACCGGGGCGACCGCCGACCTGGCGAGCCCGACCGCGACGGTGTTCCCGCAACTGGTGCGCACCGAGCGCAACTTCTACGAGGGGCAGGCCACCGCGGGCAAGAGCACGTCGGTGGAGATGTCCTACGACGAGCACGGCAACACCGTCCGCACCGTGGACCGGGGCGACACCGGGGCCGCCGACGACCTGGAGAGCCTCCTGGCCTACTCCTCGGCGATCCCGGCTTGCCGGGACCGGCACATCGTGGGCGTCGGCACGGCGCTGCGCGAGACCAGCGGCACGGGAACGCTGCTGCGCCGCCGTGAGGCCACTGTGGACTGCACGACAGCCGACGTCACCCAGGTGCGCAGGTACCTGGCGGACAACTCGGCGGCGGTCACCGACATGACGTACTTCCCCAACGGCAACCTGGCCTCGGTCACCGACCCGGTGACCAAGCACGGGCAGCGGTTCCGGCTCGACTACGGCTACGACACCGTCGTCGGCGTGCACGTCGAGTCGGTCACCGACAGCTTCGGCTACCGGTCCACCTCGACGCACGACCTGCGGTGGGCCCTGCCCACCAGCCAGACCGACAAGAACGACCAGCGGATCCAGCGCACCTACGACGCGGTCGGCCGGGTGACCACCGTGACCGGACCGTACGAGCTCGCGGAGAACCGGCACACGATCGACTTCGAGTACCACCCCGAGGCGCCGGTGCCGTACGCGGTGACCCGCCACGTCGACCGCGCCGCGGACGGCGTGCGCGCCGACACGATCGACACGATCACCTTCACCGACGGTGTGAAGCGGCTGCTGCAGACCAAGAAGGACGCTTCCGTCTCGGCCGCTCCGGGCGACGCCCCCGAGGCGATGATGACCGTGTCGGGCAGGCAGAAGGTGGACTTCCTCGGCCGTCCCGTCGAGGAGCACTACCCCGTCAGCGAGCCGAAGGGGCCCGCGAACACCGCGTTCAACCCGGCGTTCGACACCGTCGCGCCGACCCGCACGACCTTCGACGTGCTCGACCGCGTGGTCCGCACGGTGGTGCCGGACCAGACGGCCACCACGCTCGCCTACGGGTTCGGCCCGGACCGCGCGGACGTCACGCAGTTCGAGACGGTCACCACCGACGCCAACGGCAAGGCGCGGCGCACCTACCAGGACGTCCGCAACCTCATCACGGCGGTGAAGGAGGCCAACCCGGCGGGCGGGCAGCCCACCATCTGGACCAGCTACCGCTACGACGCCCTCGGCAAGATCACCGCGGCGGTGGACGACCGCGGCAACACCACATCGACCGCCTACGACGACTTCGGCAGGCGCACGGTCGTCGACAGCCCGGACGCCGGGCGCACCGAGACCCGCTACGACCTGGCCGACAACGTCACCCACAAGGTCACCTCGAAGCTGCGTGCGGCCGGCAAGGCGATCGAGTACGACTACCAGTTCAACCGGCTCGCCGCGGTCCGGTACCCGACGTTCACCGGAAACAACGTCACCTACACGTACGGAGCACCCGGCGCGGCCGACAACGGGGCGGACCGGGTGATCCGGGTGACCGACGGGGCGGGCGTCGAGACCCGCGCCTACGGTCCGCTCGGCGAGCTGGTCCGCGAGACCAGGACCGTGCCGGACGCGCTGCTCAACGGCCCGGCCCGCGACTACACGACCAGCTACCGGTACGACTCGTTCAACCGGGTGCTCGACATGACCTACCCGGACGGCGAAGTCCTGACCTACCGCTACGACACCGGCGGCATGGTCGACCGCGCCACCGGCCGCAAGGGCGGGTTCGACTACACCTACCTGGCGCGCCAGGACTACGACAAGTTCAACCAGAAGCTGCTCACCGACACCGGCACCGACGTGCGCACCACGTACACCTACGACGCGGCGGACCGGCAGCTCACCACCCTGCAAGCGCAGCTGCCCGACGGGCACCGGTTCCAGGACATCAGCTACAGCTACGACAACGTCGGCAACATCCTGCAACTGCGCAACCAGGTGGCGCTGCCGCACGGCAAGCCGATCGGCGGGCCGAGCACCCAGACCTACACCTACGACGACCTGTACCGGCTGACCTCGGCACGCGGTGAGTACACGTACGCCGACAACAAGCTCGACCGCTACTCCCTGGAGATGTCCTACGACTCGATCCACAACGTGCTGACGAAGGACCAGCGGCACGAGATCGTGGTCAACCCGGACACCTCGATGGCGTCGGCGAGTTCGGCGGGTGACTTCTCGGCTTCGGCGGTGGCCGCACCGGTCGCCGACAGCTCGCCGATCGCCGTGCTGGACGAGCCGACGACCGACCCGGTCACCGATCCCGTGCCGCCGGAGCAGCTGTACCCGCCGCTCGGGGTGATCGAGGAGCCCGAGGACGAGCCGCTCGTCGACCCGCTGGGCAGCCAACTGTCGGGCACGCAGCTCCGCGTCGCCGACGTGGGGACGCTCTCGGCCCCCGCCGCGGACACGCAGGCGAACGTGCAGCCGCAGCGCAAGACCAGCTACGGGTACGACTACGCCTTCACCGGCAGCGGCCCGCACGCGCCGAGCAGGATCGGGCCGATCAACCAGGCCTACGACCCCAACGGCAACCTGGTCGACACCGTCAACACCATCCCGCCCGCACCGGGCAAGCGCAGGCAGCTCGTGTGGGACGAGGAGAACCGCCTGGCCTGCAACCAGGACCACAACCGCAACCAGACCATCGCGCAGGACCCGAGCACCTGCACCAGCCCCAACCAGCCCGCCACGGTCCGCTACTACTACGACGACCAGGGAACCCGGGTCGTCAAGATCGCCGGCCCGCAGCACATCTACCCCAACCGCGGTTTCAGCGAGCGCAACGGGACCGGGTTCAAGCACATCTTCGTGGGCGAGACCCGGCTGCTCACCAAGACCGTCAAACCCGACACCACGTACGAGAACCACGTCTTCTACTTCCACGGCGACCACCTCGGCTCCTCCGGCTACGTCACCGACGAGCACGCGGGCCTGACCGAGCACATCGAGTACTTCGCGTCCGGCGAGACCTGGGTCAACGAACATCCCGGCCAGCCGACGCCGGTGCCGTACCAGTACGGCGGCAAGGAGCTCGACGAGGAGACCGGCCTCTACTACTACGGCGCCCGCTACTACAACCCGCGAACCAGCGTCTGGCAGTCGCCCGACCCGGTCCTCGGGTCCTACCTGGGCGGAAGCCCGAACGACGGCGTCTACAACAGCGCCAACCTCGCCCTCTACAGCTACGCGCAGAACAACCCGATCACCTACCGCGACCCGAACGGGATGTGGGGCATCGTCGGCCACCAGCTGACCCCGCAGGCCGCCGCCCTGGCCGTCGGCTTCTCCCCGACGGTGGCCCGCGCGATCGGCAACGCGGCCTGGGCGCCCGACACCGACGACCGCAGCGCCACGCACGGCAGCTCCATCCTGGGCTCCCTCGTGCCCGGCTACGCCAACGCCGACTCGCGACGCATCCACCTGCTGACCGGCGGCAGCGCCGCACAGACCCAGGCCGCCGCACGGCAACGGTTCCAGCAGGTGGTGGACAACATGCCGTTGACCGGCCAGTTCACCCAGGAGCAGGAGAACATCCTGCACTCGTTCGGCGACTCGTTCGCCCACGTCGACCCCACGTCCGCCCGACCCCGCACCGTCTTCATGCAGGCCGGCCCGAGAGGCACCCTGACGACCCCGGTGACCATCCCGCCGGACCCGAACTGCCCGTGCATGTTCAGCCTCCCGCTCGGCCACGCGGCCACGGCGGACGGCGGCCACCAGCCGGACAACCCGAACCTCAACCCGGGCCAGTACCGGCAATACCTCGGCGGCCTGTACGACGTGCTCTCCAGTCGCGCCCAACGGGAGAAGCTGACCCCGAGGATGTCCCGCGACGCGTTCATCAACACGATGATGGGGGGAGTGGCGGGCGTCGCCGGTGAAGCACGGCAGCAGCAGGCGGCCAACGCGATCATCAGCCGGATGGAGAGCCCGAACCCCTAGAGCGTGACAACGACGCGGCCCGGGTCACCTGTGGAGGTGATCCGGGCCGCGTCGCGTGCATGGCGATCACGGCGGACGTACCGCGGCGGTGGTGTCGAGCGGCATGATCGACCTGGTCTGGACGTGCGGATGGCTGGAGGCGTTGTGCCAGAGGGTGATGCGACGTTCCTCGATGGCGATCGGGTCAGGCGCGTGAAGAACCCGGGCCGCAGCCGGATTGAGGCGGCTGTGCTCGCCATGGCCAGGGACAGTGTCCTGGTCCTGTCGGCGGAGCGGGAGGACGTCTACATCCAGGTGTGGCAGCGTCCGGATGGGATCTATCAACTCGAACACCGCGCGGGCTCGCCATCGGAGCACTATCAGACTTTGACGGTGTCGCCGGAGAAGGTCTACACGGCGTTTGAAGCCTGGCGGCAAGGCGATCACCGATGGGACATCCCGTTCACCTGGCGCTCGATCGACACCGAGGTCGAGTGACCGAACGCCATCGGGTAACAGCGTCCTGATGCCGATCCGCGGGTTGCTGAGCTCCGGCACTCACAGGGTGAGCCGGTGGTTGTCGGAGGCGAGTGTCCGGCGGAGACCGACGCGCTCGCTCTTGCCGAGCGCTATGGCAGTCCAGGAGCGTCGTCCGACGGTATGGGGGTCGAGGTCGTACTCCAGGGAATGTTCAACGTGACCGCCTGCTCGCGGTCGTCGCGCTGCTGAAGCTAGTGCCGCGAGACGGTCCGGCTGTCCAACCCGGATCGGGTCGTCGGGTCGGAAGCCGGTCAGGTTGGCGCGCGGACGGGCTATCCCGCCCCGGTGGTCCAATGCCTTGCTGGGACTGCGGTCCAGTGCCACAGTCGGGCGGCATGGACCATCGCAGCAGCATGCTCAAGCTGCCACCCGCTCTATCGGTGAACCGTTATGCGGCCATTGGCCATGCGGTACTCCGCGCGCTCGATGTGGCGGGTCTCCTGTCTGCCAGGTCTTTACGCGTGATCGAGTTGTCGTCGGACGACGAACTCGTCCAAGCGTTTGGAGCGTGCGGCGTCAGGAGACCGCCATACAGAGATTCGTGCGCGCCATAACGTTCGAGCTTGAACTGTCGTCGTGCGGCTTGGCCGTCGAGGTCTCAAGAGTTGCGACAACTACGAGAAGAGTGGCCGGACGGGGACGGTGTACCTGGTGATCGACCCTTGGGCGCCTCGCTCTACCCTGTTCATCCGGGGCTTCGGCGCCTGACGCCGATTCGAAACGTCTGTGAGGTAGGGCCGCTGTGGCCGAAGCGTTGACCTGTTGCGCGTACTGGGGCGCACGCCAGGAGACGGCGGAGCAGATCGCTGATCGGCTGCGGCGATTCCTCCGGGGACTGACTGCGGTGAGTCCGGCGATGTTCGACACGTGGTACGTCGACGACCCGGGTGTGGCGGATTATCGGCCGCTCCGACTCGACCTCGACACGGCCGACCTCGTCGAGCTGGTCGAGGCGGGCCGGAACCGTGACGGGGCGACGGTGTTCGAAGAGCTGGGGTTCCAACTGGTCTGCTGGGGTTCGGGTTCCGGCCCTCGTGAAACCCACCTCCGAGCGGTCGTCGGTAACTACAGTCCTCGTGGCGGGCCGAATGCGCTGGTGTTGCGGCTCGGGAAGACCGGGTCCGGGGCTGACGCCGGCTTCTATGGTTCGGTTGTCGACGTCCTGGGTTGCGTGGCGGAGTGCTGGGAGCCCGATTGGGGTTTCGCCGGGAACTCGGAGTTGAGGTCGCTGCAACGCCCGGCTCCTCCCGGCACGGTGTACGTGGGGTACGCCCAGTACCTGTCGCCGCGGCGAGCGGAGCACGTCGTAGGCGGAGACTTCGGCGCGTCGTCGCGCGAGACGTCCAACGGGGGCCTGATCCTGTCCCTGCTTGATCCTGAGGGGGATGGCGTGCCGCCGGGCTCCGAGGTTCTGGAGTTCAGGAAGCGCCTTGAACGGACAGGTGCCCTGGAAGCTATCAGCAAGGAACGTGCGGTCTACTGACTGCGATTCAGTCGTGATGGCCGCCCGGCGTAATCGGATCACGAGGAGACATTCTTTTGTGATCTTGATTCGTTCTTCGAGGTCGAGCACGCAGCTCAGTGACCCGTTGACTTTCCCCCGCCCACCGCGGTACCGCTATTCGGTTCGGTCAACGTGAGTGGTCAGGCTGTGCCCCACGTGTCGCGGGTGATGCCGGCGGCGGGTGCGTACCACCAGTGTTCCAAGGCACCGTTGTGGCCGCGCCCGAAGACGTGTTGCTGCGTGCGTCACTCGAAACCGGTGGGGTCGCTGACGATCGCCGGGCCCGCCCAGGGATCTCGGTGGATGGTGCTGGGAACGTTGACGTCCCACCAGTAGTGCTGGACTTTGCCTTCGCCGTCTCGGGCCATGACGTGGAGCTGTCGGTCGACACCACCGCTGGCCGAGGCGAACCCGCTCGGGTTGCCCACGAAGTACCCACCCCATCTGTCGTGGCTCACTCCGGCGCCGGGCGCGAACCGGTAGTGCTCCAACGTCCCGTTCTGGCCGCGGGTGAAGACGTGCTGCTCCTCGCGCCAGACCACGCCGGTGGGGCCGAGGCCGTTGGTGAGGCCCGGCGACGCGGTCACCGCGGCGGCCACGTGGTCGCCGAGCGCCAGGCCGTCGCGGTCGCCGTCGAACCGGAAGTGCACGCCCAGGTACAGGCGGCTCAGCGCGTTCTCCCGGGCGGCTTGGCTGAACGTGGTGAACGTCCGGGTCTTGAACCCGCCGCCCGACACGCCCGACACGCTCGTCGCGTGCGGGTCCTCGGTGGTCAGCTCGACGACGGTGGTGGACGTCGCGCCGATCTGGTCGGTGCCGAAGTACCGCCGCATCACCCCGGCCCATGCCCCGGCGAACGTGGCGTGCCCGGACACCCAGGCGGGGAAGCACGGGGTTGCCGTTCCGGTCGGCGGACAACGGCTGCCAGTTCGCACCGGAGTAGGCGTAGTTCACGCCGTGGACCGACCGCCACCCGGTCCGGTCGAGCGCCGCCGACACCGTGGCGGGCCCATCGTGGTGCGGAACGGTCGGCTTGACCGCCGTCGGCACTAGGGTGTGCGCGAAAGTGCCGGCGCTCTGCACTTGTCCACCGAGGCACGAGACCTCCGCGCGTTCGACTTCAACCGTCGATCGGGACATCATGTACTCGACCCGGACGAGCCGGACAGGGGCTGCCGCCGCTGCCGTGAACCGCGATTGAGAGCAATGGACACACCGCGCCAGCCGACCACGCTGTGGGACCGGTCGCGACAGGCTGTCGTCGCGGGGATCGTCGACACCGCATTGGCGTTGTTCGCCGAGCACGGCTACGAATCCGTGACCGTCGGCCAGATCGCCAAGCAGGCGGGTGTGTCGCAGCGCTCGCTCTTCCGCTACTTCGGCACCAAGGAGGACCTGGTCTGCGGTGACCAGGACGGCCTCGGGCAGCTGCTGGTCAGCAGCGTCGAGGCCCAGCCCGCCGACTTGTCGCCGTGGGACGCGCTGCGCGCCGGGTTCGCCGCCATCTCCTCGGCGAAGCACACCTCGGAACAGGTCCTGGAGATCACCACGCTGATCTTCGACAACCCGCCGTTGCGCTCGCGGTACCACGAGAAGCGGTTGAAGTGGCAGGCCGCGCTGGTGCCCGTGATCGAGGCCCGGCTGGGCATCGAGTCCGGTCCGACACCCGACCCGCGCGCGGTGGGCATCATCGCCACGGTGTTCGCGTGCGTCGACGCCGCGTCGGAACTGTGGGTGCGCCAGGCCGGCAAGGCGGACCCGTTCGCCCTGTACGACGAGATGCTCGCCGCCGTCCGCGGCTGATATTCGACGAGACCTTCGCTCGTCCCCGACAAAACGAGTCCCCGGGTCGACTCATGCCCACTGTCGTTGACGGTCACATCCAACCTGGCATAGAGTGCCAACTAGGCGGGAACTGTCAGAACACGTGCGCCCGCTGATCGCAACAGACCCGTGGTGGAACAGGACGCACATGCCCGCTTCTTTCAGGAACAGATCGTCCATCGCACTGACCACAGCACTCGTGCTCACCGCGGTCACCGCCGGAGCGGCCGCGCCCTACGTCTTCAGCAGCGAGGTGAACGCCGCCGCGACGAAGAAGTGCTCCGCTCTGACCGGCGTTGAGATCGCGGCCGACGCCATCGGCCTGCCCACCGGCGGCGCCACCGTGTCCTCAGCGGTCCCCGCGAGCGCCGGCGGCAGCGGGGAGCAGGCCTACGGCGCCCACTGCCTGGTTTCCGGGGACGTCAAACCGGTTGATCCGGCCGCGCCGAACATCAAGTTCCAACTGGCGCTCCCGGAGCAGTGGAACGGCAAGGCCACGATGCTCGGCGGTGCCGGCCTGAACGGGTCCATCCCGCCGCTCACGAACGCGTCGAACCTCTGGGGCGCCCAGAAGAAGCCACTGCCGCTCAGCCGGGGGTACGCGGTGTTCTCCAGCGACTCCGGACACCAGAACAAGAACGGGGAACACCCCGCGGCCTTCGGCGCCAACCAGGAAGCCCTCAAGAACTACGCCGGCGACGCCCTGAAGAAGACGCGCGACGTCGCGGTGAAGTTGATCCACTCCCGCTACGGTCGCGCGCCCGCCAAGTCCTACTTCCTCGGCTACTCGAAGGGCGGCGGCGAGGCGTTGGCCGCCGCACAGCGCTGGCCGGCCGACTGGGACGGCGTGGTCGCCGGCGCACCGGGCTGGAACGTCACCGCAGTGGCGCTCGGCATGCTCAACGCGGCCCAGGCGGTGGCCGTGCCGGGTGCCTGGCTGAACGAGGCCAAGCGCCACACCCTCCACGCCGGGGTGATGAGGACGTGCGATGCGCTGGACGGCGTGGAGGACGGCATCATCGGCAACCCCCGCACCTGCGAGGCCCGGTTCGTCCCGACCACGTTGAGGTGTCCGCGGGGAGAGGACACGGGCAACGACTGCCTGTCCGACGTCCAGCTCGCCGCGCTGAAGCGGATCAACGACCCCAAGTCCTTGTCCTACGTGATCGGCACGGGCGAGTCGAGCCTCCCCGGCTACCCGATCTACCTCGCCGACCAAGGCGGGGGAGTGCCCGACGCCGTCCACAAGGAACTGCTGACCCAGCTCGGCGTGTACGGCTCGACGCCGCCCGCTTTCCCGCCGACCCCGCAGATGCCCCCGGGCCTGTCGCAGGCCGACGGCGTCGTCCGCCACATGATCGTGGGTGATCCGAACTTCGACACCCTGGCGATGGACTTGGCGAGCGGAAGCGGGATGGCTTCGCGGATCGAGGCCAATTCGGGGCTCTTCTCCAACATCGCCGACCTGTCGCCTTTCCAGGAGCGAGGAGGGAAACTCCTCCTCTGGACGGGCAGTGCCGAGCCGGCGGCGAGGACGAGCATGCACTACTACTCGCGCGTGCAGGCCGCGATGGGGCCTGCGCGAGTGGACTCGTTCGTTCGCTACTACGAGGTCCCCGGCGCCCAGCACGGACCTTCGTCGACTTTCCAGCCGGAGTGGGACCAGCTGGCGACGATCGAGAACTGGGTGGAGAAGGGCGCCGATCCGGCGAACACCATCGTGGCGACCGACGACGCCGGCGTTCCCGGCCGGACGAGGCCGCTGTGCGTCTTCCCGAGTTGGCCGAAGTACAAGGGGTCCGGCGACGTCGACAACGCGGATTCGTTCACCTGCGCTTCCCGGTGACGGTCGGGTTCCCGGTGGGATGACCGACGGTCGCTGTCCCCCGTGAGGACTACAGAAAGGTGTCCACACCAAGGGGATTCGTGGCACCGCGGGCTCTCATAGGTTTCGGTGGCGACGTCAGTTCGTCGCGGCAGGCCGAGAACTGGAGGGCAAGGGCGTTGAAGACGATGCAACGGTCGACGGGAGCCGGTATCCCCTGGAGGTTCACCAGGGTGGTGGCCGCGGTGGCGCTCACCGTCGCCGCGGTGGCCGCCTGTGACGCCGCCGCGGACGGAGGCACGACGAGCGAGGACGCACCACCGGTCGCCACCGAGGCGGCCGCCACGCCGCATATCACGTGGGGCACGTGCCCGGCGTTGGCCGAGGGCGCCAGTCGCGACTCCCGGCTCACCTGCGGAACGGTGGAGGTCCCGCTCGACTACCGGAACCCCGGTGGCGAGAAGATCGAGGTGGCCGTCTCGAAGCTGTCGGCGGCGAAGTCCCACGACCGCCGCGGTGTCCTGCTGCTGAACCCGGGCGGCCCGGCGTTGCCCGGCCTGGGCACACCGGGTGTCGTGGCACCGACCCTGCCGCCGTCGGTGTTGGCGGCCTACGACCTGATCGGCTTCGACCCGCGCGGCGTCGAGCACAGCACCCCGCAGAGCTGCGGCCTCGACGACCCGTCGCTCGCCGGCCTCTTCCCGTACCCGGCCGCGGACGGCTCGATCACCGCGAACGTCGAGCACGCCCGTGCCAGCGCCGAACGGTGCACGACGAACGCCGGCGAGAAGCTGCGGCACTTCACCACCGCCAACACGGCCCGCGACATGGACCGCATCCGCACGGCGCTCGGTGAGAAGAAGATCTCCTACTGGGGCCAGTCCTACGGCACGTACCTCGGCGCCGTCTACGAGTCGCTGTTCCCGGAGCACGCCGACCGGGTGGTCCTCGAGGGCAACGTCGACCCCACGAAGGTCTGGGCCAACGCGACCGACAACTGGGGCAAGGCCATGTCGGAACGGTTCCCCGACGCGGCGAGGGTCGCCGCGGCGCAGCACGCCACGCTCGGACTGGGCGGCACCGTCGACGAGGTGACCCGGAAGTACCTCGCGCTCGCCGACAGCCTCGACCGCACCCCCGCGCCCGTCCCCGGCACCCCGCTGGCACTGACGGGTTCGATGCTGCGCACCGTCACCTACAGCCTCCTGCTGAACAACGAGAACCTCCCGGTCCTCGCGCAGTTCTGGAAGGCCGCCGTCGGGCTGGCCGACGGCGTGCTCACCGAGGCGGACGGCCAGGTGCTGCAGCAGGTGTTCGCCGCGCCGCCGCCGACCCCGGGCGTGCCGGCCGACAACCAGGCCACCATGTTCCTGGCGCTGACCTGCGGTGACGCGCCGTGGTCCGAAGACGTCGACGAGTACGCCCGCCGCACCGCCGAGGACCGCGCGGCCTGGCCGCTCACCGCGGGCATGCCTGCCAACATCTGGGCGTGCGCGTTCTGGCCAAAGCCCGTCGAAGAGCCCGTCCGCGTGACGGACAAGGGGCCGCGCAACACGCTGATCCTGCAGAACCGCAGGGACAACGCCACACCATGGGAGGACGGCCTCGGGTTGTACGAGGTCCTCGGCGAGCGCGCGGCTTTCGTCGGCGCGGAGAACGGCGGGCACTACGTCTACCACCAGGGCTCCACGTGCGTGGACGAGGCGACGGTGACGTTCCTGACCACCGGTCGGCTGCCGGACGCGAAGGTCCACTGCACCGACGTCAGCCCGCAGTGAGGTTCCTGAGGTTCACGTGCGGTGGAGGGGTGTTCGGAGCCCGGTGACCACCATGTGGATCAGCAGGTCGTAGGTCTCGTCCAGCTTTTCGGGCAGTTGGAACGCGTTCTCCGCTTGCAGCACCGCGAAACCGTGCATCGCCGCGCGCAGGCAGCGGGTCGCGTGGATGGCCTCGGACTCCTCCATGCCGTACGCGCGCAGGGCGGCCAGCATGATGTCGACCAGCCGCTGCCCGGCGCGCGCCACCATCGGCTCGGGTGTCTGGACGAGCGCGGAGTAGCGGTGCGGGTGCTCCACCACGTACTCGCGCCAGGTCGTCATGAGCGCGCGGATCGCCTCGTCGGCGGATCGGCCGAGCACCGCACCGCCGATCCGCTCGGCCAGGTCGTCCATGATCTGCACCGACATGAGCGCGCGCAGCTCGGCCAGGTTGCGGACGTGCTTGTAGAGCGACGGCGTGGCCACTCCCGCGCGGGAGGCAACTGCCGCCAACGTCAGCGCGGCTGGGCCCTCTTCGTCGACCAGGCGCAGCGCGACGTCGACCACCGCGTCCGCGGACAGCGCCGCCCTAGCCACGGGTGCCCGCCCCGAGGAACGCCAGGACCGCCGCCGTGACCTCGGCCGGGAACTGCACGTGCGGGTAGTGGCCCGCACCCTCGATCACCTCGACCCGGCCCAGCCCGGGTGGCATGGCCGCCACGATGCCCTCGCCCTCGGCGCGGGCATCGGTCCAGTCGGGGTCCAGCGAGCCCTCGATGACCAGCGCGGGGCAGCGGATGTCGCCGAGCCGGGCGCCCGCGTCGGTGGGCGCGGACATGCCCATGTTGGCCACTACCGCCATCCGGCCGGGCCTGCGGAGGTCCGCGTCGAGCGCGGCGACGTGCTCGGCGAAGACCGCCGGTTTGGCGCCGGGGTAGGCGTGGTCGAGGTAGCGCTTCCACAGCCCGACGCTGCGGAACACTCCGGCGCCCATGAGCAGGGCCATTCCCTTGCGGTAGCGGGGATTGGACAGCAGACCGCCGAAGTCCACCTTCTGCGCGCGGGTGAACGGGCTGATCTGCACGATGGCGCTGACCGACTCGGGCTCCTGCGCGGCCGCGATCGTGACGGAGCCGCCGGTGAACGAGTGGCCAACGAGCACCGCCGGACCGCCCAGGTGCCGGACCACGGCGAGCAGGTCGGCCGCCGAGTCGGTGCGGCTGTAGGAGGCCCAACCGGTGCTGGACTCGCCGTGCCCGCGCTGGTCGACGCCGGCGACTCGGTACCCGGCGTCGGCCAGTCGGACGGCCACCTCGCGGTAGGCGGCCCGGTTGTCGCCCATGCCGTGGGCCAGCACGATCAGCGGCCCGTCGCCGATCACGTCGTAGGCGAGCCGGCCGCCGTCGAGCTCCAGGAACTCCGTCATGTCCATCCCCTCACGGCTAATGGTGATAGCTCAGAAGCTAATGGCATTAGCCGCAGCTGTCAACCTCGGCATGGGGACTCGCCGCGCCGACTCCGAGCGTGATGGGTCATCGCCGCCTTATACGGTTCGGGTATGAGCCAGCCGATTCCGTTCGCCGACGTCAACTTCAAGCTCGCCGTCGTCCAAGAGCTGATGTACAACCAGGACCTCTTGCCGAGGTTCGACCTGCGCGAGTACGCCGCCGAGCAGGGCTTCACCTTCGACGGCGGGAGCGTCGAGGCGGTGCCTGAGGCGCTGGCCTACTTCGAGGCGCTCGAGGTCCCCGTCGAGCTTGCGGAGAAGATCACGGAGATCGAGATGGACGGCGGCAACGAGATCTACCTCGAGATCGCGCCGAACTGGGACGGCGAGGACGGGCTGTTCGACGTCGACGAGTTCGCCGACCTGCGGCACTTTCCCAACCTGAAGTCGATGACGCTGTTCTACACGGGCAACGAGGAGGCGCTGGAGACGCTGCGTGCCCGCGGAGTCGAAGCAGACTGGCTCTGAACCAGCCGCTCCTGCTCGGGCACGTCCAGCAAAGCTGAACCGACGCACGGGCGTGCGCTAGCCGAAGAGCGTGGCGCCGAGCGGGCGTTGTTCGTCGAAACCGGGGAGTACCAGGAAGTTCGCGCTGGCAGTGGTGGTGGTGAACGGCAGCAGTGCGTCGCCGTTGTCCATGCGGGTGAGGGTGTTGGTGAACGTCCGGATGTCGTTCTGGAAGCTGATGAAGAGCAGGCCGGGTGCGGGGTCGTCGATGCCGTAGGAGCGGCGCAGCATGAGGCCCACGCCGACCACGGCGGAGTGCGCTCGACGGAGGTGTGCGTCCGCCGGGATGAGATAGCGCCCGTCCGGCGTCTTGGCGCCGAGGTCCGGGTCGGAGGCGATGGTGCCACCGGAGAGGGGCGTGCCGGTGTCGCGGCGTCGACCGAAGACCGCCTCCTGGGCGGCTGCGGGCAGTGCGGCGAACCGTGGCAGGTCGAGTTCCATGCGTCGGAGCACGGCGATGGTGCCGCCGGTGACCGGAGTCGGTCCGGTCAGCCAGAGGTCTCGCTCCTGTTGGGCGGTCGTGTGCGGGCCCACGATGCCGTCGATGAAACCGAGCACGTTTCGCGGCGCGGTGAGGCCCGGGTTCACCGGAGTGGCCGGACCGCGGCGTCCGGACTGCCGCCAGCGTTCGCGCACCCGGTCGCCGGCCTGGTTCAGCAGCGCCGCGGCGACGACCGACAGGACGACCGCGTCGCCGGCGCAGAGCTGCATCAGCAGGTCGCCGCCGCGGGCTCGCGGGTCGATCTGCTCGCGGGAGAACTGCGGGAGGTCCGTGGTGCCGGGCAAAGAAGGATCGACCATGCGCACCAGTCGGGGCCCGACCCCGATCGTCACGGTGAGATCGCCCGGCGGCAGGCCGAGCAGCCGCGTGTCGGTCCCCGCGGTGAGCGTGCGGATGGCCTCGCCGAGTTCGGCCAGCAGCGGGCCGACAGCCGCACCGTCATCGACGTCGCCCACCACGACCAGCAGGTTGGGCTGGGCTTCGTGGGGGAGCGTGATCCCGGCCTGATGAGGACCCGTTGGTGACACCGGCGTGGTCGCCTCGGTGCCATCGCGCCCCGGCTGGGTGGAACCCGGTTCGCACCCCGCGGTGAGGCCGGCGGCCAGGGCGGTGGCGCCGGCACCGAGAAACGCGCGGCGTGACGGGTGGTGGTCGGCTCGGCGCACGGCGTGGAGAGTGCCAGATTCGCCCTGCGGCAGGCGAATCCGGTGGTCGTGCCAGACTGGGGTTCATGCTTCGTTTCGGTCTTGCCGTGATCGTGGCGGCATTAGTAATGGCCGGTTGCGGCACTGGCGATGACGGATCGGGCAGGGGCAGCCGACCGGCCGGCACGCAGGTGACGATCCGGGTGCCCGCCGACGCCCCGACGATCTCCGCCGCGGTGTCCCTCGCCCAGCCCGGTGACCTCGTCCTGGTCGCGTCGGGCGTCTACCACGAGTCGGTCAAGGTCGACAAGGCCCAGGTCACCGTTCGCGGCGAGTCCCGGGACGGGGTCGTCGTCGACGGGCGGTTGCGGCAGCCCAACGGCATCGTCGTCACCGCGCCCGGGGTGGCCGTGGAGAACCTGACGGTGAAGAACAACACGCAGAACGGGGTCCTGGTCACCGGTTCGGCGAGGGCGGCCGCCGGAACTCCCGGTGACGGCGGCTACGACACCGGCGACGAGCCGGTCACCTTCCTGAAGTCGTTCCTGGTCTCCCATGTGACGGCCACCCGCAACGGGCTGTACGGCATCTACGCGTTCTCCGCCCAGGACGGTGTCATCGAGCACTCGTACGCGTCGGGTTCGGCCGACTCGGGGATCTACGTCGGACAGTGCAAGCCCTGTCGCATCGTGGTGCGGGACAACATCGCCGAGCTCAACGCGGTCGGCTACGAAGGCACCAACGCCAGCGGGGACATCTACGTGGTCGGCAACCGCTTCGTCGGCAACCGGGTCGGGCTCACCACCAGCTCCGACCACCAGGAGAAGCTGCTCCCGCAGGAGGGCGGCCACGTCGTCGGCAACCTGATCGCGGCCAACCAGCGCGACTCGACCCCCGAGCAGGCCGACGGCGGGTGGGGCATCGGTGTCGGCATCGACGGCGGCAGCGACAACCAGGTCATCCGCAACCGGATCGACGGCAACGCCAACGCCGGGCTGGTGATCACCGCGACCGCCGACATCCCGCCGAACGGCAACCAGGTCGTGGACAACACCTTCACCGGCAACGGCGTCGACGTCGGCTGGACGTTCCCCACCGCGACCCGAGGACGGGGCAACTGCTTGCGCGGCAACGATCTCGCGACGACGGCGCCCGCTCAGCTCGCGACGACCGCGTCCTGCCCGGTCGCCGACCAGTCGCCGTCCGGCACGTGGGCGGCACCGGAACCACCTCGCGGAATCCCGTTCACCGACGTGGCCGCACCTGCCCCGCAGCCGCAGTTCCCGAACGCCACCACCACGGGAGCCACCGCTGTGCCGGCCGTTCCCGCGCTGCCGGACATCGCGAAGATCCCGCTGCCGTCGGCGTCGCTGCTGGCCGATGGCGCGCTGGTGCGGACCTCCTGAACGAGGGTTACCCCGTCGAGGTGACTCCGGGCGCCGGCTGGACCGGAACGTACTCGCGGGTGTCGAAGTCGATGACTACCGGCTGCGGCTCGGACGCCACGTCGGCCTGAACCCGGTGCATGGTGCCGTCGGAGTCGACCCAGTAGCGCACGTTCCCCGCGGTGCCGGGCTTGGCGCGAGCGCTCGGCCCGGACATGACGTCCACTTGGTGTCCGCCCACCTGGTCCCGACCGACCCAGGCGGCGCCGTTCTGCGGCAGCAGTTCGGCGTTGTCCGGTCGGTCGCTCCCGAGGTTGAGCGCGATGAGCAGCGAACTGTCCAGCGAACTGCCGGACGTTTGGAGCGGACGCCGATGCCAATCGGATCCGGGCGGCGACGCCGGTGCCTCCGTCGGGGCGTTCGCCATCGGGTGGACGAACACGGTGGTGGCGTTCCACTGGATCAGCCCGTCGCTGGACGTGTCGCGACCGGCGCCGCGCACCACCCCGTAACCGAGCTTCGCCCGGTAGTCGATGGCTCCGGTGATGACCAGGCCGCCGGCGGTGGTCGGCACGGTGATCGTCACCGCGCGGCCTCCCGCCTCGTGGTTGCGGAACCGCGCGATCGCCAGCCGGTTCACCTCGTCCGAGGTCAACGCGCGTGGACCGGTGGGTTCCGAACCGGGAGCGATGATCAGGAACGCGGCCACCGCGGCCGCCGTGACAGCCAGGGTGCCGATCACCGCCACCATCCGGCGCGGCCGTGACCACCCGCGCCGCGGAAGGCGTTGCCGGACTCGCATGCTCCGCACGCGGCGGGACACTAACAGTGCGCTGACTCATCACGGTGATTCACCCGAACGTATGGCATGGGGGAGACGTCGTTCTGGTTGGCTGTGACCGTGCAAAGCGACTTACACAAGGGGATCACCCTGCGTCGGGGAACCCGGACGCGCAGGGGCGGTGGGCCGGCGCGGTTGGGGCTGGCCGGCCTGCTGCTGGCGAGCAGCGCCATCACGGGAGCGACCGCCGGGACGGCTGCCGCGTCGCCGACGGACGGCACGCTGACCGTGCAGGTGTTGCGGGACTTCTTCGGCACGGGGGTGATCAACACGACGATGGACGTGCCGCAGCAAGGCATGCACGTCGACGTCTCCGACCGACAAGGCGGCCACGTCACCGGCACCACGGATGCCACCGGGAAGGTCGTGGTGCCGCCGTCGACCGCGCTGACCGGCGGCCACTACCGCGTCGACGTCACGGTGCCCGAGCCCTACAGCGACTACCTGCGGGCGGCGCCGGCCTCGACGGCGGACAACCACTTCGACAGCTTCACCACGTTCGTGGACGTGTCGGGCGGCAAGGACGACTCGGTGATCACCGGGGTCTGGAACCCCGCCCACTACACGTTGCCCGACACGCGGTACTTCGTGCCGGTCCAGAACGGTGGTGACGGGACGGACCCCCGGGCACTGGTGGCGTTCGGGGTGAACACCCGCGGCACGTGTCCCGAGGATGTCGGGTGCCCGACGACGCTGGCCACCCAGGCCCAGGTGGGCACGACGTTCGGGTTGGCCTACGACAAGGACCGGCGCCGGCTGTTCCAGGGCGCGTTCGCCAGGCGGCACGCCCTGTACGGGCCGGAGGGTGGGGACGCGATCTACACCGTTCCGGTCGACGGCGGCGGCGCACCGACGTTGTTCGCGAAGGTGCCGGGCGCCGCGGTGACACCCCACGACACCGCCGACATCATCAAGGACGGCGGGTTCACCAACGCGCCCGGCAAGGAGAGCATCGGCGGCCTGGCCCTGTCGGAGGACGGCTCCACGCTGTACGCGCTGAACCTGTTGACCCGAACCCTGGTCAGCTTCGACGCCACCGGGGCCACCGCCTCGCCCGCGGCCTCGGTGCCGGTCCCGGACCCGGGCTGCGCGGCGCCCACCGACTGGCGGCCGTTCTCCGTTGCCGCGCACGACAGCACGCTGTACGTGGGTGGCGTGTGCAGCGCGGAGAGCACGCAGAACCGTGCGGACCTGAAGGCTGTCGTCTACGCCTACGACGGCACGCAGTTCACCGCGGTGCTGACCCAGCCGCTCGGCTTCAAGCGCGGCGAGGTCCTCAGCGGCCGATCCGCTCCCGGCCAGACCGACCGCTGGAACCCGTGGGACAGCGCCCTGGCGACCTGGGACGACCACTCGGTGGGCGGTGGCGGCACGATGATCGATCCGCAGCCGCAACTGGCCAGCCTGGCTTTCGGGCGTGACGGGTCGATGATCCTCGGCTTCCGCGACCGGTTCATGGACGTCGTGGGCTGGGACGCGCTGGACCCGCGTCCGGGCAGGAACACCACGGAACGCGGCTTCGCCGGTGGCGACATCAACATGGCCTGCGTCAACCCTGCCGGTGGCTACTCGTGGGAAGGCACCGGGAACTGCCCCGACCACGCGAACAACGACACCAGCGGCGGCCAGGACGGCGACGTGGTCGAGTACTTCCCGGGCGACTTCTTCCGGCGCCCCGCGGCGCACCAGGAAGCCGCGCTGGGGTCGGTCGCCTACATCCCGCGGCAGCGATGGGTCATCAGCACGCAGATGGACCCGACGGTCAACGTCGCCACCGCCGGGACCGGCTACTACGACATCACGACCGGTGAAGGGCCTGGTAACAACCCTCCGGCCAACGCGTACGAGTTCGTCGGTCGAAACCCGAGCCACGGGTTCGGCAAGGCCGGTGGGCTCGGGGCCATCGCGTACCAGGCGGCGAACGCGCCGATCCAGATCGGCAACCTGGTGTGGTTCGACGGCGACCGCAACGGCGTCCAGGACCCGGCGGACGTGCGGCTGCCGGGCGCGACGATCAACCTGCTGGACTCCACCGGCAAGCAGGTCGCCACGACCAAGACCGATGCGGCGGGCGAGTACTACTTCGGCGGTGTCGGCGCCGCCTACGAACTCACGCCGGGCGCGGAGTACACGGTGCAGTTCAACGTCTGCACCGCGGACACCGGCAAGGTGCCGAGCCAGCCGCCCGCCACCGACCTGCGGTTCACGCTGGGGCTGACCGGCAGCGACCGGGTGCACGACTCCAACGTGGTCCCGCCGACCACCGGGCAGCTGTGCAACGGGTTCGCGCCCGTCACGGCGCCGGCGAATCCCGGAGAGGTCGATCACACGATCGACGCCGGCGTGCACATCCCACAGCCACAGCCGACCACGACGACGACACCGGCGCCGACCACGACACCGCCGCCGACCACGACGTCTCCGGCCGGCACGAACACGGGTTCGCTGGCCGACACCGGTGTGTCGTCCGGTCTGCCGTGGGTGGTGCTCCTCGGCGTCCTCGTCCTCGGGGTAGGGGCGGCACTCGCGTTCGTGAGCCGGAAGCGCAACACCAAGCAGGGCTGACAACCGGTCTGCCCGTTGCGGGTCGAGGGCTGGGCGGTGGCGGCCACCCGAACCGGCTGGATCCGGATGTGTTCGTCCGGGCCGGTTCGGGTGGCGCTTCCTCGTCCGCTGACCTACGGGAACAGCGTCAGTGCCGGGTCGGCGCCGATGGCGATGAGCTGTTCGACGGTGAACGGAGGCGCGGGCGTGGTCGGTCCGTCACTGCCGCCTGTCGTGGCGACGTTCTCCGAGTGGATCCGCAGCGAGGTGCCGTCCGCACGGATGATCCGCACCTGGTGCTTGCGGGTTCCCCTCTCGTACTCGAACGCCTCGGTGAGGATCTTCTCCCCGTGGGGCCCGGTGAGCTCCGCGCAGTCGATCCGATCGGGCGTGTCCTTCGCCTTGCACGGCGGGTTCAGCGTGGGGAAGAAGGCGGGCGAGGTCTCGAACCCGATGTTGCCGTCCCCGAGTGGTGTACGGGCCGTCGCCCAAGCGTGGAGGGTGGCCCGGACGTCGCAGACGGACACGTCGGGGTACGCCGGCTCGACCGTCTGGTAGAACTCCAACGGCCCTCGGGGCGTGCCCGCCGGGAACGTCGCGTTCGCCACGAGCTGCACGTCCGGACGTTGTTCCCGCACGGCGTTCGTGGCGGCCTGGGTGAGGCGCACGGCGGCCTCGGCGACGGTGTCCAGGTCGCCCTCTTCGCACCGCGGTGGCAGCACCGGGGTCGGGATCGAGGTGACCGTGTCCGCCGGATCAGGGCCGGACGGGTGCGCCGTCGACGGCCTCGAGCTCGGTGGTGCCGTGCCGACGGTCACGTCACGGTCGTCGGCCGGTGTCATCGAGTACGCGACCACACCGGTCAGCAGCACCACGGCCACCCCGGCCGCGACCGTCGGGTGCGTCACGCGGCGAAGCCGGGCCGCGCGGCGGCCGCGGACGATGACCGCGTCCACGTCGACCGTGGACGGCGGCACCTCCCCGATCGCATCGTCGAACAGTTGCTTGTCCATCACGCACCTCTCGCTAGTCGGACTGCGCTGCCCTGGCGCGCAACGTGTCGAGCCCCCGCGCGGTCTGGCTCTTCACGGTGCCCACGGAGCAGCCGAGGATCTCGGCGGTCTCTTCCACCGAGAGATCGCAGTAGAGGCGCAGCACGACGGCGGCCCTGCGCTTGGGCGGCAGGCCGTCGAGCAGGTCGAGCAGCTGGGCCCGGTCGACCACGGCGAACTCGGCCGCCGTCGGCAGCTCGGGCAGCTCCTCGACGGCCTCTTCTCGGCGCCACGGCCTGCGCTTCTCGTCCAGCCAGGTGCGCAGCAGCGCCTTGCGGACGTACGCGTCGATGCCGGCCGTCGCACCGACCCTCGGCCAGTGCCGGTACAGCTTGCCGATGGTGATCGACACGACGTCGTCCGCGGTGTGCCAGTCCCGACACAGGAGGTACGCGGTGCGCCGCATCATCTCCATCCGAGCCGTCACGTACTCGCGGTACGCGCTCTCCTCGGACCGTTTCACCCCGGTGACCTCCTGTGTTGTGCCTCTACAACAGCAGGAACGCGCCCCGGATGCGGCGGGGTTGCCTCAAGTCGAGATGAATCCGAACGGAAGTTCCCGGGCAACGCGCCTTCCCCACAGCGGAGCAGACGGACACAACGAGACCCACCCGGGAGTCGAACCCGGAATCGACGGCTTTGCAGGCCGCCTCACGACCGTCGTGACGTGGGTCGGGACGATCGCGCCCCAGGTCACTAGGGCGTCGATCCGGTCGCGCGTCCTGGTGTCGAACCAGGCACCCCGGAGATATGAGCTCCGGGTGACCGCCGGGTCACGCGCGTGGACCAGCGGTGCCGAGGGCTCTCCGGCACGGGGCGTGGTTGGGGTGACCGACCGGACTCGCACCGGCTTCGACCAGAATCACAATCTGGCGCCTCGTCTACTTCGGCTTCGGTCACAGTCGTCCCGCCAGGAGTCGAACCTGGGACCCTCCGCACGTCGGGCGGATGCTCTGCCTGCTGAGCTACGGGACGTCACCACCACCTGATCAGGCGGCGGCTCCCCTGCCAGGACTCGAACCCGGTCCTCCCGCTTACGAGGCGGGTGCTCGGCCTGTCGAGCTGAAGAGGCAGGCGTACCGTCGCGCTCCGGTGCCTTGTCGGATGCCCGCGAGTCGAACGCGGTGCGTCCTGATCCCAAATCAGGTGGGGTCGCCGTGCCCCGCGCATCCGTTGCCCCGTCGACGGCTGTCTCCGACGGGGTCGCGCTCACGACGGGACTCGAACCCGCGAATCGCCGCATCGACAATGCGGTGCCCTAGCCGCTGGGCCACGTGAGCATCTCGACGCCGACGTCTTGCGGACGCCGGCGCGTGCCCCTGCCAGGAGTCGAACCTGGGACCTCCGCGTTCGTAGCGCGGCGCTCTGTCCGACTGAGCTACAGGGGCTCGGTAACCAGGAGGATCGGCACGCCCGGGTTGTCCCCGGTCGGCTGTTCCCCCGCGCCGCCTCCGGTCGAGTGACGACCAGAGGGCGCGGCGCATGAATCAATGTCTGCTCCGCTGTGGAGTTGTCAACGAACACGCCGAACCCATCGGAATGGGCAGCATTCAGCAGTGACGGAACCTCGGGCAACGAATGGGTGGCGTTTTTCTGCTTCCCAAGCGTCACCAGGAAAATGATTGCCGGCGCAGCAAACGAAGAAGCCGCCCGGATCGGTTTCCCGATGGGCGGCTCCCTGTCCACATGACCCGATTCCAGGTCAGGGCGGGGAGTCCGCGCCGTTCAGCGGCATTGCACGCCGGATCGAGACGGGGTGGTGCCGATCGAAGGACGGGCACTCGACGACGATCGCGGGATGCTGACTCAAGCGCTGCGACCCTCGCTTCCGCATGCTCGTCATGACTTCGGCTCCTCGTCTCGTGGTGTGCCTCAAGCATGCATCACCGCATCGACTGCCGCAACGCATTTATTTCTTTCAGGGGAGAGGGTCACCCTGATGCGCGATTGGTCGTGGCCTTGGTGGAGGAGCCGATGACGCCGACGGCCATTTCGGCGACGGTGTGGGTGCGGATGTCGGGGCGTGGTTCGTCGTCGACGTGGGCGGCGACGGCTCGGACGTGGTCCTGGGCTGGTTCGGCCAGGCCGTCGTACACGGCGACGAAGGTTTCCCGTGCGCGGGTGCGTGGCCAGTCGGGAGGCAGCAGTTCGAGGGGGAGGAGGGGATCCAGGGCGGGGAAGCGGCGGTAGGTGTCCATCACCTCGGTGCGGGCGCGGACGGCGGCTGCGCCGGTGATGTCGTCGGCGCGGATGCGGGGCAGCAGTGGGGTCCAGCGTCGGACGAACGTCTCGTACTCGGCGGCGATGGCCGTGATGTCCCAGGCTTCGATCGGGTCGCGGGTCGTGCCCGAGGCGAACCGCAGGTGCCGCGCGCGGAACGCGGTGGTGGCGCCGGGTGTGGCCGCGACGAGTTCGGCGTGGTCGTGTTCCTTCATCGGGTGCGGTGACACCCAGACCCCGTCGTAGAGCGGCGCGTAGCCCCGCCATCGCAGTTGTGCCCGCAGGGAGCTCCGCCGGCTCTTCTCCTCCTTCGGCATGGTGAAGACGAAGGCCGTCCACGACCCGTCCCAGGAGTCGGGTCCGGCGGCGAAGCCCGCGATGGAGATGCCGCCGGACGACAGGTCGCCCGCGGCGGGCCCGGTCAGGCGGTAGGAGCTGTGCCTGCCCCGTCTGCTGCCCTCCAGCACGCCTCGGCGGGCCAGCCTGCTGATGGCGGTCCTCGCCGCGCCGGCGGTCACGCCGAACTCGCCCAGCAGGGCCACGATCGACGCGGTCGGCAGCCACGCGCGGGAACTCAGGGTGTAGTCGGCGATCAGGGTCACCGCCAAGCCTTGGGGCGAGCTGCCGCTCTGCCGCCGCGGCAGCCGCACGGAATCGGCGACGTCGGGAAAGATCTCTTCGACGTCGAACGGGCTTTCCACGGTGCGCTCCCGTTGCGGGTCGGCGTGAAGGGCGAAGCCGACTCTAGTGGGACGGTCGCGCGCCTCCCACTGAACCGCTTCTGGGAGGGCCGGCACGATGCCGGCCCTCCCAGAAGCGATTCAGCGGGAGGTCAGATCTTGCCCGCCGCCACGTCGGCGAGGGTCACGCGGGACGACTGGTAGTGCACCACCATGTACTTCGACGGTTGCGGCGAGTTCTCGGCCGGGAAGACCTCGTCGCGGAGGGGGAGGCCGTTGTCGGCGTTGAGGGTGAGCACCGCCGAAGCGTCGCCGCCCAGGATTTCAGGGCTCGCGGTGATGGTCAGCGCGCGCTGGCCGTCGAGGTCGGTTTCGCCGACGGTCACCTCGTTGATGGTCGCGAGCAGCTTCAGCACACCCGCGCGGACCTCCGCGTTGGCGGCACCGACGAACAGCGCGTACGTGGTGTTGCTCCACAGGTGGTTGTTGATGCGGTTCTCCAGGTCCTTGCCCGTCGGCCGCGGGTTGGGGTCGGGAAGCTCCTTGCCGAGCGCCGCGACCTCCGCTTGGGCGTCCGCCCAGGCCTTCTCCGCGTCGGCGGGGCTCAGGCCGACTCCCAGGGCGTTGTTGGCGGCGGTGATCATCGCGACCCTGGCCTTCTCCACGTCGCCGTTCGCGGCTTCGCGGGCCGCCGCCATCACCTTCGCGTCGAACGGCGCAGCCTGGTCGTCGTTCTTGGTCACCGAGGCCGCCAGGGTCTTCGCCGAGTCGCCCTTGAAGACCTGGCCACGGTCGGTGTAGACGGTGTAGTAGACGTACGGCGCGTTGTCCGGCAGGGTCTTCGTGCCGATGACCAGTGACGAGTCACCCGGCAGCGCGGCGGCGGCCTTGACCTGGGAGGCCAGTTCCACGAGCGGTGACTCGACCACCGGCGCGGCCGCCTCGGTGGAGGGGCCGGTCGGGACGTTGCCGTCCGTCATGCCCATCACCACGGCCGCGGCGACGGCCGCCGCGCCCACAGCGGCGACACCCGCCCTGGGCCAGGAGAACCGGCGCTTCGACCGCACGACGTTGTCCACGGGCTCCACCATCGCTGTCTTCAGTGCCGTGCGAGCACGGTCGTAGGCCTCAGGACTCGGGGATGGCACATCACTCAGCTTCTTCATCAGGTCCATTTCATCCATGTGTCGTCTTCTCACTTCGTCGGGACTTGCAGCAGCGCGGCCACTTCCGGGGCTTCTCGCAACGCCTTGCGCGCCTGGTGCAACAGGCGGCGAGCCGTGCCTGCCGGGAGCCCGAGCACCCGCCCGGCCTCCGCGACGGTCAGGTCCTCCCAGGCGACCAGGCCCAGCACTTCCCGTTCCTCGGGTTTGAGCCGGGCCAGAGCCCTGCTCAGCAGCGCCTGCGTGTCCACGCGGACATCGACCGCCGGCCAGGGATCCCAGTCGCTCGCCACGCGGGTCAGGTCCGACGCCGGCTCCTCGGCCGGTTCCGACCGCCAGTGCCGCCGCAACCTGTTCAGCGCGACTCCGTACAGCCAGGGCCTGGCTTCGGGGTACGAACGGTCGTAGGTCGCCCGGGACTCGTAGGCCGCCACCCACACGTCGCCGAGCACGTCCTCGGCGGCCTGACGTCCCACTCTGCGTGCGAGGTAGTTCCCGATCGCCGTCTCGTGACGGCTGATCACTTCCACGAAGGCATCGGTGTCTCCGCGCAGTGATCTGCCGATCAGTTCCGCGTCTGACGACATGAAGCTCCTCGGTTTCGCTTCGCCCTTGCACCCTGTCTTTGCCAACGGGCGGCGAAAGCGTTCAGGCTGGGCGAACCTGCAGCTCAGCGGCACGGTCGCCGAAGTGGAGTGAGCCGAAGTGATGTGTGCCGAGGTCAGGCGAGGCCGCGCAGGGCGGTGACGAGGTTGGCGGCCGGTTGGTCGGCGGCCGGGGTGTTGCGGATGTTGTTCATGACGTAGCCGAAGGCGATGCCGGTCGCGGGGTCGGCGTAGCCGAGGGAGCCGCCGAGGCCGGTGAACCCGAACGCGGTCGGCGAGTGCCAGGCGGTCGCGGGGGTGGGCAGGCCGAACCCGAGGCCGACGTGGAACGGCTGGAGCGTGACGAGGTCGGGGCCTGAGGTGTGCTCGGTGGTGGCCGCGGCGAGGGTGGCGGGGGTGAGGACGCGGTGGCCGTCGACCTCGCCGATCAGGGCGGCGTAGAGGCGTGCGAGCGACCGCGCCGTGCAGATGCCGTTGGTGGCGGGGATCTCGGCGGCCTGTTCGTCGGGGTCGTTGTGGTCGAACGGCGGCTCGACGCAGGTGTAGGCACGTCGGGTCAGCGAGGTGGGGTCCGCCAGTGCGGCGGCGATGGCGCGGATCGGTTCGGGCAGTCGGTCGAGGTCGAACGCGGCCGCGTCGAGGTCGAGCTCGGGCTGGACGAGCCGGCTGACGCGGTGCTGTTCGGCGTTGGGCAGTCCGATGTGGAAGTCCAGGCCGAGTGGCTGGGCGATCTCGTCGCGGAAGAAGGCGCCGAGGCTTCGGCCGGAGACGCGGCGGACGACCTCGCCGACGAGCCAGCCGAACGTGAGCGCGTGGTAGCCGTGCCGGGTTCCCGGCCTCCACTGGGGACGTTGCGCGGCGAGCGCTTCGGCCATCGGGTGCCAGGCCAGGGCGTCGGCGCGGGCGACCGGCCGGTCCAGCGCCACCAGCCCCGCCTGGTGGGTCAGCAGCCAGCGGACCGGGATGTCCTGCTTGCCTGCCGCGGCGAACTCCGGCCAGTAGCGCGCGACCGGTGCGTCCAGGTCCAGTTCGCCGCGCTGGACGAGTAACAGGGCGCACACCGCGGTGGCGGCTTTGGTGGTGGAGTAGACGATCTGCGTGGTGTCGCGTTCCCAGGGCCGGCCGGTGCCCGGGTCGGCGAGCCCGCCCCACAGGTCGACGACCGGACGGCCGTGCAGGTACACGCCGACCGCGGCGCCCACCTCGGCGCCCTCGGCGAAGTTCGCCGCGAACGCCTCGGCGACCGGCTCGAAACCGGGGGCCGTGTAACCGTCGATCTCAGGCACTGCGCTCCTCGGATTGTGGTGGTTCACGCGCCGACCGCACGTCGGCCGAGCGTGACCACCGGTGATCAGCGGAGCATGCCTTCAAGCGCGGCGGTCTCCGCCGGGGCGATCTTCTTCGCGCGGGCGTGGCCGATCAGATCTACCACGTGGGGCTTGAACCGTTCGAGCGCGTCCGCGGACAACTCGCCCAAGCGGTTCAACGCATCCGTGACGAGTTCCCGTTCGCGTTCCGCGGTCAGGCCGTCGTGGACGGCCTGCGACACGATGGGGTGGATCACGATCCCCCCTGGGGGGAGGCTCACGAAACCGTACTGGTGCAACGTCGCGATCGCCTGGTCGAGCACGGTCCGGCCACCCGGGACGAGGCGTTCGGCCAAGTCCCTCGGTATCGACGCGGCGGTGAGGAGCACGAGGACCTGGAGGACCTCCTCCGCCTGGGGGTTGGCCTCGCGCAGGAGGTCGAACGACCGTTGGAACGTCCGCATCACCGTCTCCTGCGGCGGTGTGGAGCTGAGGTCGTTCAAGCGGGTGAGGTAGTCGCCGGGATCCAGACCCGAGCGGCGGAGGTAGGCGCCGGCCGTCGAGAGCGCGAGGGGAAGGTTGCCCAGCCGCGCGGCGAGTGCCTCCGACGCCGGCAGGTCCTCCGAACCGGAGATCGCGGTCAGCAGTTCGACGCCTTCCTCGTCACGCAGCGGCCCCACCTCGACGATCGTCGCGTACTCGTCCCACGCCCGGTTCCGGGAGGTGATCAGCACGTGGCCGTTGCCCGTCCGGGGCAGGAGGTCGAGCACGTCGTCCAGCCGGTCGGCATCGTCGTAGACGAGCAACCACCCGCTGCGTGAGGCGAGTTCGTGGAACAACCCGGTGGCGGGCACGCCCAACGCCGTCGCCAGCTCCGCGAGGTCGTTCCGCGCCTGTTCCGCCCGCACCCACCAGGTGATCCGGTACTCGGCGGCGCGGCTGTGCGCGTAGCTCAGCGCGCTCGTCGTCTTGCCGCTGCCGCCCAAGCCGAAGAGCACGCACATCGTGGGTCGCCTGACCTCCCCGGACGGGGCGAAGCACGCCGAGATGCGCTGCTCGACATCGGGACGCGACACCAGGTGGATCGGCGCGAGCGGAACGTTGTCGAGCACGGCGCCGCTGCCGGGGTAGTGGATGTTGACACCCCCGACGACCGTTCCAACCACTACCCCTCGTTCACCGGCCACGATCAACCCATCGCCGGAGGCCGCCGACGACACGTCGACCGGTTTCCTGAACCCGCGCACGAGCACCTCACCCGCGGCGGCGTCGTCGAGCCCCACCAGGTCGACCAGCACCTGGGACTCCAGCACCTCCGGGACGTCACAGCGTTCGACGCGCACCACCACGACCCTCGTCCTGGCCGCGATGGCGGCGGCCAGCACCCGCTGGTGCCCCACCGATCCGGCGGATCTCGCGCTGAGGATGCCGACCACGTGGTCGAACGACGCCATGTCCCGGTCCGGTCCGGGCACCCGGGGATCGGTCACCGACACCTCGAACCCGCGCCCGGCGAGCAGCTCCCGCACCCACTCGCCCCACCTGGCGTCCGACCGGACGCAGCTGACCAGGACCCGGTCGGGGCCGTCCTCGGTCACCCCCGCTGTGACCTGCTCGACCACCGTCACCGCGTCCACGAAGGACAGGTACCGGTCGAGGGAGACGCCCTCGAACGAGTCGTCCTCCGTGACCTCGTGGCACATCATCGTCCGCAACGCCGGGTAGCGCTGCGAGAACTGCTTCACCTGCTCCACGAACACGATGTCCGTCTCGTCCGTCGCCTCCGGGTCGCGGTAGGCGCGTTCCAGCCTGCCCAAGAGCGCCGGGTCGTCCACCGCCGCCCGGTACACCTGCACGAACTGGGCCTGGATGATCACCAGCTTGGCCAGCACCGCGGGCACCAGGGCCGGCCCCGCCAGATCCTTCAGCAGCGAGAACGCCTGCACGCTCCGCTTGATCCGCCTCGGGTTGTACGGCGGCGTGCCTCGCAGGATCGGCACGCAGGCGTGCACGTCCGGGTCGGCGGACAGGCTGCGGACGAACTCCTCGACCGCGCTCTCGGCGGCGGGCGGCAGGGAGTAGGGCAGCTGCACGACCTTGTCGAAGTACGTCTCGCCGAGGCGGCGGCGGGTGTCGGCGTCGGACAGGTCCTTGTACTTCACCGCGATGGCCTGCTCGACGACCTCCCGGTCGACCGCCAGCAGGAACACGCAACCGGGTTCGTCCAGGAACAGCTTGAGGGTCTCGATGATCTGGAGCGTGTGCTCCGGCAGGCAGCGGTCGAGGTCGTCGATCACGACCACCAGCGGCTTGTCGCGGTAGGCCACTTCGAGCAGGTGGCGGAACTCGGTGTTGAAGTCCTCCAGCACGGACGACTGCTCGCGGTGCGAGCGGCTGCGGCGGAACTTGGTGAAGTCGGCGCCCAGTTTGATGTCGAACAGCTTCAGCAGCGCGTCGGGCTTCATCCCGAGCAGTGCTCCGACACCCACCAGTGCCTTCGTGCCCGGAAACTGCCAGGCGGTGGACAGCCAGCCGCCACCGAAGAGGGCCGCCAGGGAGCTGTTGACCGGGTTGCCGGCGACGGGCACCAGGCTGACCGCCGCCAGCACCAGCAGGACCAGCATCGCGATCCGGAACAGCAGGACGAACAACTTGCGCGCCACTTCCCACAAGCCCGTCCGCAGGTTCAGCGACTTGCCCCAGACCCTCAGCAGCATCCACCAGCGCCGCCGGCGCGGGATGGCCTGCTTCGCGCCTTCGAAGACGGTCTGGATCAGCGCGGCCCACAGCTTGTCGTCGTGGACGTACTTCCACGCGTCGAACCAGATCGGCTTGATCCCCGACTGCTTGAGCGCCTTCTCCACCATCTTGAGGAAGCTGGTCTTCCCGCTGCCCCACTCCCCGTAGACACCGACGGTCCACGGGGTCCGCCTGCGCTCGATCGCCGCGATGTTCGCGGCCAACGGCTCCGCGAACCGCTCGAAGCCGAGCTTGTCGTCGGCGGTGGGGGTGTCCGAGATCGCGGCCGAGGCGGTTTTCGGATCAGTCACCCGGACCGCACCTCCATTCAGTCGTACGGCAGGTGCATCGGAGCGGGCAGCCGATTCGTTTCACCGACCACCCGTCCGGGCTGGGTTTCTGCGCGTCCAGTCACGATGCGCCTATTCCACACCGACCGCTCCCGCGCAGCCGGCCGGACATCGATCCACCATTCCGCGCACACCCGTACATCCGCCCTACCACGACGATCATGGCACGTCATGGGGTCGGTCACACCATTTCCGGAAAAACCCGAAGTCCGCATTAGGGCGGACAATCGCGCAACGTGGGCAGAAACCTGTTACCGTCCGGTAAATCACGCATCGGGCCGGGTCATCCGGCGTCCGAGTCGCGCCCGACGGAAGACGGGGAGAGCGTTATGCCATTAACCGCGGCCAACCTCGCAACACTCGGAGAAATACCGATCAGCATCAGATCAACGGCTTTCTCGAACGTGTACCTGCGCATGGACGGCACCGGCGTCACCGCCACCACCGGCGCCGGCGGCGGCAAGGTCAACTGCCAGTTCGGCGCCGCCGCCTTCGAGAAGTTCAAGGTCCGTCCCCAGGCCGACGGGTCCTACGCCTTCGAGTCCGCTGCCTTCCCCAAGGTCTACCTGCGCATGGACGGCTCCGGCGTCACCGCCAACCTCACCGACGGCGGCGGCAAGGTCAACTGCCAGTTCGGCGCCGGCACCCTCGGCCCCTACGAGAAGTTCAGGGCCGTCGCCCAGGCCGACGGGTCGTTCTCCTTCGAATCCGCCGCCTTCCCGAAGGTCTACCTGCGCCTGAACGGCGCCGGCCTGACCTCCAACGCCAACGGCGGGAGCGGGACGGTCAACTGCCAGTTCGACGCCAACGGCGGCATTCACGAGAAGTTCGTCCTCGACCTGGCCGACCAGAGCGTCGACTTCGACATGCAGCACCAGGAGCAAACCTGGTGGTGCTGGAACGCGGCGTCGGTCAGCGTCGCCAAGTTCTACAACCGGAACGCGGCCTGGACCCAGGGTCTGCTGGCCAACGCCGAGTTCGCGCGCAACGACTGCGTCGTCGACGCGGGCCGGGAGTCGCCCTGCAACTGGGGCCGGTGGCCGGACGGGCCGCTGGACAAGGTCGGGCACTTCGGCGAGCGCCTCAACAACGCCCTGACCAGCATGCAACTCGCCACCGAGCTGGCGAAGCCCGCGCCGGTCGTGGTGAACATCGCCTGGAGAGACGGCAACGGCACCATCGTGGGCGGCCACATCGTGGCACTGCGCGGACGTTCACTGCGAGACGGAGTCGAGTGGGTCAGCGTGAGCGACCCGTGGTCCGGCGACTCCGACATGACCTACGACAACTTCCGCAACCGCTACCCCGACAACGGACTCTGGAACGTCAGCTACAAGACCAGGCCCCAGGGCTGAAGGAGCTCGCATGCCACTGCACCTGCCCGACCCGCCGGCCGGCCTCCCCGACAAGGTCCGGACGAAACTGCACGCGTTCGCCGACGGCGCCCACTTCTCCACCAAGGCACTGCGCGGAGCACGCAAGGACCGCCTCGACCTGTCCACACCCCACCAGGTCTTCACGATGGGGCTTGACGACATCACCGCCGGCGCCGGCCTCGACCGGGCACGGCCGATGGGCTGGCGCTACCTCGTAGAGGACGGCGGACAACCCATCGCCAGCGCCGAGACCAGCCCGACCGCGGACGGGGACCAGGAGGTCTCGCAGTTCACCGAAGGGCCGTTCGTCGCCGAAACCGACAAAGCCGTGAAGATCGTCCGGAAGCTCCCCCAACTCACGGCGGCCGGCTTCGAGCTGCGCCTGCTGCGCATCCCCGCCCTCTACGTGATGGCCCTGTGGCTGCACTCCCCGGTGACCGACCTGCTGGTGCCGCTGGCCCCTTCGCCGGTGGGCAAGGACGGCAAGCCGGTGCCGGCCGCGGAGTTCCTCGCCGACCTGGTCGAGCTGGCAGGCAGGGCGACGCCTCCCGCCTGACGGTCACGCGTTCGTCCCGGGCGGAGACCCGCCGACCGCGGCTCGTCCACCTCACTGCGACTGAATGGTCCACAGGCACCGACGTTGTTTTGCGGAACACTGTCCGTGGGCGAGCGAATACGGAGAGGTCACAAAGTTGCGCAATAAATCGAACCCATTCCGCGTCACCGCCTTGTCCCTGGTGTCGGCCGTGGTGGCCGCCGGGGCGCTGACGGGGGCCGCCGGTCCGGCGTCGGCGCAGACGACCGCGGTGCGCATGGACTACACCTGCACGACCTCCCTCGGGCCGAGCGCCCAGGTGACCGTGTGGGTCGTCGGCGGCCTGCCGGACGAAGGCGCGGGCCTGAACACCGTCGCCAGCGACGACTACGCCCACATCGACGTGGACCTGGACCTGCGCGAGCTGCGCCCGGCCTTGACCTTCGCCGGCGGGGTGCGCCTGGACGGCGACAGCACCGCGACGCTCAACGCGAGGATCATCGGCCCGGACGGGACGCGGACCACCCAGGCCCCGTTCACCCTCGCGCCCACGTGGTTGACGACCACCGAGAGGACGGCGGTGCGGGCCGCGGGCGCCTTCCCGGTGCAGCGGCTGAGCACACCGGGCAGCTACGACCTGCGCGTGGACGACCTGGCGTTGACCCTGCGCCCGGAACGCGCCGACGGCACGCCTCTCGGCACGGTCACCGCGTCCTGCTCGCACGACCCGGCGCAGAACGACCTGCTGGGCACCGTGATGTCGCAGTGGGCACACTTCGAGCGGCCGCCGCGCCCGAGCTGGCTGCGGGTGGTCTCGACGACCCCGACGTCCGTGACGCTGGCCTGGGAAGGCTATCCCTGGTGGAACCCCACCAAGGGCTACGAGGTGTACCTGGACGGAGGGAACACCGGCCTCGTCACCGATGAGCAGGTCACGCTGACCGGGCTGACCCCTGACAGACAGCACCGGGCGAAGGTCGTCACCGTGGACGTGCAGGGCATCCGCTCGACCATGAGCGCAGGTCTGATCTTCACGCTGCCACGGGCCTGACCCGCACGACTGCGCGGGCGGGCTCGGCTTGTGCGCCGAGCCCGCCCGCTCCAGTTCCACCGTCAGCGTTGCAGGGTCAGCACGCCCGGTCGGTACGGCAGTTGGCCGTAGTCCATGCCGTCGGAGCGGGGGTCACGCCCCTGGTAGAGCAACTGCAGGTTGCAGGGATCGATGGTCTTGGTCTGGTCGGGGTTGGTGCGGATCAGGTCGCCGTGGCTGATGTCGTTGGTCCACGTGGCGCCGCTGTTGGCCTTGCCGGCGAAGGGGTTGCTCTGGGTGTCGGCCTGCGGGGTCCACGTGCCGCCCAGGCTGGTGGCGGTGAACGAGCGGAAGAAGCGCCCGTTCGAACCCTGCGCCTCGACGATCATGAGGTACTGGTTCTGACCCTGGACCTTGTAGACCTCGACCGCTTCGAACAGGTTCTCCGGCGTGTCGCTCATGATCTTCGTGAACGACGAACCGAAGCTGCCCGGGAAGTTCCCGATGGGCATGCTGGCGCGGTAGATGCCGCCGAGGTCGTCGGCGAAGAACATGTACATGTTCGTGTCGTCGGCGATGAGGGTCTGGTCGAGAGGTGCCCCGGCGGGGAGGGTGCCCGTGAACAGCTGCTGCTGCGCGGACCAGCCGTTGGGGTTGGTGGGGTCGCTCGAGGTGCGGTAGGAGAAGGTGTCCGGCCAACCCCACTGGTAGGCGATCACCCAGATGTTCTTCGGGGCGAAGTAGAACAGCGTCGGCGCGACGGCGGCGAAGGGCAACGTGTGCTGGGTGGCGCCGGCCATGTCGGACCAGTTCGTGAAGGGGCTGAAGCTCATGCCTCCCCAGCTGTCGCCGGTGTCGTGCGACGTGCCGTAGACGAGCTTCCTGCCATTGTGGACGACGGCGCTGAAGTCCTTGAGCGACACCCATCCCGACTTCGGGTTCGCCAGCGGGCCGGTCGACGTCCAGCGGTATGTCGACGGCAACGCGCACGTGCCGTTGCCCCCGTCGACCCGGACGAGTTGCCACTGCTGGTTGCCGCCGCCCCAGTCGCTGTACTGCACCACGGCCGCGCCGTCGGCGGTGGACGCGCCCTGCACCTCGACGACCTTGTTGCTGTTGCGGTTGACCAGGCGCACGTAGCCGCCGTCGGAGTCGGCCAGCCGGAACTGCTGGTTGGTGCCGTTGTGGTCGGTCCACTGGTGGATGGCGGCGTGGTCGGCCGTCGACCAGCTG
>NZ_LGED01000227.1 GCF_001280085.1 Saccharothrix sp. NRRL B-16348 | reverse complement strand
GCGTCGCGTCGCCGACTCACGGTCAGGCCCGGGCTCGTCCTGGAGCAGTCGTTCGACGCTGTACGCGTTGAGCAGGTCGTGCCGTGTGTATCGGTCGTGCGCCACCTGCTCGATCAACCGCACCGATACCAACTCGTCCAGCGACCTCCCCGCTTCGTCGACCGGGACGCCGGACAGCGCCGCGGCGACGTGCGGACCGAAGGCGGCACCGGTGTGCAGCCCCAGGAGACGGAACAGCTTGGCGGCGCCGTCTGTGAGCGCCCGGTAGGACCAGGAGAAGACCGCCCGCACCGTCTCGTCCTCAGACGACAGCGCGTCCAGACGCTTGTCCATCGCGGACAGGTCGTCGGCGAGTCGGTCGAGCGAGAGGTGCGGATGCGCCGCCACCCGCTCCGCCGCCACCCTGATCGCCAGCGGGAGGTAGGCGCACAACGTCGTGATCCGCCCGGCCGCGTGGAGTTCCCGGTCGACGCGCTCCTCGCCGAGCGTCTCCCGCAACAGGCTCACCGCCTCGTCACACGTGAACGGCTCGACACCCACCAGGCGGGCACCTTCGCGCATCGCCAGACCCGACAACCTCCGACGACTGGTGACGATCACCAGACAGCCGGCCGTGCCGGGCAGAAGCGGGCGCACCTGCTCGGTGCTGAACGCGTTGTCCAACACGAGCAGCGTCCGCGTCCCCGCCAGCCGCGTCCGCAGCAACGCCGTCCGCCGGTCCAGCGTCGAAGGAAGATCGGCAGGACCGACACCGAGATCGCGAAGAAACGCCTCAAGCACCTCGAAGGGCGCGATCGGATCCACGGTGGGCGCCCAACCGCGCAGGTCGTAGAACAGCGTGCCGTCCGGGAAATCCTCCCGGATGTGATGTGCCCACGAGACTGCCAAGGCCGTCTTGCCGACACCTGCCAGCCCATCCAGCGCGAGCACACCCGCAGACACACCGCGCCTCAGGTCTTCAGTGGCGAGTTCCAGTTGCGCGAGCACTCGACGGCGGCCCACCAGCCGCCCCGATGGCGGTAGCTGCGATGGACCGAGGGCCGGGCGATGACGGCTTCTCCCAGCTTCGTCCCACACCATGCCAAGGAGGGCGCCACCGGTTCCGAGCACCTGGTCGCACGCGCGGGCGAAGTCTTCCGTGGCCGGCTTGACCCCGTTCTCGACGTTGCTCACATGCCCGACGCTGTAGTGGCACCGCTCGGCGAACTGCGTGAGTGTGTGACCCGCTTCGACGCGCAGCCGCCGGAGCTTCTCCCCGATTCTCTGGCTGTTATTCGTTATTCCCTTCAAGCGAATACACCGCCCCCCTTGCCATCCCCCAGACGGCCAGGTCACCGTGATGTCAGCCGGGTTGGAACCGGAACCACCACGAGAGACTGAGGATATGCGGATCAGACGCGGGCCACTGGTCCTTTCGATCCCATGAAGCCCCTATCGAGTGAACAGTGCCGGGATTGATGTACGTGCTGTAGTGACTTCTGTAGACGAGGTGGGCCGCGATGCGGATCGGAGTGGCGTGGGTTTCTTCTTCCAGCGGGCCGGTACGCAAAATCCTCTTTCGGGTTTGTGTCCGACTAGAGGGTGAAGCCGTTCGGCGAGGATTGTCACCCTGCGTACTGAGGGGGTGCTATGTCGCCGGAATGGTGCTGGACGGTCATCGGCTCAGCGTTCGGACCTCTGCTGACCGCGGTAACGGCGCGTGCCGCAGCCGGGCAACGGTTGTTCCCGACGGGGTGGTGGAGAACGGCGTGGTCGAGCGATGCACTGGTGACCACATCGGTCCTGTGTGCACTGCTGGTACTGCTGACCTACCGGTTCGAGGGCTCGCCACTGTTGCCTGCCGTGTGCTGGCTGGCGATCACCGGCACCCAGCTCGTGTTGATCGACCTGACGTGTCGCCGCCTTCCTCACGTGATCACGGGCGCGATGTTGCTCGGCGGGCTGGTCCTGCTCGGGCACGCCGCGCTCCGGATCGGGGAGACCGGTGCGTTGCTGAGGGCGGTGACCGTGTCCGGCGTGCTGTTCGTGGCGATGTTGGTCGCAGCGGTGTTGGTGGCGCCGCGGATCGGGGGTGGCGACGTCGCGCTGGTCGGTGCGGTCGGCCTCTATCTCGGCTGGGTGAACTGGCCGCGCGTTGTGCTCGGGCTGTTGGTCGCGCTGGTGCTGGCGGGCGTGACGGCAACCGTGCTCCTGGCAGTTCGTCGGATCGGCTCCGGAGAGCGTCTCGCGATGGGGCCGGCGATCGTCGGCGGCGCGCTCATGGCACTCAGTCTTCCCTGACCGACCGCTACGGGGGTTCGACATGTGCGTCCCCTTCCGCCATGACGACCACGACTTGAGGACGGACATGCAGATCTTCCACAGCACGGCCACGGCCCTGGTCATCTTGATCGCGGTCGCCGCGTGCAGTGCACCGGGCTCGGGCACGTCTGCCGGACCTGGGGAACCGGTCAGTGTCGACGCATCCGTTCTCCTCGAGGCGTCGAGCCTGCCGTCCGACCCGGCCGGGGAAGCCGGGCGGCTGGCGACGGACGCTTACCGGGGCATGTGGCTCAGTTTCGCCGAAGCCGCCACGACGTCCGATTGGCAGTCGCCGAAGCTGGGTGAGTTCGCGACCGGCACGGCGTTGAACACACTGACTCGTGGGTTGTACGGCGACCGCTACAAGGGTGTGGTTTCGCGTGGCCGGCCGGTCCTCAACCCCGCCGTGTCGTCGTCCGAGCCTGTCGGGGCGCCGACCAGGATCATCGTCACCGATTGTGGTGACTCGACGAACTGGACCAGGCACTACGCCGACAGCGGGCAACCGGCGGACGACGAGCCGGGCGGCAGGCGTCACATCGACGCCATCGTGGAGGAGCAGGCCGACGGCACGTGGAAAGTCGTCGAGTTCGGAGTCCAGGAGGTCGGGACGTGCTGAAGCAGACCGCCGCCATTCTGGCGTTGCTGCTCCTCGGCAGCGCCTCACCGGCCTTCGCGGATCCATGGGGAACCGTCGACTGCGGCCGAGTGCTCGCACCCGTCTGCGACCTCGGTGCGGGCAACAGCCACCAGCCGAACCAGGGCTTGAATCCCGACCACCCGGCCGGCGCGGACCAAGTCGGGGGAGACGACGAGGATCCGTTCGTCGACTGCGGCTACAAGCCGATCGACTACGAGGCGCCCGGCGGGCAGCCGCAGGAGGCAGGCGGTTGGTTCATGGTGCTGTGTTCGCCGGACGGCAAGGACCCGTTGTCCCACGGGCCGGTCTGGGTTCCAGCTGGTGGTGCACAGCCTGCGCTCTCGCCGGAGCAGGTGGCGGAGGTCGCGCGCAACCGCTTGCGCCTGCCGGAGGTGACGATCGCCGCCAGTCCCGCCGAGGACCAGTTGGTCAACCTGCCCACGTGGTTGTGGTTGAGCGGTGGCTGGGAGGAGGTGTCGGCGAACGCGTCGGTGACCGGTGTGTCGGTGACGGCCGTGGCGAAGCCGAGGTCGGTCACCTGGTCGATGGGGGATGGTGGCTCGGTGACGTGCACGGGTGCCGGCACTCCCTACGGGCCGCATGCCGAGCCCACGTCGCCTTCACCGGATTGTGGCCATATCTACCGTCGTTCATCAGCGGACCAATCCGGGCATGCCTTCCCCGTGTCGGCGATCGTGCGCTGGATGGTCACGTGGTCGGGTGCGGGGCAGGGTGGGACGTTCCCGGACATGACCACGACGGGCACTGCGAGTTTCCGTGTGGCGGAGTCCCACGCGCTCAACAACGGCGGCTGACCGGCACCGGTCACCGGCGGTTCTGATCGGGCCGACACCCACCGCGCGACCACATGTTCCGCTCGCTGCTCGCCTTTCGGCGACGCGGCGTACTACTCCTTTGCCTTCTGGAGGTACCGGTATGACCACCAACACCACGAACCGGCCGGTCACCGACCACTCCGCCGGCCCGGCGGACGGTCTCTGGGTCGGGGACGGCACGCGACCGTCCGCTTCCCGCCTGCGGGAAGGCGGTCGCCGCCGCAGCGTCCCGTACCTGTTGCTCGGCGTGCTGTTGGTGCTGGCCTGTGCAGGCGGGTTCGTGCTGGTGTCGATCAGCTCCGGGGACCGGCAGGCTGTCCTGGCGTTGGCCCGCGACATGTCGGTGGGCCGGGTGTTGACCGCGCAGGATCTGCGGCAGGTTAACGTCGCGGTCGATCCCGGCGTCGCCGTGGTCGGGGCGGATCGGGTGGCCGCGGTGGTCGGCAGGCCGATGGCCACCAGCCTGTCGGCCGGGGCGCTGCTCACCCCGGATTCGGTCGGTGGGGCGGTGCTTCCGACCGCGGGGCAGGCGATCGCCGCGCTGGCGCTCAAACCTGGTCAGTTCCCGCCGGAGATCGTTGCGGGGACACCGGTGTCGGTGGTGTTCGTGTCCGGCCAGGCGGGCACCGCGAGCAGCCCGTCGACCGACGGCGGCACGGTGTGGCCGGCGGTGGTCACGGGCGTGACCACGCCGGTGAACGAGCAGACCACGGTGGTCTCGGTGCAGTTGACCGAGGCGGCCGCGCGTCAGGTCGCCGCGGTGCCGGCGGGGCAATTGGCGGTCGTGATGCTGTCGTCGGGCGGTGGTCGATGATGTTGGTCTCGGTGCTGTCGTTGAAGGGCTCGCCGGGTGTGACGACGTTCGCCGTGGCGTTGGCGGCCCGCTGGCCGGCCCCGACCCGCGCGCTCGTGGTCGAGGCCGACCCGTCCGGCGGAGACCTGGCCCTGCGGTTCTTCCTGCCCGCGGCACCGGGCCTGGTCGGCCTTGCCGCCGCCGCACGCCACGGCGGTGACGCGGACCTGGTGTGGCGGCACAGCCACCGACTACCGGGCGGCCTGCCGGTCGTCACCGCCCCATCGGATGCCGACCAGGCGCGCGCGGCGTTGTCCGCTGTGCTGCCGGACCCGGACGGCGGGCTCGGAGTGCTGCGGGCGGCGGCGAACGAACCGGGAACGGTGCTCGTCGTCGACTGCGGGCGGGTGGATCCCGGCTCGCCCGCCCTGTCGATCGTGCGTTGCTCCGACGTGGTGGTGCTGCTGTCGCGGGCGCACGCCGAGGATCTCGCGCATCTGCCCCGTCGGCTGCCGGTGGTCGGTCGGTGGAGCCCGAACCCGGTGCTGCTGTTGGTCGGTGACGGCTTCTCCACCGCCGAGGTCGCCCGTGAGCTCGGTGTGGCGCCGTTGGGCCGGATACCCGAGGACCCGATCGGCGCGGCGGTGCTGTGCGGGCGACCGAACATGGTGCGCTGGGGCCGTACCGGTGACCCGGCGCATTCCGTGTTGGGCCGCTACGCCCACAAGGTCGCCCTCCGGCTCGCCGCACACGAACAACCGCCCGTGGCCGCCTCCGGGGAAGCGGAACCCGCTCCGCCGCCGACGCTGCGCGCGGTCCTCGATGTCCCGCCCGAGCGGCCCTCGCTCGACGGCACCCGACCCGCACCAGGCTCCGGCAGCGACCCGAACGGGCCTCGGCAAGGAGGGCAGGCGTCATGACGTTCCCGACCGAGCACCATGCCGTTGTGCCGCTGCGTCTCCACCAGCGACTCGGTGACTGCACGCCGCGGTCCGGCGGGCCGGGCCAGGAAGTGCCGCCACCGGGCCGGGGCGTAGAGGACGACGACTCGGTGGACCTCTCGGCCGCCGTGACCGGGCTGCACCAATATTTGCGGGAGCGGTTGAACGTGGAACTTCCGCGGCGGGTGGCCGACCGGCAGGACCGCACCGGAACGACCACCACCCGTGAGGCGCGCCGTGAACTGGCCCGCGGCATCATCGAGGAGGCGCTGCGCGCCCACACGGAGAACGAGCTGGCAGCGGGCCGCCGGCTGCTGCCCCGCGAGGCGGAGCAGCAGGTCGTGGGCGAGGTGGTGAACGAGCTGTTCGGCATGGCCGGTTTGCAGCCGCTGCTGGACGATCCGACCGTCGAGACGATCAACGCCAACCGGTACGACCGGGTGTTCGTCCACTACGACGACGGCCGCCGCGCCCAGGTCGGGCCGATCGCCTCCTCGGACGAGGAGCTGACCGATCTCGTTCGCCTGCTCGCCGCGCGCGCCGGCAGCCAGGAACGGCGGTTCGACCACGGCTCGCCGGCGCTCAACCTCCAACTCCCCGGCGGCGAGCGGCTGTTCGCCGTCATGGGACTGACCGCCGGGGGAGTGACGGCGCTGTCGATCCGCCGTCATGGCTATCTCACTGTCGCGCTGCCGCAGCTGCGCCGGCGCGGCACCCTGGACCCCGGCTTGGAACAGTTCCTGCGGTCGCTGGTCAAGGCCCGCAAGAACATCCTGATCACCGGCGGCACCGGGGCCGGTAAGACCACGCTGCTGCGGGCGCTGGCGTCGGAGATGGACCCGTTGGAGCGGATCGTCACCATCGAGGACGCCTTCGAACTCGGCCTGGACCGCGACCCGGACATCCACGCCGACGTGACCGCGTTCCAGGCCCGCGACCCCAACGTCGAAGGCGAAGGCGCCGTCTCCCAGGCCGAACTGGTCCGCTGGGGCCTGCGCATGAGCCCGGACCGGGTCATCGTCGGGGAGATCCGCGGCCCCGAGGTCATCCCGATGTGCAACGCCATGTCGCAGGGCAACGACGGCTCGATGGCCACCCTGCACGCCTCCAGCTCCCGGATCGCGTTCACCCGGCTCGCCTCCTACGCCGCCCAGAGTGTGGAACGGCTGCCCCTGGAGGCGACGAACCTGCTCGTCGCCTCGGCGGTGCACTTCGTGGTGCACCTGGCCCGCGCGCAGGATCGCCGCACCCGAGTGGTGTCCTCGATCCGCGAGGTCGTGGGCGCCGACGGCCCACAGGTGATCTCCAACGAGGTCTACCGCCCCGGCACCGACCGCCGCGCCCGCCCCGTGGCCGGGGCGATGCGCGGCGACACGCTCGACGACCTAATCGACGTCGGCCTCGACCCCGGCGTGCTGGAGAACCCCGAGGGCTGGTGGTCACCGTGACCACCCTCGCGACCATCGCCCTCGGCACGGTCACCGCGACGGCCGCGTTGTTGGGCGGCGGCACCGGGCTCGGCCTGGTGCTGGTGATCCTCGGCCGGCACAGCTCCCGGGCCTACCGTCCGCGTCGCGGTCGAATCCGCGCCGGTGGTCGAGCCGACCGACAGCGCACACTACGGCTCGCGTCCGCCGTGGCGGTCGGGCTGGTGACCGGCCTGCTGACCGGCTGGGTGGTCGGCGCCGTGCTGGCCGGGCTCGCCTGTCGGGCGCTGCCGCGGGTGCTGGGCAGGGATCCCGGGCAGGCCCGCAGGGTGGCGCGCATCGAGGCCGTGGCGACCTGGACGGAGATGCTGCGCGACACCCTGTCCGCCGCCGCGGGCTTGGAGCAGGCGATCCTCGCGACCGCGCCACTGGCCCCGGCGGCGATCCGCCGCGATGTCGGAGACCTCGCCGCCGACATCGGCAACGGCGAGCGCCTGGCACCCGCGCTGCGCAGGCTCGGGGAACGGCTGGACGACCCGGTCGGCGACCTCGTCGTCGCCGCCCTCCTGCTCGCCGCCGAACAACAGACCCGCCGCCTGGCCGAGCTGCTGGGGTCGCTGGCCGACGCCGCCCGCGGACAAGCCTCGATGCGGATGCGCGTGGAGGCCGGACGGGCCCGCACCCGCACCTCGGTACGGGTCATCGTCGGCACCACCCTGACCTTCGCCGCCGCCGTGGTGCTGCTCAACCGCGACTACACGGCCGCCTACGACAACGCGACCGGACAGATCATGCTGCTGGGCATCGGAACCCTGTTCGCAGCCGGGTTCGGCTGGCTTGCCCGTATCGCCCGCGTCACGCAACCCGACCGCTTCCTGACCGAAGTTGGTCAGTTCACGAGAACCGAAGTGTCGGTTGGCCGGAACTCCGGGTGGGGTGAGCGCTGATGGTGTCACTTCACGCGTGGGTTGGGCGAACCGAGGTGGTCGTTGGTCAGGTCTGGATGCTCCAGGACGGTGCCGTAGTGGACGGCCGTTGCCATCGTGACGCCGAAGAAGTCGCACACCCTGCGGAGGTCACCGCCGGTGGAGATCACTTCGTCGACGATGCGGTCCCGGCGGATGGCGGTGGGCGCGGTGCCGAGGCGTTTCCTGGGCCAGTTGGTGTGTACCGGGTCGACCGTGCAGGCGGACTTGTAGTTGACGAACAGGTGCGGGTTGAGGCTGTTGGGCCACCGTCGGTACCGGTGGTCGAGGTAGTCCGCGAGGCGTTGCAGCACGAGCGGTGCCAGGGGCACGGTGCGGTCGGTCAGGTACAGACGACTGTCGCGGAAGTCGTTGAGCTGCAGGGTGCGCAGTTCGGCCGGCCGCAGGCCGTGGAAGGCGGTGAGCGCGGCGAGGGCTGCGGCGGTGGGGTCGGGCGAGTCGAGCAGGACGCGCATCTGTTCCGGGTTGATGGGCAAGGGTGTGCGTCGGGTGTACTGCTCGAATCTCATGCGGGCCATCGGATTCTGGAAGATCAGCTTGCGGCCCTTGAGAATTGTGAAGATCGACCGAAAGGCCCGCCCCGCCTGTGTGCGGGGGTTGCCCGTGGTGGGCAAAGCCTCGAGGACGTCCTGGCGGCCTATCTGGCGAAGCGATCGAGTTCCTGTCGAAGCCCAGGCGTGAAGGATCGGCATCGCCGATCGGGTGTGATAGCGGATGGTGATCTCGGAGCGGTGCCGGCGGCGCGGTGGTGTCGTGCTGCCGTGGCGCATCACGTCGAACCAGATACGGAGCTCGTCGGCCAGGACGTCGGGCAGGTCGCGGATCTGATCGTCGAACCACAGTCGCAGGCTGTCGGGTCGGTCGTCGTGCAGCAGGTCCGCCGAGGTGAGGATGGCGGAGACCGCCTCGACCGGCAGGGCGACGGTGCGCAGTCGGTCGACCTCGTGGGTCGTGATGGGCATGTCGGTGGTGTCCCGCATGCCGAGCAGTACGCGGATGGCCACGCGGGCACGGTAGGTCCGATAGGTGCTCCAGCCATGCAGTACGGCGTGTTCGACGGCCAGACGGTCGAGGTGCGCCGCCTGTCGACCGTCACCCGGGGCTGGGAATCCGTAGCGTCGTGCCGTGTCCACGACCGGCACCCTGGCGAACAGGTCCAGTTGGCCCGGCACTTCCGGCTGGACCGGCTGCTGTGGCAGGAGTTCTGGAACGTCGTCGGATGGCCGGTTGCGTCGTATACGCGGGTGCGGGCGGTGCCCGTTCTTGGACGAGGACATGTCGGCGAACATGAGCTGCTGACCGAACCGGTTGGCGGCGGGAACGTCGACGCGATCGCCGGGTCGCCGGACGCGTTTGGTCTGCAGCCAGCACAGCCGGCACGCCTGGTGCTCGTTGAGCGTCTGGTCCCGTCGGCAGCCGAGGCATCGGCCTGTGCGGGACTGCCACTGTCGCCAGCCGCGGCAGCCCTGGCAGATCCATTTGTGGATGCGTTGGGCGCCCCAGGCGTAGCAGTCTCCGCAGGACTCGGGGAGTTGCGGCGCGTACTGGTGGCAGCGGCGGCACAGCCGAGAGGCCCAGTAGTCCTGTGTGGACCCGCAACGGCGACACGGCCGCGGTCGTCCCTTGCTGCCTGCCTTGCAGTCGTAGCACCATTGGCGCCGCGAGTAGCCTTCGGGTCTGAGGCCGCAACCCTCGCACAGTTTCGGCGGGGTCATGCCGGTGGGACCGATCGTCGCCGTCCGGGCCTCGGCGCGGGCGTCGAGGTGGGCGCGTTTGCGGTCGCGGTCCTGGCCGGTCGGCGGGCGGCGACCAGTTCGGGTTCGCAGATCAGCAGGTCGCTGGGGACGCAGTGGAGCACCGAGCAGATCACGTCGAGGTCGTCCAGGCGGATCGTGGTCGGGGTGCCGGTCCACAATGCGGACATCTTTCCGGCGCTGATCTCCAAGCCTGCCTCGGCGAGCCGTCGGCGCAGCTCGGTGGATTTCCAGATCCCCTGCTCGGCGGCTTTCATCCGCATGTTCCACCGCATGGTCTCAGTGCTCCTTCTCGCTCAGCCGCGCCGTCACCCGTTGGTTGGCCGTCGTCCAGGCGTGGTCGATGTGTCCGCTGTGGACGTGGATGTACGAGGTCGTGGTCGAAAGCCAGGCATGGCCGAGCAATTCCTGGATGGCCTTGAGGTCCATTCCCCTCTCGTACAAGGACGAGGCGCAGAAGTGCCGCAGGCCATGCGGGGTGAGCCGTCCTTTCCACGCCGGAAGCCACGTGGCCACCGCGTCGGACAGTCCCGACCGCAGCGACTCGTGGCCGATGCGTTCGCAGTGCCCGGTCAAGGAGTCGTAGCGTTCGCTGGGGAACAGGGGAGCGTCGGGGTTGGCGTAGTCGTCGTCGAACTGGTGGCGCACTTCGTTCAGCCACCAACCGAGCAGCGCGTCGGCGGAGTTGATCGCGGGCACGAGCCTGATCTTCGGCCCTCGTCGGCGGCTGCCCTTGCCGAACCTGACATGAAGCTTGCCGTGCTCGCCCAGCTCGGGGTGCCAGTCACGGATGTCCAACATCACCGTCTCGCCGATCCGCAGGCCCACCCGGCGCCACAGGGAGGCGGCCACGTAATCCCGTGCGGCGGTCAGGAACTTCCGCTTGTGGGCGAGCGAGTCACGCCAGCCCGTGAACAGCGTGTCCACCTCGCCGGTCGTGGGCGGGACCCGCGGCGAGGCGCGACTGTCGGTACAGGCGGGGCGGTTGAACTCGTCGATCGGATGCGCGAGCACGTGTCCGGTCAGAGCGTGGACGTCGCCCTGGTAGCGGACCGTCAGGAAGTCGAAGAACCCGGTGAGTACCACAGCCTTGTTGTAGATCGTGGAAGCGGCCAGGCCGCGTTTGCGCTGAAGGGCGAGGAAACGGTCGGCGTCCTCCACGGTCGTCGTCCATACGTGCCGCCCCAGAAGGGTGATGAAGTCGAACAACACCGACCGCTCACCGGCGACCACCCGGTCGGTCACACCCGCTCCCACGAGCGCCAGCGCGTACTGATCCACAAGCTCCTGTTCGAAGTCCTCAAGCTCTCCAGGCGCGAGCTGCCGCCTCGCTTGTCCCAACGACCGCACCTCAGCCAGCAACGCCAGCACCTCAGTTCATCGGGAATCACCATGCAGTGCGAATATCGGCAGGCCGTCGGGAATCTCGACCATTGGTCGACGGATTCACACCATCGAGTGCACCCGCGTTCACCTGGGCAAGCCCGCCATCTGGAACTTCGAGGCGATCACGAACTCGGGGCAATGGGGACAGCCCCCGACGCCCAGGCGAACCACACCGTGCCCGTCACCGAAAGGCAGGTGTAGCAGCATGATCACCCCGATCGCGCTGGGAGCCGGTCTCGGTCTCGGGCTGTGGGCGCTGACGGTCGGGATGTTCCCGCCACGCCCGACGCTCGGCGCCGTCCTGGCCCGCGCCACCACACCACCCGCCCCGGCACCGACCCCCGCCACCGACGACACCGGCTGGGCCGCGCGGCTCGGCCGACCCGCCGTCGCCCCGCTGCGCGCCCTGGGCCTTCCCGGCCCACGCCTGGCCCGCGACCTGGCGGTCATCGGCCGGGCGACCTCGACCCACCTGGCGGAGAAAGCCACTCTCACCGTCGCCGGACTGCTACTGCCCGTCCTGCCCACCGTCGCCCTCACCGCGGCCGGCCTCGGCCCCGGCGTCGAAGCGCCGATCATCGCCGGGCTCGTCCTCGCCGCGGCCGGGTTCGTCGGGCCGGACCTGCACGCCCGCACCAGGGCCGCCACACTGCGCGTCGGGTTCCGCCACGCCCTGTCCGCCTACCTGGACCTGGTGTGGATCACCCTCGCCGGTGGCGCCGGGGTCGACAGCGCCCTGGGCGGCGCGGTCACCATCGGCCGCGGGTGGGCATTCGACCGGATCCGCCGCGCCCTGGACACCGCCCGCCTGACCCGCACCACCCCATGGACCGCACTGCGCCGCCTCGGGGAAGAACTCGACGTCACCGAACTCGCTGAACTCGCCGCGTCGGTCAGCCTGGCCGGCACCGAGGGCGCCAAGGTCCGCGCCTCGCTGGCCGCCAAGGCCGCCACCCTGCGCACACACCAGATCACCGAGGCCGAGAGCCAGGCCCAAGCCGCCACCGAACGCATGTCGCTGCCGGTCATGCTGCTGTTCCTCGGATTCCTGACATTCATCGCCTACCCGGCACTGACACAAGTCCTCAATGGACTGTGACGCCGTGCCGTAACACGACAGGGGAGGAGAACGTGATGCACTCGCACATGGAGGCGTTGTGGACAATTCTACAAGCACGCTGGGAGACGTTGCGCCGCGAACCGGACGCCGGGTACTCGACCGAGACCGTCCTGGTGACCGCACTGCTCGTTCTCGCAGCACTCGCGGTCGTCGCGATCGTGGTCGCCAAGGTCACCGAGAAAGCCAACGGCATCACCATGTGAATCCCGTGAACCGCAGAGACAAGCGGTCCGGGTGCGGACGGTGGGCCCTGTGGGGTCGACGTGCCGGACGGACGCTGGGAGGCGAACGCGGTTCGGTCACCGCCGAGTTGGTGATCGCCACACCGCTGCTGTTGCTGATGCTGCTGGCCATCGTGCAGTTCGCGCTGTGGTCGCACGCCACCCACATCGCGCAGGCCGCCGCCTCGCAGGGCCTGGCCGCGGCACGCGTGCAGAACGGGACCGCGGCCACCGGCACGGCACGCGCGCACCAGGTCCTCGACCAGTTCGCCGGCGGACCTCTGACCGGCGCCGAGGTCACCGCCGACCGGGGCGTGTCGGCGGCGTCCGTGCGGATCTCGGGCACGGCCACCACGGTGGTGCCGTTCCTGCGAGGCCTCCCGGTCCGCGCCGAAGCCGCCGGTCCCGTCGAACGTTTCGTCCCCGACACGGCAGGCGGGTGACAACCATGACCTTCCACCGGAGGACAACGGCACCGCGCGGCACCCCGGACCGGCGCCACTGCCGGGAACATCCCACACGGTGCGGGCGGGCGGCGTGGTGGCACGACGACCGCGGCTCCGTGGCCGCCGAAGTCACCATCGCCGCACCGGTCCTGGCCATGCTGCTGGTGTTCGTCGGCGTCGTCGCCCACCGGGGCGTGGACGCCCGCATCCGTCTCGATGACGCCGCCCACCAAGCCGCCCGCGCCGCCAGCATCGAACGCACTCCCGCCGCGGCGACCCTGGCCGCCCAGATCACCGCGACGGGCGCGTTGGCCTCGGCAGGGGTGGCGTGCCGCTCGGTGAGCGTGGACACCGCCACCGGCGGCCTCATACCCGGTGGCACGGTGACCGTCACCGTGTCGTGCGCCGTCGACTTCGGCGACGCGCTGATCCTCGGTGTGCCGGTCGGGAAAACACTCTCCTCCAGCGCGGCCGAGCCCGTCGACGTGTGGAGATCGACCACCGGGATCAGCCCGTGAACCGCCGCGGCCGGTCCAGCCGGTCGGCGTGGTGGAACACCCGGGAGTGTTCCCGACATGGTTGGTGGCGAGCAGACGAGGGACAGGTGACCGCGTTCGTCGTCGTACTCGCCACCGGCATCCTCGCCCTGGCCGGACTCACCCTCGACGGCGGTCTCGCACTGGCCGCGAAAGTACGGGCCAACGGCCAGGCCGAGGCCGCCGCCCGCGCCGGAGCCCAGGCCATCGACCTGACCACCTACCGCGGCAGCGGAACCCTACGACTCGTGCCCGCGCAGGCGGTCGCGAACGCCCAGGCCCACCTGACCGCCGAAGGCGCCACCGGAACGGTGACCGTCTCCGGCGACACCGTCACGGTCACCGTGACCGCGTCCCGACCCACCCAACTACTCGGCCTGGTCGGCATCGGCTCGCTGTCGGTGCACGGCACAGGAAGCGCCCATCCACAACGAGGGGTCACCGCGATCGAACCCTGACCTCCACCATCCCGACCGCATCCGATACGGACGCGTCACCGGAAGGAAGAAACAGCATGGCGACGCCCGAAGAGATCCGGCAGCGCGTCGAGCAAGCCGACACCGCCCGTAGCGCCCGCAGGGCCACCGCGGCGCAGCAGGTCGGCGAACTCGCCCACCGCCGGGCCGCCATCACCGAACGACTCGAGGACATCGAACGTCAACTCGGCGACATCCTCGCCGCCGCCCAGGACGTCATCGACATCGACGAACTGGCCGACTTCACCGACCTCAAGGCCGCTGACCTCACCCACTGGCTCGCCGGTCGCAGGACCACCCGCACCAAACGCAAGAAGCCCACACCCGCCATGCCCGCCACGCAGGGCGACGCGAGCCGAGAACCCACCGGGTCCCGCCCGTCCCCGAACGGCGAAGCACCGGCACCTGGTGAGCCTGCCGCGGTCTCCCTCGGAGCTTCGGCGACCGCCTGATCACCTCGCCGGGTGAATCCGACGCGTCCGCCCCACCGCGACCCCTGTGACGTCGAGCAGTGAACCTCGTACCGGCAAGGAATCGAGCACGCCATGGCCGCAGCACCACGCCAACGGCAGCCCGGTGCGCGCGAGCGTGTCCGGCGCGGTGTCGGGCGCCTCACCGGGTGGGTCGGAAGGTTGCTGCGCGGGGTGCTGGCCACCGTGGTCCTCATCGGGCTGCTGGCGGGCCTGCCGTGGGCCCTCACGCACTTCGTCGGCTGGCCCCTGCCCGACCATCCGCCGTCGTGGGCGGAGATCGAAGGCGTGCTGCTCGGTCCGATGACAACGGGGTTCCTGCTGGACTTCCTCGCCTGCACCGGCTGGCTGGTGTGGGCACTGTTCACCCTCGACGTGGCCGGCTGCGCGATCGAGATCGTCCGCGACGTGCGACCGCCCAACCCCGCGGCGACGGCCGGACCGGTGCACCGGGTCGCAGCCGTGCTCGTCGGCGCCACCCTGATCTCGGTCCTGGGACACCGCGCCGCCCTGACCCAACCGAACCCGCCATCCGCCGGACCCGGCACCGGCTCCGAGGTCGTGGCCACCGCCACAGCCTGGAACCACCCGTCCGACCAGAACGCCGCCACCGTCCGCGCCGCCACCTACGCCGCACCCCACCACACCACACCCGCCACCACCGACCAGCCCGCCTCCGCGAAGGCGGCCGTGGCACTGGCGCCGGACCCCATCACAGGCGTGCACGACTCCCTGTGGCGCATCGCCCAACGCACCCTCGGCGACGGCAACCGCTGGCCCGAAATCTGGGAACTCAACAAGGGCAAACCCCAACCGGGCGGCGGCACCTTCACCCGACCCAGCCTGATCTTCCCCGGCGAGGAGTTCGCACTGCCAGCAGGCGCCACCGTGCCGTCGCCACCGCCCGAGAAGCACGTCCCCCCGCCGCCGGTGCCCGAAGAACCCGCACCGACGACCTCGATGCCGCGACCCGGCGGCACGGTGACGCCGGCTCCGTCGACGCGACAAGCCCCGCAGACCACCCACACACCCCAGAGCACCCCGACGACATCGCCGTCGACCCGGCAGCCGCCACCGACCACCGAGACAACACCCGAGCCGGCGATCGGCTGGGGTGTGCAGCTGTTCGTCGGGCTCGGGCTCGCCTCGGCGGTCAGCACAGCCCTGATGATCGCCCGCCGCCGCCACAACAGCCGCTACCGGCCCGGCAGCGGCGACCGCACCGACCTGCCGGTGGCGCCGGTGGTCTACCAGTTGCGGCTGGCGCACCTGCGCGCCGAACAGCACGACGACGACGGCTGGGAAGAGGGAGAGGAGCGTGTACCACCGCCCGCGGTGCTCGTCGTAGGCGCATCCGGGACAGGCTCCGGCGAGCGGGCCGCGTTCGCTCCGGGACTGGGCATCCGCGACGGTCGTGAGATCGCCCTGGACCTCGCCGCCTCACGCGGTGTCGGCCTGGTCGGCGCCGGTGCGCCCGCGACGGTCCGCGCGTTGGTGGTCGCCACGCTCACCACCTCCGCGCAGCGCCCGGCGACCAGCCTGTCGGGGCCGGGAACCCGCATGTTCATCCCGGCGGTTGACCTGGCCTGGTTGCTCGGGCACGGGATCCGCCGGGCGCGTCTGCCCGCTGCGCTCCGCGTTGTCGCCGACCTCGACGCCGCGCTCGACGCGCTGGAGGCCGAGACCCTCGTGCGGGCCGGGACCGGTCGCCGCCAGGGCACGGCGTCGGGCTCGTGGCCGCCGCTGGTGCTGGTGGCACGAACGCCGGAGCACCGGCGGCAGCGGCTGCAGGCGGTCCTGGACAACGGCGCCCCGTTCGGCATCACCGGGTTCCTGCTGGGGCAATGGCAGCCCGGAGTGACCGCCTACGTCCGCGAGGACGGCACCGTCTCGGCCACCGGCCCCGGCCTGGGAGAGGCCCTGCGGGGAACGCGGATGTTCCACCTCGGCGACGACGACACCACCGAGCTGCTGACGCTGCTGCACCAAGCCCAACCAGACACGCCCGGCGGTGCCGATGTGCCCGTGCCGCCGATACCGCGCTCCCGGATCGTGTCCGCGGAACCGACCGCGAACCACCGCACGGCCTCGCCCGGAGGCGGACCGTCGACGACGAGCGGCGTCGACGGCGACGCCACCGAAGCGGAACGCGATATCCGACCGGAAGCCACGATCGCCGCAGGGATGGTGGGGCCTACTGACACCGAGTTGGAGATCCTCGGCTCGTGCCGCGGCACGACGTCCGGCGTTCGTCTGCGCCCAGCGGCTGTTACGGAACCACAGCTGGCAGTACCGCCTCCGCCCGAGGCCGTCGATGTCCTCGACAGCGGCGACGGCAAACCGGAGCCGACCGGAGACCACATCACGACCGCGACCGACCCGACGCCGGACCCCGACACCGAACCCGCCTGGGCGCCGCCGATCACGGTCACGGTGCTCGGCGCGCTCCGCGTGCACTGGAACCCCGGACCCGACGGAGCGGACACCGATCGGCGAGCGCGGGAGATCACCGGGGCATTGCAGCCCAGGACACGGGAACTACTGGTACTGCTGGCGTTGTACCCCGACGGCGCCACCCGTGACGCACTCGTGTCCGCGTTGTGGAACGACGATCCGCCTGCCCGACCAACCAACGCCCTGCACACCGCACTGGCCCGGATGCGCCACGCAGTGGCCACCGCCACCGACCAGACGGTGACTGACATCGTCGTGGTCGGCAACGGCCGCTACCAACTCGATCCGACGGTAATCACGGTCGACTACTGGCGGTTCGCGGACGCGGTGACCACACGCCGCACGGCGACCACCGCCCAGAAACGCGTCCACGCCTACCAGCAGGTGGTCGACAACTACGGCGGGCCGCTGGCCGACGGAATGTCGACCGCATGGATCGAACCCGCACGCGAGGCGATCCGCCGCGACGCGATCGACGCCGTGGCCGCGCTCGCACGCGCCCTGGTCGAGTCCGACCCGCAGCGGACGCTGGACCTGCTGGAGGTCGCGAGGGCGTTCGACCCCCACAACGAACTGCTCTATCGCGACATCATGCGCCTGCAGGAACGACTCGGACAGCTCGACGCGATCCCTCGAACGCTGAGCCTGCTGACCACCCGGTTGGCCGAGGTCGACGAGGCACCTACCCCGCACGCTCGTGAACTCGCGGCCGGGCTCCGCCAGCGCCGCGACAGCACGATCACCGACACGCCATCTGCAACGCGAGGTCGCCGCACGCGAGTCACACGGCGGTGAGGGACGCGTCCGCGCCGCCCGGTTCCACAGCTGCGGAGGTCCAGTTGGTGACCGCGTGCACGCTTACCCCGACCTGGCAGTTGCCGCGCTTGCCCAACGGCCCGCAGTACATCCAGGTGCCGGCGCGGGGTAGCGGCGCGGGGGTCGGCTTGCGAGATCGGAGGCGGCACCGAAAGCTCTGTAGGTACGAATAGTGCGGCCCTTCGACCGGCAGTCGCGATCTAGCATTGGCCGACTGTGGAGGCGGAGGTGTCCTCGACCTCCCACGCAGCCTTCCTGACGGACGAAGGGCGGATCGAGTGCGCAATGAGGTCGGCGGAGTTGTTAACGGCCCCGTCTTGCAGGCAGGCACCATCACCGGCAACGTGCACGTGTACCCCGGTCCGGGCCCATCGGAAGCACCCTCCGCACATCGCGGCCAGTACTTCACCCTGGGCTGGACCCTCGGTGATCAGCTTCCGCTCATGCCCGGGCACGCCCACGAACACATCACCTGGAGCACGTTCGTCGAGGCCCTGCTGGCAGTGGGCTTCACACAACCCGAGGTCGCGACGGTGCTTGCCACCAAGCAGCAGCTGTCGCCGGATCGGTCCGAGTCGTCGGGCCGGGCCGATCGGAGCGTGGTTCTGGAGGCCTACGCCGGCGCGTTGGACGACTTGCATCGACAGATCGAACGGCGGGCCGACCAGGATCAACACGTGTGGTTCATGATCGGGAAGCTGACCGGCGAGATCCGCATGTCCCGCACCTTCGACGAGCACGGCTACACCGAGTCGACCGGGCGCTACTCGGGGTCGGTCTACGAGGCGCACGCCACGCTGGCGAGCCTGGTCGCATCGGTGGACCTGCCACCCACCGCGAGGGTGGCGCTCGATGGATTTCTCGCCGCGGTCGAGAACGGTGTCGAGCTGAAGGATCTCTACAACCGCGCGGACGCGGTCCAGCGCGCCTGCACGATCGGATCCCTGTGAGGCCGCCGATCCTCAAGCACGCCCCATGAGGCAACCGGTCATGCCGGGTACCTGAGCCGTGACGTCCAGCCTCGCCCGATCGAGCCGCGCAGAACCCAGGCGCGGCCGGTCCGAGCCACCGAGCGCTGCCACCGTCAACGCCGGAGCCGGCCTCCCGCTCGCGCACCGCATCGCCGACCGGGTGATCGGGATGAAGCATGGCGTCGGCGGTCGCGTGTCACGTTTGCGCCACTTCGCCTTCACGGTTCCATCGCGGCCGTGGCAGCCATTACCTGGGCCGGCTCAGGCGCCGACATGCTGGCCGGTTTGAACTAACTGACCCGACCGAACAGCACCTCGGGCAGCATGATCCACAACCAACGTCCCCGAGCAATACAATCTAGTCGCGCGCAGGCGGTGTCGCCCACAGGTGTCGGCGAGGTGGTGCGAACGAATGACTCATCCGATCGGCCTAGACAGGGCCTTCTCGCGAGCCCATACGAAAGAAATCCAATGGATTCGCATCGGCACCGTGTCATGCGGCCCTGAACGCTTCCTGAACCGAACGCTTCCTGAACCGGGCTGAAGTGTTCTTCAGGAAACCGTCGACCGATGGGGCATAGTAGGTTCATGCGAGTCCTAGTTGTGGAGGATGATCGACGCCTGGCCGGCTTGCTCGTCCACGGGCTCAACGCAGAGGGTTTCGCGGTCGATTCGAAATGCGTCGGGTCGGCATTCGCGCTGTACCTGCTGTTGGGCGGCCAGGGTATCGTGCCGCCAGTCGTGGTAGAGCCGGAGGCGTTGCCGGAGTATGACGGTCTTGACGGATTGTGGTGGGCTACTGGGTATCCCTATAAGGTGATCAGGTTGGGTCTGATGCCGCCAGGACTGAATGATCACCGGATACGTCGACAGCGGTGGGCGGCAAAGGTGTCGACGCCGATCCTGAAGCGCACCGCAAAGGGCGGCGAGCGCGGCCAGGCCGAAGGTCTCGCCCACAGTGCCGACGATTACCTGACCAAACCGTTTTCCCGGCCGGTACTGGTCGTACGTTTGCGGGTCCCGGCCCGCCACGGTGGCGTGCCCTTCCCAACGGTTCCGCGTGCCGGCGACCCGGATTCGGACCTCGCCGCCCGACTGCGCTACCGCAGGCGGCATCCAGTGGCGCTGACCGCGAAGGAGTTCACGATGCTGGAGTTTCTGCTGCGCCGAGCCGATCGGGCGGTGCCCAGGATGGAGATCGCCGCCCGGGCATGGGACGAGGCCGGCGACCCCGACCCGAATCTGGTCGAGGTCTACATCAGCATCCTACGCTGCAAGATCGACACACCGCTCCGCCGGGATACCGCCACGACGGTCCGTGGCTACGGCTACCGGCTGTGCTGCGACGGCGGAGTCGGCGCATGACCCGCGGGCGGTGGAGGTCGCCGTCGATGCGCGTCCGGGTGACGCTCCTGGCTGCCGTGGCGATCGGCGCGCCGCTGCTCGCCTTGGCGGCTGGTGCGGGGGTGTTCCTCCACAGCCAGGCAACTCGGCCCGACACGGCGCCCAAGATGTACAGCATCTGCATCGAGGCGAGCGTGCTCGCCCGGCCACCTCGACCGCAGCAGCCTCCGGACCCGCATGCGTCGGACCTCGTGCGGTTGGCGTCCCGGTGCGAGGGTGGCTCGAGCGAGATCGAGATAACGTCCGCGAGGATGGGCGACGTCCTCGTGGTCGGAGCCACCGACGCCGACAAAGTGGTGTCGGCCAAAGCCCACTATTTGTCCCAGGCGTGGGTTGCGGAGTTGTCGCTGTGGCCGTTCACCGACCCCGCCGGCATCGACTACCACCCGGTGTCCGACAACGGCAGGATCGGACCGAGTCGACCCGTCTCGCAGCTCCTCCACCTGGGGGACGACCTGGTCGACGCCCAACGGACGATCAACAGACAGGTGCTCGTATTGGCCGTCGGATGGCTGGCACTGGTCGGCATCATCGCCTCCGTGGTCTGGCTTGCCATGGGGCGAGTGCTACGACCGGTGGAGGCGATCCGGCGGGAAATGGCCGACATCACCGAGCACGATCTGACCCGCAGGGTGCCCGTTTCCCACGCTCGGAACGAGATCACGCTCCTGGCGTCCACGGTCAACGCCACCCTGGACCGGTTGCAGCACGCGGTAGACGAGAACCGACGATTCGTGGCTGACGCCTCGCATGAACTGCGCAGCCCGATCACCGCGCTACGGACGGGGCTGGAGATCGCTACCGCACACCCCAGTATGACCGACTGGCCCGCCGTCGTGGACGCTGCCCTTGCCGACACTGAACGCCTTCAGCACCTGGCCACCGACCTGCTCCTGCTGGCCCGCCTCGACCATGTCCCCACCATGACCGGCCACGATACCGCCGTCGACCTCACCCACCTGGTACGCGAACACGCCGTCCGCCGCCGCAGCGAGCACATCCTGACCGCCACCCTGCCGCATCGCCCGGCCCTCGTGCACGGCAGTCGCGCCCTGCTGGAGCGTCTGCTGGGCAACCTGCTCGACAACGCCGAACGCCACGCCACCACCAGCATCGCCGTGCATCTGGACACCACCGATCGGCACGCGATCCTGGAAGTCGTCGATGACGGCCCCGGCATCCCACCCGAAGACCGCGACCGCGTCTTCGACCGCTTCACCCGCTTGGACGACGCCCGCGCCCGTGACAGCGGCGGCGCTGGCCTCGGACTGGCCATCGCACGCCGCATCGCCACCGCGCATGCGGGAACACTCCACGCCACCAATCACCCCACGGGCGGCGCGCGACTTGTCGCCACCCTGCCCCTGGCCCTATAGGTGTCGAGGGTCCATTCCGCGATCGGCTGCGACACATCTTCGGTGAAGGGGTAATTGATCTAGAGGAGTGCGGGGCGCCGGTTCGATGGCGTGCGGGGCAGGGTGGCGACGAGTCGCGCGCCGTGTCGGTTGGGGTGGTCGGTGGCGTTGAGGGTTCCGCCGTGGGTGGTGGCGATGCGGCGGGCGATGGGCAGTCCGAGTCCGGTGCCGCCGCTGTCACGGGTGCGGGCGTCGTCGAGGCGGGTGAAGCGGTCGAAGACGCGTTCGCGGTCTTCGGGTGGGATGCCGGGGCCGTCGTCGACGATTTCCAACACGGCGTGGTCGTCGGTGGTGGCGAGGCGGATGGTGACGGTGGTGGTGGCGTGGTGTTCGGCGTTGTCGAGCAGGTTGCCCACCAGTCGTTCCAGCGCGGCGTGGCGGCCGGGGACCGATACCGGGTAGTCGGGTAGGTCTGCGATGAGGGTGTGGCGGGTCCGGCGGCGGGCGATGTGGTCGGTGGCGAGGGCGGTGAGGTCGACGGTGCCGGCATGGACGGCTGCGGGCGTGGTGGCGGTCTGGTCCAGGCGCGCGAGCAGGAGCAGGTCGGTGGCGAGGCTTTGCAGGCGCTGGGTGTCGGCCAGTGCGGCGTCGACGATGTTGGGCCAGTCGGCCTGGTCTGGGTGGGCGGTGGCGATTTCCAGTTCTGCGCGCAGGGCGGTAATGGGGCTGCGTAGTTCGTGGGAGGCGTCGGCGACGAAGCGTCGGTTCTCCTCCACTGCGGCCTGCAACCGATCCAGGGTGGTGTTGACCGTGGTCGTGAGGCGTGCGATTTCGTTGTGGGCCCGCGGCACGGGTACGCGTCGGGTCAGGTCGTGCTCGGTGATGTCGGCCATCTGGCGCCGGATCGCCTCTACCGGCCGCAACACCCGGCCGGTCGCCACCCACGCCACCAGTGCGAACAACCCGATCAGCGACAACGCACCACCGCCCAGCGACATGATTTGAAGATTCAGGGTTCGCTGGGCCTGCGTGAGTTGGTTCCGTACTTTCAGCCACCTCGCCTCGTAGACTGGGCCTAGGTCTTTCATCGTCGTTGGGTCGTCTGGGTCCAGGCTTAATCCCAGTCTGGAGAGCGGATACCGGCCTTCCACCGTGCCGTCGGTACGCCATCTTCCAAACTCGATGGAGTCGGTGTCCGTGAATGGCCACAGCGAAAGGTGCGGAATGTACGGACCGGATGTGCGCTGGGCGAACACCGAGATGACCGTTTCCGAGGTTCCGACTCCTGGAAGTCTGAGGTCGTCGACTTTCACCGGCGGCAGCTGCAGACTGTCGCCGTCAGCGACGCACTCACTCGCCCAACTCGGCCCATCAGCTACCAGATTGGTCTCGGGGCGAATGTATACGCCGAAGGCACAGATTTGACTGGCCTGGCCATCCGGTGATACCCCGTATCGCATGGCCTGGTTCTTGAGGAAGACGGCGGCCAGCGCCGCCACGGTGATGATCGGCACGGCGACGACCAGGGTGGCGATCAAGGTGACTCGCCTGCGTAGTGAACGCCGTCTGGGCATCCGCCCGCTCATGCGAGTAACCCTTCCCGGCTACCCAGGCGATAGCCCGTGCCGCGGACTGTGATTATGGTGCGCCGGCCGAAGGGTGTGTCGATCTTGCGGCGCAGGCTGCTGATGTAGACCTCGACCAGGTTGGGTTCCGGCTCACGGGCCTCGTCCCACACGCCGGCGATGATCTCGGCCTTGGAAACCACCCTGTCCCGGTGGCGCAGCAGGAACTCCAGCACCGCGAACTCCTTGGCGGTCAGCATGATCGGCGTGTCGCCGCGGCGGCAGGTCCGCATCGCCGGGTCCAGTTCCAGGTCGCCGGCGCGCAGCACGGCCGGTCGCGGCGTGGCGCCGCGGCGCGCCAGTGCCCGCAGTCGGGCGACCAGCACCAGGTAGGAGAACGGTTTGGTCAGGTAGTCGTCCGCGCCGATGTCCAGGCCCTCGGCCTCGTCCAGCTCGCTGTCCATGGCGGTGAGCATCAGGATCGGCGTCCACACCTGCGCGGCCCGCAGTCGCCCGCACACCTCGTAGCCGTTGAGTCCGGGCAGCATCACGTCCAACACGATCACGTCGTAAGCGTGCTCGCCCGCCCGCCACAACCCGTCCAGACCGTTGTATTCCACGTCGGTGACGAAATTCTCCGCCGCGAGCCCGCGCACGAGCAGCCCGGCCAACCGACGATCGTCCTCCACCACCAGTACCCGCATAGCCGCACTATGCCCTATTGCGATCAATGACCCTGAAAGACGCTTCAGGTTGCTTCAGTCTCCTTTCAGGGACTGCCCGGCACTGTGGCAAACGCATCACAGGTGAAGAACATGCCGATTCAATCACCACACGGAGGAAGAACATGGCGTTGCGTAAAGCGTTGGCTGCGCTTGGCGTCGTCGCGGTCGGTCTCATTTGGATGGCACCGTCGCCCGCGGCCGCCGTGCCGGTCGAGGGCGGCGTGTCGGCATCGGCGGCGTGTCGTCCGCACTCGCACTCGGCGAAGGACACGTTCAACAACGGCTACCCGTCCAAGGGCAGCGTCCCGGTCCGCTCGGCGGGCCCGTACGGGGACTGTCCGATCGACGGCTCTATCGACAGCAGCACGCGGCTGCACTACCACTGCTACACGGTCAACGACTACGGCAACACCTGGACGTGGGTCCGGGTGGTCGGAGAGGGCATCGCCGGCTGGGTCTGGGACGAGAACCTGGAAGGTTACGGCTCAGCCGTGCGCTGCTGACGCGCCTCCCGTGTGGCGTCACCGCACGACCGGACGGAGACGCCACACGGGAGGGATCAACCCATTCACGAGGGAGGACGATGACGAGACCCTTACGATGGGCGATCGCCGTATCCGTGGCCGCCGTGCTGGCTGGGTTCACCACCGCCTCGGTGGCAGATGCGACTCTCGTGAACCCAACGACGACCAGCACGACGGCTGCGCTTCCGCCGAAGGGGGACGCGGACGTCCACGGCGTGTTCGACGGCAACCTCGACCACCCCGAACGCCGAAACTGGCAAAACGATCTGCGCAAAACAGAGGTACTCGCACCCAAAAGCAGATCAGATGTCCTCTTAGGTCTTCCTCCGCAGCCGATCGCGTCGACACGCCGAGACCTACAGCGGCGCCCGCGTCCGTGAACTCCGCAACTTCAATAGCCGGGGTTACCAACACGACCCGACGGGTTCGATGCGCCAACCAGACACCGGCGTGCGCCGAACGTGACGCCAAGCCGATAGCAGGTGACGCCCGGCCGGTCAGCTCCGCCGAACGTCTCGATGGTCCACATCGCGCAGGTCCGCCTTCGTCAGGTCGGCTTTGGTGATGTCTGCGTTGGTGAGTTCCCCGCCGGTCAGGTCCCCGCCGGTCAGGTCCGACCTCGCCAGATAGGCGTGGCCGAGCCTGCTGTGCCTTAAGGAACTCACGCACCCTTGGTGTTCTGATAGTCGCTGGACAGCGCGGTGTGGATCGCGGTGGTCACAGCGTGGGAGTGGCCGAACTGCTCGGTGACGAACCGCGCGTCGTAACCGGCCTCTATCAGCCTGGTCACGTACGTATGGCGCAGGCAATGGACACAGAGGCAGTCCGGCAACCCCCGCCGCAGCGCGCCAGTGCGCGAGCCGGTCGTCGACCGACCGGTTGGAGATCGCCTGCCCCGCCCGGTCGGAAACATCACCCCGTCGTCGGGCCGGTCGTTTAGAACAGCGGCCGGATCTGCGCGACGTAGTACTCCAAGGTAATCACCGCCCACGGCCAGACAGAGACCACCATCCGGCGGTGCGGCGGCTGACCGGGCAACGACTTCCCCACCGCACTGCCAGTTCGGCGAGGTCGCCGAACTGCGCCAGCTCGGCCTGCCGTCGTCAGTCGTGGATCTCCAGGCACGGGGTCAGCGCCGGGTCATATCTGGCCAGGTCAGCGGCGACTGCCCGTATCCCGGCCTGGCGGCCTTCGATCGGGCACAGGCGGGGTGGTTCTTCGGGCGCGAGGGGGTGGTTGCCGACGTGGTCGCGCGCCTGGATCGATGGGTCCGGACCGGTGGTCTCCAAGTGGTCATGGCGCCCTCGGGCGCGGGCAAGTCGTCGTGCTGCGCGCCGGTTTGCTGGCCGGTCTCGACACGGGCGTGCTGCCCGCCTCGAACGAGTGGCCGAAGCTGTTGCGGCCGTTCACGTTGGCCAGGCGGTTCATCGGCTCGGACCGGTCGCCGTGGTGTGCCACACCGGTTCCCGTGCTCAGGTCCGCCCGGCCCGCTGTCGGATGGCCAGCCAGGCCTCGTGTTGGTGGGCGGTCTTCTCCCAGAGCGTGGTCAGGTGTCCGGGTTCGATGTCGTCCAGCGGGATTCGGAACTCCGTCAGCGCCGCGGCGAATTCGTCGAGGGTGGACAACGTGCGTTGGTCGGTGCGGTAAGGGCCGGTGCGGGTGATCGTGCGTGCGCGGAGGGCCAGTTCGTGGTCGTCGCGGTGGTGTTGAGCCACGAGCACCCTGGCGAACGGGGAGTCGGCCGGCTTGTCCGCCGCCCTGTTGGCGTACTCGGCGAGTTCGCGTGGCGCGGTGCGGAAGTCGTAAGAGGAGACCGTGCCCTCCGGGTGGTGGTGCACACGCCACGTTCCAGTGTCGAGACGTTCCATCCGGTAGGCCAGCCTCTCCTGGCGGTGCGTGCCCTCCCGCAGCGGCAGCGGTTCGAGGAACGCGTCTCCGATCCCCGTGTCGGCCAGCCACCGCTGTCCCTCGACGTCCACCAGCAGGGCGATGTGGTTGCCCCACTGCCCCTCGCCGCGGGTGGCGCGGAGCACCGCCGCCTCCACGATCGTCACAGTGAACCCGACCGCCCGTAGCAGCAGGGCGAGCGCGCCGTTCATCTCGTAGCAGAGACCTCCGCGCCCTCGACGCGCGAATTTGTCCACCAGCGCGTCCGTTGTGAGCAGGACCGGCCGGGCGAGCTGGATGTCGATGTTCTCGTACGGAACCCGCAGCCGCCACGCCCGGTGCAACCCGCGCAGCGTGACCAGATCGGCCCGGACGGGCTCGCGGTACTCCAGTCGCCTCAGAAACGCCTCGATCGCCATGTCCGCCCCTCGCTACATGAACTCCAGATTTAGAGTGACTCTAACATTACGGTCACTCCAGTACCATGACCGCATGACCGAACCGACGGGGTTGCGAGAGCGGAAGAAGCAGCGCACCCGGAGGGCGCTGGTCGAAACGGCGTACCGGCTCTTCGCGCAGAAGGGCTACGACCGGACGACCACCGCCGAGATCGCCGCCGCCGCCGAGGTGTCCAACGCGACGTTCTTCAACCACTTCGCGACCAAAGAGGACCTGGTCCTCACCGAGGACGGCGAGCACATCCTGCGCGCCGGGCTGGACGTCATCGCGGAGCGCCACTCCGGCGACACGGCGCTCGACGTCCTGCGGCGCGCGATGCTGCGGATGCTGGCCGAGGCCGGGGCAGGACTCCGCGACCCGGCCGGCGACCTGGAGATGATCCGGCTGGACCTGATCACCTCGGTGCCGGCGCTGCGAGCGACCATGCTGCAACGGGCATTCGACGCCCAACAACAACTGGCCGCCGCACTCCGACACACCTGCGCCGACGAACTCGACGACATCGACGCCGCCGCGATCGTCGGCGGCGTCACCGGAGCCGTTCTCGCCGCCGGACAGGCAGCTCTGCGGACCGGCCAACCCCTCGGGACGGCAATGCGGCGTGCCATCGACATCGCAACCAGGCAACCGAAGTGACCACGCAGGCAACGGCGACGTCCGAACCCCACGTCCTGACTACTGCGATCCCCGAACCGAACGTCCGCTTCTGCCGCTGATCGGGTGCTCCGGGTTGCGCGCTCATGTCGATGTCCGGTCGTCGGCGGCGTTGTCGAGTCGGTTGGTGTTGCATGTCCCTGTGGTCGGGGAGGCGTGCTCAGTCGTCCGTGACGGCGTTCAGTTTCTGGCGGACGATCCTGGTCTTGGGGTGCTCGGGCCCAGCACCCGCTCGCAGTCCGCGAGGGTGGCTTCGTACAGCGGGATGACCCGGCCCAGGTCACCCGCCGCCTGGCAGGCGTAGGCCGGGAGGTCAGCGTGCAGGGGTGGTCGGGGCCGTGGAGGCGTTCGCTGCTGCGGGCGTCGCGTGTCGTGTAGGCGATGGTGGTCGAGGTGTCGCCTTGGTCGTCGAGTTGGGATCGCGATCTGGCTGAGCAGTAGGCAGGTCTGTGGGGTGTCGGTCGCTCGGTCCACGAAGTGGCGACACGGGATGGTGTTCAACCATCAGAGTTGCCCGCGAGGGCACCTCCTCCCTACCGGCCTTGGACTCATGCCGCCGAAGCGGGCGGAAACATCCGCTTGACCCGGTGACTCCGGGCACACGGCAGCGCGAAGCCGGTTTACTGCTCATCGCACGCGGCGGAGGAGGAACATGGCGGAGCGGTTCGGGCCCTACCTGGTCGGGGAGTTGTTGGGCCGTGGTGGCATGGGGGTGGTGCACCGGGCCCACGACACCGTCAACGACCGCACGGTGGCGCTCAAGCGGCTGTTGTCCGACGACGAGGAGTTCGAGGCCCGGTTCCGACGGGAGTCCCGGATCGCGGCAGGGCTCTCGCACCCGCACGTGGTCCCGGTGCACGCGTACGGCGAGATCGACGGCACGCTCTACCTCGACATGCGGCTCGTGGAGGGCGTCCACCTCAACCGGCTGCTGGCCGACGGCCTGACGCCGGACGCCCTGCTCGCGCTGCTGCGGCAGGTCGCCGAAGCGCTCGACGCCGCGCACTCCGCCGGGCTCGTGCACCGGGACGTCAAGCCCTCCAACGTCCTGGTGGACCGGTTCGGGCACGCCTACCTGGCCGACTTCGGCATCGCCCTACCCACGGCGGCCACCGCGATCACCCGGACCGGGCAGTTCATCGGTTCGCTGGACTACATCGCGCCCGAACGGCTCGGCGGCGAGGTGGACGGCCGCGCGGACGTCTACTCGCTCGCCTGCGTGCTGTTCGAAGGGCTGACCGGCCGGCTGCCGTTCGACGGGGTCGAGCCCGCCGCGAAGCTGGCCGCTCACCTGCTGGAGCCGCCGCCCGTCCCGTCCCGGCTCGACCCGCGCATCGGGCCCGGTCTGGACGCGGTGCTGGCCCGTGGCCTGGCCAAGGAGCCGGACCACCGCTACCCGACGGCGTCCGCGCTGATCTCCGCCGCCGCCGAGGCCGCCCGGCTCAACGGCACCATGACCGTGGCCGCCGACACCGCCGAGCGCGAGCTGTTCGTCCAGGCGGTCATCCGCTCGGCCGCCGGCACGGTCACCCGCGCGCCGGGTGAGGGCTGCCCCTACCCGGGGTTGCGCGGGTTCACCGAGCAGGAGGCCGGTTGGTTCCACGGCCGGGCGCACGTGGTCACCGAGCTGGTGGTGCGGCTGGCCGAGCAGGCCGTCCAGCCGGAGCCGACGATCGTCGTGGGCGCGTCGGGCGCGGGCAAGTCGTCGCTGCTGCGCGCGGGGCTGCTGCCGGCGGTGCCGGACTGGCCGCACGTGGTGCTGACCCCCGGCGCGGACCCGATCGGTGCGCTCGCCGGCGCCGTCGCGGGCGTCATCGGAGCCGATCCCGCCGTGCTCGCGGACGGCATCCGGGCCGGCAGGCTCGCGCTGACCCGGCGGGTGCTGATCGTGGTGGACCAGTTCGAGGAGCTGTTCACGCACGACATCGGCGACCACGAGCGCGTGGCGTTCACGTCGGCCCTGGCGGACGCGGGCTCGGGTCTTGTGGTGCTGTCCGTGCGGGCGGACTTCGTGGACCGCTGCATCGGTCTGCCGCCGCTGCGCCGCGCCCTGGCCCGCGCGGTGATCGTGGGGCCGCTCGGCGTGGACGAACTCGGCCGGGCGATCACCGCGCCCTCCGAGGCGGTGGGCACGTCCGTCGAACCCGGGCTGCCCGCCCGGCTGATCGCCGACCTCGGCGGCGCCGACTACGACCCGGGTGCACTGCCCCGCCTGGCGCACGCGCTGCGCGAGACCTGGCACCACCGCCAGGGCGACACCCTCACCCTGGCCGCCTACCTGGCCACGGGCGGGATCGACGGCGCCGTCGCGCGCACCGCCGAACAGGTCTACGCGCAGCTCTCTTCCTCCGACAAGCACGCCCTGCGCACGATCGTGCTGCTCATGACGAGCGTGCACGACAGCGGCGCGGTCACCCGCAGACGCGCGGTGCTGCCGCCGAGCCCGGTGTTGGACCGGCTCGTCGAGGCCCGGCTGGTCACCGTCGACCGGAACGGCGCGCAGCTCAGCCACGAGGCGCTGCTGTCCGCTTGGCCCCGGCTGCGCACCTGGGTGGACGAGGACCGCGACGTCCTGGTGGCCCACCGCAGGCTCGCGGACGCCGCCCGGCGCTGGGTCGACGCGGGCCGCCATGCCGGTGACCTGCCGCGTGGGCCGCGCCTGGTGACGACCCTGTCGTGGGCCTCCGGGCACCCCGCCCTCACGCCCGTCGAGCGGGACTACCTCGACGCGATCCGCCGGGCGCGCCGGCGGTCCCGGACCGCCCGGGTGACCACCGCCGCCGCGTCCACCGCGCTGGTGGTGGTCGTCGCGATCGCCGCCACCATGGCGGTACTGGCCCGTGACGAGTCGGCGCAGCAGCTGTCCCGGCAACGCGCCACCGAGTCGTTGACCACCCTGGACCCGGTGCAGGCGATGCGCGACGCCCTGCGCGCCCAGCACGCCGCCCCGACCCCGGAGGCGCGTTCGGCGCTGCTCACGGCGCTGACCCGGACCGCCCCGCTGACGTTCACCGGGCAGGACCACCCGACCTTCGCCACCGCGCGGGCCATCGCCGTGGACCCGGAGGGGCGGCGCATCGCCGTGGGTGGGTACCGGGGCGAGTTCCTGGTCTGGGACGTCGTCGAACGGCGGGCGCTGATCTCGGTCGAGGACAGCGGCAACAGCGCCGACGAGGACGTGGCCGGTCTCCGGTTCTCCCCGGACGGTGCGCGCCTCGCGGTCTCCGCCGGCGACACCACCGTGTGGAACCTCGGCTCGAAGTCGAAGGAGTACGGTGGCCCGCGCACCGGCGGGTGGCCGTCGGGCGCGGTCGACTGGAGCCCGGACGGGACGCTCGCGGTCGCCGTCGGCGGCGGGCTGGAGTTGTGGCGCGACGGCACCCGCATCCGGTCGGCGTTCGCGCACGGTGCGCTGGTCAGCGACGTGAAGTTCCGCCCGGACGGGCGACGGCTGGCGGTCGGGCGGTCCGATGGTGTGCTGGAGGTGTGGGACCCGACCGGGGAACGGATCGCCCTGCGCACCGAGCACCGCGACGCGCAGCCGGACTCGAACCACCTCGTGCGCCTGGACTACGCCTCCGCGTTCCTGGCGTCCACCCGCCACCACGGCACCGTGCGGCTGTGGAACCCGGACACCGCCGAACCGCTCGGCTCGCTGGCGACCGGCGACGGCGCGATGGCCGTGCTCGGCGACGGTGAACGAGTGCTGGTCACCGACACGGGAAAGGTGACCGCGCACTCGCCCGTCGACGGTGCCGTCATGGCCGAGTACCCGGCCGACGTCAGCCCTGTCTCCGTACTGGCCTCCTCCGGCGGCACCATCGCCGCCAGAGCGACGGACAAGGCGGCGGACACGGCGACGGCGAGGGTGACGCCGGTCGACATGGTCGTGGTGTGGCGGCCCACCCCGCACCGCTACGACGGCCTGTACGGCGCCGCCCAGAGTCTGGCCGTCGATCCCGCCGGCACGCCGTGGGTCGCCGACGAGCACCGCGTGGTGCCTGTCCGGAAGGGCGAACCAGTGACGGGCGTGGACGTCCGGTTCGGCCCGCGCGGGCACCGTGCGGTGACCCGCGAGCTGACCACGGGAAAGGAGATCGCGGTAACCGACCCGGACGGCGAGGAGCGGACGGTGCCACTGGCGGCGGGCACCGAGGTCAGGGACGTCGCGGTGGCGGCGGACCTGATCGCGGCCGTACTGCGTCCGCCGGGGGCGAAGGACTACTCCGAGATCCGGGTCTGGACGCTGGACACCTTCGCCGAACGCGCCCGCGTCGAGACGCCCTACCCGGCGCGAGACCTGCTGTTCTCACCGGATGGAAGGTGGCTCGCCGGCGAGATGCTCGGCGACGTCAGCGTGTGGTCACAGGCGTGGGACACCGGATCGTTCACCCGCCAGGAGGGCCGTGTCGAGGACAAGGATCTGCTCGCCGTCACCTTCCACGGCGGATCGCTGGTCGTCGCGGCGGGCGGGACCGCGAAGTTCACCGACCCCGCCACGGCGCGCGTCGAACGGGAGATCGCGATCGGCCCCGACGTGACCGACCTGGCCATCGCCCCCGACGGCAAGACCATGGCGACCGCCTCCTCCGGCAGCGCCGAGGTGCAACTGTGGGACGTGGCGACCGGGGAGAAGCTGGCCGGCGTCCAAGGCCACAGGTCGAGCCCGCGCCCGAACCCACCTCGCCTCGCCTTCACCGCCGACGGGCTGGTGAGCGCCGGTGACGAGGTGCTGATGATCCCGACCGACACGGACACGGCCGTCACCCGACTGTGCGCGCTGCTGACCGCCGTGCCCAGGGCCGACACCACCGACACCGGCTGCACGTGATCCGGGATCACCCGCCACGGTGGAACGGGCCAACGGAGGCACCCGGCAGGCGCGCGGGTCCACGTCCACCAGCACGGCAACGACGAGCAGCCTGGCGGGCACCGCCTGCGCCCTGTCATCGGTACCTCCGCGTGATGCCATGCTCGAGCAGCGGTGGACGCAGCACCTGGACGACGTGGTCGCCGCCGTGCAGGCAAATGCGTCGGTCAACGGCGACACCTCGATCGAGCTGTACCGACTGGCGTGGCAGGCGCTGCCCGATGACATGTCCGGGCTGGGCCGGTCGGCCTCGGTGAGCTTCCGATGGGCCGGGACAGGATGTCGAGGGCTGTGGCGGACGCCGGGCAGGAACGACGTGTGGTGTGCCGGGCCCAGGGAAACGGGCCGGACAGCGCGGTCTGGCTGGCGACCGCCGACACCGTCGGACGCGACCTGACGAACATCCGCTTCTGCCGCGACCGGTGCGGCCGGGCTCGCGCCGTGGGGATCGTGGCTCATGGATGTCGTATCGGATGTTGATGATGTTGTAGTGCGGTTGGCGACCTCGGCCTACCTCGGGCGGTTCACCGGGGCGTCGCGGGTCCACTCCGAGTCCGACCTGCGGCTGTTCTTCGCTTGGTGCACGGAGCGCAGGCCAGCCCCACTGTCGGTCGAGCGGGCGCAGGTGGAGCTGTACGTGCGGTGGATGCAGGAAGTCCGCCGTTTCAAGCCCTCCACCGTGCCCTGGCGAGTCCCCTCGCTGCCGGGGCTGTATGGACGGGTTTCGGCGGGCACTACGCCTATCAGGACAACCGGCTGCGCAACAGCACGAGGTTGCTGCGGGTTATCAGCGTGTCCGGGTGTTGGGGCCCGAGGACCCGGTTCCGTTCTGACAGCACCGCCTCCAGATCCGCGACCGCCTCTGCGACGTCACCGGCCCGGCCGCGCCAGTGAGCGAGGTTCGCCCGGGTGAGCAGAGTGTCGGGGTGGTCGACTCCCAGGACCCTCGTGTCGTCGGCCAGCACGGTGGTCAGGTCGGCGACGGCGCCAGCGATGTCGCCCGCTGTGCCGCGCCACACTGCGAGGTTGTGTCGGGCGGTGAGCGTGTAGGGGTGATCGGGTCCGAGCGCCCGGATGTGCTCGGACAACAGTTGCTCCAACTCGACGACGGCATCGCCGGGCGTCGAGCCGGTTGTCGTGCGCCATCGGGCGAGCGTTCCGCGGGTGGCGAGTGTGCTGGGGTGGTCGGGGCCCAGCACACGCTGCCTGCCTGCCAGCACGGCCTCGAGATCCGCGACTGCGCCCTGTGGGTCGCCGGCCTCCCGCCGCCAGCGCGCGAGGCTGCTGCGGGTGGCCAGCGTGTCGAGGTGGTCGGGGCCTAGGATGCGGACCTTGGCTCGCAGGACGCCTCGCAATGCGGCCACAGCCCTGTGGGGTTCTCCGGCTTCGCCTCGCCAGGACGCCAGGTTGCCGCGGGTGCCGAGTGTGTCGGGGTGGTCGGGGCCGAGTAGGCGGGCTTGGTCGGTCAGCAGGGTTTCGAACTCCCGCACCGCATCGTGCAGGCCGCCGTTCTCGGCCAGGAGCGCAGCGATGTTGTGCCGGGTGACCAGCGTGTCGGGATCGTCGGTGCCCAGCACGTGTCCCTGGTCGGCGAGCAGGGCCCGGAACTGGGCGAGCGCTCCGATCGGGTCTCCTGCCTCGCCGCGCCATGTCGCGTAGTTGTGGCGGGCGTTGAACACCGCGCGGTGTCGCGGCCCCAGGTGCCGCGCGGCGGCATCGTGCAGCCGGAGGTACCAGTCGCGGGCCTGCACGACCAGGCCGCCGTTGCCGAGGCTCTGTCCGGCGCGGAACAGCACTTGGTGGCCACCGTCGTGCCACAGGTGCACACCGGCTGCGTGATGGAGCGCCTCGGTGTTGGCCCGCAGGACTTGGGAGAGCACGCTGTCGCCCTCGATAGCTGGCCACACCTCCAGCAGGGCCTCGGCGACAGTTCGAGTGACGGTGCGATGCAGGTCCTCGGGCATGTTGTCGCGTGTGGCGCGCTGCACCAGTGCGTGCACCCGCACCGCGCGGTGCGGTTCGGCTGGATCAAGCGTGACCAGGCTCAATCGGCGCAGGCAGTTCAGCGCGTCACGGGTGTCGTCCGTCGTGACGGACCGGCCGGTGGTGTGCGACAGCCACCGTGTCACGGCGGCGGAGGCGAAGATGTCGATCGGAATGCCGTTGGCGTCCATCTGGGCGGCCGCTTGTAGCAGCGGCTCGGCCAGCCCGGCGGGTTCGAGGTGATTGGCCTGCTCGATCGACAGCGCCCACGTGGCGGCGACCGTCACACGGTGCCCGTCAGGCAGGGCCTCGTTGTCCGGAAGCAGCGCCGCAAGCCGTCGCCTGGCCGCCCATCGTGCCTCGTAGGCCGAACAGGTCAGGTCGCGGTCCAGCATGTAGGCGGCGGCTTGGGCCAGCGCCAGCGGGAGATAACCCAAGTCCTTGGCCAGGTCGTCGACATGGTCGAGCAGTTGCGGTTGGTCGACCAACGCAGACCGCAGATACATCCCGGCTTCCTCCGGGGTGAACACGCCGACCTCGACGACCTGGCGGTCGTGTCCACGCAGAGCGGCGTCCTGGCGGCGCGTTGTCACCAGAACCTTCCCGGTCGGATTGGGCGGCGGCCACAACCCGTCGATATCCCCGGGCCGGCACACGTCATCAAGCACCACCAACCAGTTGGACCGGGTGCGCGCCAGCCACTCCAGCAGCCGCCGCGCGCCCACCTCGGAGTCCGGCTCGTCGAGGCCCGTCAGATCCGCGGCGACTCGCGCGTACTCCGAGACGACCGCATCACGCGACGCCGCGGTGATCCACACCAACAGGTCTATCTTGCCTGCGCCCCACAACCGTTCCGCGTGGTCTATCGCCAACTGGGTCTTGCCGACCCCGCCAAGGCCCGACAACACCCGCACCGCTGTCGAGGCTCCGGTCGCCCTCCCAACGGCCCCGAGCACCGGAAAAGTCACACGGCGAACCTGGAACGCCCCGGCCCGCGGCGGCACCACACCCGCACGGTAAGGCAGGGCGACACGGCGAGTCGTACCATGGTGGTGTTGATGGACACCGCCCTCGATCGTGTGCGCCTGCACCATGGGCGCGGCGACGACACCGAGGATGGCGTTGGACACCACCGATGGTCCCTCACGCCCCGACGTCATGGGACCGAGTATGCCGATCCCCCATTGTGCGGAGGGCGCACAAATGCGGCGATCATCCTCCTACCTGCTTCCTACCGGGCCAGAGGCGACCGCTGCGAGGATCGAACGCGTACATCCTGCTCAGCGGGATATTCTGCTCGCAGAGCGGGCTGCCCAGGTCATCTGAACCCCACTCGGGCCGTGACACTCGGCCGCGGTACGTGTGTGAACGTCCGGTCATGCCGCTGATCGGGTGCTTCGGGTTGCGCGCTCATGTCGATGACGCTGCTCATGATCGGTGTCTGGGATGATGGAGCGGTGAACGGGACGGCCCGGAGCCTGTGGGTACTGGCTCGGTCCGAGGTGCCCAGGTGGCCTGACGTTCGGTCGTTCGTCGATTAATCTTTCGATTCGGCGCTGCGCGATCGAGTGGTGGTATACCTCCGCAGCGGGAGCGTGTTCATCGCGGCCGCCGGCACGTCACCGTGTCGCCTCTGCGGGAAGGCGAACGGTTGTGCGGAGCTGACCGACGGCGTTCGGTTTGTCTGGCGGAAAGGGTTGCGGACTACGTCGAGGCGCACAACGTCAGGCGGCCTGGGCCTGCCGGAGTCACTGCCGCGATGGACGTCGCCCGCCGCCGGTGGACGTCGCCGGGTTCGAGCGCCGCATGCTCGATACGAACGACACGCGCGTTACGATGCTATTGTTCGGCATAATGTGCTACCGAATGACGTCGCTGGTTGAATGTAGCCGCTCACGAAAGGCTATTTCTCGTGCAAGTCGATCCAAGCGACCCTCTGCGCCGCTGCGGTCGTACGGTGCGGACTCCTGCTCGCCGGTTGCCCGGATCGGGAGGCGGAGTTCCGGCCGTTGCTCTGCGCGAAACGTCCAGCCTTGTTTCCCTCGACCATGGGCATCATTACGATGCGTGACAAAGAAAGAGATCGTCTGCACGTACAGCCAGTTCCGTCGGGGGTTCACACGGGGGTTCAGAATGGGGTTCACACGGGGGATCACGTTAGACGACCACCCCTTACAAGTCATGTAAGACCAGCTCGCGGGGGTGGAACGGGATCCGCTGGTGTCCCAGACTCGCTTGCCCGCAAGCCGGTGGACACATCGGGACGGATCGCTGGGTCATGGCCCCCCAGATCCCTGTGGTCACCGCTGTCCGCATCTCCTGCCCCGTGTTCGCATACCCGGGTTTCTGGCCTCCGGCTTTATTCCGTGATTATCCTTTCCTTGTCCTCGTGCTTTCCGTCTCGTCGGGCGTAATTGTTGCATAGTGCGCGATCGTCGGGCTCACGGCTGGGCGGCCGACCTGCACGAACGGCGCCTGCCGCCGTGCATCTCGACCGGTCTGAACGATCCTCGGCTCATCGGTTGCGACACGCGATCGAATAAAGCGGCGAAAGAGTCTTGAAAAACTGCGTGTTTCGCATAGCGCGCACCGTGCGGCAGAGTTATCTTTGAATTGTCACAAGGGATTGAAAACGCCGCGAATGCCACCCCCGGCGTGAGTAATGTCCGATGAACGGAGCCGATCATGCAGATCATCGAATTGCGGAACTCGGCGGCCAAGTCCGAATACGCCACGACCGGACGCGGGCCGCCTTCGTCGACGCCTACGGCGGAAATCCGCACGCCGAGCCGGTCATGCCGCCGCGCTTCGTCACCGCCTACCGCACTGCCGCCCACTCCGACGGCGTGACCGCCTGCGCCGACGACGTCAAGTGACGACACCGCCCGACCGACGACCTCGACCAACCGGAAGGACCACCACCGTGACCGCCACGACCACCTCACCCGCCATCACACCGGCCGCCGCCGTGTCCGCCTCCGGAGCGACCTCCCGGTTGCGCAACGGGGAGCTGCGCGCGATGGTCGCGCGGATCCTCACGGACCGGGCGGGCACCGCCCTGACCCCGCGTGCGATCGCCGCCGAGCTGAACGGACGGTCCTCGGGCGCGGTGGGCAACGCGCTCAAGACGCTCGCCGGGCGCGGCGAAGCCGAGGTGGCGTCGACCACGCCGCTGAGCTACCGGGCCACCACGACCACCGCTGCCGCCGCCGGGCCTGCCATCGCGCCGGCCGCGCCCCGACCATCCGGTACGTCCCACCGGAAGAAGACGCCCGCGTCCGCCTCGGCCGGTGCCCTCCCGCCTCGCACGACCGGACGAGCCGAGCCTCCGGCCACCGCGACGCCCGACCCCGCCCCGGCGTCGGGTTCGGTGGTGGTGACCGGTCCGGTGATGCGCCCCAACGGCACGGCCTACCACCCTCGCCTGTTGTCCGGAGTGCCGGACGTGACCGCGCTGCGGCGGTTGCGGGACGCCGGTGTCGCCGCCCTGTTGTACGGGCCTCCCGGCACCGGCAAGACGTCGGTGGTGGAGGCGGCATTCCCGGACTGCGTCACGGTGCAGGGCGACGGGGACACCGTGGTGGCCGACCTCGTGGGCGACTACACGAAGACTCCGGACGGCGAGTTTGTGTTCGTGCACGGCCCGCTGGTCCGCGCGATGCGCGAGGGCGTGCCGTTGTTCATCGACGACGCGACCCTGATCCCGCCGACCGTGCTCGCCGTGGTCTACCCCGCGATGGACGGCCGCCGCCAGATCGTCGTCAAGGCCAACGGGGGAGAGGTCGTCGACGCCGCCCCCGGCTTCTACGTGGTCGCCGGCCACAACCCCGGTGTGCACGGCGCGGTGCTCACCGACGCCCTTTCCAGCCGGTTCTCCGTACAGGTCCAGGTCTCCAGCGACTACGACCTCGCCGACCAGTTGGGCGTGGACGGCAAGGCGGTCAGGGTGGCGCGCAACCTCGCCAGCCGGCAGGCCAGGGGCGAGGTCGGCTGGACACCGCAACTGCGCGAGCTGCTCGCGTTCAAGAAGATCGCCGCCGTGCTCGGCACGGATGCCGCCGCCGCGAACCTGGTGGGCATCGCGCCGGAAGAGGACCGGGACACCGTCGCCACCGTCGTGCGCACCGTCTTCGGCCGCGCCGTCACCCCACTGGCCCTCGGTGCCCGCATCACCCCGACCAATCCCTGACACCCGGATCCCGTCCCGACCCGCGACCATCGCGAAAGGACAGTCACCATGAGCACCCACCTCACGACCGACCCCGATGCCACCGGTGCCGTCGTGTTTCCCGCCCTTCCCGAATGGCTGACCTTGTCCGTCGCCTTCGCCGACGAGGTCCCCGTGATCGCCGAGCGGGATGATCTCGTGGTCACCGTCGCACCCGGCGCGGGCGGCGGTGCCCCGGCGTGCTTCTACCCGGCCCGCGCCCTGATCGAAGTCGACGGCACCCACCTCGGCGTCGACCCCGCCACCGTCGATCCCGCGAACCTGTCCGACCGGTCCCGCTACGCCCCGACGTGGGGCGCGCTGACCCACGAGTGCGGACACGCCAAACACACCGCCTGGGAACCACTGCCCGACGCCCCGCCCGGCGTGGTCGCCGCCGCCATGCTGCTGGAAGAGCCCCGCATGGAAGGCCGCCACATCCTGCGCCGCCCCGACGACCGGCACTGGCTGCGCGCCTGCGTGCACAGCATCGTCGCCGCCGACCTGCACCTGTTCGCCGGCCCCGCCACCGCACCGAAGATGACCAAGGCCGACGCCGCCCGCAGCGCCGCGCTGCTGCTGGGACGGGCCGACGCCGGCGTGCTCACCGAGATCGAGGTCGGCCCGGTCACCCGAGTCGTGCAGGACGTACTCGGCGTCGACACGCTGATCAAGCTGCGGGCGGTGTGGACCACGGCCGTGCGCACTGCCGACGACGACGGCGACACCATGCTCACCCTCGGACGGCAGTGGTGCGAGATCCTCGGCACCGACCCCGACGCCCCGGACCCCGGCGCGGCACCCGACCCGTCCGCCACCTCCGACCCGTCCGGCGGCCGCCCCGGCACTCCCGGCGTGCCCGGTGCCCCGTCGCCGTTGGCGGGCGCGGTCGCCGCCGTGCTCAACGGCGTGGCGGCGAACGTGGCGCGTGAGCAGACACCCGAGGACCCCGCCGCCATTACCGCCGCCGAGAAGGCGCGCGAGGCCGCCGCCGACAAAGCCGCACAGAAGGCGGCACGGTCGGTGTTCGTCCTCGGCGGTCCCCGCACCGGAACCACCGCCACGGCGGGCACCCGTCGGCCCACACCCGCGGAGCGGACCGCCGCGCGGGCGTTGGCGAGGGCGTTGGACACCGCCGGAGTCCGGGAACGCGTCGCGGTGAAGTCCACCTCCGACGTGCCGCCGGGACGGTTGCGGATGCGCGGCGTGCTCGCCGCCGAAGCCCAACGCGCCGCCCGTGCGACCGTCACCGCCGAACCGTTCACCCGCATCACCCGCACCCCGGTCACCACCCCACCGCTGCGGGTGGCCGTGGCCTGCGACGTGTCCGGCTCGATGGACTGGGCACGCGCCCACGTGGCCTCGGCCGCGTGGATCCTCGCCGACGCCGCCCGCCACACCAGGGTCCCCACCCAGACCGCGAGCGTGATCTTCGGCCGCCACGTCCGCCCGCTGACCCGCCCCGGCAAGCACCCCGCCGAGGTCACCGAGTTCGCCTCCCGCGACAACTGGGAGGACATCCCCACCGCCATCGACGCCCTCGACGGTGCCCTCGGACTGGCCCGTCCTGGAGCGGCACGGCTGCTGGTCGTGGTCTCCGACGGCCGGTTCCGCGATCAGCCCCGTCGCGCCGGGCAGCGCAAACTCGACCGGTTGTGCGCCGCCGGTTGTGCGGTGCTGTGGCTCACCACCGACACCGACGACACCCCCCTCGACGGGGCGACCGTGCACCTGTTGACCGACCCCACCACCACCGCCCAGGCCATTGGACGCGCCGCCACCGCCGCCCTGCGCGCAGCCCGCTGACCGGGGCGGACAACCCACCCGGACCTTTCCCACCGCCACCACACCGACCACAACGCACGAAGCGAACCACGATGACCAACACCACCGGACTCGCGACCGTGGGCGACGCGATCGCCGCCCTGTCCGCCTACGATCCGACCACGCCCCTGCGGGTCGCCGTCCAGCCCGGCTACCCGATGCGACACCTCCTCGCACGGGTGGTGTGCACCCCCGACGACGCCGAAGCCGACGGCACCCCGCCCACCGACCCGCCCATGGTGTGGCTCGGCGTAGGCGAACAGGTCGGTCACCTGCCCGAGTCCGCCGCCGACGCCCTCGGATGGTCGCGATGACCACCATGACGCACGGACTCGCCGAACGCGCGGTACGCGCCGCGCACGCCCACCGCGCCTCCGACCCCGACGGATTCCACCGCCGCCACGACAACCCCGAGACGTGGAACCGGTGGGCACGCCGCGCCCGCGTCGCCCGCACCGTCGCCACCGCCCTGCACGTACCCGCCGACGCCGTGCTCGTCACCGACGACCCCCACCGCCCCTATCCCACCCGAAGCGGACCGGTTCCCGGCGACCTGATCACCGTCACCGACCCCACCACCGGGCGGGCGTGGCGGTTCATCCCCGACCACACCACCCCCGGACAGGCATGACTGCTGCTCGACCACTGCCCCGACTGCGCCGCCCGAATCCCCGCCTTCCGCATCGCCACACTCGCCGACCTCGGCGAGTACCTCCAACCCCATCACGACATCCGCCTCACCGACGAGGCCCGAGACGAGTCCAACCACCGACCCGACTGCACCATGGACCACGTCACCACACCGGTACACCGCCGATCCCCGTTCGACCGGATCGGCGACACCGACGAACAGTGCACCGTCTGCGGCGCGACCAACACCCAAGACAGGGACTCGTCCCGGGCTTCGCCGGCACCACCGAACGATAGGAACGCTGCACCGTCTGCGGCACCTCCGCCGGCGGCCGCGACACGTCCGCCGTGCGCTGACACCCCATCGCGCGGCACACGCGACACGCCCTGGTAACCCGCCAATCGCTACACCACCTGGCGGACATCCGTCCGACTCAAAGGAGCCCGGTGATGAGCACTTCCGTGATCGAACGCGACGAGTCCGCGGGAGCCTCCGCGTACCGCTACCACCACACCCGCGTCGTGGAGATCGCCGGGCGCACCGTCCGAGCCCGTGTCGAACGCGACTACTACCTCGACTACCAGCTACGGCTTCGACGCCGAACACCGCATCGACCCCGACGACATCGCCTGGGCCTACACGTGGGGCGGCGCGCTGCACGTCATCGAGCACCCCGACGGCAGCGTCACCTTCACCAAAGCCCACCGCGACGACTGCCCGTTCATCACCAGCGCAGGCACGCAGGACTGCGACGTGGACTGCCGCTTCCCCCACCCCGCCGACCGGAACCAATGGCTCGACGGGTGAGTGCAACCACCGACGACCGCGAGGTCATGATCAGCGACGAAGACAACCCGAACTCGAGCCCGCAGCCCGCACTGCCCCTCTGATGGATTCCCGGGGCGGTGCCCTTACTGCGATGCGGCGGTGGGCGAAGCCCACGAAATCAACGAGCGCGACGGCGGGTGCGATGTCGCGCGCTGCCTCGTGACCGATTACCAGCGGTTGATGTGCAATGTCGACCACGATTGCGGCGAGACGGCCGGCCGGTTGGTGACCAGGCCACACGTTCTCTGAACCAAGGCCCCTGGGGAAGGGTTGACATCGAGCGTTGCCTGCCGCCTGCGGGACGTGCTCCCAGCGGCTGCTGAGACGTCGAAACGCCTGTTGGTCGATCGACGCCGGTGTTCCGCATCGCGGTGACGGTCGCGCGGGCACCGTCCGAGTAGAGGCCGAGGGCTTTGCGCCCGGCGGGTCCGATGACGGACACGACTGCGTCGTGTCCGTCGATGACGTCTGCATGCTGTGGGAGTCGCGGACGTCGGCGCGGACGACTCGCAGTCCGAGCCCGACTACGAGTCCCGCGGCGGCGAAGGCCCGTGGTCGTCGCGCTGGGTGGCGACGACGACGGCGAGCCCGGCGACACCAAGGAGTTCCACGTCGAGGCCCGCCTGCAGCAGTGCACGGCCCAACCGGCCCGCGAGGGCGGGTTCTCGGTCCATTGTGGACTTGAACTGCGGTGCGAGTACGGGTGGCTTGGTATTGCAGGCCGTGGGTCCGCCTTTCTGCGGAGTGGGTTCAGGCGGGCGGGTGAACTCCACCGACACCCGCCGGTGGTCCGGTCGTGTGGTGCAACGCTGGGACCCCCAGTACCACCGGATCGGGGAGGTGTCCAGACGGTGACGCCCGAGCCTGAACAACCCGATGACTCCGCGCCCTCGGCCCGCCACCGTGGAGGCGAACTGCGGGTGCGCAACACGGTGTCCGGTGCCACGGGCGGAGCGGTGCAGGCCGGTGTGGTGCACGGTGACGTGCACCTGCACGCGGCACCGCCGCCGCCCGCGCCGGTGATGCCGCGCCAACTGCCCGCCGCGCCGGGGGTGTTCGCCGGCCGGGTGGCGGAGTTGGCAGAGCTGGACGGCGCCCCGTCCGCCGCCGCACCGGCCGGCCGGGACACGGCCGCGCCGGGAATCGTCTCCGGCGCCCCGGCGGTGGGCACGGCGGTGATGATCTCTGCGATCGGCGGGACGGGCGGAGTCGGCAAGACCTGGCTGGCACTGGCCTGGGCGCACCGCAACCTGCGCCGGTTTCCCGACGGGCAGTTGTTCGTCGACCTGCACGGGTTCAGCCCCACCGGCATGCCGGCCGAACCAGGCGACGCGGTGCGCGGCTTCCTCGGAGCCCTCGGCGTCGATCCCGGCGGGTTTCCACCGGATCTGGACGCGCAGGCCGCGCTGTACCGCAGCCTGGTCGCCGGGCGGCGGATGCTCATCGTGCTGGACAACGCCGCCACCGCCGAACAGGTCGTCCCGCTGCTGCCCGGCAGCCCGACCTGCACGGTGCTGGTCACCGGCCGCACCACACTGCCCTCACTGATCGACAGGTACGGTGCCCGCCACGTGCAGCTGGACGTCCTCACTCAGGTCGAGGCCCGCGCCCTGTTGGCCGCACGCCTCGGCGACCACCGGGTCGACGCCGAACCCGATGCGACCGACGAGCTGATCGAGCTGTGCGGACGCCACCCGCTGGCGTTGGCGATCACGGCCCGACACGCCGCCACACGCCCCACCCTCCCGCTCGCCGAGTTCGCCGCCGAACTACGCGACCTGGGCCTGGAGGCGCTCGACCACGACACCGACCCCGCCGCCAGCCTGCCCACGGTGCTGTCCTGGTCCCTGCGTCACCTCACCGACGACCAACGGCGGGTGTTCGCGCTGCTAGCGATCGCTCCCGGCCCGGACATCGGCCTGTCCGCCGCCACCTCCCTCACCGGCCTACCCGAAGCGCAGACGCGCCAAGCCCTGCGCGTCCTGGAGGATTCCTCCCTGCTCGACCGGCGCCCGCACGGCCGCTACTCGATGCACGACCTGGTCCGCGCCTACGCTGCCACCACCGCCCACGACAACCTCCCGGAACCGGTGCGAAGGGCGGCGCTGGAACGAGTGGTGGACTTCCATCTGCACACTGCCCACACCGCCGACCAACTCCTGAACCCCCATCGCCCGCCGATCCGGCTCGACCCGCCCACCTCCGGCGCGCGCCCGCACCCGCTGCCCGATCTTCCAGCCGCGCTGACGTGGATGGACACCCACCACCCCCATCTGCTGGCCGCCCAACGCACCGCCGCCACCCACCGCCGCCATCACGTCGTGTGGGACCTGGCCTGGACACTGCACACCTTCCACACGTGGCGGGGGCACCGCCAAGACGAGCTGGCCGTGTGGCAGGCCGCCGCCGATGCCACCGACCACCTACCCGACCTCACCACCCGTACCCTCGCCCACCGGCTCCTCGGTCGTGCCCACGCCGAGATGGGGCGGCACGAGCAGGCCACCGAACACCTGGGCCGGGCCCTCACCCTGGCCGAACAGCACCACGACCCCACCCAGCAAGCCCACACCCACCGCATGCTCACGCGGGTATGGGAGCGGCGGGGGGACGACCGACGGGCCTTGGAGCACGCCCACCACGCCCTGGACCTCTACCGCGCCCTCGACCGGCCGGTGTGGGAAGCCGCCGCGCTTAACAACGTGGGTTGGCATGCCGCCCGGCTCGGCGACTACGACACCGCCCGCCTGCACTGCCAGATTGCCCTCACCCTGCACAGACGCCACCACAACGCCGCTGCCGAAGCGGCCACCCTGGACAGCCTCGGCTACATCGACCACCACACCGGCCACCACCACCAGGCCATCCACCACTACCAACTGGCCGTCAGCCTGCTCCGCACCCTCGGCAACATCACCGAGACCGCCGACACCCTCGACAACCTCGGCCACCCCCACACCGCCCTTGGCCAACACCCCCAGGCCCGCATGGCCTGGCGGGAAGCGTTGGAGCTGTACCGGCAACAAGGCCGCGAAACCGACGCCGAACGCATCCAACGGCAACTCGACGGCCTCGATCCAGAGCAGACATCGGGCACGACGTCACAGAACACAGGTGGACACGAGACGAGCGGGCAAGGCGGCGAATGAACCTTGGCCCGATCAAGCTGGGCGACAGAGCCGTCCAAGACGATCGTCTTCAAGACCCATGAGCGTGCAGTGGATCACCCCAGGTAGCCGGAGTCTCCAGAAGGGCTGTCTCGCCAACAACGTCGTCCCATAAAGAGGTGTTGGGCGAGTTAGGAGACTCGTATCGCGCGGTACGGACACGCGCGGGCATCCACCGCGACAGAATCCGATCCCAGGTCGACGCGCTGCTCGCCGCCGACGTGCCCGAGGAGAACCTGTTCACCGAGAAGGTCTCCGGCAAACCTCGCCTCCCGCAAGAAGCTCGACGCGATGCTGGCCGAGCTCCAGACCGGGAACGAGGTGATGGTCACCCAGCTGCGCCGCATCGGCCACTCGCACCAGCACCTGCTCGAACTGGTGCGCGGCTTCGGTGAGACCGGTGTGGACTTCGTCGTACTGGAGGAAGGCATCGGCACCACTACCTCCGGTGGCCTACTGGTGCTCCATTTCCTCGCCGCGATGGCTGAGTACGACCGCGAACTGATCGTGGATGGCCGCTCGGCGCCCGAGGTAGGGTCGGCGGACGCCTGAGGCGCTCATCCAACGCCAGCTCGACCAGGCCCAGATGATGTACGACCCCGGCGAGCACACCGTGGACGAGATCGCCCAGGCCTTCAAGGTCGGCCGTGCCACCCTCTGCCGGAGGCTCAACGCCTACGCCTACACCTGGGCCTGACCCGTTCTGACGGACATCCTGATCCTCACCCCGTTTGGCGGAGTCGGGTTGCTGGAGTTCAGGCTACTGGAGCGATCCTGGCGTGTCGGAGTTCGTACTCGATCGGTGTGAGCATGCCGAGTGCGGTGTGGCGTCGGCGGCGGTTGTGGAACATCTCGAGGTACTCGAACAGGGCGTTGGCCAACTCGAGGCGGGTGCGCCATCGTCGGCGGTCGAGCAGCTCGGTCTGCACGCGTCCCCAGAACGATTCGATCATGGCGTTGTCGTAGCAGTCACCGATCGAACCCATCGAGGGTAGAAGGCCGGATTCCTTGGCACGCCTGGTGAAAGTCCACGATGTGAATTGGACTCCGTGGTCGGAGTGGATCACCGTGTCCGACAGCGGGGACCGGTTCGAGATCGCCATGCCGAGCGCGTTCGTCGCCAAGGCGGCGGTCTGGCTGGAGTCGATCGACCAGCCGACGACGCGACGGGAGTGCACGTCGAGCACGACCGCGCAGTACACCTTTCCCTCCCGGGTGGGATGTTCGGTGATGTCGGTGACCCACAGCTGGTTCGGCGCAGGTCTGGCGAAGACGCGGTCGACCAGGTCCACCGCGGTGGGCGTGTCGTGTTTCGGCCGTGGTCTGCGCCGGTTGGGCAGGCCCTTGATTCCGTTGCGGCGCATGAGAAGCGCGATGGTGTTGTGTCCGACCGTGATCCCGCGGCCGAGGGTGAGTTCGGCGTGCACTCGTGGGGCGCCGTAGACCTGGAACGACTCGACATGGATCTCGCGGATCAGGTCGACGAGCCAGGCCTGACGGATCGCCCGTGGTGAGGGCGCGCGGCCTCGCCAGTCGTAGAAGCCGGATTCGGACACTCCGAGCACGCGGCAGGCGAGTTGGATCGACCGCCCTTCGGAGGCGATCACCGTGACCGCCTCGTACCGTCTTTTGGGGTGCTGCCCTCCTTGAGCAGTTCGGCGGCGCGCCGGTGGACGGCGATCTCGGCCTCGAGTTCGGCGATCCGCCGACGAGCGGCGATCAGCTCGGCGTTGTCGGTGCTGGTGGTGCCGGGTAGTTGCCCGGAGTCGATGAGCTCCTGGCGGCGCCAGGCGTAGATGGTCTGGTCACTGACGTCGAGGTCCGCCGCGACTTGTGCGACGCGGCGGCCGGACGCGACCAGGTCGAGCACCTTGCGCCGGAACTCGGGTGGGTACCGCTTGGGCATCGTGGGTTGTCCTCCGGGCTACTGAGATGAGTGATCATCCAGTAACCCGACTCCGTGCAACCAGGGGAGGATCACCCTGTCCGTCAAAACGGGTCAGCCCCAACCTACGTCGGCGACTGCGTGTTGGTGGTGTACCGCAACACCCGTTATCCACCTGATCTACGAACATAAGACCCGATGGTCTGCCCTCCCGACGAGAGAGTCGGTGATTTCCGTTCGGTCGCCCGCGCGGTCGCCACGCCATGGCCCGGCCCATATCGCGGGTGCGAACGCGGTTGTGCCCCAACGACCTACCGTTGGGGCACGAACCACCTCGCCCATCGGAGTCCGGCTAGCTCGTGGCTGTGTGGGATGACGTCTGCTCCGCCGTGGCAAGCGTGAAGCGCCTGGGCGACTCCTTGGTCTTCACAGCGGTTCCGTCTCCTGTCAACTTGTCGAGTGCGTTGCTCACCGCGCCCGATGACTTCCCGCCTAGGGCCTTGGCGATCGCGGTGGGACCGAACTCCTCACCGGGGTGGTCGCGCAAGTAGTCCTCGACCATTCCGCGCAAGGACCCTGATGCCAACCGGGCCGCCTTCACGTACCCGCCGCGCTCGGCTTCCGTCCCTGGGTCGGTCGCCACCCTCTCATCGACGGGCTCGGTCATCTCGGTACCGGTCGTCGCCGGCGTGCGAGCTGCAGTGTCGGTCGGTGTGGGGTTCGTCGGCTCGGCCGGATCATCGTCGATGGGCGCGGCGTCGCAGGTGCCGGACGTGTTCTGTTCGATCGGTGCAGGGGGATCCGGCTGCGCGGCGTCCTCCACGTCGACGTCACCGGTCGGAATCTGGTGGTCCGCGTCGGTCGGGTCGGTGTCGGCTTCGGTGATCGCCCACAGGTCGGCGGCGCGCCGACCACCCTTGGCGATGCCGACGGTGCGTGTGAGGCTGCCGTCGCTCGCCCACTTGACGAGAAGCTTCTGCGCTGTCGACCTTCCGATCTCCGCTGCCTCGGCAAGGTCGGTGGCGGTGCTGTTCGGGGCTGCGTGCAACGCCGCCCACAGCTTGTCCTCCGCGTCCGTGCGGACCTTCACGACGGTCGTGTGATCGGGAACCGATCGCAGGATCGGAGTCGAGCCGGACCCAGGGGTGGTACGGGTTTCGCGCGTGCGAGTCTTGCTGGACACGACTACCTCGATTCGAGTGCGTGATCGATATGGCGGTCATGCCCCGGCCGGAGCGGGTACGGCCCCCGGTGCGCATCCGATGGGTTCAGGGCCGCACGACTATGAACGCTTCCTTCGCGCCCTGAAGTCAAGCCGGCCCCGCGGAGAACCATGACCGTCTCGTGTGGACACGCGTCCACCGACTTATCGCACCCACACCGGTCAATTCCACCGGAAATCCCGCACACCGGGTTGACACGATCGGCATACCCAGCGTCCATACACACGGGCACCACAGCCAGTGACCACAGAACCGAAGGGGCGCCGAACAAATGTCGACCAGTGAACCGCGCCGACGTACACAGATCCCAATCCGACCGCCCGTCGGGCAGAGGCCCGTCAACGCCCAGACAGCTCCGACACGGCCGGACCAACCCGACGGCGGGCCGTCACGTCACGACGAGTCGTCGGCGGACGCCGGAGATGCGCAGCCGGACGCTGCTGTCATCGATCCTCTCGGACGCCGCCGCACGCATGCGGATGCCGCCGGGAAACAGGGCGATATCAGCGACGGCAGTAAACCCCGACCAGTACCCGACCCGGCAGGAACGGCCACCCCGCCAGGACTCGCCGAACGAGCGGTTCGCGCCGCACGCGCCTACCGCGCCGTCGACCCCGACGGATTCGACCACCGCCACGACGACCCCCTCCGATGGGCACGGTGGGCCCGCCGCGCCCGTGTCGCCCGCACCATCGCCGCCGCACTCCAGATCCCCGCCGACTGGGTGATCGTCACCGACGACACCCACCGCGACCACCGCACACGGGACGGACAAGTGCCCGGCGACCTCGTCACCGTCACCGACGCCACCACCGAACAGACATGGCTGTTCATCCCCGACCCCACCGCCCACGGCAACGGCTGGCTCCTGATCACACCCTGCCCCGAATGCGGCATCGACGTACCCGCCACGCCCGTCGCCACACTCAGCGACCTCGGCGAACACCTCGACCCCGACGCCGGCATCCACCCTTGCGCCCAGTTCCGCCACGACCCGGCCCACCTACCGGGCTGCACCCTCGGCCCCCACACGACCCGACCCGACACCATCCGCTGACCACACCGGACACCAGTCGCCCTCTCCCGGGACAGGCCCACGACGCGCCACCGGAACCCGCCGAGCCATGGAAGGACCGTGCGATGCCCACCGACCGCCCCGTCGACGACCACGCCGTACTCGGCCAACGCGCCGCATTCGGCCCCGGCCACACCCTCGAAGCCACCGCCACCCGACTGGTCGACAGCATCGGCGAACTGCGCGCCGACGGCTGCCTGCCGCCGGCAATCCGCACCACCGTCACCGTCCTGCCCCACCAACGACGCCTCGACATCCGAGTCGAAGGACTGTCGCCCCACACCGACCCTGACCGCACACAAATCCGCACCGTCATGAACGTGCTGTTCGAACTCGCCAGCTTCCACAACATCGTCGTCCTCGACGACCACACCCCTCCGCTGTTCACCCAACGCATCCTGCTGATCGGAACCGACGGCCTGCCCTTCGCCGGACTGATCGGTGCAGCCGTCGGCGACGTCGAACCCCTGGCCGGCCTCATCTTCGACGATCCCCACGACACCGCTCGCGACCCGTCGTCAGACCGCCCACCCACCACCGGACACCAATGACGACGGCGGCCAGGAGTGTCATAGGCTCCGTCTTCAGTTCCGCGCCAGCGGACAAGCCGACGGGAAAGGCGGCTCCCGGCACACGCGAGCAATTTCTGCACCCGCTCGAAACAGCAGGGCTCCCGTAACCGCGCGACCTACCCGGCTGCCCGCAAGCGGACACCGCCGCCCACGTCCCCCGCAGCGTTGCGGCACGACACCCCACCCGGCGAGCCAGTGAAAGGCGTACTCCTGAAGCGCCGGAATCGGGTCGAACGGGTACCTGGTGGCAAGCCCGACGCGGATGCGGAAAGCTACGCGTGATCGGGTCTGACCGCCTGGAGCGGCCCGGCACGCCATGGCGTGCAAAGCTGCGGCACACGGGCGTGCGACGACGGGCGCAGGCATCGGAGGAAACGCGATGACGACCGGGAAGGCGGCCACGGTGACGGTGGCGCACGTGCGAGCGCTGTGCGCCGGCTCGCAGGGGCGCACCGTCCTGGTGCTCGCTGCGGAAGGCGACCCGAAGGTGGTGACCCCGATGGCTGCGTTCCACGGCCTGTTCGACGGGATCTACACCGCGGTGCTGTGCACCAGCAGCGACCTGCTCGATGACGGACTGCGCTTCCACCGCGACGGCTCCGGCCGGCTGGTCGGGCCCACGATCGAGGTCTGCACGCGTGTAGCCGACGAACTCAACACACTGCTGCTGGAAACCGCATGAACGAGATCCTCCAGGCCGCGTCCGCGTTTTGCGGTGGAACTCGACCCGACCCGGCGACGGTCGTGACGCTCGTCGATCAGCTTCGCGGCCGCTTCGGGGTCGATTTCGTCCTCCGGGTCCTGTGCATTGCCTCCTCCACCTACCACGCCTGGATGGCCCGACAGGCCGACCCGTCCCGCCGCGAGCGCGAAGACCGGGCGATCACCTCCGAGATCACCGACATCGCACCGCCCTCGGGCGGCACTACGGCAGCCCGCAGGCACACCAGGTCCTGCGGCGTCGGGCATCCGCGTGTCGCGCAAGCGGGTCGAGCGGCTGATGCGCCAAGCCGATTTGCAGGGCGCCTTCCTGCGTAAACAGTGGCGCACTCAGTCGGCCAGGCGGGATCCGCGAGCCGCACCGGCATGCCCGATCGGGTGAACCGGGACTTCATTGCGTCGGACCCGTTGTGGGTGGCCGACGCGACCCGCATCCGCACCGGCGAGGGCGCCTTCTGGCTCGCGGTCGTGCGCGACGCATTCTCCAACCGCATCGTCGGCTGGAAGACTTCCGACCGCTGCGACACCGACTGGTCCTGGGCGCCCTGGGAGTACGCCATCTCGTCCCGCGACGTGCGTGACGGACAGTTGATCCACCACCGTGACCGCGGCTCGGCCTACACGCAGGTCCTCACGTGTTCGTGAACAAGTGGGCAGCGTTCCGAACACATTCGAACGATCTCGAACGGTGTTGTGGCTTGTTCCCGATGCCCGATGGTCGACACGCTGACACCGTCGACATTTCATCGACTTCAGGGGGACGAACCATGGCAGCATCCGTTCTGCGTAGACCGGCAGCATGTGCGGCTGCGCTCGTCAGCGTCTTCGCCGTGATCGTCGCGGCACCTGCGGGTGTAGCGGCGCCGCGACCCGGGGTGGAGACCTCGAAAGGCACGCTGGCGATCATATTGGCCGCGGAGGACCGGCCTGCGGTCAGTCGGCCGACGCTGAACCGGTTGGAGATGGACGCGTGGGCGAAGGGTGTGCCTTTGGCTGACGCGCTGCGCACTTACGCGGAGACCGTAGTCAGGAACAACCCCGCCCTCGTGGCGAAGTTGCCCGACGGGCCGGTCTCCGACCCGGATATCACGATCGACGGAATACGCTACGCCGAACTGATCGACCTCCAGCGCGTGGCGGAGTCGAAGAAGATCTCGTTCGAGGAGGCCATCGCCAGGTACGCGTGGACCCCGGCGATCAACGCAGTGGCAGCGCGCCTGCGGGCCGAATACTCCGGCGACGTGGCGGACATTGCCATCGTGGACGGCGGACGCGGAGTCCGGATCGGATTCAAGAACGGCATCCCGGCCGGAGTGGTCGAACTGGCCAGGAAACTTCCGGTCGAGGTGCGACTGTTCCGAGACCGGGGGTTCTCCGAGGCCGAATTGCAAGCCACTCTCAAGGTGGCGCGTGACAACGTCGAAGGCCAAGGGCTCGCCGCTCTCATCGTTGCCAGGTACGACGCGGAACACGGCCGGGTGAAACTCGCCGTGCGACCGAAGACGGCACTACGGTCCGACACGGAACGGGCGAACCTGGTCTCGCGCCTACGTCCCGCACCGCCGCGCAATGCGGCGATCGATGTCGTCGTGGAAGTCGACGAGCGCCTCGGATTGGCCAAGTACGATGGCTACCTTCGAGGTGGTGGGCTCCTCGACGGCGACCACATCCTCTGTACGAACGGCTTCAACCTCATCAAGGCGTCCACCAATGAGAAGGGCACACTGACCGCCCGTCACTGCGCCGACAAAGACCAGTACTTCCTGTACCGCAACCATTCGAACTACGCTACGGACATCACCACGGTGTCCCGCTGGGCGCGCGCTGTCGACTTCGACATCGCCCGGTTTTCCGGCGGCAGCATGACCTACACGCGCACATTCTACTACGACTTGAATAAACCACGATACGTCCACGACGTGGGCACTTCACCGGTGATCGGGCAACCGGTCTGCAAGTTCGGCAGGAAGACCGGCGCAACCTGTGACGACATCGTCGACGTCAACGTGGACATCACGGACATCATCGACAACGGGAAGCGCTACCTCGGCAATATCGAGACCGACAACATGGCCGATCACGGCGACAGCGGAGGCCCGCTGTACTACGGAAACCGTGCATGGGGACTGACCTCGGCCGGCCTTGACCCCGTGATCGGCGACACCACCACCTGGTTCGTAGCGGCGGACCGGGTCAACGACGCGGGCGGACTGGGCGGCAGTTGGAACATCTGGACCTGCACCACCTGCTGAATCGTGCTGAACCAGTCGCCTCCGACCCCCGCGAGGAGTCGCAATTCTGCGGTAAGACTCCGGAGGGCCGGGGGGAGGTTGTAACGGTTCAGGGCACGTACCTCGGGAGGCGACCACGTGGTGAGGCACGAGCCGGATCGCAGCACGAGTCGGACGCCAACGGGACACCGTCGGAGGTGCTCACGCCAATACCGGTGGCGGGCCCGCTCTGCGGCGGGAGGGGCCCGAGCAGGCCCGCGCCGGGTCTCGCGTGGCTGCAACGGCTCAACCTCGCGGTCACCGCGGCCTGAACCGCGCGGCCCGCGCTACGAGCAGGGCAGGGTCAGTCCCACGCGGCATGTAGACACCTTTCGACGATCTCGGCGCTCATCACAGGCAGCCCCACCCGTCGTCACAAAACCCGATTACACCCTGCCGGGACCAACCATGCCGCGATGCAGGGAACGACGACGAACCCGGCCACGGACCGACCCCTTGACATAAAAGACTTACGCTACGTCCCTACGGCGTCGTGAGCGCCACCGACCGCTGAGTGGTGTTCATCGACGATGTGAGAACGGGCCCATGGTCGTGCCGTACAAGCCCCGGGATTCCAGATTTGTCCCAGAGCCCAGTGGCAATATCGCCTCGGCTACGGACGACTTCGCGGCGAGCATCAGGCGATGCCGTCGATCGGTGCGTCGCTCGGGTTCGTGGTGAGCACATTGACAACGGATGAGATCAACCGGGAGAAGCGTGCCGGCTGTCCGGTTGATCGACACCAAGAGGAGGACAAGTGCGGAGAGCACTGCAGATGAGCGCGTTCCTTGCCGCGCTCGCGACGGCGAGCCTCGTGGCGTCGCCGACAACGGCTGCTGCGGCGGTCGACGCGCCGAAGGCGATTCCGGATGCCGCCAAGTTCGCGCTCACCGTGGACTTGACGAGTATGGCGGAGCAGGTGGCGCAGTTCGAGCGGCGGCTCGGTTCGGCTCCGGTACCGGTGAGCCGGTTGGTGGCGAGCACGGGCACACGTAGTTGTGACACCAGAGTGGAACGCAGCGTGGTGCGAAGCATCACTCCGGCTCCGGTCGCCCTGCGGTGCTGGAGTGGGCGCAACCGGACCGAAAACTTCATGCCCCAAGGCATTACCAGCACCTCTGACGCCTCACCGACCAACTTCTACGACGGCCGCCAAGCACTCGCGGTTACTTCTTACCAGCGGGGGACGAACGAGGCCCGGGTCTCGTTCCTGCCCAACTTCGGCAACGAGAGCCACCTGAACATCCGCCTCGTCACGCCGACCGGCCCGGGCGGCGGCAACGCCCGGTGCCACGCCGGCGGCTCGGTCTGGTACCAGCACCACCTGATCGTCGCGTGCACCGGCACCATCAAGGTGTTCGACTGGCGCAAGATCTACCAAGTCGGCAACCAGCACATCATGGTGCAGGTGGGCACGATTACCGGCGGTGCGGTCGGCCGATTCTCCTCGGTCGGGCTGGATCGCGCGTCCGACCCGGACCTGTTGGTGGTCTCCCGGTGGAGCACGAGTTGCGCATCGCTGGACAGTCCCCAGGGCAACCGATGCTCGGTCTTCCGCTTCGCGTTGCCGGATTCCGGTGCGTTGACAAGCGGAACCCTGCCCACCTACGACGCTTTCAACACGGCGTTCACGTCCATGCAAGGAGCTGTGAGCAGGGGCGACTTGCTGTGGTTCTCCAGCAGCGCCGGCGAACAGGGGACGGGCACGTTGCGCTCCTGGACCAGGGGCGACGGCCGGCCCGTCCGAGAGAAGCCGTGGACCGTCGGGGCGGAGAGTGTGTCCTACTGGAACCGCGGCGATGGGACCGGTGTGCTGCTCAACGTCACCGAGTACCCGTCCAGGCGTGTGATCCTCGCGGTGGAGGCATCGAACTACCCGTAATCGGCGCGAGGATGGGCCGGGCGCTCAGGAGTCCGGCCCATCCCGGAACTTGTCCTGTTGGCCGGAACGAATCGTCCAACAGGCAGGCAGGTTACGGCGAGCGACTCGATTTCGACCCGATCGCCGACGGCCGGTCATCGGCAGAAGCAGGCGTTCTTCGCCTTCCCTCTCGTTCATTTCGCACCCCTACCGGACTGCAATCGGCCGCGCGTTGTCCGGCGATCGGGATGGCAGTGCGTTCGTTTTCAGCCGACTGGTGGCATGCGCTCACCTCGCTGTAGGAGCTGTGACAGCACGGGAGGCCGCGGGGCGGGTTGCCCCGGCGTAGTCGTCGCCGTTGTAGCGGTGGTTGTCGATCTGTACGGGTTGGTCGAAGGTCGGGGCGTTGATCATGAGTCCGGCGCCGATGTAGAGGCCGACGTGGTGGATGTTGCCGGGTGTGCCGTAGAAGATCAGGTCGCCGGGCAGTAGCGGCTGCCCCGGTGGGACCTGGGGGCCTGCGTCGAACTGGGTTTGAGCGGTACGGGGCAGGTTCATTCCGGCGGCGGCGTAGGCGGCCTTGGTCAGCCCGGAGCAGTCGAAGCCTGTGTGGCCGCTGTCCGGGCCGTCGCCGCCCCACACGTAGGGCAGGCCTCGCATGCCGCAGGCGTAGTTGATCGCCGCCAGCGTGACGGGGTTGGGGGCCTGGATGGTGTTGCAGTCGCCGTTGCCGACGCTGGTAGTGGCGGCTTCGGCGTACTCGGCGGCCTGTTGGAGGACTATGTCGACGTACCAGTCGGCGTGGTTGTAGGCGAAGATCGCCGCATGTAGATCACCTTGTTGAACGCCTTCGTCGCAGAGGAGGAAGGCGGCGGCGTGGATGGCGTCGTGCGGGTTGTACCGCGAGGGTGGGGTGGCGCCGCCGGGCGGGATCCGGTGTGCGGCGATGACGCCGTCGAAGGTCGGGGCGAGGAACTGCATCGGACCGCCGGCCCCGGCGTGGTTCTCGCCCTCGGTCACGCCGGGTGCCTGTAGCCGGCCGTGGTCGGTTTCGACCTTGCCGATGGCCGCGAGGATCGTCCAGTCCAGGCCGGGGCAGTTCGGCGCTGCGGTGACGTAGAGCAGGCAGTACTGGTGCGGGATATCGGCGATCGAGTTCGCGCAACCGGTCGAGGTCTCGGAGGAGTCACCGAACACGGCCGAGATCGCGCCGGTTGCTCCGGCGGTGATCAGCAGCAGGATCGTTGCGATCGCGGCGGCGCCCTTCGCGGTCATGGGTACTGCCGGCTCGCTGCGACGGGTGTCCGTGTGGTGGCTGGTGGCATCGGCTGCGGCGCCGGGGCCATCAGGGACGGGACGTCCGGCTCTCGGTCGGGGTCGTTGTCGGTGGTTGTCGTGAGGTGCGGCCAGGCGTCGAGCAGTCGGTGCAGTGCCCTGCGGGTTCCCGTTGCGCCGCCGGTGACGTCCAACGGCAGCCATACTGCGTCGGCAGGGCTGGGGTGAGGTGCGGTGGGGTTGAGCAGTTCGGCCGTGGCGGTCGCGACCGGCACCGTGTGGGGGTCGTCGAGTTCGTGCCAGGCGCGGTGCAGGAGTCGGCGGGTGGTGGCTTCGCGGCGTGAGGTGGGCAGCCAGACCAGGAGTGGGGTGGTGATGCCGGTGGCGTGGGCGAGGGCTGCGTAGCCGGCGAGTTTCCCGGTGAGTTTGGCGAGGACCTCGGTGCCGAAGTCGTATTCGAGGAAGAACTCGATCTCGGTGCCGTGGGTGGTCCAGCGGCCGTAGGCGTCGGGTTTGATCAGGTCGCCGAAGTGGCGGGCGCAGCGGGCTTCGGACCACCAGGCGCTCAGGGCGGTGTGGTGCTCGGGGTTGCTGTGGTGGGCGTGGTCGACCAGGGCGGTGAACCATTCGGCGACGCCGACGGTGTGGGCGAGCCGCAGGGAGTGGGCGACGCCGAACGCGCGGTCGTGTCGGTAGCCGAGTTCCTTGACGTCCAGGCCGTCCTCGCTGGCGAGGACGGCGGCTCCGGCGGGGGCGAGGACGTAGTGCATGGGGGCGGTGCCGACGGTGACGTAGGGCTGGAACCGGTCGACGACGCCCCACAGGTACAGCTCGCGCAGTCGCATCCGGCCGGATCGGAAGGAGGGGAAGGCGAGGGTGGTGATCTGGTGGGCGGTGAGCACGCGGTGTTCGTGCACCATGCGGATGATCCACCGGTCGCGTGGGGTGAGTCGCCAGGCGAGGGCGGCTTGGTGGTCGGCGGTGTTGGCGGCGCGAGGTGTGGGTCGGGTGGGCTTGTGGCCGCGCAGGGTGCGTTGCCGGGTCGGGTTGGTGATCACGGCGAACCTCCGCGAGTGGAGTGGTGGAAGGGGCACCGTCGGGTGGGTCTGTCAGCGGCGGCGCGGGTCGGCGCTGTGCCGCTGCCCGGCGGGTCCGGTGTGTCGATCGCCGGCGGTGGGCGGCGGGTCTGGCCGGTCTTGTGGGCCGGACGTGGATGGGGCGGTGCGGGTGGCGGGGTTGTGCAGGGCGCGGCGGGCGGTGCTGCGGATGTCGCGGGCGCGGCCGGGGATCGCGGGTGGCAGGGGAGTGGTGAGCAGGGTGAACGGTTGGGCTTGTTCACCGGCCAGGACGAGGCGGGCGGCGGCGTGGTAGGCGCCGAGGTGGGCGAGGTCGTGGTCGGTCAGCCGTGGGGCGGTGTGGCGGGACAGTTCGCGGGCGTCTTCGGGGGATGCGTTGAAGAAGATTTTGCTGCGGGCGTTGGTGGACATGCCTTCGCGTAGTTCGCGGGGGAGTTGGCCGAGGTGTTGGTGGGCCAGGGTCATGGCGACGCGGAAGCCGCGGGCTTCGGCGAGCATGTCCTCGATGGGGTAGGGCAGGTTGAGGAAGTTGTGGCACTCGTCGATCACCAGGCTCGCGTCGCGTCGTTGGCGTTGCGGGGTGCGGGCGCGGGCGGTGGTGGCCTGCCAGGTGCCGGCGACGACCAGCGATCCGACCAGCCGGGTGGTCTCCTCGCCGAGTGAGCCTTTGGGGATGCGCACCAGGCAGATCCCGCCGTCCAGGACGCTGCCCATATCCACTGTGGAGGGGCCGCCTGCGATGGCGTCGCGGACGAACGGGCGGAGCAGGAACGCGCGCAGCTTGTTCATCAACGGCGAGATGACCTGGGAACGCGACGAGTCGGTCAGTTCCTCGTACCAGGACCAGAAACCGCGCAGAACAGGGTCGGCGACGGCGGCGGTGACCCGCGACCGGAAGGCCGGGTCGCCCAGGAGTTTGGGCAGGTCGTCGAGGGTCGCGACGCCTTGCTGGGTGCGCAGGGTGAGGCAGGCGGCGCGCATGACGTCGTCGGTGCGCGGCCCCCAGAACGCGGAGTACACCCGCCGGAACACCGACACGAGGTTGTCGACGGTCAGGTCGGTCTCGCCGCCGTCGAGGGGGTTGAGGCAGGGCGGTCGGCTGCGGCTGTCGGCGTCGAAGAGCACGACCCGGTCCCGGGCCGCGGTCGGCAGGCGGGACAGGACGTCGGTGACGAGGTCGCCTTTGGGGTCGATCAGGACGATGCCGCGGCCGGCTTCGGCGTCGGCCAGGATCATGTTGCCGAGCAGGGTGGACTTGCCGGAGCCGGTGGCGCCGATGACGTGCAGGTGGTGCCGGGCGTCGGGCACGCGCAGCGCGACGGGACGTTCGTGGCCGGTGTCGGTGATCCCGAGCGGCTTGGCCTCGGGGCCGGGTGTGGCGATGCCGGGTGGTGGTGCGATGGCGCGGGCTCCGGCGCGTTGGATGCCGGGGATGGCCTCGTCGGTGGGCAGGTGCGCGAGGGCGGCCAACTCTGGCACCGACAACAGGTCCCCGCGCCCGAGCCGCCGTGAGTCGATCACCGTGCCGGGGTCGCGGAGGCGGTGGCGGGTGTAGTGGTTGTGCTCGGTGTAGGAGGCAAACGACGCGGCGAGGGCGTGGGCCCGTCCGCGGGCGACATCCCGCGCGGCCCGCACCTCACCGTCGGCCATGTCCGCGGGGAGGAGGGTGGCGACGGCATAGCGGATCACCGTCTCGTACTGGCTGCCGCGCTGTTTGGTGACGATCGCGCGGTTCTGCGCCGCGTACTCCAGCGACGTCTGCGGATCGCTGTGCACCGAGCCCTGCGCCGCCGCGCGCCGGGACCCACCGGTCCTCGCACCGGGCGTGACGACGTCCAACAGCTGGCCGACCAGGCGGGGCGACCTGCCGGTGTGCACGCGTCGGGCGGCGCGGCGGGCGCGTTGGACGCGGTGGCCGGTGACCGGGCGGGCCAGGATCTGCACGCAGGCGTGCTCGTCCCGGCCCAGCCCGACCGGCGCTCCGATCAGGGCGCGGAGCGGGTCGGCGTCGAACACCGACCGGATGGGCAGTGCTTCGGGGCGTGCCAGGCGCAGCTCGCCGCCGACCACCACCCGCCTTCGGCCGTCACCGGCTGCGGGTAGCGGCGGGTGGGCGGGGCCGACGCGGGTGTGGGAGCCGGGCCAGGCGGCCTCGACCGCGCGCTCGACCAGGCCGGGCGGGATGACACCGGGCACCCACAGCCGGATCGCGACACCGGCTTCGGAGAACGCGTACTCGCAGGCGATGTGCGGTTGGCCGGTGAATGCCCGCCGCCAGCCCGGCCGCAGCAGGCCGACGAGGTTGGACCACAGCGCGGCGCCGCCCGCGGGATCCACCTGCGGTGGGGCGAGCACGGTGACCTGGCGGGCGTCGGCGAGCAGCAGCTCGTGGCAGCGCCGCGCCCACCAGCGCCGGCCGGTCACGATCGCGACGGCGAGGACCGCGAGTACCGGCGCCACGAGCGGGCCCCAGCCCAGTGCGAGGTCACGCAGCCGTTCCAGCAGCGCGAGCACGACGCCGCCAGGGTCGCGCAGATAGTCCTCCATCCACCCGACGGCCTGGACAGCGGACGAGCGTGCCGGGCGGCAGTCCTTGTGCGGAAGCGGTTCCGGCGGCTGATCGACGGCAGCCTGTATCCAGGGCAGCATCACGGATCCTTCGAGAAAGCCGCGACGAGGCGCGGAGAGTGGACGAGCGTTGATGGTCAGGCGGAGTCGGCCGCGACTTGGTCGTCGGTGTCGGACTCGTCGGCGACGGCGTGGGGGACGTCGTCGCCGGATCCCAGGTCGACGTAGGCGGCATCGGCCTCGTCCGTCGGATCGGCCGCGTCCGCGTAGGCGGCGAGTTCGGCCGGGTCGCTGGTGACGAGATGGTGCTCGGTCGGTGAGGCGATGGCGTGGAACGCCACCCGTTGCGTTCCGGCAGACAGCAGGCCCTGCCCCCGGTCGGCCGAGAGCAGGAACGCCCGTTCCCCTGCCGAGAGGTCGAACGTCCGGGTGATCTCGTCGATCGCCTGCGACGCCTGCCGCAGCAGAATCTGGGTCGCCGCGTTCGCCACGACCGCCTTGCCCAGATCGCTGCCCAGCACGTCGGCCGTGTCCTGGGTGGCCACCGTCAGGCCGGCCCAGTGTTTGCGGGACGCCTTCGCCATGCGGAACAGGAACTCGGCCCCGGAGGGCTCTTTCATGAGCAGCCACGCCTCGTCGACCACGACCAGCCGCGGGCGGCGGATCGCCGGGTTGGACACCCGCCGCCACACCGCGTCCAGAGTGAGCAGCGTGCCGATCCCTTTCACCTCGTCGGGCAGGTCGCGCAGGCTGAACACGACGAGATGACCCTCGGGATTGACGCTGCTAGGCCCGTCGAACAGCTGCTTGAACGCGCCTTCCACGTAGGGGTGCAGCCTCGCGGCCAACTCGGCGGCAGCCGGGTCACCGGCCTGTCCCGCGTCCGTGAGCTGGTCGCGCAGGACGCGCAGAGTGGGGGAGGGGCGCGTCCAGGTGCGGGCGTCGGCGGTGATCCCGACACTCTGGTAGGTCGCGGCGATCGCCCGGTCCAACGCCGCCCGCCCTGCAGCGGCCGGTTCGCCGCCGGCGAGTACGGCGATGACGGTGTGCAGGAACAGGCTGCGTCGCAGGAGTGCGTCCTTGGGTGCGGTGCGGCGTCCGTCGGCGCGGGTGTGGATGGGCAGGTCGAACGGGTTCAACCGGACACCGTGTGCGCCGAGGTGGACGTAGGTGCCGCCCACGGCGGCGGCCAGGCGGGCGTACTCGTCCTCGGGGTCGACGACGGCGATCTCGATGCCCCGGTACAGGTTGCGCAGGAGTTCGAGTTTGACCAGGTAGGACTTGCCCGCCCCGCTCCGGCCGAGGATCACCGAGTTGTGGTTGTGCATGGCCTCGCCGAACCGGTCCCAGTGCACCAGGCCTTGGGAGCCGATGTTGTAGCCGTAGAGCACCCCCGACGGCGCGGCGACCGAGGCGGGGTCCGGGGCGGGCAGGTCGGGGCTGGTGAACGGGAACGCCGCCGCCAACGCCGAGGTGTCGAAGGTCCGGCGCATGCCGATCAGGTCCAGGCCCATCGGCAGCGTGGACACCCAGCCCTGCAGCGACCGGTATGTGGTGTGCTTGGCGTCGAGCAGCAACGACGCGCACAGCGACCGCAGCGCCGCCACCTCGTCGGCCAACCCCTGCTCCGTGCCGGCGTGAACGGTCAGGTACAGGCCGACCCGGAACAGTTTCCCCTCGCCGCGGGCGACCCGGGAGGACAGGTCGTAGGCGTCCTCGGTCGCGGCCTCGACCTGGGGGTCGAACAGGCGGCCGTGCTCGGCGGTGTGGCGGCGCCCGGCCTCCAGCTTCGCCAGCTGCTTCCTGAGTCGGGAGGCGGCGGTGGCCGGGTCGATCGGCTCCACGTGCAGCGCCACGTCCAACCGACCGGGGTAGGTCAACAACGGCGCGAGCCAGCCGGGGTGCACCTCGCGCGGGAACCCGACCACGGCGAACGAGGAGACCCAGTCGCCGCCGACCTCCAGGTGCCGCGCGCCGACCGACAGGGCGTCCGGGGTGAACGCCGCTGCCCCGGCCGAGGCCGCGGTGACGGCCGGGCGGCGGTGGCGCCGTACCCGCAAGGCAATCAGGACCGCACCCTTCCATCCTCGTCGTCGAAGTCGGGGTCGTCGTAGTCCTCGTCCTGCCCGAACGCATGGCCGACGGGCCGGCGCAAGATGCCGGCGGTGTCCTGCTCGGACGGGTCGGGGTGGGACGTGGTGATGACCTCGTCCGCGCCGGCCAACCGGGCTGTCGGCGGCAACAGGCTGTCGGGGTTACATGCCGAGGCCAGCACCGCCGTGGCCTGCCCGGCGTCCAGCGGGGTCACCGCGATCCCGGCCGGGGACAGCAACTCGATCGCCTCGCTCAGGCGGCGCACCAACCTCGACTCCGCCGCCCACCGGAGCCCACCGTCGACCTGGCCGGCCGCGTGTTTCCGCTGGCGTCTGCTGGCCATTGAGCCGAGCACCGCGAGCGGGCCCGGACCGCCCAGGCCGTCGGTCGGGGCGGCGACACCGTAGGGCTCGCGCAACACCAGCAGCACCTGGCGGCGCAGCAGATGCGATTGCCCGCCCAGCTGGACCAGGTAGTCGGCGTGCTCCAACGCGGCGGCCTCCAGCGCCGGGTGCGGCAGCCCGCCCGCCCGCTCGCGCAGCTGCGCGATCTGCCCGGACAGGTCCAGACGTTCGGTCCGGACGAGCACCTGCACCGGGGCGGTCAGGGAGTGCAGGTAGCGGCCGAACCCGGCGACGAGCGCTTCCTGCTCGTTCGGCGTGCGCAGGGCGAAGTTCACCGTGCTCGCGACCGCGACCACCGCCAGGCCGTCGCCGCCCAGATCGACCACACCGGTGTCGGTGACGGCCTCGGCGGGCAGCCGCAACGCCGACGGCGACACCTGCTCGGACCGTGATGCCCGTCGCCCGTCACGCGGGCGACCGCCGGCCGGTTCGCCCGCGGCGGCGGTGAGCCAGGCCGGGGCCGGGCGCACACCTTCCGGCGCGGCGACACGGTGACGCGGAGCCAAGCGCTGCCGGATCGCGGCGAGCAGCAGCTTGTCCATCGCGACGCCGTCACGACGGCCCAACGCGAGCATCATCGCGGCCGCGCCGACCGGGACTGCGAACACGGCGAACACCGGCGTCGGCAGCAGCGTGCGAGTGGCCGCCCAGAGCAGGTAGAGCACCGCCCCGGTCACTGCGAGGATCGCCAGCTGGCGCGCGGTCAGCGGCCCCAGCACACGGTCGTCCATGTCGACGTCGGCCGGGATTCGCACCGCATAGGACCCGCCCGTCCGGGTCTCGTGGTAGCTCACGACCGCTCACCTTCCGATCGAGTAGGCACTGCCGGCGCAACGCCCCGAGCCGGAGGAACCGACGCCGGAGGCGGTGTGGGTGGTGACGTATCGGGACGACGCGGCGGCTGGAACAGCACCGGCGCCGGCGTGTGGGTCCTGGTCCGCCTGCCGTGCACACCGGTCTGCGGTGACACCGATCGGAACACCGGCACCTCGGCCCGCGCGGCCGCCCGGACCGGGCGCACGGGAGCGTCGCCGGTGGCCGGTCGGAACCGCAGCTCCGGCGGCACCGATGCCGTGCGCATCGGAGGCACGGGCGTGGACCGGGACGACACACGCGGCGCCGCCGCGCCGAACACCGGTGGCGCCGCAGTACCGACCGGATAGGGCAGAGGACTCGACGACGAACCTTCTTCGGACGCGCCGGCGGTCCGGAACTCGGGCACGGTGGTGCTGCCCGCGGGTTTCCAGGCGGCGAGGTCGTGCGTCGGTGCCTGGGGTGTGGGTTGAAGGAACCGCAGGTGCTGTCGACCGGACACCGTGCGCCGCCGCGCGGACTCCTGCGCCCGTTGAGTGTGCAGGCGGCGTCCGACCGCCTCCGGGGTCGCCGCGCCGCCGATGCCGCCCCACTCGCGGATCGGCGCCGGCCACGGCGGCTCACGGCGCGGCGCGCCCCCGGTGCCGAGACCCGGACCAGTCGACCGCCCGGCAGTCGCCGTCCGGGTGCCTCGACCGCCGAGTACACCCATCGTCTTGCCGATCACGAAGGCGCGGGCGAGTCCGCCGACGAAGGTCCGGCGTCCGCCGCCGAGTTGGACCTGTCGCATCACCCAGCCGGGGATCTTGACCAGGATCCACACCAGGGCGATCAGGACGATGAGGTTGACGAGTCCGTCGGTGGTCGGGGCGCCGAAGAAGTGGAACCCTCCGGGCTCCAGGAAGACCTTCAGGGCGCAGATCAGTGCGAGGCTTTGGCCGACCTGGATGCCGAGCACTCCGGCTCCGGTTCGCCAGAACCAGTGCGCGAGCCCTTCGGTCTGGGGCAGGCCGTGCCACATCAGCGCCAGCGGTGCCCCGGCCAGCAGGATCACGGTGAGCGCGACCCGCACGATGTAGCCGACCAGCAACGCGACCAGCAGGACGGTGAGCACCACCGACAACACCCCGGCGAACAACCCGCCCGTCACGAGTGAGTTGGCCACCAGACCGACGAACAGTTCGGTGACCGCCTGCCCGGAGGTCTGGGGGTCGAGCCCGTCGCCGAGCACGGCCAGACTGGCCGCGTTGGCCAGCCGGATGGCGTGGTCGCCGACGAGCAGGCTGAGGTTGGCGGCCAGGAACCCGACCGCGACGCGCGGCGCGATGTCGCGGATCGAGTAGCGGGCCTGCACGGTCTCGTGCCCCATCAGCAGGAGCCCGGCCAGCATCACCACCAGCGAGTAGACCGCCACCACGACCAGCCGCGACTTCTCCCACAACTCCCCGACCCGGGGCAGGTCGGCGAGCGTCGGCGTGGACAGCAGCGTGCCGCCGACCCAGCCCAACAACACGTTCAGCGACTCGCCGACCAGCAGGTGCAGGAACCCGGCGATCCCCTCCCCGACACACGCGCTCGGGTTGAGAATCCCGCACTCCGGGCCCTCCGGACGTGCCGGTGGGGTGCCCGTCGGGGTCGTGGACGGTCGGGACAAGGTGGTCGTCGGGCGCGGTAGACATCCGGGCGGAACTGGTCGGCCGGGTTGTGGTGTGAGGCAGGGGTTCGACGGCGCCGTGGTCGACGGCACCGCTGCTGTCGGCGAGCTCGTCGTCGACGGTGGGCACGGCACAGGGTGTGGACCCGGACCGGCACACGGATCGGAAGGTTGAGCGGCAGGCGCCGTGGCCGGTGTCGTCGGCTGCGCGGACGCCGACAGCACCAGGGTGCAGCCCAGTACCGCGACCGCACCGGCCAACAACACCGACACCGTGCGGCGGCGGCGCCCGATCGTCGGCTGCACGAGGCCGCCACGGTCGCCCGGCGACATCGGGGCCGGGACGGTGGTGGGGGACTCGTTCCACGGTGGCTGCCGGTGTCGACACACGGTGGACGTGGTGGTGGCCATGGCTAGGCGCCCACGATGCCCTTGAGCACCGAGACGACCAGCGGTGCGAGCGCGGCCAGTCCATAGCCGATCCCGGCGGACTTGAACGCGGTCTTCGCCTTCTCCTGCTCGCCGGGATCACCGCCACCGAACACCCGACGCACACCACCGACGGTCAAAAACACCGTCGCCAGCCCGGCGAGGATGCCCATCAACCAGTTGCGGATGTTGGTGAGAACCTCGTCGACGCTGCCCGCGACCGCGAGCACCGCGGTGTCCGCATGAGCCGACGACACGGGCAGGACGACGACGAGCCCGACCACCAGCTCGGCTATCACCACGAACCGCCGGGCGACGGTGGTGCGACGGCGCACCGACGCGGTACACATCGGAGGTATGGACGGTGTGCCGGCGGTCGATCGCGACGCACCCGACCGGGCTCGGCGAGTAGTCGCGGAAGGACCGGCGACGGGGCCGCGGCACAGCCGGTGGCCGCTGTCTCGGCGGTCGGGCGGGCAGTTGCCGGGCAGATGGGTCAGGCGCATCGGGGTTCCTCCGGAGTCGTGCCCGACGTCCGCCGCGTGGTCCCGGTCGGACGGTCGGGCGAGGTGGTGTGCACGGCAGCGACCGCTCGTCTCCCGCAGCCCTCGACTCCGGATTCCGCAGCGTTTTTCAACACGCTTCGCCGGACTTCTTTCGCCGACCTTCCCCGACGAGCGGTCACCATGCGTGACTTCTCGGGTGTGCCGGTCGACGGGTGCGCGGTCCCGTGGGCGGCGGCGGTGATCGTGACCGCGTTGACCGCACGGATCTCCACATCGCGTTCGCGGCGATCGCCGGGGTCGTCGTACGGGGCCTGGTCGGCGAGCCAGGCCACCAACCTGCGCTCCGCGCGGCGACGGACCTGTTCGATGGCCTTGTAGCTCACGCCCCGGTCCGCGGCGGCCTGGCGCAGCGTGTACTCCGGCTCCAGCCGGGTGGAGCCGATCAGCTCGGCCTGCGCCCCGGTGATCACACCCTCGGCCACCGCGCGGGCAAGCACGAAGTCCTCATGCCCCCACGGCCGGGTCGGCTCGCCGGAGTGGAAGTCCTCATCCGACGGGGTCGGGCTCTCCAACGCGTCGCGGATGAACAGGTGTCCCGCGCGCAACGCCGCGCACCGCAGCCGCCACATCACCCACGGCCTGTCCAGGTCCGCACGGGCCAACTCGGACAGGAACCCGGTCAGCACCGCGGCGTGGATGTCGTGGTGGTCATCGGCGAACGGCGCGCACAGCTCGGCCGCGATGGCGAACAACGCCGGCAGCGCGACCCCGACACAGCCCACCGTCGCCGCACCGCCCTCGTCGCGTGAACGCGCGACCAGATGCACCCAGACCGGGTCCACCGTCGACATCGGCAGAGCGGGATCCAACAGCAGATCCCGCAGCTCGTCCAGCGGCACCCGCCGCCGCGGCAGACCGGCGAAACACCGACCCTCGACCGAGATCGGATCCGGGCCGGTGACCAGCCACTCGAATGCCGTCCTCGCCGCATCCAACGGCAGACAATCACGCCCAAGAGGAACACAATTCAACATGTGACGTTTCGCCATGGCGAAGCTCCTTGCGCGATCGGCGAACAACGACCAGGCAAGGAAGCCAGGTCACGTCCACCGCAATGCCACCGAACCGCATCCGGAAAGCCACCGAACCGCCACCGGGCACCTCGAAAACGTCATGTCGAGTCGCCGTCAAGATCGCCAAGGGTGCCTTCTCCCGGCCTCACGGCCGGTGCTCAAGATCACCCGATGACCAGCAGTGACCGCACTCGACCTGGTGGAACAGGGAATCGGTGGCGATCCGGTGGCCTTCCGGTGGCGCGGGTCGCCGGCTCAAGCCGCACCGCGGTGGTGAGTCTCCTGCCCGGACGCGAGCAATCGAGCCGCTCGGCGACTTTCTCCCGACTGCGCCCTGCCTTGGGTATGGGTGCACATGCGAACCTCTGCCGTGCGACTACCCATGGGTGTCGAATAGGTTTCTCTGAAAAATCGGGTACAGGCTGTTGAAAAACGGTCCGGATTTCGGAGTCGAGGGCGTACGAGTGTGCCGCGTTCGCCGCGCACCCCGACTGCTCTGCGAGGAATCCATGACCCAGCCCGACCACCCCTCACGTCGCGGTCCGACGCGCCGCGACGACGCCACCCGCCCGGCGGGCACCAGTTCGCGCCGACACCTGGATGGGAACCGCCGCCCCTACCCGACCGCCCCGACCACCACCAGGATCAGCCCCGCCAAACCCGGCTCCGAACGCACCCGGTCGCGGTCACGTGATGCGGCAGCGTCGCCGACACCGGCAACGGTGTGGACGGCCGGCCCGGTCCCGATGGACCTCGACACGTCCTGGCCCACACCGATCATCGGCAAGATCGTCCGCGCGTTCAGCAAGCCCGGCGGACAGGTCGTGCTGCTGCCCTGGCCGACCCCAGGCGACACTTCCCCGCACATGCCGGCAGGCGATGACCGGACGGTCGACAACACGCCATCGGCGGAGCCCGACGGTGTGTTGGCCGACGCGCTCGCCGCCGTCGAGGGCCTCCGCCGGACCGGCCGTGTGGTGCGCGTGACGGCGGGTCCGGCCGCCACCGGTCCGGCGTCGCGACCGTTCTGGGACGACCTCGTCGGCGACCCCGGCGCCTCACGCTCGACCGTCTCGGCGTCGCCGCGTTCCGACATCGGCGACGGAGTGTCCGATGACCTCGGTACCCCGCAGGCGAGCACGGACCTGATCATCACAAGCCTGCGTCCCCAGCACGGCGGAGACCACGCCGGCGACCTCGTGGCACTGGTCGCGGCACGACTGCTGAGGGTCGGAGGAATCCTCGCCGTGCTCACGCACTGCGACTGGACGAGCGGTGAACTGACCGACCCGACCGGAGCAGTGGTGGCCGCGGCGCAGAACGCCGACCTGCTCTACCTCCAGCACATCGTCGCCCTGCACGCGCCGGTGCACGCCGGCCGGTTCGCCTCCGACCAGCTCACCGGACTCGACAGTCCGACGGCCGAGGACGACATCCGCGCCCGACACCGCGCAGCCGTGCGCGGGCTGCCCACGCCGCACCGCCGAATCCACTCGGACCTACTCGTGTTCGGACAGCAGCACGACTACGAACCGCCCCGCCAGGCCGCCGCGGGCACCGCGATGGTCGCGACCGGAGTCATCCGATGACCAGCGGCCCGATTCCGAACCCTACGCAGACCCCGACCGCCTGTCAGGAAGGTACGCCCGTGGCCGACGTCCACCTCGTCCGCACCGCCTCGGACACGCGCGTCGGCCCGGCCCGGGCCTGCATCGGGAGCGCGGTCGACGGGCCGACCCGGCGCGTCGCGCGCGCCGTCGTCGACGGCGTCGACACCACACCGGACCGGTCCGCCGAGTGCGCCGTGGCGGAGTCCGCGGTGTCGGTGTGGACGACCGCGCAGACCTCACCGGGAGCGCAGCGCAAGGGCCGCTACACGGCCGAGTCGACCGCTCATCCGGCCAAGATGCTCCCCGCCGTCGCCGCCTACGCGATCGGCCACTACACCGCGCCCGGCGACCTGGTGCTCGACCCGATGTGCGGGATCGGCACCACCCTCGTCGAGGCACTGCACGCCGGACGCCGTGCCGTCGGTGTCGAGTACGAACCCCACTGGGTCGAGGTCTCCCGCGCCAACGTCGACCTCGCCCACCACGCCGGCGTCACCCACGAGGGCCGTGTGTTCCACGGCGACGCCCGCCGGATCACCTCACTGCTACCACCGGAATACCTCGGGCAGGCCGCGCTGGTGGTCACCTCGCCGCCGTACGGGCCCTCCACCCACGGACAGGTCTCGGCGATACCGGGCGTCGGAGTGCAGAAGTACCACCACCTCTACGGCAACACCCTCGACCGCGGCAACCTCGCCAACATCGGCCACCACCGCCTACTCGCCGGGTTCACCCGCATCCTCACCGGACTCACCGCCTTCCTGCGCCCCGGCGGACACATCGCCATCACCATCCGCCCCTGGCGCGAACACGCCGAACTCATCGACCTGCCCTCCCAGATCCTCGCCTGCGGACGCGCCGCCGGACTCATCCCCGTCGAACGCTGCGTCGCCCTGCTCGCACGCGCGGCCGAACACGACCTCGTACCCAGGGGCTCGTTCTTCCAACGCGACTTCATCCGCAAACAACGCGAAGCCGGACTGCCACTGCACCTCATCGCGCACGAGGACGTACTGGTCCTCAGGACGCCCCTCACAAGCACGAGTTCGCCATCCGCGGGCGCGGCGGATCTCAAGAATTCCCGAGGTTCCGTCACCGGAACGGTACGGCACGCCGCGAATCCGAGGACCGCCTCGGATGTGTCGGAGAGCAGGGCGGCATGACCGGCCGACCACGTCAGTCGACACGCGAGCAGACGGCTCACCCGCTCGCGGTCGCCCCAACCCGCAAGATGCCGCCGGGCGCGGGACGGCCGACGCGACCGACCGTCGAACGCGGTCCCCTGATTGGGTCGTTGTGCACCGGCCACGGCGGCTTGGACCTCGGCGTGCTGGCCGCTCTCGGCGGCGGCCGGATCGCCTGGGTCGCCGACCCCGACCCGCACATCGCCCGGATCCTCGACGCCCGGATGCCGGGCATCCCGAACCTGGGCGACCTGCGGCGCATCGACTGGGCCGCGGTCGAGCCCGTCGACGTGCTCGTAGCCGGGTGGCCGTGTCAGGACATCTCCGCCGCGGGCAAACGCGCGGGCATCGAGAAAGGGCGCCGCAGTGGCCTGTGGACCGACATCGTGGCGGGCGTTCGCGTACTACGACCCGCGCTCGTCGTGCTGGAGAACGTCGCCGCGCTTCGCTGGAAAGGCGGAGGGCTCCACCGTGTACTCGGCGACCTGGCCGAAGCGGGGTATGACGCGTTCTGGCGTAGCGTCCGCGCCGCCGACGTCGGAGCCGCCCACCGCCGCGAACGCGTGTTCCTGCTCGCCTGGCCCCGCGACACCACCCACGCCATCCTCGGATGCGAAGAACTGCACGCACCGGACGCAGACCGGTGGGCCGTCGCTGCCGGACGAGGCGAGGCTGCTGCCGACCCCGCGGGCCTCGGACACCGGAACGGCGGGACGCGCGGCGGGAACGGGGTTCCGGCCGCCACTGTCACAGCAGGTGCTCCCGCTGGCCGACCCGCAGTGGTTGTTGCTGACACCGCGCGCCACGGACGGCACGAAAGGCTGCCCGGCCCAGCGAGGCTCCAAGGGCGACCTGATGCTGCCCTCCGCGGTGATCAGCCTGCTCAACCCAGCCACGAACCACAGCGGCGACGCCAGCTCGTAACAGCGCCCTCAGAGGACGGCGGACCCACCGACGGCCCGGCCAGCCGGCTGTCCTTGCTGTCGGTGGACTGGGGCGTCTACGAGGCGGCGATCGGCCGCTGGGAGACCGTGCTCGGCCGCCCGACACCCCACCCGACCCAACCCGGCAACCACGGCCGCCCGGTACTCGCCCCGGCCTTCGTCGAGCACCTCATGGGCCTCCCGCCCGGGTGGGTCACCGACCTCCCGCTGCCCCGCACCGCACAGCTGCGGGCGCTGGGCAACGGCGTCGTCCCCCAGCAGGCCGCCCACGCGGTGTCGCTGCTGCTGCACGACCTCGCCGAACTCCTGCACGCCGACCACCGGACCGGGACCGGCACGGAGGTGCTTGCGGCGCCCCGCAAGACGACGCGGCACCCGCGGTCGCTCACGCTGGCGCCGACGCACGACGACGGCAGCGACCCGGACGGCTGCTCACCCTGGTCGTGCCGCTCCGGTGAGCCGGTCACCGACACCGGGCCCGGGGAGCGTGCGGCGTGAACACCACGACGATCCCGCAGCTCCGCACGACCGGGCCGGGGGCGGTGGTCGGTCCGGTGCCATCACCGTGTCGCGTGGTGTCCGTTGTCGCGGTGCTGGCCGGATACCTGGTGGCGGTCGTCGCTGCCAACATCGCCTCGGTCCACTGGCCGCCGTTGATTGTCGGCGGGATGCTGCTGCCGGCGGGCACGCTGTTCGTCGGTGCCGGTCTGACCCTCCGCGACCTGGTGCACGACCGGTGCGGAGCCCTCGGGGTCACAGCGGGCATCCTCGCCGGCGCCGGACTGTCAGCCCTGTTTGCCTCGCCGCGGATCGCCGTGGCCTGTGTCGTCGCGTTCACCGTCTCCGAAGTCCTCGACACACTCGTCTACACCCGGCTACGCCACCGCACACGAACCACGGCGGTCGCGGCGTCCAACGCCGCGGGGCTGGTGGTCGACAGCGTGCTGTTCGTCCCGCTGGCCTTCGGCGGCGTCGCCGCCCTGCCCGGTCAGATCACGGGCAAAGCCGTCGCCACGATCCTCACCCTGACCGCCCTGCACACCGCCCAGCGGCGCCGTCGGACGGCACGGACATGAAGTTCTACCTCGGCACCCACCAACCGGCCTGGCTGGCCCGCGACCTCGGCGTGCCGCTCCTGGTCAGCCACCGCCGCCTGGCCGACCGCCGAACCCTCCCACGCGCCACCACAGGATGGGCACTGGACTCCGGCGGCTTCACCGAACTGTCCCTGCACGGCCACTGGCGCACCGACGCGACCACCTACGCCGCCGCCGTCCGCCGCTACGCCACCGAGATCGGCCACCTCGACTGGGCCGCACCCCAGGACTGGATGACAGAACCCCACGTCCTCGCCCGCACCGGACTGAGCCTGCGCACCCACCAACACCGCACCGTCACCAACTACCTCCGACTACGCGACCTCGCACCCGACCTCCCGATCATCCCCGTCCTGCAAGGACAATCCACCGCCGACTACCACCGCTGCGCCGACCTGTACGAACGACACGGCATCGACCTCGCCACCCTGCCCCTGGTCGGCGTCGGCAGCGTCTGCCGACGACAACACACCACCGACGTCGAACACATCATGCGCTCACTGGCCACACGCGCACTCCGCCTGCACGGCTTCGGCGTCAAACTCACCGGCCTCACCCGCTACGCCGACACCATCACCAGCTCCGACTCCGCATCCTGGAGCCTCACCGGCCGCTACACCACCGGCTGCACACCCAGCCACCGCAGCGAATCCAACTGCCTCCGCTTCGCCCTCACATGGCACAACCGCGTCCTGCGCACCCTCACACCCCACACCGACCCACGGGAACCGGACTCGGATCCCACGCGAGGACTCCATGAACACGCCACGACGCGTCCCCGGACGTCTACGCCCGCTCGCCCCGCCGACGCTCGCCCCGCCGACGCTCGCCCCGGCGACGACCGACCCGCCACCGGCCCGCATCCGCCCAACGGAGAACCCCGAACCGGTCGAACCCGTCGACCCGGCCGCCGCCCGGAACACCCCGCAACCCGACACCGGTGACACCACACCGATCCTGTACACCCCCGAACAAGCCGCCACCATGCATCTGCGGATGCACGATCAACCCCATCACACGATGAAATACGCGTCCGGGCAAGAGAGCAGCCCTCGGCACGGGGTCACGGTCGGGGAAACGAATCACCGCACGCCGAGGGCCGACAGCGAGACACCCTATCTCCGACACCACCTCCATGCCACGACGGCGCGGCGTTGGACACAGTGGCGCCCGAGGCGATCAACCATCGGCTCCACGCCCCTTCACCATCGGGTGGAACCTCGTTCGCTGTCAGGCGGCCACAGGGTGCCGCCGCTACTTCTGGACGCATGAGGTCCGTTCACGGCGAAGGAACACGATGAGGGCATCTTGGCGAGTGTCGGCGACGATCGCGTTGATCTGCACCGTGCTCACGACAGTAGCCGGACAGGCAGCATCGGAGACCGACACGGCACGGGCCGAGGCGGTGCCGCTGCGCGAGGCGATCACCCGCCTGGCTGTGGCCGACGAGGTACGTGACGGCTACGACCACGCCGAGTTCCGCCACTGGATCGACGCCGACCGCGATGGCTGTTCCACTCGCGCAGAAGTCCTGCTGCAGGAGGCGAACACCGCCCCGCAGGTCGCACCGCACTGCGACCTGTCGGGAGGCCGGTGGTACTCCTACTACGACGACACTCACGTCGACGGCCCTCAAGGGTTGGACATCGACCACATGGTGCCGCTGGCCGAGGCGTGGGACAGCGGCGCCTTCGACTGGACCGCGCAGCGCCGTCAGTCCTACGCCAACGACTTGGACGAACCCGCCGCGTTGGTAGCGGTGACCGCACGCTCCAATCGCGGCAAAGCCGACCGGGATCCTGCCTCGTGGCTGCCACCGCACGCGCCTGCGGTGTGCCGCTACGTCGCCGAATGGGTCACGGTGAAGCTGCGGTGGGGCTTGACGGTCGACACGGTGGAACACGACGCACTGATCGCCGCAGCGGCACAGTGCCCGAACGACCCCATCACCGTCCGACCCGCCTGACGTCACGCCACCTGGACCGCCCGTGACCCAAGGCCCACCTTCAGCTCACGCAATGCCAAGACCGTCCGGAAGCGGCCGAATCCAGTCGATGCGCACGTCGGAAGCTATATGCACTATCGCTTCAGTGCAAACTGATAATGTGTAGTGCATCGTGTGGTGATGGACGGTCGTGCTCGCCCTTAGATGGCGACGGCGGGCGGTGTGCGCCAATCTCGCGGACGTGAACAACGATCTCTATGCCGATGCTGCTCGTGCCGAGGCCGACTACTACGCCCACGCTGCGGATCTCGGGTTCTCATCGGAGTACGCCGAGGGAAAGCTGCGGCGGGCCGTGTTCGATACGGGGAGGGAAGGGCGTACCGAACCCCTCGACCTTGCCCGTTCGCGCCTTGCGGCCGAGGCTCAGGCTGGCGATTGATGCTCTACCTCTGCCCTCACCCCGGGCTACCGCCCATGCACTTGGCTGAAGGGCTGACGACGTGGCCAGCTCGGCTTCTCCGGTGCCGATCACGTCCCTGGCCTGTATACCAGGCTCCCCCGTCCGGGTTGTGTGGTGTTGGAGGTCTGGGTCGGCGACGAGATGGACCGATTTCGATACCACCTCTAACGGGTGAATGGCCGTAACGCTTCCGGCGTTACCTGGATTCCAGGTATGAGGTGTCGCGTCGGAGGTGATCGGCAATGATTCCGAGTTGGCGTGTGGTGACCGTTGCGGCGGGTGCAATTGTCCTGGTCGTCGCCTGTGGTTCGCAGTCCGGCCCGAACGGCGGAGCGACGACCAACACCGAGGTCACCCGGGCGGAGTTGGACACGCTCGGCACCGAACCGCCCGACACCACCGAGGTCACCCGGACGAAGGACGGGTCGACCGCGATCAACGTGGGCGGCGCGCGGCTCAACGGCAAGACCGACCACAGAAACTGGCCGTTCGTGTTCGCGCTGGCTGAGGACGAACCGAAGCAGACCTGGTGCAAGGTGTTCGAGATCAGCGCGGACTCGTCCGTTCCGATCACCGTGGACGTCTCGCTTTCCGGCTCCCGGCTCCTCCGACTCGCCTCCGACCAGGTGTCGTGTACTTACGATGTTGGTGACTGCCGCGGCTTCACGTTCCAACCGGGGAAAAAGGATCAGGCCTGTCGGGTCGAGATCGAGGCGTCGAGGCCCGCCAGTGGTCGTGCCCAGGCTACCGTGACGTTCACCTTCCAGAGCCGGTGCCCGTCCACGTCCGGGAAGCCGTGCGACGATCCGAGGGTCGCTGCCGAGTCGCCGGAGCCGGGCAAGCCGGTCCTGGTCACCTGGACGTCGCAGCAGGACCTCGTGACCGTGGTGGCCCTCCCGTGCACGAGCGACGAAACCGAGTGGCCGGGCACAGGGCGGATCTGCCGCGCGGTGAAGACAACCGCGCCGGAAACCGACCTATCGGAGACCACCAGGACCAAGACCGCCACGACGAACCGGACGACGACACCGCCCACGTCATGACCGCGCACGGTCCGCTGGACGAGCCCGGGAGCATCCTCGCCCGGGTCCAGTCGTTCGCCGCGATCGCCGCGCCGACCACGCTCGTGGCCGCGTTGTTGTTCTACTTCGGCTACGTGTCGACGCTGGTGCGGTACGAGTACTTCGGGGTCGACCTGAATGCGCTCGACCTGTCGACCACCGAACTCCTGCTGCTGGGCACGGAGGTCATCTTCCCGCCGGTGGCCGGTCTGCTGGTGTTCCTCGTGCTGAGCCTGGTCGCCCACCGCGGCGTGCGTGCGCTGCTGCGGCGGCGTGGGGCACGGGCGCCGAAGGCCGTCGGCACCTTGCTGGCGGTGGTCGGCGCGGCGCTGTTTGTGCGGGCCGTGGTGGGCATCCTGGTGGTGAGCGTGTCGCGGGACGAGTTCCCGGGCGTGACGGCGATATCGCTGGGCCTGGGTCTGCCGCTGCTGGCCTACGGGATCTGGGTCTTCCGCAACGCCGACCGCCGCAACGCGAGCCGCAACCCTGGCCGACGCGGCACAGGCCGAAACGCCACCCGGCCGCGGCGCGAACGCGCGCGTTCCGGCGACGTGCTGCTGGTGACGACACTCGGCGCGATCGTCGTGCTCGGCCTGTTCTGGGCGACGAACAACTTCGCTGCGGCGTACGGGCGCGGCAGAGCCGCCGAACTGGCCGCCGAACTGCCCACCCGACCGATGGTGGTGCTGGACCTGGAACAGCAACTCTATCTGCCGGAGGGCATCAAGGGCGTCCACCAGTTCCCGCTGCCGAACTCGGAGGGCCAACGCTTCCGGGTGCGGTGCCAGGGCTTGCGCCTGCTGACCGAGGCCGGCGGCCGACTCTTCCTCGTCCCCGACCAGTGGGCGGGAACGAGGAGAACGGTGGTGGTGCCCTACGACGAGTCGGTCCGCGTCCAATTCCTGCCCGGCTAGTGTGAAGGCCGTTCAATTCAGGCGGTTTGAAGTGGTGTCGAGGGCAGGCTGATCATGGGACAGCGGAGCCCTGGTGAACAGGCTTGTCCTCGCAAGACAACAGTACTCGGCTTGAGACAGTGAAGATCGCCGCCAGTGTTGCAGCTGCGACTGGAGGCTTCGGGCGACGCCGGCTATCCGACGAACCGTTCCGGGTAAGCGGCGAGTACCGTTCAAATATTCCCGGCGGGCGCGGCCGCCACCCACCGTCGAGGGAATTCATGCGTCGATTTCCAGTTACGGCCGGTCGCTGGGGCGCCTGCCGCGCGGAACGTCGTACACGTCGGTGTTCGAACGCCGCGCCGTTGTCCAGGACCGCCGCCGCCCTTTCGGCTCTTGTGAACGGATCTGCCACTCAGCGTCGCGTTTCCTAATGCCAGATGGGTTGTCAAGTACCGGGTTTAATGGAGGGTTTGATCACCCGCTCGGTGTCGGTACGGGTGCGGTTGTCTGGTGGTGGTTGGTCTCGTGTTCGACGGGCGGGATCAGACCGAGCTCGCCGTGCAGTCGGCGGTGGTTGTACCAGTCGATGTACTCGGTGACGGCGATTTCGAGGTCGTCGATGCCGCGCCAGGGTCCCTTGTTGCGGACAAGCTCCGCCTTGAAGATCGAGTTGAAGGCTTCCGCGAGGGCGTTATCGTAGGAATCTCCTTTGCTGCCAACGGATGCGATCGCGCCGGCCTCGGCCAGGCGCTGGGTGTAGCGCACGGCGTGGTATTGCGTCCCGCGGTCGGAATGATGAATCAGATCGCCGGTGTCCTGTCCGGCGCGGGTGCGGGTCCACAACCCCATCTCGAGTGCGTCGAGGGCCAGGTCGGTGCGCAGTGACGTGGACAGCTGCCAGCCGACCACGCGGCGGGAGAACACGTCGAGCACGAACGCGGCGTAGACCCAGCCGGTGAAAGTGCGGACGTAGACACCTCACGCGGGTCAGGTGTCAAGCGGGTTTGTTTGGTGGTTGGGGTTGGGGCCAGGCTGCGTCTTCGCGCCAGGGTTGGTTGTGGGTGTGGCACCACCAGAGGCGGCCGAGGAGTTTGTTGGCCAGGTTGCGTAGGGCGGCGTTGTGGCTGTCTCCGGTGGCGCGGCGTTGGTCGTAGTGGGCTCGGGCGCCGGTGGACTTGGTGATCGAGGCGAAGGCCCACCAGTGGCAGGCGTCGCCCAGGCGCCGGTTGCGGATGTGGCGGGCGCGGACCACCGTGGACTTGCCGGAGGCTTTGGTGATCGGTGCGGTTCCGGCGAAGGCGCGCAGGTTCTGGGCGGTGGCGAAGCGGTTGGTGTCATCGCCGATCTCGGCGAGCACGCGCGCCGCCAGGATCGGTCCCAGCCCGGGTACCGAGCGCAGTAGCTCGGCGGTCGGGTGCCGGCCGAGTTCGGTCGCCAACGCGGCCTCGAGGTCTGCGATACCGACTTGCATCACGGTCACGATGGCCAGCAGTGCCGCGACGGCGCGACCGTAGCCTGCTTCCACCGGTGGCGGTTGGCGGAGGGCCGGCGTCTGCAGCTGTGCGACGATCCGCTCGGCCAGGCCGGGGTCGTTGCGGCGGCCTGCTCGGCGGAGCAGGGTCGTCGCCCGTGTCCGGGTCAGCCTGGCCGCGGCCGTCGGTGTCGGCGCGGCAGTCAGGACGTGCAACGCCGCGTGGTGGGTCAGGATCGGGAAGGCGGTCAGGGCGTTGGGGTAGTACTCGATCAGCAGGGAACGTAGGCGGCTCACCGTCGCCTGTCTGACCCAGATCGCCTCCTGATGTTGGCGGGCAAGGACTTTGACCGCTTGTCCTGTCTCGCTGGTCGCGGGTAGTAGCCGGTGCAGGTGGCGGTCGGTGCGCAGCACGTTGGCCAGAACCAGAGCGTCACCGCGGTCCGATTTCCCGCCCGCCTGGCCCCACCGTTCCCGATAGCGGGCCACCGCACGGGGGTTGATCGCGTAGACGTCGAACCCGGCAGCGCGTAGTGCCGCGACGATCAGCACCTTGTCGGTCTCGATCGCGACCGACACGCCGGTCGGGTCGGCGGCGTGCTCGGCGAGCAGTGCCATCAGCTCGGTGAACCCGGTCAGCCCGGTGTCGATACGTAACTTCGCGATCCGCCGGCCGTCGGCGTCGACCAAGGCGACGTCGTGGTGTCCCTCAGCCCAATCGATCCCACAGGTGATCGTCATGTGCCCTTTCGAGGGTCGTGATCGCGGACAGGGTGGGACGAGCCCGAGGGCCTGCGCGGCGACCTAATGGACAGTGCTCGAGGCACGACACCTCACCAGCCGGCTGCAAGCCCAGCGACTGGCAGGGCCACCGTCTACCTAGAGACCTCATGGTCGGTGGAACAGGAGTGGTCACCCGTCAGCGGCTCGACGAGCACACCCTCCCAGACCTCGGGTCGGTGATATCTCAGTGGACACCTGCCAATCGCTCGACCCACAGACGATCCACCGCCCCAGGTCTCACCCACCCATTAGGTGATGTCGGCGACCCACAGCCGGTTGGGCGCCGGGGCGGCGAACTCCCGCTTGACAAGGTCCGGACGCGGGTCGCCGCCCTTGCCGCCGTGGGTGGTGCGCGGGGTCTTCAATCGTGAGATCCCCTGCAGGCCAACGGCTTTCATCAGTCGGGCGACGGTGCAGCGAGCGACCGGACGACCCTCGACGCCGCCTTGGCGGACCAGCTCGGCGTAGATCTTGCGGATCCCGTAGACGCCGTAGCTTCTCGCGCACCTCCGTGATCTTCTCGGTGACCACCGCGTCGCGGACCGCGCGTGCCGAAGGCGGACGGGAGCGGGCGGCGTAGTAGGTGCTCGGAGCGATCTTGGTGCTGGCCGCGGTCAGTACGGCACAGATCGGCTCGACTCCGAACTCGTGTTTGTGGGCGTCGGTGTAGGCGACGATCAGCGGGAGGGGCGGTCCAGCTCCGCCGCGAAGAAAGCGGACGCGGACTTCAGGATCGCGTTGGCACGGCGCAGTTCCCGGTTCTCCCGCTCCAGTTGCGCGATCCGTTCCGCGTCGCCCGTGGTGGTGCCCGGCCGGTCACCGGCATCGATCTCCGCACGCTTGACCCAGGTCCGCAACGCCTCCGGGTGGATCCCGAGCTGATCGGCGATCCGCTTGATCGCCCCGGTCGCCGCGGCCGGATCCCGCCGGGCTTCCACAACCATCCGGGTCGCCCGCTCACGCAGCTCGTCAGGATATTTCTTCGGTGGTGCCATGACCCCTCATCATCCAGGCTTGATGGTCTCCATCAAACCCGGCACGAGACAGAGTGAAGCAATGTCCATTCAAGGGTCAGGGTCATTGCCGTTATGTGCGGTGATCTACTGCCGGTAGGAGATCATTTGGGCGTAGTGACCTGTCCGACGTGCCGCTTGCCGACCGTTCGACCGCTTGTCGTCAGGGGCGATCCGCTCGGCGCGGACGACCGTCTGTCATGTATCTACTGGCCGGTTGCGGTTGGAGGGCCGGACCGGCGTCACGCCCGGTACGCGGCTCGTGCTGTCGAGCGGCCGAGTCGTGCGAGGAATCCCCCAGATTCGCCCAAGGGTCGCCGTGCAGGGTGATCTCCACTCACAACGAGAAGGGGAACCATGATCGGACGTTGGCTTGGGGTGCTGACCGCCGTGGTGTTGCTGACCGCAGTAGCGTCGCCGGCGCATGCGCGGATTGCGGCCGATGAGGACAAGGCCGACTTCACGCTGGAGTTCAAACCCGCCGCAGGGAAGCTCACCTCGAAGAAGGTGACCATGGAGGAACTGTTCGCCGATCTGAATCACGACATGGTGCGCAACGATGAGGCGTGCGACGACGCGATCAAACGCGGCGTCGTGCTCGACACGTGGTACTGCTTCGATCCTGACGACAAGAGCAGCCGGGGGGCGTGGATTCCACAGGGTGTGTCACACGCGTCCGACGCGTTCGAGGACGAGAAGTGGAACGGGCGCTCGCCGCTCATCGTGAGTTGGTACAACGGCGCGTCCACCCGCGTCACCTTCATCGACCAGGACCTGCAGTACCGCCACGTCCGGCTGGTCGTGCCGAACGCCTCGGGGACGGGGTACCGCAACGTCTCGGTCCACGCGGGCGGGGTGCTCTGGTACGAGCAGTACATCTACCTCGTCGACACCAAGAACGGCCTGCGGGTGTTCGACACCCAACAGATCCACCGCGGCTCGGGGTCGGACAAGTACGTGTTGCCGCAGATCGGGGTGTGGAAGACCAAGACGGCGAGCAAGTCGGAGAACTTCTGCACGAACAACCCCGACGCCAGGTTCTCCTACATCGGGCTCGACCGCTCGTCCCACCGCATCCTCGTGGGCGAGTACTGCAGGAGCAGGGACAGCAGCAACGGCAGACTCGTCGCCTACAGCGCCTCGGCCGGCAGGCCGAGTGTGCCGGGGACGCCCGCAGTCCCGAGCGACGTCTGGGACCTTCCGGTCCCCAACATCCAGGGGGCGGCCTCGGACGGAACGTACTTCTACCTCAACCAGACCGGGAACGCCGAGGAAGGCCCCAGCACACTGCACCGCGTCACCGCGAGCGGGAGGGGGATGACCTCTGTGAAGACGAAGCCGGCACCGACCGGGGCCGAGGACCTGTCCCTCGAACGCAGCCGCGGCCTGCTGTGGTCGGTGACCGAGTACCAGAAGCCGGGCCGGATGCTGTACCGGATGGCGAAGACGTTCTGAGGCCGTGCCATCAGCGCACAGACGACCGGGTGGTCACCAGTCGGCTCTGGCCGGTCGGTGACCACCCTCTGGTTTGGTCCGAGCGTGCCCCGGTGTCAGGTGCGAGTCGCGACGACCGCCGAATAGAGCCGGTATTCACTGTCTGTCAGATTTCAAAGACACAGGGATCGACCCTGCACCCGAACGCACCTCGACGACCTGGACCGTCTTCCTCCGCTCCCAGCCCGACGCACTCCTGGCCTGTGACTTCTTCGAAGCCTCCACGTTGACCGGCACTCGGCTGTACGTACTCGCGGTGATCGAGCACGCCAGCCGCCGGCATCAAAGTCGTCCTCAGCGGAGTCCGCATCCCGCGCATGAACGCGATCTTGGAACGCTGGATCCGCAGCTGCCGCCGTGAGCTCCTCGACCGCACCTCATCCGGAACCAACAGCACCTACTCCATGCGCTACGTCAGTACGAGCACTTCTACAACACCCACCGACCCCACCAAGGCATCGCCAACGCCGACCACTACACCCCCTGCCACCAACCGTCACCGACCAAGCAGCGGTCGCCCGCCTCGATATCCGCCGACGGAAACGACTGGGCGGCATCCTCAACGAGTACCACCAAGCCGCCTGAGCTGCATGGATGCCATTTTCGGCATGCACTGATGGTGCTCTCTGAAATGGGCTCTGGCACACATTCGGTGACCAGGACGCGGCGTCGGAGCAGGTCGAAACTCGCTCGACCGAACATCGCGCGCTTGATCAACTTCAACCGGTTCACGTTCCCCTCCGTCGGACCGTTGCTATGAGACAACGTCAACCCGGCCACCACCGCGTCCCAATCACGCCGCAGGGCGGTGGCAAAGCCCCGCATCTCGGTGACGTCGCTCGTCTCGGCTTGCCTGACCCAGGCTTCGAGTTCGTGCCCGCGGCGTTGACGTAGTAGCAAGGCGAACTCCGCGGCGAGTCTGCCGGTGACGGCGACGTGGTCGGAACGGCGGAGGATCCGGTCCAGGTGCTCCTGTTCCCGGTCGGTGAGCTCCTCGGGTCGTCTCATGATCCAACCGGTCGCCTTCCTGGGGGTGACCGTGGGCGGTGGCTCGGCGGGGACGCCTGCGACGCGCCAGTGCTGTATCCGGCGGCGCACGAGTTGGCGGCTGCCGCGGAAGCCCTGGGCTGTGATCTCGGTGTAGAGGACTGCGGCGTTGACACAGCCCTCGCCCCAACGTCGTCGCAGATAGGGCACGAAGGCGTCGATGAGGCTGCCGCGGTCGGTCGCCGTGCTCATCAGGTCGTCGAGGTCGCGGCGGGCGTAACGACGCACGGTCTTGCGATCCAGATTCAGCTCTCGGGAGATGGCGGAGATGGTCCAGCCTTTGGCGATCATTCGCTGGATCTGCGGTTGGAGGGCCCGGATCCGCTGCGCGAGCGGGCCCGGGGTCGACGTCGCCTCGGGGGTCGGCAGGACCCGGACCTTATCGTCGGGCTTGTCGCGCAGACAGGAGCGGCAACGGCTGATCACCCGTTCGACCACGGCGGAGAGGTTCGCGAGCAAGTGCCATCTGTCCGCGACCTGGATCGCGTCGGGTGCTCCGCGGCGGGCGCCGTCGGCGAAGTAACCGGCGCGGTCCCGGCAGACCACCTCGACACCGGGGTGCCGTAACAGCCATGCGGCCAGGGCGTCGGAGGTCGCCTCCGGCAACAGGTCCACCGGTCGTCGAGTAGCCATGTCCACCAGGATCGTCCCGTAGTTCCGTCCTTTGCGGAACGCCCACTCGTCCACCCCGACCACCCGTAACCGCCCGACATCGGGTTCGGGCAGGGCACGGAGGAGCCGCAGCAGCGTCATCCTGCTCACCGCACTGGCGAGTCCGACGCACAACCGCGCCCCGGGACGACCTCCCAACGCCAATGCCAACCTCACCAGCACGTCGCGGAGTTGGACACTGTGCCGTCCGTAACGGACGGTCAGACCGTCGACCTGTTCGGCGAAGATCCGACGCTCGCACAGCTCGTTGCGACAGAAGAACCGGCGTACCTCCAGGCGCAGCACCGTCTCCTGCCCGGACACCGCCATGTCCGACACCGTGCGCGGATAGCGGCTGTGCACCCGCGCCGAGTCGACTCCGCAGCATGGACACGCCGCTGTCCGCGATGTCGGCCTGGCATGCAACGCAACCGACCCGCCCGCACGGGCGACCTTCTCCACGCGCACTACGGAGAGATGCGGGAACATGACGGCGAGCAGATCGGCGACGAGCATACGACATGATCAACAGGCGAGATGCGGGGCTTTGCCACCGCCCTGCGGCGTGATTGGGACGCGGTGGTGGCCGGGTTGACGTTGTCACACAGCAACGGTCCGACGAACGTGAACCGGTTGAAGTTGATCAAGCGCGCGATGTTCGGTCGAGCGAGTTTCGACCTGCTCCGACGCCGCGTCCTGGCACGGACCTGACCCGCCCCGGCGACGTCACCGAATGTGTGCCAGAGCCGCGCAGGTCTTGAGCAGGTCGAGGAACTCGCGGTGGCGTTTGCGGCGCCGGATGCGGTAGTGGATCTTTCCGGTGGTCAGGTCGAGTGCGGCGAGCATGTGCATCACGCCGTGGTGGCGGTTGTAGGTGGCCCGTAATCGGCGCGGCGACCCGGCGGGTCGCCAGGCTCTGCCCTTGCGCGGCATCAGGTTGAGCGGTCCGAACTCGTCGACGCAGACCACCCGTCCGTCGCCGGGCGGATGGTCGTAGAGGTCGAGGATCCGCTGCATCTTGATGACGAAGTCCGGGTCGGTGGAGGCCTTCCAGGTGGTGGTGGCCTGCCAGGAGACCCCGGCGTCGCGCAGGATGCGGCGCAGCGTCTCCCGGCTGATCGCGGCGACCGTGCCGCGGTCGAGCAGATGGTCGCGCAGCTTGGACAACGACCAGGTGGAGAACGCGGTGATGCCCCAGTCGGCGGGCGCAGTGCGGGCGATCAGGCAG
>NZ_LGED01000226.1 GCF_001280085.1 Saccharothrix sp. NRRL B-16348 | reverse complement strand
TGTTCGCCTACCCCGGTGAGACGCCGGTGCTGAACTTCTCCGCGCAGGCGGAGGACCCGGCCAACCGGGGGCTGGCGGTGAACGGCGCGTACTGGCACGTGCGGGGCATCGTGGTGGAGCGGGCCGGGGACAACGGCATCTTCGTCGGCGGCAGCAACAACGTCTTCGAGCGCACGGTCACGCGCTTCAACCGCGACACCGGCCTGCAGCTGTCGCGGATGCTGTCCACCACCCCGAAGGACCAGTGGCCGGCCAACAACCTGATCCTGAGCGCCGAGTCGCACGACAACGCCGACTCCGACGGCGAGGACGCCGACGGGTTCGCCGCGAAGCTCACCTCCGGGCCGGGCAACGTGTTCCGCTACGCGGTCGCGCACAACAACATCGACGACGGCTGGGACCTCTACACCAAGACCGACACCGGCCCGATCGGCGCGGTCACCATCGAGGACTCCCTCGCCTACGGGAACGGCACGCTGAGCAACGGCGGCCAGGCCGGCAACGGCGACCGCAACGGCTACAAGCTCGGCGGCGAGGACATCGGCGTCAACCACGTCATCCGCCGCAACATCGCCTACGACAACGGCAAGCACGGCTTCACCTACAACCGCAACCTCGGCACGATGACCGTGTCCGACAACGTCAGCATCGACAACACCGAACGCAACTTCAGCTTCGACGGCGGCTCCTCGGTCTTCCGCGGCAACACGTCCTGCCGCAGCGGCAGCGGCACCAACGACAAGACCGTCGGCAACGTCGACGGCACCAACCAGTTCTGGACCGGCACCAACGGCTCCCGCTGCGCCTCCTACAGCGGCGCCCTGCGCTGGTCCTACGCCTCCGACGGCCGCCTCGTCGTCACCTTCGGGTAGTAGGCCACGGGGTAACGGCACCGCAGCGTGGCGGTGTCGGGTGATCGGGCGGGCACACCGCAGTGCCCGCCCGATCACCCTCATGGACCACGCCTACCGTTGAGCGCTAGTCGCGGTCACCGGGACTGGTCCCAACGGTGACCGGACATGCTGGACGGATGTCGTTTCTCCGGTCAAGAGCGAGGATCCCGATGACACGGACTCTTGGTGTGCTCCTGGTGGTGTTGCTCGCGTCGGGCGTCTCCGCCGCGTGGTGGCCCGCCACGTCGGGGGCAGCCAGCCCACCGCCGGTCGCCGGCGGGCCTGACAGCCGGTGGTCCGCCGGCCACGGCGTCGACCGCACGGTCAGCGTCACCGACTCGACCCAGCTCCAAGCGGCCCTCGCCGACGCCAGGGCCGGGGACCGGATCGTGGTCGCCGACGGTCGTTACACGATAGGAGGGATGACCGGCAAGAACGGCACCGCGGCCAAGCCGATCACCGTCGTGGCGGCCCACCGCGGTCGTGCGGTGGTCGACGACGGGCAGTTGGAGGTGGCGAACTCGTCGTACGTGACCTTCGAGGGCTTGAGCTGGACGAACCGCTCGACCCTGCGGATCACCGGCTCGAACCACGTGCGGTTGACCCGCAACCACTTCCGGCTCGCCGAGGAGTCGAAGCTGAACTGGGTGCTCGTCGACGGCGCGAACAGCCACCACAACCGGATCGACCACAACCTGTTCGAGGAGAAGCGCCAACTGGGCAACTTCATCACCATCGAGGGGTCGGAGACCGAGCAGTCGCGGCACGACCGCGTCGACCACAACCACTTCCGCGACATCGGCCCGCGCGCGGTCAACGAGATGGAGGCCATCCGGGTGGGCCGGAGCACGATCTCCCGCTCCAGCGGGTTCACCGTCGTCGAGTCCAACCTGTTCGAGGACTGCGACGGCGACCCGGAGATCATCTCCGTGAAGAGCAACGACAACACCGTGCGCTACAACACGTTCCGGTCCTCGCAGGGGACGTTGTCGCACCGGCACGGCAACCGCGGCACCCTGCACGGCAACTTCTTCCTCGGCGAGGGGAAGCCGGGCACCGGCGGTATCCGGATCTACGGTGACGACCACAAGATCTACAACAACCACTTCGAGGGCCTGACCGGCTCCGGCTACGACGCCGCGCTCCAGCTCGACGGCGGCGACGTGGACATCTCGGGCGCGTTGAACGCGCACTGGCGCGTCTACCGGGCGACCGTCGTGCACAACACCTTCGTGAACAACGTGTCGAACATCGAGATCGGCGCCAACTACACGTTCCCGCCGATCGACTCCACCATCGCCGACAACGTGGTGACCGGCGCCCAGGGCAAGCTGTTCAACGAGCTGAAGACGCCGGTGAACCTGACGTACGCCGGGAACGTCGCGTGGCCGACCGGAACCGCGACCGTCGGCGTCGACCAGCCCGCCGAGGCGATCCGCGCGGTCGACCCGCTGCTGCGCCGCGAAGGACCGGTCTACCGGATCGGCGCGGGCAGCCCGGCGATCGACCGCGCCGCCGGCCGCCACGCGTTCGTCACCGACGACATGGACGGCCAGCCGCGGGCCGGTGTCGCCGACGTCGGTGCGGACGAGAGGTCGACTGCCGCAGTGGTCCGGCGACCGCTCTGCGCGACCGATGTCGGTCCGAACTCCCGGTAGCACGACGACGTGCCACAACGGGGCCAGCGGGTGCGGGTTCGCGCTCGCCGGCCCCCGGCACGGTCAGGAGGGCAGCTTCGCGGCGGCCACCGCCGCCAGGCGCGTGGCCCGGTCGCAGTACTCCTGACCCGGCCGATCGCCGCTCACGGTCAGCACCATCATGTCGATCTGCTCCCGCGGCGGCACGTTCGCCGGCCGGTGCGGCACGTTCACGGTGCAGCTCGTGCCCGTGTCCAGCTGGAGGTACCCCGGGCGGCCGTCCAGCTCGACCAGCTCGCCCGCGACCACCTGCCCCGCCGGGTGCTGGTCGAAGCGCAGGTTGATCCCGGGCCCGCCGACCGTGCTGAACCACTTGCACGCCCAGTTCCCGAACACGTTCACGGCCGAGTCGCCGTTGACCGCGGCCAGCGTGACGAGCGTCTGGTCGTCCAGCAGCGCGCAGGCGTCGACGTGGGCGAGCGAACCGGCGGGGAACGGGGTGGCGCGCCGGGGGACGGGACCGCTGCGGAGCACGTCCAGCACGGTGTCCGTGGCGACCTCGGCCACGGCGCAGAGGTCCAACGGCGGGTTCTGCAGCTTCGCGGCCACCCGGACGGCGTACTTGTCGTCCACGACCACGGTGCGGTCGCACTCGCCGCTCTGCAGGGCGCCCTCGACCACGTCGAACGGTTGTCCCTGGACCGTGCGCGAGGCGCGGGTGATCAGCTGGACCTCGACGTCCACCGGTGCTTTCGCGCCGACGTCGACCACGACGTCACAGCGGTTGAAGTTGCCGTAGGTGGTGACCAGCCGCGTCGGACCGAATCGGCTCAGCTCCTCCTCGTCGAACAGCGCGCACGGGTCGGCGCTGCGCTCGTCGCCGACGAGACCTGCCGGTGGCGGCTGCTGCGCCGCGGGCGCCTGGTGCTGCCAGGTGAACACCACCGCGCTGATCGCCACGACGAACGCGACCCCCGCGGCCACCCGGAGTGACGCACGGCGCCGTGCCGTGACGCGGGCGGGGCGTGGGACCGGCGCCGGTGGCGGCTCCCAGTCGCCGACGATTTCCTTGAGCCGTAATCGGACCTCATCGGCGGTCGGTCTCCGCTGGGGGTGCCGTCGCAGCATCTCGGCCAGCAGCGGGGCGAGCGGACCCGCCTGGCGCACCGGCAGGGTCTCGCCGCGCCGGACGCGCTCCAGCACCTCGTGCGGTTGGCCGTTGCCGAACGGCGGCGTGCCCTCGACCGCGGCGAACAGCGTGGCGCCGAGCGAGAAGACGTCCGAGGCGCGGCTCGCCGGGTGCCCGCCGGCGACCTCGGGCGAGGTGTACGCGGGTGTGCCGGTGACCTTGCCGTCGTCGGTCCGGGTCACGTCCCGCCAGATGGAGATGCCGAAGTCGGTCAGCTTGGCCAGGTCGTCGTCGGTGACCAGGACGTTGCCCGGCTTCACGTCGCGGTGCACGATGTTCTTCGCGTGGACGGCGGCCAGCGCGCCCGCGATCTGCACGCCGATCCTCGCCACCCGCTCGGGCGGCAGCGGCCCGCTCGCCGCCAGCGTCTTGTCCAGGCTCTCCGCCGGCATGTACTCCATGACGAGCCAGCAGTCGTCGGCGTCGACGGTGTCGAAGATCGAGACGGCGTTCGGGTGCTGCACCTGCGCGGCGGTCTCGGCCTCGCGGCGGAACCGCGTCCGGTCGGTGTGGTCCGCCGCCGCGTGGGGCCGCTTGAGCGCCACCCGCCGCTTCAACTTCCGGTCGAACGCGCCCCAGACGACGCCGCCGGAGCCGGAGCCGCGGGCGTCCTCCAGCTCGTACCGCCCGCCAACCACATCCCCCGTGCGCACGGTGCGTAGTGTAGTGACCACGGTTGCGCGCCGTCATGGGCTTCGCCGGGCCGAGGCGCCGTGAGCTGGCCGATGCCCCGGACTTTCACCCGATAGGCGGCCGGTCAGGACAGCGCGTCCAGCAGTGCCAGGTCCGGCGGCACGAGGGTGGTCGACAGGACGAGTTCGCGCAGCAGGTTGTCGTTGAGCGCGTTGCCGACGGGCTCGCCGACCTCCTCGCGCAGCAGGCCGTGCACACCCGCCGCGGACAGCCTGGCCCGGACGTCGGCGACCATGTGCTCGACCCGCTTGACGCCCCAGCCCGCGTCCGGCTGGAGCTCGTCGAGCACCTCGGCGACGTGCTGGCGCGACACCGGCTGCGGGTTGGCCTCGTGCAGCAGGTAGCGCTGCCCCAGCACGACCAGCATCAGGTGCTCGTCCGGCGTGAGCCGCCACCGCTTGGGCGGCTGGGTCACGGCGGCGTGGCGGGTCGCCGGGTGGCCGCCGTCCTCGCCGGCGACGTACAGCTCGAGCAGGTGCTCGCGCTCGTGCGAGCCGCGGATGAACAGCGGCGTGTAGCCGTCGGCCAGCGGCACCGGGTCCTCGTCGCGGAACAGCCACCGGGTCTTGGGCAGGCGGATGGGCAGCCGCCCGGTGTTGGTGACCCACCACCGGCCGGCGTGGCGGGTCAGCAGGCCGTGCTGGCGGCTCACCCGCGGGTCGGTCTCGCCGACGCACACGTCGACGTCCGGCCGGTTGCGGCCGAACCTCACCCGGCGTCCCTCGACGGGGGTGACGCTGATCTTCCCGCTCAGCGCCAGTGCGACGACGGCTCCCGGCGCGGCGCGCGGCACGTCGCGCGCCAGGCTCTCGGTGTTCATGCCGGCCTCCTCGTGTTGTCGCGCAGTGTCGCCGGACCGGCCCGGGACCCCTCCCGGCCCTCAGGATTCGATGGTAGGGACCGATCTCGTCACGAGGGGCGATGCCAACCGGACCGGACTGCGGCGTTCGCCGCGAGTGAGGCGGGAGGGGTCCCCGGCGGCTCCCGCCACGCTGCGTCCATGGGCGATTTCGAAGTGACCATCGACACTCTCCAAGAGGTGGTCGGCAGGCACGGCAAGGTGCGTGACGAGCTGTCCGCGACCAACCAGCAGAGCCAACTGCTCGCACAGATCCAGCCTCCGATGCAGGACCCGGCGACCACCGCCTTCACCACCGCGGCCTCCCAGGCGGGCCAAGCGCACCTCGACTCGGTCTCGGCGATCGAGCGGGAGCTGCAGACGCGGATCGAGGAGCTGAAGGCGTCGGTCGAGCAGTACGCGAAGACCGATCAGGGCATCGAGGGCGGAGTGGCGGTGAAAGGCCGATGACAGGGCTCAGCGGATATGAGATCTACCAGATGGTGTCGCAGGGCGCGGGCCCCGAGGGGCTGAACCAGGCGGCGGATGTCTCGAAGGACGCGCGCACGCGCATCCAGGCCCTCGGTGACGAACTGCGTCGGCTCACCGCCGAGCTGCAAGCCGCGTGGCAGGGCAAGGCGTCGGAGCGGGCGGCGCAGGCCGTGCAGCCGATCGAGCAGGCCCTCCAGCGCGCGCAGGAGACGCTGGACAAGGCCGACGCCTCGCTGCGGACCCAAGCGCAGAGCTACGGCCAGTTCAGGCAGCGGGTGATGCCGATGGCGACGCCGCAGCCGCCGGAGCTGACCCTCTTCGACGAGCTGACGCCGTGGGACACCGACAACGAGATCGCGCGCAAGGAGTGGTTCGAGGCCGACGCGAACAACCGCCGCGTCTACGCGGAGTACGCCACGGCGACGGGCCAGAACCAGGCGACGTTGCCGCAGATGCCCCAGGGGGCCGGCGGCGTGCTGGCCGCGGACACCGCGGTGCAGGCCGTGAGCGGACCCGGCGTGCAGGCCGCGCCGTCCGCGCCGCCGCAGGTGGGGGACGCGGGTGCGACTTCGCCGTCGTCGGCGGCGGGAGCGGCGGGCGGTGACAAGACCTCCGCACCGCCGTCGGTGGGCGGTGGTGGCGGCGGCAAGACTTCGGCCAGCGGCGCCGTCGGCGGTGGCGAGGGCGACCTCGGCGGGCGAGCGCCCGCCGTTCAAGGGCCCGCCGCACCGAGGCAGCCGGGCGACCGGACGGCGGTCGCCGACTGGTCCACCGGTGTGCCCGGCGGCCTGCCGATCGCGTCGCGCCCGCCGTCGGCCAGGGACACCGCGCACACGTCGAACCTCCCGAAGGGCGACCACCTGTCCGGTGTCGCCCCGGTGCTCCCGGGCGGGATCGGCATCGGCGACCCCACCGGCACCAGGGGGCAGCGGGGCGCCCTCGACGCGGGCGACCGCTCCGGCGTCCTGGGTCGGACGCCGCCGCCCAACGTGCCTGCCGCGGCCGGTGCCCGTGGCGTGGCGGGCAGGGTCGGTGTGGCGGGCATGGGCGGCTTCGCCCCGCACGCGCCGCACATGCGCGAGGAGGAGGACCGGGAGCACCGGCGCACCGTGTACCTGGAGGAAGAAGCGGACGCGCTCGTCGGCCCGATGCCCGACAGCGTGACGCCCGTGATCGGGGAGGACTGATGCTGCGAGAACCGGTGGTCTTGTCCGACACGGAGTTCGACGTGCTGTGGCACCACGACGACCTCGGCGAGCACCACACCGTGCTGCACGTGCCGCCCGCCGAGGCCAACACCCTGGAGGTCGAGCACGCGCTGTACCGCGAGGGCGTGCGCGTCGACGAGGCGCTGGAGGCGTTGCGGCTGCTCGCGTTCGCGGACTTCGAGTGCTTCGGCTGGATCGCGTTCAACCGCGAGGTGACGCTGCCGGTCGTCGCCGCCACGGCCGGTCGGCACGGCGTCTTCGCGTTGCGGGACAACGGTCACGTGCGGATCGACGCGTTGCACGGTGACCCGTCGGACCGGCTCGTCGCGTGCCTGCCGGAGCTGCGGCCGGGCCGGGGTTCGTCGATCAACGCCCGTGCCGAGGAGGCGTCGACGTCACGGCCGCTGGTCGAGCTGATGCAGCGTTCGCGCACGGGCGTCGCGAAGCTCTACGCGGCCAAGCGCGACCGGTACGGGCGGCGCCGGCGCTCGGAGTCGTTCCTCACCACGATCGACTGCCCGGACGGCCGCTGGCTGGTGGTCCGCTACGTCGACAACCGGGGCCAGGGCTGGGTGCACGCCACGCCGGCGGCACGTCCGATCATCAGGGAGTGGCTTGGCCGCATCGGCGACTGACCGGGACCGTGGAGCGGCAGGCCGCCGGTGAAGCCGGCCTGCCGCTCCTTGCGTTGCGATCCGAACGGAGGTTCCGCCCTGCCCGAGGACACCGGCCGGGCGTTCGCCACAGGTCACGGCGCAGTTGCCTGTGGTGGTGCGGTGAGCCGTGGGTTGTCCGGGGCGGGGACCACGGAGTCGGCCCGCAGCGGCAGCAGTCGGCCGGCGACCACGTGCCGAGGGGTGAAGTGGACGCGCCGCCCGGTGTGGTCGTCGTCGCCGGGGGCGCCCGGACGGGTCCACTCCACCTCGGCCCGGCCGGACAGGTGCAGGGTGTGGCCGGTGGTGAAGTCGCAGAAGAGCAGCGCGGCATCGGGGTCGGCGTGGATGTTGCCGAGCGTGGTGAACATGTTGTTGCCCGAGTAGTCGGGCCACCACAGCCCTCCGCCCTCGACGCGCACGAACCCGGGGGCTCCGCCGCGGTGCGAGGCGTCGTTGCCGCGGGTGGGGTGGGTGGTGCCGACCAGGAACGTGTCGGAGCGGCGGATCAGGTCGACGTCGTCCGGCGCGAGGCTCGTCCCGCGTCGGACCGGCGCGGCGCTCCGGAGCGCGGCGGGTGTGCCGCGCAGGCGCCGTGCCTGGATGTACTGGGGGCAGTTGCCGAACGCCTGGTGCACGTCGACGCGTAGCCCGTCGTCCCCGGAGTCGGCCAGGGTGCCGTTGACGCGCAGGCGCCTGCGGAGGGCGAACTCGACCGCGATCAGCCCCACCGGCTGGTCCGCGGGCAGGTCGTGGAGCGGATCGCCCTCGGCCGGCGACGTCCGCGCCGTGAGGGAGGCCGGGGAGTCGACGTGGAGGAACCCCGGCGGGCCGGTGAGCGGGGAGAGCCACAGCGTGCCGTCGGTGTCGCGTGCGGTGATCGCGGCGAAGGTCCGCTCCGCGAGGAACCGCGCCGCCCCCGCACCCAGTCGGGCGGGGGCGACCATGGCCGAGAGCCGGGCGGCGTCCCTGGAGACGCCCGCCCGGCGCTGCACGGCCAGCTCGCCCGCGTGGAAGCCCGCGGTGTCGACGCGTGCCGGGTCGGTCATCGTGGATCAGGCCGTCCCGCGCGGGGTGACCACGGGCCAGTCGTTGTCGACCCGGGCGAGGATGTTGAAGTAGTTGGTCAGCACGTTCAAGGCCAGGTGGCCGACGACCTCGCCGATCTCGGCGTCGGTGGCGCCGGCGTCACGCGCGGCCTGGAGGACCCCCTCCTCGACCCGTCCGCGACCGCGGGCGACGGCGTCGGACAGGGCCAGCAGCGCCCCGGTGCGCGGGTCGGACGACTTGGCGTCCCGGGCCGCCTCCAACTCGTCGGCGTCGACCTTGGCGATGTGCGCGCCGATGTAGGTGTGGGCCGACAGGCAGTACCCGCAGCCGTTGTACTCGGCGGTGGCCAGCGCCAGGCGTTCGCGGACCGGAGCGGGCAGCACACCGCCTGCCAGTGCACCGGACAGGGCCAGGTAGCCCTGGAGCAGCGCGGGGCTGTTGGCCATCACCTTGGTCATGTTCGGCGTCACGCCGAGGGCTTTCTGCACGTCGGCGAGCAGCTCGGCCGCCGTGCCGGTCGCGGTGGCGGGGTCGACGGGGGTGAAACCGGTCATGCGGGCAGCACTCCTTCGGGCGGTGGTTCTGACGCTTAGGTGGGTCAGTAACCGTTAGAAGGACCATGGCACGCGCCCGCGTTCGTTGTCAAACGGATGAAGGCTGCTTCAACCGTCAGAAGTGCGCTAGCCTCGACCGCATGGACACGGATGCGCCGCTGTTGGGCGAACCGCTGCCGGTGGAGTTGATGAACACCGTCTGGGCCGACCGGGACGGCGTGCACGACGCGCTGCGCGATCGCGACCACACCCGGGCCTGGCTGCACGCCGTGTGCGCCCGGACGGACCTGCTGACCCCCGGCGACCTGGACGGGCTCACCGCGTCCGACCTCGACGGCCTCGGCCAACGCCTGGTCGGCCTGCGTGACGCCCTGCGCCGGCTGGCCGCCGAGGCCACCGAGGACCGGCGCCCGGCGGCGGCCTCCGGGGTGCGCGACCTCGAAGCGGCCGTGACCGCGCTCAACCGGGCCGCCGGTGACACGCCGCGCTGGTCGGTGCTGTCCTGGACGCCGGGCCAGGCGCCCTCACGTCACGTGCGCACCAGCGGGCAGGCCGCGTCCGCCGCCGTCTCCGCCATCGCCGAGGACGCCGTCGCGCTCTTCAGCCGGGACGACCGGCTCCAGCTGCGCGCCTGCTTCGGGCCGGGCTGCGTCCTGTACTTCGTCAAGAACCACCCCCGCCGGGAGTGGTGCTCGGCAGGCTGCGGCAACCGCGCCCGCTCCGCCCGCCACTACCAGCGCCACCGCGGCACGACGGCCTGACCGTCGCGCCGCGGCGGCCGGCGTTCAGCGGCCCATGGCGGCCAGTAGGTGCTGCAACTTGTCGTGCAGCAGGTCCACGGCCTCGTGGTAGGTCGCCGCGTTCGCGTCGGCGTTCACCGGCGTCCCGTTGACGTCCAGCGACGCGTGCGCCACCACCAGCCGCGGCCCGTCGGTGCTCAGCCGCACCTTGGCGTAGGAGATGTCGGCGGGGGAGTACTTGGCGATGGCGGTGACCTTGGTCCGGGCGTACTCCGCGGCTTCCCCGGGCAGCCCGGTGGCCAGGTCGACCCGGATGTTGGCGATCTCGTGCACGTGGCTCATGCCTCCACCCTCCTCCTCGCCGTGCCGGTCGGCAGTGCCCGAGGCCCGCACGTGGACCGGCTCGGCCGTCGGTGCCATGTTGTAGAGTTGAAGAACTCTTCAAGTCTTCAACTCGCCGGAGGCCGTCGTGCCCCTTCCGCTGCACCAGGCCAAGGCGGAGTTCTTCCGGATGCTCGGGCACCCGGTGCGCATCAGGGTGCTCGAACTGCTCCAGGACGGCCCCAAGCCGGTGCGCGACCTGCTGGCCGACATCGGGATCGAGGCGTCCAGCCTCTCGGCCCAGCTGGCGGTGCTGCGCCGCTCGGGGATCGTCACGGCGACCCGTGACGGCACGACCGTGGTCTACGCGCTGACCAGCGACGACGTGGCCGAGCTGCTCCGCGTCGCGCGCCGGGTCCTCGCCGGCCTGCTGGCCGGGCAGAACGAGCTGCTGGCGATGCTGCGCGAGGAGGAGCGGGCGTGACGGTGTTCCTGCCCGCCAGAGCCGACTGGGCCGGCGCGACGCGTCGAGACCTCGTGGCCGGGGTGACGGTCGCGATCGTGGCCCTGCCGCTCGCCCTCGGGTTCGGCGTCGCCTCCGGGCTCGGCGCGGCGTCCGGTCTCGTCACGGCCGTCGTGGCGGGTGCGCTGGCCGCGGTGTTCGGCGGCTCCAGCCTCCAGGTGTCCGGCCCCACCGGTGCGATGACGGTCGTGCTCGTGCCGATCGTCGCGCGCTACGGCGTGGACGGTGTGCTCACCGTGGGGCTGCTGGCCGGGATCCTGCTGGTGCTGCTCGCGGTCGCCCGCGCGGGCCGCTACATGCGGTACGTGCCCGTGCCGGTGGTGGAGGGCTTCACGATCGGCATCGCGGCGGTGATCGCGCTGCAGCAGGTGCCCGCGGCTTTGGGGGTGGCCGCACCGGACGAGGACCACGTGGTGCTCGGCGCCGTCGAGGCCTTCGCGGACTTCGCCGCCGCGCCGCGCTGGGAGGCCGTCGCGCTCGCGGCCGGCGTCGTCGTGGTGATGCTCTTGGGCGCCCGGTGGCGTCCGGGTGTGCCGTTCTCGTTGCCCGCGGTCGTCGTGGCGACGGTCGTCGCGCAGTCGGCGGCGCTGCCCGTGGCCACGATCGGGGCGCTGCCGGCGGCGCTGCCCGCACCGTCGCTGGGGTTCCTGGACTTCGGCGCGCTGTGGTCGCTGCTGCCGTCGGCGGTGGCGGTGGCCGCGCTCGCCGCGCTGGAGAGCCTGCTGTCGGCCGCGGTGGCCGACGGGATGAGCGTCAACCAGCGGCACGACCCGGATCGCGAGCTGTTCGGCCAGGGCTTGGCGAACCTGGTCGCGCCGCTGTTCGGCGGTGTGCCCGCCACGGCGGCCATCGCGCGCACGGCGGTCAACGTCCGCTCCGGCGCGACGTCCCGGCTCGCCGCCCTCACCCACGCCGTGGTGCTCCTGCTGATCGTCGTGGTCGCCGCGCCGTGGGTGGCCGGTGTCCCGCTCGCGGTGCTCGCCGGCGTGCTGCTGGCCACGGCGATCCGCATGGTCGAGGTCGGCTCGGTGCGCGCGCTGGCTCGCGCCGGCCGCTCCGACACCGCTGTGCTCGCGCTGACCGCCGTGGCCACGCTCGTGCTGGACCTCGTCACCGCCGTCATCGTCGGCCTCGTGCTCGCCGGCGTGTTCGCCCTGCGCGCGGTGTCGCGGACCGCACGCCTGGAGGAGGTCCCCCTGGAACCGGGCGACCACCGCGAGGAGGAACGGGCGCTGCTCGCCCAGCACATCGTCGCCTACCGCCTCGACGGCCCGCTGCTGTTCGCCGCCGCCCACCGCTTCCTGCTGGAGCTGACGGAGATCGCCCCGGTGGCGGTGGTGATCCTGCGGATGTCGCGGTTGTCCGCCGTCGACGCCACCGGGGTGCAGGTGCTGCGCGATGCCGTGCGGCGCCTGGAACACCGCGGCATCACCGTCCTGGTCTCCGGTGTGCGCGACGAGCACCGGCGCGCACTGGACACACTGGACCTGCGCGTGTTCGACCACACGCCCGACGCCATCGACCACGCCCGCGCCCTCCTGCGAGAGCGGGACCTCCTGCCCTGATCCGCGGCGAAGGCGTCCTCGGTCGCGAACTTCACCACGATGTGTCATGGGTCCATGTCACACGATCGGGTTGTCACACGTTCGAGGTAACTCCATTCGGGGATGCCCAAAGGTCCGCCCGGAGTCGGAGGATAGGACCCCTTCACCGTGCTGTTCTCATCCACGACTCGAACGCACATGCCCAGGGGGTAGTCATGACGGCAGAACGCGTGGTCGTTTCCATCGAGGAGGAGGGCGCGCCGCGGGCCGGGGGAAGCCGCGTCGCCACCGGCTGGCTGGTCGAACCGACCCGGGTCGTGGTGCCCGACCCGCCGCCCGGCCTGCTGGACGGCAGCCTCGCCGTCGCGATCGTGCTCGCCGGGGAGGACGAGAGCCCGATCGAACGCATCCCGATGGCCGGGGTGAACGCCGTGCGGCTCGCGGGAGCGGAGTTCGCCGTCCTCGACCTCGCCACGGCGTCGCGGCACGCGCCGAACGCGGTGATGCCCGAGCCGGTCGTGCTGGAGGCCGCGATCGCCGCCCACGGCGGTGACGTGCGCGCGGCGTTCGAAGCCACCGGCGGGCCGGTGCCCCCTGGCGACCGGGCGTGCGCGAAGCACAACATCGTCAACTGCGCTCGTTGCCCATGACGCGGAGCGCCGTCGGACGGGTCGCCGCGGACACCGGGCTCGCCCTGGCGGCGGGCGCCATGGACGTGGTGCTCTACTCGCACGTCCCGCTGCGGCCGGAAGAACCGCGGTTCTGGTTCACCCTGGGGTACCTGGGGGTGATCTTCGTCGTGCTCCTGACGCGCCGCCGGCACCCGCCGGCGGTGTTCGTCGTGGTGCTGGCGCTGGCCGCGTTGGCCGCGCCCGTCAGCGGCTTCGAGTTCCGCCCCGAGATCGTCGTGTACCTCGCCCTGTTCACCGTCGCCGAGCGGTGCCGGGTGCGGGTGGCCGGCGTGGCACTGGCCGGCGCGCTGCTCTACGCGTTCCTCAGCTCCAGCCCCGACTTCGACCTCAGCCGACCGGAAGACTTCGTGGTCGACGTCGCGGCCGCCGCGTACCTGACCCTGCTGCCCCTGTCGGTGTGGGCGACCGGCCGGTGGGTCCGGACCAGCCGGGAGCACACCAGGTCGTTGGAGGCCCGGCGGCAGTTGGAGGCACGCCAGGCCGTCGTCGAGGAGCGTGGCCGGATCGCGCGGGAACTGCACGACGTGGTCTCCCACGCGGTCACCGTGATGGTGCTGCAGGCCGCGGGCGGGCGACGCGTCCTCGACCACGACCCCACCCGCGCCGCGGGCGCGTTCGACACGATCCAGCGCCTGGGCGAGAACGCGATGGGGGAGCTGCGCCGGATGCTGGAGGTCCTGCGCGCCGACGGCGACCCGGCCGAGCCGCAGCCCGGCGCCGCCGACCTCCCGACCCTGCTGGACTCGTTCCGTGCGGCCGGGCCGCACGTCGATCTGCGCGTCACCGGCGATCCGCCGGCGGTCGCGCCCGCCGTGGACCTCGCGGTGTACCGGGTGGTGCAGGAAGCGCTGACCAACGTCACCAAGCACGCGGGCACGGGCGCGTCCGCCGAGGTGCTGCTGACCTGGACCGCCGACCACGTCGAGATCGAGGTGTCCGACGACGGCGGCCACGACGCCACCCACCACCGCGCGCTGTCCACCGGACACGGCCTGTCCGGCCTGCGCGAACGGCTCGCCGCTCTCGGCGGCAGCCTGACCACCGCCCGGACGCCCACCGGCGGTTTCCGGCTCGTCGCCGTGCTGCCGCTCGCGGACTCCGTCGACCCGGTGGCGTACCGGAGATCGACGCAGCCGAGCGGAATCCCCTGACACCGGACGCTCCGCGCACCACCACGACCGAACTCTCTTGCCCCGCAACGGTTCCGGCAGGCGGAACCCTCCACTGAGGAGCTAGGCGACGTGCTGGCGGTGACGCAGGCCGTTGATCAGCGCGGCCAGGGTGTCGGGGTCCTCGCAGCCCACGGTGAACTTGCTGCCGTCGGCGAACACCAGTCGCACGGCCGGGCCCGGGGTGGGCGCCATCGTGGTGCCGTAGCCGTTGAGCATCCCGGCCGTCAGCCAGTCGGCGGTGGACAGGGCGGAACTCGTGGCGTGCTCGACGGCGGTCAGGGGGAATTCGCGTCGGAACAGCCCGATGGCCACGCGCACGGCGTGCTCGTCCACCGACAGCCGGTACCGGCTGCCCGCCAGCGTCACCACCGCGGTGAGCACGGCGACCAGACCGACGGGCGCGAACTCGCCACCCAGCCAGAGCCCGACCACCACCGCCGTGACGACGCCGACCAGCGCCTGCGCCGCGGCGGCCCAGATCACGAGGCGCAGCACGCGTTGTTCGCTCCACAGCACGCGTTCCCCGTCGGCCAGCGGGAGCCGGACGACGCCCGCGGGCGGCGAACCGGCCACGGGCAGACCGGAGGAACGCCGCCCCGCCAACGCGAAGGCGAGCGCGCCGACCGCCAGCACCACCACCGGCAGCCCGACCGCGAGGGGCAGCGGCGGCGATCGCACCTCCTCGGGGCTCCGCGCGTCCAGGGCCGAGGCCAGGACGAGGAGCAGCGCACCGCACAGCGCGGTGACCAGGATCGCCACCACGAGTTGCGTCACGGTGCGCGCCCAGTGCACGGCCGGGGCGGGCAGCAGCCGGGCCAGGAAGAACGCCACCACCCCCAGCAGCCACAGCCCGGCGATCACGCTCAGCCCGACCGTGATCAACGGCTCGGTGGCCAGCGTGCTGACCACCGGCCTGCCGCCACCGCCCTTGTTGGGGATCCGTTCCGGCAGTCTGCCCACCCAGCCCGACACCACCACAGCGGTGGCGGCCAGCACGGCGCCGGGCAGGACGACGAGACCGGTCAGCCACCTCAACACCTGGTTCACGTGAACGCCTTCCTGATCAGGACGACGACCTCGTCGGCGTCCATGCCGATTCGCCGGGCCGCCGCCGCGACCTCCCGCACCGCGTCGGCCAGCCGTGCCCGCTCGTCCGGCGCGGCCGAGGTGACCACCGCGCCACGTCCTCGCCGCAGCTCGATCAGCCCCTCGTCCCGCAGGGTCGCGTAGGCCCGCAGCACGGTGTGCATGTTCACCCCCAGCGAGGACGCGAGCTCCCGGGCGGGCGGCAAGCGCTCACCCGGGCTGAGGGTGGCCCCGATCAGGGCGTTGCGGACGCAGGCGGCGATCTGGTCCCCCAGCGGGGTGCTGCTGGTGGGGTCGACCCGGAAGAGCATGTTCTAATTCTTATAGAACAACTCCTGATTGGTCAACCGGCTTCACGTCCTTCGGCAGGGGGATCAGTCACCGGGGTCGGCGACCAGCAGCACGGGCCGGTGCGCGGCCTTCGGCAGGGTGCGGCTGACCGAGCGGCGCGTCATCCGGCGCAGCGACCGGTGCCGGTGCGTCCCCACCACGATCATCAAGGCGTCCTGCTCGTCGGCCACGGTGACCAGCAGCCGCACCGGATCGCCGTTCGACGCGTGGTAGGTCCAGTTCCCCGGGTGGTCGGCCAGTGCTCCGCGGACCTGGACGTCCAGGTGTCCGAGCGCCTCGCGCGCGTGGCCTTCCCAGACCTCGACCGCGACGTCCGGGTCGATCGGGTAGTCGCGCACGTCGACGCCGTGCACCACGTGGAGGTTCGCGCCGAGGCGACGCGCGAGATCCGCCGCCGTGCGCAACGCGGCCAGGCTCGCCGTCTGGCCGTCGAAGCCGACCACCAGGACCGGTGCCGCACCGCGCCTGGCGGGATCCGCCGCACTCACCACACCACGATCGCGCCGGAAGCTCACGATCGCAGCACGGAACCGCGTCGGGACGCCGCGGCGCTGATATCGTGATCCGACATCGCAGGCCGATATCGCGAACGCCCAGCGAGCGGACGGCCGATGGATCGCGTGGGGGTGGACGCCCGTGAACCAGAAGGCCGCGTGGTGGAAAGCGGATGGTCCCGCCGCGGTGATCCTGATCCGGCTGGCCGTGGGCGCGGTGTTCCTGTCGGAGGGCATCGGCAAGTTCCTGTACCCGGACCAGCAGGCCGCGGGGCGGTTCGCGAAGATCGGCATCCCGGCGGCGGAGTTCTTCGGCCCGTTGTCCGCCATCGCGGAAACGGCCTGCGGGGCGCTGTTGCTGGTCGGTCTGCTCACCCGCCTGGCCGCGTTGCCGATGCTGGTCAACATGGCGTTGGCGCTGGCGTTGACGAAGGTGCCCATCCTGTGGGGCGGCTCGACCGACAAGCCCCAGGCGGACGGTCTGTGGGATATGGCGCACGAGTCGCGCACCGACTGGGCGATGCTGCTCGGCTTGGCGTTCCTGCTCGTCGTGGGGCCGGGCCGGTGGTCGCTGGACGCCTTGGCTGCCCGCCGGTCGACCGTGAGCCGCTGACACCACAGCCGGCCTTATTCCATCCCGGTGGCGATATCGTGTCGCGACATGGACGTGGTGCGGGAATTCCTCCGCGGCGCGGTGCCGGCGCACGTGCTGCACCACGCCGCCGGCCAAGAGGTGTACGGGGCGTGGATGGCCGAGGAACTGGCCCACCACGGCTACCGGATCTCACCGGGCACCCTCTACCCGCTGCTGCACCGGATGGAGACCGCGGGCCTGTTGACGTCACGGGAGCACGTGGTGGACGGCCGGGTCCGCCGGGTCTACACCGCCACCGAGACCGGCCGTGACACCTTGGCGCAGTTGCGGACCGTGGTCGCCGAGGTGGCCGGCGAAGTCCTCGTGCACGACGAGTAGGCGCCTCACGCCTCGCTGATCCGCCGGCCGACCTCCGCCGCCACCTCGCGCAACCAGAGGTGGCCGGGGTCCTGGGTGTGCACCGGGTGCCACCACAACGCCTCCTGCACCGGCACGGCGGCGAACGGGCACGGCAGCGCGCGCACGCCGGGGGCGGGGAAGCGCTCGACCAAGCGCTGCTGCGCCAGGGCGACGCGTCGCGTGCCGGCGACGAGCGGGGGCAGCAGGTGGAACGACGACACGGACACGTCGACCCGGGGGCTGATGCCGAGCATGCTCAGCTGGCGCGTGACCGGTGCGTCGTACGCGCGTTGGTACACCGCCCAGGGCAGGCGCGCGAGGTCGTCGAGGGTGAGGTCGTCCCCGACCTCGGGGTTGTCGTCGGCGACCAGGCACACCCAGCTGTCGCTGAACAGCTCGACGGCGGGGAAGCCGTCGATGACGCCGTGCGGCAGCAACAACCCGTCCACGGTGCTCAGCAGGGTGCCCAGGTTCTCGAGCATCAGCGGCGACGTCTGCCGGAACGTCAGGTGCACGCCGGGCGCGACGTCGTGCAGCTCGCGGGCCAGGGCGACGCCGAACACCGCCGCGCCGTAGTCGGACGAGATGAGCGTGAACTCGCGGTCGTCGGTGCGCGGGTCGAAGTCGGCCTGGCTGCTGAACACCCGTTCCAGCACGTCGCACGCGGTGGCGGCGCGGTCGCGCAGCACCGTGCCCAGCGGCGTCAGCTCGTAGTGGGAGCCGGTGCGGGACAGCAGCGGGTCGTCGAAGTGGCGGCGCAGCCGGGCCAGGGTCGCGCTCATCGCGGGCTGCGTCACGCCGATCCGCTGCCCCGCCCTGGTGACGTTGCGCTCCTCCAGCAGCGCCCGCAGCGCGACGACGAGGTTCAGGTCGAGGCTGGACAGGTTCACCCCCGGGTACCTCCCACTATCCACGCCGTGGATGGAAAGCATCACGAACATTCATTTCCGTGATTCTTTGACGCCGGTCACAGTAGTCCTCACGACACGGGAGGACACCTGATGGGAACACCGCCGCAACCGGTCCGGTTCGCGCTCGGCACCTTCTCCGAGCCGGGGAGCCCGCCGTTCCCCGGCCTGGTGGTGGACGACCGGGTGGTCGACCTCGGTCCCGCCCTGGAGTGGGGGCCGACGTCGACTTTGGACGTCCTGGACCGGTGGGCCGAGGCGCTGCCCGCGTTGCACGGCGTGGCGCGCGACGGCGCGGTGGAGTGGCGTGCGCTGGACGGGTTGCGGGTGCACGCGCCGGTCGCGCCGCGGCAGGTGTTCCAGTCCGGCGCGAACTACCGGCAGCACGTCATCGACCTGGTGGTGGCCCATCGCCCGGCGGACTCCGCCGAGAGCGAGGAGCGGGCGCGGGCGCGCGCCGCCGAGCTGATGGACCGCCGGGCCCGCGAGGACCAGCCGTACGTGTTCATCGGCCTGCCGTCGGCGATCACCGGCCCGTACGACGACGTGGTGCTGCCGTCGTGGTGCGAGCAGCCGGACTGGGAGCTGGAGCTGACCGCGGTGATCGGCACGCCCGCGCACCGCGTGTCGCCCGAGGAGGCGTTGCGGCACGTCGCCGGCTACACGATCGCCAACGACCTCACCGCCCGTGACCTGGTCTTCCGCCCCGACATGCGGGAGATCGGCACGGACTGGCTGCGCGCGAAGAACGCACCCGGTTTCACCCCACTCGGCCCGTACCTGGTGCCCGCGGAGTTCGTGCCGGACCCGATGGACCTGCGACTGACGCTGAAGCTCAACGGCGAGACCATGCAGGACGAGTCCACCAAGGACATGATCTTCGACGTCGCCCGCATGGTCTCCTACGTCTCGCAGACGACCACCCTCTTGCCGGGGGACCTCGTGCTGACCGGTTCCCCGGCGGGCAACGGGATGCACCACGGCCGCCTGCTGCGCGACGGCGACGTCATGGAGTCCACCATCACCGGCCTGGGCGTCCAGCGCACCCGGTGCGTCGCGGAGGGGCGAACGTGAACCGCGCCGACCCCGAGGGCGCCGTCGCCGACGCCGCGGAGGCGTGCTCGAACTGGGGCCGCTGGGGCGCCGACGACGTGCTCGGCACGCTGAACTTCCTCACCGAGGCCAAGCGCCGTGAAGGCGCCGCGCTGATCCGCCGGGGCGCCAGTTTCTCGCTGTCGCAGCGGTTCGACGCGAACGGTCCGCAGAAGGGCTGGCGGCGGCGCACCAACCCGGTGCACACCATGCTGGACACCGGGACCGACGCGGCGGCCGGGCTCCAGGGCTTCCCGCACGGCATCGGCGGCGCGGACGACGTGATCGCGATGCCGTTGCAGTGCTCGACCCAGTGGGACGGCCTCGGGCACATCTTCGACCACGGCAAGGCGTGGAACGGTCGCGACGCGGCCACCACCGTCACGTCCGAGGGCGACCTGGTCACCGGCATCGAGCACCTGGCCGCCCACGTCGCCGGTCGCGGCGTGCTGCTCGACGTCGGCCGGGTCGTCGGCGGCGGCGAACTGCCCGACGGCTTCGCCATCACCGAAACCCACCTCACGGCCACCGCCGAGGCCCACGGCGTGCAGGTCGGCCGGGGCGACATCGTGCTGGTCCGCACCGGGCAGCTGGCCCGTGCCAAGCGGGACGGCTGGGGCGACTACGCGGGCGGACCGGCGCCCGGACTGTCGTTCACCACCGCGTCCTGGCTGCACCGCACGGAGATCGCCGCGATCGCCACCGACACGTGGGGCTTCGAGGTGCGGCCCAACGAGTTCGACCACGCCTTCCAACCCCTGCACCAGGTCGTCATCCCGCACATCGGGCTGCTGGTGGGGGAGATGTGGGACCTGGACGCGCTGGCGGAGGACTGCGCCGCCCACGGCGTGCACGAGTTCTGGCTCACCGCCGCGCCGCTGCCGATCACCGGCGCCGTCGGCTCGCCGGTGAACCCCGTCGCCGTCAAGTAACCGCGAGGAGAAGCGATGACCCGCACCGTGCTCGTCCTCGGCGGTGGCACCGCCGGCAACGCCCTGACCGTCCTGCTGCGCCGCGCCGGCCACGCCGTCGACCTCGTGGAGGCCAAGCCCGACTGGAACGCCACCGCCGGGTCCGGCATCACGTTGCAGGGCAACGCCCTGCGCGTGCTGCGCGAGGTCGGCGTCATCGACCGGGTGCTGCGCGACGGGTTCCCGTTCGACGCGTTGGGCCTCCTCGCCCCGTCCGGCGAGGTGCTGACCGTGCAGCCCGCGGCCCGCACCGGCGGTGACGACCTGCCCGGCACCGTCGGCATGCGACGGCCGGGACTCCAGCAGATCCTCATCGACGCCGTGCGCGCGTCCGGCGCGTCGGTCCGGCTCGGCGTCACCGCCACCGAGGTGGAGTGCGACAGCGGGGAGGTCGCCTTCTCCGACGGCACGACCGGGCGGTACGACCTGGTCGTCGGTGCGGACGGCCTCAACTCCGCCACCCGCCGGCTCATCGGCGTCGAGGAGCGGCCCGTGCCCACCGGCATGGCCATCTGGCGCGCTCCCGTGCCGCGCCCGACCGGTCTGGAGCACACCCAGATGATCTACGGCGGGTCGTGCTTCATCGCCGGCTGCTGCCCCACGGGCCCGGACACCGCCTACGCCTACCTGGTCGAGCGCAACCGCGACCGCGACACGATCGACCCGTCGACCTACGCCGACGAGATGGCGCGGCTGGCCCGGGGCTACGGCGGACCGTGGCCGGAGATCCAGGCCGCGCTGACCGACCCGACGGTGATCAACTACACGTGGTTCGACCGGCTGCTGGTCGAGGGCCCGTGGCACCGGGGCCGGGTCGTGCTCGTCGGCGACGCCGCCCACGCCTGCCCGCCGACCCTCGCCCAGGGCGCGGCGATGTCGTTGGAGGACGCGCTGGTCCTCGCCGAGCTGCTGTCCACTTCGGACAGCTGGGGTGACGGGGTGCTCACCGAGTACCGGGACCGGCGCCACCCGCGCGTCCGCGAGGTCGTGGACGCCTCGGTCCAGTTGGGGCAGTGGCTGCTCGGCGGCGCGCGCGACGCCGACGTGCCGGGGCTGATGGGCCGCATGACGGCGTTGTTGGCGAGGCGCCCGTGACCGGCCCGACTTCGATGGCTCCGACCGTCGACGTGCACGCGCACGTCCTGCTGCCCGAAGTGGACCGGCTCGTCGTCGACGACCCGGGTCACGCCGCCGCACGCCACCTGGACGCCCGCCGCAACGGTCCCGACGCGCTGGCCGTCAGCGGCGCGATGGTCCGCGATCGGCTCGGGTTGCTGACCGACGTCGCGCAACGGCTGGCCGCGATGGACGGCGCGGGCGTGGACGTGCAGCTGGTGAGCCCGTCGCCGTCGCACTACCACTACTGGGCCGATCGCGACCTCGCCCGCGCGGTGTGGGAGACGGCGAACACCGCGACCGCCGAGCACTGCGCGCACGCCCCGGAAAGGCTGCGCGGCCTGGGGTTGGCGCCCCTCCAGCACCCCGACCTGGCCGTGCGGGCCCTCGACCACGCGTTGGGTGAAGGGCTCGTCGGCGTGGAGATCGGCAGCCACGCACCCGGCCGCGACCTGTCGGACCCGGCCTACGAGCCGTTCTGGGCACTGGCCGCCGAGACCGGCGCGATCGTTTTCCTGCACCCCTTCGGGTGCACCCTGGACGAGCGGCTGGACCGCTGGTACCTGTCCAACAGCGTCGGCCAGCCGACCGAGAACGCCGTCGCCCTGTCCCACCTGATCTTCTCCGGTGTCCTGGACCGCCACCCCGGCCTGCGGGTCGTGGCCGCGCACGGCGGCGGCTACCTGCCCACCCACCTCGGGCGCGCCGACCACGCCTGGCGGGTGCGCCCCGACGCGCGGGGCTGCGCCCACCCGCCGAGCCGTTACCTGCGCCGGCTGTGGTTCGACTCCCTGGTCCACGACCCGGACGTGCTGCGCGCGTTGACCCGTGCCGCGGGCCCGGACCGCGTGCTCCTCGGCTCCGACTTCCCGTTCGACATGGGCGCCGACGACCCGGTGGCCGCCCTGCGCGCCGCCGCCCTGCCCGAACCCGACTTCCACGCCGTCCGAGGCGGCAACGCCGCCGCACTGCTCAACCTGGAGGTGTCCCGGTGACCAAGCGATTGCTCACCCACCTGCGGCACGTGGACCTCGCCGTGCCCGACTACGACAAGCAACGGGAGTTCTACGCCGGCGTCTGGGGCCTCACCGAGGTCGCCAACGACTCGGGCCTGAGCTTCCTGGCCGCCGAGGGCTCACCCGAGCAGTACGTGGTGCGGCTGCGCAAGGCCGCGGAGAAGCGCCTGGACCTGGTCGCGTTCGGCGCGGCCACCCCCGCCGACGTGGACGCGCTCGCCGACCGGCTCATCGCCGCCGGCGTCACGCTCATCAGCACCCCGGACCGGCTGGGCACGCTCGGCGGCGGCTACGGCTTCCGGTTCTTCGACGTCGACGGCCGCACGGTCGAGGTCTCCGCCGACGTGGAGGTCCGGCGGCACCGCCGCGTCGAGGAGAAGGAGGCCATCCCGGTCCGGCTCTCGCACGTGGTGCTCAACTCGCCCGACCTCGACCGGACCAGGGCCTGGTACGAGCGGCACCTGTCGTTCGCGCTCTCGGACACCCTCACCTCGCCGCACATGGGTGAGCTCATGCACTTCCTGCGCGTCAACCCCCAGCACCACAGCCTCGCGCTGGCCAAGGGGCCGCACACCGCGCTGCACCACATCTCGTTCGAGCTGCGCGGCGTGGACGAGTACATGCGCGGCACCGGCCGCCTGCTGCGCGCGGGCGTGCGCAAGATCTGGGGACCGGGCCGCCACCTCGCGGGCGACAACACGTTCTCCTACTTCCTCGACCCGCACGGCAACACCGTCGAGTACACCACCGAGCTGGAGTTGCTGGACGAGGACACCTGGCACCCGCACGTCTACGACCTCTCCCGGCCCGAGGTCTCCGACCAGTGGGGCACCGCCAACCCGATGAACGAGCTGGTGGCGCGCGAGTCGTTCAACGACCCCGACCGCGGCTGCTTCGTCGCGCCGCCGGTCTGAGCCATGCGGTTCGCCACCTACCACCACGACGGGCGGCAGCGGGTCGGCGTGCTCGATGACGACGACCTGCTGCACCCGGTCGACGCGGCCACGCTGGTGGACGTGCTCGGCGACCTGCCCGCCGCCGGTGCCGACGCGCTCGCCCGCCCGGCCGGACCGCACGTCTCGGCGGTGCGGCTCCTGGCCCCGCTCCAGCCGCCCACCGTGCGCGACTTCGTCACCTTCGAGGAGCACGTCGAGGGCATGCGCGCGGGAGCCGGGGTGCCCGAGCAGTGGCACGCCGCGCCGACGTTCTACTTCGGCAACCCCCACGCCGTCCTCGGTCCGCACGACGACGTGCCCGTGCCGCCGGGATGTGCCCGGTTCGACTTCGAGCTGGAGGTCGCCGCCGTCATCGGGCGCGAGGGCCGCGACCTGACCGCCGGGCAGGCGGGTGACCACATCGCCGGCTACACGATCTTCAACGACTGGTCCGCGCGCGACCTCCAGGCCGCCGAGATGACCGTGGGGTTGGGACCGTGCAAGGGCAAGGACACCGCCACCACCCTCGGGCCGTGGCTGGTCACCCCGGACGAGCTGGAGCCTTGCCGCGATGCCGACGGCCTGCTGCGACTGGCGCTGACCGCACTCGTGAACGGCGAAGTCGTCGGCTCCGACCTGCTGTCCAACATGAGCTGGACGTTCGAGGAGATGGTCGCCTACGCCTCCCGCGGCACTCTCGTGAGGCCCGGCGACGTGCTCGGCTCCGGCACCTGCGGCAACGGCGGCTGCCTGGCCGAGCTGTGGGGCAGGGGAGCCGAGCGCCGCCCGCTGCGACCGGGCGACACCGTGACCCTGATCGTGGAGGGCATCGGCCGGCTCAGCACCACCGTGGTCACCGGAGCCGGGATCACGCCGCTGCCCCGTGCCCGCCGCCGGTCGCGGACCAGGCCGTGACCGGGTCACGCCGTGCCCGCTGAAGCGCCCGCGGTGCGCAGGAACCTGATGGCGGCCTCGGTGACGCCGACGAGAACGCGGGGGGCCACGATCAGCTCCAGCGCCGGCAACCACAGCGGCGCCGTGCCGAAGAACCCGTACGCGACCAGCGCGACCACCAGCAGGCGTTTGCGTCCCTTGCGTTCCAGGAGACGACCCGCGATCGGCGCCGTCAGACCGATCATCAACGCAAGCGCGGAAATCACTTGTGCTGACCTCGGTTATCAGTCCCGTCGATGGTCGGGGTCGCCGAACGGAAGCCTTGTAACGGGCCGGTGGGATCTCGGCAACCATGTGGTGTGAGCGAGACATTGGCAGACGCGGTGGCGGACCACGTGGAGCCACTCCAGCACCCCCCGCCCCGGGAACGGACAGGCGCCGCCGCCGAGTTCGAGAAGGTCTACCGGGCGCACGTCGGCATGATCACCGCCTACTTCGCGCGGCGCAGCGCCGATCCGCAGACGGTGGCCGACCTGACCGCGGACACCTTCGTCCGGGCGATCACCTCGTTCGGCACCTTCGACCCGGCCAAGGGCAGCCCCCGCGCCTGGCTGATCGGCATCGCGAGCCGGGTGTTCGCGAAGCACTGCGAGGCGCACAGCCAGCGCAGTGACAGCGCGCGGCGCATCGCCGGCCAGCGGCCGCTCGACGCCGACGTCCTGGACGACCTGGTCGATCGGATCGACGCCGAGCAGGCGGCGGGCGCGCTGCTCGCGAGACTGGCCGAACTGCCCCGGCTCGACCGCGAGGTCGTGGAGCTGGTGGATCTTGACGGCCTAAGCCCGAAGGAAGCCGCCGAGGCCTTGGGCGTCTCGGCGGGCGCGGTGCGCATCCGACTGTTCCGGGCCCGAACGAAACTCCGGAAGACGACAGGGATGGAACGATGATGGCCAAGTTCGAGGATCAGCTCTTCGACGATCTGATGCGCAGCCACGGGTCCGCGCTGGACACCGTGCCGGACCGGGTGGCGACCGGGCGGCGCGGGGTCGGCCGCGCACTGGGCATCGGCGGCACGGTGCTGGGCGTGACGGGCGTGATCGCGTTGACCGGCACGGTGCTGTCCGGTGGGGCACCCGCCTACGCGGTCAGCAAGGGAGCCGACGGCGTGGTGAGCGTGTCGATCCGCGACATCACCGGCGTGACGGGCGCGAACGAGGAACTGCGCAGGCTGGGTGTGCGGGCGGTCGCGGTCCCGATCCGCGACGGGTGCGTCGACCTGACGAGCCTGCGGACCGAGCCCTACCAGGGCTCCGGGATCCCCACGTCGGTGGACTCGGTGGACGGGGGCGACGGCACGTTGACGTTCGACGCCGACGCCATCCCCGAGGGCGTCACGATGCTGCTGGGTGCGGCGCAGTCGGCCACCCACGTCACCCTGCTCTCTTCGGTGATCACGGGTGCCGCGCCGGACTGCGTGAGCCTGCCCGAGCCGCTCGTCACCCCGGTGGATCCGTCGACGGGCCAGGGAGTCCCGTCGGGCACGCCCGAGCAGGGCGCGGTCCGGCAGGGCGGCAACTGACAGCGCCGAACCGCCCTGGGAGCGCGTCGTCGCTCCCAGGGCGGTTCGTCGTGGATCAGCCTGCCGGGGATCAGGAAACCCGCGCCTGACGCTTCACTTCAGGTGCCGGGCGAAGAACCGGTTCGCGGCATCCCCCTCGAACCGCGGGACGCCGGTGTGCCCGCCCATGTTGGCGTGCAACGTCTTCTCCTCGGAGCCGAAGGCGTCGAACAGGTCCAAGGCCAACTGCCGGTCGTTCCCCTCGTCGTCCCACTGCAGCAGGACCTGCAGCGGGATGGTGACCTGCCGGGCCTCCGCGAACATGGCGCGGGGCACGAAACTGCCGGCGAACAGCAGCGCCGCCGCGATGCGCGGTTCGACCACCGCCAGCCGGAGGCCGATGGCGATCACCCCTCCCGAGTAGCCGACCGGGCCGCCGATCCCGGGCAGCGACAGGAGGGCGTCCAGGGCGTCCCGCCATTCCGGGACCGCCTGGTCGACCAGCGGGAGGACGAGCCGGTCGACGATCCCGTCGTCGACCGGCTCGCCGGCATCCAGCGCCCGGCGCAGGTCGGCGCGGGCCTCCTCGGCGGCGGCGGAACGGGGCCGGTCACCGCTCCAGGGCAGCTCGATGGTGGCCGCGGCGAAGCCCTCCGCCGCGGCGTGCCGGGCCCGGGCCGCCAGTCGTGGGTACATCGTGGGCAGTCCGCCGGGGTGGCCGACCAGGATCAGCGGGGCCGGTGCGGACGCGGATCCGGGCGTCCACAGGATGCCGGGGATCTCGCCGAGGGTGAACTTGCGCTCGAGGACGCCGTCGTCGAAGCGCTGTTCGGAGGTGAATCGCACGGTGGTGCCTTTCGGGAGTGCTCGTGAACGGCGCTCCCGGACGACCTATCGCCCGACCGTGACCCCGGAGGGAAGCACCCATGTCGACATGTTCACGGGTACCACCTCCTCGATCTCTCGCACGGCCGCCGCGAAGCTACCAGTGGTCGCCGTGGTCCTCAAACAGGTTTGCGGAGGCGCCCGCGGCACGGTGGATCAGGCGTCGGCTGTCGGCAGGGGTTCCGCCAGAACACGCGGTCAGCCGTGGACGTGGACCGGCGGGACGTCGGATTCGGCGAGTGGCGCGAGCCAGGCCGCCAACGCCTCTACCTCGACGGCCCGGCCGGTCGTGCCGCGCACCCGTGCGCTGACGGCCCGCACCAGTTCCGGACGCTGCAACAGACCCCTAGCCGTGTCGTGATCACTCCGCCGGCGCGCCACGAGACCGAGCACGACCCAGGACTGCCGACGGTCGAGCGCGTCCAAGCACATGCGGCGCGCCGCGGCGAGATCGCCGGTCACGTACGCGCGCTGCGCCGCGGACAGCGCGGTGTCGCCGTCGAGCCGCGCCGAGCGGAGGAAGCCCAACTTGCCGTCGAGGCTTCCCGTCCCGATGCCGGTCACCGACGCGGCGCCAGCCGGCTGCTCCCCGGCGATCCACAGCTCCGCCAAAGCGCTCACGTCGTCGTCGTGTGGCAGGAGGTGGGCCAGCCGCCAGTCCGCCCGGTGGTCGATGACCGCTTCGAGAGCGGCCGACCGCACGTCGGGCGGCGCGTCGTCGGTGCACGCCTCCAAGCGATCGACGACGCCGCGCACGAAAGCGCGACCGGCTGGTGTGAGCTCCGGTCGGTCGGTGACCGCCGTCGCGATGTCGTGGGCCTGCCGTCGCCAGTAGGCGAGTTCGAACCACGCCTCGGGGGAAGCCGCGATCCGACACCGCTTCCGCCAGAACTCGGCCACCGCGGAGAAGGCGTAGAGCCCGTGCAGGACGCCGGGCAGCGGACGGGGGTCGTCGCGCCACGCCGTGTAGAGCAGTGCCCCGCGGTCTTCGTGGAGCAGGTCGACCAGATCCAGCAGCCCGGACAGCTTGGTGTGGTGGAACTCGTGCACGAGCGTCTCCGCCAACCGCTCCGACCGGGTGGGACGCGCGAGCATGACCGAGCCGAAGGCCTCCTCGGCGGTGGCACTGGTGAAGCCCGACTCCCGGCGCGTCGACCACGGCACCACCACCGTCATGGTGGCCGCGATCGCCCTCGCCTGGACGGGGTCGTCGTGGACCAGCACGCTCCACGCACCACGCCAGGTCTCGTTCCACAGCTCGACGTCCCTCTTCGCGGGCTGCGTCGGCGCACGGTAGGGCCGCGTCCGCTCGATCCCGCGGAACGGGTCGTGGGAGTCCAACCGGGCCACGGCTCCCGGCGCGGTGAGCACGGGGATCGGGTGCCAGCCCGGCGCAGTCGTGGCGAGGTCGTGCGGCACCCGTACCGCCGCGCCGCGGAACCACATGTCGGAACCCGGCCGGAACACGGCGTGACCGGATTCGGCCGCCGGGAACGCGACGAACCCGATGCCCGGCACCACGGACGTCCCGTCGCGAACCGGCACGGGCACCTCGACGTCCACGCCCGCGACGACCTTCGCCGCGGCGAGCAGGCTCCACAGGTGACCCGCGTCCTGCCACAACGGCGGCGACCCGGTCCCGGTGCCGTGCAGTCGACGCACCAGGCAGCCCAACCACCGGCCCACCTGCGGGTAGAGCAGGACCGAGCGGACCGCTTCGGGCGCGTCGTCGTGCAGTTCGGTGAGCTCGTCCCACGCCCGGTCGGCCGGCGGCAGGGGCCCGGCGGCGTCCCGCCGGTCGCGCAGCAGGCGGACGACCTCGTCGATCAGCAGCACCCGAGGTCCCCACCGGCTCGCGCCCAGCAGCGCGAGCGCCCGGTCGTCACCCGAGCCGAACGCCCGCAGGTCCGTCGACGTCAGCCCGGTCACCCCGGCTCTCCCTCGCTCGGCGGTGCACCGTCCGTGACGTCTTCGTCGTCCTGCGGCTCCGGTTCCCGCTCCACGTGCTCGGAGGTGAAAAGCCTTTCCATGGAACGGAAATCCGGCGGCGGGTTCGACTGGGACTCCGTGCTGGAGTAGTCGTACCCGCCGCCGCCGTCGTGGCCGCCCATGCTGGACGTGGTGGCCTGCGTACGCCGGACCACCCGCCGGGTGAACCGGTCGGTGGTCTCCCGGTCGAGTGACCGGATGTCCTTGATGGACAGGTCGTCGAGTTCCCGCGGGTCCGAACCGTTCACGAGTCAGACCTGTTCTTCCCGGTTGACGAGGGCGACGTGGTCAGGAGGTCGAGCACGCGTGCGCGGTACCACCGGCTCTCCTCGGTCTGCGGGTGCTCCGCGCCCAGCACCGCCTGGCGGGCGGCGGCCACGGCGTCGAACAAGGCGAAGGACTCGTCCAGCGCCTCCAGGTCCAGCAGCACGCACGCCATGTTGTGGCGCGCCGTCAACGTGTCGGGGTGCGTCTCGCCGAGGGTGTCCGAGTTCACCCTCCACACGTCCGTGAACTCCGCCAGGGCTTCGGCGTAGTGGCCTCGCCGATGGAGGACGGTGGCGCGTTCGTGCCGGGTGGCCACCGTGATCGGGTGGTCCTCCCGCAGCCGATCGCCGGTGACGTCGAGGATGGCGGCGAGCGCGCGCTCCGCCCGGTCGAGGTGGCCCAGGTCGCGGAGGTCGCGCGCCCACTCGTACTGCGCCGCGAGGAGCGCCAGGTGCTCCGGGGCGAAGGTGCCCGACGAGGCCTCGATGGCGGTCCGCAGTTCCGCTTCGGCTTCCTCGATCCGTCCCTGGCCGCGCAGTGTCCTGGCGATGTGGTGCCGAATGTCGAGCGCGTTCTGACCGGGGACTCCTTGGTCCGGCACGAGCAGGTTCCTCAGCTCCCGCTCCGCCTCCGCGTGCTTGCCGAGGTTCACCAGCACGAGCGCGCGGAGGTACCGGCTCGCGACGGTCTCCGGGTCGTCTTCGGCCCGGCCTGCCTCGACCAGGGTGCGGAAGAGGTCGTCGAGCACCGCTTCCGCGTCGGTGAAGCGGCCGACCGCCATGAGCGCGCGGCCCAGCCCGCGACGCGCGGACAGCAGGTGCGGGTCGTTCCGGTCGAAGAGCGGCAGGCTCAGTTCCAGGACGTGCTCGTACTCCACGAGCGCGGTCCGGAACTGGCCGTTCTCCAGCAGTGCGCGCGCGTGGTGGCGCCTGCCGTGCAGGGTCTCGGGGTGCGCGGGACCGAAGCGCTGCTCGCGCAGGCTCACCACCGACCGGAGCACGGCCACGCTCTCCTCGAAGTAACCGGCGGTGTAGTGGTGACGGGCGGCCCGGACGCCCAACGCGGTGGTGGTCAGTACCTGGTCGTCGCTCGCTCCCGCCGTGTCGACGAGGAGGCGCACCGCCGCGGTGCAGTGCGACGCCAGCAGGCTCCAGTGCGACCACGTGCCGGGATCGTCCGGGGACAGGCTCGCGGTGGCGCGTTCCAGCAGCGCGGTGACCAGGAACAGGTAGTCGGCGCCCCGGCCGGAGCGGATGCCGGCTCGCACCACCGGGTGCATGTCGAGCGTCCGCCCCGCCTCGCCGGGGCTGATCGTGATCAGCCGCAGCCCCGCGAGCCCCTGCAACGCGTCGCGGAGGCGGCGGTGGGTCAGGCTCGTGAAGCGGTCGTCCGCGCGCAGCACCTCCGGGTCGAGCACCAGCTGGTACGGCAACGAGGTCTCGGCGAAGCAGGAGAGCAGCCGCAACAGCGGCCGGGCGATGTCGTGGCCCTGGGCCACGAGCAGGTCCAGCGACAGCTCCCAGGTGGCGAAGATGTCCCGGCGGGCCTGCTCGGAGCCGTTCGGCCGACCACCCGTGTCCACGGCCACGTCGGGCAGCCGGTGGGCGAACGCGGCGCGGTACGCGGCGAACGTGACGGGTTCGTCCTCGTCGGGCCACACCGCCCTGGCCGTCGTCGCCAGGTAGGAACCGGCGAGGTCGAGTGCCAGCGGCAGGCCGCCGAGCTCCGCGGCCAGCAGCTCGGCTTCCCGCGCGTCACCCGCGTCGGGCGCCAGGTCGAGCAGCACGCGGGCGGCGTCGGGCACGGCGAGCGGATCCACTTCGTGGCACGTCACCCACGGTCCCCAGCGTTCGCGGCGGGTCTCCCGGCTGGTGACGAGAACCGTCCCGTGAGGCGTGCGTGGCGCCCGGAGCCAGCCGGTGCCGTCCGCCGTGGCGCGCCCGGCGGCGGACGCGGTGTCGGGGTCGTCGAGGTTGTCCAGCACCAGCAGCCACGGGTCGGGCAGCACGTCCAGCCTCCGCCACAGGACGTCCGCCGGGTGCAGGTGGTCGAACTCGACGGGAGCCGCGCCCGCGTCCGTCGCCACCGCCCGCAACGCCGCCATCAGACCGGTCGGGTCCGAGGCCGACACCCACCACGTGTACCGGTGGTCGGCCTCGAGCCGGTGGGCGACTTCCAGGGCGATCGTGGTCTTCCCGGTGCCCCCGAGACCGCACAGCGCCCACACGCGCGGCGCGTCGGTCGAGTTCGCCCTGCTCCGCATGCCTTCGATCAGGGCCGCCACGAACGCGTCGCGCCCGTGCAGCCGGTCGGAGGCGACCCGGCGGTGCGGCACGGCCAAGGGCGCGGACGGCGGAACCGGGACCTGCGGCGTGACGGCGAAGTCCGCGACATCACCGGTGGGGTGCACGTGGACGCCACCAGTGATGTCGCGCGCCTGGACCACGACCCGGGCGGAGCCGCTCAGGTCGTTGACGGTGGCATCGGCACGCCGCTCCGGGTCACCGATCAACCGAACCTCATCCCGCGCGCCACCCGGAGCCTCGCGCTGATGATCCCGGACCTCGCTGGATCGCTCTCCGCAGTCCTGCGGAGACCGGACGGACGACCGCCGGGGGCACCGAGGGCGACGCCGAAGCGACCGTCGGCGGCGAATCCGGCCTGCCCGGCGTGGCCTCCACCGGAACCGATCACATCGAAGGGCGCGAGTACTAATCTCACCCGACCTGGTTGCGCGGCGTGGAGGTATTGGGTGCGGGCGTGGTTGGCACGGGCGGGCAAGGCGGGGGAGCGCGAGCAGTGGGCGGTGGCCACCGGGCACACCGGCGGCGGATTCGGTGGTGTGGCCGACCTGAGCGACGCCACCACCCGTGACGAGGTGCTCGCCGCAGTGGTCGTCGCCGAACCTGACGCCAAGGACCAGGCCGCCAGGAACTTCACCGCGCAGCTGTGGGCGCTGCGCGGGCGGATCGGGATCGGCGGCACGTCCGGCCGGTGCACTGGCTGGTGACCGACCTGCCGAGGACGGTGATCAAGCAGGACTTGCTGTACTCGCTCGGGGCCTTCTCCACGATCTGCGAGCTGTCCCGCAACGACGCGGCTTGGCGGATCGAGCAGTTGGTCGGCGGGGGCCGTGATCCAGGCTCGCGCACTCCGACGACGCCGGGCAAGGCCGGCCGGGCGACCAGCGGCGACGGCGAGGCGGCCGACGAGGCCACCGATTCCGCGCAGCTGGGTGTGGACGTCGGGCAGTACGCCACCGACCGGATCGCCAGCCGGCTGATCGAGACCTTCGCGGGCCACCGCCTCGCCGACCTGACCGCCGCGGTGCTGACCGCTGACGGCTTCACCTGCGAGGTGTCCCCGGAAGGCACCGACCAAGGTGTCGACATCATCGCGGGTACCGGGACGCTCGGGTTGGGCGAGCCCAGGCTCGTGGTGCAGGTCAAGTCCGAGGCCGGACCGGTCGGCCTGCCGGTGGTGCAGCAGTTGCAGGGCGCGATGGCCGCCCACGGCGCGATCGGCCTGCTCGTCGCCTGGGGCGGCATCACCCGGCAGGCTCGCCAGTACCTGTCCACGCAGCGTTTCGCCATCAAGGTCTGGGACTCGGAAGACCTGCTGACCCGGGTGTTCCAGCACTACGCCGCGCTGCCCGCGGACGTGCGGGCCGATCTGCCCCTCAAGCAGGTGTGGACCCTGGTGGAGGAAACAGGCTGACCTCTGCGGGGCCGACGGCTCTGGCGACGGTTGGCCGTCGCAGGAGCCGTCGGCCCGGTTCGGTCACAGAGCCAGTCGTGGCCAGGATTCCGTGTCGCGCAACAGTTGCCGGTCGTGTGTGGCGATCACCACGGCGGCCGGGGTGGAGGCGAGGGCGGCGGTCAGTTCGTCGACCAGCGCGGCCGACAGGTGGTTGGTCGGCTCGTCCAGCAGCAACACGTGGGGACGGGTCGCCAGCACCAGCGCCAGGTCCAGCCGCCTGCGCGCGCCGACCGACAGGTCGTCCACCGGTCGACGCCGGTCGTAGCCGTCGAGCAGGCCCAACTCGCCGAGACCCGGCCCCGTGACGCCCGACCGCGCGAGCTGCACGTCGTACAGCTCCGCCGCCGTGCGCCGACCGTGCGGGTCGGACTCCTGGCCCAACCGCCCGACCCGCACCGCCTCGGCACGGGCGACCGTTCCCGCGGTCGGCTCCAGGTGTCCGGCCAGCACGGCCAGCAACGTCGACTTGCCCGCGCCGTTGGGCCCGGTGACCACCAGCCGGTCGCCCGAGTCCAGCGCCAAGTCCACCGGGCGGGTGAGCCTCCCGGCCACGGTGACGCCGTCCGCCCGCAGCAGGGTCGCACCGCGGTGCTCGGGCAGCTCCGGCATGGCGAACCTGGTGGGCGGCGGCGGGACCTCCACCACGTGCGCGCTCAGCTCCTCCTGCCGTCGGTGCACGGCACGCACGAGCCCCGGCGCACGGGTCGCACGCGTGTGCTTGCCGTGCCCCTTGGCGGGCCGCCAGTTGTCGCGCAGCCGGTTCTGCGCCGCGGACAGGTCGTCGGCCAGCCGCTGCCGCTCGGCGACCTGCTCCTCGTGCAACGCCTCCCACCGGGCCCGCTCCGCCTGCCGTGCCTCGACGTAGGCGGTGTAGCCGCCGCCGTACACCCGCGGCCGGCCGTCGCTGGACGGGTCGAGGTCGACCACCGTCGTGGCCACGTCGGCGAGCAGCGCCCGGTCGTGGCTGACCAGCACGACCACGCCCGGGTGGGCGCGCAGCCGTTCGGTGAGGTGGTCGAGCCCGGCCGCGTCGAGGTGGTTGGTCGGCTCGTCCAGCAGCAGCACGGCGTGCCCGGCGCCGAGCAGGCACGCGAGCCGCACGCGGTGCCGCTGGCCGACCGACAGGGCGCCGAGCGGGCGGGTCCGGTCGGCCACGGCGTTCAGCGCGGCCAGCGAGACCTCGACGCGCCGGTCGGCGTCCCACGCGTCGAGCGCCTCCGCCTCGGCGAGAGCGGTGGCGTAGGCGTCGTCCGCGCCGGGACGGTTGTCGGCGAGCGCGTCGGTGGCGCGCTCCAGGCGGCCCAGGACATCGCGCACGGCGGCCAGTTCGAGGTCGATCAGGTCGCCGACGGTGTCGGCGGCGCCGAGCGGGAGCTGCTGGTCGGCGACGCCGATCGAGCCCGCGCGGCGCACTTCGCCGCGGTCGGCGGGCAGGTCGCCGGCGAGCACCCGGAGCAGGGAGGTCTTGCCGCGACCGTTCTCGCCGACCACGGCGACCCGGTCACCGGCGGCGGCGACGAGGTCGACCCCGGCGAGCACGGGCCGTCCGCCGAAGGAGAGGTGCACGTCGGACGCGCGGACGTGCGCCGCGCGCACGAGCGCGGGCGAAAGCTGGGACGACATGAAGGAACTGCCTCCGATGAAGGTGATGAGCAGGAAGGACGACATCCGGTAGCGCGAACCCGCGGTACCGGTGGAGGCGTCGTCCCTCAGAGGAAGAACAGGTGCTGCATCACGTCGACCAGGGTAGGACAAGGCCGGGGCCCGCCGCACGGGGATTTCGCGGGGGAGTGCCTGTGGCCTTGCCGACACGAAGACGAGGTCTCAGGCAAGCCGGGAGGCACGTGCACGGCCGGCCCGTTCCCCGGCGTGGTGGAAGGCCTCGACGACCGCCTGCACCCGCAGTGCGGTAGGGAAGTCGGCCAGGCAGCGCGGGTTCCCGCCGCGCACGGCGTCCGCGAACAGCGACAGCCGGGTCGCCTCGGAACCCCGCGGTCCCGGCACGGCCACCGGCTCCCAGTCGCCGCCGTCGGAGCTGAGCAACTCGCCCCAGTCCCGCAGCAGGTACGAGCGGCGGGTGCCCCACAGCGCCCACTCGTAGCGTTCGGGGCCCGCGACACCGGAGAACGCCGACACGTGCACGGGAACCCGGCCCGCGCGGAGGAACCCACGTGCGGCGACCTCGCTCGCGCGTGGATCGTCGACCGGGATGTCGACACCGACGTCGACCGGGTCCAGCGGCCCCAGCAGGCGATCGGTCAGGTAGAGGAAGTGGGACAGCACCTCGCGGACGAACCCGCCCTGCTCCCGGCCCGCCAGCCAGGCCGCGTCCGCTTGGAACTCCCGCGGCCACCGGGGGAACGACAGCCGGATGTCGATCCCGCCGACCTCGCCGACCTCGCCCACGGCCAGGCTCCGCTCCACTTCGAGCACGGCGGCGCGGTCCGACAGCGCGAAGTTCACCGCGCCGGCGACGCCGTGCTCGGCCGCCGCCCGGACCATCCGACGCCCGTCGGCCAGGCTGACTGCCAGCGGCTTCTCGCAGAACACGGCCTTGCCCGCGCGCATCGCGGCGATCGCGAGATCCGCGTGGAACGACGGCGGGGTGGCGATGTACACGGCGTCGACGTCCGGCGATTCGACAACGTCCCGCGCGTCGGTCGTGAACGCGACGGCCGGGTACGGGGCCCGCACGCGGTCGACGGCGGCCGGGTCGATGTCGGACGCCCGGACCACGGTGAACGCGGGGTGGGCGGCGGCTGCGGCGAGCATCTCGACGCCCATCGCGCCGAGCGCGACGATGCCGAGGCGGAGGGGGTCGGTCCGAGATCGCATGCGCCAAGCCTCGGCGCGGCGAACGGTAACGTCAATCTACAATATCCACATGCGACCGTTAAGCGTTGACTTCATGGACGACCTGCGGCGGTTGCGGGTGCTCCGGGAGTTCCGCGAACGCGGGAGCGTCACGGCCACCGCGGCGGCCTTGCACCTCACCCCGTCGGCGATCTCGCAGCAGTTGGCGAGGACCGCGCGCGACGTCGGCTTCGAGGTGCTCCAGCACGTCGGGCGGCGGGTGGTGCTCACCCCGCGGGCGCACGCGCTGCTCGCCCACGCCGACCGGATCTTCGCCGAGGTCGAACGCGCCCGCCACGAGTTGGACTCGTGGGACGACGGCGTGCGCGGCACCGTCACGCTCGGCGCGTTCCCCACCGCGATCACCGGGCTGCTGCCGGACGTGCTCGACCGGGCCCGCGCCGAACTCCCGAACGTCAGGATCACGGTGACCGAGGCGGAGCCGCCCGCCCTGTTCGACGAACTCGACGCGGGCCGCCACGACATCGCGCTGGCGGTCGCCTTCACCGGCTCGCCCGCCGCGGGCGACCCGCGCTACCACCGCGTCGACCTGGGTTTCGACGAGCTCGACGTGGCGCTGCCGCCCGACCACCCGCTGCTGGAGCGGAAAGCGGTGGCGCTCAAGGACTTCGAACGCGACCCGTGGATCGTCGGCGACGACAAGGGCTGCTGCGGCGCCATCACCACCACGGCGTGCGCCGCGGCCGGCTTCACCCCGGACGTCGCGCACCGGACCAACGACTGGCAGGCCCTCGCCCAACTGGTCGCCCACGGCCACGGCGTCGCGTTGATCCCACGACTCGCCCAACGCGACCTGCCCGCCGCGGTCACCCTGCGCCGGATCACCCCGTCCCGACCGCGGCGGTGGGTGTTCGCCGCGGTGCTCGAAGGCGCCCAGCACTCGCCGCTGATCACCAGGGCACTCGACCTGCTCGCGTCCGTGCGGGAAGAGCAACTTCGCGATTAGCGAGCGCACCGCGCGCCGAACGAACGGATCCGGTCCCCGCCGGACGGCGTCGACTTGGCTGGTTGCCCTTCCCGCGTCCGCACGGTTGGCTTGGCGCGCCGGAGGACGATCTTGGGGGTGGCCGTGCAGCGGCAGGCGTGGGTGGCCGGTGTGGTGACCGTGGTCAGCATCGGTGTCGCGGTCACGGTCAACCTGCTGACCTCGGGCTGGAGCTGGCTGGTCTTCGCCGTCCTGGCCCTGCTGGCGGGGGTGTGGGTGGCGCTGGAGGTCTGGCGCGCCGCACCGCGGCGAGAGGTGCGCGGAGGGGCGGTCGTCCCGGCGGGCGTGGACGGTTTCGTGCCGCGGCCGGAGCTGACCGACCAGATCGTCCGGGCCCTGCTGTCCGGCGGCAAGGGCCGGGTCGGGATCACCACGACGCTCGCCGGCGCGGGCGGTTTCGGCAAGACCACGCTCGCCGCGTGGGTGCTGCGCGTGCCGGAAGTCGAGGAGGCGTTCCCGGACCGGTACTGGGTGACGGTGGGGCAGGAGATGCGGGGCGCCGCGCTCGCCGACGCGGTGAACGACGTCATCGGGCAGGTCACCGGCAACCGGCCCGGTTTCACCAGCCCCGAGCAGGCGGGGCTGCACCTGGGCGTGCTGCTCGCGGACCGCCGGCCCGCGCCGTTGCTGGTCGTGGACGACGTGTGGACCACCGAGCAGCTGCGGCCGTTCCTCGACGCCGCCCGCAGCTGCACGCTGCTGGTCACCACCCGCGTGCCTGACCTCCTCGCCGCCGCCGACGCCCAGGCGATCCGGGTCGACCAGATGAACCCGACCCAGGCCCGCGACCTGCTCGGCGACGGCTTGGCCGGGCTGTCCGACGACCTGCGCGAACGGCTGCTGGACAGCACCGGCCGCTGGCCGCTCGCCCTGCGGCTGGCCAACTCCGCCCTGCGCCGCACCGCCCGCGACGGCGGCGACCTCGCCGAGGCCGCCGAGCGCCTGGTCCGCCGCCTCGACGACCTGGGCCCGACCGCGCTGGACGTCGCCGACCCGGCGGGCCGGGAACGCACGGTGGCCGCCACCCTGGAGTCGTCGTTGGGCGCGCTCGGCGACCGCCGCGAACGCGCCCTGGAGCTGGCGATCTTCCCCGAGGACACCGAGGTCCCGTCGGACGTCGTGGCCCAGCTGTGGCGCGCCACCGCGGGCTTGTCGCCCGACGACAGCGAACGGCTGTGCCAGGAACTGGTCGAGCTGTCCCTGGTCGAGCGCGGCGGCGCCAAGATCCGCCTGCACGACGTGATCCGCACCTACCTGCGCCACGAATGCGGCCCCGACCGCCTGACCTCCCTGCACCGGGGACTGCTGGACCAGGCGGCCACCGCGCTCCCCGCACCGGGCGGTCCCGTGCCGTGGTGGACGCTGCCGCCGTCCTCGGGGTACCTGTGGCGCTGGCTCTCCTACCACCTCAACGGCGCCGGTCGCGGCGCGGAACTGGCGGAGCTGGCCACCACCCCCGGCTGGGTGCTCGGCAAGCTGCGCAGGCTGGGCCCGGTCGCCGTCGCCGAGGACCTGGCCCTGGTGGCCACGGACCTGGCCCGCGAACTGGCCCGCGTCCTCGACCAGATCGGCCACCTCCTGGTGCCGGGTGAACTCGACCACGCCGTGGTCAACGCGCTGGCCCACCGGCTGCCCGACTTCCCGGCGTTCGACGAGCTGCGCACGGCCGCGCTGGCGGAGGTCGCGGACCACCCCCGGCTCACCCCGTGGCGCCCGCTGCCCGACCTCCCCGACCCGGCGCTGAACCGCGTCCTGGTCGGCCACGACCACGTGGACCGGATCTTCTTCGCGCCCGACGCGACGTGGCTCGCGACGGTGGGCGGCGACGGCATCCGGGTGTGGCGGCCGTCGACCGGGCAGCTGCTGCGGGTCGTGCCGGCGGCCGGCTCGCGCTACTACAGCTCGTCCTGCGCCCTGTCACGGGACGGGCGGACGCTGGCGGTCAGCACCCTGAGCGGTGTGATCCGCTTCCTGGACACCACTACTTGGGAGTACCTGGACACCCGCCTCGACAAGGGCTCCCACTGGCCGGAGGTCTGCGGCTTCGTCGACGACGGCAGGTCGCTCGTCACCGAAGGCGACAAGGACCGGCTGGTCGTGTGGGACGTCGCCTCGGGCAGGCGGAGCCGGGTGGTGAAGCCGAAGGCGACGCCCCGGGGTTGCGCCGACCTCGGCGGAGGCCGCGTGCTCGTGGTCCACGACGAAGGGCTGGAGGTGCGCGACCCCGACGGCGCCGTGGTGGCCTCCGCTCCCACGTCCTGGGGTTCGGTCGGGCAGCCGGTGGTCAGCCCGGACCGCCGGTGGGCCGTCGTGCCGAGCGAGGACGGCCTGCTCGTGTGGGACCTGGCGAACACCGACCACCCCCCGATCACCCGCCACGACCACGTGAACCTGTCGGCCGCGGCGTTCTTCCCCGGCGGGGGCAGGCTCGCGACCGGCGACGACACCGGCCTGATCGTCCTGTGGGACACCGCGGGCTGGCGCCCGGTGGCGTGGATCCCCACGCACGCGGGCGAGGTCGGCGACCTCGCCGTGTCCGCCGACGGAGTCCTGGCGTCGCTGGGCAGCGACTCGACGGTGCGGCTGTGGAACCCGGACCGCGCGGGCGAGGGCGACCCGCCCAGCCGGACCTCGGCCATCCCGGACTTGTGCGCCGCCGCGCCCGACGGCTCGTGGATCGCGTTCGGCCTGGGCAACCGGCTGCACGTCGCGAACCCGAGGACGTGGGCGCCGCTCTTCACGCGCGACCTGCCCGGAGAGGCCGACGGCATGGCGGCGTCGCCCGACGGCACCCGGCTGGTGGTCGCGCTCGGCGGGACCCTGCACGCGGTGGACGCCAAGACCTGGGAGATCGACACCGCGTTCGACCGCGCCCGGTGGGTGGAGTCGTTGCAGGACCTCGTGTGGTCGCCCGACGGCACGATGCTGGCCACGGTCGCGGACGACCGCGTGCTGCGGGTCCACGACAGCCGGGACGGACGCGTGCTGGCCGAGTTCCGGCTCGACGGGCAGCTGAAAGCCGTCACCTGGGTGGCGGCGGACCGGCTGGTGGTGGTCGGCAGCCGCGGGGTGTGCTGGTTCGCCTACACCCCGAGGACGGCCTGAAGTCCGCCTGGACCGGGATGCCTGTGCGGCAAGCCGACCGGCCCGCTACGACGACTCGCCGGCGGGGGAGCGGTGGACGTCGGCGTGCTGCCGCCACGGCTGAAATGGTGATGCGCGGAACCGGACGTTGTGGGCACGATCTACCGGTGTCGAACCTCGACGGAGAACTGATCGAGCTGCGCCGGGCGATCCACCGCCGCCCCGAACTCGCGGGCGAGGAGCGGGAGACGGCCGGGTTGGTCGCGGAGCAGTTGCGCGCGGCCGGGCTCGAGGTGACGACCGGCGTCGGCGGGCACGGGGTCGTTGCGGTGCTCGACGGTTCCGCGGACGGTCCGACGCTCGCGTTCCGGGCGGACATGGACGCCGTCGACGCGCGGAGGAACGTGCTGCCCATCCCGCACTCGGGCCGGGTCTTCGACGAGGGCTTCGCCTCGCGCGTCCCCGGCGTCGCGCACCTCTGCGGGCACGACCTGCACACCGCGATCGGCGTCGGCGTCGCCCGTGCGCTGGCCCAGGGCTCCGAGCCGGTGCGCGGCCGGCTGGTGTTCGTCTTCCAACCGGCCGAGGAACCCTTGCGGGGTGCGCGCGCGATGCTCAGGACCGGCCTGGTGCAGGGGCTCGCGCCGCGCGAGTTCTACGCGCTGCACTGCAGCCCGTTCCCCACCGGCACCATCGTGGTGTCCCCGGGCCACGGCCTGCCCGGGCTCGACCACGTCCGGATCGTGCTGCCGGGCGGCGACGAAGCAGCCGCCGCCGCGCTCGCGGCCGAGGTGGCGGACCTCGGCACGGTCGCGTTCCCGCGCAGCGTCGCCGACTACAACGCGCGCTTCAACGCGTTGCTGGAGCCCGAGATCGCCGCGTCGATCCAGGAATCCGTGTCCGTCTCCCAGTGGACCGAGCAGACGCCCGACGCGCAGCCCGCCGTCAACGCGCTGCTGCGCGTCTGGCCGCAGGAGCGGTACCCGGAGCTGCGCGCGCAGGTCGAGCGGCTCGCGGCGGCCGCCGGCGGACGTGTCGAGTTCGCCGGCGATCCGTTCCCCGCCATGGTGAACTCGGTGGAGCTCGGCACGGCGGCCGGCCGGCACCTGAACGCGGCGCTGGGGCCGGAGTCCGTCCTGTGGGGCCGGGCGTCCTGGCCGTTCAACTGCGAGGACTTCGCGCTGTTCCTCGACGAGGCGCCGGGCGCGCTGTTCTACCTCGGCGTCGCGGACGCGGAGTCGGGGATGAACGGCGCGCCGCACACCCCCGACTTCGCCGCCGACGAACGCGCGATCGGCCACGGCGTGCGCGCGATGGCCGGACTGCTGACCGATCGGCTGGCCGCCGGGTCGACCGGCGACACCGCCGCGCACGGCTGACCTCTCGTAGGTCCGAAGTGGACTGTCGGCGTCCCTGTCACGCCGGCACGGGAAGCGCGGGCCGGTGGTCGGCCTGCGCGGTTCGGGCCATCCGGGCGGCGATGACGATGACGAGCACGAACGCGGCGAGCGCGGTGAGGGTGCGCACGACGTTGAAGGTCTCCCACCGCTGGAGCTGCGTCGCGTAGTCGGCCGGTGGTGTGGTGACGGCCCACACCTTGATCCGGCCGTTGATCGGCACGTTGCCGAAGCGGGTGATCAGGAAGGAGGCCACGGCCAGCGCGCCGGCCGCACCGGCGAGGTGCCGGTGCGTGCCGCGGGCGAGGACGGCCAGGGCGACCGAGCTCAGCGCGGCCAGCCCCATCGTGGTCTGCATGACCGGGCCGTTCATCTGCATGAGCGCCGAGTGGAAGGTCAGGCGCACGTCGAGCGGGACCACGTTGAACGTGGTCGCCACGTTGACCGCGCCGTAGCCGAACGCGCCCGCGAGCAGGCCGGTGGACAGCAGGGCGAGCCCGGTGACCAGTCGGATGGGCATGAGGAGCTCCTTGGTTGTGCGACAACGACTTCGGGGATCTTCAGGACGTGGTGGGCTCGGCCGCCGCGGCGGCGATGTCGGCGAGCATGCGGGCGCGGTGGTCCGGGGAGATGACGCGGCCACGGGTGAGCACGGTGTGGATGCGGGTGGTGTTGCGGATGTCGGCCAGCGGGTCGGCGTCCAGCACGACCAGGTCGGCGAACTTGCCGGGCGTCACCGTGCCCAGCACGTCGTCCAGGCCGAGCATGCGCGCCGGTTCGACGGTCGCCGCTCGCAACGCCTGGAGCGGGGAGAGCCCGGCACGCACCAGCGCGGCGAGTTCGTCGTGCAGGCTGAACCCGGGGATGACGAACGGCATGTCGCCGCCGTCGGTCCCGGCGACGACCGGCACGCCCGCTCGGGCCAGTTCGCCCACGAACGCCAGCCGGTGCTCGAGCAAGGCGTGGCGCTGGGCGGTTTCCTCCGGTGTCCAGCCGGCCTTGACGACGTTCTCCAGCGCCCAGCGCCAGCCCTCGACCACCGCCGCCGGCACGTACTTCAGCCGCTCGTCGCCCGCCACGACCTCGTCCGGCCGGTCCAGCACCCGGTACACCACGAGGGTGGGGACGATCCGGGTGCGGTTGCGGGCCAGCGTGGCGAACACCGCCGCGGCCTTCCTCGGGCTGTAGCCGCGGACCGCGTCCCACTCCAGGCGGTGGATCTCGTGCATCCAGGTGACGTAGTCGCCCCGGCCGATCGTCAGCCCGGCGATCCGGGCGCGCAGTTCCTCCTCCCGGTCGGACGTGTCGTACCAGGTCGAGTACAGGTGTTCGACGCTGCGCTGGCCCGCCGCACCGGCCGCGCCGAGCGGGACCGCGTCCGGGCAGTGCCCGGCGAACGGCATCCCCCGCCGGCGCGCCTCCTCGGCGATCACGCGGTACAGGTCGGCGGACAGCCGCGAGTACACCTTCACGAAGTCCGCGCCGTCCCGTTCGGCTTGCCGCACCGCCTCCCGTGCCTGCGCCTCGGTGGCGACCTCGACGAAGGACGCCGGGTCGCCGATGGTCGGTGCGCCGTCGACGATCCGGCCGGCGATGACCGACCGCGGCCCGAGCAACTCGCCGCGATCGACCCGGTCGCGCCACTCGTGCAGCAGCGCCGAGCCGGACATCTCCCGGACCGACGTGATGCCGTTGACCAGGTACAGCGGCGGGGAGATCCGCTCGGCGGGAATGCTGTGCACGTGCGCGTCCCACAAGCCGGGGATCACGAACTTCCCGGGCAGGTCCAACACCCGCGCACCGGCCGGCACCCGAACCGCGCCCCGGCGGCCGACCGCGACGATGCGCTCGTCGCGGACGAGCACGGTCATGTCGCGCCGGGGCGGGCGCCCGGTGGCGTCGACGACCGTCACGCCGGTCAGCGCCACGGCACCTTCGCCCGACGCCGCCGCGGCCCGCCCGGCGGGCACGGCCGCCGTCCCCGCGGCCACCATCACCACCCCGGCCCGCAGCACATCGCGACGACCAACCCCACCTCTTAAGTCTGACATGCTGTCCAACTTAACGGTCCTTGCTAATCTTGACAACGTGTCCGAGATAACGACTCCCCGGCGTCGGCGGCGCCGCTCCGACGCCGACCGCAGCGCGAACGCGATCCTGTCGGCCGCGAAGGCGGTTCTCGCCGCTCAGCCCCACGCGAGCGTCGAGGACGTCGCCGCCGCGGCGGGTGTGAGTCGGCAGACGATCTACGCCCACTTCAAGACCCGTGAGGCGCTCGTCGGCGCGGTGGTCGACGTGATCACCGGCGAGGCGGTCGCCGAGATGGACGCCGCACGCCTGGACGAGGGCTCCGCGGCCGACGCGTTGCTCCGCCTCCTCGACGCGAGTTGGCGAACGCTCCAGCGCTACCCACTGCTGCTGGGCACCGCCACCACCGCGGTCGACGCCGACGCCGACCACGCCCGGCACCAACCGGTCGTCGACCACCTCGACCGGCTGCTCACCCGGGGCCGGCTATCCGGCGAGTTCACCGACGACGTCCCCACGCCGTGGCTCGCGACCGCCGTCATCGCACTCGGGCACGCCGCCGGAGACGCGGTGAACGCCGGCCGGCTGTCACTGCCGGACGCCACCGAAGCGCTCGCCAGGAGCGTCCTGCGCGTCTGCGGCGTCGACCCGGCCACGATCGCCGACCACGTCCGCGGCCCGGAGAACTGAGCCCGGGTCAACGAATCCCCTCACGCACCTCCGGTCGCCGACACGGCCGCGCACAGCAAGGTCGCGTACTGCTCGTCGGTGAGGTCACCCCGTGCGTAGGCGAGCACGACCTCCTCGAACGACCCCGGCACGGTCGTCACCGGGTCGCCGGCCGGTGGCGCGGGCCAACTCCGCTCCCGAAAACGCCGCGCCACGGTGTCCAGGTCCAGCGCGCCCTCCCGCAACGCGGCGAGCAGGTCGGCGACCTCGCTCACGGCCCCTGGTCGACCAGGACGGGCGGCAGCTCGGTGGAGTCGTAGAAGTACCAACGGTCGTACCGCGGCTTGGTCGCCTCGAACGCCTTGCGGTTCACGCTGCCCCACTCCGCGTCGGCGTGCTTGCGGACGAACGCGGTGGGCACGTGCCGCCCCTCGCACCGCGCGCCGTTGCGGTACCGCTCGTAGCCGACGCGGTGCCGGTGGTCGACCCGCCGCACGCTCACCTCGATCGGCACCTCCAGGAACATCGCCGCGACCTCGTCGTACCCGGCGTCACGCAGCGGCGCGACGCGCTGGTCCACCGCCTCCACCGACGACATCGTGGTGTCCCAGATGACGTTCTTCCGCTCCCGGTACGCGCGGTCCGCGACCATCCGCGTGATGAGCGAGGCCTCCTTCTGGATGAGGTCCGCGGTCTCCATCGGCGCGAACCCCTCGAGGTCGGGGATCATCCCGCGCTCGCACATCACCTCCTTGGCGTCGTCGGAACTCAGCACCAGGTACTTCGACATGTCGATGAACGGGCTGCTCGTCAGCACGGTGGTCTTGCCCGCGCCCGGCAGCCCGCCGGTCAGCACGGCCAGGCCCTCGTCGGGCGCCTCGTCACCCTTGGCGTACAAGGCGTCGGCGGCGAGGCGCTGCTCGATCACCCGCGCCGGGAACCAGTGCACGCCGTCACCGTTCACGGTGTACAGCACATCGGTCGTCCGCCCGTCCCGCTTCGCCTGCTCCACGGCGGCGTCGAGGGCTTCGACGTGCGCCGCCCACTGCTCGTCGGTGAGGGGTTCGACGGCGGCGGACGCGACCGAGGGCGCGGCGACCAGCGCCGTCGCGGTCAGGACGGCGAGCAGGACCCGGAACGCACGATTCAGCACAGTCGACATGCTGGCCGCGGCCGGGCGACGGTCGCAGCGCGAACGGTCGGGACCACTCGTCCTGGTGACACGGGGCCCGCGCGGCCGGGTTCAGTCGCAGGGCACGGCCGGGCTGCCCAGCGTCGCCACCGGCGCGCCGGCGGCGAGGCCGGTCAGCGTGATCGGCACGCGCACGCAGTTGTCGCCCTCGTCGAGCTCGCGCAGCCGGTTGACGGGGTCGACGCGGGTGACGAGCGCGTACGTGCCGTCCGCCAGACCGCTGACCTCGATCATCTGGTCGGGCAGCGCCCACCAGTACTCGTCCGCCCAGCCCCGGGCGATGCCGTTCTTGAACGCGTCGACGCCGGGCGGCGAGTCCGGTTCGGGGTCCAGGCAGCGGGGCGCCGGGTAGGTCTGCGGCGCGTTGCCCTTCCGGTCCCACCACGCCAGTTCCGTGTCGGCCATGCAGAAGCCGTTTTTCTTCCCGGTGGCCGCGGGGGAGGTCCCGGTCGGGCGTCCGTCGGCGTCCACCGCCCACAGCTCGGACACGGAGAAGTCCTCGAAGTGGTAGTGGGAGTGGATCGCGTGGTAGTGCATGGCGCCCACGGACGGGACGTCGGTGAACGTGCCGTCGGAGCGGTGGACGCGCTGGGCGCCGGGCACCTCGTCCGGCCGCTGCCCGGCGGGCGTGCGGTAGCGGACGTCCACCGGGCCGTCGCCGGTGTTGGCCATGGCCTGACCGAACCGCAGGCACAGCCGCGCGTCCCGCTCCTCGACCTCGCTGCGGAAGCACGACGAGCCCGGCTCGGCCGCGTCGCCGAAGAACGGCGGCGGGGTGTCGAACGTCGCGAACCGCTGCGGCAACGCCTCCAGGTCGGGCAGCAGGTCGCGCGGCTCGGGCTCGGCGCGGGAGTCCTCGTTCTCGACCAGCCCCTCGTACCGGACGGTCCGGGACGCCAGCTCGGGCACGAACGGGTTCTGGAACACGTAGACGGTGTAGCGGGCGGTGGTCTTGGGCAGCCACACCGAGCGCGACGTGCCGATCTGCGCGTCGGCGAGGGCGACCCGGCGACCGCCCTGGTAGACGGCGAAGCCCAGGCTGTCGTCAGGCGTGGCGCCGACCGCGCGGATCGCCAGCTCGACCCCGCCGGGCCGGTCGCGCAACCGCGCGGGCAGCCGCACCGCGACGTCGGCCCGGTCGCACCCCACCGGCCGGCACTCGGGCACGTCCCGCACCCGCGGATCGTCCTGGACCACCCACCCGCGCCAGGACGCCGACCGATCCGAGTCGACCACCACGCCGGGACGGTCCGCGGCCGCGGGGACCGCGGCGGTCAACAGCGACACCAACACCGGCACGACCACGCCTGCACCCCTCATACCGGCCAGCTTCGCGTGGCCGTGCGGCGACTGTCAGCCCGTGCACCCCGATCGGGCGCGCCGCCGTTCGGGGAGACCACCTCATCCGGTCACTTCCTCCGCCACCTCCGATCGCCTTTGCTGAACCGGAAACTTCCGGTTCGGGGACGGCGTGGTGCCGACTACCGTCAGCGCACGTGAGCATTTGTGGGCGGGCGTGGCGATTACGAGTGGTGGCCGGTGTCGTCGGGCTGAGCGGGTGGCTCGTCGCGTGTTCGGGCTCCGCCCAGTCCGCGGACACAGCGGACACACCGGAGGCCGCGCTGGCCGCGCTGGCCCGGGCGACCAACGACCAGGACGACGACGCGATCAAGAAGCTGGTGTGCGCGGAGAAGTGGCGTGAGCAGTACACGTTCCGGAGCACGCTGGCGGAGTTGGCCGGGGTGGATCCGAGACTGGCCGACGTCGAGTACCGGGTCCAGGCGGGCGAGGTCCGCGACAAGACCGACACGACGGCCACCGGGGTACTCGAACGGCTGCCGACCAAGGGCATGCCGGACGACCTCTCCGCCGAGGCGGACGCCGCGCTGGACAGCATGGCCGCCCCGCTGCCGATCGGGCTCGTCCGGGCCGGTGACGTGATCAAGCTGATCGTGGAGAACGGCGCCTGGGTCGCCTGTTAGCCCGGGCCTCGGGCAAGTCGTCAGTGGGAGCCGGTGAGCTGCCCGGTGAGCTTGCTGTGCAGCTGCTCGCTGTGCGGGTTCAGCCCGACGATCTCGACTTCGACGCCGCGTGCGGCGAACTTGGCGGTGACGGCGTCGAGGGTGGCCACCGCGGAGCTGTCCCAGACGTGGGCGCCGGACAGGTCGACGACGACCTTGTCGACGTCCTCCGCGTAGTCGAACGAGTGCATGAGTTCGTTGGTGGAGGCGAAGAACAGCTCGCCGGTCAGCGCGTAGACGCGGATGCGGCCGTCGGGGTCCAGGACGCTGGAGACGTCGACCAGGTGGGCGACGCGGCGGGCGAAGAACACGGCGGCGAGGAGTGCGCCGGCGATGACGCCGAGGGCGAGGTTGTGGGTGGCCACCACGGTGCCGACGGTGACGACCATGACGGCGGTCTCGCTGCGTGGCGCGCGGCGCAGGCCGGAGGGCTTGACGCTGGACCAGTCGAACGTGCTGATCGACACGAAGACCATCACGGCGACGAGCGCCGCCATCGGGATCAGCGAGACGACCGGGCCGAGGGTGTAGACCAGGATCAGCAGGAACACGCCGGCCGACAGGGTCGACAGCCGGGTGCGGCCGCCGGACTTGGTGTTGATGATCGACTGGCCGATCATCGCGCAGCCGGCCATGCCGCCGAGGAAACCGGTGGCGACGTTGGCGATGCCCTGCCCGCGGACCTCCACCCCCTTGTCGGACGGGGTGTCGGTGAGGTCGTCGAGCAGTTGCGCGGTCAGCAGCGACTCGACCAGGCCGACGACGGCCAGCGTGAGGGCGTAGGGCGCGATGATCGTCAGCGTCTCGATCGTGAACGGCACCATCGGCAGGCCGAAGAACGGCAGCGCGTCGGGCAGGTCGCCCATGTCACCCACCGTGGGCACGCCGATGTGCAGGAACACCGTGAGCGAGGTGACCACCACGATCGCGACCAGCGGCGACGGGACGACCTTGGTGAGCTTCGGCAGCAGGTAGATGATCGCCAGGCCGAGCGCGGCCAGCGCGACGACGGGCCAGCCGCCGCCGGTGATGTGCGGGATCTGGGCGGTGAACAGCAGGATCGCCAGGGCGTTGACGAAGCCGACCATGACGGTCCGGGGCACGAAGCGCATGAGCTTGTGCACGCCGACCAGCCCGAACACGACCTGGAACGCGCCGGTCAGGATCGTGGCGGCGAACAGGTACTCCACGCCGTGGTCGCGCACCAGGGGCACCAGCACCAACGCCATCGCGCCGGTGGCGGCGGAGATCATGCCGGGCCGCCCGCCCGCGAAGGCGATGATGATCGCGATGGTGAACGAGGCGTAGAGGCCCACCTTCGGGTCGACGCCGGCGATGATCGAGAACGACAGCGCCTCGGGGATCAGCGCCAGGGCGACGACGAGGCCGGAGAGCAGGTCCGCGCGGGTGTTGGCGAACCAGTTCACGCGGACGCGCGAGAGCAGGGTGGGACGTGCGGGCGCCTCGTGCGAGGACAATCGACACCTCGGGGACTTGTCGCGAGCGGGCGAGGGCGGCTCGCGCGGTGAACAAGGGGGCAGCGCCCGACCGAGTGCCTGCCTCGTGGCGAGCCGGGGAGCGGGGTTCGTGACGGGCCGCGGCTTCTCCGGCGCAACCTCGGCAACCCTACCCTGACGTCACTGTTGGTCCCGGATCGGGCGGACCGGTCGTGAGGAAGCTCTCCGCACGTCACGGCCCGTCGACCTGGACGTGGTCCCCGCGCCGGACCAGGACGACTTCGACCGCATCCCCGGTCCGCCCCCGCCGCACGGACCGGGAGCGTGCCGCCGCGCACGCCGCCGTGCGGGAACGGCTGCGGGCGGGCGGCGGACGCCTCAGGCCTCGATGACCACCGGGATGACCACCGGCCGACGGCGGTGGGTCCGGTACGCCCAGTTCTGCACCTCGCGTGCGATGAGCCGTTCGAGTTCCTCGAAGTCGGTGACGCCGCGTTCGTTCGCGCCGACCAGCGCCTTCTCGATCGCGGGGATGGCGGGGGCGAAGGTGGAGGCGTCGTGCTCGAAGCCGTGGGCGATGAAGTCCGGCGGTTCGGCGAGCCGGCGGGAGTCGATGTCGACGATGGCGACGACGGTGATGACGCCTTCCTCGCCGAGGGTGCGGCGCTGGGCCAGCGAGGCCTCGGTGACGCCGCCGACGGTCTGCCCGTCGACGTAGATGTTGTGGATCTCGACCTTGCCGGTGACGCGGGCGCGGCCGTCCTGGAGGTCGATGACGTGGCCGTTGGCGGCGATCGGCACGCGGTCGCGGTCCACGCCGGTCTTGATGGCCAGTTCGGCGTTGGCGCGCAGGTGTCGTGCCTCGCCGTGCACGGGCAGGACGTTGGACGGCTGCACGATGTTGTAGCAGTAGACGAGTTCGCCGGCGCTGGCGTGGCCGGAGACGTGGACCTTCGCGTTGCCCTTGTGCACCACGTTCGCGCCGCGGTCGGTCAGGCCGTTGATGACCCGGTAGATGGCGTTCTCGTTGCCGGGGATCAGCGAGCTGGCCAGCAGGACGGTGTCGCCCTCCTCGACCTGGATCGAGTGGTCGCCGCCCGCCATGCGGGACAGGGCGGCCATCGGCTCGCCCTGGGAGCCGGTGCACACCAGGGTCACCAGGTGGGGAGGCATCCGGTCCATGCGCTTGATGTCCACGACCAGGCCGTCGGGCACCTTGAGGTAGCCGAGCTCGGTGGCCACGGCCATGTTGCGGACCATGGAGCGCCCCACGAAGGCGACCTTGCGGCCGTGGGCGTGGGCGGCGTCGAGGACCTGCTGGATGCGGTGCACGTGGCTGGCGAAGCTGGACACGATGACCCGGCGCGGCGTGGTGCGGAACACCTCGTCGATGGCGGGGGCCAGGTCCTTCTCGGCGGTGGTGAAGCCGGGCACGTCGGCGTTGGTGGAGTCGACCAGGAACAGGTCGACACCCTCCTCGCCGAGGCGGGCGAAGCCGCGCAGGTCGGTGATCCGGCCGTCCAGCGGGAACTGGTCCATCTTGAAGTCGCCGGTGTGCAGCACCAGGCCGGCGGCGGTGCGGATGGCGATGGCCAGGCCGTCCGGGATGGAGTGGTTGACCGCCAGGAACTCCAGGTCGAACGGGCCGCGTGCGAACCGCTGCCCCTCCTTGACCTCCACCGTGACCGGCGTGATGCGGTGCTCGACGAGCTTGGCGGCGAGCAGGCTCAACGTCAGGCGCGAGCCGATGACGGGGATGTCGGCGCGTTCGCGCAGCAGGTAGGGCACGCCGCCGATGTGGTCCTCGTGCCCGTGGGTCAGCACGACCGCGACCACGTCGTCCAGCCGGTCGCGCATCCAGGTCCAGTCGGGCAGGATCACGTCCACCCCGGGCTGGTGCTCCTCGGGGAACAGCACCCCGCAGTCGACGACGAGCAGCTTGCCCTCGTGCTCGAACACGGTCATGTTCCGGCCGATCTCACCGAGCCCGCCGAGGGCGATGACGCGCAGCGCGCCGGGGGTGAGGGCCGGGGGAGGGGTGGAGGTTCGAGCCATGGTCACACCCTCACGTTACGTGAGGGTGCTCGGGTCCGAACAGCCGGCCCGGGTTCGGGGCGCTCAGCCGCGGGGCAGGTGGGCCCGCAGGGTGCCCGCGAAGTCCTCGGCGATCCGCAACTGGGCGCGGAGTTCGTCGCAGCGCTCCTCGGCCGTCGTGTGGAACCGCGCGAGGCGGTCGAGGTGCTTGTCGCGGTCCTCGTCCTCGGGGGCGGAGAGGGCGTCGAGGATGGTCAGCAGCTCGCGCATCTCCTCCAGCTGGAAGCCGAGCGGCTTCATGCGCTTGATCACCTGGAGGCGGTCGACGTCGGGCTCGGTGTAGAGGCGGAACCCGCCCTGGCTGCGGGCGTTCGGCACGACCAGGCCGACTTCCTCGTAGTAGCGGATCGTGCGCAGCGACAGGCCGGTCCGGTCGGCCACCTCGCCGATCTGCATCTGCCCGCCCACAAGATCCCTTCCGACTCCGAATAGGTTCGACCATTGTGGCACCCGGTGCGGCACGACCGGAGGCTACCGTAACGTGAGGGTAGATTTTGTGGAATCCGCCGAGCCCAGGAGAACGCGAATGACCACCGCAGGTCCGGTGACGGCCTCACCCGCCGATGTGCTGCGGGAGGCGGATCGGCGGCGCACGTTCGCGGTGATCAGCCACCCGGACGCGGGCAAGTCCACGTTGACCGAGGCGCTCGCCCTGCACGCCAGGGTGATCTCCGAGGCGGGCGCGGTGCACGGCAAGTCCGGCCGGCGCGGCGTGGTGTCGGACTGGATGGAGATGGAGAAGGCGCGGGGCATCTCCATCACCTCGGCGGCGTTGCAGTTCGCCTACGGCGACGCGGTCGTCAACCTGCTCGACACGCCCGGCCACGCCGACTTCTCCGAGGACACCTACCGGGTGCTCGCGGCCGTCGACTCGGCCGTGATGCTGCTGGACGCCGCCAAGGGCCTGGAACCGCAGACGCTCAAGCTGTTCGACGTGTGCCGGCACCGCGGCATCCCGGTGATCACGTTCGTCAACAAGTGGGACCGGCCCGGTCGCGACGCGCTGGAGCTGTGCGACGAGCTCGTGGAGCGCATCGGGCTGCAACCGATGCCGTTGACGTGGCCGGTCGGCGAGGCAGGCCACTTCCGGGGCGTGCTGGACCGCCGTGACGGGCAGTTCATCCGCTACTCGCGCACGGCGGGCGGCGCCACGGCGGCCGGCCAGCAACGCCTCGACCCCGCCCGCGCGGAGGCCGAGGAAGGCGCCGACTGGACGCGTGCGGTCGAGGAGGTCGACCTGCTGTCCGCCTCCGGCGGTGACTTCGACCTGGGCCGCTTCCTGAACGCGTCCGCCACGCCGGTGCTGTTCGGCTCGGCCGTGCTCAACTTCGGCGTGAAGCACCTGCTGGACCTGCTGGTCGACCTCGCGCCGCGACCGACGCCGCGCCCGGACGTCGACGCGCGGCCACGCGGGCTCGACGCGCCGTTCTCCGCGTTCGTGTTCAAGGTCCAGACCGGCATGGACCCCTCCCACCGGGACCAGATCGCCTTCGCCCGCGTCTGCTCCGGGGTGTTCGAGCGGGGCATGGTGGTCACCAACGCGACCACCGGCAAGCCGTTCGCCACCAAGTACGTCCAGCAGGTCTTCGGGCAGCAGCGCTCCACGCTGGACACCGCGTTCCCGGGCGACGTGATCGGCCTCGTCAACGCCCACTCGCTGCGGGTGGGCGACACGCTCTACACCGACCGGCCCGCGGTGCGCTTCCCCGGGCTGCCCAGTTTCGCGCCCGTGCACTTCGCGGTGGTCCGCCCGGCGGACCTGAGCCGGTCCAAGCAGTTCCGCCGGGGCATCGAGCAGCTCGGGTCCGAAGGCGTCGTGCAGATCCTGCGCTCGGCGCGACGCGGTGACGGCGCGCCCGTGTTCGCCGCCGTCGGACCGATGCAGTTCGAGGTCGCCGCGCACCGGCTGGACGCGGAGTTCAAGTCGCCCGTCCGCCTGGAACGACTGCCGTACACGGTGGTGCGGCGTCTGCCCGACCCCGCCCACCGGGCCGTCGTCGACAGCCGCGGCCACGAGGTGCTCACCCGCGAGGACGGCACCCACCTGGCGCTGTTCACCGACTCGACCGCGTTGGCCGTCCTGCGGCGCCTGCACCCCGAGGTGTCGCTGGAACCCCTCGTCGCGGGCACGGACTGACCTGCGGTCCGGCAGGCGCGTCCGGCTAGCGGCGCGCCTGCCGCGCCGGGTCGGGGACCTGGGCGATCAGGTCCTCGGGCGCGGACAGGCGCCAGGCCTCGAAGACCAGCTCGGCCAGCTCGTCGGCCTCGATGCCGGCCAGCTGGACGACCACCCAGCCGAAACCGCCGGACGTGAACTGCTCCTCGAAGACGTCCGGCCGCTCGGCGACCAGCGCCTGCTGCTCGGACAGCAGCTGCTTCAGGCCGACGGTCTGCGTGCGCGGCCAGTAGTAGCCGAAGCGCTTGCCGCGCACGCTGAACGAGCTGTAGTCGCCGCCTTCCGCGCGCTGGACGTCGACGAGCGCGTCCACCACCCGGAAGAACTGGTCACTGCTCACTGCCACTGCGTCCCCCACGGAAGTCGTGGCCCACAGTGTAGGGCGGCACGGACTTGAGGGAGACCACCGCCGCGACCACGCCCAACGCGGCCAGCACGGTGAACACGGCCGGGTAGCCGCCCAGCGTCCCGGCGAGCGCGGTCGCGGCCCACGGCGCCACGGCGGCCGTGATCGTCAACGGCGCGTGGAGCACGCCGCTGAGCTGCCCGTAGTAGGTCGTGCCCCAGCGGTCGGTGACGGCGGTGGCGTGGATGAGCGTGAAGGCACCCCGGACCACACCCGCCAGCACCGCGGCGGCGATCAGGGCGAACGCCGGTCCCGGGACCAGTCCCAACAGGAGGGTGGTGGCGGCCGCCGCGAGCAGGGCACCGGCGGTCCTGGCCTTCACCCCGGATCTCGCGACCAGACGCCCGTAGGCGAGACGTCCGAGGACCTGTCCGACGCCGCCCAGGCCGAGCGCCCACGCGGCGGTGGTGGTGGAGAGGCCGCGTTCGGCGAACAACGGCACCATGGCGACCACGATCGCGTACACGGCCAGCGCGCCGATGCTCATCGACACGACGAGCAGCACGAACGGGCTGCTGCGCACGATCGTGGTCGGCCGACGGGTGTCCGAGGTGGCCGGGTGGTCGGGCCACGGCAGGCGGAGGCCGAACAGGTGCGCGGGCACCGTGAGCACGGCCAGCACGGCGCCGAGCACCAGGTAGGTCTGCCGCCAGTCCAGGTGCGCGGCCAGCAGGGCGGTGAGCGGGGCGAACACGGTGCTCGCCAGCCCGCCCGCCAACGTGACGACGGTCAGCGCGGCCACCCGGCGTTCCGGGCCGTGCCAGCGGGTCAGGGCGGCGAACGCCGGCTGGTACAGCACACCGGCCATGGCCACGCCGACCAGCACCCAGCCCGCGTAGAACCAGGGCAGCGACCGCGCCGACGCGACCACCGCCAGCGCGCCGACGGCCAGCAGCGACCCGATCGTCATCACCACGCGCGGCCCGTGCCGGTCGAGCAGCCTGCCGACCGGCACCCCGACCACCGCGCTGACCAGCTGCGCCACCGAGAACGCGCCGATGACCGCCGTGCCGGACCACCCCGCGTCCGCACCGATCGCCGGCGCGAGCACCGGGAAGCCGTAGAACAGCACGCCCCAGCCGGTGATCTGGGTCAGGCACAGCACCACCAGCACGCGGCGCGGCCCGGCGTGTCCCCTGAGCACGCCGGGCCGCGCGAGTTCAGCTCCGGGCACTCGGGGCGGTGAGCGTCAGTTCCGCCACCGGCGCGGCGCAGCAGCCGCCGCCGGAGGACGTCGGCTCGACGTCGAACACGCCGGACCCGCCGCAGACACCGGTCTCGGGCAGCGTCAGCTCGACCTCGGCGGCGGACTCGTGGTCGCCCGCGATCTCGGCGGCGACGCTGCGGACCTGTTCGTAGCCGGTCAGCGCGAGGAACGTGGGCGCGCGCCCGTAACTCTTCATGCCCACCAGGTACACGCCGGGCTCCGGGTGCCGCAATTCATTTGCGCCGTGCGGGTAGACCGAGCCGCAGGAGTGGACGTTCGGGTCGACCAGCGGCGCCAGCCTGGTGGGGGCCTGCAGCACGGGGTCCAGGTCCAGCCGCACCTCCGACAGCCACGAGTGGTCCGGCCGGAACCCGGTCAGCGACACGACCTCGTCCACCGCGTCGAGGCGGTGCCCGTCCTCCGACACCAGCACCAGGCGCTCGCCGTCACGCTCGACGGCCGCGGTGCGGAAACCGGTGACCACCTCGACGTGCCCGGCCTTCACCGCCGCCCGCGCCCGCAACCCCAACGCGCCACGCGCAGGCAGCTGGTCCGCCTCGCCGCCGCCGAACACTGCGCCGACCGTGCCGCGGCGGAGCAGCCAGGTCACGTGGGTGCCGGGGTGCTTGTCCGCCAGGTCCGTCAGTGCGATCAGGGCGGTGAGCGCGGAGTGCCCGCTGCCGGCCACGGCGATCCTCTTGCCCGCGTACCGGGCCTGCTCGCCCACGACGTCCGGCACGCGGTAGCCGATCCGGTCCGCCGCTTCCCGCTCTCCGGCGGCCGGCAGCCCGTCGCCGCCGAGCGGGTTCGGTTCGCCCCACGTTCCCGAGGCGTCGATGACGGCCCGTGCGGTGATCCGTTCGCCGTTGTCGATGTGGACGGTCAGGGGTTCGGTGTCGCGGCCGGAGTCCACGACGCGGTCCCGGCCGCGGCGGGCGACGCCGACCACGCGGGCCTTCACGCGGACGTGGTCGCCCAACGCCTCGGCCAGCGGCACCAGGTACTCGGCCGCCCACTGCTCGCCGGTCGGGTAGCCGTCGGTCGGGTAGCCGTCAGGGTCGGGCGCACGCCACCCGGTGGGCTCCAGCAGTCGGCGCGCGGCCGGGTCGACGAGCTCGGACCACTGCGAGAACAACCGCACGTGCCGCCACTGCGCCACCGCCGCGCCCGCCTGCGGGCCCGCTTCCAGCACCAACGGCCGCAAGCCGCGTTCCAGCAAGTGTGCCGCCGCCGCCAACCCGACCGGTCCCGCCCCGACCACGACCACAGGAAGCTCGTCCACCAGAAACCTCTTTCATCGGCGACCCTCGATCGAACAGTGGGCAATGTATCGAGTAGTCTCGATGGATGCAACCATCGGTACTTGTCGATACTCTGTGCCCCATGACGACGACGCTGCCCGCCGTGGGCCTCGCGCCCGAGGACGCCTCGACCTACGCCGAGTGGTTCGCCTGCCTGGCCGACCCGACCCGCGTGCGCCTGCTGCACACCGTCGCCACCCACCCCGGCGAGATCACCGTCGGCGCGTTGACCGAGGCCGTCGGGGTCAGCCAGTCCACCTGCTCGCACCACCTGCGCAAACTCGCCGACGTGGGCTTCGTC
>NZ_LGED01000225.1 GCF_001280085.1 Saccharothrix sp. NRRL B-16348 | reverse complement strand
GTGGCGTTCGCACGGTGTGACACCGGACGCGGTGGTGGGTCATTCGCAGGGCGAGATCGCGGCGGCGGTCGTGGCCGGGGCGTTGTCGCTCGAAGACGGGGCCAGGGTCGTCGCCCTGCGCGCCAAGGCCCTGCGCGAACTCGGCGGACGCGGCGGGATGGTGTCCGTGCCGCTGCCCGTGGCCGAGGTGCGCCCGCTGCTGGAGGACGGCCTGGTCGTCGCGGCGGTCAACGGACCCGCCGCCACCGTGGTCTCCGGCCCGGACGACGCGCTCGACCGGCTCCTCGCGGTGGAGAGCCTGCGGGCCAAGCGCGTGCGGGTCGACTACGCCGGGCACTCGCCGCAGGTGGCCGAGCTGCGCGACGAGCTGCTGACCGCGCTCGCGCCCGTCCGGCCGCGCCCGGCCACGATCCCGTTCTACTCGTCGGTGACCGGCGCCCTGCTCGACACCGCGACCCTGGACGCCGAGTACTGGTACCGCAACACGCGCGAACCGGTCGAGTTCCACCGCGCCGTCGAAGCGGTGGTGGCCGACGGGATCGGCGTGCTGGTGGAGTCCAGCCCGCACCCGGTGCTCACCGCCGCCGCGCCGGACGGCACGGTGGCGCTGGGCACCCTGCGCCGCGACGACGGCGGGCTCGACCGGTTCACCGCCGCGCTGGCGCACGCGCACGTGCACGGCGTGCCGGTGGACTGGCGGCTGCCCGACGGCCCGCCGGTCGACCTGCCGACCTACCCGTTCCAGCGGGAGCGGTACTGGCTGGCGTCCGACGTGGACTACGGCACGCCGTCCGGCCACCCGCTGCTGACCTCGGCCGTGCGCGTGGCCAACGGCGACGGGGTGCTGCTGGCGGGCAGGCTCACCCTGGACGCGCACCCGTGGCTGGCCGACCACGCGGTGCTCGGCGAGCCGTTGGTGCCCGGCGCCGCGCTGGTCGAGCTCGCGGTGCACGCGGGGGAGCAGGTCGGCTGTCCCGTCCTGGCCGAACTCGTGTCCCACGCGCCGCTCCTGGTGCCCGCCGAGGTGCAGCTGGCGGTGGGCGCGCCGGACGACCACGGCCGGCGCGGTGTCACCGTGCACTCCAAGGACGGCGAGGGCTGGACCCTGCACGCCTCCGGCACGCTGACCGCGGAGCACTCGGCGCCGACGGGGTTCGAGTGGCCCGTCGACACCGAACCGGTCGACCTCGACGGCCGGTACGACCGGTTGGCCGACCAGGGCTACCAGTACGGCCCGGCGTTCCGCGGGCTGCTCGCCGCGTGGCGGTCGGGCGACGACCTGTACGGCGACGTGCGGCTGCCGGTGGACGCGGGCCGGTTCGACCCGCACCCGGCGCTGCTGGACGCCGCGCTGCACGTGCTGGACACCCCGGCGGGGCAGGTGCGCGTGCCGTTCTCGTGGAGCGACGTGCGGCTGAGCCGGTCGGGCGCGACCGCGCTGCGGGTCCGGGTGCGGCCGATCGGCGCCGACGAGTACGCGGTCACGGCGGTGGACCACGCGGGCGCGGTCGTCCTCGAAGTCGGGTCGCTGGTGCTGCGCGCGCAGGCCGCCGCGCCGGTGCGGTCGCCGTTGTCGCACGTCGAGTGGGTGCCGTGGGCCCTGCCCGACGCGGACACCGACGCGGACAACGACGTGGACGTCGACGTGCTGGAGGTCGTCGGTGACGGCGACCCGGTCACCGGTGCGCACGCCGCCGCCCGACGCGTGCTGGCGGCGGTGCGCGACCATCTGGCGGGGGACCGGCCGCACCTCGTGGTCGTCACCCGCGGCGCGGTGGGCGACCACGTGACCGACCTCGCCGCGGCGCCCGTCTGGGGCCTGGTCCGCTCGGTGATCGCCGAGCACCCCGGCCGAGTGTCCATTGTGGACACCGACGAGGCCTCGGCCGAACTGGTGCGGCGCGCGGCCGCAGGCGGCGAACCGCAGGTGCTCCTGCGCGCGGGCGAGGCACGGGTGCCGAGGGTGGTGCCGTCGCAGGTGCCGCGCACACCCGACGGCGACTGGCACTGGGACACGACCTCGCGCGGCACGCTGGAGAACCTGGCGCCCGTGCCGGTGGCGCGGCGACCGTTGGCGGCGGGCGAGGTGCGGGTCGAGGTCCGCGCGGCGGGCCTGAACTTCCGGGACGTGCTGATCGGCCTGGACCTCTACCCCGGTGACGACGCCCGGATCGGCGGCGAGGCGGCGGGCGTGGTGGTCGAGGTCGGCGCGGACGTCACCGCGTTCGCGCCCGGCGACCGGGTGATGGGGCTGTTCGCGGGCGGCGCGATGGGCCCGGTGGCGGTCACCGACCACCGGCTGCTCGCGCCCGTGCCGACCGGGTGGACGTTCGCGCAGGCCGGGTCCACCCCCGTGGTGTTCCTGACCGCGTTCTACGGCCTGGTGGACCTGGCGGGCGCCCGGCCCGGCCAGTCCCTGCTGGTGCACGCGGCGACCGGCGGTGTCGGCATGGCCGCGACGCAGCTGGCCCGGCACTGGGGGCTGGAGCTGTACGGCACGGCCAGCCCGCCGAAGTGGCCGGTGCTGCGCGCGCTGGGCTACCCGGAGGAGCGGATCGCGTCGTCGCGGACGCTGGAGTTCGAGCAGCGGTTCGCCGAGGGCGTGGACATCGTCCTCGACTGCCTGGCCGACGAGTTCGTCGACGCGTCGCTGCGGTTGCTGCCGCGCGGCGGCGTGTTCCTGGAGATGGGCAAGGCCGACGTCCGCGACGCCGACGAGGTGGCGCGGCGGCACCCCGGCGTCACCTACCGGGCCTACGACCTGGTCGAGGCCGGGCCGGACCGCATCCGGGACATGTTCGCCGAGCTGGCCGCGTTGTTCGAGGCGGGCGTGCTCACGCCGCTGCCGGTGACCGCGTGGGACCTGCGCCAGGCGCCGGAGGCGTTCCGGTTCCTCGGCCAGGCCAGGCACACCGGCAAGCTCGTGCTCACCGCGCCGCCCGCGTTCGACCCGACCGGGACGGTCCTCGTCACCGGCGGCACGGGCACGCTCGGCGCACTGGTCGCCCGGCACCTGGTCACCGCGCACGGCGTGCGGAAACTGGTGCTGCTCAGTCGCGGCGGCGGGGCGAACCCGCTGGCCGACCTCGACGCCGAGGTCCGGGTCGTCGCCTGTGACGTGACGTCCCGCGACGCGCTCGCGGCCGTGCTCGCCGACATCACCGACCTGACCGCCGTGGTGCACTCGGCGGGCGTGCTCGACGACGGCACGGTCGAGTCGTTGACGCCCGAGCGGCTCGACACCGTGCTGCGGCCGAAGGTGGACGCCGCCTGGCACCTGCACGAGCTGACCCGCGACCGGGAGCTGTCGGCGTTCGTGCTGTTCTCGTCGCTCGCAAGCGTGGTCGGCGGCGCGGGCCAGGCGAACTACGCGGCGGGCAACGCGTTCCTCGACGCGCTGGCCCAGCACCGGCACTCCCTCGGCCTGCCCGCGACGTCGATCGCCTGGGGGCTGTGGGCGCAAGCCAGCGGCCTCACCGGCGGGCTGACCGGCGCCGACCACAGTCGGCTGGTCCGCGGCGGGTTCGCGGTGCTGCCCACCGCGGAGGCGTTGGCGATGTTCGACGCCGCCCTGACCGCCGACCGGGCGCTCGTCGTCGGCGCCAGGGCCACGGCGGCGTCGCCTGCCACGCCGAAGCAGGCGGACGGCAGCGTGCTGGACCTCGTCCGGGCGCACGTCGCCACGGTGCTCGGGCACGGCAGCCCGGACGCGGTGGACGTGCACCGGCCGTTCAAGGACCTCGGGTTCGACTCGCTCACCACCGTCGAGCTGCGCAACCGGCTCGCCGCCGCGACCGGCGAGCGGCTGCCGACGACCCTGGTGTTCGACCACCCGACGCCGCTCGCGCTGGCCGAGCACCTGGCCGGCCGACGCGCGCCGGTCGTCACCGCGCCGGTGGTCGCGCCGACGCAGGAGCCGATCGCGATCGTCGGCATGGCATGCCGGTTCCCCGGCGGCGTGCGGTCGCCGGAAGACCTGTGGCGGCTGGTGGAGGCGGAAGCCGACGTGGTGGGGCCGTTCCCGACCGACCGCGGCTGGGACCTGGCGGGTCTCTTCGACCCCGACCCGGACCGGCCCGGCACCACCTACACCCGCAGCGGTGGCTTCCTCGACGCCGCGACCGCGTTCGACGCCGCGTTCTTCGGCATCTCGCCGCGGGAAGCGCTGGCGATGGACCCGCAGCAGCGGCTGCTGCTGGAGGTGGCGTGGGAGGCGTTCGAACGGGCGGGCATCGACCCGGCCGCCGTGCGCGGCACCGACACCGGCGTGTTCGTCGGCACCAACGGCCAGGACTACTCCGACCTCTGGGTCGGCGACTGGGACACCGTCGAGGGCTACATCGGCACCGGCAACTCCGCCAGCGTGCTGTCCGGGCGGGTCGCCTACGCGTTCGGGCTGGAAGGCCCGGCGGTCACGGTCGACACGGCGTGCTCGGCGTCGTTGGTGTCGCTGCACTGGGCGGCGCAGGCGTTGCGGCGCGGCGACTGCTCGCTCGCCCTCGCGGGCGGCGCCACGGTGATGGCCACCCCCGGCACCTACACCGAGTTCAGCAGGCAGCGCGTGCTGTCCGAGGACGGCCGCTGCAAGTCGTTCTCCGCCGACGCCGACGGCACCGGGTGGGCCGAAGGCGTCGGCCTGCTCGTGGTGGAACGGCTGTCGGACGCGCGCCGCAACGGGCACCCGGTGCTCGCGGTGGTCCGCGGCACGGCGGTCAACCAGGACGGCGCGTCCAACGGCCTGACCGCGCCGAACGGGTTGGCGCAGCAGCGGGTCATCCGGCGGGCGCTGGCCGACGCCGGTCTGCGCCCCGCGGACGTGGACGCGGTCGAGGCGCACGGCACCGGCACCCGGCTCGGCGACCCGATCGAGGCGGGCGCGCTGCTGGCCACCTACGGCCAGGACCGCGCCGAACCGCTGTGGATCGGGTCGCTCAAGTCGAACCTGGGCCACTCCCAGGCCGCGTCCGGCGTCGGCGGCCTGATCAAGATGGTGCAGGCCGTGCACAACGGCGTGCTGCCGCGCACCCTGCACGTCACCGAGCCCACGCCGCAGGTCGACTTCGCGCCCGACACCGTGCAGGTGCTGGCGCAGGCCCGGCCGTGGCCCGAGGTCGACCGGCCGCGCCGGTTCGGCGTGTCGTCGTTCGGCATCAGCGGCACCAACGCGCACGTGATCATCGAGGAGGCGGGCGCCGCGGCCGAACCGCCGCCGGCCGACGACACCCGGCCCGTGGCGTGGGTGCTGTCCGCCAAGGACGACGCGGCCCTGCGAGACCAGGCGCGCCGCCTGCACGACCGGCTCACCGAGCGGCCGGCACGACCGCTGGACGTGGCCTGGTCCTTGGCCGCCACGCGGTCGCACCTGGAGCGCCGGGTCGGGTTCGCCGGCAGCACGGTGGAGAGCCTGCTGGCCCGGCTCGCGGAGGTGGCGGGCGGTGTCGACCACGGCGAGCCCGGCCGGGTGGCGTTCCTGTTCTCCGGGCAGGGCAGCCAACACCCCGGCATGACCCGCGACCTGCGCGCGGCCTACCCGGTGTTCGCGCGGGCGTACGACGAGGTGTGCGCGCACCTGGAGTTCGACACCGACCTGTTCGACACCGACGCGGTGCACGAGACCCGGTACGCGCAGCCGGCGTTGTTCGCGGTCGAGGTGGCGTTGTTCCGGCTGCTGGAGTCGTGGGGCGTGCGGCCGGACTTCCTGGCCGGGCACTCGGTCGGCGAGATCGCCGCCGCGCACGTGGCGGGCGTGCTGTCGCTGGCGGACGCGTGCGCGGTGGTGACCGCGCGCGGACGGCTGATGCAGGAACTGCCCGCCGGTGGCGCGATGGTCGCGATCGCGGCCACCGAGGACGAGGTGCGGCCGCTGCTGTCCGACCGGGTGGGCATCGCCGCGGTCAACGGCCCGCGGTCGGTGGTCGTCTCCGGTGACGAGGCCGCGGTGGAGGCGGTGGCGTCGGCGTTCGACCGCACCACCCGGCTGCGGGTCAGCCACGCGTTCCACTCGCCGCTCGTGGAGCCGATGCTGGAGGCGTTCCGGGCCGTGGTCGAGGGGCTGACGTTCGCGCCGCCGAGCATCCCGGTCGTGTCGACGTTGACCGGCGGGATCGCCGAGTTCGACGCCGACCACTGGGTGCGGCACGCGCGTGAGGCGGTCCGGTTCCACGACGCCGTGGAGGAGCTGGGGCGGCTCGGCGCGCGGACGTTCCTGGAGGTCGGGCCCAGTGGTGCGCTGAGCGCGGCGGGAGGGTTCATCCCCGCGCTGCGCAAGAACCGGCCGGACGAGGAAGCCCTGCTCGGCGCCGTGGCCGAGCTGCACGCGCGCGGCGTCGACGTGGACTGGTCGCGGGTGTACGAGGGTCGCCCGACCCGGCGGGTGGAGCTGCCGACGTACGCGTTCCAGCCCAGGCGGTTCTGGCCCGCGGGCGGCGTGCGGCGGCCCGCGACCGGCGACCACCCGGTGCTGGACACCGTGACCGAGTCGGCGGAGACCGACAGCGTGCTGCTGACCGGGTCGCTGAGCGTCGCGACCCACCCGTGGCTCGGCGACCACCGGGTGTTCGGCGAGGTCGTCGTGCCGGGCACGGCGCTGCTGGAGCTGGCCGCGCACGCCGCGCCGCGCGCCGGGATGGACCGGGTGGCCGAGCTGACCCTGCACCAGCCGCTCGTCGTGCCGGACGGGACGGCGGTGCACGTTCAACTGGTGGTCGGCGCGCCGGACGGACCGGAACGGCCGTTGACGATCTACGCCCGCACCGGGGACGGGGAGTGGTCGCGCCACGCCGCGGGCGTCCTCGCCGCGGGCGGCGCGACGCCGGTACCGCTCGCCGACTGGCCACCCGCCGGCGCCGAGCGCATCGAGGTCGACGACCTGTACGACGACTTCGCGGCCACGGGGCTGGTGCTGGGCGCGGCGTTCCAAGGGCTGCGCGCGGTGTGGCGGCGTGCCGGCGAGGTGTTCGCCGAGGTGTCCGTGGACGACGGCGGCGGGTTCGGGCTGCACCCGGCGCTGTGGGACGCGGCGCAGCACGCGGTCGTGCCCGGCGAGGCCGTGGCGGACGGCTCCGGACGCGCCTTCCTGCCGTTCTCGTGGACCGACGTGGTGCTGCACGGCCGCGGCGCGACCACGCTCCGGGCTCGGCTCACGCCGCTCGGCCCGGACTCGGTGGCGATGGCCCTGGCCGACGGCGCGGGGCAGCCCGTGGCCACCGTGGGTGCGCTGGCGCTGCGCCCGGCCGCCGCGCCCCGACCCCTGTACCGGGTGGAGTGGACGCGGCAACCGGTGCCCGCCGACGTGGTGCGGCACGAGGTGCCGGTGTTCGAGGGGGACGTGCCCGCCGCGGCCCGTGCCGCCACCGCCGACGTGCTGGAGCGGCTGCGCGCGTGGCCCGAGGACCCGCGGTCGGCGGACGCCCGCTTGGCGATCGTGGTGCGCGACGACCTCGCGCACGCGCCGGTGCGCGGCCTCGTCCGAGCCGCCCAGGCCGAGTACCCGGACCGGTTCCTGCTGGTCGACGCGGACGGTGTGGTGGCGCCGAAGTTCGTCGTCACGCCACCCCGGGCCGACGGCGCGCTGCCGCCCGGCACGGTGCTGATCACCGGCGGCACCGGTGCGTTGGGGCAGCTGATCGCCCGGCACCTGGTCGACCGCGACCCGGACCGGCGGGTGGTGCTGGTGAGCCGGCGCGGCGAACCGGTGGCCGGGTTCCCGACGGTGGCCTGCGACGTGTCCGACCGCGCGGCGCTGGCCGCGCTGCTGGACACGATCCCCGACCTGGCCGCCGTCGTGCACGCGGCCGGCGTGCTGGACGACGGCGTGCTGTCCTCGCTCACCCCGGACCGGTTCGACGCCGTGTTCCGGCCCAAGGTGGACGCCGCCTGGCACCTGCACGAGCTGACCCGCGTGCCACTGGTGCTGTTCTCCTCGGCGGCCGGGCTGCTCGGTGGCGCGGGCCAGGCCAACTACGCGGCGGCCAACAGCTTCCTGGACGCGCTCGCCGAGCACCGCCGCGCCCTCGACCTGCCCGCCGTGTCGCTGGCCTGGGGCCTGTGGGACGCCGGCATGGGCGGTGCGCTGTCGGACGCCCAGCGCGACCGGTTGGACCGCGACGGTGTCGCGCCGATCAGCGCGGACGAAGGGCGGGCGCTGTTCGACGCGGCCCTCGGCGCCGGTGACGCCGTGCTGCTGCCGGCCAGGCTGTCGGCGTCGGCGCTGCGGCCACGGGTGGCCAGGGCCGCGCCGGTCGAACGGGACGTCGACCCGTTGACGCTGGTGCGCTCGGCGGTGGCGACCGTGCTCGGCCACGGGTCGGCGGCCGACATCCCGCCGGACCGGCCGTTCACCGACCTGGGCCTCGACTCGTTGGCGGCGGTGGAGATCCGGCGCAGGCTCGACGCGGCCACCGGGCTGCGGCTGTCGTCCACCGCCGTGTTCGACCACCCGAACCCGGTCGCGCTGGCCGAGCACGTCGCCGAGCAGCTGCGCCCGGACACCGCCGCCGCGGCGCTCGCGCAGCTCGACCGGCTGGAGGAGTCGATGGCGGCGCTGGCCGACGACCCGGAGGCGGGCGCGCGGGTGCGGCAGCGGCTGGAGGCGCTGCTCGCCGTGCACGTCTCGCCGGCGGACCGCGTGACCGCGGCGGAGTTGGAGACCGCCGACCTCGACCAGATGCTCGACATCATCGACCAGGAGCTCGGGACCGCCTGATGGCCGACGACGAGAAGATCCTCGACTACCTCAAGCGGCTCACCGCCGACCTGCGGCAGACCAGGCAACGGTTGCGCGACACCGAGGAGCGGGCCAGGGAGCCGATCGCGATCGTCGGCATGGCGTGCCGCTACCCCGGTGACGTGCGGTCGCCGGAAGACCTGTGGCGGCTGCTCGACCAGGGCGGCGACGCGGTGTCGTCGTTCCCGACCGACCGGGGCTGGCCGGCCGCCGACGTGGCCGCGAGCCTCGCCCGGGAGGGCGGGTTCCTGCACGACGCGGCGGACTTCGACCCGATCCCGTTCGACATCAGCCCGCGCGAGGCGTTGAGCATGGACCCGCAGCAGCGGCTGCTGCTGGAGACCGCGTGGGAGGCGATCGAACGCGGCCGGATCGACCACACCACCCTGCGCGGCAGCCGGACCGGCGTGTTCGTCGGCGTGATGTACCACGACTACGCGTCCCGGCTGCCGGAGATCCCCGAGCAGGCGCACGCGTTCCTGGGCACGGGCACGGCGGGTTCCGTCGCGTCCGGCCGCATCTCGTACGTGTTCGGGTTGCAGGGCCCGGCGGTCACGGTGGACACGGCGTGCTCGTCGTCGTTGGTGGCGATGCACCTGGCGGCGCAGGCGTTGCGGCGCGGCGAGTGCTCGTTGGCCCTGGCGGGCGGCGCCACCGTGATGGCCTCGCCCGCGCCGTTCGTGGACTTCAGCAGGCAGCAGGGGCTGGCGGCCGACGGCCGCTGCAAGTCGTTCTCCGCCGACGCGGACGGCACCGGGTGGGCCGAGGGCGCCGGGATGCTGCTGCTGGAACGGCTGTCCGACGCGCGCCGCAACGGCCACCCGGTCTTGGCCGTGCTGCGAGGCAGCGCGGTGAACTCCGACGGCGCGTCCAACGGGCTGACCGCGCCCAACGGCCCGGCGCAGCGGAAGGTGATCGAGCAGGCGCTGGCCGACGCGGACCTGACGGCCCTCGACGTGGACGTGGTCGAGGCGCACGGCACCGGGACGACGCTGGGCGACCCGATCGAGGCGCAGGCCGTCCTGGCGACCTACGGGCAGAACCGCGCGACCCCGCTGTTCCTGGGCTCGCTGAAGTCGAACCTGGGCCACACCCAGGCGGCGGCGGGCGTCGGCGGCGTGATCAAGGTGGTGCAGGCGCTGCGCCACGAGCGGCTGCCCCGCACCCTGCACGCCGACCGACCGAGCCCGCACGTCGACTGGTCGGCGGGCAAGGTGGAACTCCTGACCGAGGCCCGACCGTGGCCGGCTGCCGAGCGGGTTCGGCGGGCGGGGGTGTCGTCGTTCGGGTTCAGCGGCACGAACGCCCACGTGATCGTGGAAGAGGCGCCGACGGTGCCGGCTGTGCCGGCGGACGCGCCCGGGGATGCGGCGGCGGGTGCCGCGGTGGCCAGCGGTGCGGTTGCGCGTGGTGTGGCGGCGGGCGGTGTGGTGGCGGCCGGACCGGCGGCGGGTGCCGTGGTTGCGGGCGGTGTGGTGGCCGGCGGTGTGGCGGCGGGTGGTGCGGTGGGCGCTGAGGTGGCCGGCGGTGCCGTGGTCGTGGTGGAGCGGCCGGTGCCGTGGGTGCTCAGTGCGCGGACCCCGGAAGCGTTGCGCGAGCAGGCCGGGAGGCTGGCGGACCACTTGGCGGCGCACCCGGAGCTGCGCCCGCTCGACGTCGCGTTCTCCCTGCTCACCACCCGGTCCGCGCTGGAGCACCGGGCGGCGTTGACGGACCTCTCCTCGTTCACCGGGGTGGTCGACCGGGCGGCGGCGGGCAAGGTCGCCGTGCTGTTCTCCGGGCAGGGCAGCCAGCGGGCGGGCATGGGGGTCGCGCTGCACGGGCGGTTCCCCGTGTTCGCGGCGGCCTACGACGACCTGCTGGAGCGGTTGGGCATCCGGGACGCGGTGTTCGGCGGCGCGCCGCTGGACCGCACCGACCTCGCCCAGCCAGCGTTGTTCGCGTTGGAAGTCGCGCTGTTCCGGCTGGTCGAGTCGTGGGGGTTGCGGCCGGACTTCCTGGCGGGCCACTCCGTCGGCGAGATCGCCGCCGCGCACGTGTCCGGCGCGCTGTCGCTGGACGACGCCTGCACGCTGGTCACCGCGCGCGGCAGGCTGATGCACGCCCTGCCGCCCGGCGGCGCGATGGTCGCGGTGGCCGCGTCGGAAGCGGACGTCCGGCCCCTGCTCACCGAACGGTCCGCGATCGCCGCCGTCAACGGTCCGAACGCGACGGTCGTGTCCGGCGACGAGGAAGCGCTGGCGGCCTTCACCGGACGGCGGCTGCGGGTCACGCACGCGTTCCACTCGCCGCTGATGGACCCGGTGCTGGACGAGTTCCGCGACGTGCTGGAGCGGCTGGCGCACGGCCGAGCCGGGATCCCGGTCATGTCCACCGTCACCGACGGCCTCGCCGAGTTCTCCGCCGACTACTGGGTCCGCCACGCCCGCGACACGGTGCGCTTCCACGACGCGGTGCGGCGGCTCACCGCCGAAGGCGTCCGGACGTTCCTCGAACTCGGCCCGGACGGCACCCTGACCGCGCTCGCCGACGACGTGACCGTGATCCCCGCGCTGCGCTCCCGCCAACCGGAGCCGGCCGCGGTCGGCTCCGCCGCGGCACGCCTGCACACGCGAGGCGTCGACCTGGACTGGACGGCGTTCTTCGCCGGCACCGGCGCGGTCGCCGTCGACCTGCCCACCTACGCGTTCCAGCGCCGCCGGTTCTGGCTGAGCGAACCCGCCAAGCCCTGGCTGGACGACGGCACCGAGTCCGCCACCTCTGACGACGTGGTGTTCCGCGGCACGATCTCCCCGGCCGACGACCCGTGGCTGACCGACCACGTCGTGGCCGACCAGGCGCTGCTGCCCGGCACGGCGTTCGTGGAACTGGCCCGCCACCTCGGCGCCGACCTCGCCGAGCTGACCCTGGAAGCCCCGCTGCCGCTCGCCGACCGGATCGACGTCCAGGTGGTGCGGACCGGCGACCGCTTCACCGTCCACGCCAAGACCGACGGCACGTGGACCAGGCACGCCTCCGGCACGCTCGGCACGGGCGGGCACCACGAGCCGCCGCACCACTGGCCGCCGCACGACGCCGAGGAGATCGACGTCGCGGACATCTACCGGCGGCTGACCTACGGCCCGGCCTTCCAAGGCCTGCGCGCCGCCTGGCGACGTGACGACGAGGTCTTCGCCGAGGTCGCCCTGCCGGTGGAGCCCGGCCCGTTCGGCGTGCACCCCGCCCTGCTGGACGCCGCCCTGCACGCCGCCGCCGCGACCGACGACGACGTGCTGGTGCCGTTCACCTGGACCGGCGTGACGTGGCACCGCCGGGCGGGCACGACGCTGCGCGTGCGGCTCACCCCGACCGGCGAGCGGGCCGTGGCGCTGGCCGCGTTCACCGACTCCGGCGAGCCGGTGGTGACCGTCGACTCGGTGCTGCTGCGCCCGCCGTCCGGGGTGAAGGACGGTCCCGCGCCGCTGCACGTGGTGACGTGGCGGCGCGGCGAGCGGGTCGAGCCGGACGTCGTGATCGACGAGACCGACGTGCACGCCGCGGTCCTTCGGGCGCTCGACCTGGCCGCCTCGGGCACGCGGCTCGTCGTGGACACCCGCGACGACCTGGCCGGCGCGGCGGCACGCGGGCTGCTCCGGTCGGCGCGGTCCGAGGACCCCGGCCGGATCGTGGTGCTCACCGAAGGCCACGAGTCCGTGCTCGACCTGACCCGCGTGCGACCGGGTGAGGCCGCGTCTCCGTTCGGGCCCGACAGCACGGTCCTGATCACCGGTGGCACCGGCGCCCTCGGCCTGCTGGTCGCCCGGCACCTCGTCGCCGCGCACGGCGTCCGCCGCCTGGTCCTCGCCTCCCGGCGGGGCGGCCCGGCGCCGGACCTGGACGCCGACGTCACCGTGGTGGCCTGCGACGTGGCGGACCGGGCGCAGCTGGCGGACCTGCTCGCCCGGCACCCGGTGACCGCCGTGGTGCACTGCGCCGCCGTGCTGGACGACGGCGTGATCGCCGCGCTCACCCCGGACCGGGTGCGGAACGTGCTGCGGCCCAAGGTGGACGCCGCCTGGCACCTGCACGAGCTGACCGACGTGCCGCTGGTGTTCTTCTCCTCGATCGCCGGTGTCCTCGGAGGTCCGGGCCAGGGCAACTACGCGGCGGCCAACGCCTACCTGGACGCGTTGGCCGAGCACCGCCGCGCTCAGGGGCTCCCGGCGATCTCGCTGGCCTGGGGACCGTGGACGGCGGGCCTGGCGGGCGAGCTGGACGCGGCCGCGTTGCGCCGCATGGCATCGGCGGGACTGCGGCCGGTGTCCGAGGCGGTCGGCCTGGCGTCGTTCGACGCGGCGCTGACCGTGGACGCGCCGGTCGTCGCACCGGTGCGGGTCGACCGGAGGCCGACGCGGCAGCCCACCCGGCCACCGCGCGAACGCGACGTGGCGGACCTGGTGCGGGCGGAAGTGGCCGCCGTCCTGGGTTACGACGAGGTCGAGGACACGCGGTCGTTCGCCGAGCTGGGTTTCGACTCGCTCACCGCGGTGGAGCTGCGCAACCGGCTCACCGAGGCCACCGGGCGGCGGCTGCCCGCCGGCCTGGTGTTCGACTACCCGACCCCGGCCGCGCTCATCGCGCACCTGCGCGGCGGTGACGTGGTCGAGGACGTGCCCGCGCCGACGCCGACCGCGGACGACCCGGTGGTGATCGTCGCGATGGCGTGCCGCTACCCCGGTGGCGTGCGGTCGCCGGAAGACCTGTGGCGGCTGCTCGAACGGGGTGGCGACGCGGTGTCGGCGTTCCCGACCGACCGCGGCTGGCACGAGACCGGCGAGGGCGGCTTCCTGGACGGCGCCGCCGACTTCGACCCGGCGTTCTTCGGCATCTCGCCGCGCGAGGCGCTGGCCATGGACCCGCAGCAGCGGCTGCTGCTGGAGACGTCGTGGGAGCTGTTCGAACGGGCCGGGATCGTGCCGGAGTCGTTGCGCGGCAGCCGCACCGGCGTGTTCGCGGGCGTGATGTACCACGACTACGGCTCACGGGTCGGCGACGTGCCCGACGACCTCGACGCCTACCTCGGCAGCGGCAGTTCGGGCAGCGTGGCGTCCGGGCGGGTGTCCTACGTGTTCGGCTTGGAAGGACCGGCCGTCACGGTGGACACGGCGTGCTCGTCGTCGCTGGTCGCCCTGCACCTGGCCGCCCAGGCGTTGCGCGCGGGGGAGTGCACGCTCGCCATCGCGGGCGGCGTCACGGTGATGTCCACACCGGACACGTTCACCCGGTTCCGGCGGCAGGGCGGCCTGGCCGCGGACGGTCGCTGCAAACCGTTCTCCGCCGCCGCCGACGGCACCGGCTGGTCCGAGGGCATCGGGCTGCTGCTGGTCGAACGGCTGTCGGACGCGCGCCGCCACGGCCACCCCGTGCTCGCCGTGGTGAAGGGGAGCGCGGTCAACCAGGACGGCGCGTCCAACGGCCTCACCGCGCCCAACGGACCGGCGCAGCAGCGGGTGATCCGGCAGGCGCTGGCCCGCGCCGGCCTGTCGGCCTCCGACGTGGACGTGGTGGAGGCGCACGGCACCGGCACCCGCCTCGGCGACCCGATCGAGGCACAGGCGCTGCTGGAGACCTACGGCCAGGACCGCGACACACCGCTGCTGCTGGGCGCGGTGAAGTCCAACCTGGGGCACACGCAGGCCGCCGCCGGTGTCGCGGGCGTGATCAAGGTGGTGCAGGCGATGCGACACGGCGTGCTGCCCGCGACCCTGCACGTCGGCGCCCCGTCGCCCGAGGTCGACTGGTCGGCCGGTGCGGTGGAGCTGCTGACCGGGGTGACGCCGTGGCCCGGGCGCGACCGACCCCGGCGGGCCGGTGTGTCGTCGTTCGGCATCTCCGGCACGAACGCCCACGTAATCCTGGAGCAGGTGGCCGAAGACCCCGTGCCGCTGGCTGAAGATCCCGCGCCCGTCGTGGTGCCGTGGGTGTTGTCCGGCCGCACGCCCGAAGCGGTGCTGGAGCAGGCGGCACGACTGCGTGACCACGTCCTCGACCGGCGCCCGTCCGCCGTCGCGATCGGCCGGGCGCTGGCCACCACGCGGCAGCCCTTCGCCCACCGGGCCGCCGTGGTCGGCGACCCGGTGTCCCTGGTGGCCGCGCTCGACTCGGTCACCGTGGAGCGGGCGGAGCCGGGCAAGGTCGCGTTCGTCTTCGCGGGCCAAGGCGCGCAACGCGTCGACATGGCCCGGGAGCTGCGCGCGGCGTTCCCGGTGTTCGCCGACGCGTTCGACGAGGTGCGGGCCGAGGTGGACCGCCACCTCGCCCGGCCGTTGGACGACGTGCTCGGCACCGAGGACGTGCACCGCACCGAGTTCGCCCAGCCCGGCCTGTTCGCGGTGGAGGTGGCGCTGGCCCGGCTCTGGGAGTCGTGGGGCGTGCGGCCGGACTTCGTGGTCGGCCACTCGGTCGGCGAGTTCGCCGCCGCGCACGTGGCGGGCGTGCTGTCCCTGGCCGACGCCGCCGCCCTGGTGTCCGCCCGCGGCCGGCTGATGCAGGGCCTGCCCGGCGGCGGCGCGATGGCCGTGCTGAGCGCGGCGGAGGCCGAGGTCGTGCCGCTGCTCGCCGACGGGGTGGTCATCGCGGCCGTCAACGGACCGCGGGCGACCGTCGTGTCCGGCGACGAGGACGCGGTGGAGGCGTTGATCGCCGCCCTCGGCCGCAAGGCGACCCGGCTCAAGGTCAGCCACGCCTTCCACTCACCGCACGTCGACCCGGTCCTGGCGCGGTTCCACGACCTCGCCGACGCGGTGGACTTCCGGCCGCCGACCGTCCCGGTCGTGTCCACTCTCACCGGCAAGCCCGCCACCGACGAGCTGCGCACCGCCGAGTACTGGACCCGGCAGTTGCGGGAACCGGTGCGGTTCGCCGACGCGCTCGCCCACCTCGACCTGGAGGGCGCGACCCGGCTGGTCGACCTCGGACCGACCGACCCGGCGGCCGTCACCGCCGCCCTGGCGAAGCTGCACGTGCGGGGCGTGGACGTGGACTGGGCAGCGTTCTTCCCGGCGACCGCGCCGGTCGACCTGCCGACCTACCCGTTCCGGCGGGAGCGGTTCTGGCTCGACGCCGACGACACCGCGGTGACCGCCGGGTTCGACGAGCCGTGGTGGGCCGACCACGTGGTGGACGGCCGGGTGCTGCTGCCCGGCGCCGCCGTGGTGGACCTGGCGCTGCGCGCGGGCCCGGTGGCCGAGCTGACCCTCGACCGGCCGATCGTGCTGCCCGCGCGGGTGCGGATGTCCGTCCAGGACGGCGCCGTCCGGTACGCGGTCGACGGTCGGCCGCACGCGACGAGCCGGGTCGGCACACCGGGCCCGGCGCCCGCGCCGCTGACCGAGTGGCCGCCCGCCGGCGCGACCGAGCTGGACGTGACGGGGTTCTACGACCGGGCCGCCGACCTCGGCCTGCGCTACGGGCCGGCGTTCCGAGGGCTCGCGCGGGCGTGGCGGCGTGACGACGAGGTGTTCGCCGAGATCCGGACACCGGTGGACGCGTTCGCGGTGGGGTTGGACGCCGCCCTGCACGCCACCGCGCTGGTGCTCGACACCGGCCAGGCGCTCGTGCCCCACACGTGGCACGACGTGCGGCGGCACGGCGAGGGCCGGGTCGCGAGGGTCCGGCTGCGCGCCACCGCACCGGACGCGATCGGCCTCGACCTCGCCGACGAGCACGGCGCGCCGGTGGCGACGGTCGGTTCGCTGACGTTGCGGCCCTTGCCCGTCGACCTGCCCCTGCACCGGGTGGAGCTGCGGCCGACCCCGTCGCGCGGCCCGGCCGTCGGCGACTTCGCGATCGTGGAGCTGGACGAGCGGTCCACGGTGGTGGACGTGCTGGAGCTGGTGCGCTCGGCGACCGGTCGGCTCGTCGTCGTCACCAAGGGCGGGTTGGCGCACGCGCCGGCGGTCGGGCTGCTGCGGTCCGCCGCCACCGAGCACCCCGGCCGGTTCACCGTGGTGCAGACCGACGGCAGCGTGCCGCTGTCGGACGCGATCGGCTTGGGGGAGAAGGAAGTCGTCGTGCGCGACGGCGCACTGCTGACCCCTCGACTGGTGCCCGCGACGCCGGCCGCGCCGACCCGCTTCACCGGCACGGTCCTGATCACCGGCGGCGCGGGCGCGCTGGGCCGTGCGCTGGGCGCGCACCTACTGCGGGCGCACGACGTGGACCGGGTGGTGCTGGCCAGTCGCGGCGGGACCGCGCCGGACGGCATGACCGGTGTGCGGTGCGACGTGACCGACCGCGAGCAGGTCGCGGAGCTGCTGGCGTCGCTGCCCGACCTCACGGCGGTCGTGCACGCCGCCGGTGTGCTGGACGACGGCCTGGTCGAGTCCCTGACGCCGGAACGGCTCCGGCGCGTGCTCGCACCGAAGGTCGACGGCGCGCGGCACCTGCACGAGCTGACGGACGTGCCGCTGATCCTGTTCTCGTCCGCGGCGGGCGTGCTCGGCGCGCCGGGCCAGGCGAACTACGCCGCCGCCAACGCCTACCTCGACGCGCTGGCCCACCACCGGCGGGCGAGCGGACTGCCCGCGGTGTCGTTGGCCTGGGGTCCCTGGGACATCGGGATGGCCGCGGACCGCGACCGGCTCGCGCGCACCGGCATCGCACCGCTCACCACCCGCGAGGGTCTGGCGGTGTTCGACCGCGCGTTGGCCGCGCCCGAGGCCGTGCTGGTGCCGCTGCGCCGGACCGAGGCGCTCCCGGTCGACCGGGAGCGGACCGACGAGGACGGGCTCACCGCGGTGCGCCGGATCGTGGGCGAGGTGCTCGGCCACCGCGAGCCCGTGCCCGCCGACGCGGAGCTGGCCGACCTCGGGTTCGACTCGCTCACGTCGGTGGAGCTGCGCAACCGGCTCGCCGCCGCGACCGGGCTGGAGCTGTCGCCGACGGTGGCGTTCGAACACCCCACGGTCGCCGCGCTGGCCGCCCACCTGGCCGGGGAACAGGCGCCGGCACCCGCCGCGGACGGCGTGGCGGCGTTGTTCGAGCAGGCCCGCGCGGCCGGTCGGGTCATGTTGGGGATGGAGCTGGTGCGGGTCGCGTCACGGCTGCGGCCCACGTTCACCTCCGCCGAACCGCCGCCGTCGATCCAGCTGGCCCGCGGTCCGGGCGCACCCGCGCTGCTGTGCTTCCCGGCCGTGGTGGCGTTGTCCGGCGCGCACCAGTACGCGCGGTTCGCCGAGCACCTGCGCGGCCTGCGGGACGTGACCGTGCTGCCCCAGCCGGGTTTCCGACCCGGCGAGCCCCTGCCCGCCACCGTGGAGGCCGTGGTCGAGACCCAGGTGGCGGCGGTGCGCGCGCACGGCGGCCCGGTGGCGCTGCTCGGCTACTCGTCCGGCGGCTGGGTCGCGCACGCGGTCGCGCGCCGCCTGGCCGAGCTGGACACGCCGGCGAGCGCCGTGGTGCTGCTGGACACCTACGTGCAGCACGAGATGACGCCCGAGCTGGCCGAGGAGTTCGTGGCCGGCCTGTTCGCCCGCCGCACGGACACCGACGCCGACTCGCTCACCGCGATGGGCGGCTACTTCGAGGTGTTCGGCGCCTGGACGCCGGAACCCCTCGCCACACCCACCCTGTTCCTCCGGGCCGAGATCGCGCTGGCGGACCGGCCCGCGTCCTGGGCCGCCGCGCACGAGTTCCGCACCGTGCCCGGCGACCACTTCACGATCGTCCAGGACCACGCCGAATCGACCGCGTCCACCATCCACGACTGGCTCACCACACTGAAGGAGTCCGAATGACCGACGTGACGCCCGACCGGGTCACCGCCGCCTACGCCGCCCTCCTGACCGGCGACCGCGCCAAGATCACCGAGTACTGGTCGGAGGACGTGCGGTTCCACGCGCCCGGCCAGCACCGGTTCGCCGGCTGGCACGAGGGCCTGGACTCGTTCCTGGAGTACATGACCGGCGTGTACGTGGCGTCCGGCGGCTCGTGGCGCACCGACGTGCTGCACTCGATCATCGACGGCGAGCACTCGGTGGAGCTGGTGAAGGTGCACGCCGTGCGGGCGGGCGCGAAGCCGGACAGCACGTCGCCGTTCGACGTCCTCGACATCACCGGCGCGCAGGTCATGCGCTGGGAGGACGGCAAGGTCGTGGAAGGCACGGCCGGCTACTTCGGCGACGGCGCGACCAACGCCAACCAGTGGTGGTCGCCGGTGGGCCCGGACGGCGTCCGCCGCGACACCTGAGCCCGGCGGTCAGGCGACGACGAGCCAGACCGCGTACTCCTCCGTGGTGACGCCGAGGACCGCAGTCCCGTCGGCGGAGGCGGTGACGAACTCCGGCTCGCCCGGGTTGGCGGCGAGGTGGCGGGCCAGGCGGGTCTGATCCGTGAGGCGGACGGCGGTCCACGGCGCGGTGAACGCGCCGGGACCGGGCAGGCTGATCAGGAAGGTGCCGTCGTCGGCCCGCACACCTTGCCGCCGGGCCAGGTCCCGCCACGCCGCGTCGACCCGGGCGTCCGCGTCCACGACGTCGTCGGCCACCTCGACCGCCGGCCGGGCGGTGAGGGAGACGACCCGACGCCACGCGTCCGCCGGTGCGAGGTCGCCCGCGAGGTCGACGGTGCCCAGGACCTCCAGGCCGGCCGCCGCGAGTGCCGCCGTGCGGTCGGCCATCAGGCGCCCTCCTTCTTCCCGACCCCGTACGCGGCCAGGAAGACGCGGGCGCCCTCGTCGGCGACGTCGTCCAGCTCGGCCTGGGTGGGTACGGTCGCGTTGCCCATGAACGCGGTGCGCTGCAACGGGATCGACACGACCAGCCAGGTGAACAGGTAGGCCGCGCGACCGGGGTCGTCGACCGCGAGCAGGCCGCGCTCGGTCAGGCGGGTCAGGGTTTCCGCCAGCAGGCCGGTCGTCCGCTCCCAGCTGCGCTCGTAGTACTGGCGGCCCACGTCGGGGAACCGGTCCGCCTCGGCCATCACCAGGCGGCGCATCTGGAGCACCTCGGGGTTCATGATCCCGGCGACCGTGGCGCGGGCGTGTCGCCGCAACGCGGTCTCGACGTCGTCGGTCTCGGCCAGGGCGAGGATGTGCGGCCGGAAGTACTCGTAGCCGCGATCCACCGTTTCCAGGACGACCGCCGCGAACAGCTCCTCCTTGTCGGCGAAGTACTGGTAGACGGTCCGCTTGGACGCGCCGGCCGCCGAGGCGACCGCGTCCATGCTGGTGCCGACGTAGCCGTGCGTGGTGAACACCTCTCGCGCGGCAGCCACGATCTCCGCGCGCTTGGCGGCCGACCGCTCCTCGCGGCGCCCTGTCATCGACGACCCCCTTGACTTCGAAAACTACCCGGTTTAGTTTTCCGAAATGAACACTAGCCAGTGTAGTTTCCTCAACGGTCGCTCGGCCGGGCAGGGCGGTGCGAGATGACCGTCATCGCCGCGGTCCTGACCTCGGTGGTCGCGTCCTTCGTGATCAGCACCGCCTGGTACTCGCTGCTGGACCGCGACCGCGCCTCGGCCGGCCGCCCGTCCCCGCTGCTGATCGTCGCCGAGTTCGGCCGCAGCGCGCTGGTGGCGGGCGCCGTGGTCGGGTTCGCGAGGGCCATGGACATCACGACGGTCGGCCCGATGCTGCTGCTCGCGCTCGTGCTGTGGGTGGCGTTCCCGTTCGTGCTGCTGTCCGGCTCGGTCATGTGGGACCGGGTTCCGGTGGCCACCGCGGCACGGCATGGCGGAGACTGGCTGGTCAAGCTGCTCGCCGTGGGCGCCATCGTCGGCCTGTGGCTCTAGAGGAGGGCATCGTGAGCTACGAGAAGGACCCGCGCGTCGACGACTACATCGACAAGCTGCCGGACTGGCAGCGGGAGGTCTGCCACCGCGTGCGCGACATCGCGCACGCGGCGGACCCCGAGGTCGTCGAGACGATCAAGCGGACGGTCCAGCCGTACTTCGTGCTGGACGGCAACGTCTGCGCGCTGCTCGCCGCCAAGGACCACGTGAACGTGTTCCTCTACGACGGCGGCATCGTCCCCGACCCGGACGGCATCGTCACGGCCGGGCACCAGAACAAGACCGGCCGGACGATCGCCTACTACGAGGGCGAGCCGATCAACGCGCCCGCGCTCACCCGCTACCTCCAGCGGATCATCGCGAACAACCGCGCCGGCGGCTGGCGCAAGATCAAGGCCGCGCAGGGGTTGTGACCGGCGTGGCGTGCCGCCCGAGCCACGTCGATCCCGCTGGACCGGCACGACGACTGGCAGTATCGGGACGTGCCGCACCAGAGGACATCCCGATGCTGACCATCGACCAGGCGACCTTCGGCGCCATCGTCGCGCACGCCCGCGCCGAGCACCCCCGGGCGGCGTGCGGTCTCGTCGTCGGCCCGGCGGGCGCCGACCGTCCCGGACGCGTGATCCCCATGGTCAACACCGCGGACTCCGCCGTCCACTGGTCGTTCGACCCTGTGGAGTACCTGCGGGTCTACCGCGAACTGGACGCCGAGGACGAAGAGCCGGTGGTCGTGTACCGGTCGTACCCGACCGCCGCGGCGTACCCGGGGGAGATGGACGTCCGCCACGCCGATCCGAACGTCCACCACGTGATCATCTCCACCCGCGACCCGGAGCACGTCGAACTGCGCTCGTTCCGGATCGAGGACGGGGTGGTCGCCGAGGAGATCGTCCACGTCGTGCCCACCCCGCCCGGCCGACCACGTTCCCGGCGATGAGCAGGCCGGCTACGGCTTGTCCGCGACCTTGATCTTTCCCTCGATGATCTGCGCCTTGAACCCTTCGAGGATGCTCTGCAGCTTCGAGTCGATCTTGCCGCCGGACGTGGCGTAACCGATGCCGTCCACCTTGAGGTCGAAGACCTTCGGCAGCGAGCCCAGGTCGTTGCTCGCGGCGGCCCGGAAGAAGTCGTACACCGCCACGTCGACGCGCTTGAGGCTCGACGCGACGATGACGTCCCTGGTGTCCGCGAGCGCCGGCTGGTGGTACTGGTCGGCGTCGCACCCGATCGCCAGCACGCCCGCCTGCTTCACCGCGGAGAACACGCCGATGCCGGACGCGCCCGCGGCGGGGTAGAGGACGTCCGCGCCCTTGTCGATGAGGCCCTTCGCGGTCTCCAGGCCCTTCGCCGGGTCCTGGAACCCGGTGAAGTCGGTGGCCGGCGTGATGTACTTCTTCTCCACCACGATCTTCGGCGCGGCGGCCTTCGCGCCCTGGACGTAACCGGCCTCGAACTTGCGGATCAGCGGGATGTCGACGCCGCCGATGAAGCCCACGTGGCACTTCTTGCTCTGGTACGCGGCCACGACGCCGGCCAGGAACGCGCCCTCCTGCTCGGCGAAGACCAGCGGCGTGACGTTGGGCGCGCCCTCCACGGCCGAGTCCACGAGACCGAATTGGACGTCCGGGAACTCCGGCGCGACGACCTTCAGCGACTCGGTGTACGCGAAGCCCACGCCGACGACCGGGTTGAAGCCCTCGCGCGCCAGTTGGCGCAGGCGGGACTGCTTCACCGACTCGTCCTCGTTCGGGGAGGCGGAGAGCTCGCGGGTGTTCTCCTCCTTGACCCCCATGTCCTTGATCGCCCGGTCGAACCCGGCGGCGGCGAGGTCGTTGAACGACGCGTCGCCGCGACCGCCGATGTCGTAGGCCAGGCCGATCTTCAGCGCACTCCCGTCGACCTTGTCACCGTCGGCGGTCTTGCCGTTGGTGGCGCTGGGGTTCGAGGTGGCGGGCGGACTGGGCGGTGTCGCGAACTCGCAGGCGGCCCCGGCGACGTCGGTCGACGCGGTGGTGCCACCGGAGTCCTTCGCGCAGGCGCTCACCACCATGAGGCCGGTCAGCGCGATCGCGGCGAAAGCGGTGCGGTGGACAGGACGGCGCACGGCTCGTCTCCCCTCCCTGCTCAGCGAGCAGACCCTCCCCCGATGGGCGTATTCGGGGCTTGCGCGAGGGACCGTACCTCGTCGCCGTGACCGTTCGGATCCCGCGTTCATCTGCTGGGAACGGGTCTCGCGGTGTGACGGACGTGTCACGACTGCCGGTGCGGCAACGTCGCCGTTCGCGCCTGGGTTTCCCGCCGGAGCGCGTCCGCATGGCCACGTAGAGCACCAGGTGCAGGTCCGACACCCAGGGCAGCTGAACGTGCTCGGCTTCGGGAGCGTGGGCGAAGGACGCCTCGAACTCCGCGTACGGGGCGAGATCGAAGTCGGGCGAGTCGAACACGACGCAGCCTAGCGGTGCGCACGGCGCCAGAGGGCAGGCCAGCCGCCCTTCCCCAGCAGCGCCGCCGGGACGAGCAGGCCGTGTTCGGCGACACGCGGCCAGAACAGCTCCACGGGCGCGCCGAGGTCGACCGCCGCGGCCAGGGCGTGCTGCCACGGCCCGTGCTCGTCGGACAGGTCACTGGCGGGAAACCCGGGAACCGTGGTCTTCTTCGCCGCCACCACCTGCACCGCTCTGTCCGTTGTGGACGGTGGCGCGCAGGTGGCGGCGATCGCCAGCGCGCACACCAGCTCGGTCGAAGGCCGGCGCGCCACCGACCGGGCCAGCGCGTCGTCGCCGACCAGTTCACCCATGGCCAGGCGGATTGCCCGCGCCACCACGTCCAGTGCGTGGGCGGGCGCGATCTCCGGGCGGCGCACGAGCGCGCGCAGCGTTCGCGGCAGTGGTGCGCCGTCGGAGAGCGCCCCGAGGCGGTCGTGCTCGCGCAGTCCCGGATCGACCCCTGGCCACCGCGGCGGCGAGCGGTCGGACGCCGGTCGCCTCCCACAGGACCGCCGCGTCGAGTCCGGTGTCGAGAGCGGCGCGCAGCAGTTCGACGTGCTCGACCGGACCGACGCGCTTCACCGCGATCACCGCCGCGTCCGGGTCGACGTCCGCGGCCCGGTCGGGTCGTCCGAGACCCAGCGCCAGCGTGGCATAAGCGCGTCGCGCGGCTGCGACCGTCGGCGTGGCCAGTTCCTGTTCCACAGCCGCGGCCAAGGCGCCGATGAGTTCGGCGGGCAGCCGTGCCCCCGCGGCACGGCGCGCTGACCCGCCCCGCACCGGCGGCACCGGCAGCACGGGCGGCAGCGGCTCGGGCGCGGGCGCCGGCAGGCCGTCCACCCACCGCTTGACGTGCTCCTCCAGCGCCGGGGCGAGGTTGTCGTTGAACCGCGCGCGCAATTCGTGGACGTGCCAGCCACCGGTGTGCCGTCGGATGTCGAGGTTGGCGACGATGCGGCCCCCGAGCGGGTCGCGCAACGCCATCAGCACGCAGTGGCCCTTGCGCGCCTGGTCGGCGTACCACGACTCGCCGATGCAGTTGCCCATGTAGGTGGACCACTCGGCCAGCTGCCTCGGCTCACGGCCCAGTTCCACGACCAGGTCGGCGCCCGGCACCACCCTTCCGTCCACAGCGGACACCTCGGGCGGGATCGGGAAGACGCCGACGCTGGCCTCGGCGATCACCGCGTCCGCGCCGACGCCGGCGGCCAGCTCCGCCCAGCTGCCGCAGCGAGGCGGCGGTGTCGCGCCGAACATGACCAGCTGCGCGACGCCGGCCGCGGCCAGCGGCACGGAGTCGGCCCGTGGCCGGTCAGGAGAGGGCCGCGGTGCCGGCGCGTCGTAGTCCAGCTCCGGTGCGGGCCGCTCGTGCCGCACCGAAGCGGGTTCGCTGCCGTAGAAGGGGGCCAGCGCGTCGGCGAGGTCGGCGAACCAGAGCAGGTCGTGCGGTGCTTCCACCGAGACCGGATCGACCGGGCCCGCGGCGGCGATCCGCTGCGCCAGCGCCTGCGTCGGGCCGTCGGCGTGCGCGTCGGTCACCGGCGGCTGCTGCCAGCCCTCCGGCGCCCGCGAGAACCCCACCACGGCACGCCAGTGGCGCAACTGGGCGGCCTGCCACGGCTTGCACGTGTCCCAGCAGTTGTGCAGGGGGTGGTCGTCCAGCTCGGCGAGCTGTTCGGCCACGGTGTCGAAGACGACGACGCCGTAGTTGCGGGCCATGGCGACGCGGGTCTGCACGTAGGTCTCGGTCTTCGCGGTGATCGTCCGATCCGGACCCAGCACCTGGACCAGGTGGTGGACGTAGCACCCCGGCCGCGCGGGGTGGCTGTAGGCGCCCTCGTGACGCCGCGCCGCGTCGGACCGCTCCTCCTCGGTGAGGCAGGCGTCGGCCGCGACCAACTCGTCGCGGTGCTTCTCTGCGGCCACCGCGAGACCTTCGTCGGACATGGTCTTGGCGAACCGCAGCAGCGCGGTCGCCGCGATGGCGTCGTGCAGCAAGCCGCCCAGCTCCCGCGCGGTCCACCACCGGGGAGGCCGCCAGCGGGCCGCGGCGGCCGTCGTCGGACCGTCGCCGACCGCCCAGGTCAGCTGCCGCACGATCGGCTCGTCGAAGTGGGCGCGGTGGCGTTCGCGGAGCTTGTCGATCCGCTCGGCACGGGTCTGCGTCGCGGCCCGGTGCGCCACGCGCTGCCGCTCGGCCAGCAGGTCGCACACGTGGTCCCACAGGCTGATGACCAGCTTCAGCCGGCGCGGTCGTGGATACCCGGCCAGCGCACGGGACAGGTGATCGGCGAGCGTGGACGCCGCACCGCGCGGGAACGGGTCGACCCCGTCCGGGGCGCGCAGTTCGAGCACCCGTTCCAGCTGCTCCGGCCCGAGGAGGTCCGACGCCGCCGAGGCCAGGTGCAGCGCCGCCCAGCGCTGCTCGGCGACCGCGGCCTGCGCGGCCGTGCCGACCCGTTTGGTCGCCGACGGCCCGAACATCGCCACCAGGCCGACGGTCCGGTCGCCCAGCCGGTGCGCGCCGTCGACGCCGAGGACCCGCACCGCGGCGAGCACCGCGTCGCGCCGGTCACCGCGGGCGCCGGCCAACCGCGCCGAGGTGAAGCCGCCGCCGAGGTCGACGCCCGCCGCCGCGGCCACCTCGGTGCCGTCGCACACCAGCAGGGTGAGCTGCCTGATCGCTTCCCGCACCACCTCGGGGTCCGCGTCGGCCGGGCCTACGGCAACGGGGGCACCGGGGGCGTGCACGCCGGCCCGCTCGTCGGCGGGTTCGGGCACGGCTCTGCCGCCGGACGTGGGCAGCCAGCAGCGCAATCCGGATCCGGCCGTCACGCCAAACGCCAGTTGGATGGACATCGGCATCATCATCGCGCACCCGCGCCACCCGTTTTGGGGCGCGACGGTCCGACGAACGTCAAGCCCCGCCGCCGGAAGTCGGGCTACCGGCCGTGGTCGCGACGCTTGAGGAGTTCCTCGATCCCGTGGAGGAACGTCTCGCCGATGGGCTTCGGATCGGTCAGGCAGCCGGCGGCCATCGCACCGTCCCGCAGCATGACGAAGTGGCGCGCGGCGGGTTCCGGGTCGGTTTCCCCGGTGGCGGCGAGGAGTTCGGTGACCGTGGCCAGGAACCACTGCCGGTGCCTGAGGACCGCCTGGTGGACCGGGTGGGTCGGGTCGGGGTACTCGGCGGCGGCGTTGAGGAACGCGCAGCCCCGGAAGCCGGGACGTTGGAGGTCGTCGGCGATGGACCGGCCGACGGTCCGCACGACGTCGTCGGGGGACGCGCCCTGGGCGCGCGCGGCGTCCACCCGCGCCCGGATCGCCTCGTCGGCTTGGGTGAGGTAGGCGACGACCAGGTCGTCCTTGCCCGGGAAGTGCCGGTACAGGGTGGCTCGCGTCACGCCCGCGGTGGCGATGATGCGGTCGATGCCCACCGAGTGGAGCCCTTCGGCGTAGAACAGCGCGCCGGCCGTGTTGAGCAGTCGCGTTCGCGCTTCCGACATGCACCCGTTCCCTTCGAGAGCCCGGCCCAGGCTAGCAGATAGAACGGTCGGTCTTGACAGCTGCGGCGCCGTGCGGGCAGGCTCAGGTGTACCGATCGTTCTATCTACTTCAGGTCGAAAGAGGAACGCCGATGTCCAGCTCCACCGAAGCCGGCAACCCCGTCGCCGCAGTCGAGACCTCCAGCGGCGCCAAGGGACTGCGGAACCTGTACTACGTCCGATTCGGCTTCGCCATCGTGTGGACGGGCCTGCTCGCCCTCACCGCTTCGACGCTCACCCCGGTCAGCGTCGCGCTGCTGGTGGTCTACCCGCTGTTCGACGTCGCCGCCGCCCTGGTCGACCTCCGCTCCTCGGGCGCCACCCGGTCGCGAGCGCCGCTGTACGTGAACATGGCGCTGAGCCTGCTCACCGCCGCCGGGGTGGCCGTCGCCGCCACGTCCGGCATCCCGGACGTGCTGCGGGTGTGGGGCGCCTGGGCGATCACGGCGGGCATCGTGCAGTTGATCGTCGCCGTCCTGCGCCACCGGCTCGGCGGCCAGTGGGCGATGATCCTCAGCGGTGGGCTGTCCGCCGTCGCGGGCGCGAGCTTCGTCCTGCAGGCCGGCGGCGCGAGTGCGTCGCTCACCAACGTCGCCGGGTACGCGGCCGTGGGCGGTGTCTTCTTCCTGATCTCGGCGATCCGCTTGCACCTCCGCGCGGCCAAGGCGCGGTAAGGCGAAATGAGGTTCGGGTGCCGCGGCACGTCCCGTAGGCTGCGCTCGGGTCGGGGGACCTCGCGAGTGGAGATTCCGTGTTCCGATCCGTGCGCGGCCTTGGGGTCGCGTTCTCCGTGCTGGTCGCGTTGACCGCCTTGTCCGACCTGATCATGGCCGGGTGGGTGTGGCGCGTGCACGGCGTGCTGGAGGGCTACCTCGACGGCCGGGTCGGGGAGGCCGAGTTCGACCGCACGCTCGCCGTGACCGACCTGCTCGACCTGGGCAGCGCCGTCGTCTACATCGCCGCGGGCGTGGTGTTCGTGGTGTGGCAGTGGAGGATCCGCGCCAACGCCGACCTGATCGCGCCGGACGCCCACCAGCACACCAGGCGCTGGGCGATCTGGGGCTGGCTGCCGATCGTCAGCTTCTGGATCCCGCGCCGGGTGGTGGTGGACGTCTGGCAGGTCAGCCGGCCCCGGCACGAGTCCGGTCGCGGCCACGGCGAGGTCGACTGGTGGTGGGGCTTGTTCATCGCCTACCAGGTGATCGACCGGATCACGGACCGGATGCTGGCCCGCGGCGAGTCGGCGGACGACCTCGCCACCGGCGGGGTGATGCTCGTCGTGGTGGCCGCGCTCTCGGTGGGCGCCGCGGCGTCGGCCGTGAACGTCGTGCGGCGGATCACCGCGTGGCAGTCCGAGCCGGGCTTCTTCGCGCCGCCGGAGATCCTCTCGCCGCCGTCCACCGGCCCGGCCCCGGTCGACCTGCCGCGTGCCGCTCGACCGATCGCACCGCCCGCCGACGACCCGCGCTGGCAGCGCCCGGAGTAGGTGCGGTTTCCGTCGGGGGAGTCGTTGTGGAGATTCGAATCGAGGAAGTCCTCGACGCCACCCGCGGGTGGGTCCGGTTCCGGTCCGGTGCCGAGCTCGTGACGGGGTGCTGGGTCGGGTCGGGCGAGGTTCCGGTCGGGCGGGCGCTGCACGTCGAGGTGGAAGTGTCGGAAGAGGCGGTCCTGTCGGTTCGTCCGGCCGTTGGTCCGCCTTGGGTTCCGGTGGCGCAGGATGGCGACGTGGTGGTCATCGTCGGGCGGGTCGAGAGGGTCGAAGACGACGGCGTCATCGACTTTCGCGTTGGTGACGACGTCGTCCTGCTTGACGGAACGGGCCTGCTCACCGAAGTCGTCGAGGGTGCGCACGTCGAGTTGAGAGTCCCGGAAGTGCGGCTCTACCCGTACGAACTGTGAAGCGGTCAGCGGCGAAGGTCCAAGCGGTCGAGGTCGGTGCGGAGTCGGGCGAGCCAGTCGGCGGCGAGTCGGTGGCCGTCCGGGAGTTGGTCGTCCCGGTCCCAGCGCCACGTGGTGATCAACGCCAGCACGACGATCCGGCACTCGCGCAGCAAGTCCCGATCGACGCCCGGGTAGTGCTCGCCGACGTCCTCCGGCGCGTGGGCGAGGTCGAACTCGACCGGACCGCGGCAGCACGTCTCGAGGTCGATGAACCGCGGGCCGTCCTTCGTGGCGAGCACGTTGCCCGGGTGCGGTTCACCGTGCAGCAACTGCTCGGCGGCGCCGCGTTCGCCGATCGTCCGCCTCAGGTCCCGCAACGTGTCGCTGAGCAGCGCCCGGTCGGCGTCGGCGAGCGCCGGCGTGAGGTCGCGGTGGGCCAGGAGTTGTCGGGCCTGCTCGATCCGGTCCGTGAAGTGCGGCGTGGGGACATCGACCTCACGCATCCCGGCGTGCAGCCGCGTGAGCGCGTCGGCGTAGTCGGCCGGCGAAATCCGTTGCTGTGCAACGGGTTCGTAGTAGGTCCACAACGTGACCACGAAGCCATCACGCTCGTAGACGCGTGGCTCCACCCGAGGCTCAAGAGCCGCCACGGGACTCTCCGACCGGGCGAGCCGTTGGGCGATGTCGAGTTCGAACCGGGCGACCTGACGCTCCGCCGGCGCCACCTGGGCCAGGACGTCACACGGCAGCAGGCGCAGCGTGAGCCTGTTCGAGTCCTGGAGGACGACCGTCTCGTCGACCGCCAGACCAAGCGCGGTGGCCGTGGCAACGCTCGCGGCCACCGCGCGTGACAGTTCCTTCATCGTCGCTCGTCCGTCTCCCTCAGACGCCGCACCGTTCACGCACCCTACGGCCGGCCGCCTGGTCCGGACGATTGGATTTCCGCGGGTCAGCGCCAGCCGAGGGCGGGGGCGACGTGGGTGACGATGTTGTCGAGCAGGTGCGCGTTGTAGTCGACGCCGAGCTGGTTGGGCACGGTCAGCAGCAGCGTGTCGGCCTCGGCGATGGCCTCGTCCCCGGCCAGCTGCTCGACCAGGACGTCGGGTTCGGCGGCGTAGGTGCGGCCGAACACCGCCCTGGTGCTCGCGTCGATGTAGCCGATCTTGTCGGTGCCGCCGCCGTCGTCGCCGAAGTAGACGTGGTCGAGCTCGGACGTGAGGGCGAAGATGCTGCGGGAGACGGAGACGCGCGGCTCGCGCGGCCACCCGGCCTCCGACCACGCCTTGCGGAACGCCCGGATCTGCTCGGCCTGCTGGACGTGGAACGGCGCGCCGCCCTCGTCGTTCTTCAGCGTCGAGCTCATCAGGTTCATGCCCTGCTCCGCCGCCCAGACCGCGGTGCCGTTGGAGCCCGCGCCCCACCAGATGCGCTCGCGCAGCCCCGGCGAGTGCGGCTCGACGCGCAGCAACCCCGGCGGGTTGGGGAACATCGGCCGCGGGTTCGGCTGGGCGAAACCCTTGCCCTCCAGCACGGTCAGCAGCACCTCGGCGTGCTTGCGGGCCATGTCGGCCTCCGTGTCGCCCTCGGCGGGCTGGTAGCCGAAGTAGCGCCACCCGTCGATCACCTGCTCCGGCGATCCCCGGGAGATGCCGAGCTGGAGCCTGCCCGCGGAGATGAGGTCAGCGGCGCCGGCGTCCTCGGCCATGTACATCGGGTTCTCGTACCGCATGTCGATCACGCCGGTGCCGATCTCGATCCGCTCGGTCCTGGCGCCGATCGCGGCCAGCAACGGGAACGGCGAGGCCAGCTGCCGCGCGAAGTGGTGCACCCGGAAGTAGGCGCCGTCGACGCCGAGCTCCTCCGCGGCCACGGCCAGGTCGACGGACTGCAACAGCGCGTCCGACGCCGACGTGGTCCGCGAGTGCGGTCCGTCGGACCAGTGCCCGAAGGACAGGAATCCAATCTTCTTCACGCCCGTGGAACGCATCGCCCGGTTAATTGATTCCTCAACTACTTCGGCTACGTGCTCGCACCGTCGTACCGGACGAGCCCGCGCCGCCAGACGAACGCGGTCAGCGAACACGCCGCGATCAGCACGATCGGCGCGAAGACCAGGGTCGCGGTGGGCTCCAGCAGTTGCTCGACGGGGTACGAGCCGCTGAGCGCGGCCGGCGCGAACGAGACCAGGATCACCTGGAACGCGCGCGGGAAGAACCGGCGCGGGTACTGGCCGGAACCGCGCCACGCGGCGGCCAGGTCGTTGATCGGTTGGATGGACTGGACCCAGAACGCGAGGAAGGCCAAGTCGGCCCAGAACGCGCAGTAAGCGACACTTCCGACGAACGCCCACACGAGCATCGACGCGACCGCCTGCGGCTGGACGTCCAAGTCGTACACACGGGTGGCGACGACGAGGATCGCGATTCCGGTCAGGCACTTGCCGAGTTCGGTCGGCTCGATCCACCTCAGCACCGCGTAGAACACCGTCGGCACCGGCCTGATGATCGCCAGGTCGAGTTCGCCCCGGCGGAGGGCGAGGTCGAACCGGCGCAGGCCGAGGGAGACGAAGCAGTCCATCAAGCCCGTGGTGACGGCGAAGGTGCCGACGGTGAGCGCGGACGCCTGCGCGATCGCGGGGTCGTAATCCGCGTACCCGGTCAGGACCAGCACCGGCAGGATGCCGACGACCAGTTCTCCCACGCTCGCCAACAGGTGAAGCCAGGCCTGCGAGCGGAACTGCAGGTCGTGCGCCACCGCCTGGCGGATCAGCTTGACCCACACCAGGAACACGACCCGCCCGTTCACGCGCCCGCTCCGTGGTAGCGGCGAAGGCCCCGGACCCAGACCACGCGGGCCGCGGCGAGCGCGAGGACGACCCAGGCCGCCTGCGCCGCCACTCCGGCTCGGAGGTCGGCGGCGTCCGGTTCCAGGAGCGTCCGGATCGGGAACGCGACGACGTACCCGAAGGGCTGGGTCCGGAGGAACGGTCCCCAGTCGGCGGGCATGACCGCCAACGGCACGACCGCGCCCGACAGGAAGAGCGTGGCCAAGTGCCGGAAGCGGTCCACGGCGGTGACGTCCTGCCACCAGAACGCGAGTGAGCCGACGACGACGTCGAGGCTGAAGGTCATCGCGGCGCCCATGGCCAGCGCCCAGGCGAACAGCAGCCAGCGACCCGGGTGCGCGGGCAGGTCGAGGTCGTCGTGGAACGGGATCGCCAGGACGACGACCAGCGGCAGCAGGACGGCGAGCTTGGCGACCTTCTCGGCGACGTTGTTGGCCGCGGCGGCGAGGTGCGTGGAGCACGGGCGGACCAGCCAGGCGTCCAGGCGTCCCGAGCGGATGCTCTCGGCGAGGAACTTGGCGGTCCAGCTCGACGTCAGCGTGGTGACCACGCTGACGAGGACCAGGTACGTCGTCAGGTAGTCACGGGTGACGGGCGGCTCCGCGCCGTGCGCGACGGCGCCGCGCCAGACCAGCAGCGAGATCAGCGGGACCGTCACGACGCTCGCCTGCATCGCCGGCAGCCACCAGCGGTACTGGGCGATCAGCCGCGCTTCCTGGCGCAGCAAGGCGAGGAACACGAGGGCGGTGGAGCGGGTCACGGACGTTCCCCGCCTTCGCTGAACACCTTCGACATGACCTCGTCGAGCCCGGCTTCGACGATCCGGAAGTCGACGAGTTCGCCCCACCGCGCCGCCGCGTGGACCAGTTCCGGGACGGGCTGATCCCCGAGGCGCAACCGGATGCCGCGCGGTCCGTCCTTTGTGGACTTCCGGCTGACGTCCGGCGGGAGGTTCGGCGTGTCGCGGTAGGTGAGCACCACTTCGGCGGGGATGCCGGCGTGAGCGCGCAGTGCGGCCAGGTTGCCGTCGAAGGCCGCCTGACCGGCCTTGACGACGACCACGCGGTCAGTGAGCGCTTCGACGTCGTTCATGTCGTGACTGGTCAGCACGATCGTGGTGCCGAACGTGCGGTTGATGTCACGCAGGAGGTTCCGCACGGTCACCTTGGCCTGGACGTCCAGCCCGATGGTCGGTTCGTCGGCGAACAGCAGCGTCGGCCGGTGGAGCAGGGCCAAGGCCAGCTCGCAGCGCATGCGCTGCCCGAGCGAGAGGTGGCGGACCGGCGTGTCCAGGACGTCCGTGATGCCCAGCAGGTCGCCGAGCCGCGCCACCGTCGTGCGGAAGTCGTCACGGGAGATCCCGTACATGCTCCGGTGGATCTTGAGCGACTCGCGGGTGGACACGTCCCACCACAGCATCGCCTTCTGGCCGAAGATCACGGAAATCCGCGACAGGAACGTGTGCGAGCGATCCGCGGGCCGCTCTCCGCACACTTCGAGGCTCCCGGTCGTCGGCACGAGGAGCCCGCACAGCATCTTGACGACGGTGGTCTTGCCTGCTCCGTTCGGCCCGAGGAGCCCGACGACCTCCCCACGCCCAACACTCAGGTCAAGCCCGCGAACGGCCTGCACGATCGTGGCCTCGCGATGGAAGAGACCGCGGACCGCACCCGCGAGTCCCTGCGGCTGCCGGTGGAACTGGTAGGTCTTCCCCAGGCCTTGCGCCTTGATGACGGGTTCTGACAATCGCACGCGCACGGTGACCCCTCACCGACCGCGCAGGGCAAGGGGGTCGGCGGACGTCCACACTCAGCGCTCCAGCCCTGGGGAGCCGTGGAGGACTGTAACCACCGAACCTGCCGCAGGCAATCGCCGTGGCAGGGCAGGGCTTCAGTCGGGTTCGGCGGTGGCCAGGTCGGGGGTGAGGAAGTCCAGGACGTAGCAGCCGAGGGCGCCGTCCGCGGTTCGGCCGAGCCACACGGGGTTCGCGCCGTCGCTCCAGCCCGGCACGATGATCAGATCGGTGGTCGTCGAGGACAGGGTGCGGTAGGTGTCCGCGTTGCTCATGACGGCCTCGATCTCGGCTTCCTGGTAGGCCGTCGCGCCCGTGTGGTCGACCAGGCAGAGGGTGGCCGAGTCGATCGGGTTGCCGAAGAACTCGCCGTCGCCCAGCGCCAGTTCGTGGTCGCCGTCGCGCAACGCCAGGTGCCACGAGGTGATGGGCTCGTCCGTGATGGTCACCCGGCACGCGGCGGTCATGGCGGTGCGCGGCTCGTTCGCCGTCACCTGGAAGACGTCGACCCGGTACTCGCCTGGCGGCACCGTGGCGGCCAGCGGGGTGGAGTCGGCGTCGAGCCAGCCGGGGTCGGCGACGACCAGCTTGCCGCTGGGCAGCCGGATCGTGCCGGCGGGGATCCGCTGGATCGTCAGGGCACGGCCGTCCGACGCCCGGAACCGCGCGCCCTCGGTGACGGTCTCGGCGATGTGACGCGGCCGCAGCGGCCGGGGTGGGCGCCACGGGAAGTCGGTGGGGACGGTCGCGGGGGCGGAGCGGACGGTCGCGGGGCCGGTCATCCCGGCGAGCGCGGGCCAGCCGTCGACCGCGGGCGTGGCGACGTCCTCCGGCGGCTGTGCGCGTTCCGGCCAGTTCGGCCAGTCCCGCTTGGTCTGGAGGGTGCTGCCGTCGGACTGCACGGCCGTGATGCCGATCGACCCGATCGCCGCGGTCGGGTCGCGGCGCACCCTGGCCCGGAACGTCGGCCCGTCGCCGTCGAACTCCGCGGTGTCCGGCCCGGCGTAGTTCCAGCTGCGGACCTCGAACAGGCGCAACCGCCCGTCCGGCCAACGCCGGTACGCGACGCCCCGGTACCGGCGACCGGCGTCGTCGACGTGCCACAGCTCGGCGTGGTGGTCCGCCCAGCACACCTCCACGACGGCCCGCGCCACCCCGCCGACGAGCAGCACCACGGCGTACTGGCCGCCAGCGGCGTCCTGGGCGCGTGCGACCGACTCCGCCATCGGCGACACCGGGGCACGCGCGGCGGAGTCCCATCCCGCGCAGTAGACGACCTCGACCGGCTCGTCCGTGGGGTCGGGGACGTCGGCCACCGGCAGGTTGGCCAGGTCAGGTGTGCCGCGCGGCCTGCGGACGTTCGACAGCGCCAGGAACCCGCCTGCCGTCACGACCACGAGGGCACCGCCCAAGAGCACCGTTCTCCGCCTGAGACGCGTGGCCGTCTCGTCGCCCTGAGCCGACGGGTTCACGGGTCGCGACCCTACTGGAGACGGACGGCGTCAGTTGACGCACGTGGGCGCACGCCGCACGAAACCCACCGGCACCACCGTTCCTGAAGAGCGCTCCGCCCCGGCGGCCGTCGCCGAAGTCGTCGGCGCGCCACCGGCCAGCCCGCCGACGAACGCGCGCAGCCCGGCCGGGTCGACGCTGGTCGTCCCGTCCGGTGTGACGGTCACCGGCGCGGTGAGGAACTCGACGTTGCCCGCCGCCAACTCCCGCATCCGCTGGGCGAAGTCGAGGATGTCCCACTCCGCGTCGATGACCACCGTGCGCCGCAACGTGTCGGTGAGCCGGGTGACGGTCGCCGGGTCGGTCAGGGTCTCGCTGGACAGCACCTTGTCCACCAGCCCCTCCATGAACGCCTGCTGCCGGGCGATGCGGTCGAGTTCACCGCGCGGCAACCCGCCCCGCTGGCGGACGAACGACAGCGCGTCGCCACCGGAGATCGACTGCGGCCCCGCCTTGAAGTCCGCGCCCGAGCCCGGATCGACCGCGTCCGCCTTCAGGCACACCTCCACGCCCCCGATCACCTCGCTGATCAGGTAGAAGCCGTAGAGGTTCAGCTCGGCGTACCGGTCGACCCTGACCCCGGTCAGCTGCTGCACGACCTGCACGAGCACCTTGCGGCCGGCGTCGTCGGACTCGCGGGCCAGCCGCCGTTCGTCGGTGACGCCCGCGCCGCGCAACGCGGTCTCCTCCCGCTGCCTGGCCACGCCGTACGCGCTGTTGACCGGCCCGTCCGGGGCGTCCGGGATCGGCACCCGGATGTCGCGCGGGAGGGACACCGCGGCGGCACGGCCGCCTCCGTCCGGCACGCGGATCAGCACGAGGGTGTCGGTGGAGACGCCGGACTTCTGCTCGGTGCGCAGCTGTTTGAGCACGTCGTCCGGCAGCGGTCGGCCTTCGGCGTCGGTGCGGCTGTCGTTGCCGACCAGCAGGATGTCGGTGGCACCGTCGGCCGCGTCCGGGCTGCCCGGCACGTTGAGCACGTCGCCCGCCTTCACGTCGTCGCCGATGCCGGTCAGCACCACCCACGTGATGCCGGCGGCCACCAGCACCACGGCCGCGACCAGGGCGATCGCGCCACGCCCGGCGTTGCCCGCCAGCCGTCGGGCCCGTCGATCGCGCCTGTCGCCGGCCACCTCCACCGGCTCGGGCTCGGGCTCGACGTGCGTCGTCGCCTCTTCGGCGGGATCGGCGTCGGCGGGTGCGACGGCCCGACCCAGGGTGAGGGCCTCGTCGCGCTTGGGCCCGAACCCGAACGACCTCGTCGGGCCGGCCGGGGCTTCCTGGGGCACTGCCTCGGTCGCGGTGTCGGGCGTCGGCCCGGTGTCGGTGACGGTGGTGGGTTCCGGGTCCGTGCCGTCCTCGGCTGTCTCGGACGCGGGAGCCTCGGACGCGCCTGTCTCGGACGCGCCTGTCTCGGATGCGGGAGTCTCGTCCTCGGCCACGCTGTCTCCGCCGCTGTCGTCCCCAGTGTCAGGCGGGACGGCGGCGGGCGGGACAGCGGCGGGCGGGACGGCTGCGGCAGGGACGGCGGCGGGGAGAACGACGGGAGGTGGAACGGTGGTGGCGGCCGGTGGCGGTTCGGCGGACACGACCGGCGGGGCGGGTGCGAGGTCCAAGGCGGCCAGCGCGTCGCGGAACTCCGTCGCTGAGCCGTAGCGGTGCGCCGGGTCGACCGCCAGCGCCTTGGCCAGCACCGCCATCACCTCGTCCGGGACACCGCTGATGCCCGGCAGCGGCTGGTCGTGCAGCCGGATGATCTCGGCCAGGTTCGGCTCGCCCAACCGCGGGAACCGGGGCGGCCGGCCGGATAACAGCGCGTAGAGCGTGGCCCCCAGCGCGTAGATGTCGGCCCGCTCGGTGGGCGTTTCCTGCCGGAACGCCTCCGGCGCCGCGTAGGCCGGGGTCAACGCGGTCAGGCTCGCCGAGGACTCCCGCCCCGGCTCGGCCAGCGCGGCGAGCCCGAAGTCGGCCAGCCCGCACACCCCGTACCGGTTGACCAGGATGTTGGCCGGTTTGATGTCCCGGTGCAGCACGCCCGCGTCGTGGGCGGCGGCCAACGCGTCGGCGACCTTCACCGCCATCCCGCACGCCTCGTGCGCCGGCAGCGCGCCCCCGGTGCGCAGCCGGTCGAGCAACGACCCACCGGTGCACAGCTCCATCACCAGGTAGGGCCGCCCGTCGGTGAGCACGCCCGCGTCGTAGAGGTCCACCACGTTCGGGTGCCCGGACAGCCGTCCGGCCGCTCTCGCCTCGCGGAGGAACCGGCGGCGGTCGTTCTCGTCGAGCACCATCCGGCTGTCGATCTTGATCGCGACCTCGCGGTCCACGCTCACCTGCACGGCCCGGTACACGACGGCGAACCCGCCGCGGCCCACCAGGTCGACCACCCTGTACCCGGGCACCTGCGACTGGGGCATCACGATGATCAACCCTAGTGCGACCCGCTCGTCCGCCCGCCGCAACTTGGCGTTTTCCCGGCGAAATCGTGCGCGATGCGCAAGGTGGATCCGCCGAACCGACGTCGAACCGCCCCCGTTCGGCGGCCGGCCGGCGCGGTGTCCCCGGACACCGGCGCCGGCCCGCCACCGTCGGCCTACTTCAGCGCGTACGCCCTGGTGATCGTCTGGCGCTGGCTGTTGCCGCCGGCGTCGGTGATGCTCGACCGCAGCGACACGAACGCCGCACCCACCGGGTGGGCGACGATCGCCCGCCAGCCGTCGCGATCAGGCTGCACCGCCGCCGGCCGCCACGTCGCGCCGTCGTCGTACGACACCTCGACGACCGGCGTCGACACCCGGCCGACCGCGCCGCCCCCGTTGCGCTGCGCGTACACCGGGATCGTGAACACCCGGCCCGCCGGCGCCGCGTTCCGGCCGTCGAGGTTCGGCGCGAACCGCACCGCCAGGAGCGGCAGCACGGCCGGGTCCTCGCCGCTGTGCTCCGACGTGAACGTCCACTCGGCGCTGATCGCGGTGGACAGCCGGGCCGCCGGCCGGGTCGTGGTGGTGCGCAGGGTGTACTGCGCCCGCTCCGGCACGGCGTCGAACCAGCCGCGTCCGCCGTACGGGTGCTCACCGACCAGCTCGCCGTTCCGCAGGAGCGCCGTGGTGCCCGTCGCGCCGAAGTCGGAGTGCATCCGGCCCCGGCCCTGGTCCGCGGCGAGCGACAGCGAGAAGCTGAAGCGGTCGCCGAGGCGGGCGGCGAAGTCGGCCGGGGTGTGCAGGCCGCGCGGCAGCGACGGGCCGAAGACGCCGACGTTCCAGCGTTCCGCGGTCGTGCGGTCGAGCGGGAAGCTCCTCGGCTCGACCTGGTACGCGCTCGACACCGCCTCGCCCGACGCCTCGGTCAGCTCGGTGAACTCGCCGTCCCACGGCACGCCCGGCGTGTAGTACTCGGTCAGCACGCCCGGCAGCCGGACGGGGAGGAACCACTCCCGGAGACCGGTCGTGCCGGGCGTGGCCACCGCGTGCTCCGAGCGCACCTTCGCGAACTGCTGGTCCCGGTAGCGCCACCGCAGCGTCGGCGGCACGGTGCCCTTCTCCGTGTGCCGCACGTGGTACAGGGACGAGCCGGTGAACGACTCGCCGGTCCGCTCGGCCAGGCGCTGCTCCACGGTGAACGTGAACGCGTCGCTGCTGGTGGTGGCCGGTTTCACCGCGCCGAGCTCGGGACCGCCGATGCTCATCAGGTACTGCGTCACCCGGATGCCGCCCCACGCGGTCCTGCGCTCGAACACGACCTTCCCGGTGCCGGGCTTGGCGTTCGGGTTGTCCAGGTCGAAGCCGACCGGCTTGGCCTCGCGCGCGTCGAGGACGAGTTCGACGTCCCGGGTCAGGGCCAGCGCCGGCTCGACGAACTCGGCGGTGCGGAAGTCGCGCAGCTCCGGGATCGGGAGCGCGACGGTGGCGTCGAAGTAGTACTCGCCCTTCGGCAGCCGCATCCGCACCGTGCCGGACGAGTCGTACAGCGGGATCTCCCGGGGGTTGGCGAGGTCGATGAGCCGCGCCGTGTACAGGTCGGTCGGCAGGCCGTCGAAGCCGACGAACTTCAGGGTCACGTCGTAGCTCTCCGGTTCGCGGTTGACCGAGATCGGCGTGCGCACCGACCGCCCGCCGCCGGTGGCCGTGACCAGTCCACTGTGGACGCGTTCGGCCGAGTCGCTTTTCGTGTCCGTCGTGACGGTCGCGGCGGCCTGGCCGCCGGCGGGCACCGTCAGCCGGGCGGGCGCGACCGTGAACGGCGCCCCGCTGGTCGTGAGGTCGAGCGTGACCGGCTCGGCCCCGGTGTTGGTGTAGGTCAGGGTCGTCGCGATCGGCTGGTCGTCGTCGTGCGGCCATTGGGCGATGCCGTTGGTGATGCTCGCCGGCGACGCGGACACCGCGGCCGTGGTGGCGGCGGCGACGTCGACCCGGCCCGCGCCCTGTTCCGCGACCGTCGACGCGTCGTTCGGCCGGGCGCTGCCGACGAGCCCCGCCTTGAGCTGTACCGCGGTCCAGTCGGGGTGCTGCCCGGCGAGGACGGCGGCGGCGCCCGCCACGTGCGGGGTGGCCATCGACGTGCCGGACAGGGCGACGTACCCGTCACCGGCCGGGGTGCCGATGTGGCCGTTCTTCGCCTTGGCCGCGACGATGCCCACGCCCGGAGCCGTGATCTCGGGCTTGACCGCGCCGTCGCGCAGGCGCGGACCGCGGCCGGAGAAGTCGGCGAGCCGGTCGTCCCGGTCGACCGCGCCGACGGTCAGCGCGGCGTCGGCCGCGCCGGGGCTGCCGATCGTCCCGGCGGTCGGGCCGTCGTTGCCCGCGGCGACCACGAACAGCACGCCGGTCTCGGCCGTGATCCGGTCGAGCGCCCGCGACATCGGGTCGGTGCCGTCGCTCGGCGAGGTGCTGCCGAGGCTCAGGTTGACCACGTCGGCGCCGCTGCTCGCGGCCCACTCCATGCCCGCGATGATCCAGGACTCCTGGCCGCTGCCGTAGTCGTTCAGGACCTTCCCGTTGAGCAGCTTGGCGTCCGGCGCCACGCCCCGGTGCCGCGCGCCGTCGCCGGTGATGGTGGAGGCGACGTGCGTGCCGTGCCCCTGCCGGTCGTCGGCGGTGTCGCTGTCGGTGAAGTTCCGCTCGCCCACGACCGCGTCCGCCAGGTCCGGGTGCGTGCCGTCGATCCCGGTGTCCAGCACGGCGACCGTCGTGCCCTGCCCGGTGTGGCCGGCGGCCCACGCGTCCGGCGCGCCGATCCGCGGCACCGACTGGTCGAGGCTCGCGCGGACCGGCCCGTCGAGCCAGACCCGCTCGGCCTGCCGGGCGGTGGCCCAGTAGGCGGGCGACCGCTCGACCGAGACCGCGGCGGCGCCCATGGCCGGCAGCTCGCGGCTGACGCGGGCGCCCGCCGCGCCCGTGGTGGCGCCGGTGTGCTCCACGATCAGCGGCAGCCGGTCCCGTGACGCGTCGTCGTAGCCGGTGCGCGCCAGCTCGGTGACGTCGAACAGCCGCGGGTCGAGCTTCCCCCGTGCCAGCAGGAACGCCGCGTCCTCGGGGATCACGTGGGTGTCGCCGTCCACGTCCGTGCGGATGTGGAACGTGAGGTGTTCGCGGCCCTCGGCCGGACGCACCTTCGCACCGTCCGGGCCGCCGACGGTGACCACGTCCCCGGTCAGCAACGTCACCGTCGGACCCTCGGGTGTGACCGCGCGGGGCGCCGCGACAGCGCCGGGCGCGTTCACCACCGGCACCACCACGCCCGCGGCGACCACCGCGGCGAGCAGAGCACGTCTGTAGATCATCAGCCCTCCAGGTCGGGCACGACGACACCTCGCCGGTCGTCATGTGTGGCTGGTGATCAAACGCGGCAGACCCCCGTTCTGCTGCACGCTCCGCCGATTCAGTCACCCCACCGCAGCGGGATGTCCGTCGGCACGCCCAGGTCGTCGCTCTTCACCAGGTATCTGTCAACGGGTTCCGCCCGCCTTTTCGTCGAATCCCTCGCCGCGACGATGGCCACCCGCGATCATTTCGCGGTATTTCGCGGCGAGGGGTCGACGTCTTCGAGCAAAGGCGCCCGTCAGACCTGGTCCTGTTCGACACCCGGCTTCTGCCCGCCGCCGTGGGCACGGCCCTGCTTGTCCGGCCAGGCGCGCACGAGCGTGAAGAGCTGGTTCAGGTACGGGCCTTCGTTGAGGATCTGCAGCTGGGTGCCGGGGTCCCGACCGGAGCGGTCGCGTGCGGGGAGATCGCCAGCGTGTGGTCACCGGCCGGGCGGATGGTGAACACCTCGCCGAACCCGGCCGGGTTCAACACCCACCTCTTCTCCCACGTGTGCCCCGCCGGCGGCGGGGTCTCGTTGGTCGCGGGCAACCGCACCTCCGCCCTGAAGAGCTGGTACGTCGGATTCGACAACGCGGCGAGGTACAGGCTCGTCTGGTTGTTCTTGATCTTGACCGTGCCGTCGTCCTGCGGTTCGAGGATCCAACTCTCGCCGAGCCAGTTGGCGTCGTCGTGGTCGTCGAAGAGGACGCACGTCCCCTCGCCGCCGGCGTAACCGTGAGGGTTGAGGTGCTGGCCGGTGTACGCGTGGTCGATGTGCACCGCGACACCCTGATACGCCTCCTGGAGGCTTATGCGCTGCGGTGTGGATCGGCGGGTTTCGGTCATTGTCCAGTTCCTTCGTGTGGATTTCGGAGAACCTCGGGTGCGGCCGGAACGGCTCGTCGGACGCGTTCCAGAGTTGCGCGCCGATCTCCGGCCGAAAAGGCTCGCGGCACGTCGTCACTCCGTTGAAGCGCTTTGTCACTCGCGCTTCCGCCATCGCCTCGGGTTTGCTGGAGCCTGGTGACAAGTCGTGCACGGGAGAGCTTTCCGCTCTCATCCGGCGTGCGCGGCGGGGTGCTCACGCAGTCGTCCGATCGTCACCTGTCGGCCGCCGGGGCACGTCCCACGCCGTGCCCGCCACCCGGACCCGCGTCCGCACGTGCCCGTTACGCGATATCCGGCGCGGAACGGGCCACGTGGTTGCTACAGTTCGCCGGCCGGCCGCGGGACTTCGGTGCGACTTCCGGAACCCGCCTCTGAAGCGATGATTCGCTGATCGTGCCCCCATTCCCCGGCCGGCCCCGACTTCCCCGGAGTGTTGACGCATGGACGCCATCGCCGCCGACGACATGCTGCTGTTCATCAACGCTGCCACGACGTCCACGTCGCAGCGCGAGTTCCACGGCGGGGCGGACGAGCAGCGGCTGTCGCTGGACTTCCTGCACGACTACGTGATCGGCAACTACCGCGACCTGTACGCCGCGGCCCTCGCGCTGGACATCAACGACCACAACGCCGCGCTGATCGTCCGCAAGCTGCTGGAGACCACCGGCGACGCCACCGCCGGCCAACGACGGGTCGAGGGCGCGCTGATCGCACGACGGCTGCGCGTGCTGCCGCCGCAGCGCGTGTACGACCTGTTCCGCGCGTTGCGCCGGGCGAAGGTGAACAACCGGCGCACCCGCGCGATCATCCGCGAGTGGGTCGCGGGTCGGCCCGACCCGGCGTTCGACGCCGTGAAGTACCGCACCGGTCTGAAGCGGGCGCTGCGACACGCGCACGTCGCGCCGGACGGCGAACTGGGCCCGTTCCTCTTCACGACCCGCGACCACCGCCGGTACGACACGCCGCTGCTGGAGACGTGGCGGCGGGCGCACTACGAGAAGGCGTCGGTGTACGGGCTGCCGTACACGGTGGCCGAGGGGTTCGCCGCGAAGCACGGGATCGACCGGGCGACGTTCCTCAAGCGCATCGAGCCCCGGATGACCAGGCTGGAACGGCTCCGGGTGCAGGAGTCCGCACGGCGGGGCAACGCCGCGGTGGCGGTCGACCTCGGGCAGATGCCGTTGACGCGCCTGGCGTCCTACGTGCTGTCCCTGCCCGTGGCCGAACGGGCCGAACGGCGTGACGAGCTGACCGGCGCGCTGCGTGCGGCGGCGGTCCGCGCCGCCGGGCGGGCCGCGGGCGGGTGGGGTCGGGTCGCGGCGGTGCTGGACGACAGCTTCTCGGCGTCCGGGTCCGCGCAGAAGCGCCGTCGCCCGTTGGCGGTCGCGCTGGCGTGCCACTACCTGCTGGCGGAGTTGGCGGCCGAGTACGTCCCGCTGTGGACGTCGGGTCGCACCGACGCCCTGCTGGCCTACCCGTTCGGGATGACGCCGCTGGGCGAGCGGGTGCTCGACGCGCTGGAGCACGCGCCGGACCGGCTGCTGATCGTGTCCGACGGCTGGGACAACGCGCCGTACGGGCTCGCGGCGGAGGTGCTGCGGGTGTGGCGGGCGAAGCTCGACCCGGCGCGCCGGGTGGCCGCCGTGCACCTCAACCCGGTGTACGACGCGGCCGACTTCGACGTGAAGCGGCTCGCGCGGGCGGTGCCGACGGTCGGCGTGCGCGACGCGGAGGACGTGCCAGCCCTGGTCGAGTTCGCCCGGTTCATCGAGGGCGGCACCGCCTTCGCCGACCTGCGGGCGCACTTCGACGAGCGGGTGTCCCGGTTCCTGGAGGAGGGGTGACGGTGGAGCTCGACCTGACCGGGCTGACCACGCGTGCGGCGCAGGTGTGGGGAGGTGTCCGGCTCGTGCCGTTGACGCGGGACGAGCCGATCACCGGGCTGCGCCTGCACGCCCGCGCCTACCGGGACGACCCCGGTGTGGTCGAGCTGGACCGGCGCACGCACTACGTGTCCTACATCCCGCACGGTTTCGTGGCCACGTGGACCGACGACGACAGCCCGGTCGCGACGTACGGCACCCAGTTGAAGCGGGACGCCGACGACGCGGGGCCGCCGGAGCACGGCATGAAGCTGCGGTTCCGCCGCCGGATGGCACGCCGGGTCGACCGCAACCGCCTGCGGTTCCTGCCCCTGCACATCGCCGTCGAGGGGTACCTGGCGCTGCACTTCGGCGGCCCCTTGATCGTGTGGGACGAGTGGTCGGAGCACGCGATCCGCCACGGCCTGTCGCCACGCGTGGAGGAGGCGTACTCGGGCGCCGAGGTCGAGGGCCTGGTGGACGCGTTGAAGCACTTCGAGATCCACCCGAGCCAGTGCGGTGTGCTGGTGTACGTGGCCGACGCGTTGGCCGCGGCGTTCGTCGTGCCGCACCCGGACGACTACCGGGCGCTGCACGCCACGCTCGTGCAGGACATGTACGGCGAACTGGTCCACCAGTACGCGACCATGAGGGCGGCCGCGCCCCGGTTCGACGTGCGGCTGACCGACGACGTGGCCTCGTTGGCCGACCTGCGTGCGGCGGCGGCCCGGGAACAGGCGGAGTGGGCCCGTTTCCACGACCTGACGATGGCCGAGGCGCTGCTGGGCGAGACCTACTCGGCGCGCCGCGTGTACCGGATGGGCGACTACACCCTGTCCCGCTTCCTGCCGACGTTCCGGCTCAAGGAGGAGAACCACATCGGCGAACTGATCACCGACCGCGACGGCCGCACGGCGTACCTGAAGACCTTCCGCCTCTCGGAGGCCCAGACCCGCCGGGGCTACCTGCTGAGCAAGCTGGCAGCCCACGACTGGCACCTGGCGACCACCGCGACCGCCCTGGGGATCACCGTGCGGCAGCTGGACGCGCGCCTGCAGAGAGTGGGTCTCGGCGCACTGCTCCGCGAGGACGTCCGGGCCCGCTACCGCGCGGCGTGACCGCCGGGAAGGCCCGGATCAGGGGTCGGCGGTGAGGTCGTCGGAGCGGCCGGCTTCGACGCGCGACCACTGGGCGATGGGGCGTCCGTCGAACCGCGTGACGTGGCCGGAGACGCCGACCCCGGCTCCCCACTGCTGCGGCCAGCCGGGCGGCGATTCCTCCTGCGGCTCCTGGCGTCCCCACACGGTGAGGTCCATGAGCCCGTAGCTGTAGTCCAGCACCTCGACGCCGCGGCGGCTCGTCCAGTACGTCTCGAAGACCCGGTCGCCGTCCCGCACGTAGCACACGATGTGCATCAGGCCGATCTGCTTCCCGGCGAGCAACGTGTCGAGGGAACCCTGCGCCGAGTACCACGGCATCTGCCAGCCCATGAACTCCCGGTAGCGGTAGCTCTCGTCGAACGGTCCCTGGCAGAGGACCGCGTAGGTGATGCCGCGGGAGTGCAGGTAGGACAGCTCCGAGATCTGGGTGTTGTTCCAGGTGCAGCCCTCGCACTGCTGGTCAGCGGGCTTGCCGGGGTACCACATGAAGTAGTAGGTGACGAGCTGCGGCCGTCCCTCGAACGCGTCGAGCAGCGTGACCGGCCCGTCGGGCCCGATCAGCTCGGTGTCCGCGGCCACCTCGACCATCGGGAGCCGCCGGCGCGCCGCGGCGATCGCCACGGCTTCCCGGGTGTGCGCCTTCTCCCGGGCGCGCAGCTCGTTTAGCTCGGCCTGGAACGTGGACCGGTCGACGACCTCGGGCAGGGCCGGTGTTTCGTGGCCGAACGTCGGCCAGCCGAGGCGCAGTGGCTCCTCGCTCATGAGTGTTCCTCTGGTTGTCCCGGGGTTCGAGGACCCGAACGTCAACGAGGCGTGGTGACACTCCGTGTTCGCAGTACGGCGTGGAGTATAGGGGTGGGACGGCGCCGCGGACCACCGCCGCGAGACCGCGCCGTCCCGCCCATCACGGGCCTACGCCCGCCCGGCGACGTTCACCCGACCCGTCGACTCGTCGAGCTGGTCCGCGCCGAACGCGGTGACGTTGACCTCGGACGGCGGTGGGAACCGCGTGACGAAGTCGACCACGACGAGGTGGGTCGGCACGATCGTGATCAGCGCCATGCCGCTGGTCTCCGCGCGCCTGACGCGCGCCCACTCCTCCCACTTCTCGTCGTCGCCGATCATCCGCCGGGACGCGTCGATGTGCTCCTGCGGCACGCCCGGCGTCAGCTCGACGGTGGCGAGCCCGCGCCCGTGGATGGCGATCGGCGCGAAGTCGAACGCCGCCGGCGGCGGGCCGATCAACGCCGAGACCTTGGCGCGGGTCTCGCGCCCCGGCCGGCCGGCGCCGACGTCGAGGGTGAAGGCGACCTGCGGGTTCGCGGTGATCGCCTTGACCTTGTAGGCCAGGTTCGGGGTGGCGAAGAGGAACGCCTGCCCGTTCCAGACGTGGTTGATCGGGACCGAACGGGGAAAGCCGTCCAGGCCGAGGTAGGCGAGTCGAATCGGGATCGGCTCCGCCATGAGGGTCTGTATCACCGGATCGGTGTTCACCATGTCGACGATTTCGCGGTATTCCACGGGTTGTCCCTTCTGTGCAGCGGGTGACCACGACGGGTACCGCGCTGCTCCAGCCGTGTGAGAAGTGGGCGAGTAGGTGACGGAAAGGATGCGAGAGGTTCGGGCCGGCTATTTCCCGGTCGCCCGGAATAGTGCGGGATGATTCGGGCTCGCGCGTGGCGTTCTCGTCCGACTCATCGCGGGCCCTTCGTCACCTCGGACGCCGCAACGGCGTTCGCGTCGGTTCGGCGACATGGCACAGGCTCTGCTGCGAAGCATGTCGGCCGTTCTGCGCACCCGCAGGCGACTTTGCCACGGCCGCTGCGCGCGGTCTTCTTTCAACGTGCCCCGGCGGCAGATATCGGCAGGTGCCCGCGCTTTGGCACGAAGCAATTTCGGAGAGGTGGCGCCGTTCGTGACCGCACTAGCCTGGAGAGAGGTGACAGCTGACTCTTTCAGGTCGATGTCGCAACCTGTCCTGAGTCCGGACGGGTCGGTAATTCCAACCGGAGTGGTAATTCCAACCGGTGAATGCGACGCCCGTCCGGGCCGGGTGGCTGATACCCGCCGGGGGCCGCGCGGCCCCGCGGAGAGTCCATTTCTCGCATCCCTCCATCGCATCGAGGAGCAGTGCAGAATGAGTTTGATCATGTCCCAGTCGAGGCCCGACCTCGTCAGCCGGGCGACGGGCCTGGTGGAAATGATCCGGAAGCACGCCGGGTGGCACGAGGAGCACCGGGAACTGCACCCGGACGTCCTGGACGCGTTGACCGAGAACGAGCTGCTGAAGATGCGGATCCCGGCGCGGTACGGCGGCAGCGTGCCGGACATGCGCACCGTGGTCGACGTGATCGCGGAACTCGCCCGCGGGGACGGCTCCGTCGGCTGGACGTGCGTCTCGTTCACGATGGCTTCCTGGCTGTCCTCACTGGTCCCCGACGCGGCCCAGGACGAGATCTGGGCGGACCCGGACGTCCGGTTCTGCGGGTCCGTCGAGCTGAGCGGCTTCGCCGAGCCGACCGAGGGCGGCTACCTCCTGAACGGCAACTGGCACTTCCAGACCGGCTCGCCGCACGCGACGTGGGTCGCCCACTTCGCCGTGCTGAAGAACCCGGACGGCACGGGTGAGCCGGCGCTCGCCGTCGTCCGACTGGCGGACCTGATCGTCACCGACGACTGGCACACCGCGGGCCTGCGCGGCACCGGCAGCCGGTCGACCGCCGCGAAGGACCTCTTCGTCCCCGAGGGCTGGCTGGTGCGGGTGCTCCCGATGGCGCTCGAGGGCAAGCTGGAGACGAAGCTCAACGCGGAGTACCAGGCCTGGCGGGTCCCGTTCATGCAGATGGCGATCGCGGTCGCCGCCGCGCCGGCGATCGGCATGGCGCGTGCCGCGCTGGAGAACTTCCTCGAGCGGGTGCCGAACCGGAAGATCACCTACACCCACTACGACCGCCAGAGCGAGGCGCCGGTCACGCACCTGCAGCTGGGTGAGGCCATCCAGCTCATCAGCGAGGCCGAGTTCCACCTCTACCGCGTGGTCGACCTGCTGGAGGCCAAGTCCGCGTCCGGTGAGGCGTGGACCGTCGAGGAGAAGGCCGTCGCGCGCATGGACGCGGGCGCGGCCGTCGGCCGGGCCAAGCAGGCGGTGGACCTCCTCGCGGACGGCGCCGGCGCCTCGTCGATCTACTCGCACGTCCCGCTCCAGCGGATCCAGCGGGACATCGGCGTGCTCCAGCGCCACGCGATCATGTACCCGAAGACGAACCTGGAAACCCTCGGCCGCGTGAAGCTCGGTTTGGAGCCGAACACCGACTTCCTGTGACGATCGCGTCGCATCACCCGTTTCCGACCTTGGGCGCCTCCGATCTCAGGAGGCACCCAAGGTTTTTTCGCGCTGCGGTCTGTCAGTTTTTCGCGCGCACACGCCGTCGGCCCGCCACTTGCGCAAGTGGCGGGCCGACGGCGTTCCGGGGCGCTGGGGCGCCGATCAGATGTAATAGGTGTTGGGTTCGAGGCCGCAGAGGATCCGGCCGTAGATCTCGGCGTTCACGTCCGGCGCCATCAACGCGTGGAGGGCGACGGCGTTCAGGTCGTTGACGAACCGCTGGATCGGCACGCTGGTGTAGGCCGAGGAACCGCCGCTGGACCCGGCGAAGATCTCCGCCGCCTCCTTGGACAGCTTCACGGCGGCGCCCTCGTCCGCCCGGATCCGACCGCGTTCCGCCAGGTCCAACGGCTCACCGGACGCGGCCTTGGCGTCCACCGTCGCGGCCAGCCGCTGCGCGTGGAACTCCGCCTCGTCGATCTTCATCATGGCCTCGGCGATCCGCAGGTGGGTCACCGGCGCCTCGGCCTGGCTCGCGTAGTTGGTGTAGGTGACCTTCCGGCCGGGCAGCCGCTCGAAGAAGCTGTCCCGGATCGCCTTCGCCATGCCCGTGACCACGCCGACCGTGGACGCCGTGCCCACGGAGATGAACGGGACCCGGTACATCGGCGTGTCGGCGTTGGCCTTCGAGGCCGACTGGCCGGTGAGGATCGCCGGCGCGGGGAGGATGCGGTCCTGCGGGATGAAGACGTCCTTCGCGGTCGTGCCGACGCTGCCGGTGCCGCGGAAGCCGTTGGTGTGCCAGTTGTCGGTGATCTCCAGCTCCGACATCAGCACCGGGCCCATCACGGGGTACGGGTCACCGTCCGGGTTGAGGAAGATGGCGCCGACCTGCTGGTACTTGCTGCTCAGGGCGCCGCTGATGGAGGGCCACGAGCCGTTCACCACGATGCCGCCGTCCACGGGGACGGCCGTCGCGGTGCCCGGTCCGATGGTCGTGCAGACCTGCACGTCCGGATCGGCGAACACCTCGTCCTGGAGCGCGTCGGGGTACAGCCCGAGGCCCCAGGTGGCGACCCAGGAACAGGCCACCACCCACGCCGCGGAACCGTCGGCCTGGGCGATCGCGTCCGACACGGCCACCATGGCCCGCGCGTCGCTCTCGTACCCGCCGTACCGCTTGGGAATGCGCATCCGGAACACGCCGGTGTCGGTCAGGGCTTTGACGGTGTCCTCGTGCAGCCGTCGGTTCTGCACCGACCATTCGGCATTTGCCCGGAGCACCGGCGCTATCTCGGAAACTCGGTGCACCAGTTCTTCTCGGGACGGGACGACTAAAGTCGACATGTCCGCTCCTTAATGGAGTTTTTTTCAGAGTCTACTGACCAGAGTTCCGGGAAAGATCCTACGGGTGCTTCTTCTAGATTGCCTCGTGGCCTTCGGCCGGGAACTATCGGCGTCGAATGGAATATTTTGCCACGCGCGGTAACCGGTGGTCCGGGCTCGGTACGCCGATGAGGAGAACCGGGGCAGTGGGGAACACTATCGGTCACGAATGGGTTCGCCCGCGCCCGTGACAATGGCACTGAGCGACCGGCCTGACCACCGCCCGTCGGCCGTATTTCGGGCCGTGCGGCGCGGCGGCGAAATACGCGTGAAATGAGGTCAGGCGACGGCGACCGTGACCGCCGCGGTGTGCACGGCGCCGCCGTGGGCGAACTCCAGGAACAGCCGGTACTCGCCGCGGTCGGCGAACGTGGCCTGGAACGTCAGCTCGCCGTCGACCAGCGGCACGCCCAGGGGCTCGACCGGGTGCAGGTGGGTGGCAGACAGCAGCATCGTGTGGAAGCCGGTCATGTGGCCGTAGGCGCCCAGGTGCGGGTCGAGCGCGCGGACCGGGGAGCCGTCCGGGGCGCGGATGGCGAAGCGCAGCCGCTGCGGGCGCAGCGGGGCGGGCTGGTCGGGCTCGTCCACCCGCGTGACGGTGAACCCGGTGGCGGTCACCGCTTCGGCGGCGGGCGCGGGCACCGGGACCAGGGTGGTGTCACCGGGCACGCTGAACGGGACGCCGAGCACCACCGGGTGCCGGGGGTCCCGGGTGTCGAGCGGGACGAACTCGGCGAACATGCGGTACGCGCCGCCGTCGTCCAGCCGGACGTCGACGTGCCACGTGTCGCCGACCAGGGTCGGGTGCAGGTGCTGGAAGACGTGCATGTCGTCGCGGACGACGAAGAAGTGCAGCTGCTTGGTCTGGTTGTCCAGGAAGCGGGTGTGCGGCCGGCCGTCCGGCCCGAGGATGCGGAACGCGACCGGCACGGCCGGGCCGCGGGTGGAGGGCACGGTGACCCGCTCGAACCGGTAGCCGCTCTCGGCCTCCGACAGGCCGTCGCTGTGCGCGGCGGGCGCCAGGTCGGCGGGCGCGGCGAGCTGGTGCGCCGAATGGGCGGGGCCGGGCGGTGACCGGAACAACGCCAGCGCGCCGGCCGCCACGATCGCGACGGCCAGGACGACGAACACCCAGTCGGTGAAGCGCAGCTCGCGCATCGTCACTCCTCACGTCCGGCGGGGCGGCGGCCCCGTGCGCGGCTGCGTGCCGCGCACGGGGGTCACGTCAGAACCGGAGGCTCCAGGCGTCGATGTAGCCGGTGTCGGCGCTGTAGAGGTCCTGCACCCGCAACTTCCAGGTGCCGTTCGCCGCCTCCGCCGAAGCGTTCACCGGGTAGGAGGCGAGGATGTTGTCGGCCGAGTCCGAGCCGGCGCCCTGCAACCGGAACACCGACCCGTCCGGCGCGACGAGGTCGACGGTCAGGTCGCCGCGGTAGGTGTGCTTGATGTCGACGTCGACCACCAGGCTCGCGGGCGCGTTGCCCGCCAGACCCGTCACGGTCACCTCGGACGTCACCGCGGCTCCGGCGTCGGGGATGGCGACGTCGGCGGTGTTCTCGAACTTCCCCACCGGCGGCGGCTCGACGGCGCCGAGGTTCGGCTTGACCACGACCAGCCCCTGCTCGATGCCGTTGACCAGGACGATGCCGCTGGCGAAGTACGGGTAGTTGCTCCACGCGCCGTTGAACCGCGCCGTGTCGGAGGCCGGGTAGATGTCGAAGTACCCGGCCTCGGTCAGCTTCGCCGAGGCGACGTCGCGGACGTCCAGGATGCGCAAGCCCGCCTGGTAGTTGGCCTGGTAGGAGTACCCGCCCTTGATGTACTGGTTGTGGTCGATCGCGGTGGCCGGCGAGTTGTAGGTGCCGGTGTGCACGGGGGAGGACAGCTTCGCCAGGTCCCAGATGTAGGTCTTGGTGCGCTTGTCCGTGCCGCGCGGCTCGTCCAGCTCGTCGTCCAGCAGGAAGTACCGCTGGTCCTCGGTCAGCCAGCCCTGGTGCGAGTACTGCGCGCCGGAGTAGGCGGCGCGGGCGATCTGCACCGGCGCGGACTTCGTGGTCACGTCGACGATGGTCAGCGTGTCCTCGTTGGAGTTGAAGCAGATCTCCTTGCCGCGGTGCGCCTGGTCCGGACCGCGGTAGACGACGCACTGGGTGTCGTGGGTGTAGCCGTCCTGGGACACGCACCCGGCCTGGGTCGGCGACTTCGGCGTGCGGATGTCGACGATGTGCGGCCCGCCGCGGCACGTGTTGGAGCCGATCGCGTAGGCGAAGCCGGTCTCCTCGTTGATGGCGATGTTGTGCGCCGGGCCGAAGCCCTTGTACAGCGCGTCCGCGGTGAACGTCTGCGGCGTCGTGACGGTGCGGAGCCTGGTCAGGTCGAACACCTGCATCCCGTGGCCGCTGATGGCGTCGGCCACGATGAACGCGTGGTCGCGGTACACCTTCATGTCCCGCCAACTGCTGCTGCCGCCGTTGGACGGCAGGTTGCCGAGGTACTTGGGCGAGGTGGGCGTGCTCACGTCGACGAACGCGGTGCCGTTGGTGCGGCCGACGACGGCGTACTCCTTGCCGGAGGACGGGTCGGTCCAGCCCCAGATGTCGTTGCCGTTGCCGCCGCCGATGGAGGCGAGCGGCAGCACGCTGAGCAGGTCGACGTTCTTGCAGGGGTAGATGTCGGCCTTGCCGTTCACGCACGGCACGCCGGCCGCCGTGCCGACCACCGCGTGCCGCTCGGCCGGGAGGTGGTCGGTGAGGAAGGCCCGGACCGCGGCCTGTCCTTCAGGGGTGTCGGGGTCGTGCGCGGAGGCCGCCGTCATCGATAACGCGACCATGGAGGCGATGAGCACCGCCAGCCCCGTCATGCGCAGGATCTTCATCGGAGTCGCACTCCTCCCGGAAATCCCGGACCGCGGACGCGGCCGGGAGCAGGGTTTTCCGATCACCTCCGAAGCTAGAGATGGTGGCGCGCGCCGATAACCCCCCGATCGTCGGCACTCCGGCACTCCGGCACTCCGGCACGGCGGCTCGACGGGCGTGTCGCCGACGCCGGTTCCGGGCCGAGGGCAGTACGGCCGGTGATCGGGGGTTTCGCGGCAGTGGCAGTGGCAGTGGCGGCGGCGTGCGGGCTCAGCGGTCGGCTGTGGTGCGCGCGCCGTCGGCCCACTGGAGCAGGAAGCGCAGCGCTTCCTCGGTTGGCGGGGGCCGCGCACCTGGTGGCTCGCCCACCACTTGCGGAAGTCCGCGTCGCGGACGCTCAGCTCGCCGATCAGCGCGGCCAGGACCCGGTCGCCGGGGGTGCGCCCGGCCTCCATCCGCAGCACCGCGACGCACTCGCGGGCCGCGCGCGGCCAGTCCGCGTAGAGGGCGCGATAGGCGTCGTCGAGGAAGGTGAGCCGGATCAGGTTGCGCTCGGACACGGGCAGCGCGGCGAAATCGGTCAGGAGGGTGGCCGCGCCGCGGTACCAGGCCAGCACGTCCATGCGGCGGTTGAGGACCACGGCGGGGACGTCGTGCATCCCGTCGAGCAGCTGCCGCAGTGCCCTGGGCGAGCATCGACCACCTGGCGTCGTTCGACGCGTTCCACGCCGTCGACCGGATCGCGCCGCGCCCGCTGCTCGTGGTCGCCGGGCGCGAGGCGGTGACGTCCTGGATGGCCGTGGAGGCGTTCCAGCGGGCTCGCGGGCCGAAGGAGCTGCACTGGGTCGAGGGCGCGACCCACGTCGACCTCTACGACCAGGAGCCCCACGTCGGCGCGGCGATCACGAAGCCGGCCGGTTTCTTCGGGAGCAACCTGTAGGCGACGGCGGTTCAGGTCGCCGCCTTGGCGTAGCGGCGGGCCAGGAGGGCGAAGGCGTCCTTCAGCTCGGTCGGCCCGACGACCTCGATGTCGGCGTCGAACCGGCCGATGGCGCCGGCCAGGGCGGGCCACGACCACGAGCCCAGCGTGAGGCGGCAGCGGTTCGGGGTGAGTTCTTCGACCACCCCGTCGTGGACGAACGGTGACACGTCGGCGGCCGGGAGGTCGAGGATCACCTCGCCGAGGCAGGGCCAGCCGCCCGAGCCGTCGGAACCGGAGAACCTGGCGGCGACGAAGGCGGCCACGTCCTCGGCGGGCAGGTCACGCGGGGCGAAGCGGGGGCCGGTGGGCGTGCGCGGGGTGATCCGGTCGGCGCGGAACGTGCGCCAGTCGGCGCGGTCGAGGTCCCAGGCGACCAGGTACCAGCGGCCGCCCCTGGTGACGAGGTGGTGCGGTTCGACCCGGCGTGGTGGGGAGTCGGTCGTCGACGGGGTGGCGTAGTCGAAGCGCAGCACCTCGCGGGCGTGGACGACGGCGCTGATCGCCATCAGCACGCCACTGTCGACGCGCGGCGCGGCGGCGCGTTCGACCGCGGTGACCTGGAAGGTGTCGATGCGGTGGCGCAGCCGTGCGGGCATGACCTGCCGGACGGTGTTCAGCGCCCGTGCCGCGGCCTCCTCGATGCCGGCGCCGGTGGTGGTGGCGATCCGCAGCGCCACGGACAGCGCGACGGCCTGCTCGTCGTCGAACAGGAGCGGGGGCAGTTGCGTGCCGGCGCCGAGCCGGTAGCCGCCGTCCGGGCCCTTGGCGGTCACGATGGGGTAGCCCAGCTCGCGCAGCCGGTCGACGTCACGGCGCACCGTGCGCGGGCTGACCCGCAACCGCTCGGCCAGCAGCGCTCCCGGCCAGTCGCGCCGCGCCTGCAGCAGCGACAGCAGTGACAGCAGTCGTGCTGACGTCTTCGGCATGGTCCTCATTCTGCCGGACAGAAGAGGACACAACCTGGCCACTACCCCTGCGACTGTGGTCTTGCGCCAAGACACCAGGCACCAAGACCCAGGCGCCAAGACATCGAGGAGCGGCCTTGTCCGTCACGACCACCACCCACCTGAACTTCCGCGGTGACGCCCGCGCGGCGCTGGAGTTCTACCGAACCGTGTTCGGCGGCCACCTCGCCGTCGTCACGTACCAGGACGCCGGGAACGTCCAGGAGGAGTCCGCGGCCGACCAGGTGATGTGGGGCCAGGTGCTCGCGGAGAACGGCTTCCACGTGATGGCCTACGACGTGCCCTCGCGGCTGGGCTACGACCAGGGCGAGAACTCGTTCTTCGTCTCCGTGCGCGGCGAGACCGTAGAAGAGGTCACCGCGTACTGGGAGCGGCTGTCCGACGGTGCGACCGTGGTGGTCCCGATGGGCCCGGCGGGCTGGGCTCCGGCCTACGGGATGCTGCGCGACCGGTTCGGCGTCGTGTGGGTCGTCGACGTGGTCAGCGAATACAACGGGTAGCCGCTGCGGGTGGGCGGGCACACTCCCGCCCACCCGTGCCGAGCACGTGACAGGACACGACGAACGGACGGCGGCATGACGGTGCTGGACGCCAGGGCGCTCAACCGCGCGACGCTCGCCCGGCAGTTGCTGCTCGATCGCGCCGACGTGCCGGTGCACGACGCCGTGGCGCACCTGTGCGGCATGCAGGCGCAGGAACCGCAGGAGCCGTTCGTCGGCTTGTGGTCACGGCTGCGCGCCTTCGACCCGGCCGCGCTCGACGACCTGGTGACCGGGCGGCACGTGGTGCGGACCCACCTCATGCGCCGCACCGTCCACCTCGTCACGGCCGACGACGCGCTGGCGTGGCGCGCCCGGCACGCCGCCATGCTGCGTCAACGGGTGCTCGGCGTGTACCGCCGCGAGTTCGAGGGGGTGGACCTCGACGAGCTCGCGGCGGCCGCACGGGCGGTGCTGGCCGACGACGAGCCCCGCACGATGCCGGAAGTCGGCCGGGCCGTCGCCGTGCGCTGGCCGGCCGCCGGACCGCGGGCGCTGGGCGAGATGGCGATCGCCGCCCTCCTGCCGACGGTGCAGCTGCCACCGCGCGGGTTGTGGCGCGCGAAGGCGGGCGCGCGGGTTGTGCTGCTCGAATCGTGGCTGGGACGCGAGATCGACCCGCCCGCTCCGGACGGCGCCGACCCGGTGGGGGAGGAGTTGGTGCTGCGCTACTTGGCGGCGTTCGGTCCCGCCACGGTGGCGGATCTGCGTGGATGGTGCGGTCTCACCGGTCTGCCGGGTGCGGTGGCGGGAATCCGCGAGCGGTTGGTCGCCTTCCGCGACGAGCAGGGCCGGGAGCTGCTGGACCTGCCGGACGCGCCGCGTCCCGACGCCGACGTGCCCGCGCCGGTGCGGTTCCTGCCCGCGTTCGACAACGCGATCCTCGGTTACCACGATCGCGGTCGGATCATCGACCACGCCCATCGCGGTTTGTCGGTTGCCGGGGCGCGGGTCGTGCTGGTCGACGGCCGGGTCGCTGCCACGTGGACGGTCGACGCGGGCGCGGTGGTCGTCACCCCGCTGCGCGAGTTGTCCCGGGCCGAGCGCGACGCCGTTGTGGAGGAGGGGCGGGGATTGGCGTTGTTCCTGTCCGGCGACGACGGGGTTGAGTTTCGTCCGGTGGTCTTGCTCGGGTCCGGCTCGATTTGACATGGGGCCCTTACGGGCACTCCAGGCAGGGTGGATTCCAGTGGTCGTTGCAACACGGATGATCAACCGCTGTCGGTGAGGAGTTT
>NZ_LGED01000224.1 GCF_001280085.1 Saccharothrix sp. NRRL B-16348 | reverse complement strand
CTGGGGCGGGGGGGGTGGTCATGACTTCCTGCGCTCTCGGAATTCCAGGGCGGCGGCCACGTGGTCCGCGGTGGGTTGGTCGACTTCGGCCAGGTCGGCGAGGGTCCAGGCGACGCGCAGGCACCTGTCCGCGCCCCGGCCCGTCAAGGCGCCCGTGGTCAGTGCTCGGTCCAGGACGGTGGTGGCCTGTCTTGGGAGGGCGTATTGCCGGCGGAGGGCGGGGCCGGGGACCTCGGCGTTGGTCAGCCAGCCGTGGGCCGCCCAGCGCTCCGTCGCCCTGGTCCTGGCCTTCTGGACCCGTGCGCGGACGGCGGCGGTTGGTTCTGGTGGGGAGATGTCGGCGTTGCTCATGGCGGTCAGGGGGCGCATCCCGACCCGCAGGTCCACGCGGTCGAGCAGTGGGCCGGAGAGTTTGCTCTGGTAGCGCCTGCGGGCGGCGGGCAGGCAGATGCAGTCGATGTCCTTCGGCGGGGCGCACGGGCACGGGTTGGTGGCCATCACCAGCTGGAACCTGGCCGGGTAGCGGGCGATGCCGTCCCGCCGCGCCAACCGCACCTCGCCCTCCTCCAACGCCGTGCGCAGCGCCTCCAGCTTCGCGGCGCCGAACTCCCGCGCCTCGTCCAGGAACAGCACGCCCCGGTGGGCCCGGCTCATCGCTCCCGGCTTCGCCATGCCCGTGCCGCCGCCGATCAGCGCCACCGCCGACGTGGAGGGGTGCAGCGAGACGAACGGTGGCGTGGAGACCAGCGGGCTGTCCGGGGTCAGCAGGCCCGCGATGGAGTGCACCGCCGTGACACCCAGGGCCTCCTCCGGTGACAACGGCGGCAGGAGGCCGGCCAGGCGTTGGGCCAGCATGGTCTTGCCGGTGCCCGGCGGCCCGGTCAGCAGGAGGTGGTGACCACCCGCGGCGGCCACTTCGAGCGCCCACCTCGCCTCCGGCTGGCCGATCACGTCCGCCAGGTCCGGGCCGTCCGGTGGCGGGGCGACGGCGGGCGGGGTGGTGTGGTGGAGGGTGTGCTCGCCGGTCAGCCACGACAGGACGTCGGTCAGGGTGGTCGCGCCGTGGACGGTCATGCCCTCCACCAGGGCGGCCTCGGGCAGCACGTCCACCGGGACCACCGCCTCGGTCAGGCCCGACCGCCTGGCCGCCAGCAGCGCGGGCAGGACCCCGCGGACGGTGCGGACCCGGCCGTCCAGGGCCAGCTCGCCGAGCAGGACGGTGTCGGCCAGGCGTTCGCCCGGGATCGCCTTCGCGGCGGCCAGGACGACGCAGGCGATGGCCAGGTCGTAACCGGAGCCGTTCTTGGGCAGCGTGGCCGGGGACAGGCCCAGGGTCACGCGTTGCGACGGCCAGTCGTGCCCGCTGTTGCGCACGGCCGCCTTCACGCGGTCCTTCGACTCGTGCAGCGCGGCGTCCGGCAGGCCGAGGAGCTGCGTCTTCACGGTTCCGACACCGACGTCGGCCTCGATCTCCACCGGCACGCCGTCGACGCCGAACAACGCCACCGACCACGTTCGCGCGAGCGCCATCACACACCTCGCAGGTGGTGAAGGCGGACCTTGCCCTCGGGTGGCCACTCGATCGCGATCACGTCGAACCGGATCTCCACGCGCCCGATCCGGTGGGCGCTCAGCCAGCGCAGGGCCGACTTCCGGACCCGCTCCAGCTTCTCCTGCGTCACGGCTTCCAGCGGCGTGCCCCTGCTGGTGCCCGAACGGCACTTCACCTCCACCACCACCAGCCGCGCGCCGTCGGTGGCTATGACGTCCAGCTCACCGTCGTCGCACCGCCAGTTGCGCGCGAGGATCGACAGGCCCTTGTGCTCCAGGTACCGGCACGCCGCGTCCTCGCCACGCCTGCCCAGGTCGGTCGCCGTGTTCATGTCCCGCTCCTCCGGAATCGGTCTTGGTCTCGACCTTGCCGGGGTGGTGGCGGGGTGGCGATGGGCAGTTCGCCGACTGTGGACAACTCCGAGGGCTGTGGACAACGGCGGCGGAAATGTCGGTGTCGCGTGGTAGGGGCAGGCAGACGCAAAGGGGCCCACCCTCACGGGCAGGCCCCTGCGACTTTGCGGGTATCAGGAGTTGAACGGACCGTCCTCGGGCAGCCTGAGGTCGGGTTTGTCCAGCTCCTCGACGTTGACGTCCTTGAAGGTGATGACGCGAACGTTCTTCACGAACCGGGCGGGGCGGTACATGTCCCACACCCACGCGTCGGACATCCGCACCTCGAAGTAGACCTCGCCGTCCGCGTTGCGGACCTGCACGTCCACCGAGTTGGCCAGGTAGAACCGCCGCTCGGTCTCCACGACGAACGAGAACTGGCTGACGATGTCGCGGTACTCCTTGTACAGCGACAACTCCATCTCGGTCTCGTACTTCTCGAGATCCTCTGCACTCATTACGCCTCCGCGCGGGTAATCATCGAATCCGCGCCCCTCCTCGTCGCGAGCCTGCCACCGCTGGTCTGCGGGGTTGTCCCATTCTGGACCACGTCGGCCGCGATCACGCCGCGCGCCACCCGGTGCGGCGCCGCCAACCCGTGCCGGCGCGCCGCGGCGGCCACGTTCGCATACGACCAGCGGTGTTGCGCACTCGGGCCGTGCTCCGCCAGCGCCGCCGTGTGCTCGGGGGTGCTGTAGCCCTTGTGCACGTCGAACCCGTAGACGGGCAGTTCCTCGTGCAGACCGGTCATGATCCGGTCCCGCGTGACCTTGGCCAGCACGGACGCCGCCGCGACGCACGCCGCCACCCGGTCGCCCTTGACCACCGGCATGTTCGGCGCCGTGAGCCCCGGCACCGGGAAGCCGTCCGTCAGGACGTACCCGGGGTGCGCGTCCAACCGCGCGACCGCGCGCCGCATGCCCTCGATGTTCGCCACGTGCACGCCGATCAGGTCGACCTCGGCGCTCGGGATCACGATCACCGCGTAGTCCAGCGCCCGCTTGAGCACCAGGTCGTACATCCGGTCCCGCGCGGCGGCGGTGAGCAGCTTCGAGTCGGTGAGCCCGTCGAACTTCGCCGCGTCACCCGGCTTGAGCACGCACGACGCCACGACCAGCGGTCCCGCGCAGGCGCCCCGGCCTGCCTCGTCCACGCCGGCCACCGGGCCGAACCCACGCCGGTCCAACGCGGCTTCGAAGGCCCAGATGCCCGCGGTCTGCCGAACCTGGACGCGGGGCGGCTTCCGGATCACCCCTCGACCCTATCTCAGCCGCGAACTCCGGAAACGCGACCTCACTCGCTTGCCCAGCAGCAGCACCGGCCACGCCGCGGCGAGGCCGACACCGGCCGGCAGCGCGTCCTGCCACGCGGGCGCCCCGATGGCCACGACCTGCGGGTTGTGGTCGCCGACGCCCTGCCAGCGCGTCGGCGGCAGCACGATCGCCCGCGCCTTGCCCACCACGTTGTCCACCGGCACGAGACCACCCTCGCGGCCGTCGCCCTGGCACCGCGAGTCGCACGAGTCGTTGCGGTTGTCACCCAGCACGAACAGGTAGCCCTCGGGGATCTTCAGCTCGGCGAACGACTCCTGCACCGTGCTGCGGCCCGGCGCCCAGTACACGTACGGCTCGTCCAGCGGCTTGCCGTCGACCAGGACCCGGTTGCGGTCGTCGCAGCACTGCACGGTCTGCCCGCCGACCGCGATGACCCGCTTGACGAAGTCCTCCTCGTTCGCCGCCGGGAACCCCATCAGCGAGCCGAGCCCCTGCAACGCCTTGACCACCGGGTTCGTCGGCTCGGGCGCCACGAAGTCCTGGTTGATCCAGGTGTCGGGGCCGTGGAAGACCACGACCTCGCCCGGCTCGATGTCCGCGAAGTCGTAGACCAGCTTGTCGACCAGCACCCGATCGCCGAAGCACCCGTCGGAGCAGCCGTGCAGCGTCTGCTCCATCGACTCCGACGGGATCATGTAGACCTTCGCCAGGAACGACTGGATCAGCACCGCGAGCACCACCGCGACACCGATCAGGATCGGCAGCTCTTTCCAGAACGAGCCCTTGCGCTTGGCCGTTTTGCGCGCGCGGGCACGCCACTGCTCGACCTTTTCCTCGTGCTCCGGTTCCCCCTCGTCGGAGGAGCTCCGGGACGATGCGACGTCCACCACCCGGTCAGCGTACCGATCAGGGCTGTGTGGCCCTGGTCAACCGCCTCCGGACCTTCCGGCCGAAGAACACCAGCGGCCACGCCGCGGCCAGGCCTGCGCCCGCCGGGATGGCGCCCTGCCACGCGGGCGCGCCGAGCGCGAGCGCCTGCGGGTTGTGGTCGCCGATGCCCTGCCAGCGCGACGGCGGCAGCACGATGACCCGGGCCTTGCCGATGACGTGGTCCTCCGGCACGGTGCCCGCCACGCCACCGCCGCCCTGCTTGCGGGAGTCGGTGGAGTTCGTGCGGTTGTCACCCATCACCCAGAGGTGGCCTTCGGGGACCTTGACCGGCTCGAACGGGTCGTGGTTCTCCGGTGACGTGCCGGGCTGCCAGTAGATGTACGGCTCGTCCAGCGGCTTGCCGTCGACCTTCACGCGGTGCTGCTCGTCACAGCACTCGACGGTCTGCCCGCCGACCGCGATGACCCGCTTCACGAAGTCGCGCTCGTCCGGCGGTGCGAGGCCGACGAGGGACGCCACCGACTGGATGCCGGCCACGATCGGGTTGTCCGAACGGCCGGAGTTGAAGTCGTTGTTGCCCCACGTGCCGGGACCGCGGAAGACCACGACCTCACCCGGCTCGATCTCGGTGAAGTCGTAGACCAGCTTGTCGACCAGCACCCGGTCGTTGTTGCAACCGGGGCAGCCGTGGAGGGTCTCCTCCATCGACTGCGACGGGATCACGTACACCCGCGCGAGGAACGTCTGGATCAGGATGGTGAGGACGAGGGCCGTGGCGCCGAGCACGAGGAGTTCGCGCCAGAGCGGGGGCTTCTTCTTGTCCTTCTTCGACTTGCCGCCCGCAGCCGAGTCCGGAGTGGACTCGGCTGCGGGATCCTGACCGTCTTCGTCAGCGGAGCGGTGCACGGGATCTGCCACGTGGGCAGGCTACTGCTTCCGCGTGTGCCCGGCGTCAGGAGGCCGGCTTGGCGTCCCGCTTCTCCTTGATCTTGGCGGCCTTGCCGCGCAGGTCGCGGAGGTAGTACAGCTTCGCCCGGCGGACGTCGCCGCGGGAGGCGACCTCGATCTCGGCGATGTTCGGGGAGTGCACCGGGAAGGTGCGCTCGACGCCGACACCGAACGAGACCTTGCGGACGGTGAAGGTCTCGCGGATGCCACCGTTCTGCCGGCGGATCACGACGCCCTGGAACACCTGGACCCGCTCGCGGGAGCCCTCGATGACGCGGACGTGGACCTTCAGCGTGTCGCCCGGCCGGAAGCTGGGGATGTCGGAGCGCAGCGACTGGGCGTCAAGAGCGTCCAGGGTGTTCATCGGTGGTCCGTCCTCGTCCTCACGTGTAATGCGTACTCCCCCAAGGCGCGGCCGAACTCAAGTCACACACGCGCGGGGGCGGGCCTAGCGCACGCCGGATGAGTAGAACCGGGTGCAGCAACCTGTCCAGTGTGCCAGACGAGGGGCGGCGGCACGAAATCGCCCCTAGTCCAGCCCACGGTCCAGCTCGTCGAGCAGCTTGCGGTCGTGCTTGTCGAGCGCGCCCTCGGGCAGGGCGTCGAGCAGTTCGGGACGGCGTTCGCGGGTGCGGCGCAGCGACTGGTCGCGGCGCCAGCGGTCGATCGCCTTGTGGTTGCCCGAGCGCAGGACCTCCGGCACGGCGAGGTCGCGCCACACCTCGGGCCGGGTGTAGCTGGGGCCCTCCAGCAGGCCGTCGGAGAACGAGTCCTCGGCGGCCGACTTCGGGTTGCCCAGCACTCCGGGCAGCAAGCGGACGACGGCCTCGACCATCACCAGCACCGCCACCTCGCCGCCGACGAGCACGTAGTCGCCGATGGAGACCTCGTCGACGCGCATCCGGCGCGACGCGTCGTCCACCACCCGCTGGTCGATGCCCTCGTACCGGCCGCAGGCGAACACCAGGTGCTCCTCGGCGGCCAGGTCGTGCGCCAACCGCTGGGTGAACGGCCGACCGGCCGGCGTGGGCACGATCAGGCGGGTGGCCGGGGTGACGACCTCGTCCAGCGCCTCGCCCCACACCTGCGGCTTCATCACCATGCCGGGACCGCCGCCGTACGGGCTGTCGTCGACGGCCTTGTGCACGTCGTGCGTCCAGTTCCGCAGGTCGTGCACGCCGACGCTGATCAGGCCCTTGTCGATCGCCTTGCCGAGCAGCGCGGCGCGGAGCGGGTCCAGGTACTCCGGGAAGATCGTGACGACGTCAATCCGCATCGAGCAGGCCCTCGGGCGGGTCCAGCACGACGCGCTTGCCCGCCAGGTCCACCGTGGGCACGATCTCGCGCACGAACGGCACCAGGGTCTCGTCGCCGTTCTCACGCTTGACCACCAGCAGCTCGCCGCCCGGGCCGTGCACGATCTCCAGCACGGTGCCGATCCGCGTGCCGTCCGCCAGCTCGGCGGTCAGCCCTTCGAGCTCGTGGTCGTAGAACTCGTCCGGGTCGCCGGTCGGCGGCAGGTCCTCGGTGCTGCCGAGCAGCACCGTGCCCCGCAGCGTCTCGGCGACGTCGCGGGTCAGCACTTCCTCGAAACGCACCAGCAGCCGCCCGGAGTGGTTCCGGGCGGCTGCGACGGTGAGGTTGCGGGACGTGCCGTCGCGCAGTTTGGCGGTCAGCACCGAGCCCAGCGCGAACCGGGTCTCGGGTGAGTCCGTGCGCACGTCGACCGCGAGCTCGCCGCTGATCCCGTGCGCCTTGGCCACTCGGCCGACGACGACGTCCATGTGCGCGTTCAGCGGTCGGTGTCGACCACGTCGACGCGCACGCCACGACCACCGATGCCGGCCATCACGGTGCGCAGGGCGGTCGCGGTGCGACCGCTGCGGCCGATCACCTTGCCGAGGTCGTCCGGGTGGACGTGCACCTCGAGCGTGCGACCACGTCGAGTCGTGACCAGGTTCACCCGGACGTCGTCCGGGTGGTCGACGATGCCCCGAACGAGGTGTTCGAGGGCGTCAGCCAACAAGCTCACGCCTCGTCCTTGGCAGCCTCGGGAGCGGCCTCGGCGTCAGCCTTCTTGGCGTCGTCCTTCTTGGCCGACTTCTTCTTCGGGGTGGTCGCCTCGGTGGACGGCGCGTCGCCCGCGGCGGCCAGCGCGGCGGCGAACAGCTCCGCCTTGCTGGTCTTGGGCTCCTTGACCTTCAGCGTGCCCTCGGCGCCCGGGAGGCCCTTGAACTTCTGCCAGTCACCGGTGATCTCGAGCAGGCGCTGGACCGACTCGGTCGGCTGCGCGCCGACACCCAGCCAGTACTGCGCGCGGTCGCTGTCCACCGCGATGAACGACGGCTCTTCCTTGGGGTGGTACTTGCCGATCGTCTCGATGGCCTTGCCGCTGCGGCGGACGCGGGCGTCGGCGACGACGATCCGGTAGTACGGCTGACGGATCTTGCCAAGCCGCTGAAGCTTGATCTTGACGGCCACGGGTGTGGGTGCTCCTCGTGCTCTGTGTGCTCAGGTGCGGGCAGTCCTCACCCGAGTGGGGCACGGGTGGTGAAAGCCCAGGTGTCTGGGGCGCCATGGCACGGTGAGAGGGACCGACCTCGGCGAACAACCAACCATTCTGCCAGACAGGTCTACCGGACCACGAATCGGGCCACGGGGACACCCGCGTCCGCCAGCGCCGCGCGGATCTTCGTCGCGTGCTCGACCGCGCCCGGGGTGTCGCCGTGCAGGCAGATGGAGTCGATCTCCACCTTGAGCACGGAGCCGTCCGCGGCGATCAGCTCACCGCGTTCGGCGAGCCTCAGCACCTGCGCCAGGACGGCGTCCGTGCTGGTCAGGACGGCGTTCGGCGCGGTGCGCGGCACGAGGGTGGCCTCGGGGGTGTACGCGCGGTCGGCGAACGCCTCGCGCACCGGGCGCAGGCCGGCCCGTTCGGCGTGGTGGAGCAGGCGCGAGCCGGGCAGCCCCAGCACGGGCAGGTCGCCGAACGCCTTCACGCCGTCCACCACGGCTTGCGCCTGCCGGTCGTGGTGCACGGTGGCGTTGTAGAGCGCGCCGTGCGGCTTGACGTACTCGACCGCCGTGCCGGCCGCCTTGGCGCACGCGTCCAGCGCGCCGATCTGGTACAGCACCTCGTCGGCCAGCTCGGCCGGGTCCGCGTCGATGAACCGGCGGCCGAAGCCCGCCAGGTCGCGGTAGGAGACCTGGGCGCCGACCGCCACGCCCGCGCCCGCCGCCTGGCCGCACACCCGGCGCATCGTCGACGGGTCGCCCGCGTGGAAGCCGCAGGCCACGTTCGCGCTGGTCACGATGCCGAGCAGGGCTTCGTCGTCGCCGAGGCGCCAGATGCCGAAGCCCTCGCCGAGGTCGCTGTTGAGATCGATCGCGCGGGTGTTCACGCGGGCATCACCCCGACGGAGACGAGCAGGAGGGTCAGACCGGGCAGGAAGTTGTTGATGACGTGCGCCACCACGCTCGCGGTGAGCCTGCGGGTGATGAGGCGGGCGATGCCGATGGGCAGCGCGATGACGATGAGCAGCGACGTCCGCAGCGGTTCGAGGTGGCTGGCCGCGAAGATCAACGTGGTCAGCACGAACGCCGCCCACCGGCTCCACCGCTGCCGCTCGATCGCACCCCACAGCAGGCCGCGGTAGATCACCTCCTCGCACACCGGACCGAGGAAGCACACGTAGACGAACATCGCCACGGCGGCGGCGAGCGGCAGGCCCGCGCCGTCCACCAGCTCGCCGATCGCGGAGGTGGCGTTCTGGTCGCCGACCACCCTCGACCAGATCACCGCGGCCACGTAGGTGAGCACCAGGCCGAGCGCGCCCAGCTTGAGGCCCACCTTGACGTCCGCCCAGTCCCAGGCGAGCCGCAGGTCCCGGAACGGGCCGTTGCCGCGCAGGTAGGTGATGGCGATCGCGACCGAGGCGGCCAGCACCGTCGGCACCATCGAGCCGATCAGGACGAAGCTCACCGACGAGCCGATGTCCGTGCCCGACGTGCGGGCCACCGCCGTGATGAACACCGCGCTGAGGATGAAGACCGCCTCGACGAGCAGGAACGCGCCGAAGCCCCACCGCTGGCCGGCGTGCACCGCTTCCGGCTCCCGTCCGACCGCGCGGACGCTGGCGATCAGCCCTGGAGGCGGTTCATCCGGTCGTGTCACAGCCATCCACCCTAGTCAGCCGGTGTAGAGGTAGACGGCGGGCAGCAGGTTGTTCGTCGCGTGGGCCACCACGCTGGCGGCCACCCGGCCGGTGATCATGCGGGCCGCGCCGATGGCCAGCCCTTGCGCGAAGAGGCCGAGCACGCGCCAGCTCTCCTCGTGCAGGAACGCGAAGACGACGGCGGTGAGCGCCAGGATCGCGATCCTGGGTATCCGGTAGTGGGCCAGCGCCTGCCACAGCGCGCCCCTGGTGAGGAGTTCCTCGGTCAGCGGCGCGCCGAGGAAGACGAACAGCGCCGCGGCGGCCAGCCAGACCGTGCGGCCGCCGGAGAGCGCCTCGATCTCGTCCAGCGAGCTGGACCGGTCCGGGTTGATGCGCAGCAGCAGCGCGCCGATGAGCCAGGCGGCCAGCAGGGCCGCGCCGCCGGCGGCCAGGCCCACCTTCAGGTCGCGCAGGGTGGGCCACAGGCCGAAGTCCTTGTTGGGCCCGTCGCCCCGGTACCACGAGATGACGACGGGGCCGAGGCCGAGCAGGACGTTGGGCAGGAAGACCAGCAGCAGGAGCGGGCCGAGCACCGGCGGATCGGTGACGTCCACCTCGGCGAAGCGGTCGGCCGTCGCGGCGGTGAAGACCAGGATGGCGAGGTGGTAGCCGCCGAGCCCGGTGAAGAACGCCAGGAAACCCCAGTGCGCCCGGCCGGTGTCCTGGTCCTGCTGTTCCTCCACTCGTCCGAACGTAGTGGTCCGGTGGGCCGGAGTGCGCCCCGAGGCCGTTCAAGATCACCCTGACGGCGGCAGCACGCCCTTCGACTGGCGGAAGAACTCCTCGTCACGTGGCCCGATCACGGATTTCCTACCGCCGCCGAACGGGCCCGTCGAGGTCAGGCGTGGATTCGGCCGCGCAGCATGACCAGCTTCGGGTGGCGCAGGGCGTCCAGGTCCTCACGCGGGTCGCGCTCGTAGACCACGACGTCGGCCGCGGCGCCCTCGGTCAGCGACGGGAAGCCGAGCCACTCGCGAGCGGCCCAGGAGGCGGCGGCGAGCGCCTGGACCGGGCTCATGCCGACGCCGTGCAGCGCCTTGATCTCGTCCACGATCCGGCCGTGCTCGATGCCGCCGCCCGCGTCCGTGCCCGCGAACACCGGCACGCCCGCCTCGACCGCCTTGGCGATGGTCGCGGTGTTGCGCGCGTGCAGGTGCCGCATGTGGCTCTGGTAGGTCGGGTACTTGTCCGCGCCGGCCGCGATGGCGGGGAAGTTCTCGATGTTGATCAACGTGGGCACCAGCGCGGTCCCGTTGCGGGCCATCTGCGCGATCGTGTCGTCGGTCAGGCCCGTGCCGTGCTCGATGCAGTCGATGCCGGCGTTGAGCAGGGCGGGCAGGGCGTCCTCGCCGAAGACGTGCGCGGTGACCCTGGCCTTGCCCTCGTGCGCGACCTTGATCGCCTCGGTGAGCACGTCCTCGGTCCACAGCGGCGCGAGGTCGCCGGTCTCCCGGTCGATCCAGTCGCCGACCAGCTTCACCCAGCCGTCGCCGGCGGCGACCTGCTCGGCCACGGCGGACGGCAGGTCGGCCGGGTCCTCGATCTCCACGCCCAGGTACTTGATGTACCGCTTGGGCCTGGCCAGGTGCCTGCCCGCGCGGATGATCCGGGGCAGGTCGAGGCGCTCCTGCAACGGGCGCGTGTCCAGCGGCGAGCCGCAGTCCCGGATGAGCAGCGTGCCCGTGCTCCGGTCGGTCAGGGCCTGGTCTACCGCCTCGGGCAGATCGACCGCGCCCTTGGCGCCCAGGCCGACGTGGCAGTGCGCGTCGACCAGGCCGGGCACCAGGTAGCCGGCGCTGCTGACGGTCGTCGCGCCCGGCACCGGCTTGGTGCGGATCCGCCCGTTGACCACCCAGACGTCCTGCGGGTCGCCGCCCTCGGGGAGGACCACGCCCCGCAGGTGCAGGCCGCTCACTTGTCGAACTTCAGCTTCGACGGGTCGAAGCCGGGTGGGAGCTGGTCGAAGCCGCCGAGCCCCGGTGGCAGCGCGTGACCGCCGCCGCCCTGGGGTGGCATCCCGGGCATCATGCCGGGCATGCCGGGGAACCCGCCGCGGACCTTCGGCGGCGTGGGGCCGCGGCCCTTGCCCTTCTTCCCCTTCTTGCCCTTGCCCTTGCGGGTGTTCTTGCCGCCGCCGCCCGGCAGGCCGAAGCGGCCGGCCATCTGGCTCATCATCTTGCGGGCTTCGAAGAAGCGGTTGACCAGGTCGTTCACGTCGCTGACCCGGACGCCCGAGCCGTTGGCGATGCGCAGCCGGCGGGACGCGTTGATGATCTTCGGGTCGTCGCGCTCGGCCGGGGTCATGCCCCGGATGATCGCCTGCACCCGGTCGAGGTGCCGCTCGTCGAGGTTGGCCAGCTGGTCCTTCATCTGGCCCGCGCCCGGCAGCATGCCGAGCAGGTTCGCGATCGGGCCCATCTTGCGCAGGGCCAGCATCTGCTCCAGGAAGTCCTCGAGCGTGAGCTGGCCGGAGCCCATCTTGACCGCGGCGGCCTCGGCCTGGTCGGCGTCGAACGCCTGTTCGGCCTGCTCGATGAGGGTGAGCATGTCGCCCATGCCCAGGATCCGGCTCGCCATCCGGTCCGGGTGGAAGACGTCGAAGTCCTCCAGCTTCTCCCCGTTCGAGGCGAACAGGATGGGCTGGCCGGTGACCTCGCGCACGCTGAGCGCGGCGCCACCGCGGGCGTCGCCGTCGAGCTTGGTGAGCACCACGCCGGTGAAGCCGACGCCGTCCTGGAACGCCGTGGCGGTGTTCACCGCGTCCTGGCCGATCATCGCGTCGACCACGAACAGCACCTCGTCGGGCTGCACGGCGGCGCGGATGTCGACGGCCTGGCGCATCATCTCCTCGTCGACGCCGAGGCGGCCCGCGGTGTCGACCAGCACGATGTCGTGCTGGGCCCGCTTGGCCTCCTCGATGCCCTTGCGGGCCACGTCGACCGGGTCGCCCACGCCGTTGCCGGGCTCGGGCGCGAACACGGGCACGCCCGCGCGCTCGCCGACCACCTGCAGCTGGGTCACCGCGTTGGGGCGCTGGAGGTCGCACGCCACCAGCATCGGGGTGTGGCCCTGGCCCTTGAGCCACTTGGCGAGCTTGCCCGCCAGGGTGGTCTTACCGGCGCCCTGGAGACCCGCGAGCATGATCACGCTGGGCGGGTTCTTCGCCAGGTTGAGCCTGCGGGTCTCCCCGCCGAGGATGCCGACCAGCTCCTCGTTGACGATCTTGACGACCTGCTGGGCCGGGTTCAGCGCCTGGCTGACCTCGGCGCCCTTGGCGCGCTCCTTGACCTTCGCGATGAACGTGCGCACCACGGGCAGCGCGACGTCGGCCTCCAGCAGCGCGACCCGGATCTCGCGCGCGGTCGCGTCGATGTCGGCCTCGGACAGCCGCCCCTTGCCCCGCAGGTTCTGCAGGACCGAGGTGAGCCGGTCGGAAAGGGTGTTGAACACGATGCCGCCAGACCTCGCACGTCGTCGGTGGGTTCCTCGTACTCAGGGTAGCCGTTCACGCCGGCGTCACCGACAGGCGCAGGTGGTCGCGCCGGGTCAGCAGGGTCAGGCCCTGCCAGCCGCGCGGCGGCACGCCCGCGGCGAACCGGGTGCGCAAGCGGGCCGCGCGGCGCACGTGCCGGGTGAACGACCGCGACCGGATCAGCCTGCCCCGCTCGACCTGGCCGGACATCGCCTCCTCCGGGCTCGCGTCCAGCCACAGGAAGTGCCGCGGCCGGTTCGTGAGCACGCCGACGGCCACCAGGCCGGCACGCGTGGTCGGGCGGGTGGACGGTTCGTGGACGAGCAGGAGACCGCCCGCGGTGATCGCGAACCACACGATGCGGGCGCGGTGCACGAGGTGCACCAACGGGCGGAAGAAGCGGTACGGCAGGGCTTCGGGGAAGAAGGCGCGGAGTCTGGTGCGCACCTGGTCGGAATCCAGCACGACGGCGGGCGCGCCGTCCGTGTCGGCGGCGGCGAGCAGCGTCGACTTACCCGCTCCCGGCAGTCCGGCCAGCACGACCAGCGAGCGCGGCCTCACGGCGACAGCGGTCATCGCATCCATACTAAAGAGACGTTTCGGACGACCACGAGTTCCCCGGCGTGATCGGGAGCGGCCCAACCCCTCGATAGGCCGCACCCGACCACGCGGTGGCGTTGTCCCCGCCGGTGCCCCCCGGTCCACGCGGGTCCCCCCGTGCCACGAGTAGGAGCTTGCCCCGGCACGGGGGTCCACCGGCAGCGTGAGCACCCTGATCGGTTGTGCGTAGACCTACGCAACCTCAGCGCGCGGCCAGCAGCACGGCCCGTTCGATCCGACGCCGCTGGTCGGCGCCCACGCTCCCGGCGCCCGAACCTCGCGGCATCGTGATGGCGAACGAGTCCACCACCGTGGAGCCCAATGTGGACACCCGCGACCACACGATGTCCACACCGGACTGCTCCAACGCGTCCGCGACGTGGTGCAGCAGCCCGATCCGGTCCGCCGCGCGCAGCTCCAGCACCACCGCGCCGGTCGACTCGTCGTCGAACCAGAGCACCTTCGGCGGCGGCGGGTCCTGCGGCGGGCCGCCGTAGTCGCGTTCCTTCGCGGCGAGCTTGTCGGCCAGCGCGAGGGAGCCGTCCAACGCCCTGGTGAGCTGCTCGCGCAGCAGCGTCACGTCCGGCAGCGAGCCGAACCGGGGTGACACGGTGAACACGTCGACCGCCGCGCCCTCATGGGAGCGCAGGGTCGCGGCGTGCACTTCGAGGGAGTTGAGCGCGAGCACGCCCGCGGCCCGCGACAGCAGCCCCGGCCGGTCGGGCGCGACCACCGTGACCGTGGCCGCGTGGTCGCCCGGGTCGATGAGCACGTCCGCTTTCCCGCTGTCCAGCACGGCCCGCGCGAGGTCCTGCTGGCGCTGGTCCAGCGGCTCCGGCTTGGGCAGCGGGTCGCCCGCCATCGCCGTGCGGCAGCGCGCGACCAGGTCTCTGACCAGCGCGGCCTTCCAGTCCGACCACACGCCCGGCCCGGTGGCCACGGCGTCGGCCTCGGCCAGCGCGTAGAGCAGCTCCAGCAGCACCGGGTCGCCGCCGAGGGTGTCGACCACGCGGCGCACGGTGGCCTCGTCCTCCACGTCACGGCGGGTCGCCGTGTGCGGCAGCAGGAGGTGGTGGCGCACCAGCGCGGTGAGGGTGGCCACGTCCTGCGGCCACAGGCCGAGCCGTTCGGCGATCTGCGTGGTGAGCGCCGCGCCGACCTCCGAGTGGTCGGCCTGCCTGCCCTTGCCGATGTCGTGCACCAGCGTGCCGAGCAGCAGCAGGTCGGGCCGGGACACCCTGGTCACCAGGCGGGCCGCGTGCGCGGTGGCCTGCACCAGGTGGCGGTCCACGGTCCAGGTGTGCGCGGCGTCGCGGGGCGGCAGGTCGCGCACCGCGCCCCACTCGGGGAAGAGCCTGCCCCACAGGCCGGTGCGGTCCAGCGCCTCGACCACGTCGACCAGGCCCGTGCCGGTGCCCAGGAGGGCCAGCAGTTCCTCGCGAGCCTCCCTCGGCCACGGTTGGCGCAGCTCCGGCGCCGAGTCGGCGAGCTTGGCCAACGTGCCCGCGGCGATCGGGTGCTTGCTGCGCGCGGCGGCCGTGGCGACGCGGAGCAGCAGGGCCGGGTCACGGCTGGGCACCGCGTCACGGGCCAGCGCCACCTCGGAGCCGTGCAGCACGACGCCCTCGTCCAGCGGACGCCTGGCCGGGGCGCGCCTGAGCGGGGAACGGGCGAACACGCCCAGTCCGCGCTTGGGCACCGCGGCACGCGCCGTGCGCATGGCCACGTCCACGGCGTAGACGATCGTGCGCGCGGCGGACGACATCGAACGGGCCAGCGTGAAGCGGTCCTGCAGGCCCAACGCGGTGGCGACCTCGTCGCCGTCCTGCGCGCGGAGCACGTCGCGCGGCTTGCGCGCCACCCGGCGCAGCTCGGTGCGCACGTCCAGCAGCAGCTTGCGCGCCTCGTTGACCTCGGCGGACGGCCGGTCGGTCAGCTGCGCCGCGCTCAACGCGTCCAGCAGCGTCACGTCGCGCAGCCCGCCGCGGCCGTGCTTGAGGTCGGGCTCGACGCGGTGCGCGATCTCGCCGCTGCGCGCCCAGCGCCGCGACGCCGACTCGGCCATCTCGTCCAGCCGCGTGCGGACCCCCGTGCGCCACGCCTGCCGAGAGCTGTCGGTCAGTCGTTGGCTGATCTCCTGGTCGCCCGCGATGTGGCGGATGTCCAGCAGCCCCAACGCGGTGCGCAGGTCACCGGCGGCGACGCGCAGCGCCTCGCCGACCGTGCGCACCGAGTGGTCCAGGCCGATGCCGGAGTTCCACAGCGGGTACCAGAGCTTCTCGGCGATCTCGTCCACGCCCTTGTGCCCGTTGTGCACCAGGAGCAGGTCCAGATCGGAATAGGGCACCAGCTCTCGCCTGCCCAAACCCCCCACGGCGACCAGTGCGACCCCACCGCCCGGCCCGCCGACGCCCGCCTGCGAGGCGTGCGCGGTGAGCCAGAACTCGTGCAGGTCCACCAGCGCCTCGCGCAGCGCTTCCCCCGTCAAACGGCGCCGACCTGGCGCGAGCAGCCGATCGCGTGCTCGCACCAGGTCGTCCGCCGTGACGACGGCCGCCTCGGCGTTATCCATACGGCCGTCTCCCATTCCTACTTCGGATCCCTATAGGGCATCCGAGCCGCGCTCCCCGGTGCGGACCCGGATGACCGTCTCGACCGGGGTCACCCAGACCTTGCCGTCGCCGATCTTGCCGGTGCGGGCGGCTTCCACGACGGCGTCGAGGGTCTTCTCCACGGCGGCGTCGTCCACCAGGACCTCGATGCGCAGCTTGGGCACGAAGTCCACGGCGTACTCGGCGCCGCGGTAGACCTCGGTGTGGCCCTTCTGCCTGCCGTACCCCTGGACCTCGCTGACGGTCATGCCCAGCACGCCCAGCTGCTCCAGGGACGCCTTCACGTCGTCCAGGGTGAAGGGCTTGATGATCGCGGTGACCAACTTCATGACTTGTTGCTCCCCTCGAGGACCGAAGTGGCGCCGGCGGCGACACTGGGCTTGCTGCCGCCACGGGCGCCGATGCCGCTGCCGAACTCGTACGCCGTCTCGGCGTGCTCGGCCTCGTCGATGCCGGCGACCTCGGCCTCCTCGTCGGCGCGGAAGCCGACGGTGAGCTTGACGAGGTAGCCGAGGATGAGGCTCAGCACGAACGAGTAGGCGAGCACGGCCAGCGCGCCGACGGCCTGCCGCCACAGCTGGTCCACGCCGCCACCGTAGAAGAGGCCGTCGATGCCCGCCGGGGCGGCGGAGCTGGCGAAGAAGCCGATCAGGATCGTGCCGGAGAGGCCACCGACCAGGTGCACGCCGACCACGTCGAGCGAGTCGTCGAAGCCGAAGCGGTACTTCAGGCTGACCGCCAGGGCGCACAGGGCGCCGGTGATCGCGCCGATCGCGATGGCGCCGACCGGCGTGACCGAGGAACACGCCGGGGTGATGGCGACCAGACCCGCGACGATGCCGGACGCGGCGCCGAGCGTGGTGGCGTTGCCGTCGCGGACGCGTTCCACGGCCAGCCAGGCGAGCATCGCGGCGCAGGTGGCGACCAGGGTGTTGATGAACGCGACGCCCGCGGTGCCGTTCGCGGCGACGGCGGAGCCCGCGTTGAAGCCGAACCAGCCGAACCACAGCAGACCCGCGCCCAGCACGACCAGCGGCAGGCTGTGCGGCTTCATCCGGTCCTTCGGCCAACCGACGCGCTTGCCGAGGACGAGCGCCAGCGCGAGGCCCGCCGCACCGGCGTTGATGTGGACGGCGGTGCCGCCCGCGAAGTCGATGGCGAGCAGCTTGTTGGCGATCCAGCCGCCCGCGTCGACGACGTTGCCGTCAGCGTCCTTGCCGTCGAAGTCGAACACCCAGTGCGCGACCGGGAAGTACACCAGCACGGCCCACAGGCCGGCGAACAGCAGCCACGGCCCGAAGCGCGCCCGGTCGGCGATCGCGCCGGAGATGAGCGCCACCGTGATGATGGCGAACATCGCCTGGAACGCGACGAAGACGGTGGTCGGGATGGTCCCGAACGCCGACTCCTTGCCGAGCAGGCCGTCGAGGCCGAAGAACTCGAACGGCTTGCCGAGCAGACCGGCGCCGACGTCGGTGCCGAACGCCATCGAATAGCCGACCAGCACCCAGAGCACACCGACCACGGCGATTGCGCCCAGGCTCATCATCATCATGTTGAGCACACTCTTCGACCGGACCATGCCCCCGTAGAAGAAGGCAAGTCCCGGCGTCATCAACAGCACCAGTGCGGCACTGGTGAGCACCCAGGCGGTGTCCCCTGTATCCACGTCGACCTCCACTGCACGTCGGTTGCAGGGAGCATCGGTATGTCCTGTTTCACGCGGTTGCGCCTCAGGTTTCGTGCAGGTGAACTGTCCCGGCCCTGGTGTTACGGCCACGTTTCGCGGGCTTGAACCGGGCAGTTCCACCCGCGATCCGGCGGGGTCACCGCGGAATTTCCGGTGACGGACCGTGCGAGCGCAACTCGCCTTTGCGGTGGTTCGTGTGATCCGGTGGGAGCCCTCGACGACGCTGGGTCACCGGCGGTCGGCGTCGTGCCACGCGTGATCGTCACCGAGCCTGCCAGACCGGCCGGGGCCGCCCCCACCGGGTGGCGGAGGCGGCCCCGGACCGCTACTTCAGCCAGCCCGGGATGGCCGGGGTCGGGCCCGCCGGGACGGGCTTCGCGTCGAGGGACGCGACCGACTGCGGCGCGGGCTCGACGGCCGCGCACCGTGCCCCGGGGCGCGGGGTCTTCAGGTTGAGGAGGTAGTCGTCCGTCGCGCCGCGCGTGCAGTCGCTGCGGTCGTAGACGCCGTGGCCCCAGCCCTCGTAGGTCAGCAGGACCGTGGTGTCGCGGCTCTGCCGGTGGGCGTTGGCGGCCCACTCGTACCCGGTGGCTGGGTCGTGCAGCGCGTTCAGCATGAGGATCTTCGGCGCGTGCTTGATCCGGAGCCGGTGCTGGGGGTTGTTGACCTGCTCCGGCAGCCCGACGCAGCCCGCCATCGCGCGGTGCCCGAGCGACGAGCCGCGCATGTGCGGCGCGAGCTGGTTGGCGCGGTCGACCAGGGCGGAGAACTGGCGGTGGTCCTGCACGCGGATCGCCCAGTCCTGGCAGAACACGGCCGGGAACGGGTTGCGCGCGGTCTCCTCGGCCGCGAAGGACTTCACCGACGTGCCCGCGCCGAGCTCGACCACGAAGTCGGACAGCTCCTGCCACTGCGGGCCGTAGAACGCGCCGAACGCGGCGCCGATGATGTCGTCGGCGGTCACCTTGCGGTCGGGGTCGAGCGGGTCGGCGATCTCGCCCCGGTCGGCGCGGGCCAGCAGGTCGTCCCACACCTTCGCCACGTCCTGGCCGTGCAGCGCGCACGACTCGGTGCGGTCGCACCACTTCACGAACTCGCGGAACGAGTCCTCGGCGGTCTCGGCCTCGGTCTCGTTGAACCGCCACGTGCCGAGGCTGTGGTCCATGTTGGAGTCGATCACCATGGCGCGGATGTTCCGCCCGAACTCCTCGGCGTACTGCTGGCCGATGAGCGTGCCGTAGGACAGGCCGTAGTAGTTGATCTTGGACTCGCCGAGGGCCTTGCGCAGCGCGTCGATGTCCTTGACCACGGCGCCGGTGTCGGCGTGGTCGTAGATCGGGCCGCTGTGCTTCCGGCAGTCGGCGGCCAGCTCGCGGTTGTACGCGGCCAGCGCGTCGAACCCCCGCTGGTCGGTCGGGTAGATCGACGGCTGTGCGCTCAGCACGTCGACCGAGCACTGCACGGGTTGGCTGCGGGCGACGCCGCGCGGGTCGAAGCCGATGAGGTCGAAGCGCTGCTGCACCTCCGGGCTGAAGTAGCCGTCCGCCCCCAGGGCGAAGTTCACGCCCGAGCCGCCCGGACCGCCGGGGTTGAGGACCATGACCCCGATCCGCTTGGCCGGGTCGGTGGCCTTGCGGCGGGCCACGGCGAGGTCGAACCTCTCACCGCGCGGGTTCGCCCAGTCGATCGGCAGGCTCAGCGTGCCGCACTCCACCTCGGCCAGTTCCGGGCACGGCTGCCAGTCGATCTTGCCCGCGCCTTGCGCCGCAGGCTCCGTTTCGGCCGACGCCAACGACGTCGTGCCCACTACGAGCGCCAACGCGGTGGCAACACCGCCGAGCGCCCTGATGATCGGTCGCACAGGTTCCTCCCTAGTTCCTGTTCACCCAATCGGGAATCCGCAGGCTCCCAGGGCCCTGGAGGGCACCACAACCGACTGAAGTCTCACCCGTGATCAGCCCAAGGGCTGACAACCTCCGCGTCTTTCAGCGCAAGTCCTGGAAGCGCTGGGTGATCACCCTGAGGCCGTCGGCGGTCAGCCCGCCGAACAGCCGCAGCCGGGCCATCCCGCCGTCCGGGTAGATGTCGAGCCGCGCGTGCGTGGCCTCGGCGGCGCCCTCGACGCGGAAGCGGTGGCGGGTGTCGGGCTGCAGCCGGGTGCGCGGCAGCACGTCGAACTCCGCGCCGGTGCGCGCGTCACGGGCCCGGACCGACGCCCAGCCCGGCGCGTTGCCCTTGAAGTGGCTGGTGTCCAGCTCCGCGAGCCGGATGACGCCCGGCGCGGCCAGCTCCACCTCGACCCAGTCGTTGCCGTCGTCACGCCGGCGCGCGGTCTCCCAGCCCTCGCCCATGACCGTGGCCTGGCCGGGCGCGATGAGGTTGGCCGGGTCGCTGTAGAACATGTTGCTGCACCCCGTGATCGACGCGCCGTTCTCCAACGCGGCCAGGTCGAGCGCGTCCGGCACGATCAGGTCGGGGTCCGCGACTGGCGTGCCGAACACGCGCAGCCTGGCCACCCCGCCGTCCGGGTGGATGGTGAGGCGGACGTGCGTGTACCGGCGGTGCGCGGACACCTCGAAGTAGTGCTTGCGGTCGCCTCCGAGCGGCGACTTGGGCACCACGGTCTCCCAGCCGGCCAGCTCGTCGGGCGCCGGGTAGCCCGTGGCGGACGTCGCCTCGACCGACGCGAACGGCGGGTAGTTGCCCGTGAAGAACGCGGTGTCGACCACGACGCCCTTGATCACGCCCGGCAGGCCGAGCCGGACGATCGCCTGGTCCACCCCGCTGTCCCGGCGGCGCCGCGTCTCCCACCCGTCGTAGACCTGGCCTTTGTGCCCGAACGTGTACGTCTGGTACACCGGCTCGGGCTTGCGGATCAGGTTCTCGCGTTCGGCGAACAGCTCGTCGTTCGCCCACACCACGCTGCCGCCGACCGAGCGGCAGGCCAGGTCGGGCAGTCGGGTCCAGCCGGGGACTTCCGCCATGTGTCTCCTCTGTCCGGTCCCCGGCTCAGCCGAGGCTGCTCAGCAACCGGCCGCGCGGCCGGTCGTCGATCGGCCGCCCGCGCAGCCACGTCTGCCGCACCACGCCCGCCAGCGGACGGCCGTGGTACGGCGTGACGGGGTTGCGGTGGCGCAGCGCGGCGCGGTCCACCACGAAGGCGTCGTCCGGCGCGAACACGCAGAAGTCGGCGTCCGCGCCGGGCGCGATGCGGCCCTTCGCGGCCAGGCCCACCAGGTCGGCGGGGTTCGTGGCCATCCACCGGACCACGTCGGTCAGCGCGTGCCCGCGTTGCCTGGCCTGGGTCCACACCGCGGACAGGCCCAGTTGCAGGCTCGCGATGCCGCCCCACGCGGTGGCGAAGTCGCCCCGCTTCAGCTCCGGGGTGCACGGCGAGTGGTCGGTGACCACGAGGTCGATCAGGCCGTCGCCCAGCGCGTGCCAGAGCTGCTCGCGGTTGGCCGCGTCGCGGATCGGCGGGCAGCACTTGAACTCCGTGGCGGTGTCGCCGATCTCCTCCGCGACGAACGTCAGGTAGTGCGGGCACGTCTCGGCGGTCAGCCGCAGCCCGAGCCCCTTGGCGGTCCGCACCTGCCGCACCGCCTCGCCGCTGGACAGGTGCAGCACGTGCAGCCTGGCGCGGGTCTCGTTGGCCAGGTCGACCACGGTCGTGATGGCGTGCTGCTCGGCCCGGTGCGGCCGGGAGTCGAGGAAGGACCGGTAGCCCGGACCGGACTCGGTGACCTCGTGCGGGTCCTCGGCGTGCACGATCGTGAGGGCGTCGCGGTCGCGCAGCCTCAGCAGGGCCGCTCTCAGCTGGTCCTCGGTGACGTGCGGGAACTCGTCCACGCCCGAGTGGATCAGGAAGCACTTGAAGCCGAACACGCCGGCGTCGTGCAGCTCCTCCAGGTCGTCCAGGTTCGTCGGCACGATGCCGCCCCAGAAGCCGACGTCGACGTGCGCCTTGTCGCGCGCCGCCTCCCGCTTGGCCTCCAGCGCGGCGACGGTGGTCGTCGGCGGCAGGCTGTTGAGCGGCATGTCGATGATGGTCGTGACGCCGCCGGCCGCCGCCGCCCTGGTCGCGGTCTCGAAGCCCTCCCAGTCGCCGCGGCCCGGTTCGTTCACGTGGACGTGCGTGTCGACCAGGCCGGGGAGGAGGACTTCGTCGTCGGCGAGCACCACGACGGTCTCGGCGTCCAGGTGGTCGGCCACCGCGACGACCCGACCGTCCGCGACGCCGACGTCGGCACGGCGTTCACCGTCCGGGGTGATCACTCGGGCAGCGCGCAGCACCAGGTCCATGCGGGTCACTCTCCCAGCCGGTCGACGGCGATGCGACCGGCCAGACGGCGCAGGACGGGTTCCGGGGACGTCAGGCAGCGCCGCAGGTCGGGCTCCACGTCCAGCAGCGCGTAGGCGGCGTCGATGCCCAGGTCGGCGGGGTCGACGGCGCACCGGCCGGCCACCGCCACCACGGGCACGCCACCTGACGCCCGCGCCACGCCCGCCGGCGCCTTGCCGTGCGCGGTCTGGTGGTCGAGCGAGCCCTCGCCGGTGATCACCAGCCGGGCGCCGGGCAGGTGGTCGGCGAACCCGACCAGGTCGAGCACCACGTCGATGCCCGGCCGCCTGGTCGCACCGAGCACGGCCAGCGCGGCGAACCCGATGCCGCCGGCGGCGCCCGCGCCCGGGTGGTCGGCCCAGGACGGGCCGATCTCGTCGGCCCAGTCCCGGAGGCGTGCCTCCAACTCCTCGACCTGACGCGGGGTCGCGCCCTTCTGCGGGCCGTAGACGGCTGCCGCGCCGTGCGGCCCGAGGAGCGGGTTGTCGACGTCGGTCGCGAGGATCAGCTCGACGTCACGCAGGTCCCGGTCGCCCAGGCCGTCGAGCATCCCCTTGCCGCCGTCGGTGCACGCGCTGCCGCCCACGCCCAGGATGATCCGCCGGCACCCCAGGTCGTGGGCGGAGCGCAGCAGCTCGCCGGTGCCCCTGCTGGTCGCCGCCAGCGGCGCGGGACGGTCCAGCAGGGCCAGGCCGGAGGCCGCGGCCACTTCGACCACCGCCGTGTCGCCGCGCACCGCGAAGCTCGCCGGCACCGGCGCGCCGACCGGTCCGGTGACCCACCGGCCGACCCGGACGAACCCGGCGGCAACGGCGACGTCCACTGTGCCGTCACCGCCGTCGGCCACCGGCAGGCAGCGCACGTCCAGGTCGGGCACCACGTCCCGCAGACCGCGCGCGACGGCGGCAGCCACGCGTGGTGCGGTGAGCGTGCCCTTGAACTTGTCGGGCGCGACGACGACGTGACCGGTCATGGAAGGGGTTCGTACTCCTTCACCGACGCGATAGACGTGCCGTTGGCGGTGTTGCCCTGGCGCTCGATCATGATCTCGACCAGGACGGGGCGGCTGGTGCGCTCGGCCTCCTTGCGCGCCCACTCCAGGCTCTCCCGGATCTGCCCCGGCTCGGTGACCCTGGTGCCGGAGCAGCCGTAGGCCTCCATGATCTTCACGTTGTCCGACCCGACGGTGTCGTAGTGGAGGTCGACCTCGTACTCCATGTCGTAGCCGCCGTGGTCCTCGGCCATCCGGATCAGGCCCAGGTACTCGTTGTTCAGCATGATCAGCACGAACGGCACGTCGTACTGGGCGCCCACGGCCAGCTCCTCCACCAGGAACTGGAACGAGTAGTCGCCGACGATCCCCACCACCTCGGCCGACGGGTCGGTGGTCTTCAGCGCCTTCTTCACGCCGATCGCGGCCGGGATCTCCCAGCCGAGCGGGCCCGCCTGGCCGCACACCTGGTAGTGCCGCGGCTTGTGCGCCTTCTGGTGCTGCCCCGACCAGATCTGGTACAGGCCGATGGCCGTGACGAAGTAGGTGTCCGGGCCGTAGAACTCGTTGATCTCCTTGAACACCCGCGGCGCCTTCACCGGCACGGTGTCGAAGTCCTCCCGGCGCAGCAGGGTCGCCTTCAGCTCACGGGTCCGCGCCGTCCAGGCGTTGTCCGGACGCGGGCCGGTCCGGGTCTTCGCCAGGGCGAGCAGCGCCCGCAGGAACGCCTTCACGTCCGACACCACGCCGAGGTCCGGCCCGAAGACCTTGCCGATCTGGGTCGGCTCGACGTCCACGTGGACGAACTTCCGCCCGCCCCGGTAGGTCGCCAGGTCACCGGTGTGCCGGTCGCCGAACCGCGCGCCGAGCGCCACCACCAGGTCGCTCTCCAGGAACGACGCGTTGCCGTACCGCTGCGACGTCTGGATGCCGGTCATGCCCGCGTACAACGGGTGGTCCTCGTCGATCGCGCCCTTGCCCATCAACGTGGCCTGGATCGGCACGTTCAGGTGCTCGGCCAGCGCCAGCAGCTCCTCGTGCGCCTCGGCGAGGATCACGCCGCCGCCCGCGAGCAGCAGCGGACGTTCGGCGGCCAGGAGCATGTCCAGCGCCCGTGCGACGCGGGCCGGGTGCGGTTCGGGCCGGGTGACGGGCAGCGGCGCGTCGATGGTGTGGTCCCACTCGATCTCCTGCTTCTGCACGTCGATCGGCAGGTCGATCAGCACCGGGCCCGGCCGGCCGGACCGGGCGATCCGGAACGCCTCCCGGAAGATCCACGGCGCCTGCGCGGCCTCCTTGACCTGCACCGCCCACTTGGTGACGGGCGCGGCGACGGCCACGATGTCGACGGCCTGGAACGCCTCCTGGTGCAACTTGGACGTCGCCGCCTGGCCCGTGATGCACAGGATCGGCACCGAGTCCGCCTGCGCGGTGTAGAGGCCGGTGATCATGTTGGTGCCGGCCGGGCCGGACGTGCCGATGGCCACGCCGACGTTGCCGGTCGTGCGCGACCACCCGTCGGCCATGTGCGTGGCGCCTTCCTCGTGCCGCACGATCAGGTGCTCGATCGTGCCGTCTTCCTCCATCGCCTTGTAGAGCGGCAGGATCGCCGCTCCCGGGCAGCCGAAGACCGTGTCGATCCCCTCGCTCTTGAGGACTTCCACGACCGCTTGCATGACGGGGATCCGAGCCATCAGGCCCTCCCGGACAGGTTCTCGATGACCTTCAACAACGCCGAGTGGTCGAGGGATCCGTACCCCTGTGCCCGGCCGGACGCGATGAGCTGGGCGATCAGCCCCGTCACCGGTAGCGCGACGTCGACCTGGCGGGCCGCGGCGAGCGCGATCCCCATGTCCTTGTGGTGCAGGTCGACGCGGAAACCCGGCTGGAACTCGCGCGCGATCATCGTGTCGCGCTTGAGGTCCAGGATCCGGTTGGCGGCCAGTCCGCCCGCGAGGACGTCCAAGCCGGCCTTGGCGTCCACCCCGGACGCCTCCAGCAGCACGATCGCCTCGGCGACCAGGGCGTAGATGCCGCCGACCATGAGCTGGTTCGCGGCCTTCACCACCTGGCCCGCGCCGTGCGGGCCGACGTGGACGACGGTCTTGCCCAGGACGTCGAGGACGGGCCGTGCGGCGGCGAAGTCGGCCTCGTCACCCCCGACCATGATCGACAGCGTGGCCTGCTTCGCGCCGGTCTCACCGCCGGACACCGGCGCGTCGAGCACGCGCACGCCCCGCTTCGCGCCCTCCTCGGCCACGGCGAGGGACGTCTCCGGGCGGATGGTGCTCATGTCGATCAGGAGCGTGCCCCGGTCGACGGCGTCGAGGACCGTGCCGAGGACGACGTCTTCCACCTGCGGGTGGTTCGGCAGCATGGTGATGACGACTTCGGCGTCCGCCACCGCGTCACGCGCGCTCGCCGCCGCCGTGCCGCCCGCCGCGGTGAGCTTGGCGAGCGCGTCCCGGCTCAGGTCGAAGCCGGTGACCCGGTGGCCCGCGGCGACCAGGTGCGCGGACATCGGCGTGCCCATGATGCCCAGGCCGATGAACCCGATCCTGCTCATGACCGCCCTCCTTCGGGGAGCCAGTCGAAGCCGCCGGTCGTCGCCCGGTACTCCAGGCCCACGTAGCCCTGGTAGCCGTTGGCCTCGAGCTTCGCCAGGTAGCCGAAGACGTCGAGGTCGCCCGTGCCCGGCTCGCCGCGGCCCGGCGCGTCGGCGATCTGCACGTGGCCGATGCGGTCCACGTGGTCGGAGACGACGGCGTCGAGGTCGTCGCCGTTGACCGCGAGGTGGTAGAGGTCGGCCAGCAGCGCCACGTTGGCGCGGTCGACCTGGTCGATGACCTCCAGCGCGTCCGCGGCGGTGCGCAGCGGGTACTCCGGCGCGCCGGAGAGCGGCTCCACCAGGACGACCGCGCCGATCTCGGCGGCCACGTCGGCGGCGTGCGCGAGGTTGTCCAGGGCGGTGTCCGTGGTGGGGAAGTTGCCGTGCAGGGCGTTGAATGCGCGGCAGCCGAGCCGGCCCGCGATGCCGGCCGCGATCTCCACGCCGGCGCGGAACTCGGACTGCCTGCCCGGCCACGCGAGCAGGCCGCGGTCGCCGCTGGCCAGGTCGCCCGCGAAGAAGTTGAGCCCGACGAGCCGCACGCCCGCGTCGGTGACGGCCGCCTCGAACGCCTCGATCTCGCGGGACGGCGGCACGGCTTCGGCGAACGGCCACCAGAACTCGACCGCGTCGAACCCGGCCGCCCGGGCCGCGGCGGGTCGTTCCAGCACCGGCAGGTCGGTGAACAGGATCGACAGGTTGACGTCGTAACGCATCAGACCTTCTTTCCACGATGCGGAAGCTAACTTCCGTACATCGAGAGAGTAGGCGGGTTCTCGACGGCGGCGCAAGACTGTTGACACGCTCGGAGGGCGCTCGTACCGTCCCTCCTTGCGGAAACGGGATTCCGCGATACAGAAAAAGGGAGCCTTCGTGCCCGATCTGGAAGGGTTCAACTCCGCGCCCGCGGCCGAGCTCCGGCCCCTGCTCACCGACTGCCTCGCGGTGCCGCGCTGGGTCGACGCGCTGCTCGCCGACCGCCCCTACGCCGACGTGGACGCGCTGCTCGCCGCCTCGGACCGGCACGCGGACCTGACGGACGACGAGGTCCACGCCGCCATCGGCGGCCACCCGCGCATCGGCGAGCAGGCCGCGGGAGGCGGGGTGTCCGCGAAGTGGTCGGCCGACGAGCAGTCCGGCGTCACCGCGTCCCTCGCCGAACGGCTGCTCGCCGCCAACGCCGCCTACGAGGACCGGTTCGGGCACATCTACCTGGTGTGCGCGACCGGGTTGAGCGGCGAACAGCTGCTGGCCGACCTGGCGGCCCGGATGGACAACCCGCCGGACGTGGAACTGCGCGTGGTGAACCGGGAGCTGGCGAAGATCGCGGCGCTGCGGCTGAGGAAGGTGCTGTCATGACCCCGGGCACGACCCCCGGCACGACGACGTTGTCCACCCACGTGCTCGACGCCGAGGCCGGTCGACCCCGCGTCGGCGTGCCGGTCCGGTTGGAGCGCGACGGCGAGGTGCTGGCCGAGGGCGTCACCGACGACGACGGCCGGCTGAGGTTCGCGCGGGAGCTGTCGCCCGGCGTGCACCGGCTCACGTTCGACGTCGACACGCCGTTCTACCCGGAGATCACCGTCGCGTTCCGGGCCACCGGCGACCCGGGGCACCTGCACGTGCCGATCCTGCTGAGCCCGTTCGCCTTCACGACCTACCGAGGGAGCTGACCGATGGCCATCGTCCTGGGGCCCAACCAGTACGGGAAGGCGGAGAACCGCCTCGTCACGGTGACCCGCAACGGCGCCGTGCACACGATCAAGGACCTCACGGTCGGCACCTCCCTGCGCGGCGACCTGGCGGACACCCACCTGACCGGCGACAACTCCAAGGTGCTGGCGACCGACACGCAGAAGAACACCGTCTACGCCTTCGCCAAGCAGGCGCCGGTCGGCGAGATCGAGGACTTCGCGCTGCGGCTGGGCCGGCACTTCGTCTCGTCGCAGGAGGCGATCACCGGCGCCCGCGTGCTGATCGACGAGCACGCGTGGGAGCGCATCGAGGGCAACGACCACTCGTTCGTGCAAGGTGGCAACGAGAAGCGGACGACCGCCGTGACCGTCGAGGGCGAGCGCGCGTGGGTGGTGTCGGGCGTGCGGGACATGGTGGTGCTCAAGTCGACCGGGTCGGAGTTCCACGGCTTCCCGCGTGACGAGTACACGACGTTGAAGGAGACCTACGACCGGATCCTGGCCACGTCCGTGACGGCGCGGTGGCGCTATCAAGGCGACGGGATCGACTGGGCGAAGAGCTTCACCGAGATCCGGCGGCTGCTGCTGGCCACGTTCGCGGCCAAGCACAGCCTGTCGTTGCAGCAGACCCTGTACGCGATGGGCGAAGCGGTGCTGCGGGCCCGGCCGGAGGTGGCGGAGGTGCGGCTGTCGATGCCGAACAAGCACCACTTCGCGGTGGACCTGACGCCGTTCGGGCTGGAGAACGACAACGAGGTGTTCTACGCGGCCGACCGGCCGTACGGGCTGATCGAGGGTTCCGTGCTGCGTGACGACGCCGAGGACGCCGGGTCGGCCTGGCACACCCTGCCCGCGTTCTGAGCCGTCGACGACCGTGCTCCCTCGCCTGGGAGCACGGTCATTTTTTGTGCAGGGCCATGCGTTGCAGCCGCCAGGCGTGGAACAGGTCGGCCTCCTCGTACCACTCCACCACGGTGGGCCGGCGGGCGGTGAACATGAACTCCAGCAGGATCTCGCGGTACGTCGTCAGCGGCACGGCCACGCCCGGCGGGAAGTCGGTGTAGGTCTCGTCCACGTACGGCGCGTCGGGCACGCCCTTCGGCCAGCCGGTGAACTCGTCGTCCACGTAGTTGAGGTAGCCCCACGCGCCGCGGACGGCGAGCACCAGGTTGTGGTCGCTCTCCCCCTCGGCGTCCGGGGCGCGGCCGAAGTGCTCCAGCATCCCGTCATTGCACTCGGGCCGCGCCAAGGCGGCGATGAGCACGTCCACGTCCGCCGCGCACGCCACCACCTGGTAGCGGAACTCCGCCCGCTCCAGGTCCGGCAGCCCGGTCCACAACCCGGCCCGCATGGTCATGGACCCACCCTGACCGGTGTCGCGTGATTCGGCCTTTCGCCGGTTCGAGGATCACCCCATCCAGCGATGCCACGATCACTCTCTTCTGGCTAGAGCCTGCAAATCGGTCACGGTGAGTCCTGTCGCGCGGTGGACTTCATCCTCGTCCAGGGCACCGCAGTCCAAGGCGCGGATGAAGGACGTGGACAGCGCCTGCGCGGTCGCGGGCTCGTCCAGCACCGAGCCGCCGGCCCGTGCCACGTACGCCTTGAGCCGGCGCGCGTCGGCGTCCACGCCTTCCAGGTAGAACGCGTGCACGGCCGCGTACCTGGTCACCAGCTGCGCCGGGTGCAGGTCCCAGCCCTGGTAGAAGCCGTGCGCCAACGACCGTCGCACCAGCCGGTAGTGCGTGCGCCAGCCCTCGTGCACGTCGTCGCCCACCGGCAGCACGTTGGTGGACCCGTCGGACAGCGCGACGCCCGTGCCCGCCGCGGACACCTGCATGACGTTGCGGGCGAAGTCGCACGCGCCGTGCGCCAGGTGCTGGTGCGCCGCGCCGAGACCGCAGCCCGCCGTGTAGTCGTACGTGCCGAAGTGCAGCCCGGTGACCCGGCCGCGGCCCGCCTCGATGAACCGCGGCAGGGCGAGCCTGCCCTCGCGGTCGACGATCGACTGCGTCGTCTCGACCTGGATCTCGAACCGCAGCGGCAGCCCGAACAGGTCCAGCACGTCGCCGAACACCTCCACCTGCGCCACCGAGGTGACCTTCGGGAACGTGATCACGAACCCGTCGGGCGCCCCGCCCAGCGCGGTGAGGAAGACGTCCAGCGTCCGGATGCCGCGCTCGCGCGTCGCCCTCGTGTCGAACGACTTCATCCGCAGCCCGAAGCGCGACGGCGCCGTGCCGTCCCGGAGCCAGTCCCGCACCACGAGCGCGGTGCGTTCGGCGTCCGCGTCCTCCTCCGCGTCGGAACGGGCGCCGTAGCCGTCCTCGAAGTCGATCCGCAGGTCCTCCACCGGCTCGGCGCCCAGCTTCGCCCGCACCCGCCCGTGCACGACCTCCGCCACGTCCGGCGCGAGGCCGAGCACGTCCGCCAAGCCGTCCGGGGCGTGCTCGGCCAGCGCCGCAAGCGCTTGCGCGCCCCAGTCGCCGGGCGTGGACGGGCTCACCCGGTCGGCGGGCACGTAGCAGGTGTGCACGGGCTGGCGACCCGCCGGCGCGCGCAGCTCCACATCGGACAGCCGGGCCGTGACCGCGCGCACCGCGTCGGCCGACAACGACGTGCGCGGCACGTCAGCCGATCCGCTCGTAGGCGGGCAGGGTCAGGAAGTCCACGAACTCGTCGGACAGCGCGACCCGCTCGAACAGCTCCACGGCCACGTCGAGGTGCTCGCCGTCGAGCTTGTCCTTCACCTGGGCCAGCACGGTGCGCACCAGCTCGGCGGTGACCGGTGTGCCGTCGTCCAGCACGACGTCGTTGTGCACCCACTGCCACAGCTGCGAGCGGGAGATCTCGGCGGTGGCGGCGTCCTCCATCAGGTTGTGGATCGCCGCCGCGCCGTTGCCGCCCAGCCAGGACAGCAGGTACCGCACGCCGACGTCCACGGCCGACTCCAGGCCCGCCCGGGTCGCGCTGCCGCCCGCCGACGTGAAGTCCAGCAGCTGCTCGGCGGTGACGGACACCTCGGGCCGCAGCACGTCGAGCTGGTTGGGCTTGTCCCCCAGCTTGTCGTCGAAGATCCCCTGGCACACGGGCACCAGGTCGGGGTGCGCCACCCACGAGCCGTCGAACCCGTCGTCCGCCTCACGGGTCTTGTCCGCGCGCACCTTCTCCAGCGCTTGTGCGGTGACCTCCGGGTCGCGCCGGTTCGGGATGAACGCCGCCATGCCGCCCATCGCGAACGCGCCCCGCTTGTGGCACGTGCGCACGAGCAGTTCGGTGTAGGCGCGCATGAACGGCACCGTCATCGTGATGCTGTTGCGGTCCGGCAGCACGAAGTCACGGCCCGCGTCGCGGAAGTACTTGATGGCGCTGAACAGGTAGTCCCAGCGGCCCGCGTTCAGGCCCGACGCGTGCTCGCGCAGCTCGTAGAGGATCTCGTCCATCTCGAACGCGGCCGGGATCGTCTCGATCAGCACGGTCGCGCGGATCGTGCCGTGCGGCACGCCGAGCCGACGTTGGGCGGCGGTGAAGACGTCGTTCCAGAGCCGGGCTTCGAGGTGGCTCTCCATCTTCGGCAGGTAGTAGTAGGGCTTGCCCAGCTCGGCGTTGTGGAAGAAGTGCAGGCCGAAGTCGACCAGCGCGCCGATGGCGGGCTTGCCGTCGACCTCGACGTGCCGCTCGGGCAGGTGCCAGCCGCGCGGCCGGACCACGATCGCCGGCCGGGCCACGTCGTCGCGCAGGGCGTAGTGCTTGCCCTCCGGCGAGGTGTGGTCGATCGTGCCGCGGGCCGCGTCGTAGAGGTTGACCTGGCCGGAGACGACGTTGTGCCAGTGCGGCGTGTTGGCGTCCTCCAGGTCGGCCAGCCACACCTTCGCGCCCGAGTTCAGCGCGTTCACGGTCATCTTGCGCTCGGTCGGGCCGGTGATCTCCACGCGCCGGTCGCGCAGCGGCTCGGGCGCCTCGGCGACCCGCCACTCACCGTCGCGGATCGCCTGCGTCTCGGGCAGGAAGCCCAGCGGGCGGCGGTCCGCGCGGCGGCGCATCAGGGCGGCGTGCTCGTGCGCGAACACGCGGTGCAGCTCGGCCACGAACTCCAGCGCGTCCGGCGTGAGGATCTCGTCCCCGCGCTCCACTTCGCCACCGAGGACGCGAACACCGGACATGGAAGCCCACCTCGTTCCGAGTCGGTTTCTACTTCGCGGACTATAGTTTTCACCACGCGGAACGGCAACGAAGGAGTGGTGTCGGTGGCACGAGAGTCCACGGGCGGCGTGCAGTCGCTCCAACGCGCCTTCGACCTGCTGGAACGCCTGGCCGACGCGGGTGGCGAGGCGAGCCTGTCCGAGCTCGCCGCCACCTCCGGCCTGCCGCTGCCGACCATCCACCGGCTGATCCGCACCCTTGTCACGCTGGGGTACGTGCGGCAGAACAGCAACCGCCGGTACACGCTCGGGTCCCGGCTGATCCGGCTCGGCGAGACCGCGTCGCGGCAGTTCGGCACGTGGGCGCGGCCGTTGCTGGCGCAGCTGGTCGACCAGGTGGAGGAGACCGCGAACCTGGCCGTGCTTGACGGCGACGAGGTGGTGTACGTGGCGCAGGTGCCGTCACGGCACTCGATGCGGATGTTCACCGAGGTGGGCCGCCGGCTGCTGCCGCACGGCACGGGGGTGGGCAAGGCGATGCTCTCGCAGCTGCCGCGTGACGAGGTGCGCGCCCTGCTGGCCCGCACCGGCCTGCCCGCGTACACGCCGAACACCATCACCGACGCCGACGAGCTGCTGGCGTCCCTGGACCAGATCGCCGAGCAGGGCTACGCGCTGGACGAGAGCGAGCAGGAACTGGGCGTGCGCTGCGTCGCCGTCCCGCTGCACGGCGCACCGACCCTGGCCGCCGTCTCCGTCTCGGGCCCCGACAGCCGCCTCACCAAGGACTCCGTCGCCCGCATCGTCCCCGCCGTCCTGGCCACCGCCACCCGCCTCTCCACCCACTCCCACCCTTAACCAACCGCGCGTGTCGAACACTCAGGCCCCGCGTGTCGAACGCTCAGGCCCCGCGTGTCGAACGCTCAGGACCCCCGAGTTCTACGTTCGCGTCGCGGGAGTTGCGCCTGAGCGTTGAATTCGGGGGTCCTGAAGGTTCGACACGCGGGACCTGAAGGTTCGACACGCGAGCGCTGAACGTTCGACACGCGGGGTTAGTTCAGGAGGGCGTCGACGAAGGCGGTGGGTTCGAAGGGGGCCAGGTGGTCGGCGCCCTCGCCCAGGCCGACGAGCTTGACGGGGACGCCCAGCTCGCGTTGGACCTGGAACACGATGCCGCCCTTGGCGGTGCCGTCCAGCTTGGTCAGCACGATGCCGGTCACGTCGACCACCTCGGCGAACACCCGCGCCTGGGTCAGGCCGTTCTGGCCGGTGGTGGCGTCGAGCACGAGGAGCACCTCGTCGACCTCCGCCTGCTTCTCCACCACGCGCTTGACCTTGCCCAGCTCGTCCATCAGGCCGGTCTTGGTGTGCAGCCGGCCCGCGGTGTCGATCAGCACCGTGTCGACCCCGTCGGACACGCCCTGCTTCACCGCCTCGAACGCCACCGACGCCGGGTCCGCACCCTCGGCGCCGCGCACGGTCGCCGCGCCCACGCGCGAACCCCACGTCTCCAACTGGTCGGCCGCCGCCGCGCGGAACGTGTCCGCCGCGCCCAGCAGCACGGTGCGGCCGTCGGCCACCAGCACCCGGGCCAGCTTGCCCGTCGTGGTGGTCTTGCCGACGCCGTTCACGCCCACCACCAGCACCACGGCGGGCTTCACGCCGCCGGAGCCGTTGGCGTGCGGCAACGCGTTCACCGCGCGGACCATCTCCGGGTGCAGCGCGTCGACCAGGACGTCCCGCAGCAACGCCCGCGCGTCCTCGGACGTGCGCACACCGCGGGCCACGATCTGCTCGCGCAGCGCCGTGACGATCTGGTCCGTGATCGCCGCGCCGAGGTCGGCCATCAGCAGCGTGTCCTCGATGTCGGTCCACGAGTCCTCGTCCAGGTCGCCCGCGCCGAGCAGCCCCAGCAGGCTCTGCCCGAACGTCGACCGCGACCGCGACAGCCGCCCGCGCAGCCGCTCCAACCGGCCGGAGGTCGGCTCGATCTCCTCGATCTCGGAGGCCGCCTCGGGCAGGTCCACCTCGACGAACCCGCGCTTGACCGAGTCGCGCGGCACCGCCGCGTCGTCACCGACCCCCGGCTGGCCGTCGACCTCGGTGCGCTCGGCGACCGGGTGCTCGACAGGCTCGACGGGCGCCGGAGTGGGAGCGGGCGTCGCGCCGGCGCGCTCCACGGGCTCGGCCGGTCTCGTCGGTTCCGCCACCGGCGGCGGCGGGGGCGCGTTGAACGTGATCGCGCCGCCGGCCTGGTAACCGCCCTTGGCCGGCTTGTCCTGCTCGGGCTCGGTGATGCTGATCCGCCGGCGTCGCGCCAGCACGACGCCCGTCACGAGGGCGACCGCGAGCAGTGCCGCGACGACGACGATGATCCAGATCAGGGACGTGGTGGACACGGCGCAATCCTCGCACGCCAGCGTATGTTGACGATCGACGAACCAGGTTGATTTCAGGCAACTTTCCAACGAACACTCTTGCGCCGGCGTGCAGTGTGGAATAGACCACAGGGCGTGAGGGTGATCGGGCTCATCTCGGGCACGTCGATGGACGCCATCGACGTGGCCGTCGTCGACCTGTCCCTGGACGGCCGCACCGTCGTGCTGACCCCCGTGGAGCACGCCGAGCGCCCGTTCCCGGAGGACCTGCGCAGGCCACCGACCAGCGCCGCGGACCTGTGCGTGCTCGACACCGGGCTCGGCCGGGCGTTCGCCGAGGTCGCCGCCGAGTACCAGGCCCGGCACGGTGGCGACCTGGTGTCGTCGCTGGGCCAGACCGTGCACCACTGGGTCGAGGACGGCCGCTGCCTCGGCACGCTCCAGCTGGGCCAGCCCGCGTGGATAGCCGAAGCCACGGGGCTGCCGGTGGTGGCCGACCTGCGGGTGCGCGACGTCGCCGCGGGCGGTCACGGCGCGCCGCTGGCGAGCACCCTGGACGCGCTGTGGCTGGCCGGTTTCGACGGACCGGCCACCGCGCTGAACATCGGCGGCATCGCCAACGTCACCAAAGTTTCGCCCGAAGGTGTGGTCGCCTACGACACCGGACCGGGCAACGCGCTCATGGACGCCGCGATGACCGTGCTGTCCGGCGGCCTGCGCAACCAGGACACCGACGGCGAGTTCGCCGGCCGCGGCCACGTCCACACCGAACTGCTCGACCGCCTGCTGGCCGACCCGTACTACGCCCTCCCCGCGCCCAAGTCGACCGGCAAGGAGCACTTCGACCGCGCCTACCTCGACCGCGTCACCGAGGGTCTGACCATGCCGGCCGAGGACCTGCTGGCCACGCTGACCGAACTCACCGCGCGCACGATCGCCGCCGAGTGCGAGGGCACCGTCATCGGCTCCGGCGGCGGCATGCGCAACCCCGTGCTGGTCGAGTCGTTGGGCCGGCACGTGGACCTGCGCACGAGCGACGAACTGGGACTGCCCGCCGACGGCAAGGAGGCGTACCTCGCCGCCCTGCTCGGCTTCCTGACCTGGCACGGTCTGCCCGCGAACGTGCCGTCCGCCACCGGCGCCGCCGGCCCGCGACCGCTGGGGTCGATCACCCCCGGCCGCTACCCGCTGCGCCTGCCCGAGCCCGTGATCACCGCCGTGACGGGATTGACGATCCGCCGCCGTGAGCGGCAATCGGATGGAGGAGACCATGCGCGCACTTGATGTCGGCATCATCGTGCTGTTCCTGGTGGGCATGCCGCTGCTGGGCGTGTGGATCGCCGGGCGCCAGCGCTCCGCCACCGACTACTTCGTCAGCGAGCGCCGCATCTCGTGGTGGGTCGTGTGCGTGTCGGTGGTGTCGGCGGAGACGTCCACGCTGACCGTGCTGAGCGTGCCGACGGTCGCCTACCTGGGCACGATGACGTTCCTGTCGCTGGCCGTCGGCTACCTGATCGGCCGGATCGTGGTGTCGTTCGTGCTGCTGCCGAAGTACATCGCGGGCGAGCTGATCACCGCGTACGGCTTCCTGGGCAAGCGGTTCGGGCGCAACATCCAGAGCACGGCGTCGCTCACGTTCCTCGTCACCCGGCTGCTCGCGGACGGCCTGCGGCTGTTCGCCACCGCCATCCCGATCAAGGTCGTGCTCGTCGCGTACGGCGTGGACCTGTCGTACTGGGTGATCGTGGCGGCGCTGGGCGTCGCGATGGTCGTCTACAGCTTCCTCGGCGGCGTGCGGGCCGTGGTGTGGGTCGACGCGATCCAGATGCTCTGGTACGTCGTCGGCGCGTTCGCGGTGATCCTGGTGCTGAACGGCAAGCTGCCCGACGGGTGGTTCGCCAGTGCCGCCGACGCGGGCAAGTTCCAGATCCTCGACTTCAACGCCAGCGCGTTCACCTCGCCGTACGCGATCGTCGTCGCGTTCATCGGCGGCGCGGTGCTGTCCATGGCATCGCACGGCGCGGACCAGCTCATCGTCCAGCGGCTGATGGCCACCAAGGACGTGCGGTCGGCGCAGAAGGCGTTGATCGCCAGCGGTGTCGTGGTGTTCCTCCAGTTCGCGCTGTTCCTGTTCATCGGCGTGATGCTGTGGGCGTTCTACAAGGCGGCCAACCCGGTCAAGGACCTCGGGCTCAACAACAACGACGAGCTGTTCGCCAACTTCATCGTCAACGACATGCCGTCGGGCCTGTCCGGGTTCGTGATCGCGGGCATCCTGGCGGCGGCGCTGTCGTCGTCGTTGGGCGCGCTGGCCTCCTCGACCGTGACGGACATCGTGCAGCGCGTGGTGCGGCGGCCGATGAGCGAGGCCGAGGTGTTCAAGCAGGGTCGGATCTGGACGGTGGTCTGGGCCGGCCTGCTGATCGTGTGCGCCGGGCTGTTCGCCACGCTGACCCGCCGCGGCAACCCGATCGTCGAGCAGGGGCTGTCGATCGCCGGGTTCACCTACGGCGCGCTGCTCGGCGCGTTCCTGCTCGGCCTGGTGTTCCGCAAGGCGAAGGAGCTCGACGCGATCGTGGCGTTCGTCGTCACGGTGGTGGTGATGGCGTTCGTGATCCTGGGCGTGAAGTTCGTCGGGCCGGAGGCGACCCTGGCGATCGACTTCTCGCCGGCGGCGCCCGCGCAGAAGATCGTGTCGCTGGCCTATCCCTGGTACACGGTGCTCGGCGTGCTGGTGACGTTGGTCGTCGGCGGCCTGATGTCCTTGCGGCACAAGGGTTACCAGCCGCCGGACGTGCAGGACGACGTGATGTCGGCCAAGGCGTCCTAGTCGGAGGGCTCAGGCGGCGGCGTTGGCGCGGTAGGCGACGAGTTCGAGGTGGAGGCGGAAGCCGAGCCGGTCGAAGAGCCGTTGGGACGAGCGGTTGCCGGCCAGTATCGCGGCGGCGGCCTGCGGTCGTGCCCCGGACTTCTCGGCCAGCTTCCAGACCAGCTCGGTGACCAGCGCCGCGCCGACGCCCTGCCCGCGCACGTCCGGCTCAACGGCCACGAAGTCCAGGTAGAACTCGCCCGGCTCGGCCTTGCCCGACGCGTAGCCGAGCACGCGGTCGCCGTCCATGGCCACCACCACGGTGTGCCGTCGGGCGGCGTCCACGAGCTTGCGCCCGGACAGGTAGGTCTTGGGGAAGCACCGCTCGTGCAGCACGGCCACCGCCTCGTGCACGGCCGGGTCGGTCGGCAGGACCCGCATCTCGCGGGCCGGCCCGGTGCGCGGGCAGCTCACCTCGCGCAGCAGCAGGCCGCGCAGGCCGTCGCCGTCGAGGACGTGTATCCCGCACGCCCGGGCGGCGGCGAAGCGGTGCCGTTCGGCGAACGCGGCCAGCCGCCGGTGCCCGGTGTGGCCGAGCAGCTCGCGGTCGGTGACGCCGTCGAGCAGCGGTAGGGCGGCCGTGTAGAGCGCGTCGGCGGTCTGGTCCCAGATCCGGCTGCCCGCCGGGTGGTTGACCGGCACGTCGACGAACGGTCCGTGCAGGTAGGCGCGGCCGGACTCGGCGTCTACCTCGACGCTGAGCGCGCCGACGACCCAGCCGGAGTCGTCGGTGGCGACCACGGTGCACGCGGCCCAGTCCGGCTCGAACTCGGCCAGCTCCGCGGAGATGTCGCCGAGCGTCTCGCCGAGGTAGCCGATGTGGTGCGCGTCGTCGGCCTGCAGCCGCAGGACCAGCGCGAGGACGGCGTCCAGGTCGTCCTGGGCGGCGGGACGGATGTCGTACATGTCTGGAATGGTCACCCGCGAGGTCGGCTGAACGCGAGGGAGTTTTCGGTGCTGAACGGACGGGACGTGACGGAGGTCGCCGAGCGGTGCGCGGCGTTCCTCGAAGGTGCGGTCGAGGGCGACTGGAAGGCGGTCGTGCCGGGGATGGACTGGACGGTCGCGCAGACCGTCGCCCACGCCGCCGACTGCCTGCTCTGGTACACGACCGAACTCGCCAGCGGGCCGGTCGAGCTGGGCACGGTGGTGCTGGACGTGCAGCCCGACTCGCCGCCCGCCGACCTCGTGCGCACGCTGCGGTCGTTCGCGTCGGTGCTGGCGGCGGTGGTCGACGCCACGCCGGCGGACGGCCGCGGCTGGCACCCGTGGGGTGTGACGGACGCGGCGGGCTTCGCCGGCATGGGGTGCGACGAGATGCTGGTGCACACCCACGACGCGGCCCGCGGCCTCGGGTGCGAGTTCGAGCTGCCGCCTGACCTGGCGCGCAAGGTGCTGACCAGGATGTTCCCCGAGGCGCCCGCCGACCGGGACCCGGCGCGGACGCTGCTGTGGGCGAACGGCCGCGCGCCGCTCGACGACCTGCCGAAGCTCACCGGATGGCGCTGGCACTGCGCTCCCCTCGGCTCCTAGCGTCGAGGTCATGACGGACGACGTCCTCGACATCCCCTTCGCCGACGCCTTCTCCTTCGACCCCTCGCCCACGTGGGCGAGGCTGCGGGAGGAGTCGCCGGCGGTCCGGGTCCGCACGCTCGCGGGCGACGAGGTGTGGCTGGTGACCCGCTACGACGACGTGAAGCTGGTGCTGGCCGACCCGCGGTTCTCCCGGGCGGGCGTGGTGGCGGCGGGCGCGCCCCGGGTGGGCGTGTCCCGGCCGCTGCCCGGCACCCTGCCGACCACCGACCCGCCCGAGCACACCCGGCTGCGCAAGCTCGTGTCCGGCGCGTTCTCGCACCGGTCGATCTCCCGGACCCAGCCGTGGGTGCGCGAGCTGTGCGAACGGCTCGCCGACGACGTGGTGGACGGCGCGGACCTGCGGCAGGTGTACGCGCTGCCGTTGCCGATCCAGGTCATCTGCACGCTGCTGGGGGTGCCGTTCGAGGACCGGGAGCGGTTCCGCGGGTGGATCGAGCTCGCGTACAGCCTGGAGCTGTCCGAGCAGCCGCGGGTCGAGGCGGCGATGGCGAGCCTGGTCGAGTACATGGGCGGCCTGGTCGCGGAGAAACGGCGGCAGCCGCGGTCGGACGACCTGCTCGACGAGCTGTGCGCGACGCCGCTGACGCACGACGAGCTGGTCGCGTTCGCGTTGAACCTGCTGGTCGCGGGGCACGAGACGTCGGCCAACCAGATCACCAGCTTCGTCGCCACCCTGCTGCGCGACCGGTCCCAGTGGGCACGGCTGGTGGACGATCCGGCGCTGGTGCCGAGCGCGGTCGAGGAGCTGATGAGGTTCACCCGGCTCAGCGAGGTCGGGCAGCTGCGGGTGGCGCTGGAGGACGTGGCGGTCGCGGGCGTGGTCGTGCGGGCGGGCGAGGGCGTGATGGCGTCCATCGGCTCGGCCAACCGCGACCCGCGCGCGTTCGCCGCACCGGACGCGTTGGACCTCGCCCGCACGCCCAACCAGCACCTGGCGCTCGGGGCCGGACCGCACTTCTGCCTCGGCGCCCAGTTGGCGCGGATCGAGCTGCGGGAGGCGCTGCTGGTGTTGCTGCGGCGGTTCCCGGGGCTGCGGGCGGCCCGGCCGGTCGAGGAGCTGGCGTGGCGGAGGGTCCTGGTCAGCGGTCTGGCCGAGCTGCCGGTGCGCGTCTGACGGCGCCGGTGAGCGGGTCCCGACACGCCGACGCGACGTCACCGATGACCGACATCTATTGCCGCGCGTTTCGCGTTGGGGAACCCTGGGGAGCGTGAGCGAGGAAACGATCCAACTCGAACTCAACGACAGCGGGGTGGCGGTAGACCTACCGATGCCTGCCAACCAGCGGGACACCGTCCAGGAGGTCCCCTACCGGCCGGTCGAGTTCCGCGACGACGACCTGCCCAGCGCGTTGGAGCGCGCGGCCTCCTGGCTGCGGCAGACACAGGACTGGCTCGGTGAAGCGGTCGACGTGATCGCGGTCCACCTGGACTACGACGACACCAAGGGTTCGCCGTATTACGCCCTCAAGCTGCTGTGCAATGAGGAGGACCTGGCCGGCGTTCCACGCGTGGTGCGCGAACACGATCGCACTACTGACGAGTAACGTACGCTGGGGTTCATGCCAGATCGCGTGTACCCGCCGGTGATCGCCGCGGCCAAACTGATGTTCCGCGTGCTCGACATGCGGATCACCGTGGAGGGCGCGGAGCACGTGCCGACCACCGGCGGGGCCGTGCTGGCCTCGAACCACGTCTCCTACCTCGACTTCATCTTCGCCGGTTACGGCGCGCTGCCCGCGCGCAGGCTGGTCCGGTTCATGGCCAAGCACGAGGTGTTCAAGCACCGCGTGTCCGGCCCGCTCATGCGTGGGATGCACCACATCCCGGTGGACCGGGCCGCCGGGCAGGCGTCCTACCAGCAGGCGTTGGACGCGCTGCGGTCCGGCGAGATCGTCGGGATCTTCCCCGAGGCCACGATCAGCCGGTCGTTCACGGTCAAGGACGTGAAGAGCGGCGCCGTGCGGCTGGCGGCCGAGGCGGGTGTGCCGTTGCTGCCGACGGCCGTGTGGGGCACGCAGCGCCTGTGGACGAAGGGCAGGCCGAAGTCGCTGACCCAGCGGCACGTGCCGATCACGATCATCGTCGGCGAGCCGGTGGAGCCGACCACGGACGCCGCGCTGCGCGAGCGGATGCAGGACCTGGTGGACGACGCGCAGGCCCGTTACCCGGAGTCGGGCGAGGGCCAGTGGTGGCAACCGGCCCACCTCGGCGGCACCGCGCCCACGCCGGAAGAAGCCAAACGCCTCGACGACCGCTGAACAACCTGATGGACGGCCGCCGGTCGCGGCGGCCGTTCCGCTAGGCGGGCGGAGCCGAGTCGGGCTCTGGCACGGGCTCGATCTCCGGCACGGCCTCAGCGTCCGGCACGACCTCGACCTCCGGCACCGCGTCGACGTCCGGCGCGACCTCCGCCTCCGGCACGGCGTCGACGGTTGCCTCAGGCGCGACCTCCGCTGCCGCAACGGCCTTCGGAGCGGCCTTGGCGCGCTTCGGCTTGTCCTCGCCGCGCAGGCGCTGGGAGATCACCTGGCTGATGCCGTCACCGCGCATCGACACGCCGTACAGGGCGTCGGCGATCTCCATCGTCGGCTTCTGGTGCGTGATGATCAGCAGCTGCGAGTGCTCGCGCAACTGCTCGAACAGGCTGATCAGCCGGTGCAGGTTGGTGTCGTCCAACGCCGCCTCGACCTCGTCCATCACGTAGAACGGCGACGGCCGCGCCCGGAAGATCGCGACCAGCATCGCCACCGCAGCCAGCGACTTCTCGCCACCCGACAACAGCGACAGCCGCTTGACCTTCTTGCCCGGCGGCCGGGCCTCCAGCTCGATGCCGGTCGTGAGCATGTCGTCCGGCTCGGTCAGCACCAGCCGTCCCTCGCCACCGGGGAACAGCACCTTGAACACGATCTCGAACTCGCGCGCGACGTCCTCGTAGGCCGACGTGAAGACCTCCAGGATCTTGTCGTCGACCTCCTTCACCACGGTCAGCAGGTCGCGCCGCGTCGCCTTGATGTCCTCCAGCTGGTTGGACAGGAACTTGTACCGCTCCTCCAGCGCCGCGAACTCCTCCAGCGCCAGCGGGTTGACCTTGCCCAGCAGCGACAGGTCCCGCTCGGCCCGCTTGGCCCGCCGCGCCTGCGTGTCCCGGTCGTACGGCATCGGCTGCGGCGCGGTCACCGGCTCGCCCCGCTCCTTCGCCGCCTCGTACTCGGCCAGCTCCTGCTGCGACGGCGGGATGAACACGTCCGGGCCGTACTCGGCGACCAGGTCGTCCAGGCCGATGCCGAACTCCTCGGCGACCTTGGTCTCCAGCTGCTCGATGCGCATCCGCTGCTCGGCCCGCAGCACCTCGTCGCGGTGCACGGCGTCGGTCAGCTTCTCCAGCTCCACCGACATCTCGCGGACGAGGTTGCGCACCTGCGCCAGGTACGTCTCGCGCTGCGCCTTGCGCTCCTGCGCCGCGTCACGTTCACGGGCAGCCCGGCCCAACGACGCGGCGATCCGCTCCAGCGCGACCTCACCGCCGCGCACCACGGCCTTCGCCACGACCGCGCCACGGGCCCGGGCGGCGTGCGCGCGCTGGGCACGTTCCCGCGCCTCCCGCTCGGCCCGTGCCGCCCGGCGCAGCCCTTCCGCCTTGCCCTGCAACGCCCGGGCCCGCTCCTCGGCGGTCCGCAACGACAGCCGGGCGTCCACCTCGCCCTGACGCGCGGCGGCCAGCTCGGCCGCCATCTCGTCGCGGTGGGAGGTGTCCGGCTCGTCGTCCAGCGGCTGCTCCTCGGCCACCAGCAGGCGTTCTTCCAGCTCGCCGAGCTTGAGCAGGTTCTCCTCGCGGGCCGCCTCGACCTTCGCCCGCTGCGCCCGCACGCGCTCCACCTCGGCCTCGGCCGAGCGCACCGCCGCGGCCAGCCGGTTGAGCCGCTCCGACGACCGGGCGCGCCGCACCTTGGCCTCGTTGAGCTGCTCCTTCACCGCGGCGACCTCGGCCCGCCGCGCCTGCTGCTCGGCCCGTGCGCCCTCCAGGGCCGCCGTGGACTGCTCCAACGCGCGCTCCGCCAGCGCCAGCTTCTCCGACGCCTCGTCCACCGCGGCCTGGACCTCGATGACGCTCTGGCTGCGCCCGGAACCGCCGACCGCCCAGTCCGCGCCGAGCACGTCGCCGTCACGGGTCACCGCGCGCACCGACGGGTGCGCGTCCACCAACCCGCGCGCGGTGGCCAGCGAGTCCACCACGACGACCTTGTCCAACGCCCGGTGCAACGCGGGCCGCAGCGGTTCCGGCGCCTGCACCACGTCCACGGCCCACCGCGCGCCCGACGGCAACGACGGCCACCCGGACCGGTCGACGCTCACCGGCGCGCCACCCACCAGCACGCCGGCCCGGCCGGTGTCCTGCTCCTTCAACAGCTCCAACGCCGCCACCGCGTCCGCGCCGGACGCCACCGCGACCGCGTCCGCGATCGGGCCCAGCGCCGCCGCCAGCGCGACCTCCGCGCCCGGCTCCACGGTCAGCAGCGCCGCGACCGACCCGAGCAACCCCGGCAGCCGGGACGCCAGCAACGCGCCCGCGCCGTCCTTGCGGGTCAGGCCGAGCGACAGCGCGTCCACCCTCGCCTTCCATGACGCGATGTCGCGCTCGGCCGTCCGCTCGGCCTTGACCAGCTCCTCGACCCGGCGGCGCGCGGCGTCGTCCGCCTCGACGGCCAGCCGGTGCCGCTCGTCCAGGCCGACGTCGTCCTCGTCCTCGGTCCCGGTCACCTCTTGGGCCTCGGCCAGCTCCTGCTGCACGACCTCGGACCGCTCGACCGCCTCGGACAGCGCGACCGACATCCGCTCGATCTCCTCGGCGGTCGCGCTCGTCTTCGACCGCAGCGCCTCCACCTGCCCGGACAGCCGGGCCAGGCCCTCGCGCCGGTCGGCGATCGCCCGCACGGCGGCCAGGTGCGCCTTCTCCGCCGCGGACACCATGCGCTCCAGCTCGGCCCGCGTCTCCACGGCCTCCGCCAGACCCACCCGGGCCTCGGTCACGCCGTCCTGCAACTCCTGCTCCAGCTCGGCGGTCTGCTCGGCCTCGGCCTCCAGCTCGTCCGGGTCACGCCCGCCGCGCGGCGCGTCCACCGCCGCCGACAGGTGCCGCTCCCGTTCCACGGCGAGCCGGACGGTGCCGCGCAGCCGTTCCTCCAACGCCGACAGCCGGTACCAGGTGTCCTGGGCCTGCTGGAGCTTCGGCGCGTCGGCCGCGACCTGGTCCTCCAGCTCGTTCTGCTGCACCTGGGCCTGTTGCAGCGTCTTCTCCACCTCGGCGCGGCGGGCGCGGGCGACGGCCTCGTCCTGCTCCTCGCGCGCCAACGCCTCGCGCTGCGTCACCAGGTCGTCGGCCAGCAGCCGCATCCGGGCGTCCCGCAGCTCCGACTGCACGACCTGCGCGCGGCGGGCGATCTCGGCCTGCTTGCCCAGCGGCTTGAGCTGGCGGCGCAGCTCGGCGGTGAGGTCGGTCAGGCGGGTCAGGTTCGCCTGCATCGCCTCCAGCTTCCGCAGCGCCTTCTCCTTGCGCTTGCGGTGCTTGAGGACGCCCGCGGCCTCCTCGACGAACGCGCGCCGCTCCTCGGGCTTGGACTCCAGGATCGCGGCGAGCTGGCCCTGGCCGACGATCACGTGCATCTCGCGGCCGATGCCGGAGTCGCTGAGCAGTTCCTGGATGTCCATCAGCCGGCACGAGTTGCCGTTGATCTCGTACTCGGTGGCGCCCTCGCGGAACATCCGGCGGGTGATCGACACCTCGACGTAGTCGATCGGCAGCGCGCCGTCGGAGTTGTCGATGGTCAGCGTCACCTCGGCGCGGCCGAGCGGCGCGCGGCCGGACGTGCCGGCGAAGATGACGTCCTCCATCTTGCCGCCGCGCAGGTCCTTCGCGCCCTGCGTGCCCATGACCCAGCGCAGCGCGTCGAGCACGTTCGACTTGCCTGAGCCGTTCGGTCCGACGACGCAGGTGATGCCCGGCTCGAAGCGCAGCGTGGTAGCCGAGGCGAAGGACTTGAACCCCTTCAGCGTCAGGCTCTTGAGGTGCACGCGGGGCAGAGTACCCGTGTGGGCCTCGAACCAGTCGTGGGCACGCTGACCTGCGCGATCACGGCCGGACCGAGACCAGCACCTCCATGTCGACCACGAGGTCGAGCCGTTCGATCTGGTCGACCGGGAACGACGTGGCGCCGGGGATGCGCTCGTCCGGCGCGTGGTCGCTGCCCCACCAGCCGCCGATCTCCGTCCGCCCGGACCGGTCGTGGACGATCAGCTTGCACCTCAAGCCCTTCGGCATGTTCTCGATGCTCATCCACAGCTCGGTGCCCCACGACTTGCCGACGAGGTCCGCGCTGGCCACCACGCCGGACGCGGCGTCGGTGGCGTGCCAGGTGACGGCCGGTCCGTCGCCGCCGACTAGCCGCGGCACGACCACCACGCCGAACGCGACGAGCACCGCCAGCACGCCCGCGCCCACCAGCACCGGCCACCGCCGCCGTGCCCGCCCGTGCGCCGGCTCCGGTTCGGGCTCGGGTCCGGGCGGCAGCGGCCACAGGTCGGGGTCGGGCGCGGGGTCGTCGAACGGCAGCTCCAGGTCCGACAGCTGCACCTGGCCGAGCAGCCCGGGCAGCGGCGCGAGCCGCACCATCTCCCGGCGGCAGTCGGCGCACCCGCGCGCGTGCCGCTCGAACGACGACCGCTCCGCCGGGTCGAGCGAGCCGAGCAGGTAGGCGCCGAGCGCCACCGTCTGCGCACAGCTCATGACTCGGTCACCCCGCGTTCCTCCAACGCGTCGCGCAGCGCGCGCAGGGCGTAGAAGCAGCGCGACTTGACCGTGCCGGGCGGGATGCCCAGCACCGCCGCCGCCTCCGCCACCGAGCGCCGCCGGTAGTACAGCTCGACCACCACGTTGCGGTGGTCGGCGCTGAGCCCGCGCAGCACCTCGGCCACCTGCCAGCTCTGCAGGACGTGCTCCACCTCGTCCGCGACCGGCGGCAGGTCGCCCGGTTCGATCGGCACCTCGGAGTTGCGGCCGCCGCGCTTGCGGAAACCGGAGATCACCAGGTTCCTGGCCACCGTGTAGAGCCACGGACCCGCGTCGGCGGGGGTCAGCTCGTCGACGTGCCGCCAGGCCCGCAGCAACGTCTCCTGGACGACGTCCTCCGCCTGCTGGTGGTCACCGCCGACCAGACGCAGGACGTAGCCGTGCAGCGGGCCGCGCCAACGGCCGTACAGCTGCCTGACGACATCTTCGCCACGGTCCACATCGATGTACTACGCCATCGGGCCCCTCGGCGTTCAACGCTCGACGAAACCGGTGAGGCCGCCGCGGGCCTCCGACCAGCGCTCCACGATCGAGTCCACCCGACCGGGGGTATCGCCGGAACGCAGCGCAGTCAGCAGTTCCCGGCACGCGGCTTCGGACCCTTCGGCGTTCACCTCGACCCGACCGTCACGCAGGTTGGACGCCGAACCGACAAGTCCCAGCTCAAGTGCCCTGGCGCGGGTCCACCACCGGAAGCCGACGCCCTGCACGTGGCCCCGCACCCAGGCGGTCAGGCGCACGGTCTGCTCTACTCCAGCCACAAGAGCCATCCTGTCATTTCACCCGTTAGTGGTACGGTGCGCGACCGTGACAGCACGGCGCGGTAACCGATCCGTGATCGGCGGACTCGTCGGCCTGCTCCTCGGCGCGGCCGGTGCGACCGGCGTCGCCGTCGCCAACCCGGAACAGCTCGCCCCGTTCGTCGGGGAAAGCGCAGCACAGCGCAGCGGTTCCGACAACATCGGCGTCGGCGGGGTCGGGGGTGTCGGCGGGCCCGCGCAGAGCCGTGAGCCGGAACTCCTGCCGACCACCACCGAAGCGCCGCCGTCCACGGAGACCACGACCGGGACGACGACCACCACCGAGACCACCACCACGACGACGGAGACGACGACCACCACGGCCGAGCCGTCCCCGGAGCCGACGACCACCACCCCCGCCGACGTGCCGCAGGCGCAGCAGGTCGTCGCCCTGGTGAACGAGGCGCGCGACCTCGCCGGCTGCAAGCCGCTGAAGGTGGACGAACGGGTGGTCGAGGCCGCGCAGGGCCACAGCGCCGACATGGCGCAGCGCGACTACTTCTCGCACACCACCCCGGAGGGCGTCGACTTCGCCCAGCGCATGCGCGCCGCGGGCTACCCGAGCCCGGGCGGCGAGAACATCGCCATGGGCCAGCGGTCCGCCGAGCAGGTCATGAGGGCCTGGATGAACTCGGACGGGCACCGCCGCAACATCCTGAACTGCGGGTTCACCACCATCGGCGTGGGTCTGGACACCCGCGGCTGGTACTGGACCCAGAACTTCGGCTGGTAGAAGACGACGTCCGACAGACCTTGGGAGAACCGTTGTACGAGTCCCCGGAGCCCGAGCGCACCCGCCCGCGCGTGTCACCCCACGTGCTGCTGGCGGCGTCCGGTGTCGCCGTGTCGACGATCTTCGCCACCATCGCGTCCCTGGCGGGCGCGACCCCCGACGCGTCGTCCGGCGACCAGCTGCCGCGTGAGGACGTCGTGTCCCGCAGCACCCTCAGCACGGCCCCGCGCACGTCGTCGTCCTCCTCGGTCAGCTTGACCACCACCGCGGAGTCGACCACCACGACGACCGAGACCACCACGACGACGACCACGTCGCGCCGCACCCGCGTGACCACGGTGACCCGGCCGGACGGCACCACCACGACCACGGTCGTGGACGACCCGCAGCCCCAGCCGACGACCACCACGACGCCGCCGGTGATCACGACGACGGTCCCCCCGACGACGACCACGACCACGATCCCCACGACGACCACCACGACCACGACCACCACGTCGACCGTGCCGCCTGCGGGCGCGTAACGAGATCATCCGCCGCGGGTGACGGTCCGCCACACCATTGTGTGGTGGACCGCTCGAACGTTGAGGCACGCGGCATGACCCGCCGATAACTCGAACACTGACCATCCGTCCGGATCCCCCACAGGGAGATGGTGTGTTCGAGGAAGACCAAGCAGCGCCGCCGAAGAAGAAGCTCACCGCGGTCGTGCTGCTCGCCGCGGGCGGCGCCGTCGTCGCGACCGTGATCGCCACCCTGGCGTCGGTGCTGACCGGTGGGCCCGCGGCGGTGCCACCGCCGGAGCCGCGGGTCGAGGTGCTGACCACGACGGACACGCCGAACAACGCCGCCGCGCCGAACGGGAGGACGGCCACCCTGGTCGTCACGGTGTCCAAGCGCGCGGGCGAGCAGCCACCGGGCAAGCCGGCGGGCGCGACACCGGAGCGGCAGGCGGAGCAGGCGGCCCGGTCCCCCGAGTCGGTCGCGGCGACGTCGTCCGAGACCCGGTCCACCACCCAGCCGCCGAGCAACCCGCCGACGTCCTACCAGCCGCCGTCGCCGTCGTCCTCCGCGTCGACCACCGTCACCGCGCCGACCACGACGGACGGCACGCCGTGACTACCAGACGTCGCCGTCCCGCAAGTCGCAGGTGAGGTCGGCCGCCAGGTCGAGCGGCACGACCGGCAGGACGAAGACCCCGTCGTCCTCCTCCTCGGTGCGCTCCACCCCGGTGGGCGTCATGGCGAACGTCCTCCCCCGCCACCGCTGCCACCCCCGAGCCGCGTAGAACTCCAGTGCGTCCTCCGACGCGCTGAGCGCGCCGAGGGGGTACGCGCCGCGCACGACGTCCTCCAGAGCCGACATCACGACCCCGCCGACGCCTCGGCGACGCCGGTCCGCGCGCACCGCGACACCTTCCACGTACCCGACCCGCAGCGCGCGGGTCGCGTGCGGGCCATCCACGACCCGGGGTGCGTGCAGCAACCGGCGCTGCACGACGGCGCCGTGGCCGATCAGCTCGTCGCCGTCCCGGACGAGGACGTGCACGCCGCCCAGCGTGTGCTCCCAGTCCTCGTCGCCGAACTCGCCGTCGAACGCCTCGTCCAGCAGCGCGCGCACGGCGGTGAGCGTCGGCTCGGGGACCTGCCAGGTGTGCAGCACGGACACGGGTGACACGCCTCACACCCTAAGCCGTCACACTCGGCGCTCCCGTCTCGCTCCTCTCACAGCGAAAGGAGCTCGACATGGCAGAGCACATCGTGGTGGTCGGCGCGGGGTACGCGGGTCTGGCCGCGGCCAGGCTGGCGGCGAAGTGGACCGACTCGCGGGTCACCCTGGTCAACGCGCGCGACCGGTTCGTCGAGCGGGTCCGGCTGCACCAGTCGGCGGCCGGGCAGCGGCTGCGCGACGTCCGGCTCGCCGACGTCCTCAAGGGCACCGGCGTCGAGCTGGTGGTGGACCGGGTCACCGACATCGACCCCGACGCGCGCAAGATCGAACTCACCAACGGCACCCTGGCCTACGACCGGCTGGTCTACGCCCTCGGCAGCCACGCGAACCTCGACGGTGTCCCGGGCGCGGCCGAGCACGCGCACGCCGTCTCCACCCAGGAGGACGCCGAGAAGCTCACCGCGGCCCTCGAGACCGCGCGCACGGTCGCCGTCATGGGCGGTGGGCTGACCGGCATCGAGGCCGCCTCCGAACTGGCCGAGTCGCGCCCGGACCTGGACGTGCGGCTGGTCACCGCGGGCGGTTTCGGCGAGGACCTGTCGGACAAGGGCAGGCGGCACCTGCGCAAGGTGTTCGACCGGCTCGGCGTCCGGGTCCGCGACCACGCGCACGTCGCCGAGGTCCGCGCCGACGGCCTCGTGCTCGACACCGGCGAGCTGGTCGCCGCCGACGCGGTCGTCTGGACGGCCGGGTTCGCCGTGCCGGGCCTGGCCGCACGGGCCGGGTTCGCGGTGGACGGCCACGGCCGCATGCTGGTCGACCAGACGTTGACGTCGATCTCGCACCCGGACGTGCAGGGCATCGGCGACGCCGCCGCGATGAAGCGGCACGACGGCCTCGAACTGCGCATGGCGTGCGCGACCGGCCTGCCGACGGCGCAGCAGGCGATGCGCGCGCTGGCGAAGCGGCTCGGCGGTGACGCGCCGGCCGACCGGCTCGACTTCCGGTACCGCATCCGGTGCGTCAGCCTGGGTCGCCGCGACGGCCTGATCCAGTTCGTGGACGCCGACGACAACCCGAAGGAGCGCGTTCTGACCGGCCGGGCGGCGGCGCTGACCAAGGAACTCGTGGTGCGCAGCGCGCTGTTCTTCCAGAGCCACCCCACCATGCCCGCGGGCTGAGCGGTCAGCGGGCCGCGAGACCGGAGTCGACCAGCGCCAGCACCGTGTCCGCGACGTCGGCGGACCGCTCGGCGGGCAGCTGTCCCGCGAGCACCAGCGAGCAGAGGCCGTGCAGGACGCAGGCCATCAGGACGGTCACGTCCGCCACGTCGTGCACGGCCAGTTCGCCGGACTCCTGCGCCGCCGCGATGGCGGACGACAGGAGGGCGTGCACGCGCTGCTCGGACGCGGACAGCTCCACGTGCACGTCCCGGCGCGGCACCTCGCCGCCGAACATGAGCCGGTAGAGCGACGGGTTGGCCACCGCGAACGCCACGTAGGCCCGGCCGATCCCGTGCAGCCGGTCACGCGGCCCGCCCGACACCGCCTCGGCCGCCGCGCGCAGCTCGTCGAAGCCCTGCGCCATCACGGCCGCCACCAGGGCGGCCTTGTCCGCGAAGTGCCGGTAGGCCGCGGTGTGCGAGACACCGGCCGACGCGGCGGCCCGGCGCAGGGTCAGGCCCTCGGCGTCCTCGGCGACGACGAGCGAGCGGGCCGCCGTGACCAGGGCGGCGCGCAGGTCCCCGTGGTGGTACGGCCGCCGGGGCGATGTCGCCACTGGATGACTCCCTCTCCGGACGTGCGCTAGGGCTCGAACCGGTAGCCCATGCCGGGCTCCGTCACCAGGTGCCGGGGGTGCGCGGGCTCGGGCTCCAGCTTGCGCCGCAACTGGGCCAGGTAGACGCGCAGGTAGTGGGTCTCCTTCGCGTACGCCGGCCCCCACACCTCCTGCAGCAGCTGCTTCTGCGCCACCAACCGGCCCCGGTTGCGGGCCAGGATCTCCAGCAGGCCCCACTCCGTCGGCGTCAGGTGCACCTCGACGCCCGCCCGGCGCACCTTCTTCGCCGCCAGGTCGACCGTGAACGACGCCGTCTCCACGACCGCGTCCTCACCGTCCACCACCGCCGAACGGCGCACCGCCGCCCGCAGCCTGGCCAGCAGCTCGTCCATCCCGAACGGCTTGGTCACGTAGTCGTCGGCGCCCGCGTCCAGCGCCTCCACCTTGTCGGCGGAGTCGACCCGCGCGGACAGCACGATGATCGGCACGGTCGTCCAGCCGCGCAGTCCCGCGATGACCTCGGTGCCGTCCACGTCCGGCAGGCCGAGGTCGAGCACCACCACGTCCGGCTTGCCCTCGGCCGCCGCCCTGAGCGCCGTCGTGCCGTCGTGCGCGGTGAGGACCGAGTAGCCGCGGGCCGACAGGTTGATCCGCAACGCCCGCACGATCTGCGGCTCGTCATCGACGACCAGCACCTTTGTCACGCTGAGACACTACGCCCGGGCCGCGCGCGGCCGCCGTGCCCGACTACGTTCGGCGAACTTCCTGACGGACCCTTGATGCGCCCCTGTTCACCCTTTATGCCGTTTTGACGGTTCCTTCTCCGCATCGGTGCGGAAAGGGTGAGTACATCCGGGTGCGAATGAATCCGTTCTCTGGACAGCCGTACTGCGATAGTGCGAATGTCCTGTCCGAATTCGGACACTTGCTCACTCACGGTGAGCCACAAGGAGGTCTGATGACCACCAGTGTGACTAATCAGGACGCGTTACAACTCGTGGTCGCCGTGCACCGGCTGATCCGCAGTCTGCGCCAGTCCGCGTCCGTGCGCCGCCTGCAGCCCACGCAGCTGCTCGTGCTCGCGGAACTCGCGTCGCAGGGACCGATGCGGATCGGCGAGATCGCGGTGCGGGCCCTGTGCTCGCAGCCGACGGCGACCACGGTGGTGACGGGCCTGGAATCCAGCGGCCTGGTGCGGCGCGAATCCGATCCGGCCGACGGGCGGGCGACGATCGTCGAGCTGACCGGCCTCGGGCGGGACACCATCCTGTCCCTCGCGCACGGCGAGGCGGAGCTGCTGTCCGAGCGGATCTCCCGGCTGGAGCCGGAGGAGCGCGACACGCTGAGATCGGTGACGCCGCTGCTGCGCAGGCTCGCCGACCCGGCCCGGTGACCCCCGGCCGTCAGCCCCTCGGCCGGGGCTGGCACCGCGGGCACGAGTAGGACGAGCGGTTCATGAACGGCTCGCGCCTGATCGCCGTCCCGCACCGCCGGCACGGCTCGTTCTCCCGCCCGTACACGGCCAGGGACCGGTCGAAGTAGCCCGACTGGCCGTTCACGTTGACGTAGAGCGCGTCGAACGACGTGCCGCCCTCACCCAGCGCCTCGTACATCACCCGCGTGGCGTGCGCCAGCAGCTCGGCGGCCTTGGCCCTGGTCAGCTTGTCCGTGGGCCGCAACCCGTGCAGCTTCGCCCGCCACAGCGCCTCGTCGGCGTAGATGTTGCCCACGCCGGAGACGAGCGTCTGGTCGAGCAGGGCGCGCTTGACCTCGGTCCGCCGCTTCCGCAGCGCCGCGACGGCCGCGTCCGGGTCGAACGCCGGGTCCATCGGATCGCGCGCGATGTGCGCCACCGGCTGCGGCAGCCGGGCGCCGTCGACCTCGACGATCTCCGCCAACGCCAGACCACCGAACGTGCGCTGGTCCACGAAGCGCAGTTCCGGGCCGCCGTCGGCGAACCGGACCCGCACCCGCAGGTGCTTCTCGTCCGGCGCGTCGACGGGCTGGACCAGCATCTGGCCGCTCATGCCGAGGTGCGCGAGCATGGCGTCGCCACCCGACAGGTCGACCCACAGGTACTTGCCGCGCCGGCGCGCGGCCTCCAGTCGCTGACCGGTCAGGCGCACGGCGAAATCCGCCGCACCGGGCAGGTGGCGGCGGATCGCGCGTGGGTGGAGGACTTCGACCGCGTCGACGGTCCTCCCCGCGACGTGCTCGTGCAGACCTCGGCGGACGACCTCTACCTCGGGCAGCTCGGGCACCGGCGGGTGATCAGTCCTCGGACTCGTGCTCGGCGGCGGCGGCCTCGGCACGCTCCAGCTCTTCGAGCATCTCGTAGGCGGCGGCCTGCGGCTTGGTCGGCTTGAGCATCCAGCCGCCCGCCTGGGCGGTGTCGCGCACGAGGACCAGGCCCTGGATGCCGCCGTTGCGGCTGGCGTTCAGCGGGCGGGACGGACGCGCGTGGCGCGCGCGCCGGTTCGTCCGGACGTTCGTGGCATACATTTCGGCGTCAGTCTTCCTTAGTAGGTGAAGCCTGAGGTGAAGCCTGGGTTGAAGCCTGCGTGGCCGAGCCGGGTGCGTGGCCGTTCCCGGACGCGCCGGTCTCCTCGGCGCGGACCCGTTCGTGCAGCACGCGGTAGGCGGCCTCGGCCGCCTTCTGCTCGGCTTCCTTCTTCGTCTTCCCGTCACCGGTCCCGTACGGCTGACCACCGACGAGCACCGTGGCGGTGAACTCCTTGCGGTGGTCGGGGCCCTGGTCGTCGACCCGGTACTCGGGGACGCCCAGACCGGCGGACGCGGTCAACTCCTGAAGACTCGTCTTCCAGTCCAGTCCAGCACCCCGGAGTGGCGCTTCGGCCAACAACGGGTCGAACAGGTGGTGAACGAGTTGACGCGCGGTTTCTATGCCGAACTGCAGGTAGACCGCGCCGATGACGGCTTCCAGGCCGTCCGCGAGGATGCTCGCCTTGTCCCTGCCGCCGGTCAGCTCCTCGCCGCGACCGAGCAGGAGGTGCCCGCCCAACCCGTCGTCGCCGAGACCCCGCGCCACGCCCGCCAGGGCGTGCATGTTCACCACGCTCGCGCGGAGCTTGGCCAGCTGCCCCTCGGGCAGCTCGGGGTGCGTGCGGTACAGGTGATCGGTGACGACGAGGCCGAGCACCGCGTCGCCGAGGAATTCCAGTCGCTCGTTCGGCGGCAGTCCGCCGTTCTCGTACGCGTACGACCGGTGTGTGAGTGCGAGCGTCAGCAGCTCGGCGTCCAACGGGACGCCGAGCGCTTCGAGCAACGGGGCGCGGTCGGCGGACCGACCGCGCGACGACCTACCCCCCACGATTCGCCGCTACCTTCGCCAGAGGGTGATCAGGCCGGCTGGACGACCTGGCGGCCGTCGTACTGGCCACAGGCCGGGCAGGCGATGTGCTGCGGCTTCGGCTGGCGGCAGGCCCTGTTCTGGCAAGCCACCAGGTGCACAGCACTGGTCTTCCACTGAGCGCGGCGCGAGCGCGTGTTCGAGCGCGACATCTTCCGCTTCGGGACGGCCACGACTAGTTCTCCTCTGGATTGTCACGATTCCCGTCGAACCGCTCTTGGAGGGCGGCCCAACGGGGGTCAATCGTCTCATGCCCGTGGTCGGGGCCGAGATCAGCCAGCCTGCCGCCGCAGTCGACGCACAGCCCGAGGCAGTCCGGCGAGCACAGCGGCACCTGTGGCAGCGCGAGCACGATGGCGTCGCGCACCACGGGTTCGAGGTCGATCAGGTCGTCGTGCAGACGGCTGACCTCGTCCTCTTCGGTCGTCTCGTCGGTGGTGCTGTCCGGGTACGCGTACAGCTCGGTCAGCTCCACCTCGACCTCCGCGGACAGCGGCTCCAGGCAGCGCGAGCACTCCCCTTCGACCACCGTCGCGGCCGTGCCCGTCACGAGCACGCCTTCGACCACCGACTCCAGCAGGAGGTCGAGTTCGACGTTGCCCCCCGCCGGCACCGCGATCACGCCGAGAAGGCCGACGCCCTCCGCGGGCACCGTCCTGCGCAACCCGCGGCTGGAGCCCGCACGACGCCCGAGGTCCCTGGTGTCGATGACCCAGGGCCCGGTCGCTGTGGGACGCGCGGAGGCGTGACGATGCTCAGACATGATGTTTGGTGTTGCCGTCGGGGACTTACCACGACCAGCCGGTCAAGGGTACGGGACAACGGGCGTCCGCGTGAAATCGGCTGGTCGGGGCGTCGTCCGGTCGGGTTATTCGTGGTAGTCGAACGGCGCGGCGGCGCTCGCGACGGCCGGGCCGCGCAGGTGCGAGCGACCCTTCCCGACGCTGCGCAGCGTGTGCGCGAGCAGGTCCTCGAAGTCGGCCAGCTTGCCGTCCACGTACGCGTCGCACTCGCTGCGCAGCCGGATGGCCTCCGTCTGCGCGGCGTCCAGCACGCGGGCGGCCTCGGCGTGCGCGGCCTGCACGACCTCGGTCCCGTCGACCAGGCGCGCCTGCTCCGCCCGGCCCTCCTCGATCGCGCGCTCGTAGTTGGCCCGGCCCGCCTGGACCATGCGGTCGGCCTCGGCGTGCGCCCGGCCGACCAGGTCCTCGTACTCCTGGCGGCCCGCGGAGACGGTCCGCTGCGCCTGGTCCTCCGCGTCGGCGACCATCCGCTCGGCACGCGCGCGCGCCTCGGACAGCATCCGCTCGGCCTCGTGCTGCGCCTCGGCGACCATCCGCTCTGCGTCCGACCGCGCCTTGCTCAGCGCCTGGTCCGCGTCGTGCTGGGCCTTGCCGACCAGCTCGTCGCGGTGGTCGAGCACGTCCTGGGCGTCGTCCAGCTCCGCGGGGATCGCGTCGCGCACGTCGTCGAGGAGTTCGAGCACGTCGCCGCGCGGCACGACGCACCCGGAGGTCATCGGCACGCCACGCGCTTCCTCGACGATCGTGACCAGCTCGTCGAGGGCCTCGAACACCCGGTACACGTCACACTCCTCGCGCCCACAGCAGTACCCGTCCTAGTGTGCCCTGCCGATCTCGTCGCCGCCGGGAGATCGGCAGGGCGTGTCCGGCTACCGGGTGATGTCCACCAGGACGAAGCTCGCGTAGTGGTCCGGGGTGTAGAAGTACAGCTTCGGGGTGGCGTTCCCGGTCACGATCCGCCGCGCGCCGCGCGTGGAGACGCCCGGCGTCCGGACCGTGTACTCCTCGTAGTAGCCGGTCGAGCAGGCCGGGAGGATGCCCTCGCGGTTGTAGAAGGTCTGGTTGTCCTGCGGATACGGGTACGGCCCGCCCCGCTGGATCAGCCGGACGGTGTCGGTGGCCTGGCTCGGCAGGCCGGACAGGGCGACCTTCCGGAAGCCGGACGTGTCACCGCAGGCCGCCTGCGCGACCGCGACCGACTCGGCCGCCATCGACTGGGTGGACGTGGTGAACGTGCCCGCGAGGACCAGCAGCAGGGAGAGCAGCACCTTCGCGGTGCGCGATGTGATCTCGCTCATGCCGGCGAACGGTAACCACGCCGGGCGACAAGAAGGCGGTCGCCGCGTTAACGGACCGTGACCGGTCAGCGACCCTCTGCGCGCCGGGCCGTGAGGCGGTCCTTGATGGACGGCGGCACCAGGCTCGTCACGTCACCGCCGTAGGTGGCCACGTCCTTGACCAGGGAGCTGGCCAGGAAGCTGTAGATCGGGTTCGTCGGCATGAACAGCGTCTCGACCCCGCTGAGCTGGTAGTTCATCTGCGCCATCTGCAACTCGTAGTCGTAGTCGCTGACGGCGCGCAGGCCCTTGATGATGGCCTGGATGTCGTTCTCCCGGCAGTAGTCGACCAGCAGGCCGTGCCAGGAGTCGACGCGGACGTTCGGCCACTGCGAGGTGACCTCGCGCAGCATCTCCGTGCGCTCCTCGACCGAGAACAACGTCTTCTTGGTCTTGTTGATGAGCACGGCGACAACGACCTCGTCGTAGAGCTTCGCCGCTCTGCCGATGATGTCCAGGTGTCCGTTGGTGGCCGGGTCGTAGGAGCCGGGGCACACGGCACGCGTCATGGTTTCGGACGGTAGCACCCGATCGGACGCGTCCACTCCGGTGCGTGGTCGGCATCACCCGTCGGCGGCGACCTGTTCGGCCCAGTGCAGCGCCGTGTCGCCGTATCGCTTGCTGCGCAAGGATTCCACCGCGCTTGGCCAAATCGGTTCAGGACTCCGCGCGCCGCGTTCCACGACGATCAGCGACCCCGGTTTCGTCCAACCGTTCGTGACCAGCGCCGCGAGGAGCCGGTTGAGCTGCTCGTCGGTCACCGCGTAGGGCGGATCGGCGAAGACGACGTCGCACGCCACCTCCGCCACCGTGCCCACCACCGCCTCCGCGGTCCGGTTCAAGACCGTCGCGCCGGGCAGCGCGACCACCTTGGCGTTGCTCTTCAAGACTTCGGCAGCCCGCTTGTCCGACTCCACGAACGTGGCCCGGACCGCGCCCCGCGACAACGCCTCGAACCCGAGCGCCCCGGACCCCGCGTACAGGTCCAGCACCACCGCGCCGTCGAGGTCGACCAGCGTCTCCAACGAGCTGAACAACGCCTCGCGAACGCGGTCGGAAGTGGGACGGGTGCCTTTCGGCGGCACTTGCAGCCTGCGGCCACCGGCGGCGCCCGCGACAATCCTGGTCACCGGATCATCGTCCCACCGCGAGCGCCTGCCACCACCCGTCGACCTCCGGCGGCTGCTCCACGTCGATCCGCTCGCCGGGCCGCGGCACGGCCAACGGCACCCCGTGCGCCTTCGCCTCGCGCCACACCCGGTCCACCGGCTCGGACCAGTCGTGGAACGCCAGGTTGAAGGTCGCCCAGTGCACGGGGATCAACAGGCCGCCCCGCACGTCCCGGTGCGCCTCCACGCCCTCTTCCGGGGTCATGTGGATGTCCGGCCACCCCGGCCCGTACGCGCCGATCTGGATCAGCGAGGCGTCGAACGGCCCGTGCTCCTCACCGATCCTCTTGTAGCCGTCGAAGTAACCGGTGTCACCGCTGTAATACACCCGGTGCCGCGGCCCCTTGAGAACCCACGACGCCCACAGCGTGTTGTCCCTCTGGAAACCACGGCCGGAGAAGTGCTGCGCCGCCGTGGCCACCAACGTGACGCCGGCCACCTCGTGCGACTCGTCCCAGTCCAACTCCACGATCCGGTGCTCGGGCACGTCCCACCGGCGCAGGTGCGCCCCGATCCCGAGCGGCACCACGAACACCGCGTCCGTGTCCCCGGTCAACGCCCGCACCGTCGCCAGGTCCAGGTGGTCGTAGTGGTCGTGCGAGATCACCACCGCGTCCACCCGCCCCACCTCGCGCAACGAGTGCGGCACCGAGTGCAACCGACGCGGACCGACCATTTGCGACGGTGACACCCGATCGCTCCACACGGGGTCGATCAACACCCGCGCCCCATCGATCTCCACCAACGTCGACGCGTGCCCGTACCAAGTGATGTGCAACCCGTCCGCCGCCCCGACCACCGGCGGAATCAGCGGAACCTCACCGACGGGCCGCCGCTGCTGCCCACCGAAGAACATCTCCCGCACCGTCCCAGCCGCACCGTCCGGCATCGTCCGCGTGCTGGCGGCGTTGTGGAACTTCCCATCGCGATACCGGGGCGACCGCCGCACCCGCTCCCCACCGGGCTTCCCACCCAACGCCAACGACACATCCCGCGCCGCCCAAGCGACAGCACCGGCCGTGAGAGCGAACAGCGCAGCGGTGACCTTCTTCATGCCCCGACCAACGCCAACCCCACCCCCTCGGTTCCCCGAAGCCCGCTATGTGGCGCCCAACACCCTCAAGCCCGCTCCGCCCGCCTCACATCACGCCGGAAGAAGTAGTAATCCCCACCACTCAACACCACCGCCATCACCCCCGCCGTTGCGCCCAGCA
>NZ_LGED01000223.1 GCF_001280085.1 Saccharothrix sp. NRRL B-16348 | reverse complement strand
CACCGGCCCCCAGAACCACCCGCCCAACCCACCTACCGCCACCCGACCGAGTGACCCCACCAACCCGACCCACAGCCACCCCACCGAACCTTCACCCCTCTGACCAGCAAAAACCCCAACCGCCCACCAACCACCCACCCCGATTTGGACCACGGAAGACGATCATGTAATCTATGCCCACACCACGGCGAGAGCCGAGTCCGGGTGGCGGAATGGCAGACGCGCTAGCTTGAGGTGCTAGTCCCCGCAAGGGGGTGGGGGTTCAAGTCCCCCCTCGGACACATTGTTACCACACGGGGTCGTTCTCCAATGCGGAGAACGACCCCGTGTGGTTTTCGCTGTCCCAGGTGAACGCCGTCAGCTGTCCCTTGATGTCGACCTTGTCGGCGTGGCAGACGGCCACTGCCTGGTTCGCGCGGATCCGGTCCGCCACGGTGCGTGGGCTCGCGGCGGCGGGCAGGTGCAGGGCGCGGCCGATTCTGGTGATCAGGTGATCCTCGCGGAGGTAGAGGATCGCCGGCCGGTCGTCGGTGCGGGGTCCGGTGTGGCCGTGGCGGCAGCGATAGCCGGGACGGCTGTGGATCCAGTGCGATTCCATGCGTCGGTCGCAGATACCACAGCGCAGCACACCGGCGAACAGGTACTCACGGACCTCGCCTGACCCGGTGGCACGGCGAGTGCGCAGCCGCTGCACGGCCACGAAGTCACGTTCGCTCACCAGCGGGGTGTGGGCACGCTGTCGGGAGACGACCCACCGGTCGGCAGGGTTGCGCTTGACCACGCGCCGGCGTCGGCGGTCGGACGGGGTGGTGTGGTCGTGGTCGACGCCCTGCCGGTTCCACACCTGCCAGCCGGTGTAGCGCGGGTTCTGCAGGATCACCGTGACCGTCTCGACGGTCCACCGGCGGCGGATCCGGTGGGTGTTGCGCTCCGCGTCGTGCGCGGCCGGGCACGGGACGCCGCGCTCGTTGAGGTCTCGGACCAGGCTGTCGACGCTGCGGCCGGTCAGACGTTCGGCGAACAGCCACCGCACCACCGGAGCCGTCTCCGGGTCGACCTCCAAGCGATAGGTCATCCGGCCGCGGCGGGCGTCCGCGAGGCGCGGGTGCGCACCGGACTCCACCAGCCGATAGCCGTAGGGCGCCCGTCCGCCCAGGAAGCGTCCCTCCAGGGTCTGCACGCGCATGGAGGCCATCGCGCGGTGCCGAGCTCGTGCGACCTCACGCAGGGACTGGGCTCCCAACATGTCGATCAGCGCCTGGTGCTTGGCGCTGTCCGGCTCCAGCCGGCCACCGGCCTCGGGCAGCCACACCTGCACGCCGTAACGGCGGAACAGCGCCAGCAGTCGCGGCAGCTGGTCACCGGCGAACGCCCGCTCGTACTCCCCCACGATGATCGCGTCGAACCCCCGGTCCGGATCACGCAGCGCCGCCAACAGCTCCGCGGCCGCAGGACGGTCACGCCACGCGCCACGACGCGACTGTCCGGCGTCGAAGAACACCCTCACGATGTGCCCGTGCCCGGCGATCACCTCCCAGGCCACTTCCAACTGCCACGCCTTCGAGGTCTCCGGATCCTGGTGCTCGATCGTCGAGGTACGACCGTAGAAGGCGAACCGCAGACCTCCCGCAGGCTCGGGACACCGACCACGATTCCCCTGCGACGCACCCTCCTGTCGCCCCATCCACGCCATCAGGATGTCCCGACCCGTCATCACGCCACCCCATTGCCGATCCGACACCATGACAAGGTCATGATCATTTCACGGTGGTCCTGGCCGGTCTGCGCAGTGCTTCCGCGCGTCGGCGTACCGGTGCGGGGGTCTGCTGCACGAGTCGGCGTGGGTGTCGCTGGGATTTAGCTCTAATCGATATTGAAGCTTCCGAGTTCCTCGACATGCCGCGACGTTCACTCTTCCGGGTGGGGATCCGCGACCCTGCGGTACGCGGGAACGGGCGAGGCATCGGCAGAGGATGCAGGGTGCCACGAGCATGAGCTGCGCGTCGTCGGTGGCCCATGCCGGACAGGGATCCGCTGCGCTCACGATGATGCGAGTGTTCGTGCCTACCGGCGAGTGGTGGCCCTGGTTACAGTCGCGGTCGGCCGCATCGGACAACCGCGGATCCGGTAACGGTGGGAAGGCGCGTGGATGAGCACGGACGAAGGTACGACCGCGCGGGGCGAGCTCAGCGCCGAGCAGGAGGAGGACCTGGTCGAGGCGATGCTGCGCCACCAGGTCGGCATCGACCCCCACCACGTCGGCACCGTGCTGGACGTCGCCGCTGTCGGGTTGGTCAACAGCGCCTGGCGCAACAGCCCCGTGGAGGACTGGCACGCCGGCGACGGACCCCTGAGCGACGGAAACATGCTGCGGATCAACTCCCACACCACCCACCGGGTCCGCGACATGATCCGACGCTGGCGCACCGACTGCGGCATCGACGCCCACTCCCGCACCACCGAACTCGACGAACTCGACATCGCGGCCGTCGACTGGCTCGTCGGCAGGCTGTGCCGCTGGCTGATCGACCCAGTCCGCAAGCTGCCCACCGGGGTCACACTGGCCGACCTCGCCGGCGACGACCTCGACGAGTTCACCGACCACGTCACCGCGACCCTCGGCGGCGTGGCCAACCTGGCCGAGGACCACAGCACCCACTACGCCTTCCGGCGCGTCGCAGCCCACGGCGGACTCGCCTGCCGCCACTGGTGGGGAACCCCGACCTGGCCAGGACTCGTCGACCGCTTCGTGAACGCTCTGGACGACCCGACCGACCCACACTGGGGACAGGACGGACAGAGGTACTCCCGGCTACCTCCGCGCCCACGCCGGATCAAGGACAGCGCCGGACTGCGGCGACTGCGGCTACGGCACCCCTGGAAACTGGACGAGACCTCGGCGAACTACCTTGTCACCGCAGGCATCGGCTACCTACGCGACCCTGTACCGCCACTGACCACGACACCCACGACAGGTGAGGGTTGACGGCCGAACCGGGGTCGCGGTGTGGGGTAGGGCTGCGTCATGCCGTGGGTCTGCCCAGCGCCACCGATGCTGCCCCATCGACCTTCCGGTTCCTGATACGCGCGGACTCGGGATACAACCGGTCACCGACCTCGAAGTCACCGATGTCGGTACGGATCGTCCTCGCGGTCGCCTGGGCCAGCCCCTTCGGCAACGCGATCCGGGCCTGCCAGTCGCCTGGTTGCGCTGACACCCACTCGGTGCACAGCACGACCTCGTCCCGGGCTCGGATGCCGCGTCACGCCGCCCGTAACCAACTCGTGGTCAGGCCGGTTTCCGCAGTCGTCCGCGGGACCGACGCTGCACGCCGGTACCGGGGCATGCCCGATCGGTTCGCTCGCGCAGTTCGATTGCCCGCCGTGAGCAGACGACGCCGATTCCCGCCGCTGCGAGAAACGCCGCAACCTCATCGCCGGTCGATGGAAGCGGCTGACCCTGCTCAGCCGCGACCACAACGATTCGCTCCAACAGACGATCCTCGCGCCAGTACAGCAAAGCGGGCGCACCGAGCAGCCGCGGACGGGCGCTGGTGTAGCCGTGGCGGCACCGGTAGCCAGGACGGCCGTGCACCCAGTGCGAGTCCATCCGCCTGCCGCACGCCCCGCACACCAGCAACCCCGCCAGCAGGTACCGCCGCTCACCGCCGTCGCCGTTCGGACGCCGGGCACGCACCTTCTGCACCTGCGTGAACTCCCGCATGCCCACCAACGGCGTGTGCGCGACATCGAAGGAGATCGCCCAGTCCTCCGGCAGGTTCGGGAACTGGCCGGGCCGCCCGGTGCGCGGGTCGACCTCGTCACGGTCGTTCGCCATCCGGTTCCACACCTGCCGACCGGTGTACCGCGGGTTCTCCAGGATCGTGGCCACGGTCGGCGCACCCCAGCCCTCCCCCGACCGATGCCGGTTCCGCCCCGGATCGGCCGCAGACGGACACGGCACAGCCCGCTCGTTGAGCAGGCGGGCGATGCCGGCCACCGACATCCCCTCCCGCCGACGCGCGAAGATCCACTTCACGTGCAGGGCGGTCCGCGGGTCCGGTGCCAGCTTCCACGCCCGCCGACCCCACCGCGCATCCGCCCGGTTCGGGTGAGGTCCGGCGTCGACCAGCATGTACCCGTAGGGCGGCCGACCGCCCAGATAGCGGCCGAGCTCGGCCTGGACCTTCATCGACCGCAACGACCGGTTCCGCGCCCGGATCACCTCACGCTGCGACTGCGCCCCCAGAAACCGCATCAACCGGCGGTGCTCACCGACCTCCAGGTCCACCGCACCGGCGACCTCCGGCAACCACACCTGCACCCCGGCCGCACGCAACAGCGGCACCATCTCGTCGAACTGACGGCCGTAAAACGCCCGCTCGTACTCCCCCACCACCACCGCGTCGAACCCCCGGTCCGGATCGACCAACGCCTCCAGCAACCGGGCACCTTCCGGCCGGTTGGACCACCTGCGGCGGCGCGACACACCCTCGTCGAAGAACTCCGCCACGATCAACCCGTGACCTGCGACCAGCAGCTCCGACATCTCGAGCTGCCACAACCTCGAGGTGTGCCGATCCTGATGCTCCGAAGTCGACATCCGACCGTAGAACGCGAACCTCAGCCCCAGGTGCACGTACGGGTCCTGCGAGCGTTTCCGCTCGCCTCTGTGCTGCTTGACCTGTAACCAGCCGTCGAGCAGATCCTGGTCGGTACTGGACGTGGTCATCGCGATCGCCTTCACCGTGGAGGAACGGGACGACCTGCGGGACCGCTCCACGCCACCACACTGACGTCGAACCACCCACGCATCACCCGCACAGAGCAGCAGGTACACCCGAACATCCCATCACCGCCGCCGAGGACAGCAGGTGTCAGACCCTGCCTGTTCCCACCAGACGCCCGTTTCACCTGGAGCGGTCCAGCGCGATGGCGACGAGCCGGTCTCCTCAGCGGGATCATGCCCGAAGCGCCAGGCTGCCCACATGGCCGCGTCGAACCATGCGCACCTCGCGGAGAACCGGACACAATTCGGCCACCGCATCGCAGCTCTGCGGCTGCAATACGGCTGGACACAGGAACAACTGGCCGAGGCCAGTGGATTCGACCGCAAGACCGTCAACCGCATCGAGAACGGCAGGCACTCACCCAGCCTCGACCGCGTCTTCATACTCGCCGACGCACTTGGCGTACAGCCGCTCGAACTTTTCCAACGATCCACACTGTGACCTCAATCGAGCCAGATGTCGGCCGGTTGTACATGCCCGCCACAGGTCGACCGGACTGGGGCACGGCCAATGGGCGGTGCAGCTGGGCGACGGAACTCGAGGTCACCACCCAGGTACTCCCGGCGGCCGGTCGGGCACTCCAACAGCACCAGTCCAAGGGCGTAGATGTCGGCAGCCTGGCATAACACCGCCTCATGATTCGAGGGGATTGACAGGTCGCACTTCTTATCTGCCGCCGAGAGACCCGTTCCCCGTCTCAGGCCCTACCGGCCGTCACCAACGTCATGACCCAAAACACGAACTTCCCTCAGGTTGGGGACGCGTCCGGAGAACTCGGGGCACCTCAGTTCGACGATTGTGGGGCAACTTCCGGTCGGGGCAGCACGGCTGGTCATGCTGTGTCAAACCGAGCTCGCCGCAGACTGCGACCGCACCCACGAGCGCTTCGAGCCCGTGTGCTTCGCACGCCTTCAAACTGCGTGGATGGTTTTGTCGGCAGGCACAGGGTCGTGGTGTTGACGTTGTGGCCGCCGGGAACTCGTACAGGCTACTCATCCCGCAGGCGACGACCCGCCTGCACGCGACCGGCGACACGACCGGTCAAGGCGAGTGAGACGGGGCGGCTTGTCTACAGCAGCCACAGTTGGATGTCCTGAAGCGTTCGAACCAGTTCGTCCATGCCGTCGGCTCCGATGATTCGCGGCAGGAACGGAGCTGCGGATTCGAGCGACGAGAGCAGGCTGTGCATGTGCGTCTCGCGCCGCAGCACGTCGATCAGCGCGGCGTCGGCCTCAGGGGTCCTGATAGCACCGACCGACACCAAGAGTTCTTCTCCCGGGTCGCGGTCCCCGTACGGTCGCGCCACACCGCACTCGGCGAAGCTGATGATCGCCCGGTCGTAAAGTCGAGGGATGTCCCTGCTGCTGGTGTAGTAACCGACCGGCCTGTGTGCAGCCACAGCGCGAAGTCCTTCGGCCGTAAGGTCGGAACGGCCGGATGCGTGAGCCAGTGCGAGTAGGACCAGGGCCTTCAGAGTGGCGTCGTCGAACCGTCGTGCGTGGTGAAGGGCGCGGTCGAACGTTGCGCCCCCCAGGTGTTCAGTCAGGTCCACCAAGGCTTGGGCCCGTTCCACACTGTTCTCGATCGAGATGATCTCGTCCAGCACTTGGTCCATTGTCAGGGGAAACGCCGGGTGGTCCACCAACCGGTTGAGGGTTAACGCGACATCAGAAGGCGTGCCGGGATCCGCTCTCGTGCTCACCACTCGTGTCACCTGTTCGGGGAGCAACACCTTGGCAAGGGTGGCGAGCACGATGTGGCGAGGGGTCGACAAGCACTGGTCGGCGGCGTCCAGAGCAAGATCGGTATAGCGGGTGCGGGGCTCGCCCGAGAGGTGCCTGGCAAGTACTGCCAGTGCGAGACCCCTGTCGTAGAGGTGCGGGACGCTGCTCGCGAGCTGCGCGGCATGTTCCGGGTCACGCAGTTTGCTGGCGTGGCGAATCAGGGGACCTACGTCACCTTCGCTCACCAGACGAAGGATTCTCTCGACATCTTGTGCGGGACCATTCGGTCCGCCGTTCTGCGTGGTCGTTTCCTTGGGCAATGCCTGAACCTTGGCGTTCGTGTGATGAGCCAAGGCTCGTTCTGTTGACGTGATGGACGGCAGGTCGTACTCACTGCTCAAGGACGCCGCCAGTGCCTCTTCGATCAGTTCGGGGCGGCGTTCGGCCGGAGCGGGCTTGATCAGAAACGCCAGCGCTCGGGCACGGCCTTTGGAAGTGGCGCGGATCAAGCTCAGAGCTCGATCGAGGACGGCGTCCTTGATGTCGGGTGAGGCCTTCGCCACGACGGCGCGGATGATTTGTTCCCCGGCTGTCCGGTGCCACATCCGATGGGCTCGCTCGATGAGGCCCAGCAGTAGCTCCACTGGCCTGGGCGGCAGGTGGGCAAGCAAACCTTCGAGCTCTTCCTCCAGATACATGTCCTGTGCCAACGCCTCGATCATGCTGAAATATGCACGAATTCTTACGGCGGGGCTAACCTGTCCGACAAGAGCCGAGATGGCTCCAACCCGATCGAACTGATCGGTGAATTTTATCGCTGTGTCCACGGCGCGAACCGCCATCGATGGCGTCAAATGAGGGGCGAGTCGCGCCAGACCATTAGATCGATCTGTTTCCCGCGGACTTGCCATCACCGCATCAAAAGCTTCATCGACCGCCCCGAAACCGAGTACAACGCCCGCGCACAACCTTTCCACTTCGTCGAATGTTTCGGTGATCTCAAGTGCATCTTTGAGGACGTGGTTCAGCCTTACGGGCAGCCGGGAGGAGAGTGCTACGAGGATCTCGAACCGAGTCCATTCGTCCAGATCGGGAACTTTTGTCACGAATATCCCGGTTGGGTCGATCAGGTCTTCGTGGACATGACGGGCCAGGTGGCGCATTCGCTCACGGTGACCAGGACGGTCGCAATTATGCACGATGTCTATGATCAGAGTTTTCCGCAGTTCTAGCTGCTGAGAAAGGGAGAGCCTAGGAAGGAGCGCGAGTTCTACAGCCAGGCGATGATCGGCCTTGCGCATCTGTAGAGCATGAGCTAGTGCGCGCCCCACCAAATCGTCCGATAAATATGGCACCAGAGCTTTTAGAACTTCTGCGGTAACCCAGTCCGCGTCCCACGAGAGAACCGCGTCCAGAGCATCCGACATTCTTTCCTGTGGCAGCAGAGGCGCGAGTGCACCAAAGGTCAGCGGCGCGCGACGGGCGTTGGCGATGACCCGTTCGAGAGGCCAGATCCCGCGCTCGAGCAGCGCCGCGAGCAGTTCGCCCGGGAACGAGTACCCATTAATGTCAACCGCGGCTGCGATCAACCGATAACGCAGTTCCAAAGCCGCCGTCGGCGCCGCTTTTGCAGCGATGTGAACGTCCCGCAAGAATTCAGTGGGATCGTTGACCTGGGCTTTCAGCCAAACATTTTCCGTTTGCCCGCTACCGGTTCTGCGCGTCAGACTCAGGAGACGGTGCAGGCGAGGGAAGCGATCGGCTTCGCGGAAATGGAAAGCCAGATGGCGCAACGCGTAGCCGTCGTCCACATTCGCTGCAGACGGGTCCGCCACCAGGAGGTCGAACATGGCCGCGTAGTGGTCGGCGATCCGCCGGTGGGCCGCCTTCGCCTCCTCGGCGAGTGTCTCGGACCACGACCGCGCCGTGTCGCCCGCATCCGGCGCGAACGTCCCGGTGAGGAACTCGCGCAGGCTCGCATGCAGAATCGCGAACTTGCGGGGCAACTCGGTTGAAGCGGCGAGGAAGGGACGCAGAGTATCGTCGCACCAGCGCCGTGCCGACGTCTCGGCCACACCGGCCAGCGTGGCGGCGGTCGACACGTGAACCGGTTCGCCCGCGACCGCCAAGGTGGTCAGGAACGTGCGAAGACCGGGTTCGGTCCAGCGTTCCAGGTGCGTCGCGTAGTAGGAGCCGAGATCTGCCGGCAGGGTGCGCAGGTCGTCCGCCCCACGTTGCCCGTGACGGATCTCTGCCAGCACGTAATGCAGGTAGACCCACACCCCGCCACAGCGCTCGGCCAACGCCCTGGTGAAGTCGGTGCTGGAGATCCCCACCTCCGCGAGCTTCGCCGCCAGATCGTCCTGTTCGACCATTCGATCCAGGTGCGCGGCCAGATCATCGCGGTTGCGGGGGTCGTCGGCGTCGATGCGGAGCACGGTTGACGGTGCGTCGACGTGGCCGGGCGGGCGACCAGTGCGGTAGGTGCCGACGACGAAAACCCCTTCGGGCAGGAGACGGGGAAGTCCCCACGGGAGAAGCCCTTCCACCTTTTCCGCCTCGTCCGCGCCGTCCACCACCAGGACGATCGGGCGGTCCGAGAGCCCAGCAGCCTCGGTGAGGAGCGTCTCGAAGTCCTCTGGAGTGACGGCGCCCACCGGCTGAGGGAGTCTGTGGACCATCGCGAATTGACTCGCCAGGTTGCCCAGCGCAATTGCCGAAACCTCACCCCTCGTGTAGTGGGCGAAGTGGGACAACCACTTTTTCTCCCTGACCAGGTGCGCGGCCAATGTGGTCTTGCCCATGCCCGCCTCGGCTTCAATCCACACGAAACCGCTGGTTCGCGTGGCGATGAACTCCTCGATCCGCGCCACCAGCCACTCCCGCCCAGTGAAGCCGTCGGCCAGCACACGGGTGAAGACAGGCTGCGGATCCTTGGCCCCGCTAGCGCTCGCCAGCTCGGGTAACAACCGCGGATCCAAACCCAGCAGCCGGAACGCCACTTCGACCAGGTCACGGCCCGCGAGCGCGTGCGCCAGTCGGTTGCCGTCGAATACCTCTAGTTCGACGTCGCCGTACTTTTCGCGGACCTCTGCCTGCAGTTCATGCACTCGAGCCACCGCCAAGTCTGCGGTGAGGAAGGCATACACGACTTCTACCTGGTTTCCCGCCATGACTTTTTCGACGTCGGAGCGGATTTTGCCCACCAGGCTCTTCTCCTGAGTGGTGCACACGCCGACCGCCCTGCCCCTTAGGACGAGTCCTTCGGCGGTCCTTTCCCACGATACATAGGACTCGAAGTCTCGGCCCTGGTCACCACCAGCCGCCACCGGTCCCGTCGCCGGGACGAAGTGGCCGCCGAGCCGCATGTTAGCGAAAGCGAGACAGAGCTCCTCGAACGCATGGAACCTGTTCATGATGCCCAGGCGTTTCAGCTCATGGCTAATCAGGGACTCGGCTGTGTGGCTGACGGACTCGTGTCGCGGCACCCAAGCAGCGTAACGAGGCGCTCGCACCGCTGTGGTCCGTTCGCGCCTGAGCGGTGGGATCAGCTCTCGGGGAGCCCTCATCGTCGGAGCGGTCACGAAGAGGGCGTGCAAGCGTCCTCAAAGGCACGTAGCAGGTGCACTTCCAAGCTCTGCGCGGAGTCGTCGATCCAGCACTGGGCCGCGTCGCGGGATGCCGCGCAGTTGATCCTGGAGACCCTGTCAGCCAGCCCGGCTGAGACGCCGGCTGGCGCAGTGCCTCCACTGCGGCTTCGGTTAATACGGCTGCCTTGGCCAGGTCCTGCGCCTTGTAGCTGGCTCGGCAACGCAGCCCTATTTCGGACGTCCCCGCCGTCGCACACGACGCGCAGACCTGCGGACCGCAGCAGGTCCGGTATGTCACCGACCCGCACACTCCCGCTGTCGTCGGTGGTCAACGCGGTCGCGATCGCTGCCAGCAGGCGGTCCTCCCGCCAGTACAGGATCTTCGGCGCACCCGGAGCCGGGACCTGGGCGGTGGTGCGGCCGTGCCGGCACCGGTAACTCGCCCGACCGTGCACCCAGTTCGAATCCATCCGCCGCCCGCAGATCCCGCAGACCACCAACCCCGCCAACAGATACACGCGGCTGCCACCGTCGCCAGTCGGACGCGCCGCCCGCACCTCCTGCACCGCGGCGAACGTCCTCGTACCCACCAACGGCGTGTGCGCCAACGATACGGAGACCGCCCACTGGTCCGCCTCGTTCGGCCGCTGCCCCGGACGCCCGGACCCCGGGGTGACCTTGGCACGGTCGTTGACGACCCGGTTCCACACCTGCCTGCCGGTGTAGCGCGGATTCCCCAGGATCGCCGCCACCGTCTGCACGCTCCACGCGCTGTCCGACCGATGCCGGTTGCGGTCCAGGTCGGACCCCGATGGACTGGGCACGGCGCGTTCGTTGAGCATGCGGGCGATCCCGGCGATGCTGCACCCGGCCGACCGACGCTCGAAGATCCACTCCACGTGCGGCGCGGTCGCCGCGTCCGGCTCCAGCTTCTGCAACCGCCGCCCCCACTTCGCGTGCACCCGATTCGGATGCGGCCCGCCGTCGACAAGCCGGGACCCGTACGGCGGCCGACCGCCCAGATACCTGCCCTGGTCACACGTCTGGGCCCGCATCGCCTGGATCACCCGGTTCCGGGTCCGCATCACCTCGCGCTCCGACTGCGCACCCAGCACCTTCATCAGCGTGGAATGGGCGTCATCGGTGAAGTCGACCCGGCCGCCTGCCTCCGGTAACCAGACCTGCACCCCGGACTCCTCGAACACCGGCACCAGGTCCTCGAACTGCCGCCCGCAGAACGCGCGCTCGTACTCCCCCACCACGATCGCGTCGAACCCGCGGTCCGGGTCGGCCAGCAAGGTCAACAACCTCGCCGTGGCGGGCCGCTTGTGCCACGCGCGCGTCCGCGAACAGCCCTCGTCGAAGAACGAGTCCACGATCACCCCCTGCCCGTCGACCAACCGCTCGGCGATCTCCAGCTGCCAGAACCGCGACGCCCGCCGATCCTGGTACCCGCTGGTCGACATCCGCCCGTAGAACACAAACCGCAACCCGTGATGAACATGCGGGTCGCGCGAACGTCGCCGCTCCACCTTCTGCTGCTTGGTCCGCAGCCAACCGTCGAACAACGCCTGGCCCTCATCGGGCATCGAGATCATCACAGCCACCTTCATCAGCGAGGAATTGAGACGACACCGGGACCGACCGCCACGACGACCATGACGTCCGACAACCCCTCCGACACCCGAAGAGCGCAACTGACAGACCCGAATGACGCACCTACAGTGGATGACACAGCGATGCTTCACGACCGTGGGCACCGGGGCTGGACGAGCCGCTGTCGGACGATCCCGACGGCGCGGCACGGATCGCCGGCCCGGGCCGGGGCGGTAACCTGTGCGGCATGGCCGAGCCCGAGAACCTGGAGTCCCGCGTCGCCGAACTGGAGGCCCGCGTCGAGGAACTGGCCAGCCTGGTGCGCGCGACCGCCCAGGACGCCGCCGCCGCACGGATCCTGGCCGGCGGCGCGGACCGGGACGTCTCCGAGTTCCGCGGCGAGATCCGCGACTTCCGCCAAGCCACGACCTCCAGCTTCAACGCCATGCGCGAAGACCTGACCGACCTCGGCACCAAGGTCGGCGACGGGTTCACCGAGATGCGCGGCAAGTTCGACGCCCTCGCCACCGGACAACAGACCGTCGTCGACCTGCTGACCAAACTCGCCAGCCCCGACGACCAGAACAACTGATCGACACCAACCGGGCCATGTCCTCCGGTCGGTCAACCCAGCTCGCCCGACCGTGGAACGATGATCGGGAACGAATACGTGCCGGCAATCGATCAGGTCCTGTGCCGCCCGGCCATCGGATCGCCCCGACGGTCCGGCAAGTCCTGCACGCCGCAGGCGTCGCCCCACTCCACCACCTGGGGCCTGCGCGAGGCCAGGGCGGCGGTCGTGCCCGCGCCACCGTGGTGGACCATCGCACTGGTGCTCGGGAACAGCCAGTCGTGTGGGGCCTGGTCGATGACCAGCACGTGCGACGCCGTGGATCGTATCGTCGTCAGCGACCAGCAGCAGCGGACTGTGCAGCCTGGCCATCGTGGCGGTGCATTCGATCACCATCGCGTCACCGGACGCCCTCGGTAGTTCGTGGCGTTTCTCCTTGGATGGCAGCATCTCCTTGATCATGCGGCCCGCCAGCTTGTCCACGCACGCCTCGGCGTCACCACGTTCGCCGTGCACCCGCGCCAGCGACGGATCCTCCTGCGCGTAGCCGGGACGATGAACGCAGCACCGGCGATCCGGGCAGCACGGTCACCCAGGCGGTTGTCGGCGTCGACCACGACGACTCGGGGCTGGCGCTGCTCGGCTGCAGAGGCTGAGTGGTCGGAATCAGGTGGTTCCAGCTCGAGGGGACATCGCCGAGGTATCGGAGCAGCTCGCGACGGCGTACACCGAACTCAGGCAGAAGACCCGGGCTCGAAGAGCGTGACGCAGGTGTGCAGGACCGCGGTGCGGTCGGCGAACCGGTCGAGGACCGCGGACAAGGGCGACGGCGACGGCGAGTGGCGCGCCCACCTTCCGGGGGCGGGCAGATTGCGAATCTCGGTTCTTACCGTCGGCTTACGAGTGTGTGCGCACCGTAGCTGTCCGTGTCGGGCCGGTCCTAGCGTTCGTTCGCCGCCGCCGACACATCACCCCCAGGACAGGACGTGTTGCAGTGAACATCCCCTTGTCCCGCAGGCTGCTGGCCGAGATGGCCGGCACTGCCGTTTTGTGTCTGTTCGGTATCGGAGCCGCCGTGGCGGTCGCGGCGGCAGGGGCCGGTGGGGCCGGGCTGTTGATCGTGGCGTTGGCGCACGGGCTCGCGCTGGCGGTGGCGATCTACGCGTTCGGCCCGGTGTCGGGCGGTCATTTCAACCCGACGGTGAGCATCGCGCTGGCCGCGCGTGGCCACTTCGCCTGGCGGGATGTACCGGCATACGTCCTGGCGCAGCTGGCGGGTGGCGTTCTCGGCGCCGCGCTCGTCTACGCGGCGTACACCGACGCAGCGGTCGACTCCGGTCTGGGTGCGACCACCTTCACGGCCGGTGTCGCCCCGGCCTTGATCGCCGAGGCCGCGGGGGCGTTCATCCTGGTGATCGCGGTCTTCGCGTTGGCGGTCGCCCCGACCGCACCGCGCGGTCTGCACGGGCTGGGCATCGGCCTTGCCCTGGCTGTGCAGATCATGGTGTTCGGACCGCTCACCGGCGCGTCGGTGAACCTGGCGCGAACCCTCGGCCCGGACGTCGTGCTGTCCGTGGCCGGTGGGACTGTCCCGTGGTGGCAGTTGGCCGTCTACCTGATCGGCCCGGTGGTCGGTGGCCTCGCGGCGGCGTTCCTGTTCCGCACGGTCCGCCGGACCGCGGCACAACCGACAGCCGTTGCCGAACGGAACTGACGTGCCCGACCAGCCGCCGCCCGAGCGCCTGCGCGCCATCGCCGACGCCCACACCTCTTGTGCCGAGACGGCCGGGACGGCTGGATGGCGGGTTGAGGAAGTCCACGTGCGTCTCGACGGCCACGAGTGGCAAGGGCCGCTGAACCGCGCAAGCGGCACGCGGACAGCAGCGGAGTTCTGACCACGTCGGCTATCAGCCTCAACCGGTCCAGCCTTGCCGAACCGGCAGCCGGGTTGGATTTCGCTACGGAGTCGCCTACATCGCGTCCCAGCCATGCTTCATCGGACCGTTCTCCGCCCTCGTCGGCACCGCGTCGGGCGGCGCCGACGAGGGCCAGGGAATCCGGCTTATGAACAGCGGCCCGCCGCGGTGCATGCGCGGCTCGACGAGCAGTACCCGGCGATCGAGGCCCGGGCAAAGGCCGAGGGCGCGGCGATCGTGTGGGTCGACTATTGCGGACTGCGCTCCGACGCCGCCCAACCCGGTCGTTCCTTGGCGTCGAAGGGCAGGATCCCGGTGGTGCGGGTGACAGGGAGGCGACTTCGGGTCAACGTCATGTCCGCGATCGCCTCCCGCGGGACGCTTGGTTCACCGTGTCCACCGACCGCTTCACCGCACCGGTGTCCACCCGCCTTCCTCGATCGCATCGCCCACCCCACTGGAAGGTCCGCTTGATCGCCGACCGGCACCCGGTGCACCGCAGCAAGGCGGTCCGCGCCCGGCTGGAGACCGACACCGACCGACGACTCATCGTCGAAGACGATCTCCTCAACGTTCTCAAGCACGCACCCACGCCGTTCACGGGAGAACACGACGGCGGCACACTACGTACCGGCAGTTCGTTCCGTGTCAGCACGGCACGGTGGGCGCGGACTGGTCAGCAGGACAGCGTGAAGTCCTGCCGGATGATCCGACCCGCGGTGACGGTGACGGCCCTGACCTGCGGCGCGCAGCCGGCGGCGGTCACGATGAAGTCGTAGGTCCCCACCGGAAGCGCGACGATCTCGTAGTGGCCGAAGCTGTTGCGCACCGGGACCGAGCCGCTGGACGGTCCGGTCCACGAGATGACAGCCCCGGCGTGGTTGGTGCCACCGACGACGGTCGCGGTGCCGGCCGAGGCGGCGTGCTGGATCTGCGCCACCGAAGGACTGCCGCCGCTGGTGGCACCCACGGCCCACAGGTCGTCGGGCCCGCCGGCCGTGATGTCCTCCAGCACACCGCGCGGCGCGGGCACGCGGGCCCACCCGGTGCCGTCGAAGTGCAGCAGGCCATCGTTCAGCGAGATCGCCCAGACGTCGTCCGGTGCGACGGCGTGGACGCCCCGCACGTCGACGCCGGGGGTGGCGAAGGTGGTCCACCCGGCGCCGTTCCAGCGCTGGACCTCGCCGAAGGTGCACACGCGCTCGCCGCAGCCGTACACGGTGCGGCCGACGGCCCACGCCTCGGTGGGCCCGAGCACGGCGACGCCGGCGAGGTCGAGGCGCCTGCCCGCCACCGGTGCCGCCGGCCGGGCCGGCCTCCACGACGAGCCGTCGAAGTGGCACGCGGTGTTCGCGCCGACCGCCCAGACGTCGTCGGCCGAGGACGCCGACACCGCCCGCAGCCCGGCGCCGCACGGGTGGTCGACCGCCCGCCAGCCGGTGCCGTCGAAGTGCAGCAGGATCGACGCCCGCCCGCCACCGGACAGGCTGCCGTCGAGTTCGCCCACGGCCCAGACGTCGTCGGACGCGACTGCAGCCACGCCGAGCAGACGGTTGTTGTCGTCGGGGAAGCCGCGATTCGGGCTCGGCACCGCGGTCCAGTCCCGCCCGTTCCAATGCAGCGCCACGGTCCGCTGTCCGGTCACCGTGTTCGCGTTCGGGGCCGTCGCGACGCCGACCGCCCACACGTCGTCCGGGCCGGTCCCGTCGACGGCGCCGAGCTGCGCGACCCGTCCGCCGGGCAGCGCCGGTGGCGTGACCTGGCTCCAGGACCGCCCGTCCCAGCGTTGCAGCAGTGTGCGGTGCTCCTGACCGCCTCCCGCCGCACGACCCAGTGCCGATCCGACCGCCCACGCCGCGTCGGGCGACGCGGCGTACACGCCGGCCAGCCGGTTGGTGAACTCGCCCACCGCGGGGGCGGCCACGACCTCCCACGACGGCAGCCCCGCGATGTCCCGGGTCTGCGCCCCGGCCGGCGCTCCCACCGAGAGGAGCACCACCACACCGGCACCGCCCGCCAGCCGCCGCGTTAATCGTCGCACCACGTTCCCGACCTCCTCAGGACGACCTGTTCCTCACAGACCGTCATGAAATTACGGATTCCGCGCTCAGCGGCACGAGTGTCACCGGCCTTACGAAGGTGTAACGGCCGAAGGGGTCGTAGCGTGGGAGTAGTGGTCCTTTCAAGGTCGTGGATGAGCCCGGGGTGGGTCGGGAGTCATCCCAGCAGCTCGCGAGTCGAGGTGTTCCAGGCCGCGCTGTCGGTGGCGAGGTGGCTGGCTGTCGGCGTACACCCGCGAACAGTGAGTCCAGCTCGCCGACGCCGCGGCCGCACGCTGCACCCGGTTGACCAGCCCGTGCCTCACCGCGCTGCGCGAACGGAACGCACGTCGGTCCGCCAGCCATCGGGGACCGGTTCGCGTGTCCGCCGTACGCGCCCAGGGAGGTGTGAGCTAATTAGTGGTCGGTTCGTCGCTGCTCGGCACGTTCCCACAACCAGCCGAACCGGTCGATGCGCCACAGCTGCGCCACGATCACCAGCGCCGCGCCGAACGCTGTCGGCCACACGTCGAGCCGGACCAGTCCCCACACCACGAGAGCGAAGCCGGTGAGCCCGAGCACGACCAGGATTCGCAGCACGGCACGGTGATCCGGCGGTACCAGCGACTTGTCCTGCACCCACGCCCGCTCGCCGTAGATGCCACGTGCCGCCCAACTGCGCGGCTCAACGGGCCGGAACGCCGTCGGGTTGACGAACAGCCAGATGATCACCGCCGCGATCGGCAGCAGGCACCACCAGCCGATCCAGGTGCGGCTCCAGATCGCGGCCAGCATCAGCGGGATCGCCGCGAAGCGGGTCCACACGCTCCACGGGTTCGCGTGCCGCCGCCACGCCTCGTCGTCCATGCGAAACGCCCGCGCGACCGCGTTCTTTACGTCCATCGTGATGGTCTCCCGGTGTCAGGTGATGCGTTCGAGGGCGTCGATCGCCGTGGTGACGCCGTTCTCCGCGCGGATCTGCTGTCCAAGCCGTTCGGCCCGGTCGCGCATCCCGATGTCATCGGTGGCCGCCGTCAGTGCCGCGGCGAGCAGGTCGGCGTTGAGCTGCTGCTGCCGAACCGGAGATGGAGCGACTCCAGCGGCGTGCATGCGGTTAGCCCAGTGCGGTTGGTCGGCGACGAACGGGCACACGACCTGCGGGCGGCCCGCCGCCAGCGCGGCGCCCGTGGTGCCGCCGCCTCCGTGGTGCACCACCGCGCTCATCCGCGGGAACAGCCAGTCGTGCGGCGCTTGGTCGATCACCAGAACGCCGTCGGCTTCGGTGTCGGGGGCGATGCCGCCCCAGCCGGTGGCCAGCACGGCACGGACACCGGCCCGTCGCACGGCGTCGGTGACGATCGTCGTAGTGCGGCGTGAATCCCGGCCCGTCATGCTGCCGAATCCGATGTAGACGGGTGCGGGGCCGTCGTCGAGGAAACGCCTCAGCCGGTCCGGTGGGGACCATTCCGGCGCCGTGGGCAGATACCAGAAGCCGGTGGTGCGCACCGACTCCGGCCAGCCGGGATCGACCTGTGTGACGTGCCGGCTGAACGCCTGCAACACCAGCCGGTCGTGGCCGGCGGCGTCGTGCAGCACGTCATGACTTCCCCGGCGGCGCGGCAATCCGAGCTCGGTCGTGCGCCACGTGGTGGCAATGCCGGAGAAGGCCCGCAGGGTCGCGGACACGGTGAGGTAGGTGGCGCGGTTGAGGAACCTCGGCAGCCGGGGCAACGGCACCATCGGACAGGGAAACGCGCTCGTGGGCACCCAGCCCGGCTGCAACGCGACCAGCGCCGCGGGCACACCGAGCATCTCCGCCGCGTGCTGGGCGGGCAGGGACGGCGAGTGCACCACCACGTCCGCCAGCGAGGCCCGAGCCACCTCGCCGACATCGTGCAGGACAGCACCCATCAAGGGCTTGATCCGCCGGGCCGTGCGCACGGCGGTGATCTTGCCCCGCACACCCCGGTAACCACCGTCGACCGCCTCCCGGACCACCGGGTCGTCCATCAACCGGTTCGGCCCCTCGTCCAGCGGCGCGAACCGCACCCCGTGCTCCGACGCGGCCGGCGCGAACGACTCCGGCGCTGCCAGCAGCGCCTCGTGGCCGCGTTCGCGCAACGCCACCGCGAGCGCCAGGAACGGCTGCACATCGCCACGCGTGCCGTGGGTGACCAACAGCGCCCTCACCGCGACGACTCCCGCTCGTCGACCGCGGTGAACGCGGTCAGCCAGCGGTCGTCGGTGAACAGGCCGCCGGTCAGCATCTCCAACCCGGCCCGCGCACCCCGCACCGCTGTCGCGGTCTCCGCCGGATCCCCGCCGAGCAGCCGCCCGACCTGGTCACCGAGCACCAAGGGCGCCAACAGCCACGACACGTAGGTCACCGCCCGTGCCCGTGCGTCCGATGTCGGACGCACCCACCCCTCCGCCTCGCCCACGGCCAGCCACTCCTCGGTGCGGTCGACGATCTCGGTGAACAGCACGGACGCGCCCTCGGTCCCGTCCAGCAAGGCACGCCCCAGATACCGCCGCACCGGCGTAGCCGCCCGCAGGACATGCCCCAGCGCACTGGCATCGACCTCACCACCGGACCGGATCGCGTCGAGCACGTGCTCGTCACACGCCTGCCGCAACCCCTCCTTCGACCCGAAGTGGTGCAGCACCAACGCGGGAGACACCCCGGCGTCGGCAGCCACCGCACGCACGGACGTCCCGGCGACGCCATCGGCACCGAACCTCGCCAGGGCCGCATCACGGATGCGGGCCCGAGTGGTCAAATCGGAGGCTGAACGCATGTTCAGAGTATTGAACGATCGTTCAGTCCACGTCAAGTTCCCCCTGCCTTGTCGGCCCGACGCCGCGGATTCCGGACCTACCGGCTCGAAGGACTCCTGCGCACAAGCCACCAGCACGACCGCGAGCAACCCCTGCAAATCGGGGCGGACATCCGCAGGCACGAACGGCGACCGGACACCGGCGGCGCCGCCGAGAACCTCAAGATCAATTCTGGGCCGGTCGGGTCGCGAAGCCGACCAGACTTCACCGCACACCGCGCCGCCACCGACCGGTGACAGCGCCAGACACCGTGTCGATGCGGACACCGAGGCCGATACACCGACCGTCCGGTTTGCGCTTCTGCCCGGTTTGCGGCATCTTGTCGCGCGGAGCGCCGGGAAGTCTGGTCGGCACGCCCCGCCGCGTCGCGGTGGGGTTGTTCGTCGACGACGGGACGTTCCATGGCACTGGTGCTCGCTTTCGGGCTCGTACTGCTGATCAGCGTGTCGCTCTCCGGTCTTGCCGCACGGACCGTGCTGTCCACGGCCCTGTTGTTCCTGGTGGCCGGAGCCCTGATCGGGCAGGGCGGGTTCGGTCTGGTCGACATCCCGTCCGACGGCGTCTTCGTCACCGGGCTGGCGGACCTGGCCCTGTTCACCGTGCTGTTCACCGACGGTCAGCGCGCCGGTCTGCCCGCGCTGCGCGAGGGGTGGAGGCTGTCGGGACGGGCGCTGGGCCTGGCGATGCCGCTGACCATGATCGGCATCGCGGTGCCCGCCCACTTCCTGGCCGGGCTGGACTGGACCACCGCGCTGCTGGTCGGCGCGATCCTGTCCCCCACCGACCCGGTGTTCGCCTCGGCGATCGTCGGGCGCACGGACGTGCCGCTGCGGCTGCGCCGCCTGCTCAACGTCGAGTCCGGCCTCAACGACGGTCTGGCGCTGCCGTTCGTGCTGATCTTCCTGGCCACCGCCACCCTGAACGAGCCGCACCTGGGCACCATCGCGCTCGAACTGGTCCTGGGCCTGGTGGTCGGTGTGGTCGTGGCGGGTGCGATCACGCTGGCGTGGCGGTTGCGGGTGCTCACCGCCGAGCCGAGGTTGCAGGCGCTGGGGCCGCTGGCCATCGGCGTGATCGTCTACGCGACCTGCCACCTGACCCACGCCAACCCCTACCTGGCCGCGTTCGCCGCGGGCTCCGCCCTCGCCACCCTGGACCGGGTGACGGCGGAGAACTTCGAGCACTTCGGCGACCTGCTGTCGGAGGTCACCAAGTTCGCCGGCCTGCTGGTGTTCGGCGCCCTGATCACGCCGGAGCGCATCTCGCACCTGACCGCAGGCGACTGGGCCGTGGCGGTCATCGCGATCGTGCTGGTCCGGCCCGCGGCCATGCTGCTGTCGTTGCTGCGCACGCCGCTGCCGCACCGGGAGCGGACCGCCGCGGCCTGGTTCGGGCCGAAGGGCTTCGCCTCCGTGGTCTACGTGCTGCTGGCCGTCCAGGCGGGCATACCCTCCGGCGAGCACGTATTCGACCTGGTCGCGATCACCATCGCGCTGTCGATCGTGCTGCACTCCTCGATCGACGTGCCGGTGGCCAAGGCGCTGAGCTTCGAGCCACCGGACAACCTGCCCACCGGTCGCCCCGACGAGCAGGGCAGGCGCGGGTTGTGACCGGGGTTCCTCCTGCTCCTGCTGCCCCACCGATCGAGCGACCGCGCCCCTGGGGATGACCACGCACGGTGACCGAGGGCACCGGACGTTCATGACGATGTGATCATCGGGTTCGCGTTCCGACACCCACCACCGGGTACGGTCGGGGCGTTGCCCGCGTGCGGGCGTGGTGTGCCGGGAAGCCTGGTCGGCGACGTGTTCCGCCGACCGCTGGGAGCCGCCCGTGCAACGCCGTGCCACCACTCTGTTCAACCGGGGTTCCTGGCCCGAGGCCAAGCGGATCGCTGACATCCTCCGCTTGGAGACCGTCGGCGGGGTGATCATGCTGGCCGCCGCGCTGTCGGGCTTGGTCTGGGCCAACTCGCCGTGGGCGCCGACCTACAAAGCGTTGCGCGACTTCGAGTTCGGCATCGCCTCGCTGCACCTGGAACTCAGCGTCGGGCACTGGGCCTCCGACGGGCTGCTGGCGATCTTCTTCTTCGTCGCCGGGCTGGAGCTCAAGCGCGAGTTCGTGGCCGGGGACCTGCGCGACCCGCGCCGGGCCGCGGTGCCGGTGGCCGCCGCGTTCGGCGGGGTGGCGGTACCCGCTCTGATCTACGTGCTGGTCAACCTGGGCACCCCTGGCGCGGCGTCCGGGTGGGCGATTCCGACCGCGACCGACATCGCCTTCGCCCTGGCCGTGCTGGCGGTGATCGGCCGTTGCCTGCCGTCGGCGCTGCGGACGTTCCTGCTCACCCTGGCGGTGGTGGACGACCTGATCGCGATCGTGATCATCGCCGTGTTCTACACCGACGATCTGGCCGTGACGCCGCTGCTGCTCACGGCCGTGCCGCTGGCGCTGTTCACCGTGCTGGTGCAGCGGCGGGTGCGCTCGTGGTGGCTGTTGCTGCCGCTGGCCGTGGCCACCTGGGGGTTCATGCACGCCTCCGGGGTGCACGCGACCGTGGCCGGGGTGCTGCTGGGCTTCGCCGTGCCGGTCATCCGCCGCGCGCCCGGCGAGGGGCCGGGGCTGGCCGAGCACTTCGAGCACCGGTTCCGGCCGTTGTCGACCGGGGTTGCCGTGCCGGTGTTCGCGTTCTTCGCCTCGGGCGTGGCCATCGGCGGGATGGACGGCCTGACCTCGTCGCTGGCCGACACGGTGACCCTCGGCATCGTGGCAGGTCTGCTGCTGGGCAAGCTGGTGGGCATCACCGCCGCCACCTGGCTGGTGTCGCGGTTCACCCGCGCCGAACTGGACGACGACCTGTCCTGGGTGGACGTGGTGGGCCTGGCGGTGCTGGGCGGCATCGGGTTCACCGTGTCGCTGCTGGTGGGCGAACTGGCCTTCGGCGAGGGCAGCCGGCCCTACGACGACGCCAAGATCGGCATTTTGCTCGGCTCGCTGTTGTCCGCCCTCGTCGCCACGGTCATCCTGCGCGTACGCAATCGCGTCTACCGGCGCATCCACGAGGAGGAGAACCGCGACGAAGACCACGACGGCATCCCGGACGTCCACCAGCGAAACGTCATTGACTAACGCCTGTTAGTGGATAGCACAACGGCGACCGGTCGACCTGCGGCTGCGCGTGATCGGCGCAGCCGCCACCGCGGCCCTCACCACGCCCACGACGGGTTGCCGGCGGCGGCCTGGGTGACCGCCCACAGACGTTCACGGGCCGCCGGGTCGCGGGCGAACGCGGGCACGTTCACCGGCCGTCCGCGCTCGTCGACGTAGACGCCGCGAACAGCCCCGTCCGCCCGACCTTCCCCGTCCTCGGTGACGCGCACGTACGTGGCGGCCAAGTCCTCCGGCGAGGCGGCCAGCCGGTTCTTGGGCGCGTACAGCACGCGCAGGAGCCGCGGCATCCCGGCCAACCGGTCGGCGTCCAATCGCACCGCGGGCACCCGCACGCAGGTCACGTCGACACGGCCCGCGGTCCTCGACGCCAGTTCGAGGCTGAACATGACCTGCGCCAGCTTCGAGTGGTAGTAGGCCCTGGTGGGGCTGTACCAGCCGGTGCCGTCGAGGTGGTCGAAGCGGATCCTGATGCGGGGCATGGTGACCAGGCCCTTGCTGGCCACGGTGACCACCTTCGGACGGGGTGCGGCCCGCAGCAGCCCGCTGAGCGCGGCCGTCAGCCGGAAGGGCCCCAGGTGGTTGGTCACCCAGATCAACTCGTGGCCCGCCGCGGTGTAGCGGGGTTCGCGGAGCGTCTGGTCGAAGTTCGCCGCGTTGTGGATCACCACGTCGAGGTGGTCGACGTGCCGCACCACCGAGGCCGCCACGGCGTCCAAGCCGTCCAGCTCCGCCAGGTCGGCGAGCACCAGCCGCGCCGGTTCCCGCGCGCTCGCGTTGATCCGGGCCAGCGCGTCCTCACCCCGCCTCCGGTCACGGCACAGGGCGAACACCCGGTGACCGCGCTCGGCCAACTGCCGGGCGGCACGCAACCCGATACCGGAACCAGCTCCCGTGATGACGACGGCGAGCGGGCGAGGGTCGTTCATGAAGTGCTCCCCAGATTCTCTCATCGCGAGTCCCGTAGGTGGGTCCCGGCTTCCCGGGCGGCCGCGAGGACGGGACCGCGGGTGAACACCACCGTCAGGTGACGGCCACGACCGCCGACGAGGACCTCACCGGTGCGGAACTCCGGCGGGATCGCGTAGTTGACCGGGCGGGTGGTCACCACGGTCACGGCGCGCTCCGACGGATCCGCGGGGAACTCGATGTGGTGCAGCCGCTTGCCGCGGGCCTCGACAACACCTCGACGCCAGCCGTGGCGACGCAGGGCACGTGCGCGGCGCCCCCACCTGACCGACCCGATCAGCCCGGGAGGCAGCAGCACCACTGACACCACGAAGGCGGCGATCGTCAGCATGGACGGCAGATAGGGGTCGTTGGCCACGCCCGGCGCGGCGATGCGCTCCGGGTCCCGCCGGTCGTAGAACACGGTGATCGGGTCACCCACGCCCAACTCCGGGCTGGTGTCGTCGAGGTTCATCCAGCGGGTCCGCACCTCTCCCTCGACGGTGAACCGCACCTGGATCGAACCGGCCGCGCCGCGCCGGCCCGGTTCCGTGCCGACCACGACGCCCGACGCGGTCCGCCCCGTCGCGAGCAGCTCATCGGCCCTGTCCACCAAGAGGGTGGCGCCCACGACGAACCCCACGAACAGCAGCAGACCCGACGACAACATCACGCGGCCGCGACGGCGCAGGCGCCGCACCGCGAGCGTCGCCACCGCGTCCGGCACGGTGTACCGGGCGGGCCGGATCAGGTCGTCCCGGCCACGCACGAGCACCGCCGTCCACCGCAACCGACACACGTTCCGGATCGTGGCGTCGATCAACGTCCCCCTCCTCGGTCCGGTGCCGCGCCGTTTCCGGGCGTCGCACGAGCACACCGGAGCACGCCTTGGTCGGCAGTGCTCCGGTGCGGCGATCGGTCCCCCGAGGGACCGCCCCGTGGTCGGGGACAGGTCAGGCGGGCGCGGTGACCCGGCCGGTGGTCTCGGCGTCCGCAGCCGCCTCCGCCGCGGCCTCCGCGGCCCGGTTCGCGTCCTCAGCGGCCCGGGCAGCCGCGTCGTCGGTGGTGGCGGCCGGCTCGGTGGCCGCGATCTTCGGCAGTGCCTCGGTGAAGGCGCGGGAGACGCCCTGCAGCGCCGAGGTCACCTCGCTGGGGATGACCCAGAACGTGTTGCCCGGTCCCTGCGCCAACTGCGGCAGCATCTGCAAGTACTGGTAGGCCAGCAGCTTCGGGTCCGGGTCGTTGCGGTGCACGGCCTGGAACACCTGGTCGATGGCCCGGGATTGGCCCTCGGCCTTGAGGATCTCCGCGGCCCGCTGACCCTCGGCCCGCAGCACGGCGGCCTGCTTGTCGCCCTCGGCGGTGAGGATCTGCGACTGCCGCTGGCCTTCCGCGGTCAGGATCGCGGCGCGCTTGTCCCGTTCCGCGCGCATCTGCTTCTCCATCGCGTCCTTGATGGTGCGCGGCGGGTCGATGGCCTTGATCTCCACCCGGTTGACCCGCAGACCCCACTTGCCGGTGGCGTCGTCGAGCACGCCCCGCAGTTGGCTGTTGATCGTGTCGCGGGAGGTCAACGTGCGTTCCAGGTCCATGGAGCCGACGACGTTGCGCAGCGTGGTGACGGTCAACTGCTCGACCGCCTGGAGGTAGCTGGCGATCTCGTAGAACGCCGCCCGCGGGTCGGTGACCTGGAAGTAGAGCACCGTGTCGATCTCCACCACGAGGTTGTCCTCGGTGATGACCGGCTGCGGCTGGAACGACACCACCTGCTCGCGCAGGTCGATCGCCGGGTGCACCCGGTCGATGAACGGGATCACCACGTTCAGGCCCGGTTGCAGGGTGCGCTGGAACCGGCCCAGCCGCTCCACGTTGCGGGCCCGTGCCTGGGGCACGATCCGCACCGCGCTCGACACGACCAGGATCACCAGCAGCGCGATGACCACGGTGACGATCAGTGAAGCTTCCACGAGCCACTCCCCGGGTAGACGAACGCGGTGCTGCCGCTGATCCGCAGGACCTCCACGGTGGTTCCTTCCGGGATCGCGAGGCTGTCGTCGAACGGGCGCGCCGTCCACTCCTCCCCCGCGATCCGCACCCGGCCGTCGTGCCGCGTCACCTCGCGCAGCACGTAACCGGACTCCCCGACCAGCGCGTCCACTCCGAACCGCGCGGACTGCGGCTTAAGCAGGTGGCCACGGGCCAGCGGGCGGACCAGCAGCAGACCCAGGACCGAGACGACGGCGAACACCACGAACTGCGCCGGCAGCGGCAACCCGACACCGGCGGCCCCGGCGGTGAGCAGCGCGGCGCCGCCGAGGATGCCCAGCGCGGCGGTGACGGTGAAAACCTCGACCGCTCCCAGCAACAACCCGAGCAACAACCAGACCAGCCAAGCGTCCATGGAGTGCTCCGTCCCCGGCCGCCGATGCCCGCGTCTTCAAGCCCGTGACCTGCCTCAATGTTCTCCTGCCCGCAGGAGCCGGGACAATGTGGGAACCCGGCGGTCAGGACGCGCCACTCATTGCCGGACATCGGCAACGAACGGCGCTACGAGGTCTGGTCGGTGGACGGAGGTAGTCCCAGGAGTCTGGCGCCGAGGACCGCGACGTGCAGCGAGAGCGCTTGTGACGGGTCCTCCACCGAGTAACCCGTCAACTCCTTGACGCGCTGGAGTCGGTAGGTCACCGTCCGGACGCCCACGCGCAGTTCGCGAGCGCACGCGGTGGCCACCTGCCCGTGGGCGAAGTAGGCGGACAGCGTGTCCAGCAGTGGTTCGACGCCGCCGCGCACACCGCGCAGGGGCTCCAACACGACCGACACCAGGTCGGCCAGCGCGGCGCTGTCGCGCAGCAGCACCTGGTAGACCAACAGGTCCCCGGCCCGGTGCACGCGTCCGGGCAGCGCCAGGCGCCCGGCGATGTCCAACGCGTACTTGGCCTGCTCGAAGGAGCGCACCACACCACCCGGTCCCGATTGGGCGCGACCGACACCGACCGACCACGCCTGGTCGGAGCCCAGCGCTGAGGTCACCTGGCGCACGAACTCGTCGAGGAGTCCACCCATCGCCTGGGGCGTGACGCAGACGAGCAGGTCGTTCTTGGTGGTGATGAGCACGTCACGGGAGTCCGACCGCAGGTGCAGCGACATCTCCACCGCCCTGGCGACCTCGCCGCCGTCGACCACCGGCTGCGAGGCCCGCACGGCCGCGACCACGTTGTTGCCCGCCAAGCGCAGGCCGAACCGTTCCGCCCGTTCGGCCAACCGGCCCAGGTTGCGCCCGTCGAGCAGGTCGTCGACGAACTCCCGACGGAACGACTCCTCCTGGCGCACCGACCACCGCTGCGCTTTCTCATAGCCTCCCGCCACGGCCATGACCGCCGCGTCGGCGGCCTTGAACACCGCCTCGCCCGCGGCGCGGACGGCGTCGGCGTCGGTCACCTCCCGCACCCCCGACAACAACGGCCACGCCAGCCAGGTGGCGCTCAGGTGCAGGTCGATCACCTCGTGCAGGGGCACGCCCTGCTCGGCCGCGCGGGCACCGGCCTCGCGCCGCACCCGGAGTTGGTCGGGTCCCAACCGGCGCCGCGTCGTGCTGACCTCGTCCAAGCCCTCCAGGTACCCGTCGAGGAGGTCGACCGGCACGCCGTGCGCGTCGCGGCCGGCTCGTTCGGCGACCTCCGCCAACGCTTTCGTTCCGTTCGCGGGCATGGAGGCCCCCTTCTTGTGCGTGCCGTGCGATCGACTCCCGCAGCTGGTCCGGCACCGCCCACGTCGTCTGCGGAGTGGTCGGTCGGGCCAGGTCGTCCGGACACCACGGCGCGGTCCCGCTCAGCGCTTCTCGGCCAGCACGGTGCGCTCCAACGGTGAGATCGGCACGGCCCGTCCGGTGCCCCGCACGTAACGCGCGTCGAACTCCGCCGGACCCATCTGCTCCACCTCGCGCCAGCCGCGCTCGGTCAGGAACGCACCCACCTCGTGCGGGTGCAGCCCGAACCGCCACAGCGGCCGCCCGGCCACGAACCGCCGGTGCAGCGCCTCGGAGCCGTACATCTCGTCGCCGTCCAGGAAGTCCTTCACGACGTAGGTGAACACCAGTCGGCTGCCGGGCGCCTGGTCCGCGAGGAAGTCGAAGGTCCTGCGCACGCCGTCCTCGGTGAGGTACTGGGTCACCCCTTCCCACACGACCAGACACCGGTCGCCGGAGTGGTGGCCGTGTGCGGTCAGGACCGCGCGGAGGTCCTCGGTGTCGAAGTCGATCGGCACCAGGGTCACCCCGTCGGCGGCGGGCAAGCGCCTGCGCTTGTGCTCGACGTTGACCGGCAGGTCCACCTCGAACACGGCCGCACCCGCGGGAACGCCCAACCGGTGAGCGCGGGTGTCCAGACCCGCACCCAGGACCACCACGGACCCGATGCCGTCCTCCAACGCCTGGGCGAACTCGTCGTCGATGTAGCGCTTTCGGCAGGCGATACCACCCCAGACACCGGGCGCGGCACGCTCAGACGCCTTGATCAGCGCCGCGCGGACGCCCGGTCGTCGGGCCAGCCGCGCCACCCACCTCGACAACGGCGGCAGCACCGAGAACGCCAACGGGTCGTCGAGGAGACGTTGCCCCGGTGAGCGGTGCTGTTCCACGGCCGCGATCACCATGGGCCCGACCGCCGTTCCCGCCGCCCTGTCCGCCATGATCGATTCCTTCCTCACAGGTCGACCTCTCCGGTCCCGGACGGCGCCGAGCACCGGCGGCCGGTCGCGCTCCCGCAACTCGGCCACCGCGGGTGTTCGCACCAGTGACGCGCGCCGTCACGCACCACGGCGACCCACAAGCCGCCGGCGCACGGCCCACTTCGGCGGGCAGCGCGGAACGCTCGGCGACGACGAGGCCCACCACCGAGGCGAGCAGGCGGCGACGCCCCCTGCGGATGACGGGCACCCGGAGACCGACCAGTCTCGACGCGACCGGATCGCGGCGCACGACGCGGTCTGCACCCAGGTCCATCGCCGCACTCGCCCGGAGGTGGTCGTGCACCGTGACCACGATCGAGGCCACCGGGTTGAGCAGGCGTGCCCATCCAGGTGACCTGCAACGCGTCGCCGTCGGACGCGGCGCGGATCAGCACGGCGTGCGCACCCGGCACTCCGGAGCACACCGGTCTCGGTGCCGTCACCGGCGATCGACTCCGCGCCGGCCACCGCCGCAGCGCCCGCGTCGACGATGTGCCCGATCATGAGCGGCTCCCGGTCCAAGACGGCGACGAACCCACGCCGACCAGGCTTCCCGGCACACCGACCACGATCGTACCGCCCAACGCACGCCGCCACGCTCCTCATCCGGCCACCGTGGCTCGTACCGTCCGGCCCGAGACCCGGCCCAACCAGGCGGCGGGCAGCCGGTCACCGCCTGCTCGCTGCCGGTTTGGCCGCGGCACGCCCCACTCGGTAGCGTTGGGACCGCCGGACCGCGTTCCACGTGGGCGGCTGGTGTGCCGGGAAGCCTGGTCGGCGTCGTGACCGACCATCTCCTGGAGCCGTCCCGTGCCCGTCCCCACCGCGGCCCGCGCCCGCAACCACGCGTCTACGCCCGCGGCCGGCCGTTTTCGCCCCGAACTGCAGGGCCTGCGCGGCGTCGCGTCGGTCCTGGTCGTCGTTTACCACGTCTGGCTCGGCCGCGTGTCGGGTGGCGTGGACGTGTTCTTCCTGATCTCCGGCTTCCTGGTGACCGGACAGCTGCTGCGCGCGGCGGCGGGCGGCGGAATCGCGTTCCGGCCGCTGTGGGGACGGATGATCACGAGGCTGTTCCCCGCGGCGCTGACCGTCCTCACCGCCGTCCTGGTCACGGGCTTCGTGCTGCTGCCGGAGAACCAGTGGTTCCAGACCATCCGCGAGGTCGTCGCCGCCGCGCTGTACCTGGAGAACTGGCAGCTGGTCGCGGACTCGGCGGACTACTTCGAGCAGCACAACGAGGCCAGCGTCGTCCAGCACTACTGGTCGCTGTCCATCCAAGGCCAGCTCTACCTGGTCTGGCCACTCCTGATCGCGCTGGTCGTCGCGGTGGCCCGCCGCGGTGGGCACGTAGCGCACCGCGCCGTGGCGGTCTGCCTGTCGGTCGTGTTCGCCGCCTCGCTCGCCTGGTCGGTGGCGCTCACCTCCACCGACCAGCCGCTGGCCTACTTCCACTCGCTCACCAGGGCGTGGGAGTTCGCGCTCGGCGGGTTGCTCGCCCTGGGCCTCAACGCGTTCACCCCCACCGCACTCGTGCGGCTGGCGTTGGGCTGGGTCGGCCTGGCGGGGCTCGTCGCCTGCGGTCTAGTCCTCCGCGTCGGCAGCGTCTTTCCCGGCTACGCCGCGCTGTGGCCGACGCTGTGCGCCGCCGCGGTCATCGCCGCGGGCGGCAGCGGGAGCGCGTTCGGCGCCGACCGGCTCCTCGCCACCCGGCCCGCCCGCTACCTCGGCGACCTCAGCTACACCCTCTACCTGTGGCACTGGCCTGCCCTGGTCTTCTACCTCGTCGTCCGCGACCAGACCGAACCCGGTCCTCGCGGCGGTGCGGCCGTCATCGGCTTGTCGCTGGCGTTGTCCGTGGTGACCCACCACCTCGTGGAGAAGCCGGTCCGCCGATCGCCGATCGGCGTGGCGACCGGCTGGGGCGCCTACCGCTTCGCCGCGGCTGCGGTGGTTCCCGTCCTGGTGGTGGCCGGCTGCTGGCAGGTGGTCGCCGAGCGCAAGGCGTCCCTGCACGCCGCCATCGTCGACGACCCCGACCACCCCGGCGCCATGGCCCTCGAACCGGGTTTCGAGTACTGGGGTGCGGAACACCCCTCGGTCGCCCCGCCGCTGGTCGCCCTGCCGAAGGACTTCGCGGGCATCGAAGGCAGCACCTGCACCACGGCCACCTACAACAAGGAGCTGACGTACTGCCGCAGCCCCGTCACCGACGAACCCGACAAGCGGATCGTCGTCGTCGGCGACTCCCACATGCAGCAGTACCTCGCCGCTCTCGACCAGGTCGCCCGGCGCCGCAACTGGGAGGTCATCGCGATGAACAAGGGCGCCTGCCCGTTCTCCACCGAGTCCAACGCGATGCCCGGTGACGCCAACTGCCTCAAGTGGAACGCCGACGCCGTCGACAAGATCCTGTCCCTGCGACCCGACCTCGTGCTGGCCAACGGCACGCGTGACGTCCGACGCGGGCTCACCGAGCAGACACCATCGGGATTCGTCGCCCAGTGGCGGAAACTGGAGGACGCCGCGATCGCCGTCGCGGCCGTGCGCGACAACCCGCGCCACCCCTTCAAACCTTCGGAGTGCGCGAACACCCACGGCGCCGAGGCGCCCCGGTGCAGCGCTGCCCGCGCCGACCTGCTCAGCCCCGAACCACCGTACGCACGCATCCCGGACCTGCCGTCCAACGTGGAGTTCCTGGACTTCAGCGACTACTTCTGCCCCGGAGACCTCTGCCCGCCGGTCATCGGCAACATCTACGTCTACCTCGACGACAGCCATGTCAGCGCCACCTACATGAGCACCATGTCCCCGCTCCTCGAACGAGTGCTCGACGAGCGCTTCGCCCACGCCGGCGACAACCGCTAGCCCGGTGGAACCGGACCGTCGCCGGCTTGCCGGGTCGAGCCGAGCATCGTCCTCACCAGCCGCTGCCGCACCGGGTCCGAACGGCCCAGGCCGCACCGTCCACAAGCCGTGGGACAACGGTCCAGGGCCTTCGGCCAACCGCGAGTTCACCGTCTCCGCAGATCCCGGTCCTGTAGATGGCGGCCTGACGGCGTTCCCGAGCACGTTCCCTGGCGGTACTCGCGACAGCTCGTAGTCCGGTCCGCTACGAGCCCGCAGATCGGTTCTCGTTCGGCTCACTCACCAGGCTGCTCCGCCGCCGCGTACTGCCCGTCGCTGCCCCCAGGCCTGTGGTCGCTGGACAGCGCTCGCGTGGCGCACGGAAAGCATTCGACTTCGCCGTTGTCGCAAGGCACAGGCCGCACTGGTGCGGTGGACCAGCGTCTGCCCGACCGCGATGAGTCCACCACCGCCACAGCGCGCTCACCGCAGTGATCGCATCTTTCTCCCTCCGCAGGCGAAGCGGTAGGTTCATCGCAATGAGCTGGTTAGCCCGGATGTTGGAGGAGCACGCGCGACTGCGTCCTCGCGCGACCGCTCTCGTCGCTGGGGATGGGGTGCTCACGTACGACGCGCTTGTCCGGCGCGTCGCGACCACCGCGGGTGAGCTGCGGCGCCGTGGAGTGCTCGACGGGGATGTCCTGGCGATCGCGCTGCCACGCGGGACGAGTCAGGTCGTCGCCGCGCTCGCGGCGATGTGGGTAGGAGCGCCGTTCGCGATCATCGATGTCGATGAGCCTCCCGACCGGCGGCGCGGACAGATCCGGGCTTGTCTCGCGACGTGGCTCGTGGACGGCTCGGAGGCGGACACCGTCGACGGAGTGCCGACCGTGCGGCTCCGCGGTGTGGAGGCCCCGGCACCTGCGATGGCGTCGCCAGACCGCGACGACGCCGCCTACGTCGTCTTCACGTCGGGGTCGACGGGAACACCCAAAGCGGTGGCGGTTCCCCACCGGGCGCTCGACAACTACGCGGCGCGGGTGGCGGAATCGTTGGAGCACTTCAGGTCGACGGGCGAACAGCTCTCCTTCGCCAGCGTGACGAGCTTCGCGACCGACCTCGGGCACACCGCGGTCTTCCCGGCGCTGGTGTCGGGTGATGCCGTGCACCTCGTGGACAAGCCCACGATGATGGACCCCCTCGCGCTGGGCCGCTACATGCGCTCACACGCGGTGGACGTGCTCAAGTCGACGCCGTCGCACATCTCCGTGCATCTGGGCGCCGGCGCCCGCGACGTGCTCCCCCGCAAGCTCATGATCTTCGGCGGGGAAGCCCTGACGTGGGACCTCGTCGACCAGGTTCTGGCGAACGGCACCTGCGAGGTGCTCAACCACTACGGTCCGTCCGAGACCACGATCGGGGTGCTGACCTATCCCGTCGACCCGGACCGGGCGGAACACCGCTCGAGCGCCACGGTGCCCCTCGGCACGCCGATCGGCGGGGTTTCGGTGGAGGTAGTCGACGAGGATCTCGGCGCGGTGCCCGAGGGCGAGCCGGGTGAGCTGCTCGTCTGGGGACAGTGCGTCGCGCTCGGGTACATCGGCGCCCCGGACTCGACCCGCTCGCGATTCGTGCCGCTGCCCGCCCACTGCCGTCCTGCCGGGGACAGCGCGGTCGCGTACCGGACCGGCGACCGGGTTCGGCGGCTCCCCTCCGGTGACATCGAGTTCCTCGGGCGCGAAGACCGCCAGCTCAAGCTGCACGGGCAACGGATCGAACTCGGCGAGGTGGAGGCCGCGCTGCGGCGGCACCCGCAGGTGCGCACCGCGGTCGTCAGCTACGACGCGAGCGAAGGGCTCCACGCCCATGTCGTGCCCACCGATCCGACCGAACCGCCGGACACGAAGTCGCTGCGCCGGTTCCTCAGGGCGGCGCTGCCAGTAGCGGCAATCCCGCGTTCCTTCACCGTGCTCGAGAGCGTCCCACTGACGTTGAGCGGCAAGGTCGACATCGGTAGGCTCGCGCGGTCGGATCGGGCCGACCCCACCACACCGGTGACGCGCGGCGACAGTTGAGCACGCCGCCGAGGCCGACTGGATCGCAGGCGGCCGACGTGGCGGAGGGGACGAGCATTGAACGCACATGTCGTCGGAGCTTCGCTGTTCCTCCCCGGGGGCGTGCGGAGCCGGGCAGACATCGCCGCAGCGCACTTCGACGGCGACGGCGACGGGCCCGCGGTGTTCGACGACGCCGAGCTGCGGACCGACTTCATCCGGTTCCGCATCTCGCCGCGTCAGGCGCGGGTCATGGACCCCCAGCACCTGTTGGTCCTGGACTGCGTGGAGCGCGCGCTTGAGGACGCGGGCATCCGGCCGCAGGACCTCGCGGGCAGCCAGACCGGCGTGTTCGTCGGGATGAGCGAGTCCGATTCCGTGCTCACGATCGACCCCGACGAGGTCGCCGACAGCAACCGGTCCTACCTCGGCATCGGCAACAGCCGCGGGGCGGCCGCAGGGCGGATCTCCTACACCTACGACCTCCGCGGACCCAGCTGGCAGGTCGACACGACCTGCTCGTCCGGCCTGGTCGCCCTTCGGCACGGGATCACCGCGCTGGCCACCGGGGAGGTGGACCTCGCGCTCGTCGTCGCCACCCACCTCGTCCGCAGCAGCTTCGGGATGATGGTCAGAGAGGCGACCGGGGCGCTCTCCCCGACCGGCCGCTGCCGCGCGTTCGACGCGAAGGCGGACGGCTTCACCGTCGGTGAGGGCGTCGTGGTCGTGGTCTTGGCACCGGAGAAGGCCGGGGCGCGCTCGCTCGGGCAGGTGCACTGCGCGGTGAACCACGACGGCCGTACCGCGGGTCTGACCGTGCCCAGCCTGGACGCCCAGCGCGATGTCGTCGAGCGCGCCCTCCGCATGAGCGGCTTGGCGTCCGCCGATGTCGATTACGTCGAGGCGCACGGCACGGGAACCCCGCTCGGAGACCCGATCGAAATCGGCGCGCTCGCCGCGGCGTACCACACCGCCGAACGCACCACCCCGCTTTTCGTCGGCTCGAACAAACCCCGTTTCGGGCACCTGGAGGCGGCCTCCGGCCTGCTTTCCCTGGTCATCGCCATGGAAACGCTGCAACGCGGGCGCCCGCCTCGCACGAACGCATCGGGCCAGCCCAGCGAGACCATCCCGTGGGCCGAGTACAACATCCTCCCGACGATCGGCGATTTCGCCGGACCGGATTCGATCGACAGCGTGGGAATCAGCGCTTTCGGCCTTTCCGGGACAAATGCCCACGCGATCATCACCCGCCCCCGCTAGTCGCCGTCGCCGAACGGCGACCTTCCCGGCACAGTCGTGGCCTGCATGATCCACCACACCGCGGGCAGTGACCTGGGCCACACCGATGCTCCGTAGCCACAGGGATTTGTGCTCGACGAAGTACCGATACGCCCGATCAGACCCCGGATCGGACGCCGAACATCTGCGCCCGCCCCGATATCGGAGACACGAACGGCGATCACGTCTAGCACCCTTCGGACTAATTCTGCCGCAATGCAATACCCCGTCCGGGTCGGCGCCCGCACGACAGCAGCACGCGGTTGGGCGTTAGCACACTTCACCCACGACGCACAGCACTCCGTTCGGAATCCCGAGCAGACCACAACCGCACTTGCGGAAACCGGTGCTAGCATGCCGGCGAATCGGGTTGACTGAAGGAGTTCGCTTGCTGGTCGAGGATGCGGTGGCGGGCCTTGTCGAGCAATTGCTCGAAATGGACCCGGGGTCAGCGAGCCGGTCGGTGCCATTGTTGGACATGGGAGCCGATTCGTTGGTGCTCGTCGAATTGTCGCGGGACGTCAAGTCCCGCTTCGACGTCGACATCTCGGTCCAACAACTCCTGGAGGACATCGTCACCGTCCGCGCCATCACCCGGTGGATCGTCGAGCACCAGGACGCGGAACCGCCGCAGCCCGAACCGGACGACGCGCCGGTCGAGCTCCGCCCCGTCCCCGTCGAGGACGCGGTGGCCGAACTCGCGGAGCGCCTGCTCGAATTCGACCCCGGCTCGATCACCCGCTCGGTGCCACTGCTGGACCTGGGGGCCGACTCCCTCGTGCTCGTCGAGCTGTCGCGGGACGTCAAATCCCGCTTCGACGTCGACATCTCGGTCCAACAACTCCTGGAGGACATCGTCACCGTCCGCGCGATCGCGCGGTGGATCGGCGAATCCGGACAGCGGAACGGAGTGGCTACGGAGAGGAAGCCCTCCCCGCCCGGTCCGACGTTCGCCGCCGACACGGTGGCGCCTCCCGCCGAGCCGAATCCCCGGCGGAGCGCGAGCCAGACGTACGAGGCGGCCACAGCCGCTTCCCGCGCGCTCAGCGAGCGCACGCAGGACGTCCTGTGCAACAACCGGAAGATCGCCCAGCGCGAGCACGACGAGCGCGCCGCCTCCTACCCGATCTGGATCACCCGGTCCGACGGCGCCCACGTGTGGGACGTCGACGGCCGCGGACTCATCGACCTCACGATGGGCTACGGCGCCCACTTGTTCGGCCACAACCCCGACTTCGTTCGCGACGCCGTCCAGCGGCAGCTCGACCGGGGTATGCACATCGGGGCCGAGGTCGAGCAGACCGCGGAGGTGGCGCGGCTGCTCTGCGAGCTGACCCGGATGGACCGGGTGAACTTCTGCGTCACCGGGACCGAGGCGGTCTTCACCGCCATGCGCCTCGCCCGCGCGCACACCGGGCGTTCACTCGTCGTCCTGCTGCAGAACGCCTACCACGGGCACTCCGACTCCACGCTCTTCAGCCCGCGTCCCGCGAAGCGGCGCGAGCACCTGGCCACCCCGTCGTTCCCCGGCGTCTCCGCGGGTGCGGCGGACGACGTGCGCATCCTCCCCGCGAGCGAGCGGCACCTCGCCGACTTCATGGCCGCGCACGGTGGGGACGTCGCGGCCGTGGTGATGGAGCCGCGGCTGAACCAGTCCCCGGACCTGGACCTCGGCCCGCTGGCGCGGTTGGCCCGCGACCTCACGGACAAGGCGGGCGCGCTGCTCGTGTTCGACGAGGTGCTCACCGGGTTCCGCTTCCACGTGCGAGGTTTCCAGGAGATCTACGGCGTCCAGGCGGACCTCGCCACGTACGGCAAGACGCTCGCCGCCGGTCTGCCCCTCGCCGCGGTGGCCGGACGCGCCGAGATCATGGACCTGATCGACGGCGGTCCGTGGACCGAGGCGCTGCGCGCCGATCCCGACAGGGTGTCGTTCACCGGTGGGACCTACGCGAAGCACCCTCTCTCGGTTGCCGCGGCGCGCGCCGTCCTCGGTCGCCTGTCCGAAGTAGGCGAAGGTGTGCTCGCCGATCTCAACGCGGCGGGCGATGAGCTGCGTGGCGAGATCGCACGTGTCCTGGCGGATTCCGGGATCGGGGTGCGGGTCCTCGGGGTCGGGTCGTTCTTCCGCTTCGTGCCGTCCGGGTCGACCAGCTTCGCCTACGGCGGCAAGGCGTTCCACGACTTCCGCCGCGCGATGATCGCCGAAGGCGTGCTCGTCCCGGAGACCGGCAACTGCTTCCTCTCCCCGGCCCACACGCCGGACATCCGCCGCGCCGTCATCGACGCCGCACACGCTGCCGCGAAGCGGCTCACGGCCGCCGCCGAGCCCCCAGAGGTCGCCGGGCAGGCCCCTTCGGTGAGCCTGGCCCTGTTCGGCTTCGCGACCGATGGCGACAGCGACATCTACTCCCGCCTGCTCGACCTCGTCGCGCTCGCCGAGGCCGAAGGTCTGGAGAACGTCTGGCTGCCGGAACGCCACTTCGACGACTTCGCCGGGTTCTCGCCGAACCCCGCCGTGCTCGGGGCGATGGTCGCGATGCGCACGTCGCGGCTGGGCATCCGGGCGGGCAGCACCGTGCTGCCGCTGCACTCGGCGGTCTCCGTGGCGGAGGCCTGGGCGATGGTCGACGTCGCCTCGGGAGGGCGGGTCGGGCTCGGGGTGGCGTCCGGCTGGATGCGGCGCGACTTCGTCCTGTCCGACGCGCCCCACGCCGAGCGCCGTGAGGTGTTCAAGACGCGGGTTGATCAACTGGAGCGCCTGTGGCGCGGAGAGGCCGTCGCGGTCGAAGGGCGCTCCGGTGAGCGCGCGGAGGTGCGGCTGCACCCCCGTCCGCTGAGCGACCTCCGCCTGTGGCAGGCGTGCGTGGGCTCGCCCGAGTCGTTCTACGAGGCGGGCCGTGCGGGCCGCGGTGTGCTCACCAACCTGATCCAGCAGGACTTCGCCCAGCTGGCGGGCAACCTCGAGCGGTACCGGCGGGGACGCGCCGACGGCGGACTCGACCCGGACGGCGGCGACGTGGTCGTGCTGGTCCACGCGGGGCTGTCGACCGACGGCGATGCGGAGAAGCGGAACATGGAGGCGCTGGAGCGCTACATGTTCTCCACGTTCCGAAGCACCCACGACGACCCCGACGCGGTGCCCGAGGACGTGTGGAAGTCGCGCATGCGGACCGCGGCGGACCGCCTGCGCGACGGGCTCTCGCTCGTGGGCGCCGAGGCGGAGTGGCCCGCCCTGACGGCCAGGCTCGGCCTGCTCGGTGTCACGGAGATCGCGTGCCTCGTCGACTACCTGCCGCACGGCGAAGCGTGGACCGACACCGTGCGCGCGCTCGGCCGGCTCCGCACCCGGCAGGCGAACCCGGTGAGCGTTCCCGCGGCCGCACCCGTGGACCGGCAGCCCACGCGGAACGCCGTCGGTGACACGGCGTTCCCGGTCACCATCAGCCGCGCCGCCCGCGAGATCTGGGCCGCGTGCCAGATCAGCGCGGAGACACGCGAGGCGTACGTCATCGCGCGCACGTTCCACGTCTCCCCCGAGGTCGACCTCGACCGGCTGCGCGATGCGTACCTCGACGTCATCGAAGCCCAGCCCGCCTACCGGCTCCGCATCGACCCCGACGGCGGGGCCGGGTGGGTCGAGCCGTTCGGCGAAGCGCACCGGCGCAGCTGGCGCCTGCTCGACGGGGTCGCGGAATCGGCGGCGGCGTTCGAGTCCACCGTGCGGGAGGCCTCGGTCGCCGATCCCCTCGACCCGGTCGAGCGCTTCGGTGTCCGGCTGACCTGCCGGCGCTCCGGCGACGGGGTTTTCCTGAACCTGCGCGCGTCGCACGTCGTCCTGGACGGGATGAGGTTCGCCGAGCTCCTCGAATCCGTCGCCGCCCGTTACGCGGGACACGCGGTGGACGTGCGGCCGGTCCCGTCCGCGGCGGAGCTGGACGAGGCGACCGCGGAGCGGGATCGCGCGTACTGGCGCCAGTGGGTCCGCACCCTCCCCGACGAGGTGTTCGACGCCGGGTTCGACGCGCGCACCCTGGACCGGCGCGGGTACCGGGTGTCGGCTCCGCTGCCGTCGGGCCTGCGGACGGCACTCGCGTCCTACGCGCGGGCCGAGCGCTCGACGTACTTCGTCGAAGCGCTCCGCGCGGTCGCGGAGACCGTCGACGACGCGCTGGGTCGCCACCACCTCTACGCGTTCCCCGCCCGGCCGTCGCTGGTGGAGCACGGGAGCGGCGCCGTCCTCGTGCCGTTCTGGATGGGTGCGGTGACCGGCGGTGCGGCTCGTCCGTCGGTGAAGGCCGCCATCATGTCGGGGGTCGAGCACGGTTCGCTCACCTTCCGGCAGGTGTTCTCCGACGTGACCCGCCGGGTCCAGACCCCGACGGTGACGGTGTCGTGGGACAACCTCGAATCGTTCGCCCTGGACGGGCACCGGGTCGACGAGGTCTCCGTGCCCACCGACGTGGTCCGCTTCCCGCTCGCGGTGACCTTCACGCAGCGGGCGAACGGCGACGTCGAGCTGTCGATCGACGCCGCGCAGGGCTTCCTCCCCAGGGAACGGGGCGAGGAGCTGCTGGCCCGGTTGACCCACGGCCTCGCGGAGCGGTTCATGCCCGCGCCGGTGGAGCCTGAGCGCCAGGTCGCGGCCCGCACGCTCGCCGGGCTCGTCCGGGGCCTCGCGCAGCCGGTCGACGACGACCGCGGCGCCGCGGTCGTGCGCCTCGACGGGCGGGACTGCCCGCTCGACCTCATCGTCGCCAAGGTGCGGGCCTCCGCCCGAATCCTCGCCGAGGAGGAACCGGCCGCACTGCGCGCCGACTCGGTGGCGCTGGACGTCGACACCGCCTTCGACGCCACCGTCGCGCTGCTGGCCACAGGCATGGTCGGCCTCGCGGGCCGGGTCGGTGTGGCGCACGGGTCGGACCGGCTCGTCATCGGCCGCTCGGAACGGGGCGCCGCGGAGGGCCGCCGCTTCGCGCTGAACCGCTGGGCGGTCGTGAGCCCCGCGGAGACGCTCGCGCTGACCCCGTCACGGGGCGAGGACCTCGACGCGGCGCTCGCGCACGTGCTCGGCACGGTGCGACCCGAGCAACGAGCCGAGATCACCGCCGCGCTCCACGCGCTGGCCGACGAGTACGCGACCGACGAAATCGTGGGCCCCCTACCCGACAACCCCGTCGCGGAGAACGGTGAGGTCGCCGAACTCGTGCGCGGCATCTGGAAGCGGGTGCTCGCCGGCTCGGCGCGGTTCGGCGACGAGGACGACTTCTTCGAGCTCGGCGGCGACTCGATCGACGCGATCAGGATGATCGCGATCCTGAACCAGGAACTGCACGCGGAACTCGAAGTGGCATTGATCTTCGACCACCCCACTGTCGGGCAGCTGAGCGACGCTGTGCAGTCACGGATCTGAAGGGCGACGAGATGACCCGGGAAGTCAGGACGACGTTCGGCGAGCTTCGCGAATTCGCCTCGTGGGTGGAGCCGGACGCGCGGGTCGCCGCGGGCTACGGCTTCGAGAACGGAGTCATCCCCGACCAGGCGCAGGCGACGGTGGACTCCAGCCTCGCGGTGTTCGGCTCGACCGGCCGGGGCGCGATCGTGGCCGACTCCCGCGCCGACTGGGCCATGTTCTGCCAAGAGCGGTTCGGACTCGATTCCGCGCGCTGGCCGTCGTTCCGCCGCCACCCGCTCAACGACGGCTTCGTGTGGCGGTCGATCGGCAACGGCAAGCGGGTGCTCAGCGACGCCGAGGCCGAGGCGTACGACCGGGACGGGTACGTCGTGGTCGAGGACGTGCTCAGCCAGGCGTTCCTCAACGAGGTCGTCGCGGACCTCGACCGCTTCGAGGAGGCTCGGGCGGAGGCCGCGAAGCTGGCGGGCGGCAAGAACACCATCACCCAGGCTGGCAAGGTCACGTTCAACGTCCAGCTCGCCCGCCACTCGGCTGCGCTGCGCGAACTCGTCGCGCTGCCGCTCCTGCAGCACATGATGCACGACTTGATCGGGCCCAACGTCCGCCTCTACTGGGACCAGTCCGTCTACAAGAGCCCGCACTCCAGCCTGATCTTCCCCTGGCACCAGGACACCGGCTACACCTTCGTCGACCGGCCCGGGCAGATCGTGACCGCCTGGATCGCGCTCACCGACGCGAACGAGGACTCCGGCTGCATGTGGGTGCTGCCCGGCGCGCACCGGGTGGGCCCGCTGGTGCACGAGAAGAGCGAACTGGGGAACCTGGTCTTCGACGCCGACCCGTCCGGGATGGTCCCGCTGCCGGTGCGCGCCGGATCGATCGTGGTGTTCGCCGGTCTGCTACCGCACATGACCGGCGGCAACAGCCAGAACTGGACGCGCAAGGCGCTGGTGGTCGAGTACGCGCCGGACGGGATGAACCGGATCGCGATCGACCCCTGGGGTGAGCACGTCGTCAGCCCGGCGAACAACCCGCACACCCAGTTCGAGATCCTGCGCGACGGCCGCCCGACGGTTGGCCGGTGAGGACTACTGCAGAGCACCGCGTGCTGTCCGCCCTGTCGGGCGAGCCGATCAGCACGGTGCGCACGGCGACGTCGCCCACGCGTCTGTCCGACGTGCTCGACCTGGCCGCGGGAGACTCGGCGGGCGTCACCACCATCGACTCGGACGGGTCGCGGCGGCGGGAGACCTGGCTGTCCTTCCGCGGCCGGGTGCGGCGGATCGCCGAAGACATCCGCGCCAGTGGCATCGGCCGCGGCAGGATCGCCGTCGTGGCCGCGACCGAGCCGTCGGAGATCCTCGCTCTCTTCTGGGCCGGAGTCGTGGCAGGCGTCGAGCCGCTGCTGGTTGCCGAGGAACTGCTCGACGAGCGCGGTGGAGATGGCGAGTGGCTGGCAGCGCTGTCCCACCAGGCCCCCGTCCACGCGCTGCTCCACGCCGGGGACGCGCAGTTCCCGGTCGTAGCCGCGGCGGCGCGGTGGGGACTCACCCCGGTCGCGCTCGACCTGGGACCCGGCGACGGGCGGGACGGGCCCGATCGCGCCGATGACGGCCCGGACTCGCGGATCCACTTCATGACCTCGGGCAGCACGGGCGCGCCGAAGGTGGTGCCGCAGCGCCACCGGGGAATCATCGACATGGCCTTGGGCGCCGTGGCGGTGAACGGCCTCGACTCCGCGACCGTCGGCTTCAACTGGATGCCGCTGTCCCACGTCGGCGGCATGCTGATGGCCCACGTCCGCGATGCCGTCATCGCCGCCGAGCACATCTCGGCCGCACCGGCACGTGTCCTCGCCGACCCCGGCGAGTGGTTCCGGCTCGTGAGCGAGCACCGCGTCAGCGCGGTGTGGTCGCCCAACTTCGCCTACCGGATGCTGGCGAGCGCGGCGGAGCAGATCCCGGCAGACGGGCGGATCGACCTCTCGAGCATCCGGTTCTGCCTCAACGGGGGCGAGGCGGTGTCGGCCAAGGACTGCGCGCGCTTCGAGCGGTCCCTGGGCAGGCTGGGCATGCCCCGGGGCACCTTCGCCCCCGCCTGGGGAATGGCCGAGACCTGCTCCGGAGTCCTGTACTCCCCGCGCTACGACCCGGCTTCCGACACGTCCCCGACGGTGTCGGTCGGCTTCCCGCTCCCCGGGGTGGAGGTCAGGATCGTGGCGGCGGCGGATGTCGAAGAGGACGGTGTGGGACACCTCGAAGTCCGGGGATCGATGGTCCTGGAGCGATACCTGGTGGGCGGAGACCTCGCCAAGAGCACCGACGGCTGGTTCCGGACCGGCGACCTCGCGCGGATCGCCGACGACGGCGTGCACTTCGTGGGCCGGGACGGCACCAGGATCGTCGCGAACGGCGTGACGTGGAACTCCGCCGACCTCGAAAGCGAAGCCGAGCAGGTCGACGGTGTCGTGCCGGGCACCTGCGCGGTCACGTCCTTCCGCCCGCGCGGGGCCGAGCGCGATTCGGTCGCGGTGTTCTGCGCCGTCGACGGGAACGCCTCCGAGGTGCGCGCCGAGGTCGGACGCAGGCTGGAGAAGATCATCGGCGTGCCCGTCGCGCAGGTGGTGGACGTCCCGCCGTCCGCGATCGAGCGGACCAGCATCGGCAAGGTCCGCAAGGGAAGGCTGGTGCGCAGGTTCATCGACCCCGCCCCGCGGCAGCTGTGGACGCTGGACTGGGTGCCCACGGCGTCGCCAGGGGCGCCGCGGTTGGGCGGAGCCGGGCAGCCGCCGGTCGTCCTGCGCGGGGCGGGGTTGGCCCACTCCGCCGTCGCCGAGCACACCCCGGGTGAACTCCACGACGTGCTCCAGCGGTGGCGCCGGGAGGTCGAGCCTGCCCGGTTGCGCGGTCGGGACGTCTGCGTCGTCATCGAGACGTACGAGGCGAACTCCGACCGGCTACCCCGGTCGCACCCCGTCGCGGCGTTCCTCCGCGCCACCGCGCACGGAGCGGGCGCCCGCTCCGTGCGCACAATCTGGGTGCACCCGGCGGTGGACGAGCAGGCGCTCGACGGCGTCCTGGGCGGGGAGCACACCCCGGACGCGGACCTATTCCTCGGCCCGCACGGGGACCTCTGGCGCCGCGTCCGCACGCCCGTCGCCATCGACCGCTCCGGCCCACGCGCGGACCACTTCGTGATCCTCGGCGGCACCGGCAGGCTCGGCGAAGCGCTGGGCGCGGAGCTCGCGCTGCGCGGAGCTCGCGTCACGCTTGTCGGAAGCCGCACCCAGCCCGGAGAAGACCGGGGAGACGGGATCAGCCGGGTCACCGCCGACATCACCTCCTCGGCCGCGGTGCGGGGCCTCGTCCGCACCGCCGGATGGGATCCCCGCGAGCGGACCCAGGTCGTCCACCTGGCGGGCGCGCCGACGCCCGCGCCGCAGGACGTGGTCGAGCGGCTCATCGGCCCGAAGACCGACGGGGTTCGCGAAGCCGCCGGACTGGCGCACGCCCTGGACGCCCACCTCGCGGTCGTCTCCTCGGTCAACGCGCACGTCGCGGGCACCGGAGTCGAGACCTACGCGGCGGCCTGCGCAGCCGCCGAGACGACCGCCGAACGGGTAGCGCTGGTCCCGACGACCGTCGTGTCGGTGACCTCCGTCAGCGAGGCGCGCCAGACGGACCGGACCACCGTCGCCCTCGGCGAGGCGTTGGGCCTCGACGAGGTCAGCGTCATGGACATCGCGACCTGCCTGCTGGCCGAGCCCGCCCGTTCCGTGCTCCTCGGGGTGGGCGAACACATGCCGCTCATCCCCCCGCGCGACAGCGAACCGACACCACCTCCGGACACGGGACCGACCAGCGCGACCGGGCCCGCCGAGCCGGAGTTGTCACCCACCGCCGCCCACCTGGCGAAGGCGCTGCGCCCGCTGCTGGGCGCCGATTCCGCCCGTCTCGACACGAGCTGGTTCCACATGGGATTGACCTCGGCCGACCTGCCGAACTTCGCCCGCACCGTCACCCAGCACACCGGCCAGAAGGTCGGCGTGCTGGAGCTGATGCGGTACCCGACCCTCGCCGAACTGGCGGACTACGTGGAAGGCAGCCGGAAGAGGAGCAGCGAGTGAGCGACCGGATCGCGATCATCGGGTACGACGCCTGCCTGCCGGCCGGGCGCGACCGCGCGGAGATCGACTCGTTCCTGGCCGCCGGGAAGAGCGCCGTCGCGGACGTCTCGCGCGGCGAGATGCTCGCCGCCGGTGTCCCGGAATCGACCTTCACCCGCGAGGGCTACGTCGCCCGAACGGCCAGGGCCGAGTGGACTCCGGCGACCGCACGCCACCTGGCCGGCGTGACCGCGCACGAGATGGCGGTCACGGACCCGCAGCACCTGCTGTTCCTCGACTGCTGCGTCGGGGCACTCCTGGACGCGGGGATGAGCCCGGAGAGCGTGCGCGGACGCGACATCGGCGTGGTCGGCGGCGTCGGCATGGGGCTGTACGCGGGCAATTCGCTCGACTCGCACTTCACGACCCGGCTCCAGCGGGACGACGCGCTGCGGGAGCAGTCGGTCTTCCCCGAGGTGCTCATCGGCAACAGCAGCGACCACAGCGTGGGGCGGGTCTCGTTCCGCCTGGGGCTGACGGGTCCGAGCGTGAACGTGCAGACGGCCTGCTCCACGGCGCTCGCCGCGCTGGACCACGCGGTGCTGCTGCTCCGGAGCGGGCGGACCGACACGGTCCTGGCAGGCGCCGCCGCCCTGTACTTCCCCGACCACAGGGGGTACCAGTGGGAACGCGGGGGAATCCTCTCCCCCACCGGAGTGTGCCGGGCGTTCGACGCGCACGCCGACGGCACCGTGGGCGGCAGCGGCGGCGGGGTCTTCGTGCTCCGCCGCTACGACGACGCCATCGCCGACGGCAACGCGATCCACGCGGTGATCGAGGGCATCCACTCCGGCAGCGACGGCGGGCGGCGGGCGAGCTACGCCGCGCCCGCGTTCGACGGGCAGGTGCGGGTCATCCGCGGCGCGATGGCCGACGCGGGCATCGGACCTGACGACATCGCCTACGTCGAAGGCCACGGCACGGGCACCACAGTAGGGGACCTGGTGGAGCTGGGCGCGCTCCACGAAGTGTTCGGCGCACGCGGTGCTCCCCTCCCCGTCGGCTCCGTGAAACCCGCACTGGGCCACCTCGACACGGCTGCCGGGGTCGCATCCCTCGTCAACGTGATCCTCGGGCTGAAGCGCGGCTGGATGCCGCCCACGGTGAACTTCACCGAACCGGGTGCCGACGCGCACGACTGGATCGCCCAGCCCTCAAGCGGTCCCGTCCCATTCGGGCCGGGTACCTCGATGGTCGGCATCAGCGGTTTCGGCGCGAGCGGCACGAGCGTGCACCTGGTGGTCTCCGGTCAACGCGATCCGGAGCACAGCGCCTGGCGTGCCGGGGAAGGCACCGCGATCGACTCGGTCGGCGTCACCGCGGCCTCCCGCGCACACGACCCCGGTCAGGTCGAGCCGAGCGGAGACCGGCCCACGCGTCAGGAGATCGTCGAGGTCCTCACCGCCCTGCTGCGGGACCGCGGGGACTTCGCCCATCTCGACCAGGAGCAGCTGATGGAGGTCGGGCTGCTCGACTTCGGCATCGACTCGGTCGACCTGATCGCCGTCACGAAGGTCATCGACATCCGGTGGGGCGTGAGCCTGGAGGTCCTGGACCTGCTCGCGGCGGACTCGGTGCGGGCGATCGTCGACCTCGTCGAACAGGGACTGCCGGACAACGCGGGTGGAGCGGGGACGGTCGGGCATGGCTGAGCGGGCGCAGAATGCGACGCCACCCCGCTCAAGGGTACGCGCCGAGGTCGGCAGGCGGCTCCGGCTGGGCATGTTCGCCGTGGGGCTGCGTCTGCTCCCCGGGTTCACCGTCGGCATCGGCATGCTCATCCTGCTGGCGGCGGCGGTCCCGGCCGCGTCGATCGTCGCGGTCGGCAACGTGCTGGGGAGTGCGGTAGGCGGTTCGTCGGGTGTCGTCCTGGCGGGTGCGGTGTTCGTGGCGCTCTTCCTGCTCGACCAACTGCTCAACGTGGTGATCGACGTCCTGGCCGACCGGTACGGGGGACGTTTGCAGGCGGAAGCGGAGCAGGTCCTGATCAGGGCCAGGCTCTCCGCACCAGGAGCGACGCCGGACGCCCTCCGCCACGCGCTCGACGCGATCGGGTCCGCGCCGCCGATCCGGCGGCTCGCGGTGTCGACGCTGCGGTACGCCCTGCTGCGTGCGCAGGCGCTGGTGCCCGGACTCGTGCTCGTGTACGTCGAGCCGCTTGCCGGGATTCCCGTCGTGATCGCGTTCGCGGCGCTCTCGGCGATGATGGAGAAGGACTACGCGGCGGAGCAGTCGGCGGCGTACTCGGCGGACGGGGAAAGTGCGCGCGCGGTGTACCTGGGCAGGCTCGCGTTCGCCCGCCGCACCGCGCGCGAGGTGATCATCTTCGGTGCGGCCGACTGGGTCATCGGGAAGTTCCGCGAAGCCGCACACGGTGCCCGCCCGGCGACGCGGATCAGCCCGCCGATGCTGGCGGCGCTGGCCATCGCGGTAGCCGCGATGGCTTTCGGCCTGGTCGTCCTGTTCCACGCCGGACTCGCGCCCGCGCAGCTGGTGATGGGCGTCGCCTCGATGGTGGCATTGATGCTGCTCTTCGGCGTCACCATGGACGTGGTCTACTCCGCGATGGGCGTGACGGTCTTCGACCGCGTCCGGCTCGTCGCGGCGACGCGGTTCGGCCCGGCCGAGGCACCTGCCGCGGCTCCGCGCGCAGGGCCGGACAGCTTGATCCGGTTCGAGCGGGTCGGGTTCTCCTACCCCGGCGCGCCCGCACCGGTGTTCTCCGACCTGAGCTTCGAGGTGCGGCTCGGGCGGAGCCTGGCCATCGTCGGGGTAAACGGAGCAGGGAAGTCGACCCTGCTGAAGCTGCTCGTCGGGCTGCTCGCCCCCAGTTCCGGACGGATCACCTGCGACGGCGTCGAGGTGTCGGCCGCGGCGCTGCGGGCCGCCTGGCGCGACTCGTTCGCGTTCCTCGGCCAGCAGTACGTCCGCTACCCGGTTTCCCTGCACGACAACATCGTCCTGGGGCGGGCCCACGGCGTCGGCGTCCTCGACCGCCGGGTGCGTGCCCTCCTCGACGGGCTCGGCCCGGAACTGCTCGCCGAGGGCGCACCGCGGCTGGGCGAGGGGAGCGGCCTTTCCGGCGGGCAGTGGCAGCGCGTCGCGACCGCGCGGGCGCTCGCGGGCATGGTGGACGACGACCGGCGGGTTCTCGTGCTCGACGAACCGACGGCCGCGCTCGACGCGCAGGCGGAGGCACGTTTCTTCGCAGAGCTCGGCGAACTGGCCGGACCGGGCCGCACGACCGTGATGGTGTCCCACCGGTTCGCGGGTGTCCGGCGCGCCGACGAGATCCTCGTGCTCCACGACGGCGAGGTCCGCGAGCGCGGCACGCACGCGGACCTCGTGGACGCGGACGGCACCTATGCGCGGATGTTCCGGTCGCAGGCCGACCGCTACCGGACGCCGGACGAGGGGATCGTGGCCAGGTGACGTTCCGGGGTGCGCTCGGCGAACTCCTGCGCTTGTCGTTGCGCGCCGACCGCCGCGCCGCGTGGGTGACGATCGTGGCGTTCACGGTGCGCCCGATCGCCACCGTCGCCGCGACGGTCGCGATCGCGGCCATGGTGGCGCTGTGGACCACCGGGGACTTCTCGGCAGGCGCGTTGTTCCTCGGCGTCGCCTGCGCGGCTCTGGTGGTGCAGGTACTGCTCGGGCGGTACTCGCTGGCCGTGTCGGCGGTGCTGGTCGACGCGACGAACCGGCTGGTCGACGAAGACCTCCAGCGGGCCGTCTACGGATCGCGGTCCGTCGAGCACTTCAGCGAGCGGTCGTTCCTCGACGACCTCCAGATCGTGCGCTCGGAGCAGCCGCGGCTCACCGAGGGCGCCGACGTCGTCGGGCTCATCCTCGGCACGAGCGTCCGACTGGGCATCACGGTGGTCATCACGATGCTGGCGACCCCGTGGCTCCTCCTGCTCCCGGTCGCCGCGGTCGGCGCCTACCTGTGCGTGCGGCGGCGCGACGCGGCCGTCGGGACGGCCCAACGCGCCGCGTCGGCGGAGGCGCGGGTGAGCGACGAGCTCGCGGAGATCGGGACCGAGGAGAAGCACACCGACGAGCTGCTCCTCTCCCGCGGAGGCGCTTTCGTCCTGGACGCGCACCGCCGTTCAGCCGCGGCGGCTGAGGCGACGCGGAGCGCGGGCCTGTGGCGGGGTGCACTGTGGACGGTGCTCGGCGCTGTGCTGACGAGCGCGGCGCTCGCCGCCGGGATCGCGGGTCTCGTCCGTGCCCTCGGGGAGGGCGCCACCGGCCTCGCGACGACGTTGGCGTCGCTGATGCTGCTGTCCTCGACGACCGCGCTGGTCGGCGCCCTGGCGCGCTACCTGTCGTCGTGCGCGGACTCCATCCGTGTGGTCCGGTCGCTCGTCCGCGTGCACGACCGGCTGCGCGCGGCGTCGACCGTGCCCCGTCCGGCAGGCGACACCGCCGCGATCGAACTCCGCGACGTGTCCTACCGCTACCCCGGCGCGGAGGCAGCCGCGGTCGATGGTGTCTCCCTTCGTCTCGAAGGGGGCCGCGTCTACGCACTCGTCGGCGCGAACGGAAGCGGGAAGACGACCCTCGTCACCCTGCTCAGCGGGCTGATCCGCCCATCGTCCGGTGAGGTGGTGTCGGGTGCGCCGGGCGGCGGCGAGGACCGTGCTGCCGGCCCGGCGTACATCACCCAGGACTACGCCGAGTTGGAGTTCGAGCTCGGCGACGCGGTGCGGCTCGGCGACAGCCGGTTCACCGAGGCCGACATCGAGCACGCGGTCGACAGCGCGGGGCTCGGGCACCTGGTCGCGGAAAGCCCCGCCGGGCTCGCCCTTCCGCTGGGCGGCTCGCTGCCGAACGGGCGGCGGCTGTCCGGCGGGCAGTGGCAGCGCCTGGCGCTGGCACGCGGGTTCCTGCGGTCGGACGCGGCGCTGCTGCTCGTCGACGAGCCGACCTCGGCCATCGACCCGATGGCCGAGGAGTTGCTGCTCGACCGGCTGATCGGTCGGGCCCGCACCGTCGCCCGTGACCGAGGCGGTATCGCCGTCATCGTCACCCACCGGATGTCGCTGGCGCCCGCGGCCGATGCGGTGATCCTCCTGCACGAGGGTCGCGTCGTCGCGGTGGGCCCGCACGAGGAACTGCTGGACGTGCCGCTGTACGCCGACCTGTACGACGCGCAGCGCGCCGGCTACCTGACCGACGAACCGAGCCGCTGACCGTCGTTGTCACGAGTCGCGGGGTCATCGCCGGTCAGCGCGCCCACGGCTTCGCGCCACAGGGTGAGCAACCTGTCGAGTTCAGCCGAGCCGAGTGCGCCTGCCGCGCCGAGCAGCAGTGCCTTGGTGTCCGACGGAGACTCGCTGAGGTAGACGAACAACTCGATGGCCGCTTCGGGGAAGTCGAGCTCCACCGGCTCGACGTCGACACCGTCGAGCCTCCAGCCGAGGTCGACGTCCTCCACCGCGTAGGCCAGCGCGATCTGGTAGAGCGGGTTCCGGCATCCTGCTTCCCCGCGTTCGGCCCTGGCTTCGGCCACGAGGGACGCGATGGGGTAATCACGGCGTCGAAAGGCGTCACGGACGATCGTCCTGCACTCTTCGAGCGTCGCGGCAATGCCCGCGGAACGCGGTGAGCGGGAGCGCAGGAGGACGAGGTTCTGGAAGAAGCCAACGGTGTCGAAGTCCTGCGGTCGCAGCCTGGTGTCCATCGCGGTGACGAAACTGATGTCGTCGGAATCGGAGAACTGCTTCAACGCCCACATCACGGCCGCGACGTGCACCACGAAACGCGTGCAGCGCAGCCTCCGCGACGCCTCCCCCACCCGGTCCCAGACCGCCGTGCCGAGCGTGCGCGAGGCCACGACCGGTCGGAACGCATCCGGATCCCGCTGCGGATCCGGACTTGCGAGAATCCTCGGCGGCAGCGGTGTGAGCAGTTCCCGGAGATCCGGCGTCTCGTCGATGGCCGGGAACACGTTGCGGACGGCGGCAGCGTCGTAGGGGTGAGGCTCACCGAGGTCGTCGACGCGACCGGCGTACAGCGCGGCGAGTTCACGTTGCAACAGGGCCTTCGAACGCTCATCGACGGCGACATGGTCAATCGCCAGGACGAGGCTGTGCACATCCGCCGCGTGGTGGGTCAGCACCGCCTGGAGGATCGAATGCCGGTCCGGGGACGTGAACTTGCCGACCACGCCCCGCATCAGCGTGTTGCCGTGATCGCGGATCTCGCGCTCGTCGACCAGCCCGGTCGGCCGCGCCACATCGAGGACGTCCGGCCCTTCGTTCTCGTGGACGATCGCGAGCACCTCCCCGGACTCGGAGAGGGCGTAGTTGGTGCGCAGGATGTCGTGCCGGCGGGTGAGTTCGATGAGCCCGCGCCGAAGCCGCTCGACGTCCAACGGCCCGCGCAGCAACAAGTGCACCCCGACGACCTGAGCGGCCACACCACCCGGCGCATAGCGCATCATGATCAACCGGCTCTGGACCGACGACGCCTTGTACACCTGCGCCCGTGACGGCACACGACGTTCCAGCCCATCATCCACGTAACCCACCCTCATCCCATCCGCCGAACCGATCGCGTGCCTTTGGCCCTGTAGAAGCTTCCACCACGCCGTCCAGTTCGCCAAGACCAACAGACAGCGGGAACCGACGTGTGCACTCGGGCAGGCCGGCAGCACGTTACCGACGCACAGTCGCCCACTCGCGCAGGCGCTGGCCGTGCGCACCGGACGACCGACCGACGCTCGTCTGGAGGTGATCGCGGCAGCGGCGGTCACCGCGATGGCCGCGGCGGAGCACGATGACAACGACTGAACGCAGCGCACCCAGCGACCGCCAAATCTCGAACGGTCCGCACGACGACGCCAAACTGCATCGCGGCCGTCCTCGTCCTGCACCAGGTCGAGAGCTGCCGCCATCCACGATGAAAGGCTCAGTGACTTTCCAGCGGCACAGCAAGAACTGTTGCCTTGGTTCCGGTTCCGGCCCCTCGCGAGTCGCGCGTTCGGGCACCGCGAGTCGCGTATTCGGGCAGGGTGCTAGTAGTACTTCGTTAGGTCGGGTGAATCTTCTTTAGTCGCAGGCTGTTCGGACCGTTGATCACGGTGTGACACCGGAGGAGATCAACAAGGTTCGACCACGCCTGGAGGCCTTTGCGGCGGGCATGTTCGCGGGGTTGCCACGGTCCGATCAGCGCGCGAAGGGCGAGCTGTACCTGCGGGGTTTGATGCTGGACGGGCAACGCAAATCCATGCAGCCCATGGCCGCGCGGCTGGGTGTGGACCATCAGCGGTTGCAGCAGTTCGTGTCCTCCTCGACCTGGGATCACAACGAGGTCCGGCGCCGGTTGGCCGTGTGGGCGCAGGACGCGATCGCCCCGGACGCCCATGTGATCGACGACGTGGGCTTCCCCAAGGACGGCCCGGAGTCCCCCGGGGTGGCCCGCATGTACTGCGGAGCACTGGGCAAGACCGGCAACTGCCAGGTCGGGGTCAGCGTGCACCTGGTCACCGACTACGCGTCGGCGGCGGTGGACTGGCGGCTGTTCCTGCCCGAGTCGTGGGATCCGGCCGGCATCACCGCCCCGGCGCGTGCCGCGGATGTCGACCGTCGCCGGCGGCGCTGCGGAATCGGCGACGATGTGGGGCACCGGGAGAAGTGGCGGCTGGCACTGGACATGCTCGACGAGACCCGCGAGTGGGGGCTGCCGGACCGGCCGGTGGTCTCCGACGCCGGTTACGGGGATGTCACCGCGTTCCGTCTCGGCCTGACCGAACGTGGGCTGCCCTACATCGTCGCGGTCAAGCCCACCACCAGCGCCTACCCCGCCGACGCCGCACCCGAACCGGTGGCCCACACCGGGCGCGGCAGGCCACCGCTGCCCCGGTATCCGGAGGATCCCGTCAACCTCAAGGCCATCGCCCTGGCCGCCGGACGCCCGGCGCTGCGCTCGGTCACCTGGCGGCACGGAACCAGGAAAACCCTGGGAAACCCCACTGCGAAGATGCGTTCCCGGTTCCTGGTGGTGCGGGTACGCCCTGCCAACCGGGGTATCCCCCGCGGCGGTGACGGAAGCGTCCCGGAGTGCCGACTACTGGCCGAATGGCCGCCCGGCGAGCCCGAGCCCACCGCTTATTGGCTGTCCACCCTGCCGTTCGACACCCCGGTCAAGACACTCGTGCGACTGGCCAAGATCCGTTGGCGGATCGAGCACGACTACCGAGAACTCAAGCACGGCCTGGGTTTGGACCACTTCGAGGGCCGCACCTACACGGGCTGGAACCGTCACGTCACCCTCGTCTCCGTCGCCCAGGCCTTCTGCACCATGCTCAGGCTCGACCCAAAGCCCCTGCACCGGCCTGACCCTCTACGCCGTACTCCGCGCCCTCCAAGGACTGCTCGCCTGCTGGGCCGGTGCATGCCCAACCTGCCATCGCAGAATCCCCTTACACCGAAGGACCTAACGAAGTACTACTAGCCGCCGTTTCGGTAGGCATGCAGCACGGCCTGCACCGCGTGGTGTGAGTTCACCCCGAGCGCCTTCGCGGCCAGCACGTAGTGGGTCGCCGCGTCGTCGAGAGCCGTGGCGACATCGGTCTCGGGCTGGGGGACGGCGGCGACGACGGTGCCCGCACGCCTGGCGGTGTGCAGCAGTCCGGCCGTCTCCAACTCGCGGTACACCCGCGCGACCGTCCCGACCGACAGGCCGAGATCACGTGCCAGCTGTCGAATCGACGGCAAGAGCGCGCCCACCGGCAGTTCGCCGACCCGCATCAAGTGCAGGAGCTGGTCACGCACCTGCCGCCAGGGAGCCACGCCGCTGTCGGGATCGACCATGATTCGGGTCGTCCCGGTCACTCGGCGCTCCGCCGCCGGGAGGACGGGTTCGCCACGAAGCCCCAGCCCAGCGCCGCGACCATGAACACCAACGGCCCCACGAAGTTGGCGAACGACGTGTACTCCAGCCAGCCGGGCATCGGCGACGAGTCCGGTCTCAACCCCGCCGTGCCGCGCAGCACGCCGAGGTAGTTGTTCACGGGCACGACCATCGAACCCATCCACGCGATGCCGATACCGACCGCCACCCTCGCGCTCCGCCTGCGCAGCGCGGCGTCCACCAAGGGATCGGCGACCGAACCGCGCCGCACCGCCAGCCGCACCACACCCAGGACCGCGACCAGGCCCACCACCACTCCGATCAGCACGATCCACCCCACCGGCAGGGCCATCTCGGCGCGGTGCCGGTCGGACACCGAAGACAGGACGTCGTCAGCTTGCACCATGGCGACGGACCGCTCGGCCCACGGCCGGGCGAGCAGTCCGATGACGGCGAACAGCACGGCCAATCCGCCCAAGGCGAGAAAGGTGACCATCGCCGACCTCGGCACCAGATCACGCCACCGGCGGCGGGTCAGCGTCGCGACCCGAACACCACGCACCGGCCGCAACGCCGCGACCACTTCCGCGAGCAACAGGGCGACGATCACCGGAGCGAGGTTGCGGACCGCGTTCGAGTCGGGGTAGGGCAGTCCCAGCATGCGCTGCCCGGCCGGGATGATCAGGAACAGCAGCGGGTAGAGCAACCGCCGGTCCCGCAGGTACCGGACCGCCTGAAGCTCCTGCTGGTCAACGGGCTCGGGAACGCCCCAACGCCGGAGGAACCGCCGCCCTCCCGCCCGGGTCGGCCACAGCACCAGCAACACGGCGAGGCCGATAAGCCCGTTCACCAGCGCTGTCTCCAACACGCGCCCCCTTTGTATCAACCCCTTGACACAAAGGCTCTCACGGCCGTCAACCCACGACCCTCGGTCGAGACTGCTTGCGGTGGATCAAGAACGACGTGAACACCCTGCCGTGCGATCCGCACGAGTACGGTCATGCGCGGGACTTCGATGCACTGCTGCCACTGGGCGCAACCGCACGTCACCCACCTACTCGCGCTCAAGTGCGCCGAGAACGCGATCCGCAACCGACACGACACCCATCGACCTGAACGCGCTGCCACAGTCTACGACCATCGCGACGGACGACGCGCCCGAGTCGCTGCGGCACAGCTACTCCCGCAGCGTCCGCTCGCACCGCGACAGCGCCTTGGTCAACGGCGACCCGCGCCGGTCCCGAGAACGAACGGCTGCCCACCATCGAACTGTCGGCGTGGCCCGTGGCGAGGTCGGGCCATTCTGCGATCAACGCCCCACTCGCCCGTCGTAGAGTCGCGGTGGCCGTACAAGGCCAGGCCGCCGGGCATCGAGACGAGCAAGGCCGTGGCCGGCGCATTCGCCCGCACCGGCGGCTCGGGGGTGAAGGTCTCCCTGCAGCTGGACGCCCTGCCCTGGCACGACATCCCAGACATGGACATCGCCGAGCGCGGGCACGGTCGCACCGAACGCCGCACGTTCCAGGTACCCCCAGCGAGCTGAGCTTCGGGACGGGGACTCCGCGCACCGAACACGTGTTCCTGATCGATCACCACACCGCCTGCCGCGCCACCGGCCCGCGCAGCGCCGCCACCGCGTTCGGCGTGACCAGCCCGACCAGTCCGCAACACCCACTGACCTCCGCACATGCTTCGCCGGCACACACCGGTCGAGCACTGCCACGCCTCACGACAACGGCGGAAGCGGTTGGTCGAGACGACGGCGGTGCGCCGAGCCGTCGACGGGCGGACGCCAGGTAGCCGGCCTTCGACATGGCGGCGAACAGCTGCATCTCCTGCACGAGGACGTGCGCTCGTCCAGATCACGGGCCTACGCGCCGCCATCCATCCCGGTCAGCGCGACACCGCGGTGGCGGACCTGCCGACGCAGCAGGATCTCCGAACCCTCCAGCAACTGCGGAGCCGGACCGACCGGATGGCCGTGAAAGCCCGCTGACGGCTCTGCGCGCCGCCCTGTGCTCTGGTCTGGACGCGGTGCTCGCCTGCGACCGCGAGGCCGTCCAAGCGCGAACCCGGTCGTCACACCGTGCCCTGCGCGCCTGTAAGTGGCGCAACACCGCCATCACGCAGTCGCTCTGGCCGATCGCGCACAACAGCTGAGGGTGATCGCGGCGGCCGCTCGTGACCGTTTTGACGGCGTGGGTCAACGGCGTCGGTCAACGGCGAGGGCACCGAGGCCCGCAGACGTTGGTCGACGAAGCGTTGTCAAGAGGCCCCCTGCGGCCGGTTCTCGACCGCGGCGTCGAGCTTGACCCGTTGGTCCTCGTTCGCGAGTGCGATCAGCTTGCTCTCGATGTGCGGTGGCAGGTCCGTGATGCCCACCTCGACGCCGGACTTGTGCGAGTGGTCCATGAAGGTCAGCAGCGCCATCGCCCCGGACATGTCCATGTAGTCGACCTTCCCCAGGTTGAGCGACAGGCTCGGCCGGCCGTTGCGCAGTGTGGAGAAGACATGATCGACGGACAGGAACGACAGAGGGCCCTCGATGCGATAGGTGTCGGCGTCTTCGGCGACGACCGAGGCTTTGCGCCGGCGTGACTGCACGACGTGGACGATGAGGGCCAGGACGACGCCGACCGCGACCGCGACGGTCAGGTCGACCAGCACAGTGATGATCATCGTCGCGAACATCACGACGACATCGCCCCTCGGCGAGACATGAGCCTTGCGCAGGCTTGCCCAGTCGAACATGCCGAACGCGGTCAGCATCAGGATGCCCGACAGCACGGGGAGCGGGATGTACTGCACGACGGCCCCGAGACCGGCCACCAAGGCGAGGAGGATGACGCTGTGCGTGGCGGCCGACAGCCCGGTGGTACCGCCGCTGCGGACGTTGACCACGGACCTGACGGTCGCGCCGGCGCTGGCCATGCCGCCGAACAGCCCACTGGCGATGTTGCCGAGTCCTTGGCCGACCAGTTCCTTGTTGCTGCGGTGCCGCCTGCCTGTGATGTTGTCCATGACCACCGAGGTCAGCAGCGAGTCGATCGAGCCGAGCAGCGCAATGCTGAGCGCGGGCAGCACGAGCGTGAGGATCAGCGAACCGCTGAACTCCGGAATGGCGATCGAGGGAATGGACTCCGGGATCCGGCCGATGTAGTCCACGGTGGCGTTGAGCGTGACCGGGCCGATGCGCACGTCGTGCAGCAGTGGACCGACCAGTGGCAGGATCGAGGTGATGATCACGAGCGCGATCAGGCTCGCCGGGATCGACTTGATCAGCCGGGCGGACACGAGCATCAGCACGATCGTCGTCGCGACCACCAGGAAGCTCCGCTGCACCTGGTCGAGCTCGCCCAGGATGATGATCAGTGCGATCCCGCCCATGAACCCCGATACGACGGGGTGGGGTATGTAGCGGATGAGCGATCCGAGCCTGCCCAGGCCGAACAGGATCTGGAACGCGCCCGCCATGACGAAGGCGATGAACGCTGACTCCACTCCGTGGGTGGCGATGACTCCGGTGGCGACCACGGTGATGGGGCCGGTGGGTCCGGTCACCTGAGCCGGCGTGCCACCGAACACCGCGGCGAAGAAGCCGGCGAAGATCGCGCCGTACAAGCCCACGAGCGCGCCTTCGGAGGTTCCGGTCGCGGTGACGCCGAACGCGATCGCCAGCGGTAACGCGACGATGGCCACGGTCAGCCCGGAGAGGATTTCCTTGGTGATGCGCTGAACCATCGGCCCCCCTGTGCCACGGCGCTGACCTGCTCGGACTGTGAGCCGAACTGCCGGTCGACCTTCCGGCGACCCCGAAGGGAACGTCTCGTAAAGATCGTTCAAAGGCAAGACCAAGGGAGCTTCGCCCGAAGTCCGCCGACATGTCCTCGACGCCTGACGCCTGCGCCACCCGGCCGGGTCACCTCACCCACGTCCACACCGCCGGCCTGCGCGAAAGAGTCGGTGGACGGGGAAGGAACCAGCGGCATTCCACATCTGCCGGAATGCGAAGTTCTCATTATCGGAACTTCGCTGTGTGATCAGAGACACACGCTCCGTCGTCGCGTGATACGTGGCCGACGGTTGGGCCAAGTACGGCTAGGAACGACAGGTGCTCATGGCGATCTGCGACCACGAACCCCACCTGCTCACCGAACGACACGGCCTGCTGATCATCGCCGACAAGGACTACGTCTCCGCCGAACTCGACCGTTTCCTGGTACCGGTGCTCGAAGTGCGCCGCCGTCACCGTGCCACGGGCGACCGCGGTCACCATGCCGAAGGCGTTGACGTGCCAGCGCGACTTTCGGCACGCCCACAGGCTGCTGACCGACTCCTCCCCATTGGACCGGATGCCCCACCACTCACCGGCCTGCTCACCGCAATCGGACGTCACAGAGGCGATCACGCCGGCGGTACGGTGGGCCGATGTGGGATCCGCTGTGGGCCTTCCTGCTGGACGTGGCGCCGTTCCGCCGCCTGGTGAGGGCCGCGGTCGACCACGGGGTGCAGGAGGAGTCGCGGGCCGCGCGGAAAGTGATCGAGGAGCTCCGGGAACATCAGCGCCGGGAACTCCTACGGCGTGACGAGCGCATCGCGGTCTTGCAGCGGCAAGTCTCCGACTTGCGACGGCAAGTCGAGGAACGGCGGGCGTTCGCGGCGCCGTTGCGCAAGGAGGTGCTACTGCGCGAGGACTACCAGGCCACCGAGGTGGAGCGGGACGAGCTGACAGAGGTGGACCTGTTCACCTGTCTGGGTTGTTCGTCCATCTGGCAGGTGAACACTCGCCCCGACGACACGCGCAGCGTGCTCCGGCCGCACGGGAGCGGCTGCGACGAGTGCCGGGACCACCCGTTCGAACGAATCCGGACGGGCCCGGCCGGGGTCGTGGTCGAGCCTGCCTCCCCGGTGGATGCGCCGATCCCCTTTTCGGCTGATCTGGAGCTGCCGGAGGACCACACCGCTCGGATGAGGATCACGTCGAAGTTCGTGGCCGACCTCATCGAGGGCGGGCTGGAGTCCTCTGTCGCCAAGGGGGTAGTGCGGGAGGCCGGTGAGTACGCGCGCAACGCACTGTGGCCCGCCGACCGGTGCACGACGCTGAGCGCGATCGCCAACGGCCTCGCGCCGATACCGAACTCGGTCAAGACCGGCATCAGGTGGATCGCCACCGGGATCGTCGGGGTTCCGGAGCTGGTGGCCGAGACCATCGCCGAGGTCGCGACGCGCACCCTGGTCGAACCGATCCCGCTCCGATCCCTCGCCCAGGCGATCCGCGTCGTGGGCGTCATGTCCTGCGCGGCGGAGAACCAGCTCGCGCGATGCCAGTGCCTGCGCGACTTCGCCACCAAGGACCTGACGGAGCCGCAACTGTCCCACGCGCTCGAAGACGCCCTCACCAACGCCACCGAACCGCCCGCCGACAGCGCGCTCAACGTGCTGACCCTCGCCGACGTGATGACCGAGGAGCCGCGCGGGGAGCTGAGAGAACTGCCGGTCACAGCCCCACCACGGGAACCGCCGGAACCCGTTCCGCCGGAACCCGTTCCACCGGAACCGGAACCGGGCCTGGACCGGCCACACCTGAAAGACATCCGAACCCCAGGGGGGATGTGAAGCCTCGCCGTCGGCCCGGTGAACGGGCGGTCACCGGTTCGGACACCGTCAGCGTCCTGGGCCCCACTGCCAAACCCCTCGATGTCGTCAAGGTCCAGCGCATGCCCGAGGGCTCCGCGGCGGCGCCCGACGACAGCTTCGCCTACATCACCAACACGGGGTCGGACACCGTGTCGGTGACCAACGCCAAGAACGGCAAGCCCGCAGCACCGTTTGCCGTCGGCAAGTCGCCCGATGGCGGGCCGTCACCTCCTGACATGGTGTCAAGTGACCGGAGCCCTCGTCAGCAGCAATACGGCCATAGCCACGACGGCTGCACCGTTGGCGACTTGGTCAATAGACGCGAAGTTGCAGCAGTTCTACATGCGGGCTCAATATCTCCAGTTAAGTTGAAGAGTTTCCTGTACACGAATTACGGTCTGCTTACGGTGAACTCACAGTGAGGCATGAAGAGACCACCGATGCTAGCTTCGGACATACGCCGCCCCTACCGAAAGGACGAGTGTGAAACGTCTGATTCCTCTGTTCGTCGGCGGATTGCTGGCGGCGATCGTGACGCCCACGGCGTCCGCCGATGTCGCGCAAAGTTCTGATGTCGCACAGAACTCCGGTGTCGCGGTGACGGTGGCCCGCTTCGCCACCCCCGACACCGCGACCAAGGCCTACACCTACGACACCGCGTTGATCGCATCCGGCGCGGCGGTGATGGTCGTGGCCACCCCGGTGCGGCGCTCGACGAAGACCTTGCTCAGCGTGTACGGCCTGGTCCCGAACCGCACCTACGGCGCGCACGCCCACCAGCGGCCGTGCGGCGCGATGGCCACCGACGCCGGCGCCCACCACCAGCACGTGGTGGACCCGAACCAGCCGTCGGTGGACCCGGCCTACGCCACCACCGACGACCGCGGCCGCGCGGTGGTCGGCGCGGTCGTGCCGTGGCGGTTCGCCGACCGCCGGGCGGGCTCGGTCGTGATCCACGCCCAGCGCACCGCCACCGAGCCGGGCAAGGCGGGCACCGCCGGTCCCAGGGTCGGCTGCGCCACGGTGCTGTTCTGACCCGTCGAGCCTGACAGGAAGGCCGGCCGGAACCGGCGGGTCGGCCTTCCTACGCAATCAGTAACCCGAACTCCAGCGCCGGTGATGACGCCCTAATGACGACCGCAAACATCCGACACGTCCTTCCCCAATTCGAAGAGAACAGCCGGAGCGATTTGCCCAGCCCTGTTTCCGACGTCGACGGCGGAGCAGTTTCCTGTTCGACAGTGATAAGATATGCGGGTGGTCGTGGGTGTCGAGGCGGGAGCACCCCTGTCGATCAGGAACGGCGGGAGGCTGACAGTATGCGGCGAGGTCGCCGCAGCCTACGGAGGAGTGTTCCACGCGGTGTCGGCCTTCAAAAACGCCGGGTTCGCCCTCTACGCCACCAGCCTGACCCCGTTCGCCCCGACCCGTGGGCGTGGTCCCGATCATGGTGACAGCGCCCGACACCGTATCGATGCGGACACCGATCCCGCTACGCCGACCGTCCGGTTTGCGCTTCTGCCCGATTTCGGCATCTGGTCGCGCGGAGCGCCGGGAAGTCTGGTCGGCACGCCCCCATCGCGTTCGATTGTGGCGGAGTGCCGCCTGCCCCGCTTCACTCCGCAGCGATGATCGGCTTCCCATCCTGTCCACAGCAGGGAGCCGCCCTGCGGCAGAACCCGCCCACGACCTCAGCGCAAGCAGCATCCCTGCCGTCGGGACGTGGAGGCTGAGCTTTCACTCCGACCTACACCCGATCTACGCGGCTGTCAGCGATGCCGACCAGCACCACAGTCGTAACGGCGAATTGTCGATCTCACACCGCACAGGAATCACAGCGGTGCGGGCCGATCGCCCGGTCCCGGCCCGCCCAGCCTTTCACCACCGCCCGGTGCCACAGCACGACCCACTCATCGGCGCTGCGGTTGTCGAATCGACAACCGCAATCGTCGCAGATCAGGAGCAGAGCGGCAGGATCTTCCTCAACAGGGAAAGCGGTCACGGCGCTGGCGGTCGACTTCCTGGCTCGAACTACGGCAAGAGGAGGTGTCGCTCTCATCGTCTCGCGGACTCCCCATCACTGTGGTCGACAACTCCGCGGTACGACCTTGCGTTCACCTTGCGATGAGAGCCGAGTGCGGCAAGTGGGAGCCGTTCCGCATGCTGCTGACACTCGCGGTCCGCGGCCCGACGATCGTCAGGCACTCGTTAGGTCCTTCACCTGCGTTTTCCCGGAGGATAGAAGGAGCGACCCGAACAGAGGAGCAGCCGTGATCGCCGACCAGCACCGACGGGATCCCGTCTGTCGTGACACCGTGCGCGCCTTGACCGCCGAGTTCCGAGGACGCGTCTCTTCGACAGTCGTGGCTCGCACCGTGGTCACCGCCAGAGAAGACCTGCAAGGGCAGATCCAACCGGAGGCCTTGGCCGAGATGCTGCACCGGCTGGCCCAACACCGGCTCGACGCCATGATCACCGCACGCACCTGAGCACCACCCTGGCAAAGCGCACCAGCACCGCCACGAGGTCGTCGGATCAGCACGCGAACGTCGTCCGGACACAGGACCACGCCCGCCTCGACGAACCTGGCGAAGGCATCGATCAGGACCATGCTGATCTTCTTGGGCACCTGCGGGACGGCCCGGCGGATATCGGCACAACGGCGCGGCGTGACGACCCGAACCCCATTTGTCCTCTGTGGACATCTAAGACGAGTCGTGCAGGACTCCCGGCGGGGTGCCGCCCTCCGCGAGTCCCGCACCACCATGCCGCGGATTCCCCCGACTGCCGCGGCGTGACGAACACCGGACTTCCGAAGTCAGCTCAGCGGGGTGAAGTCGCGTGAGGCGACGAAGTCCGGCCGCGGTCGGGCCGCGGCGAACGGCTTCACCAGGGTGTTCTCCACGCTGTTGAACACGAGGAAGATGTTGGAGCGCGGGAACGGGGTGATGTTGCTGCCCGAGCCGTGCATGCTGTTGGAGTCGAACATCAGCGCCGAGCCGGCCGGGCCGGTGAACTGCTCGATGCCGTGCGCGTCCGCCAGTGCGGTGAGGTGCGCCCGGCTCGGGACGCCGATCTCCTGCTCCTTCAGCGACGACCGGTAGTGGTCGTCGGGTGTCGCGCCGGCGCAGGGCACGAAGGTGCGGTGGGCGCCGGGCATCAGCATCAGGCCGCCGTTGAACGGGTAGTTGTCGGTCAGCGCGATCGACACGCTCACCGCGCGCATCAGCGGCATGCCGTCCTCGGCGTGCCAGGTCTCGAAGTCCGAGTGCCAGTAGAAGCCCTTGCCGGTGAAGCCAGGCATGAAGTTGACCCGGCTTTGGTGCACGTACACGTCCGAGCCGAGGATCTGGCGGGCGCGGTCGAGGAGCCGCGGGTCGGCGGCGAGTCGGGCGACCAGTTCGCTGATCCGGTGCACCTCGAAGACGGAGCGCACGTCGTCGGACTGCTTCTCCACGACCGTGCGCTCGTCGGCGCGGACAACCGGGTCGGCGCGGAGCCTGCCGACCGCGTCGCGGAACAGGTCGACCTCTTCGGGGCTCAGCAGGTTCTCGACGGTGAGGAAGCCCTTGGCGTCGTAGGACGCGAGCGTTCCGGCGTCGAGCGGCCCGGAGGTTTCCCCGCCCCAGACGACGGGCTCGGCTCGGGTGATCGGCGCCGCCTCGGTCGCCGTGCGGGTCGGGTACCGGTCCGTGGTCGTGGTCATGCGCGGGTCTCCTCGTCGGACGGCAGGTTCGCCGGGTCGTCGCCGTTCCCCTGTTCGTCCAGGCGGATCAGCGGGTACACGCCGCGTTCGTCGTGCACTTCCCGTCCGGTGACCGGGGGGTTGAACACGCAGATCGCGCGGATGTCGGTGACGGGCCGCACCTGGTGGCGCTCGTGCCCGTCGAGCAGGTAGAGCGTGCCGGGGCGCAGCGCGAAGACCTCGCCGGTCTCCTTGTCGACCAGTTCGCCGTGGCCTTCCACGCACAGCACCGCTTCGACGTGGTTGGCGTACCAGAAGTCGTTGACCGTGCCCGCTTTCAGCACGGTCTCGTGCATCGAGAACCCGACCCGGTCCCCGGCCAGGATGATGCGCTTGCTGCGCCAGTTGGGCGTGACGACATCGCGGTCGGTGCCGTCGAGGTCGTGCAGCGAACGGACGATCACGGCGCTCCTCCCGTGGTGGCGCACTCGCGCACGGACTCGGTGAGCAGGGTCAGTCCTCGTTCGAGCTCGTCGTCGGTGAGGGTGAGCGGCGGCATCAGCTTGACCACCTCGTCGTCCGGGCCGGAGGTCTCGACCAGCAGGCCGCGCCGGAACGCCGCGCCCGCCACCCGGCCGGCCAGTCCGGTCTCCTCGAACGCCAGGCCGCGGGCGAGCCCGCGCCCCTTCGCGACGCTGCCGGGCACGGTCGCGGAGATGTCCTGCAGCGCCCGTTCGACCTGTTCGCCCCTGGTCTTGGTGCTCTTCTCCAGCCGGTCGTCGGCCCAGTACTCGCGCAGTGCCGCGGTGGCGGTGACGAACGCCGGGTTGTTGCCGCGGAACGTCCCGTTGTGCTCCCCCGGCTCCCACACGTCCAGGTCCGGGCGCACCAGGGTGAGCGCCATCGGCAGCCCGTACCCGCCGATCGACTTCGACAGGCAGACGATGTCGGGCACGATCCCGGAGCCCTCGAAGCTGAAGAACGGGCCGGTCCGACCGCAGCCCATCTGCACGTCGTCCACGATCAGCAGGATCCCGTGCGTGCGGCACAGCGCGGCCAGTCCCGCGAGCCAGTCGAAGCGGGCCGCGTTGATGCCGCCCTCGCCCTGCACCGTCTCCACGATCACTGCCGCGGGGGCGTTGAGGCCGCTGCCCGCGTCGCTGAGCAACCGCTCGAAGTACAGGAAGTCCGGGTACTGCCCGTCGAAGTAGTTGTCATAGGGCATCGGCGTCGCGTGCACCAGCGGAATGCCCGCGCCACCGCGTTTCATCGAGTCGCCGCTGACCGACAGCGCGCCGAGCGTCATCCCGTGGAAGGCGTTGGTGAAGTTGACCACCGACTCGCGACCGGTGACCTTGCGCGCCAGCTTGAGGGCCGCCTCGACCGCGTTCGTGCCGGTAGGTCCGGGGAACTGGACCTTGTACTCCAGACCGCGCGGCTGGAGCACCACCTCGTCGAACGCCTCCAGGAAGTCCCGTTTGGCGGTGGTGTGCATGTCGAGGGAGTGGGTGATCCGGTCCTCGGCCAGGTACTCGATCAGGGCCTTCTTGAGGACCGGGTTGTTGTGCCCGTAGTTGAGCGCGCCGGCGCCCGCGAAGAAGTCCAGGTAGCCGCCGCCGTCCTCGTCGTAGAGGTGCGCGCCGACCGCGCGGTCGAACACCACCGGCCACTTGCGGCAGTAACTGCGGACCTCGGACTCGAGGCTGGCGAAAATGCTCACGTCTCTCCTGGTGTTCGAGTGCGGGGCGACCCCGGCCACGGCCCGAGGCGGTGCAGTTCTTCGGCTTCGTGCGAATCGGGGAACAGGTCTTCGGTGAACAGCGGCTCACAGGTGTGCCGGACGCCGTGGTCGCGCGCCAGCGCGGTGAACAGCCGGATCGACGCCTCGTTGGTCGCCGTGACCGTCGTCTCGACAAATGTCGTGCCGCGGCCGACCAGGTCGTCCAGCATCGCTCGCGCGACGCCGCGACCCCGGTGCCGCTCTGCCACGGCAACCTGCCAGACGAACAACGTTCCTGGCGCGTCCGGGCGGGCGTAGCCGGTGACGAAGCCCACGACCTCCCCACCCGCTCGGGCGACCGCCGAGGCAGCGGCGAAATCCCTGACCCACAGCAGGTAGGCGTACGAGGAGTTGACGTCGAGCACACCGGTGTCGACAGCCAGGCGCCACAGTGCGCCCCCGTCGCCGGCGGTCGGTCGCCCGACCGAGAGCGGTGGCACGGCGCCCGACTGGAGCACGCCGTGCTGCTTCGTCCGTTCGGCGAACATGCTGCCGGAACGTAACAGCCGCGAGGAACGTGCGGGCACACCTCGCGCCACCTGTCAGGCAACCGCAAGGTTGACCATCCACTTCGGACTCCATCCGCTGTGACATACCAGAATCTGGTTGCGGCATAAGCATTTCATGTCGAGTTCGACGGCGCGGCACGAGCTTGGTGTTGACGGTCCGCCGCCGCTTTCTCTAAGGTCGCCGAGTCCGTCCGCCGTGTCGCGGTGCGGTGGACCGTCCTGTCGTCGAAGTTGGGAATCCCACTTCGTGTCTTCTTCACACTTGTCCCGCCGCCTGTTCCTGGCAGCCGGTCTCGGAGCCGGGCTCGCCGCCGCCGGGTGCAGCACCGTCGACCTGTCCGCCGAGGATCACGGCGGCAACCTGCTGGAGCGCCTGCGTGCCACCGGCGAAGTGCGCATGGGCTTCGCCAACGAGGCTCCCTACGGCTACGTCGACCGCCGCGGCGAGCTGACCGGCGAGGCGCCCGAGGTCGCCAAAGCCGTGTTCCGCAGGCTCGGGGTGGACAACTTCGTGCCCGCGCTGTCGGACTTCGGCGCGCTGATCCCCGGCCTGCGCGCCGGGCTGTTCGACGTCATCGCCGCCGGCATGTTCATCACCCCGACCCGGTGCGAGCAGATCCTGTTCTCCGACCCGGACTACAACGCGCCCGAGGCCATCCTGGTGCGCCGCGGCGACGTGGGGCGTTTCACCACGCTCGAGGACTTCGTCCAGGACGGCACGGCGAAGCTCGGGGTGCTGCTCGGGAGCTTCGAGGTCGACATCGCCGCCGGGTACGGCGTCCCCGCCGACCGGACGGTGACCTTCGCGACCCAGGCCGGCGGGGTCGACGGACTGCTGGCCGGTCGCGCGGACGGCTTCCTGCTCACCGCGATCTCGTTGCGCGACGCGATGGCCCGCAGACCGGACGCGGCCGTCGAGCTGACCGAGCCGTTCGTGCCGGTGCTCGACGGCGTGGAGCAGTACGGCGCGGGCGGGTTCGGCTTCCGCCCCGACCAGCGGCGGCTGCGCGACGCGTTCAACGCCGAGCTGCACGGGCTCAAGCGCAGCGGGGAGCTGCTGGAGATCGTCCGCCCGTTCGGGTTCACCGAGTCCGAGATGACCGACCTCACCGCGGACCGGCTCTGCCGGTCCGACCCGGCCTGAGGGGGAGGGTCACCCATGTCCACAGGTCTGTGGCTGCGCCTGCTCGACGGGCTGCTCGTCACGCTGGAACTGACGTTGTTCGGCGCGGTGCTCGGTCTGGTGTTCGCGTTCGCCGCCGGGCTCGCCCGGCTGTCGGCCAACCGGCTGGTGCGCGGTGTCGCGCTGGCCTACACCGAGGGCTTCCGCGGGCTGCCGGCACTGGTCGTGCTGTTCTGGCTCGTGTTCGCCCTGCCCGGCCTCGGGTTCCAATTGGAGCCACTGTTCGCCGGCGTGCTGGCACTCTCGCTCAACATCGGCGCGTACGGCGCGGAGGTCGTGCGCGGCGCGGTGCTCTCCGTGCCGGCCGCGCAGCTCGAAGCCGCCACGGCGCTCAACTTCACGCCCTGGCAGCGGATGCGGCTGGTGGTGCTGCCGCAGGCGGTCGTGGCGATGGTGCCGCCGTTCGGCAACCTGCTGGTCGAGCTGCTGAAGGCCACCGCGCTGGTGTCGCTGGTCTTCCTCCAGGACCTGACGTTCCAGGGACAGATCGTCCGTGCCGCCACCGGTGACACCGCGGCCACGTTCGCGGGCCTGCTCGTCGGCTACGGCGTGATCGCGCTGGTGCTCACCCGACTGGTGAAGCTGGTCGAACGGCGCGCGGCCGCCTCGCTGGGCCGAACCACCACCTCCAGCGGGCCGCACGTCGGTCCCCTGGTCACCGAGGGGGCGCGATGACGTTCGACTGGCAGGCCGCGTGGGAGGCCGTGCCGCCTCTGCTGCGCGGCCTGGTGATCGCACTCCAGGCCGCCGCGATCGGCTACGTGATCGCACTCGTGCTCGGGCTCGGGTTCGCGTTGTCGCGCCGGAGCCACCAGCGCTGGGTCCGGCTCCCGGTCGGCTTCTTCGTCGAGTTCGTCCGCTCCACCCCGTTGCTGGTGCAGCTGTTCTTCCTGTTCTTCGTGCTGCCCACCGTCGGGATCGAGCTGTCCGCGATGGCGACCGGCGCGATCGGCCTCGGCGTGCACTACGCGACCTACACCTCCGAGGTGTACCGCGCGGGCATCGACGGAGTGCCCACCGGGCAGTGGGAGGCGGCCAAGGCGCTGAGCCTGTCGCGCAGTCGCACCTGGACCAGGGTCGTGCTGCCGCAGGCCGTGCCACGGGTCGTGCCCGCACTGGGCAACTACGCCATCGCCCTGTTCAAGGACACACCTCAGCTCACCGTCATCACCATCGCCGAGGTGCTCAGCGTGGTGAAGGCGGTCGGCGCGCAGAACTTCCAGTACCTGGAACTGATCACCGTGGCCGGGCTGCTGTACCTGATCACCGCCCTCCTCATCGCGTGGCCGGTGCGGGTCCTGGAACACCGGTACCGAAGGGAAGTCGCATGACCACGGAGTTGATCACGTTCGACCGGGTCGACAAGCGGTTCGCCGACACCGTCGTGCTCGACGACCTGTCCTTCACCGTCCGCGCGGGCGAGCGGGTCACACTGATCGGGCCCAGCGGGTCGGGCAAGACGACGATCCTGCGGATGCTGATGACCCTCACCCGCCCCGACAGCGGCACGATCACCCTGGCCGGCGAGCCGCTGTTCCACGAACGGCGGGGCGACACCCTCGTCGCCGCCGGTGAACGGCACCTGCGGACGATGCGCCGGCACACCACGATGGTGTTCCAGCAGTACAACCTGTTCCCCAACATGCGAGTGCTGCGCAACGTCACCGAAGCACCGGTCCACGTGCTCGGGCTGGAGAAGGAGGAGGCCGAAGAGCGCGCCCGGGGGTTGCTGGACATGGTCGGACTGGCGGGCAAGCTCGACGCCTACCCGTCACAGCTGTCCGGCGGCCAACAGCAGCGGGTCGCGATCGCCCGCGCGCTGGCCATGCGGCCGGACGTGCTGCTGCTGGACGAGGTCACCTCCGCGCTCGACCCGGAACTCGCCGCCGAGGTGCTCGACGTGCTGCGGGACGTCGCGCGGACGTTCGACGTGACCATGCTGTGCGTGACCCACGCCATGAAGTTCGCCCGCGACGTGTCCGACCGGGTCCTGATGTTCAACGAGGGCCGCATCATCGAATCGGCGCCACCGGACGAGCTGTTCGACGCGCCCAAGCAGGAACGCACCAGGCAGTTCCTGCGCTCGGTGATCGACGAGTCCTGACGCCCGGGATCGCAAGGTTCTCGTCAGGTGTGATCCGCACAGCGGTGGGAGAATCGCCAGGTGGCAGCGGGTGACGGAGCGGTCGTGCTGGTGGTCCAGGACGACGACTCCACTTCGCCGGTGGAGGTCGCGCGGTGGCTCCAGGAGCGCCTGGAAGGCTGGCCGGAGAATGACGTCGTGCTGGTGGGCGTGGTCGCGGGGGAACTGTTCGACAACGCCGTGAACCACGGCCTGCCGCCCTACGTGCTGAAACTCGACCTCGACGAGTTCGGCGAGTCGATGGTGGTCAGCGTTCGGAACCACGCGCGCAGGCGAGTCGGGCCGTGGCAGCTCTCGGCGGGCCTGCTGCTGATCGACGCGCTGTCCAGCCGATGGGGCATTCTCACCCAGAACACGACCACCACCGTGTGGGCCAGACTGGACTTCGAGGACTGACCTCATGTCGCAACGCCACCGTCCGGATAGGAATGCCGGCGCGCGCGGCAGTCGTGGGCCGCGTGCCCATTCACTTGTCGCTCCACCTTTGCTGACAATCTCCTTGCGGTGCAACGCCGACGTGTCCGATCGCAGGAACCAACACCTAGCCTCGGAGGTGACCTGACCACACGCCACGGAGGAATCGACAGTGATCGACATCGATGCGACGGCCGCCTCGGCCATCGACGAGCTGACCACGGCCACCAGGGTGGGCCGGCAGGGTGGGTTGCGGATCGCGTGGGCCGACCAGGCGGACGGCCACGACTTCGACTTGTCCATCCAGCCGTATCCCGCGGTCGACGACGTGGTGGTCACCCGTGACGAGGTGCGTGTCTTCCTCGACCCCCGCGCCGCGCAGGCGCTGTCGGACAAGGTGCTCGACGTGCGCAGGCGCCACGCGGGCCGAATCCACTTCGGCGTCTACCCCCAGGCTTGAGAGGAGTCCCCGTGCTGGACATCACCCACGCGGCCGGCGTGGTGATCGCCGGTCTGACCGGTCGCACGAGCGGGAACGACGGTGGCTTGCGGATCGGTTGGTCTGACCGGGACGGGGTTCAGGCCATCACCCTGGCCGTTCCCGCCCCTCCCGCGGCGCACGACGCGGTGCTCACCGCGCCGACCGGGAGCCGTGTCTTCATGGCGCCGGATGCAGCACTTCACCTGCGCGACAAGCTGCTGGACGTGCGCATGGACATCGACGGGCGCTTCCGCTTCGCGATCAATCGCCGGCACTGACCCGTGGCGCGTGGCGCGACCGACCTTCCAATCGGCTTGCATCCTGCCGCCACAGTGCGTCGTCACGAGGCGCTCCCGGTGTTCGGACCTGACAATCGAGGCATGACGCTGTCCGTGCTGCTGGTCGAGGACGACGAACACATCAGGCAGGCGTTGGGTCTCGCGCTCGACGACGAGGGCTTCACCGTCACCGACGCCGTGTCCGGTGAGGACGCCCTGGACCTGTTGAAGACGACGACGTTCGACGTGGTGCTGCTGGACCTGATGCTGCCCGGTGTCGATGGTCTGGAGGTCTGCCGCGCCCTGCGCGCGCAGGGCGACCTGCCGATCATCATCGTCACGGCCCGCACCGACGCGAGCGACGTCATCGCCGGACTCGAAGCGGGCGCGGACGACTACGTCACCAAACCGCTGATGGCCAGCGTCCTCGCCGCCCGCATCCGCGCCCTGCTACGCCGCAGCGGCCGCCAAGACGAAGTCCTCCGGGTGGGCGAGCTGGAGATCCAGCCGCAGACGAGCACCGTGCTGCGCGCGGGCGCGGAGGTCCACCTGACGCGCACCGAATTCCGACTGCTGGTGGAACTGGCCTCGGCCGACGGCCGGGTGGTCAGCCGCGAGCAGCTGCTGCAACGCGTGTGGGGTTACGACTACTTCGGCGACACCCGCCTGCTCGACGTCCACATCCGCCGCCTGCGCCGCAAGGTCGAAGCCGACCCCGACGACCCGGAGCTGGTCGTCACCGTCCGCGGTGTGGGCTACCGGGTCGACCTCTGATGCCCCGGCTCTCACTGCGCTGGCGCGTCGCGCTCGTGCTCGGACTGGGGTCGCTGCTGCTGACCAGCGCACTGGCGGTGCTGGTGTGGAACCTGTCCTCGGGGTACATGCAGCGCCAGCGCGAGCAGAGCGCCACCCGCCAGGCCGAGGTCAACGTCCGCCTCGTCGACGGGGCCCTGCGCACCGGCTCCGACGGGCTCGAAGAACTGCTCACCGGCCTGACCACCGGCCCCGACTCCACCGTGCTGCTCTACCGGTCGGGTCAGGTGCTCACCAGCGGGCGACAGATCGACCCGCAGGTCCTGCCCGACGAACTGGTCGACCTCGGCCGCCGCGGCGTGCCGGCCACCCAACGACTCGTCGTCGACGGCATCCCGGTGCTGGCGGTGAGCCTGCCGATCAGCTCTGCCGACGCCGCCTACGTCGAACTCGCGCCGCTGCTGCAACTGGACCGCACCTTCCGCTTCCTCAGCGTCCTGCTGATCACCGGCACGCTGGTCAGCGGGCTGCTCGGCGTCGCGCTGGGCTCGTGGGCCGGCAGGCGCGCACTGCGCCCGCTGACCGAGCTGACCAAAGCCGCGTCCCTCATCGCCGGCGGCGACCTCAAGGCCCGCCTGCCCACCCAGACCGACCCGGACCTGGCGCGCCTGGCGAGCACGTTCAACACCACCGCCGACGCCCTGGAGGAACGCGTGCTGCGCGACGCCCGCTTCGCCGGCGACGTCAGCCACGAATTGCGCTCACCCCTGACCACCATGGTCAACGCCGCCGAGGTGCTGCGCCGCCGCCGCGCCGAGATACCCGGCACCGCCGGCCGCGCCCTGGACCTGCTCACCTCCGAAGTCGACCGATTCTCCCGCACCGTCGTGGACCTGCTGGAGATCTCCCGCGCCGACCAGGAGGCCGACGACACGAACCTCGAGGTCATCGACCTCGTCTCGCTGGTCGACAACGTGCTGGACTCCCGTCCCGCCACCGACGTCCCGGTCCGGCCCGGACTACCGGGCCCCCAGGTCCTCGGTGACCGCCGCCGCCTGGACCGCGTGGTGGACAACCTGCTCGACAACGCCGAGCGCCACGCCGGCGGAGCGGTCCGCGTCGCGGTCCTCTCCCACGACGGCCACGCCAGACTGGAGGTCGACGACACCGGCCCCGGCGTGCCGCCCGAACTGCGCGAGCGCATCTTCCACCGCTTCGACCGCGGCACCCGCGCCGGCAGCCGCGGCACCGACACCGGCAGCGGCCTCGGCCTCGCTCTGGTCGCCCAACACGTCCACCGCCACAGCGGCACCGTCTGGGTCGAGGACCGTCCCGGCGGCGGGGCGCGGTTCGTCGTGGAGCTCCCGGAGGCGCACCAGTGAGGACCACCACGACGACCGCCCTCGCACTCCTGTTGACCGGTTGCTCAGCGCTCGCGGCCTGCAGCGTGCTCACAGCGTGCGGGATCACAGCCCAGAACGAACCACGACCGCTGACCTCTTCCACTGCGGCCCCGCTGCCCACACCGACCGTCACCCAACGCCCCGACCAGACATCCTCCGAGCCTCGCCCACCGACGAGCACCACGGCGTCGACACCGATCCCCACACCCCGGTGACCGCAGATCGTCAGCAGGTCGTCAGGTCAACCCGCACATGCCCCGACCGAGGATCGGGTGAACCCGACGAGAGGACGCCGATGACGCTGCACGAGCCCACCACCCGCGAGCCCACACCGAACCGGGGAGCGGAGACCGCGGTCCGCGTGCCCGCCCGGACGACACGGACGAGAACCATGCCGGCCGACGCCGAAGTCGTGTTCGACATCGTCACCGACCTGGAACACCTGGACTCCTGGCTGCCCACCGGTGCGGAGGTCGAGCTGTACGGACCCGGTCTGCTGCGCCTGTGGCCCTTCGACGGCGCGGACGACGAGCCCTGCGAGCGGCGGGTGCGCATCGACTGGGGACACCTGAAGGTCCAGTGGGGTGGCGACGAAGCGACGACGTACACGGGGGTCCTGCGGGTGCTGCGCATGACACCCGGGCGAAGCGCCGTCGCGGTCGACCTGACCGGTCCGGCCCACCTGCCCCAGCCGCTGCTGGACAGCTGGCTGGCACGGGCGCTCGACGCACTGGCCACCGTGGTCGGCGCCGAACGACCGACCACCGCATGGCCGGGCGTCCCGGCAGGCGGCCAACGCCACGAACACGGGCTCGCAGCGACTTCCTCGACGTGAAGCAGACCGTGCTCGTTTCCGGGGAGCCAAGGCAATTCACACGACGCCGGCGTCGAAGCAGCTACCCGAGTTCACGGCCATTTGCGCGACGGGAACGGCGACGGTCAGCTCACCGGCCAGGGCAAAGTCGAACTTCACGACCACCGTCGACCCAACGGTGTGTTCCTCCCGCAGGCCCACCAGCACGAGCCGGTAGTCCGCACCGACACCGCGACCGCTGGGCACCACGCCATGCTCCAGCGGCAACGTCGCCACTGGTTCGGCGACCCCGTCACAGTCCCGGTCCCAGCGCAGCTCAACCCGCCGCACCTCGTCGCTGTAGACCGCCACCAGCTCGTCGCTCAAGCCGCGCTCGGCATGAACCCTGAACCTCACCACGACGTCGTCCCCCGGCCGCAACGGCACGCCGCCCGCGGCCACCACCGGAGCCGCGCGCAGCACGACGTCACCCACACGTCCACGAACACCGACGTCACCAAGCGTGCCCAGCCCACGGGCAATGACCACCAGGCACAACCCGATGCCCACCGCCCCTGCTCGCCTTCCTCAGCAACCCCGACGACCCGGTCGAAGCGATCGGCTACGCCATCCACGCCAGCGGCGCCACCAACTCCGCCGCCGCCATGACCGGCGCCCTCGCCGGTGCCTGCAAGGGCACCACCACGCTGCCCACTACCTGGCTGCGCCGCTTCCACACCGCGACCAGGCTCCGACTCCTCGCCGACCGCCTCACGGGATAGACCAGGCCGACGGCATCTCACCAACGACCGACACCCCCTCGCCGAACGCCTGCGGGCCGGCGGCGTACTCACCCTATGGTCCAACGAAACCCGGACGACGACTACACCGCCGCGCTGTCCGACCACTTCGCCCACACCACCCGTCGAAGTCGTCCACTTCCAACCCCTTGCCGGGACGCGACGCCACCTGGCGATCACCACAGCCGGACGGCCCTCCCCGCCGACGACCCGCGCGGCGCCGGCATGGCCGCCGGCGCCCTGCCCCTGGCCATGGGCGGTCTGCTGGCCGCGGTGCTGCTGACCAGGCTCTTCCGCGGCACGGTTTCGCCGGGTCGTCGGAGCACTCGCCTTCGCTGGGACCGCAATCCCTGCTCGGGTACGCAGGCATCAGGATCGGCGTCATCGGCTCGATACTCGTCGGCAACCCTTCTTGGGCACGGCGACCGCACCGGAGATGCTGCCTGGCTGGTCCGGCGAACTCGGCCAACTGCTGCCGCCCGGAGCCGGCGGCTGGCTGCTGCGCTCGACCACGTTCTTCGACGGCCGCCGCCGGCCACACCGTCACCGTGCCAGCCGCTTGGGTTGGGCTCGGCGCAACGCTGTGCCGGGTCAGCGAGCTACGCGTCGACCGCGCCGCCAAGACCGCCGCAGCACTCACCCGCCGCCTGACCACCCACAGGTAACCGCGGTCCGGCCCGACCGCGCTCGGTGTGAGGTCACCGCCGGGCGACCGGCTACCGGGGGCGTCGTCCAGCTTCCTGCCGTAGCGAATGTGCAGCGGAAGAACGTCCGACCAATCGCGGATCGCACCCCAGCCGTGGATTCAGGTGCACGGCATGCAGCATCGATCACGCTTACTCGTCGAGGATCCGCGACCGATCCTCCAGCAGGTGCGCGGTGGTGTCGACGGCCTTGGCGGTGTCGCCGGCGGTCACCTTCCACCGGGCGAGTTGTTGCCGGACTCGGAGGGTGTCCGGGTGGTCGGCACCGAACACCCGGGCCGAGTCGACGGCGAGTCCTTCGAGGGCCCGTACCGTGGCGACGGCGTCACCGGCCTTGGCGTGGACGACCACGGCGCGGGCGCGGACCTGCCAGAGGTCGGGGTGCTCCGGGCCGAAAGCGCGTAGGCACGCGGCCAGCAACTCGTCCACGGCGGTCACCGACGGATCGCCGGGACCTTCCCGCAGGATGGCCAGGCTCAGGCAGGCGTGCCAGACGTAGGGGTGGTCCCGGCCGAGGACCCGCAGCATGTCGCCGAGCAGCCGCTCGTGCTCGGCGACGCCGTCCGTCGCCTGCCCCGCCAGCGCACGCGCCCCGATGAGATCGAGCCGCGTGTACAGCGTGTCGGGGTGGTCGGGGCCGAGCACCCGCAGCCGATCCGCCAGTAGCGACTCGAACGCGGCGGCTGCGCCCGCGGGATCCCCCGCCATTCCGGTGAACTGGGCGAATTCGCCGCGGGTGGTCAGCGTCAACGGGTGGTCAGGGCCGAGCAGGCGGGCCCGGTCGACCAGCAGCGACTCCAACGCGGCGGTGGCGCCCGCCGGGTCACCGGCCGTGCCCCGCCACCGCGCCAGTTCGTGGCGGGTGCTGAGGGTGTCGGGGTGCTCGGGGCCGAGCACCCGTTCGGTGTCGACGAGCAACGCGTCGAACGCGGTGACGGCGGCTTCGGCGTCACCGGCCTCCCCGCGGTTCGCGGCGAGGTTGTGCCGCGTGGTGAGGGTGTGGGGGTGGTCGGGTCCCAGCACCGCCACGCGGTCGGCGAGCAGTTGTTCGAGTTCGGCGGCCGCGTCCGCCGGGTAGCCCGCGAGGCCGAGTTGGCGCGCGAGGGTGTGCCGGGAGGTGAGGGTGTCCGGGTGGAGCGGACCGAGCACCCGCCGCCGATCCGCCACGAGCTGCCTCGCGCCCTCGACGCCGCGCAGGTCGCCGCTGTCTCCGCGCCACAGGGCCAGCTTTCCGCGGACGCCCAGGGTCAGCCGGTGGTCCGGGCCGAGCCGCTCGGTGGTGGTGGCCTCCAGCCGGGCGAAGTGCGCGACGGCGGCGGCTACCTGCCCGACCTCGCCGAGGCTGTCACCGGCCACGGCCAGGACTTCGTGGTACTCGTCGGCGGTCCACAGGTGCTCACCGGCACAGCCGTCGAGGGCGTCGGTGTTCGCGCGTAGCCTCTGGCTCAGGTCCGGCTCCCGGCCGTCGTCCGGCCAGGCGTCGGCGAGGGAATCGGCCGCGGCCCAGGCCAGCTCGGCCAGGCGGCCGGGCGGCAGGTGGTCGCGGACGGCGCGCTGGACCACGCCGTGCACGCGCACCGCTTCGGCGTCGACGACGGCCAGGCTGAACAGGTGCAGGCGGCGCAGCGCGGCGAGGGTGGTGTCGACGTCAAGCCCCGGCGATCCCCCGGCTTCGTGGGCGTGGCCCAGCCACAGGCGGGCGGCTTCGGTGGTGAACACGATCTTGGGGATCCCGCCCGGGTCCAGCAGGGCGGCCAGCTCCAGCACCGGACCGGCCAAGCCGGTGGGGTGCTGGGCGTTCGCCACCTCGATCGACAACGACCACGTGACGGCCACGGTCCTGCGGTACTCGTCGGGCAGCGCGTCGGGCGCGGGCACGAGGTCGGCGAGGCGCTTCGTGCGGTCGGCGAAGCGCCGTCGGTACTCGCCGCAGGGCACGTCCTGGTCGAGCATGTACGCGGCGGCCTGCCCGAGCGCGAGGGGCAGCCGGCCGAGATCGGCGACGACTCCGGCGACGTCGTCGGCCAACCGCGTGTCGAGGGCGGCGCGCAGGTATGAATCCGCCTCGTCCTCGGTGAAGACGTCGACCTCCACCCACCGGCCACCCAGCCCGGCGACCGCGGCGTCACGGCGACGAGTGGTGATCACGGTGCGCCCCGACGCCGGCGGTCTCAGCCCCGTCAGGTCGGCGGGGCTCGTCAGGTCGTCCAGCACGACCAGCCACCGTCGCGGCGTCGTCTCCAGCCAGCCGAGGAACAGCTCTGCGGCCAGTTCGGGATCGTCGGCCCGGGCCTGGGCGACTTCGACACCGGCTTCGGCGTACCGGGAGACGATCGCGTCCCGTGAGGAGGCCGCGATCCACACGACCAGGTCGACATCGCCGGACGCGAGGCGGCGTCGCGCGTACTCGGCCGCCGACTGCGTCTTGCCCGCGCCACCCATGCCGGTGAGCACCCACAGCGCCTCGTCGGCGGGTCCCGGGAGCGCGCGGTGCCGGAAGCAGCTGGCTCGCGGCGGGATCCGGCCCAGGACACGCGCGGGCGCGTCGGCCGGTGATGAGGTCGAGTGGACGTGCAGGTCGCCGTACAGCGCGCCGACCTGCGCCACCGGCCCGGTCACCGTCCCCGACAGGTCGTTGTGGACGTGGACCCGATGGGAGCCGTCCGTCCGCTCCGGTTCCGCTGTCGCCACCGACACCCCCTGATCACGTTGCTCATCGCCATGAACGACTGTGCCACCGCGGCACATCGCCACGCGAGGGTTCCGGGTCTGCCCTGGGCCGAGTGGCGCAGGTACCCGATCGCCGACCTAGTAGGACTTTGTTAGTTCGAGGTTGAGTGTGGGATGATCTTGTGATGCTCCCAGCAGAGTTGGAGGCCGTGCGTGAGCGCCTGGAAGACTTCGCCGGTGAGGTGTTCGCGTCCTTCTCCCGGCGGGAGCAGCGACTCAACGGCGGGTTGTATCTGCGCGGGTTGATGCTGGACGGGCGGCGGAAGTCGATGCAGCCCATGGCCGAGCGTCTGGGTGTTGACCATCAGCGGTTGCAGCAGTTCATCACCTCCTCGACCTGGGGCCACACCGCGGTGCGCCGTCGCCTGGCCGAGCGGGCCATTGCCGCGGTGGCCCCGGATGCGTGGGTGCTGGACGACACCGGGCACGTCAAGGACGGTGACGCCTCGCCGTGCGTGTCCCGCCAGTACACCGGCACCGCCGGGAAGGTGACCAACTGCCAGATCGCGGTCAGCGTGCACGCGGTCACCGACACCTGTTCGGCCCCACTGGACTGGCGCCTGTTCCTGCCCGAGAGCTGGGACGACCAACGCGCCGGCGACCCGGATCAGGCCGCCCTGATCGCCGCACGCCGCTCGCGGTGCGCGATTCCCGACGATCAACGGCACACCCCGAAATGGCGACAGGCCCTGGAGATGCTCGACGGGTTGGCCGCCCGGGGCCATGTTCCGCCGGTGTTGTGCGTGGATGCCGGCTACGGCGACAACACCGCCTTCCGGCTCGAACTGGACCGGCGGGGCATCGGCTACGTGATGGCGGTCAAGGGCAGCACGTCGGCCCACCCCGCCGACGCCGCACCCACGGCAGCGCCCTATTCCGGGCGCGGCCGTCCGCCACGGCCTCGTTACCAGGACAAGCCCACCACCCTGGCGGAGTTGGTCCGGGCCGCCGGACGCGCCCGTCCGCGTCAGGTGACCTGGCGGCAGGGCAGCAGGAAGACCAAGAGCGACCCGACCGCGCGGATGCGGTCGAGGTTCGTCGCGTTGCGGGTCCGCCCGGCCAACCGGGACATCCCCCGAGGGGAGGACGGCAGCCTGCCGCAGTGCTGGCTGCTGGCCGAATGGCCGGCCGGCGCGCCCGGGCCGACCGACTACTGGCTGTCCACCCTGCCCTGGCGCACCCCGATCAGGACCCTGGTGCGCCTGGCCAAGATCCGCTGGCGCGTCGAGCACGACTACCGCGAACTCAAGACCGGCCTGGGTCTGACCCACTTCGAGGGCCGGTCGTTCACCGGCTGGCATCGTCACGTCACCCTGGTCTCGGCCGCACACCTGTTCCTGACCGAGTTGCGTTCCAGCGACCCAAAAGCCGTTGGGGCGGCCTGACCTTCTACAAAGTTCTGCACGCGCTCCAGGTCCTGCTGGCGACCTGGACCGGTCGATGCCCCACATGCCACCAGCGACCACCCTGATCAAACTAACAAAGTCCTACTAGTGTCCTGCGCCTGAAGTTCGTTGATGAATTGTAGGGTTGCCGGATGGCTCGCAGGGGTCGGCCGGTGGCCGTGGTGACGTTGACGGACGAGGAACGCGAGACGCTGACACGTTGGGCGCGGCGGGCGAAGTCGTCGCAGGCGTTGGCGCAGCGGTGCCGGATCGTGCTCGGCTGCGCCGACGGCAAGTCCAACCAGGATGTCGCGGCCGAGTTGGGGATCTGGCCGCAGACGGTGGGCAAGTGGCGACGCCGGTTCCTGGACAAGCGGCTCGAAGGACTGGTCGACGAGCAGCGTCCCGGCGCCCCGCGGAAGATCACCGACGAGCGGGTCGAGCAGGTGGTGGTGGCCACGCTGGAACGGACGCCGGTCGATGCCACGCACTGGTCACGTGCGTCGATGGCGGCCGAGAGCGGGCTGTCGCGTTCCACGGTCGGGCGGATCTGGAAGGCGTTCAACCTCAAGCCGCACCAGGTCGACACGTTCAAGCTGTCCAACGATCCGCAGTTCGTGGACAAGGTCCGCGAC
>NZ_LGED01000222.1 GCF_001280085.1 Saccharothrix sp. NRRL B-16348 | reverse complement strand
CATGCACGAAGCCGCCGTGCGCTCGACGGTCGGAACCCCGACGGTCATGCGGGACCAACTGCGGCACCTCACCCAGATGTGCGACCGGGCACGCACCTCGCTGCGCCTGATCCCGATGGCCGCACCGTTCCACCCGGCCCTCGCACGACCCGCCACACTCCTCACCTTCACCCCGCCGACCCGCCCCCTCGCCTACGTCGAGACCGACACCGCGATCGCATTCCACGACGACCCCGACACCGTCGCCCACTACGAGACCAAGATGCGCCACCTCGACTCCCTGGCCCTGTCGACCACCGACACCCGCGACGTCTTCGCACGCCGGGCCGACGCCTACGACCGTGATACCCGCTGACGACCCTCGCACCATTGCCGACCGCCACACGCGCGGCAACACCACGACAGCGCCGGACCCCACCGGCGGGAGAACCCGATGAGCACCTACAACGTCGCACTGCGGACCGACGCCTTCTCCAAAGCCGTACGACTGGCCGGTTTCCGCTCCGACTACAAGCTCGCCAAGGCGATGGGCCTGAACCGCTCCACCGTGACACGCGTCGTGTCGGGCGACCTCCGACCCGGCCCCGCGTTCATCGCCGGAGCCCTCGTCGTACTCCCACCGATGGTGTTCGAAGACCTGTTCGACGTGATCACCAACCCGGACAGGTCCGAATCCGCATGACCGACCCCACGCCCATCGCCGCGCAACCACGCCAGGAATCAACCGACCCGGATACCGACGCCCGCCGACGGCTCGACCCCGACCACGTCCTGACAACCCTGCACGCAACCATGACGCGACCCGAGTCGGCGGTGGCGCTGCTGACCGGTACATGGCGCGCAGTCCCCGCCGACGCCGACCAGGCGTGGCTCCGCAGGCTGTGCGACCTCGGCACCCAACTGGCCACCACCCTGCCCACATCCCTGCTGCTCGCCACCGCCTTCCGCCACGCCGCACAGACACTGCGCGCCCACGGCCTCCTCCACCTCGCCGCAATCCAAGGCATGCACGAACTCGCCATCCACCGCCTCCACGACGACAACCCCGACGCCACCGCCGCCGCCCTGCACGACCTCGCCCAGACCTACCGCGCCCAACACCGCCTCCACAAAATCATCGGCTGCGCCGACGAAACCCTGGAAACCTACCTACTGCACCACCACGACACCGGTGCCGCCCGCACACTGCACCACCTCGGCGCGCTCATGATCGAAGCAGGTCGACACGACTCGGCCGTCAAGTACCTCACCCGCGCCGACACGAAGTACCGACACGCCTTCACCACCACCGAACGAGCCCACGGCCTGGCCGCACTGGGACAGGCACTATGGCTCTCCGGCAAACACGCTCCGGCGCACCGCGCATTCAACCGGGCCCTCGCTCTGACCGTCGGTATCGACGACCTCGCCGCGCAACAATTTCGGGCCCTCGCCGCGAGACCGGACGACCTCGCCAGAAGCCCGCTACGGCGGTTTCCATGACAACCTCGACGGTCGCGTGAAGCGGGCCGGCACCCGCCTGCGGTCCGCCGGCCTGCTCCACCAGCGCGCGTGCCTGTACACCAGGCGAAGCCGCCGACTTCACGAAGATGCCCCGGTCCGGACAGCTGTCGTGATCAACGCTCACTTTTCACCGTTGGACGACCCGAACCTACCCGGACCAATCGCACACGCGTGCGAAGGCCCGTATTGACTCACGCCTCCGCTCGACAGGAACAGCAGGAACTCGACACAGGCGAGGACGTGGCGCAGGTTCCCCCAAGCACGCAGGCGACCTGCGGATGGAGAACAGCGACCACGCGGCACGCCGTCCGACCAGCTCCGCAAAAGTGCGGATTACCCGGTGCGCGAGGATTCCCCTTCCGAGGACTTCGACATGACCACGCGATCCGATGGCACCCGTTTGAATGATGGGGTTGGCCACCGGTCAAGCTGTCTGTTTTACTGGTCAATCCAGGCAGGCAATCGACCTGTCGGGGGCCGCTGTGAGTGTCCATAATGGAGGATTTTCCGAAATCGGCAGCGTATTGGCGTCACTCGATGACCGGTTCCCGACTCGGCAACGGGCACGCCCTCATCCTCGCCCGACCGCTGATCGCATGGCGTTTCGCTCCTTCGGGCTCCGGTTTCTCCACGAGACCCCGGTGATGGACCAGCCGGCCTATCGGTACTCCCACGAACTGCAGGTGGTGGTCCATGACAGCCCGCGAACGCACGTGGTGCTGGCGGGCACGTCCAGCGGCGGAACCGACGGCCCCACAGGTGACGAGGAGATGGACTTCCACCAGCCCGACGACGAGTCGCCGTGACGGTGTTGATCATCGGTGGTGATTCCGACCCCACGGTCAACCGCGTCGTACTCGAGCTCCGTGACCGCGCGGTGCCGGTCTTCCGATGTGATGTCGGATGGTTCCCCACTGGGTTGTCCCTGGATGCCGTGCTCGACGGGGTCAGGTGGCGCGGTTCGTTGACCACGCCTCACCGCAGCGTCGATCTCGAGGCCATCAGGTCGGTGTTGTTCCGCAGTCCCACGGGCTTTACCTTCGACGCCGGTGTGTCCGCGGCGGAGCTGCGGCACATGCGGATGGAGGCCAGGTTGGGACTGGGCGGCGTGCTGGCGTCACTGCCCGTGCCGTGGTGCAACCACCCTGCCCGGCAGGCCGACGCCGGGTACAAGCCGTGGCAGTTGGCGGTCGCCGCGCAGAGCGGTTTCTCGGTGCCCAACACGATGGTCACCAACGACCCGAAGGCGGCCCACCGGTTCACCGCCGACCTTCCCCGGGTCGTGAGCAAGGTCCTCGGCGTCAATCGGCTGGACGACGGGCCGGTCACGCGGATCGCCTACACGCACCTGCTCGAATCATCCGACCTGGACGACCTCGGCGGGGTCGAGACCACGGCGCACCTGTTCCAGGAGTGGGTCGAGAAGTCCTTCGAGGTACGTCTGATCGCCGTCGGCGCCACGCTGTTCGCGGTGGCGATCCACGCGCACAGCGCCGCCTCGCGTATCGACTGGCGCAGCGACTACGCCGCGCTGTCCTACACGGTGATCGACCCGCCGCCCGGGATCGTCGCCGCGGTCGGTCGGTTCCTGGACGCGTTCGGGCTCGCCTTCGCGGCGTTCGACTTCGCCGTGACCCCGGACGGTGTGTGGCGGTTCCTCGAAGCCAACCCCGCGGGCCAGTTCGGCTGGCTGGAGGACGCCGTGGGGTTGCCGGTCAGTGCCGCCATCGCGGAGATGTTGGCGGAGGCGGCATGACCTCGGGCGCCTTCGGGCAGTCCGCTCACGCGGCCGGGCACGGCAGCGTCCTGCAGGCGGGCCGGGACATCGTCACCATCCACGACACCTCACGACCGCCACATCCGGACCTGTCGAGATTCGTGTCCGTCGAACCGCCCTCGGACCGACTCGACCACGACGTCCGCGGCCGCGCCGGTCTGGTCGACCGGCTGACGCGGATGACCTCGGACGGCACCGGTCGGATCATCGTGCTGCACGGTGGCGGCGGCTACGGCAAGACGACCCTGGCGCTGCACTTCGCCGCTCGGATGCGCGACCGCGGGGTCGTCGTGTGGTGGGTGTCGGCCCACGACGAGAGCGCCGTGGCCACCGGCATGCGGGAAGTGTGCTCGCGTATCGGCGTATCGCTGGAACACATCCACGCCGCCTGGACAGGCCAGACCTCCGCACCCGACCTACTGTGGCGACACCTCGCCGACTTCCCGCACCCGTGGCTGCTCGTCATCGACAACGCCGACGACCCCGAACACGTGGTCTCCGCCCGCTCCACCCGCGCCACGGGGCCCAGCTGGCTTCGCAGCACGAGCGGCACCAACGGATCGGTCCTGGTCACCAGTCGCGACGGCCGGCGGCAGGCATGGGGCCCACACGCGTCACTGCTGCCGGTCCCCGCGCTGGCCCCCGACGACGGCGCCCGCGTACTACTCGACCTGACACACCGGGACACCGGCCAGTTCGCCGCTGCCCGCGCCGTCGCCGACCGCCTGGGCGGCCTTCCGCTGGCCCTGCGACTGGCCGGCCTGCACTCCGCGCGCATGGCGACCGCACCTCCGTTGCCCGGACTGAAAACCGTCCGGAACTTCGACGACTACCTGGCCGCACTCGACGAGCACTTCGTCACCACGGTCGACGCCGCACCACCGCACCCCCGCGAACGCAGAGAGCCACGAGAGTTGATCACCGAAACCTGGGAACTGTCCTTGGAAGCACTCCGGCAACGCGGACACGCCGACGCACGCACAGTGCTGCGTCTGCTGTCCTGCTTCGCGGACAGCCCGATCCCCTACCGACTGCTGGACGCCCGCGTCATGGCGACCTCTCCCCTGTTCACCGGGATCACACCGGAAAAACTCCTGACCCTGCTCCAAGCCCTCGCCGAACTCGGCCTCACCGAACAAGCCACAGGGTCACACCAGCCCCAGACGACACCGGTGGCCGAACTGGTGCTGCACCCGGTGGTCCGGGAAAGCAACCGCCACCACCGCGACGTCGCCGACAACCTGGTCGAGTACGCCACCGTCACAGGGACACTGCTGGACTCCGCCACCCGCGACCTCGACTACGAAGACTCCACCACCTGGGCCCAATGGCAGACACTGGCACCACACTGCACCGCCCCGCTACGACTGTGGGAGGAAGCGGGCGCCGAAGCCCTCGACCACGCAGACCACATACGCGTCGCCGCCCTGAGCGTCTACCGGTGCGGACGGTTCCTCCACCAATGCGGCCTCTACACCCAGGCCGAGCACGAGCTGACCGCCGCCCTGGAACCACAGCAAAAGATCCTCGGCGACGACCATCCCGACACGATCCGGACCCGGGTCACCCTGGCCTCGGTCCTCACCACCGAGGGCAAGTTCGATGCCGCCGATACCGAATTCCACACCGCCCTCGCGATCCAGACGACACTCCTCGGCGAGGCACATCCCGACACCCTGGACACCCGCAGCCGACTCGCCGTGGCACTGCGGGCACGCGACCGCCTCGACGAGGCCGAAGCGGAGTTCCGAGACGTACTGGACCGGCAGATCACCATCCTGGGTGCCGAGCACCGTCAGACCCTGGACACCCGGAACCGTCTCGCCCACCTCATGCACCTACAAGGCCAGGTCAAGGAAGCGGAAGCGGAGTTCCGCGCCGTGCTGGCCGCCCGGGAAGCCGTACTGGGCAGACACCACATCAACACCCTGGACACCCGCAGCGAGCTGGCCTCACTGCTCCACGTCCGCGGCGACCTCGCCGCCGCCGAAACCGAGTACCACCGACTGCTCGCCGACGAACGCCAAGCCCTGGGCGAGGACCACCCCAAGACCCTCATCGCCTACAGCCACCTGGTCATGCTGCGTCACGACCAACACAAGATCGACGGCCTACAGGGCCTGTACGAGGACGTCCTGGAAAAAACAGAAACGCGTACTCGGCCCGACCCACATCCACACCCTCGCCACTCGCCATCGACTGGCGAAATTCCACTTCGAAAGCTCCCGACTGGAAACGGCCCGACAGCAGTTCGAGGACGTGCTCCGAGAAAAGACTGAAGTTCTCGGCGGACAGCATCATGCGACACTCATAACTCGAGAGCACCTGGCGCTTACCTTGGCAGCGCTGGGACACCGCCAGACTGCGGCAGAGGACCTGGAGGCCCTGCTAGCGATCCGACTTCGCACTGCTGGCGAGCACCACCCCCTCACATCCTTGACGCTGGCCAATCTGGAATCCGTCAGGGAATCGATGCAAAATAAAACAGGGAAAATCCCGTCAGCAATCGAGGACGGTTCCCCGGAACCGAACGGACCACAATTTTCACCACGATCCCAGGATCATCGACAAGATCGAACCTACTGAACCGAATCGACGGCCTCTCATACGGCATCGAATGAGACACCGGCTGGCATCGGAATTTCGCTGACGCGTGTTGCACCGAACAGCGTCAACCCTCTGTGATCGGTACCCACCCGATACAACGGTCGGAGACTGGCGTGGTGAAGTCGACCCAGGCGGTGCACCGCACGATCGTCGTGGTGGATGTGGAAGGGTTCGGCGATCCGCGCCGCACGCTGCCGCACCAGGTGGGCACCCGTGCAGGCTTGTACCGCGTCGTCGCCCGCGCGATGGACGCGGCAGGGGTGCCATGGCGGGCCTGTTACCACGAGGATCGCGGCGACGGCATCTTCGTCCTGGTTCCACCCCGGTACGCCAAAGGGCCGCTGGTGGAGGTGCTGCCGGAAGCGTTGGTGCGGGCGCTGCAGCAGCACAACGACACCAGCCCTGCCGCCCAGCACACCCGACTACGCGTGGCGGTACACGCCGGTGAGGTGGCCCTCGACGGGCACGGTGCAACCTCAACCGCGTTGACCACCGCGTTCCGGCTGCTGAACGCGCCGCCAGTACGTCAGGCTCTCGCCGAGTCGCCCGGGCTGGTCGCATTCGTCGTGTCGCACTGGATTTTCGACGAGGTGGTCCAACACTCCGATGTGCTCGACCCTGCCACCTTCCGGCCGGTATCGGTCGCGGTGAAGGAGATCCACGAGACCGCCTGGATAACTCTGCCCGACCATCCCTACCCCGTCGACTCCGCAGTCGTAGACCGGCTCGCAGGGCATCCCGCACCGCCCGGCTCCGATGACAGCGCCCGCAGCCCTGCCGCACCACCCCGACAACTACCGGCGCCTCCCACCCCGTTCGTCGGCCGGGACGAGCAGCTGATCACACTGGACCACGCCGTGACCGGTGCCGACACGGGGGCAGACAACGGCGGCGGTCCGGCCACGGGAACGGCGGTGTTCATCTCCGCGATCGGCGGAGCCGGCGGGATCGGCAAGACTTGGTTGGCGCTGCACTGGGCCCACCGTCACGCGCACCGCTTCCCCGACGGGCAACTGTTCGTCGATCTGCACGGCTTCAGCCCCGTCGACCATCCCCTCGAACCCGCAGCCGTACTGCGCGGGTTCCTCGGCGCTTTGGGGATCGCCCCAGGTCACCTGCCGGCAGACCTGGACGCGCAGGCGGCGCTGTACCGCAGTCTCGTCGCGGGCAGACGGATGCTGATCGTGCTGGACAACGCCGCGACCGCCGACCAGATCGTCCCGCTGCTACCTGGCACGTCTACGTGCACGGTCCTGGTTACCGGGCGCACCAAACTCGCCTCGCTGATCGAGAGGCACGGCGCCCACCATCTGCCCTTGAACGTACTCACCCGAGGTGAGGCCCATGCCCTGTTGAGCGAGCGCCTCGGCGGACAGCGGGTAGCGGCCGAGCCCGGCGTGACCGACGAACTGGTCGGGTTGTGCGGATACCACCCACTGGCGTTGGCGATCACGGCCCGACACGCCGCGACCCGACCGCACATCCCGCTGGCCGAGTTCGCCGCCGAACTGCGCGACCTCGGCCTGGACATGCTCGACGACGATCCAACGGCGAGCCTGTCCACGGTGCTGTCCTGGTCCCTTCGTCACCTCACCGGCCAGCAGCGGACGGTGTTCGCGCTGCTGAGCATGGCCCCCGGCCCGGACATCGACGTGTCCGCCGCGGCCTGCCTCACAGGCCTGTCCACGACACAGACGCGCAAGATCCTCCACACTCTGGAGGACAACTCTCTGCTCGACCGACACCCGCACGGTCGATATGCGATGCACGACCTGGTCCGCGCCTACGCCGCCACCACCGTGCGCGACAATCTGTCCGAGCCTCAACGGCGGGCGGCGCTGGATCGGGTGGTGGACTTCTACCTGCACACCGCCCACGCCGCCGCCTGCCGGCTGTATCTCCTCGACCCACCGGTCCGGCTCGACCCGCCCGCGTCCGGCGCACACCCCTTGCCGCCACGGGACCCTCCTGCCGCGCTGGCCTGGTTGCACACCCACCATCCCCACCTGTTGGCCGCCCAACGCACCGCAGCCGTCCACCATCGCCACCACGCTGTGTGGCACCTCGCCTGGACTCTCGGCAACTTCCACTACCGGCAAGGGCACTTCCACGACGATCTCGCCGTGTGGCAGGCCGCAGCCGATGCTTCCGTCCACCTGCCCGATCCCACCGCGCAGACCCTCGCCTACCGTTTCCTCGGCCACGCCCACGCCGAACTGGGCGGACACGAACCGGCCATCGGACATCTGCACCAGGCCCTCGCCCTGGCCACACAGCATCACGACACCAGCCAACAGGCCCACACCCACCACTTCCTCGCACGGGCCTGGGAGCTTCAGGGAGACCATCGGCAAGCCTTCGAGCACGCCCGCCAGGCCCTGGATCTCCACCGAGCCCTCGACCAACCAGTGTGGGAAGCCAACGCGCTCAACACGATGGGCTGGCACGCGGCCCGCCTGGGCGACTACGAGACCGCCAGGGTCCACTGCCAACAAGCCCTCGCCCTACACCGCCACCACGACAACCCCCACGCCGAGGCCGACACCCGGGACAGCCTCGGCTGGATCCACCACCACACCGGCCAACACCAGCAGGCCGTCCACTATTACCGCCAAGCCCTCACCCTGTACCGCACCCTGGGCAACACCACCCAGGCCGCCGACACACTCGACCACCTCGGCCACCCTCATGCCGCTCTTGACCAACACGACCAGGCCCGTGCCGCCTGGCAACAGGCACTGGGGCTGTACCAGGCACAAGGGCGCTATGCCGACGCCGAACGCGTCCGAAAACAACTCGACGACCTCACCGACCCGGACGGCACCCAGTAGCGGACACACTGCGTAAACCGCTGAGCGGGACGATGCGCGGCTGCTCCGCCGGCCACCGGCGGCAGAGGTTGTCACATACGACGATCGGACGACGCCGACGCCATTCACGCAGCCGAGCTTTGTGTCGGCAGAGGAGCGGAACAGCGAAGTGATCAATCTCCGGCCTTGACCGCCGGCAGGGCGCCATCCGAGCCTGACCGGACGCCGCTGACGACGCGACAGCCCCGCCTGGACGGGATCGCTTTCCTCCCACGGAGACGATCCGCGACGAAGAGGCGGGCTGCCGCACTGAGCCCTTTCCAACCTGATGGTGGCGGGCTGGAGGCGTGGCGAAGCTCCTGGTAGATGACTTCTGGCTGGAAGTCAACACCGACCGGGTCGAGCTGCACCTGATGCCCGGCTACAGCCCCGAGCTCAACCCGGACGAGTTGCTCAACGCCGACCTCAAGCGCAACGTCAACGCCTCACACGCGCACAACGTCGACCTCACTCGCCCACGCGACCCGCCGCTTCCTACAACGCCGCCAACGCCAGCCGCACATCGTCTGCGGCTACCTTCACGCCCGCTACGCCATCATGTAGGCAAACGAACACCTTCGACTCATAATTGGGCAACAGAGTCCCACATTACTGGACCTTCTTGAATTTGCGTTTGACCATGCGCGCCCGCTCAGCGGGCGAAGTGCCCGCGCAACCGCTGGTGGCGGAATTGATAGGACGCGCCGACCCTCCGGAGCACGCCGCGCCTCTCCGCGTCCTCGAGGAACGCCAGGAGCCGCCAAGGGAGCCTGCGGAATAGGGCGAACCAGAAGCGCGCCACCCCGAACTTCACCCACGCGCAGGACAACGGGACCAGGAACACCACGAAGTAGCCGAACAGCGCGGTGCCCGCGGCGACGCCGGGCTCGTCCCCGGTCCCCACACCTTCGGCCACCGCGGCGGTGATCGCCGTCCCGACCGCGGTGGTGGCGGCGAGCACCAATGCAGTCGTCCGGTCGCCACGGAAGCTGGCCACCGGGGACATCACCTTGTCGACGGCGACCGGGCGCGCGCTGCCCCGGTAGATTCCGACAACCGCGCCCAGCCCGGCGCCGATGACGACGATTTCCGGGGGAACCGGCAGGTCCGGCCGGTCGGCGAGCTGAATGAGGGTGACGGCGACTGCGCCGAGCAGGGCGCCGGCAGAGGACCACAGCGGCAGCAGGGACAACCGGGGCGGGATGTGCTTCGGTGACGGGACCAGCGCTTCGCGACGGAACGCGGCGATCACCGAGGCGACCACGCCCAGACCGGCGCCGATCGCCGCGCCGAGAAAGCCGAACCACCCGGTCATGACGGCTTCCCGGAACACTGGCGGCAAGGCCGGGGGCGCGTTGGGACCGCCGTTCGGGAACGTCCAGAACGTCAGGAACGTGCTCGACGCCAAGCCGAAGATCACGCCGGCCAAGCCGCCCCGCGACGCTGCCGTCAGGACCGGCCACCACGGCAGGGCCAAGTGCAGCCGCCACCAGGACAGCAACGCACCATCGAGGCGGGCCAGGGTGCGGAACCACCGGGCGAATTCCTCTGCCGTCCCGTCCGGGTACAGCGCGGGAAGGTACTGCCGCAGCAGCGACCGCGTGACCTCGTCGGCCGTCCCGAGCCGCAGCAACTCGCCCGGATCAGTGTGCTGCGCGGCGAATGCGGTCTTCGCCAGATATATCATTAGCGGACTGGACAGAACACTGGCTAGGACGCCGTCCGGCTCCGCCCGCAGATGCGCCACCACTTCCGCCCAGCGGTCGTCCCGCTCCCGGTGCCCCGCCGCCAGGTAGTCCGCGGCCGACCTGGCAGCCACCTCGGCCAACTCCACCACGGCCGCTCGGCCGAAGGGCGTCCCACGGATGCCGATCAGCTGCTCGTACTCGGCGGCGCGGCAAGTGAGGACCACCGGCCGGGTGTCGCCGAACGCCACGCCGAGTTCGAGCAACGCCTTCTCGCGCACGGCCGGCGCCACCTCGTCCAGGCCGTCTAGAACCGGCACGACAAGACCTCTCGCGACCAGTCGCCGGGCCACGTCGACGCCGTACTCGCCACGCCGCCCGAAGGCGGGGTGCTCGTCCGCGATCCGGCCGACGACCCACGCGTCGAGGTTCTGCCGCGCCGGCGCCCACGTCGACAGCGACACCAGGACCGGCACCGCCCCGCCCCGCTCCCGGCGTTCGAGGAGACCCAGGGTCAATAGGATCGCCGCACTGGTCTTGCCCGCTTCCGGTTCCCCGATAACCACCAGTTGCCGGGCGGGTAACCGGGCGAACGAGTCAGCCAGGTCGGACACGCCACCGCGCAGCTTGAGCCGGGCCGGACGTGCCCTCATCACGCCGGGACCCAGCACCGCCGCCGCGGTGGGCGCGACCGGGCGTTCGGTGGAGGACCACCGCACGTCCAGCGGAACGGTCAGCTCGCGGACCGCGACCTCGCGCCGCCACTGCAGCCCCACGAGCCTGGCCAGGTCGTCGGCGGCGCGTTCGACGTCGGTCACCGCGGCGTCACGCGGCGCGGCTGGCAGGGCGGCCAGGCCGACCATAAGGCTCACGCACGCTAGCAGGGCGCTCCCGACACTGGCGACCTTGTCGCCGACGTCCAGCGCGTCACCCGAACTCGACAGCCAGACCAGGAACGCGGCGACCGCCACCGCAAACGCCCCACCGCCGATCAGCCACCGCTTGGTCACCCCGCCATCTTCTCCTACGGCAGTCCACCAGGAGGACTGGTCAGCGCAGGTTCACCGCATACTCGGGGCGGTGAACGCCGTATGCGCAGTAGCCGAGGTCGAGCAGGCCGGCGATCAGCCAGGTCACGGCCAGCCACCGTCCGATCTGCCCGAAGCCCAACGGCGCGTCCACCGGCGGAAACCACAGGTCGCACTGCGCCAACTCACCCGGCGCGTAGTCCGTCCGCGAGGCGGTCCGGTAGTGCGAACAAACGGCCGCAGCTCTCGCACCCGGTCCTTGAGTCCGTCATCGAGCTGGTCCAGCCGATCCGTTCGGCGGTCACCGTCGTGGGCATCGTCGGCCACTGTTCCAACAGCCGCCGGATCTGCGGCTCGACCGCGTCCACGATCGATCCTTCGCCGCCCGCCGGTAGCGCGGCGGCTCGTCGGCGGCCAGAGCGCGCCGGACGGTGTTGCGGCTGGCGCCGAGCTTGCGGACGATGGCCTTCCGTCGGCCCGGTGAAGACGGCGGGTCTCCGCACAGTCCTCCACGTTGAGCACTTCTACGGTCAACAGGGTCAGATTTCACCTGACCCTCCCCTGGTTGCACGGAGTCGGCGATCCTCCCCTGGTTGTTCGGAGTCGGGTTACTGGATGATCACTCGTCTCAGTAGCCCGGAGGACACACGATGCCCAAGCGGTACCCACCCGAGTTCCGTCGCAAGATGCTCGACCTGGTGGCGTCCGGCCGCCGTGTCGCCCAGGTCGCGGCGGACCTCGACATCAGCGACCAGACGATTGACGCCTGGCCCCGCCAGGAGTTCGGGGGCATCGGACAGATGCCTGGACGATCAGCGCCGACAATGCCCGAGTTGGTCGCCGCATGTCGACGGATCGCCGAACTCGAGGCCGAGGCCGCCGTGCATCGCCGCGCCGCCGAACTGCTCAAGGAGGCAACAGCCCAAAGGCGATACGACGCGGAAGCCGCCGAACTCGCCGTGAAGTGGACGGACCGGGAGTGCGACGAACATGGGGCAGTCCGGAACCCGCGCGGCTCCGTCCCACTTGGACTCCACCGCCCAACCTGAGCCCGACGGCGCCCCCGCGGTGACCAGCATCGGCGGGGTGACCGACAGGTCATCGGCCATGCCCGCTGCATGTCCCGCCCGGACCACCTTCCGGACGACGAATACTCATCGTCACCGAGAATCAGGGGCCGCGACTGAAGTAGACCGCGGCGCGTCCCGCGTGGATCACACGGCTGGCGGACACGTGCATCACCAGCCAGCATTACGACCGTGAACGACCCTTACACCGATGCTGCCAAGGCCGAGACCGACTACTTCACGCATGCCGAGAACCGCGGCGCGTCGAAGGAACACGCCGACCGAGTCCTGCGGCAGGCCATCGTCGACGTCAGTCGAGGAGACGCTACAGACCCCTACGAACTCGCCCGTCTCCAGCTCGCCGCTGATCTTCATCAGGCCCCGAGGTGAAGCAGGATGCGGCCGCCAACCTCCTGGGTGGCCTTTCGCCGTTGTTGGGGTGGCGCGGCCCGCACCAGCTATGATTACCCAGTGCCATAGACCGATCTCCGAACGTACCGTCACGTTGCCTTCCGCGGAGCGACCGTGAGTCAAGAAGACCTACCGGCGAGTGGCGACAGTGTCGCGGCGCGGCTGGCTCGGGAGATCAGGAATCGTCGACTCGCTGCGGGCCTGAGCCAACCAGAACTGGGCAAGCTGATCGGCTACACCCGCCAGTACGTGTCGCTGGCCGAGCGGCACAGGCACAACCTGCCTTCTTTCGAGCTTGTCAAGGCGATCGACGAGGCACTCGCTGCGGACGGTGCCCTGACCTCCCTCCGTGAGCAGGCGAAGCACGAGCAGCAACTGCGTCGGCGATCAACCGTTGCGGGTCACCGCATCGGCGTCCGCCCGGCAGCCGTTTCAGGACGTTCAGACCCACTACCCGGAGTGGAAGCCAGGACAGACGCAGTTGCGCGCGACCCGGCCTCCACCGTCGAGGCGTTCGATCTCGCGTTCCGGCCTGGTGGTGTCCGGTACGCGGCGGCGCTCGTGCGAGGGCTGCACCAGGACTATCAGGCGGCCCGCTATGCCGAAGTCGCGCAGATCCTGCCCGGCGTCGTCGACACCGTCAGCGCATTGACCGACAGCAGCACCGGTGATCAGCGCCGTCAGGCGTTGCGCCTGCGATGCCAGGTCGCCATCGTGGCGGCCAAGCTCGCCACCAAGGTCGGCGACGGGGTCACGGCCTATAGGGCGGCCGAACGCGCGCGGACGGCCGCGGAGCAAGCCGAGGATCCGTTCGGCCAGGCCGCTGCCGCTTACCAGCTCAGCTGCGCACTGCTGAGGCTCGGCGGCGCCGACGAAGCGGAACTCCACGCCGTCGACCTCGCCGACACCATGACCGGCGACGACCCGGACAGCTTCACCTGGCGGGGAACGCTGACGCTGATCAGCGCGGTGATCGCCGCCCGCCGAGGCGATCCCGCAGAAGCCGGCCGTCGTCTGGACCACGCCGAACAGCTCGCGACCCGGCTGGGTGGCGACTACAACATCGGCTTCACCGCGTTCGGGCCGACCAACGTCCGGATCCACCGCGCCGCGGTCGCGGTCTCCGTCGACGACCCCCACCGGGTACTCGCCGTCGGCGAGCAGGTGGACGTCACCGCTCTACCGTCCGGCCTGCACGGCAGACAGGGGCAGTTCCATCTGGACAGTGCGTGGGCACACGCGCGACTCGGCGAAGACCCGTTGGCCGTCATCCACCTGCTCGAGTCCGAGCGGGTCGCCGCCCAACTCTTGCACACGCACCGCATCGCCCGAACGGTGGTGCACGACCTGCTGCGCCGCGAACGCCGCCACACCGTACCCGGCCTCAGGGGCCTGGCCCGACGGATCGGCGTCCTCGCATGACCGGACACCGACCATGGGTGTACATCGTGGCCGCGGCCGCACCGCCGGTCCTCCGCCTCCACGAACTCATCGCGCTTCTGCACGTCGACGGTTGGCGGGTGTGCGTCATCGCTACACCGACCGCGGCAACGTGGATCGACCTCCCACAACTGGCCGACCGGACCGGCTGCCTCACCCGAACCACCACACAGCCACCCGGCCACCCTCAGGACGCTCTACCGCACGCCGACGCGGTAATCGCAGCGCCGATCACGTTCAACTCCATCAACAAGTGGGCGGCCGGCATCAGCGACTCACTCGCCCTCGGCGTACTCAACGAACTGATCTCCGCCAACATCCCGATCATCGCCGCGCCCTGCGTCAAACCACTGCTGCGCCAACATCCGGCCTACGCTCCCGGCGTTGAGACACTCACCGCCACCGGGGTCACTGTCCTCGATCCGGACTCCATAATGGCGCGAACAGACAACGGGATCGCGACATTCCACTGGACGATGATCACCACGGTCTTGCGCCGCACTCTGCAAAGTTCAAACCCCATCAGTTCGTGAGCGTGCGACACGATCTTTCGGACGATGACCATATTGCTCTGGCGACCACTTCGTCTCGTCTACGCCGAACGTTCCTACCTCCCGCGCAACCGCAGGCAGACAGCTGCGCGGGTGACCGGCATGACGTGGGTGATCTGCCACAGTGGCTCGATTTAAGGTAATTCTCCAGCGGTTTGGCATCTAGTAGCAGATCTAGGGGACTGTTACATGTGTGTGCCTATGTGACTGTGCTCGATCCCAGTGCAGGAGTGCCTTCATCTTCCGGCCGTCTGAACGGCCCCGGCATGCGGCGCTTGCATCGGGTTCACATTGGGATAGGTCACGTCGCCGCCCTGAACGGCGCTCCAGACCGCCAGTACTGCGATGGCTGGCGTAAGCAATGTGGTGACACTGGTTGAAAAATTCTCAAGACCGTAAGCGTTGAGCATGCGCCGAAGTCTGCCACCCGGGAGGTCGGACGCTTGTGCGGCATTTAGAGACATTTTGTCCATACGTAACGCCACGTAAAAACCTATCAAGGTGAATGTAGACACTTCTGCAACGAAAAACCAATTGTGAACATCATGCAAAAGGGTATCGACAGCGAACATGACGAGTGGTAGCAGGCTGTAGACCGCAACGCCCGGCAGGATCTTCACCACACCTCGACGTCCTGGTAGGTGCTGCCAAGCCAAACCTAGCGCTGCCGCACCGAGTATCCATTTCGCAGTTTCCCAGACGACGTCGCTTGCCATCAGGAGGAGGATTGAGTCTTCCTGATTGGTGCTCAGGAGAGGGGTGGCGGCCCAGCCGGTCGTAGTCAGGATCCCTCCGACCAGCAATGCGGGCATCAGCGCAAGTCTCATTGCTGTGGCCATATTGCCCGAAGGTGTGCCCACGGGTCCTGCGGCGAGCAACACGTCGATCGGCGACAGGGGTGTGCGGTATGTGCGTTTCCGGTACCATCTCCGCGCCTTTGCCCGGATTCGGGCCAGGTCCAAATCCGACCCCACGCCCGATCTGTGCAACACGGACGGCCACAATTTTTCGAAAAGCGGAATGGCGCCAAGAATCCCCAGTAGCACCAGGAGTCCAAATGGTACCGACCAGCCCAACAGTTCGAGTTGCCACCACAGTGGTCCTACGGCCAGCAGGATCACCGCTGCGGTGCGGGCCGGCGAGCCGGCCGGTTCGAACCACGACTTCTTGACGAAGTGCCACAACGCGAGAGCGGACAGCCCGAGGAGAAGCCACTGCGACTCGGCCAGCAGTTCCCAGGGATAGACACGGTAAACTGCGGTTAAGTTTACCGCATGGCGCACTCCCAGCCACTCCTGGCTGGCCGAGTTGAGATGAGCGATCAAATACCGCTCGACGACGAGCACGGCGGATACCACCGGGGCGGTAATCCATAGCCAGCGTGGAGCCGTTCGAGGCTCGCCGTTGCCGAGCAAGACGTGTACGGCCTTGCCCGCTGCCATCGTCAGGATCAAGGTGCTCGCGAACGCTAACACCGCGTCGAGAACACCTGTGGCGGTTGACGTAATGTCGTTTAGTCCTCCTGTGCCGCCAGCGGTGAGGAAGATTAGCCATGAGGTGCCGAGCATTGCAGTGGTCATAAGCGCCACAAAGCAGCGAGGCAGCCACCACATAACCGCCACTAATGCCAGCAGTATGGTGAATCCAATGTTGAGGTACCAGTCGATGTACCACCAGGGGGTCGTGCTTTGCGTCGAGGTGTTGTATCTTTCCAGCACCGCTACGCAGACGCTCAGGCCACCGATTGTCGTGGTTAGAATGATTGGCGCCCACGTCGCTCGACGTGCGAGGCGGCGAGCGGCCGGTTCGAACTGCTTACGTCGCAGACCGAGAAACAGCGACATCGCACCGGCAAAGGACAGAATGGACACGGCTGCGAGTGTCAAGGTCCACGGTTTCCAGGAAGGGGCCGTTGCCTTGAGTGTCAACGCGGTGGCGAGACCGGGGTCCACCCGTACAGACAACTGTTCGCCGATTGTGTTGGGAACAACCCCGTTCCAATGCATCCGGCCGCGTTCCATCTCGACCGACTGCCACGGAGTCGGCGAGGACAGCCAACCGTCCGGGGCGGAGATGTCCACATCCCAGGGAGTAGCCGCCAGACCAGGTGTTGGGATCACAGACAGGTTCCACCACCCGGCTGCGTCTACCTGAACCGCCGTGGTTCCCGCCCAAGAAGTGCCTGGACTGAACACGTCCACGTGCACTCGGTCGGTGACCTCGATAGTGCTCGTCGACCGAATTACCTGAGGCGGGGCGTCGCGAACCTCGGCAGGCCATCTTGACGCGTGGAACAGGCATTCGAATGCCGATTGACGCCGGGGATCGTCCTCATTTAACAGCAGGAGTTCCGAGCCCGGGGTAGCAACGGGCACCTGAACCGATTGTTCGGTAACAATGCGCGGGTAAAGCACATTCTCGACTGTAATCCTTATTCGAATGCCTACTTTTACTCCTTCACCCATGTTCAACCCGCACGATGCCGGAACCCCCTGCTGCGGGTTGAACGATAGATTCCAGCATGTCACACTAAATACGGTTAGTATTCCAACGGCAACTGCAAATACCATCGGAATAAGCCGACGGACCGCCCATTGCAGGGCACCTCTCACCCTGTTGGGCGAAGATGACGGCTGCCGCCGCTCCAGGGCTTTTCGGGGTTGCTTGAGCGCCTTCGTTACGGGTCGATTGCGTCGCATTCTACAACTCACCAGTGTCTCTCGCCCTTAGCCTTGGATGCTGAGATATCGTGATCGTCGGCCCGGGCGTTAGCCGGTTGACGAAGGTTCCGCAACATTCAGCGCCAATGAGCCCTTTCCGACCTGGTGGTGTGGGCTGCGATCGTGGTGGAGGCGTGGCGAAGCTTCTGGTGGATGGCTTCTCGACAAAGAGCAAGGCCATGACCAGGAGTTTCGAGTGCTTGCCTGCCCATCCGCGATCGACCTGTCCAGTTCGGATCTGCAGTTCCGCGCGACCAGCTGGCCGTGCACCGACGGCGGATCGGCAGCATCGGCTTGGTCACCGTCTGCCGTAACATCCACGAAGCCGTCCAGGTTCTTGCCGACCTCGCCCCGGATCTCACCGACGCGACGCGCATCGCCGCGCGCAGGGCTTACGTCATCCTGCCGACAACCTTATCCGTACAGATTGAAGGCGTGCTCGTGGTGAGGGCTCGAGGTGCCCACGTGCGTGATCGCGGTCCCGAACGGCGTCGCCTGACCTACGAAGACCGCTACAACCGCCACGGGCCAGCCAGGCCCGCGACCAGCGACCACCCGAGGCCCGGCAGCACCCTGCCGCAACACACGACGTCGACACCGCAGAGGGCCCCGCACTCGCATCCTCGGCAGCCTCATCAACGAGTCCGCACATATCGCTTGACCGGCAGCGAAGACTTTCGAGCAGCACAGGGCGCTGTACCTCTGTCCGGGTAACGTCACATTCCGCTCGATGGTGTAGGGCAGAGCTGCGCGGGTGTCGCGACGGGCACCGTCGCCGCGACACCCAGGTACGCCATGAACGAGGCGACCCCGCGCGGCCCGACCACCACCACGTTCCCCCCATCGGCCGACCACGCCCCGCCCCATAAGGGTTGTTCGGTGCGCATCAGGGCGGTCGCACCATCCCCGCGCCACCACACGCGAAGTTCCCCCTTCTCGCTCACCATCAGCAACGCGGAGCTGTCCGGAGCGATGACTGCCGAGCGGACACCAGGAACGTCGAACCATGCGACGCGTTCACCGCCCACGGCCCACACACCCACTCCACCGGACAACCCGACGGTCGCAAGCCACGTTGCGTCCGGTGCGACAGCCGCAACGCGGCCCTCGACCGGGGTGAAAGAGCGCAATTCCCAGCTCGATGTGTCCCAGATGCGTACGCCGTTCACGTTGCTCGTCGCGAGCCACGTCCCGTCAGGTGCAGCCAGCGACGAGCACGAGGGGCCCACATGGTCGAGATCGGCGACGGTGTCACCGGTCTTGGTGTCATAGACCCGCACGCCGTCTGTGCCCGCGACAGCGAGCCACGAGCCGTCGGGCGCCGCGGCCGTGCGGACCGCGGCGACGATGTCCACCCACTCGTGCTCGTCGTCCACGGCGAACACCAGCGGGAGGCCGATGGCGTTCAGGCCGATCGGGATGGATTCACCCGTCTTCACGTTCCACAAAGAGAATTGACTCTTGCTCGCGGTCACCAGCCGGGAGCCGTCCGGCGTCACGAAGTGCTCGTAGTCGACGAGGCCGTGGTGCATCACCCCGTGGAGCCGGCCGGTAGCGGTGTCGATAATCGCGGTCGTGCCGGGTGCCTTCACCACCAGCACCGTCGCATCAAGGGCACTGGTAGCCGTCGCAGCCACGTCGGGTCCGATAACCGGCTGAGCGCTTGCGGAAGGCTTGGTGGCAGATCGCTCGATGACCGCGGTATCCCAAATGCGCAACGTCTGACCACCGGTCGCCAGCCACGTCCCGTCGGGTGCGATGGCGAACTCACCGTAGTCATCGAAGTGCGGCAGCACGGACAGGCGGTGGCCGGTGGCCGTATCCCAGACGCTGATTTCGTGACCGTCGTGCGTGGCGATCCGGGCCCCGTCCGGCGCGACCTCGGCCGAGACGACCTCGGCGACGAACTGGGCCTGGACCGCACCGGTACGGATGTCCCACACCCGCACGTTGCCCCCGTCGATGACAGCGAGCCACCGACCGTCGGGGGCCATGCCGAGGGGCCAGCAGTACCGCGACTGCGGCAGACGGGCCGCGATGTCACCGGTCGTGGTGTTGTAGACCCGCACGCCCTCGTGGTCGCCGACAGCGACCCACTCGCCGTTGGCCGCGACCAGAGGCCAGTTGCCATGCGGCTCGAGCGGGATGCCTGCCTGCTCCGTCCAGGACGCCGTGTTCCACAACCGCATCACCCCTTCGTCCGAGGAGGTGAACAACCGGCGCGCGTCCGCGGTGGCGACGTGCGGTCGGATCGCTCCGGGCAACACGGCCAATACCTTGCCGCTCGTCACGTCCCAGACCCGCACGTCGGATGCGGTGCCGAGAGCCAGCCACGTGCCGTCCGGCGACACCACGGCCGCCCACGGCGCGTGGCGGTAGGAGATGACAGTGCGTATCCCGCCGGTCTCCGCGTCCAGGATCTGCACCTCGTCGTCGGTAACCACGGCGAGCCATGAACTGTCCGGTGCCACGTACAGATAGGGGTGATCGTCGTACACGTTCGGCATTACGGTCTTGAGCTCACCTGTGAGGGGGTGCCAGAGGCGCACACCGTCGGGTGCGGCGGTGGCGATCCAGGCGCCGTCCGGTGATACCCGTGCCGCGGAGATTTTCGCGGGATGACGCAGGACCGCCATGAGCCCGCCGGTCTTCACGTCCCAGACCCGCATCTCGGTACTTGTGGGGTTCGTGTTGGTGAACCACGCACTGTCAGGGGCGATGAGGATGCCGACCACCAAGCACTTCTCAGGCAGGACGTGGAGGAGGGCGGGGTGGGGTGGATCGGGCAGGGTGGTCTTGTTGACCAGGCGCGGGACACCGCGCCGAGTCGCCAGTTCGGCCGCCTGGGCTGCCCACGCCCGTTCCACCGCGGTGCGGCTGTGCAGGACGTCGACGCGGCTGTGCGGCGGGTCGGTCGGGGCCAGTAGGTGGGCGCTCTGCCCTAATAGGCGGCGCAGGCGGTGACACAGCGGTGTGTCGATCAAGGACAGGTCTGCGTAAGGGGCCGTCGGACCAGCTTGTTCGAGGCGGACGGCGACCCAGCGCAGGTCGGCGGCCACGGCCTCGGCGACGTCCGTGCGGCGCGCGGCCAAGAGGTGCTCGATCAGGTGGTCCCATAGGTAGCGATGGGATTCGTCCAGATTCCACCAGGCCCCGTCTTGGACACCGACCGCGTCCAGCAACGCGGCGTGCAGGCCGGGGCGGCGCTGCTCGGGAACTTGCTGGTAGAGGTAATCGCGGATGGCGTCGTGCATGGTGAGGGTTCCGCCGTCGCGGGTGGCGGTCAGCGTGATCAGGGCCAAGTCGTGCAGCCGGGAACACAACGCGCGGGTGGCCATGGTGTCTAGCTCCCCCGTGGATCGCCACAGCCGGGACACCAGGAGGATCGGGACGGTCTCGTCTTCGACGAAGAGGGACAGTTCGGTCAGGCGTTGTCGATCAGCGCCCGTGAGCAGGCCCGCGCTGGCCTCGATCGTCGTGGCCACGGCCTGGTCGCGTTGTCTGGGATCGTTGACGTCCAGCGACGCGAGTGGCACCCCTGTCAACCGGTCCACCCGCAGTGGGCCTTGGTCCAGATGCTCCAGCAGTTCCGCGGCAACAGCCCGGACGTCGGCCCTGATCCTGCACTGGTCGACGAGAACCTTGTTGGCCAACCGCAGCAGCAACGGCCAGCGGCCGGTCGCTGCCAAGAGGCGGGACGTGGTGGCGCGGGACAACGTGGGCAGATCGGCGGTCAGGATCGCCTTGGCCTGCACCTCTGTGACCTCGTCCACACGAACCGGAACGGCCCGCTCGACCAAGGAGGGTATCCGGGTGGTGATCAACCGGGCCGATCCCTTCCCCGCCACGGGGAAAGCTGCTTCCTGAGCCGGGTACCAGACGTCGTCCAGGATCAGCAGCGTGCGGGGCATCCCCGCCAGCAATGTGGCCAGGTGCTCCCCGGCCTGTTCCGGGTCGGTGAACGTGACCGGACGACCCGGGTCCAGACGTCCTATCAGGTCGTTGACCTTGCGTGCCAGTGCACCTCGGGAACGGACGTCCCGGCCGAGGGTCACCCAGTACACGCGGTTGCGGAAGTGCCGCAGTACCCTGGGGTCGGCACGGACGAGCTTGGCGACCGTGGTCTTGCCGAATCCGCCGGCTCCGCGCAGTGCCGTCGTGACCCCGACGGTGCCGCCCTGGCCGCACAGCGCGGCCACCGCCGCCGCCACTTCGGCGGGCCGATCCACCACCCACTTCTCCGGGCGTTGCGCGACGGGAACCAACGCGACCAACCGCCTATCGGCCCGGCGCTGCGCCCACACCACCCACACACTCGACAGTGCCACCGCCAGCGTCGACCCGAGGACCCACCACAGCGGGTGCGTCGCCACCCAGGGGAAATAGCCAGCGTCCCCGCCAGTCGCAATGTTCACAACGACAGCCAGGAGCGCCGACGCTGCTGCGGCAGCCACGATCCCCGCCACCACCAGCACCAGCCACCTCCTCGCTGGCCCATGATGCCGCAATGACGGCGGCAATCGACTCCGTTGAGAGATACCGGGAAGGCCGGACGGGCCAATGGTGGTTCGTGGTCCCGAACCACAACGCCGGTAGGCCGACCAACTCCCCTACTCGCTCGGCAAGCTGATCAACGAGTACGGACCCACAGCAGCCAACCCTGTGGGTGCCGGCACTCTGCACCTTGGGCACTGAGCTGCGGTGATCGTGCACCATGAGCCGTAGAGGCATGATCGCGAGGCGTAGCGCCGCGACTGCTGTGTCTGATCTTCGTCCGGCTGTTGGCTGGCCGGTTCTGCTCGGCCGGTCACCGGCGGCCAAGGACGTCGACTTGCCGGTGCTGCGGCACGAGGTCGCCGTGCTGGGCCGGACCAGTCCCACCCACAATTGCAGTAGGCCGATCACGCGGTGCTCGCCGCATTGGTGCGCCGACTCCATGCAGGGGGAGTGCTCGTGCCGGCCGGTGAGCGCATGGACCCAGCTAGGCTTCGAAGGTGCCGGCCCGACGGGACCGCTTCGACGATTGGCGCTTGGAGGGTCTGCTCATGGGCGAGCTGGGTGTGATCCGGAGTTACGCGTACTGGTCGGATCGCCGTATCCGGGACATCGCGTCGGCAAACGGCATCGCCCTCGAACGGCGCGTGAGTTGGAAGGTCAAGACGGCGTCGATTCCCTTGATCGGTGGGCTTGAGTTTGCGCAGGAGGCGCGCACGCTAGACCGTGCTGAAGTGGCGCGCCGAATCGAAACGGCGATCGGCGACCTCGCAGTCGAGGACTTCGTCACCCCGCCACCGGCGACGTTCGCCAAGGGCGTCGGCCGTGTCGACTTCGCCCAGTTCACGGGCGGTGTCGAGAAGCGACAGGGCGTCGTGATGCACACCAGCACTCGCAGCAGCGTCGGCGCCCGCGTCGACGTGTGCCTGTTCGGCAGCCTCCAGAACACCGCCGACTATGTCGGCGGCTCAGACCAACCGCTGGAAGGATGGTCGTCCTCCGCCGCTGGGGCGATAGCTCTCTACATCCAGAGCCGAGGAACGATCAACAATTCACAGTGGGACGACCCGGAGTCCTTTGCGGTCGAAGCCCTGAAGATCGCGGCCGAGCAGGGCGTAACCGGAACCTGGAACCAACACGAGGACAAGCCCTGGACACGAGGCTTCACGCTCGGCCACGCGACCGAGTCCGAATGGTTCGCACAGATCTACAGCGACGTCGTGCTCGACAAAGACCGGTGGACCTTTGACCGCGACGGCGGCATCAGCCCGGACGTCGACCGCATCCTCATCGGCGCTCCACTGTGGGTACGGACTCCGGGCGCACACGCCGTCACCCGCTATCGAGACCTACGCCGAGGGAGCGATGGCCAACATGACGGGCCGCCCCCGCCTGGCCTGGATGGCCAACGCCTACGGCGTTGACAGGACACAATGATCGAGTGAGCGATGACTGGGAATTGCGCTGGACATCGGGAGCCCGGCGGTTCTACGTCGCCGAGATCGTGCGGCAGGCGAGTTATGCCCTGGCCGCGGTGCAACAGGCTCTCAGTCTCAGCCGGGATCCGCAGCGGCGTGTCGAGGCGTGGCCGGCGGTCCAGTCGTTCCTCACCGCGACCGCCATCATCAGCAAGCTGTTGTGGCCCGTCAGAGCCGAGGGAGCCGATCTCAAGTCCCGTTGGCGTCGTTTCCGTGCCGATCGACTGCAGACAGAGCTGATGATCAGCGACACCTCGGCCCTCCGGGACAGGAAGGTCCGGAACTCCGCCGATCACTTCGACGAACGCATCGACGATCTTGTCCGCGACCAGTGCATCCCGCAGTCATGGGCAGACCTGGCCGAAGACGAGTTCACGCATCAACTGGCCCCGTTCCGCGCGATCGACTCTGACACGGGTGAGGTGCTCACAGGCCATGACCGAATGGCCCTGACGCCCATCGTCACGGAGTTGAACGTGGTTTTGCGCCGGTGCGAATCCATCGAGCCCGGATCAACCAGCGACCCCGACATCGTCGTGCTGCTGGCCACGTTGAGGTGGCCGCCGCTGCCGTCCTTGTTCGCGCCCACCGAGCGCCCTGACGAACCGGTCACCGCCGGGGCCAGTATCGCCGCAACCGGCCCTCAGAGCCTGGAAGAGCTGATCACGCCGGTCATCGATCAACTCTCGGAGCACCCGGACTCGAACCGATCACCCGATGCCGAGGGATAGGTGATATCGAGCCGGGCCAGCAGGCAGTCAGGCAGCGGGCCGCCATCGAGCGAACGCACGGTGAGCCAGTTGCTGGACGGTCCACTGTGATCACACGATCAGCGGGGACGTCGCTCGTTGCACTGTCCGACAACGGTTGACTGGGCACTGCGAGTCAGGTCAACGTGGTCCGTCTGCGCTCCACCCGTCGAGATAGGGCTGGAGCATGTCGGCGTCGAGGGTCGGCGGCTCGGGCATCGACGGCAGTCCCGTCAGCGGATCGAGCGTCCGGATGTAGGCGTGGGCCCAGTTCAACCACCGGACGGTGCTCATGACCTGAGGGTCATGCGAGTCCATCAGGCCGAGTTTGCCGTGGAGCGCGTCGCAGTACGTCCGGAGTTGTTGTGCGGTTCTCCAGTCCGCCGCTTGGCCGCGCAGTATCTCGGCGAAGTGGGCGTGGGTGGCGCGGTCGCGGGCGTGCTGTATGGCGGCTTCCCAGGCGTGCCGGCGTTCGATTTCTTCTTGTTCGGCCCATAGTCGCTGTTGTCGTGCGTCCTGGGCCCGGAGGGCGATCTCGTGCAATACGGCTGGAAGGGCGGCTTCGACCGTGGTCCGTGTGCGGTCGGCCCACCGGTATTGGTAGCCGTGTCTGCCGTAGGCGGGTATCTCCAGGATCAGCTGCTCCTGTCGGACGGGATCGTCGACCTGTGGGCTGGCCTCCATGATGGTGATCGGGATGTCGAGGCCGTCGGCCGTGATCGTCACCGCTCCGTCGCGGCGCCGGTAGCCCTGGTGGTGCCCGCGTTGCCTGTCGTAGTACTCGCGGTACTGCGGCTGTGGCACCGGACAGGGGCGGACCGTGTAGCCATGTCGCAGTGCCGCCTGGGTCAGGGCGTGCAGGATCAGCAGGCATCGGTGCCGCAGGTCCTTGGGCATGATCAGGCGGTGGGTGTCGCGGCGCAGTTCGTCGATCGCGGGGTGCACGTCGCGCAGCTGCTGCGGCGTGGGCACCGGGACGAGGCTCGGGGGGTTGCGTCGGATGCTGCTCGGGTGGATGCCGTGCAGTATCTGCACGATGAGGTTTCCGTCTTGGATGCGGGTTGTGTTCAGCCGCGTTCCGGATGGCAGGAGTCGGTGGCGCTTGGCGTAGTCGATGGTTCGTCGCCACTCGGCGAGTGTGTGCTGGTCGGGGCATTCGAGGCGTACGACGGTTCTGTCGGCCAGTCGTCGGAGCAGTTCGGTGGCCGCTGCCGCGCGGCGTCGGGCGGTGGCGGCTGCCGGTTCCCGCGGTGAATGGTGGTTGGTCGATGTCGTGGTGATCCGGGGTGGTTTCCGAGTTTGCGTCGGTGCGGTGTCCGGTGAAGTTGGGCGGTCCGGGTGGTGTCCGTGTTCCAGGTAGAAGCGGCCTTCGTCCGTTATGGCGGCCGTCCAGCGTTTGTTCGCTTTGGTCAGCCGCAGGAGCCCGCGGTCCCTCAGCGCCCGTGCCGACTGCCGGGCCGTCCCGTCTGTGGTGGTGCTGAGGGTGTCGCCTGCCGCCACGCGCCGCAGTACTGCGAGTTGCCGGTCGTTCAGTGGTGTCCAGCGCCTCACGAGAGCAGTGTCGCGGCGGCGCCCTCGGGCCGAAAGTCGATCTGTCCGGCGGGGGGTCGGTGTAGTGCGTGTGTCGTCGGCGTGGGTCACGGCTCGGTCCGTGTCGGCCGGCGAGGTCCTGGTGGTTGAGGCGTCCGGTCGGAGTCGCTCGTAGGAACGAGCGCACCCACCCATGACAACAGCTACACGTTCGGGTGATTTTTGTGTGCCCGCCGAGCCGATGGACCGGTGGGGCGCTAACGGCCGATCAGGCGAACGATGAGTGGACAGGCGGCGTGGGACCGCAATTCTGCGAGTCCATTCGACACCCCCTTTGCTGCTGACGTGCACGAACACCGGTTCGAGGCCTTTCACCCGTCGTGCACTGGCAGATGCACGAGCACCAACCACCCAGAGTTGATCTTGAAGTGCTGAAATTGACCACTTGCAGTGTTTTACTCGGGTAGCGCACTCTTCCGCCATGAGTTCCACACCGTCGCCCCATGGCGAATGGGTCGAGCCGTCGGAGACCGATGTCCTACCCGAGGCACTGCGGGGGATGCGGGCATACATGCCGCGTCCGCTGCCGTCCGACGTCATTGTGCCCACCGAGACGCACCGCGTGCAGGCGATGGCCGAACACAGCCTGGGCGAGTTGAACGAGAGCACACGCCGTCTCCCCCGCAGTGCGATGTTCGCGTTGTGCACCCGACTCCGGGAAGTGCAGAACGCCGCCCAACTGTCCGGCACGAGTCTGGACATGTCGGAGGTCTGGACGACCAAGCTGCTGTTGGAACGCGCCACCGAAGGAGTGGGCAGGCAGGAGGACGTGCTGGAACGCCACGAGGCCGGCCGGGTGATCCTCGCCTTCGAACACGGCGCGGACCGGATCGCGGACGGGGCGGTGGTCGACGGCGACCTGCTCGGCGAGATCAGCGGCAGGCTGACCGGCCGGGACGCCGACACGACGGAATCGCGGCTCCGGACGCAGCAGAGTTGGCTGGAGGGCACCTCGCCGGGCCAGGTGCCCATCCTGACCCCTCCGCCCGGCGCGATGCTGCACAGCGGCTTCGCCCAGTGGTCTACCTGGGTGGGCGCCCCGCATCCGTTGCCGCGGATCGGCAAGATCGCGTTGGGGCACCTGAACCTGGCTTTGCTGGATCCGTTCGAGGGCACCGGCCGGTACCTGCCCGTCATCTACAGCTCGTTGGAGATGGTGCGCTCCGGATTGTTGCGCGAGCAGGTCCTGCCGATGTCGTCATGGCTGGACGAACACGCGGGCGAGTACCACGAGCAGATCCGCGCGGTGGTCGACGGCGGCCCGATCGAGAAGTGGATCGAATTCTTCGCCGACGGCGTACGCCTGCAGGCACGCGCCCAACTACGCCTGATCGACGAGCTGGACAGCCTGTGCGAGAAGCTGCTCGACCGGGCGAAAGGCTCCCCCACCGTGCAGCGCGTGGTAGCCGGACTGATCACCGCCCCGGTCACGAGCAATCGCGCGCTGGAGGCGATGTACGGGATGGCCAACCGCACCGCCACCCAAGTGACCCGTCACCTCGAGAACACCGGCGTCCTGGAGAACCTGGGCGGCAAGTCCTACAACAAGGTCTTCGCCTGCCAGTCGGTGCTGGACGTGTACGCGTTGCAGACCCCTTCGCCGCCCGAGTCCGACAAAGCCGTCTTCCTTCCGCCCGCGAACTGAACCCTCCACCGATCCGGAAAGCAGCGTCACGACCGTGTCCCCCGGCAAACGTCCCCGCCCTCGCCGTCACGTCCGCACCGGCCGCCGCCGTTTCAGCGTCTCCCGTCGGGTCCGGCGCCGGAGGTTGGCGGCGCTCAAGCCGCTGGCGACCCTGATCCAGGTCGCGCTGGCGTTGGTCCATCTATGGCGGGACTAGCGTTTCAGCGGCCGGGGAGGGAATGGCCTTCCGGATGGGCGAGCAGGACGCGGATGCGTTGCGCCGCCTGCTCGTCCACGTCCACCAGCTGCCGCAGAGCAGCGCTGAACTGCCGCCGGGCCGCACCGAAGACCCCCAGGTTCCAGAGGGCGCGTCCCAAGGTCTCCAGCACGGAAGCGAGTTCGCCGGGCGACGCAGCCCCCGGGCTGTCCAGCTCGCCCACCGCGCGAGCCGCCTCACGCAGCTGCTCGGCGGCGTCACGGGCCCGGCCGACGCCGGCGAGGGCGACGCCGCGCGCGACCTGTGTGTGCGCCAGGCCGAACCGGTCGTCCGACTGTCGGTACAGCGACAGCAGACGCTGGTAGCAGTCCAGCTCACGGTTCCCGCGGCCGGCCGCGCGGTAGACGTGCGCGCGACGCCACAGCGTGTCGATCATGCCGGTGGCGTCGTCGAGTTCCTTCCACAGCACCCACTCGCGCACGCCGTGGGCTTCGGCGGTGGGAAAGTCACCGGCGGCGGCGAACCAGCGGGCGCTCAACCGCAACAGGCCGGCCAGATCGCGTGGTCGTCGATCGTCGACCGCCGCCTGCGTTCCCGCCTCGGCCAGATCCACCGCCCACTGTCGCGACACGTCCGTCGGCGCACAGACCCAGAGGCGGGCCGTCAACACCGTGGCCAGCGACCTCAGTCCGGCCCTGCCGCCGGCGCGCACCGTTGCCAGTGACACCGGCAGGTGTCGACGCAACCACGCCGTGGCCTGTGACGGTTCGGAGAACCGCACTGGCGCCGGGACCGGGGTGTCGACCCTGTAGTCGAATCCCCGGACCGGGTGTCCCAGCAGACCGCAGGCGGTGTCGAGGGTTGTCAGCAGGCCCTCTCCGATACGACGTGTCACCAGTCGCGCGCGCGCGCCCCACGGCTCCGGCAGGCTTTGCGGTTCAGGGCGCCAGCCGAACAGGTCGTCACCGAGCCGCACCAGCCCCGCGGACCCCTCGTTCAGCCTCACTGAGAGATCCTCGAGTTCGCCGGGCTCGAGGTTCGCGCCGACGGTCAGGACCCACGCGGGAAGTTCCGGGCGGTCGAGAACCTGGAAGCAGTGGAGCAGTTCCACGTCGTCCGACGGTCTGTCCCACGCCCGGCTCACCAGCAACAACTCCTCGATCGACCCGACCCGTCATCCCTGCCCGCGTATCTCCCGGTCTCCTCCGCCCCGGTGGTCCCTCCCCGATCATGCAGCCTCGCACGCTCACGCGGAGCCCTTGTCGCCCGATCAACCCAGCCCGCAGACGAGCCAATCGAGCGGCACACGCAGAGTAAAACGCGCAAGTTCTTTCACACATGATCAACAGTGTCAATCGATCGAGTGGTGGATCACCCACCAAAGACGGCACCTTCACTCGACACGAAAGGTGGCAACCTCACTGAGCGGACACAAGATCCACCCTCCCCTATCCACCCTTCCCTCGAAACCGAACACAGCACTCCCGCCACGCGGCTATCGCGGATCCGACGTCGAACGTTTCACCCGGAACCGGATCCACCGTCGACCACCGGACACCGGTACACATGAGACGGTCGAGCCCTTTACCCACATGAGCGCCGCCTCACCAGGAAACCCGAATCCACATAGGACGGTCGTCGTCCGATGCGAGGAAGGCACGGTTCCGACTCGTCACCTGCGGCCGCTAACACTCGCCCTCGGGCGGGCACCGATTCACGGTAGGCCATCGAACGTGCTCAGCCACGACCCCGGAGGGAGGCAAACGACGCTGGCCGACGATTTGCCCCCACCCATAGGAGAGGGCTCGATCGATACAAGATCTTGAGCCCGCCTCACTCACGGTGCGTCAAGCCTGCGCGCTGCACACGGCACCGAAGGCAGCATTCGCTCTACCGACCGACTGAAGCAACTCTTCTCGGCAGGTCCGGATCGAGAAGCCTGGACTTCCAACGCAAGAAGGGAAGGACTTCCACGACCAGCGATGTCAATACGCACACATGTCGACAACACCAGGTAGCATCGCAGGAACACGAGCCGACCACAGGCAAGTATTTGCCGCCCATTTGCCCCCTAGCGCAGACGGAGGCGACGTGACCGACGACGAGACCCCTCCAACACTCGAATCCGCAAGCGCCCGACTCGCTCACGAGATTCGCCATCGGCGTACGCAAGCCGACCTCAGCCAACGACGACTCGCCAAGGAGATCGGCTACACCAGGCAGTACATCTCCCTCTCAGAACGCCCAGACCACAACCTCCCCTCAGCCGACCTGGTCAGAGCCATCGACCAAGCCCTGGGCGCGGAAGGGACCTTGATCGCACTCCGAGAACAAGCAAAAAGAGAGAAAGAACAACTTCGCCGTCAACTAGCCACACCACGCGCACAGGGCTCCAACGGGACGCAAAGCATCATCTCCGGCAGGGCAAGCGACAGATTCCGACTGAACCCGTATACCGATACTGCCCAAGGCGCAACGACATCCACAGAACAAGAAGTCCTTCGCCTAGGCACAAAGCCGAACCATACCGGATTGACCGATCTCGTCGCGTCGATCCAACCGATACCCGTTCCATCTGTGGTCGGCTCAGCCGAGGTGATGGAGGTTCGCGCTGCGGCTCGGTCGTTCGAGGACTGGGACGCTCTCTACGGTGGCGGCTTGGTCCGCGCGGCAGTGACCGCACAACTGCGGTACTGCGCCGAACTGCTGCGTGCACGCTGCTCGGACACCGTACGCAGCGAGCTGTTCTCCGCAGTGGGCTACCTGGGCCACGTCACAGGGTTCATGGCGTTCGATGCCTACGCACATGAGGATGCCCGCCGCATGTTCCGCTTCGCGCTAGCTTGTGCCGAGGAAGCCGGAGACTGGCACCTGCGCGCGAAGGTCCTCTCATCGATGGCCCGACAGGCGATCTGGTGCGGGGATCCCGACAGCGGCTTGACGTTCACCGAACTGGCGCTGGTACGTGCCGACCGGCTCACCGCCACCGAACGGGCCATGTTGCACACCGGTCGAGCTCGGGCCCTGGCCAAGCTCGGCCTGGTCCAAGAGACAGCCGGCGCGGTCGGAGGGGCTGACGAGGAGTTCGCTCGCAGGCAACCCGATGACGACCCACCATGGATGCTGTACTACGACGAGGCGCAACACGCCGGGGACACCGGCCACGCCCTATGGGATACCGCCCTCCAAGGACACTTCGCCGCTGAAGCACGGCAACGCCTCGCACTGGCGGTGACGCAGCATGGCGACGAGTTCGCCCGCGCACGCGCCATCAGCCAGACCAAGCTCGCTTCCCTTGTCATGGCCACCGGAGATCCATCAGAAGCCACTGCACTGGGTACTCTGGCGTTGGATTGGGCAGGCACGGTGAAGTCGCGCCGTGCCGCCGACGACTTGCGCGACCTGAGCCGTTTCGCCCTGCCTCACCACGACCTGACCGCTGTGGCCGAGCTCCGGCAGCGTATCGGCACGGCGGTGATCGGATGATCCCCGAACATGCCAGCGACAGCCGCATGGTGCTCGAAGCAGCCGCGGCGAAGGTCGGACTGGACGCCACCACAGCCACGGTGATCCGCCTGGGCGAGAACCACATCTATCGCCTACCCGGTGGCGTCGTGGCTCGGGTCGCACGCGTCGGTCAGCACGCGGCCGCGACCAACGAAGTGCGCATTGCCCGCTGGCTCGAGGACGGTGAGGTGCCGGCCGCCCGAGTGCTGCACGAGGTCGAACAGCCAGTCGTGGTCGATGGCAGGCCGGTGACGTTCTGGCAAGAACTTCCTCCCCACGAACCTGGAACAGGCATCGACGTGGCCACCGTTCTGCGCCGCTTCCACGCCCTCTCCCCGCCGAACAACTTCGAATTACCCAGACTCGACCCCTTCGTACGGATTGCCGAGCGCATCCGCTCCGCCTCCACCCTGAGCAACGACGATCAGAGGTGGATGCTCACGCGACTGGCCGAAGTCCGAGACGCCTACGGCACCCTGCCGCCAGGCCTGCCCCGCAGAGTCGTTCACGGCGATGCCTGGGAAGGCAACGTGGTCCGCACCCACGAGGGAGGGCTCGTGTTGCTCGACTTCGAACGCTGCTCCCTCGGACCACCCGAATGGGACCTCGTGTCCACCGCCGTCTCCCACGTCACCACGGGGTGGATCGACAGCACCAAATGGACCGCCTACAGCAACGCGTACGGCTTCGACGTCACCACCTGGCACGGCTTCGACATCCTGCGCGACATACGGGAACTGCGGATGACCAGCATGGCCGCCCAGGTTGCTGCCACCAATCCAGCCCAGTACGCCGACCAGGCCGCGCATCGACTCGCCTGCTTGCAGGGGCAACGCGGGCCGAGGCCCTGGAGCGGCTGGCAACCCGTACCTTAAGAGGGGCATCTGATCTCGATATGGACGATTTCCGTATCGGGGTCGTCGACCTTGGTCGCCGGGACTTCGGGCCGGCGGCCAGCGGGTGGGCGTTGAACTCAGCGCCGGGGGTGCTCGACCAGGCCCCGGTACAGCCGGGCGATAGTGGCATCGAGGTTCTCGTAGCCCATCTGCGGCACTCCTCCGACGGACAACTCGTGCGAATCCAAGGCGGCGGATGACGCCTTGGCGGGGTGGTGGTTCAGGCGGTGATCAGTCGTGCGGGTCGCGTCGGGGATGCGCGGCGAGGTGGGCCCCGGCGATGGTCAGCGCCAGCGGGTGCCCGTGGCAGCGATCGGCCAGCGCGCGCAGCAGCTCGTGCCCGATGGGCCGGCGGTCCCCGTCGAGCAGTCCGGCTGGCAGCGCGGCCTCTGTGGCGGCGGGGAAGCAGTCGAGGTCGAGGGTGCGGAAGCCGACCACGGCCAAGCCGGCGAGCCGGTGGTGACTGGTGACTGGTGACTGGTGACTGGTGACTGGTGACTGGTGACTGGTGACCAGGGTCGTGCCGCGCGCCGTGGCGGACACCAGGGGCTGCACCTGGTCGGCGGAGCGGGCGTGGTCGATCAGGACGGCCAACGCTTTGTCCGAGGTGACCGTCCGGTACAGCGCGGTCAGCTCGGCCACGTTGCCGGGGAGGTCGTCGGCGGCGACGCCGAGCGCGCGCAGCCACCCGGCGAGGACCTGACCCGTGGTCGGTGGCGGGTGGCCGCTCCACCCGTTGAGGTCGATGTGCAGCACGTCGTCGGGGTGGCGGTCGTGGTGCCGGTCGAGCCAACGCACCGCCAAGCATGTCTTGCCGACTCCGCCCAGGCCGGTCACGACCACACGCGTCGCCCCCGCCGCAGCCAGCAGACTGTCCAGCCGGTCTAGTTCCTCGGCGCGGTCGACCCAGGTGCGTGCGGGCGGCGGAATCTGACGGGGCACCGGCAGCCGTCGGTCGTGAGCGTGCAGGACGATCGTCTCGGCGGTGACCGTGTGCGCCTGAACGACCGGCCCGACGACCGCGCCCGCGATGCTGTTGATGTGCTGGGCCCTGCTCACACCTGCTCCGGGACCTGGAGGCGGCGGCCGGCCATCACGGCATCGCCCAACGAGCGCTCGGGCCTGGGAGCCGTCAGGCTGTCCGGCCGCCACCAGCCGACGGGCACCACGCCGTCCGGGTGCGGCTGCCACGGCCCGAGCAAGTCGGCGAACCGCTGCTCGCTGCGGTGAACCAGGGTGATGCCGGCCTCGGCGAGGCAGTCCTCGATCGCGGCGGCCAACTCGAGCCCCAGCGTCGTGCCGTCGGCGTGCGAGGCGGCCAGCAGCGAACCGGGCGCGAGCCGCTCGTAGTACCGGGCCACCGCCGCAGTGGGGTCGTCGGCGTCTGGCAGGCAATGCAGCACCGCACCGGCGACAACGCCCACCGGTCGGCTCAGGTCCAACAGCCGGGCGGTCACGGCGTGGTCGAGGACCTCGTCCACGTGCCGCAGGTCTGCCTCGACTACCCCGGTTCGCGCGTCGCCCTGCTCGACAAGGAGGTTGAGACCGGCGACGACCACGGGATCACGGTCGACGTAGACGACGTGAGCGTCGGGGTTTCCGGCCTGCGCTAGGTGATGCAGGGGTCGGGTGCTGAACACGCCCGTTCCCACATCGAGGAACTGCTCGATCCCGGCGGCGAGCATGTGGAGCACCGCGCGGCGCCGGAACGTGTTGTTCTCGCGGATGAACACGCCGTAGCCGGGCACCAGAGCCGTGATCTTGTCGGCCACGACCCGATCGGCGGCGAAGTTGTGCCCGCCGCCGAGCAGGTAGTCGTAGATCCGGGCCAGCGACGGCGCGTCAAGATCGACCGGCGCGTCGAGGCCCAGCGCACCCCTTTGCGTCGCCATCACCGTGACGTTCCCCCGCCCGGCTCGTCATCACGAGCCTGACCTGCTGTGCACCTGGTCGACCCCGGCAGGTGGGACGTCCGCGTTACCGGAAGTCGGCCGGGTTGGTGCGGGCGATTAGACCGGCGACATCAAGATCTGAACCAGAGCGGACACGCGGCGCTCGTGAGGCGTCCATGAGGCGGCACCGCACCTGAACATGACTTCAGCAGCGGCTTCACTCGACCGAGTGACATTCCGTCGCCGCTCGCCCACGCCGACCCACCGAATTCCACCTCAGTCGAACATATGTGCGACGCGGTGGTAGCTTCTCCGACATGAGTTCGCCGCTTCCACCCGCCTCACCGGACGGCGCACTGCGCTACCGCGTCGACCGCACCGGCACGACGATCGCCGTCATCCCGGCCACGTGCAAAGGCGGCCGACACCTCGTCGTCCCCGGCGTCAGCAGGGCGATCGCCACCGAGAGCGAAGTCCGCGTCGACTGCCCCGCCTGCGCGGCGATGCCCGGTGTCGATGCGAGCTGGCGCCTGACCAGCAGCCGCCCCAGCCCGGACCGGGCCGAGCTGGACGACGAACCCTATGGCGACCTCATTCTTCACCGCGTACGGGCGGCGGCCAACGCGAGGTAGGCGGTGATGCCTTGATCAACAGCCCGTTCACCCGCTGGGAAGGCGACGAGCTCCACGGACGTAGACCAGTGCTGACGTCGGTGTGGGTCCACCTGGACATCCTCTTCCCCCGTCCGGCCGACGCTCCACGGCATGTCATCGAGACCGGCCTGGACCTCACGGGCGTGGTCCGCGGACGGCTTCACGGCCGTTTCCCCAGCGTCGAGGGGGATTGGTACGGCGTCGTCAACTACGAGATCGACTACGCCGACGGTCGCCGCGAGAAGTCGCACCTAGTTGACCAACTCGTACCGTTCATCGCGCTACGCGAACGCCGGTAGGCCGCAAAAGGCCGATGCCGACACACGTAGAGTTCGTGTCTTCGCGACAAGCCGCCGTACGCGGCACTCCTGCCGCAGGCCGACCCTGGCTGAAGCGATCAGCTCCGCAGAGACGATTAGGCCGACTAGAGTAACCGGGGCTGATACCGAGGGGGCGAGATGGACCCGTTTGACGAAGGGCTTCGCTGTCAGGACGTTCACGCTGGTCTACGCAACGTCGACCCGAACTCCGGCACCCTGACACCACTGGCCGAAACCCAGTTGATCGGCATGGCCGCCAGCCTCGCCGCCCTCATCCGCGGCCAAGACGTCATCGACGACGCACAGGCGCTCCGAGCAGTCGCCGCCGAGCAGTTGGACGTCAACCAGTTCGCCTTCGCCGACGTCGTCAAGGCGCTGGCCGACGTCGAGTTTGTACAGGGAGTACAGACCTCGGGCGGCAGGATTGTCCGCTTCACCGAGAACGTCCCCTACTACGACGACCTCTACACCGAACTCGGCCGCGCCTGGCGAGCCCGCCAACCCACCGAACTCGAACAGCAGATGGTGGTCCTCGTTGATCACCTCGCGGACACCCCGGTGCCGGTCGAGGAGCTTGCCGCCCGCATCGGCCTGGACACCGCTGCCGTTCCCCAACTCCTCGAAGTCGGCGACAGGGCGGATCTGGTTAAGACGATCCCCCTGCTGGACGGGGACGTGGTGTACTCGCCGTTCTTCGGGTTCGAGAACCCGGACGTCGTCGGTGATCTGGTCCGAGAACACGGCCCGACTGAGCTGGCCGACGCCTTCGCTGCCCTGCGCGGTGAACAGGGGATGCCGATCACGGCGGCTCAACCCGTGCTGCAGGATGCCATCGCCCGCGGTCTTCTCCTCGCCCCGGCGGTGGAACTGCCGAACCAGACGGTGCAACCGTTCGCCGCTCTGCCCTACACCCTCAACCGAGAACTGCTGCGCGGCCGGAAGCCGGTGCTGGAGAAGGCACTCGCCGTGCTGGCGTGCCTGCGATGCGGACAGCACTTCGGTGGAGCCACCAACCTGCCCGCCAACGCGCTGGTCGACGTGATCGACAAACTCCTGGACCCGCACCGAGGCATCCTCCAACCCCATTCCTCCCACGCCAGGCAGTACCGGCTCATGCACTCGGCCGGCATCATCGCCTTTGCGCCGGATTCGTTGCCCGGAGGAAGCTGGGTGCGGCCCCGGTTCATCGACACCGAGGACAACCGGGAAGCCCTGCACATCGCACGCGACTTGATCACTCACGGCGAACCCGTCGCGGGTCGGGTCGGTGACGAGCAGGCCCGAGCTGCCTTGTTGCTCGGCCAGCCCTTCTCGGCCCCTATGCAGACAACGGCCCGACTTCGTAACAGGGCGACTGTGTCGCCCAAGCAGTGGCAGACCGTGGTGGACGCAGCGTTGGGACGGGGACGCATTCGATGAGTGAACAAGACCTCGGCCTCAAGGTCGCCTCGCGCCGGCTGCTCTGGAGGATGGGCTACACCACCCGCCTCGACGTGCAGCTTCGCGGCGCATGGGGTCCGGCGGCACAGCCGGACACATCGAAGGAGCGAGGAAAACGTTCCTCGCAACCCGAGTCGTTCACCGACCTCGATGTCCTGGGTCTGAGCCTCACCGGCGGAGCCCGGCTGCACAGCACGATCGTGGACTGCAAGACCACCACAGGTGGTTCCACGGGCCGAATGTTCTGGGTGCGTGGCGTGGGCGACTTCTTCGCGGCCGACGACGCCTACATGGTGCGCGATTCCGTCGTGACCGACGCCGCGCGACAACTTGCCACCCGGCTGGGCATCACCACGTTGACCAGTGCGGACCTCGGTCGCCTGGAAGAGTTGCACCCGTGTGACATCCCGCTGGACACCGCACCGATCTCGCACCTGTTCGACGTGTCCAGCGCAGCGACCGTTCTCGCTGCCTTCACTGGCTTGGACAAGAGGCTCAAGCCGCTGCTCGACTACCGGGAGTTCGGCTACTGGCTCTACGACGAGCACCGCAACCTGGTGCAGCTCGTGGAGCACATCCGTGCGTCTGCCGACCGACTCGACCCGCGCAATCCCCGACACCTCGCACTGGTGCTCGACCTGACGTGGCTCTACCTCGTCAGCCTCTGTCACGCCATCCACGCCATCCGTGCTGCGCACGTCTCCGACCCTGACCGTGGATTGCAGGAGTACCTGTTCGGCGGCGTCGTCGGCCTGCGTGAGAAGGAGCAGCTCTCCGCGCTGCTCGCGAGCCTCCGCGAAGGCGGGGCACTGCCCGCCGAGGTTCGGGTCGACCCACTGCCGACCTACTACCCCAAGCTCCGCGAGCTGATCACCAGGGTCATGCGCCGGCCTGATCGGGTGCTCCCGGCACTACGGCTGCTCGAAGTGCTGACCACGGTGACCGCACTGGCCCAGCGCGTCGAACCAGCCGATCTCGGTTCGCTGCACGACGATCTCGCCGCGAAGCAAGCCGCCGACGTCGTCCAGTTCCTTGTGAGCACTACCGGCCTGAACGACGGCTTCCGAGCCCGCGCACGATCACTTCTCTTCGGTGAACCAGTTCCAGGTACCCCGGAGCAAACGACGATCCCCGTGTGATGCAGTTCCAAATTTCTCAGAACTCTACGCGTGGACGTTCGTCGATGTCCCTGTTGAGCAGGGTTCGGATATCGGCTTCGGGCAGTCCTGAGCGGCTGATGAACTCATCGAAGGGGAATCCAGTTCTTTCCGTGAGTTCCAGTGCACGTTGCAGTAGGACCGGAACTTCAGGGTTCCCGAGGTTGCCCGGCTCCACCTTGCGCCAGCCTCGCACCGACAATGTCTTCCATGCCTGCGCGTAAGTGTGTTCATCCATGACACCGAGCGTTTTCGCCCTAACCAGGAGGGCGGCGATTGAGACATGCCATTTTGCCTTGAGGCGAAGTAGCGTCGGCCAGTCCAGCCGAGAGGGCAATTCCGGTTTGATGTCGTCGGCCGGCATGAGAAACGCGGCGGCAAACTCGTTGGCCTGACTTTCAGCGCCCTTGTCACCGACTTGACCGGCACCATGCATGACCAGGTGGCCGAGTTCGTGGGCGGCATCGAACCGCGAGCGGTCGCGCAGCCCCTTATCAGCCCCGAGCGCAACGACCGGCCTGTCGGGGAAGTCGACACAGAAGGCATCGACCTTCTCAATGCTGACACGGAAGCGGATGACGACTATCCCATTCTTTTCAAGCAGTCTCACCATGTTTTCAATCGGCCCACCCAGGACTTTCCAGCGAGCACGCACCTGGGCTGCGATCTCTTCGATCTCGACGGACCGAAATTGTTGCCCCTCATCGACGGGGATGCGCGGCAGGTCGAGATCGGGCAAGGCGACGAATTTTTCGAGTTCGAGCGTAAGCTCGCGCGCCAGTTGGACGTAGGCCAATGCCTGTTGACGGTCCCGCGGAGAGGTGGACCGGAGACTTCGGAAGAATCCATTGACCTGTTCCTGCGCGGGCGGGCGTGCCGGGGCGGCGAAGAACGGCAATGGGACGCGCAGTGCCACCGAGAGTCGGCGAAGGGTCGAGGTTGCCGGTCTGGCGTGTCCGTTCTCGAACTGGCTGACCGACGCCGAGGTGACCGAGCCAGTCTCCCGGGCCAGTTGCACCTGGGTGAGCCCTCGAAGCTCGCGCGCCATCCGCAGCCTGCCCCTGTCGAACAGGGCCGCGATGTCGCCGGGGTCCAGCTGCGGGTCGTTCACGTCACTCGTCTCCGTGCCTGTCCGCGCCCGCCGGATGAGCGGACGTTCTCGATCTTGATCACTCCGTTCGCATCTTAGGTTCGCCTACGTTACCGACGGGTCAAATTGCAGCTCACCATGTGGACACGCCCAGGTGAAGTGTGGAGTCTCACCGGTCTCGACGTCGTGTAGTCTACTCGAAATCTAGAAAATGATGTTGAAATCTGAGGTGCCACCGCGCGTGGAGGACGGAGTCGGAGCGTGAAGGTCCAGGAGTGCGTGCTGTCGGACGAGGTGATCGGCGCCGACTCGGCGGAGACCGCGTTGTGGGATGCGATCGTGGTACCGGACGAGATCAAGGAGCGGCTGCGCAACCAAACCCTGTTGTCGCTGCTCGTACGCCCGGAATTGCCGTTCACGGTGACGGCACTGCACGGGCTGTGCACGCTCTACGGCCCACCCGGCACCGGCAAGACGACCCTGGCGCGCGGGTTGCCCGCGCAGATCGCCCAGTACGTCGGGGGAGGCAAGGTCCGGCGGATCGAGATCAACCCGCACGGACTGATGAGCGCCGAGCACGGACAGTCGCAGCAGCGGGTCAGCGAACTTCTCGGCGAATACGTGCCGGGCCTCGCGTCGGACGGCATGCCGACCGTCGTGATCCTCGACGAGGTCGAGTCGATGGCGGTCGCCAGGTCAGCGGCGTCGCTGGCCGCCAATCCAGCCGACGTGCATCGCGCCACGGACGCAGTGCTCACCGCGTTGGACCTCAACGCCACCCAGCACCCGCATCTGTTCTTCGTCGCCACCAGCAACTTCACGTCAGCGCTCGACGAGGCGTTCCTCTCCCGCTCCGACGCCGCCATCCTCGTCCCGCTTCCCGAGGCCGATGCGCTGCGGGAGATTCTCGCCTCCACGCTGCTCACCCTCGCCGACAAGTACCCCGCGCTGTGGGAGCTGGCCCGCTCGGCCGCGATGGACGGTATCGCCCAGGCCGCTCGTGGGCTGGACGGCCGCCGTGCGCGCAAGGCGGTCTTTGAAGCCATGGCCCAGCGGCTGGACACGGTCTTGGATCCCGGCAGCCTCACCGAGCACGACCTGAACGCGGCGGTCCGCAACGCCGTCGGCAAGGCGACGACGAGTCACCCGGAGGCCTCTCGTGATGCGAACTAGGCAGGTAGCGGCCTCGCCCGTGCGTAGCGCCAGCGCGACCTGGACGGTGATCGCGCAGTTGGTGGCCGACACCGTCGCGCAGTCCTCCGCCCTGTCCCGCGACGAGGCCGAGCAGGCCCTGTCGGTCGCCGAGACGGTCGGGCGGATGCTGATCGCCGCAGGACACCTGGAGCGGCACCCCATCACCCTGGTGGCCGGCAAGGTGCACTGCGAGATCACCACCGTCTCCGGCACGGCGGCGCTGACCTTCGAGGAGAACCTCAACCCCGTCCCCGGCGCAGCGGGCGCGGACGACTTCACCATCTACCTGCCGTCCCCGGAGCCGCTCCAAGAGCAGGTGAAGGCCGCCGCCAGTGGCCACGCCCGCCTGTCCGACGCCTCACCGCCCACGCCACAAACGCAGGCGGCCAGCTCCGGTTCCTTGATCGACCACGCGGCGCTACGACGGGCGGTGACGGAGCGATGACCTCCACGTACACCTACAGCTACACCCGCACCCATACCGCCACCCACCTGACGGACGTCATCCTCGGGACGATCACCGACATCCTCTCCGATCTTGGCGTCAACATGGACCGCCTGCACCGCGACTGGGTGCAGAACGAGAACGCGATCAAGGCGTGGATCGAGGAGGGCTCGCTCGACACGGTCGTCCTCGAGTGCCACCAGCCCTCGGGCGCGGTGGCGCCCGTGATCGAGTTCCCGGTGTCCTACACCACCTCAGGTGCGGGCAACGCCGAGTTCACCGCCTCGCGCGCCCGCGCCGCCCGGTTCCGCGCCAAGTTCGACCGGGTGCCCGCAGGCACCACCTACCGGCTCTTCTGCACCTTCAACGGCCCACGCACCGAGCAGTCGGGATGGGGCCCTGGCCAACGCGCCAGCACAGACGGCCTCCGCGGCATCACCTTCGGCACCCTCGGCTCGGCACCGCATGCCTCAGCGGGCATGCGCTACCTCCATAACTGAGACCACAAGTAGGACAAGGTATGGGATACATCGACGACGCCTTCGCCAAGCTGAAGAGCAACCTGGAGATCACCAAGACAGAGCAGGACCTGGCGAAAGCACGGCATGAGGCCATCCGTGACTACGTCAAGCTGCACTGGGACCTCGCGGACGACTTCCTCACCGGCAGCTACCGGCGCGACACGAAGACGAAGAAGCTCAAGGACATCGACATCTTCATCGTCATCGACGACGAGGGCTCCCAGGCTGGCTACCGCGATCAGGCGCCGATCCAGGTGATCAACGCCCTGGAGACGCTGCTCCGCCAGAAGTGGAGCGACGCCTCCCGGGACGGCATGGCGGTCGTCATCCCCTACGGCGGCGACGACGAGGTCATGTCGATCGACGTCGTCCCCGCCTTCGACCGCGAGGGCGGCGGCTACTTCATCCCCAATCCCTCGGCGGGCGGCTGGATCGCGACCAACCCCAAGCGTCACCACGAGCTGAGCATCGCCAAGAACGCCGACTGCGGTGGCAAGTACGTCCCCTTCGTCAAGATGATCAAGGGAATCAACCGTGAACTCGGCGAGCCCGTGTCGCCGTCCTTCCTGCTGGAGGTCATAGCCCAATCCCTGGTGAAGCCGCCGATCAGTCGCTACCAGGACGAGATCGTGCTCTTCCTGGCCACCGCAGCCGAACGGATCGGCGACGAGTGGCCCGACCCGGCGGGATTGGGCGGCGACGTCAACGCGGTCATGAACGCGACGCAGAAACTGGTCGCGGTGGACGCGCTCAACCAGGCTCGCGTCATCGCCGAACGGGCTGTGGACCTGGAGGACGAGGGCCAGGAACGCGCCGCTTACGACGAGTGGAAGAAGCTGTTCGGCAACCGGATGACGAGGCCATGACCATCTCTTCCGACGCGAGTGGCGTCCACGGGGTGGCTCCGCGGGCGATCCATGAACGGCAACTCGACGACGACATGCTGCGCCTGCAGCGCGCCGCGTCGGCAAGCCACCAACGCGGGCAACTCCTCGAAGCCGTACGGGTGGCCGCGGCGGCCGTCCTCGCGGCGGCCGGTGTCCTGGTCACCCTGCTCGGCTACGGCCGACCGGTGGTGTCCATCGTCGGTTTCTTCTGGTTCATCCTCTCCGCGTTCCTGCTCAAGCGCATGTCAGGAACCACAGCCCGGCAGGGCGCCCTGCTCCAGGAGATGTTCGACACCAAACTGTTCCATCTGCCGTGGCGCTCCACCGTCGCGGGCGATCCCATCCCCGAACCCGACGTCTACCGCCTCGCGCGCAAACTCCGCCTCGGGGGCGCCAAGGACCAGCGCATCACCGCCGGCTGGTACGACTCCACCGCCGACGTCCACCACCCCTACGACGTCCTCATCGCCCAGGAACAGAACCTCGCCTGGGACGCCCGGCTCCGCCGCCGCTACAGCTACCTCGTCGCCGGCGCCGCCGTCCTGTGGACCGCGATCGGCTTGGCCGCCGGTCTCGCGATCGCAAACGCAACCCTCCCGGACACACTGCTCAGCTTCTTCGTCCCCTCCCTGGCCGCCTACCAGATCGCATACGAGGTCTGGTCCGGCCAACAGCGCGTCGCCGATGAGCGCGAACGGCTGGCCAAGGTCGTCAACGGCGAACTCCGCAACGGACGTCCCGGCCCCGTTACCGACACCGAGTGGCACCGTCTACGCGACGTAGCCCGCGATGTCCAGGACGGCGTGCTGCGCACCCGCCTGGACCCCACCAGGGTGCCGGAGTGGTTCTACAGACGCTTCCGCGACGGCGACGAACGCGACTTCGCCGACACCGCGGAGGGCCATCGCCTTCGACTCGCCCAGCACACACAGCCACCGACGTAGTGCCGCTCACCCCATGTGAGCGGCACCACCGCATGCGATCGATCATCCCTGCCGAAGACAGACCGAATCGGCACCTGACGACCAGATTGCCGATGTAGAACCACCGCTCCGACCACCTACTTCGACGCGACAAGCGTCCGGTCGACTTGGCGGTCTCGGATCCGGAGCGAGCGAGTTTGGAGCTGCCGAATCGGTCACAGGAGTCGAGTCGTGGCGGCCGAACCAAGCTGCATATGCGTCCGCGGGGCTGGGGCCGCACGGTCACGGTATGGGAGGAAGGGGCGACTACTGTCAGTCCGCTACGGCAGGATGCGACAGACCCCGAGCAGGAGGAACTACCCCTCGTGACCACCACGCAGCAGGACCTGGAGGCTCGCCTCTGGAAGGCCGCAAACGCACTTCGCGGGCCGGTCGATCCTGCCGACTTCAAGACTTACGTTTTCCCCATGCTGTTCTGGAAGTGGATCAGCGACACCTGGGTCTATGAGCACGACGAGGCGCTCGAGGACTATGGCGACGGCCTCAACGATGAGATCGAGGCCGACTACCACCGCTTCGAAATGCCCGAAGGCACTCTCTGGAGCGAGGTGACCACGAAGGTCACCAACCTCGGTGCCGAGATCGCGAAGTCCTTCCAGCGCATCGAGAAGGCCAACCCCCGTTCGCTTGCAGGCGTCTTCGGTGACGCCTCCTGGGGCAATAAGGAACGCATTCCGGAGTCGGCTCTTCTCGGACTCATCAAGGCGTTCAACGAGATCCGCCTCGACCCCTCCACAGTTAGCCACGACCTCCTCGGGGCGGGCTACGAGTACCTGCTGAAGAACTTCGCGGACGAGTCCGGCAAGAAGGCCGGCGAGTTCTTCACACCGCGCGAGGTGGTCAACCTGATCGTCGGCGTTCTCCGGCCGGAGCCGGGCGAGTCGGTCCACGACCCGACCTGCGGATCAGGTGGCATGTTGGTGGCGACCATCAACCAGGTTCGTGAGCAGGGCAAGGATCACCGGACGCTCCGGGTCTACGGCCAGGAGGTCAATCTGACGACCGCCTCGATCGCTCGCATGAACCTCTTCCTGCACGAAATCGAGGACTTCGACATCAAGCGCGGCGACACCCTGCGCGCGCCAGCGTTCAAGGACGCGAATGGCGCGTTGCGTCAGTTCGACGTGGTCATCGCTAATCCGCCGTTCTCGCTGACTGACTGGGGTGCCGATCGCTGGCCCGCCGACCCACGTGCCTTCTGCGGTGTCCCGCCGGCCAAGAACGGCGACTACGCCTTCATCCAGCACATGATCTCTTCGATAAAGCCCGGTTCCGGCCGGGTCGGCGTGGTCATGCCGCACGGTGTCCTCTTCCGTGGCGGCGCCGAGGCTCGCATCCGGCAGTGCCTCATCGAGAAGGACCTACTCGACGCGGTCATCGGCCTGCCACCCAACCTTTTCTACTCGACGAATATTCCCGCCTGCATTCTCGTCTTCCGTGACCAGAAGACCGCAGACCGGAAGGACCACGTCCTCTTCGTCGACGGCTCGGCACGTTTCGTGAAGGGCAAGAACCAGGATCGGATGACCGACGAGGACATCAAGGTCCTCATCCAGGCTTACGAGACCGGCGAAGATCCGGACGGTGAGGGCGGCACGAATGTCCGTCTGGTGTCGTTCGACGAGATCAAGGGCAACGGCTTCGACCTCAATATCGGCCGGTACATCAAGGTGGCAGCCGAGGAAACTGCAGATCTGGGCACGGCTCTCGTGGCGTACGCCGACGCTCGGCAGGAGCGGTTGAAGGCCGAGGCAGCGATGTTCGAGCGGCTCGCTGCGGCCGGGATCGACCTGAGCATGTTCGAGGTATCCGGTGAGTGAGTGGGGCGAGGCGGCTCTCGGAGACCTCATGACGCTCGACGTCAACGCCGTGGAGGTTGATCCCGCACAAGCCTACGACATCGTCGGGGTACTGAACCGTGGCCGTGGCCTGCTCTACCGCGAGCCGATGGCAGGCTCCAAGACCGCATACAAGACGCTGAATCGGATCGGCCTGAACCAAGTCGTCTACAGCCGCTTGAAGGCTTTCGAGGGCGCGATCACCGTCGCACCCGCCGACCTCCACGAGGTCTACGCGTCCCAGGAGTTCCCGACGTTCACCTGCGGGCCGTCGCTACTCCCGGGCTACTTCCGTCTTCTGACGACGACGAAGCGTCTTTGGGACACGTTGCAGAACCTGTCGACGGGGATGGGCGGACGGCGTGAGCGCGTGAAGCCAAACGACTTCCTGACGATCAAGATCGCACTGCCATCCCTTTCTGAGCAGCGCCGCATTGTCGATGTCATGGGGGCCGTGGACGCGCAGATCGAGGCGCTGATGGAGGAGGTCGTTAGGACAGAACGGGTGCTCACGCTGCTTCGGGCCGATGTGCCAGCCGGGGATGAGTACCGCATTAGCGAGGTCGTCGTTGGCATTGACAGCGGCAAGAGTGTCCAGACTTCCGGCGAGACCCCGTCATACGGCGAACCATCCGTTTTGAAATTGAGCGCCATCCAGTTGGGGGAATTCAACGCAGCCGAGGCAAAACGGCTCGATGACCTTTCAGGATATTCGGCAGCACACTTGGTCTCTGACGGAGATCTATTGATCACGCGCTCAAATACACCTGCCCGTGTCGGATATGTGGCGGTCGCACGGCAGGTGCCACCGCATACATACTTGCCCGACCTCATTTGGCGAATCCGCCCGAACAAGTCGCAATGCCTACCGGGCTATTTGAGCCATCTGCTTTCGTCACCTGAATGGCGTTCACGGATCGTCTCAACCGCAACAGGCACAAGTGCGTCGATGCAGAAGATCAACAAGCGTGGCTTCAGCATGGTAATGGTTCCAGTTCCGAGCCTGGATAAGCAGCAGGAGTACATCGCCAAGTGCGATGCGGCGGCCGACTCAAAGAGGTCACTTGCCGACGAACTCGACCGCCTCGGGTCTTTCCGCTCGACCCTTCTGGTCGCTCTCTTGAGCCAGGAGATCGAGATCCTCGAGTCCTACGACGACCTGCTGGAGAAGGTGTCCTGAACATGGGCTTCACCGAGGCAAGCACGATTCAAACGTCGCTGCTCGACTGGGCGGAGGATGCCGGTTGGGAACACGTGCCCGGCGTGGATCTGCCTCGGGATGAGCACGACGTCGTCATCGAGCCGTGGGCCCGCGAGGCACTCCTCGCCCTGAACCCGGACCTCGCCGAGGATTCAGAGTCGGCCGACATGGTCCTGTTCGAGATCAACCAGGCGATCCTCGACGCCCAGAACGGGCTCGTGGCGGCCAACGAGCGGCTCACCGTCATGCTGCGGGGCGATCACTCGTTCGTGACCGTCGACGGTAAGCACGTGCCGCGGCGGCTCATCGACTTCAGCGATCTCGACAACAACCGGCTGATCGTCGCCGACGAGGTCACCATCACCGGGGCCGTCAAGCCCCGTCGCTTCGACGTCGTCTACTACGTCAACGGCTTCCCGCTGGTCGTCGTCGAGACGAAGACCCCGGTGAAGAAGCAGGTGTCGTGGGTCAACGCGGCGAAGGACATCTACAGCACCTACGAGGCCGAGTACCCGCAGTTCTTCGCCACCAACGTCTTCAACGTCGCCACCGAAGGCCTCGACTTCCGCATGGCTCCCATCCGGTGCTACCCCGATCCCGACTCGGAGATCTGGGCGAAGTGGGGCTCGACGGCGGACGACCCGAAGTTGACCGGGCCCGTCCGCGTCGAACGCGCCGCCCGACTGCTGCTCACACCGCAGGTGATCCTTCCGATTCTGAAGGATTTCGCGATGTACCGGCACGCCCGGGACGCCTCCGAGCAGGACGTGAAGCTCCTGCCGCGGTACCCGCAGTTCGAGGCCGCCCTCGCGATCCACGTGAAGGTTCTCGCTGGTCGCCCGGGAGGACTGATCTGGCATCACCAGGGTTCCGGGAAGACCGAACTGATGGCGTTCACCGCCTCGCGTCTCCTGCGGGATCCGGGGGTCGGCTCGCCGACCGTCATCGTCATCGCCGACCGCAAGGACCTCGTCCGGCAGACGGCGGAGATGTTCGAGACGGCCGGGATGCCGCGCATGTCGGTGCCGGCGAACAAGCGGGAACTCTGGAAGATCCTGAAGCGCGACGAGCCCGGGGTCGTCATCACGACCGTCCACAAGTTCGCGGAGGCCGGTCACCTCAACGACCGGTCGAACATCATCGTGCTGGTAGACGAGGCCCACCGCACTCAGGAAGGCAAGTTCGGCAAGGCCTGGCGGGCGGCGGTCCCGAACGCGAAGTTCTTCGGCGCGACCGGTACAGCGATCAAGGACAAGGACCGCTCTACCTTCAAGTTGTTCGGTGACCCGGACGATCCCGACCTCGTCATGAGCCGCTACACAATGGAGCACTCCATCATCGACGGGTTCACCAAGCCGGTGATCGTCGAGGGACGCTCTGTGGGTTTCGAGCTGAACAAGGAGGACCTGGACGAGGCGTTCGAGGAGCTGGCCGAACAGGAACACCTGGACGAGGACGAAAAGGTCTACCTCTCCGGCAAGGCCTCCCACGTCGAGACCGTCCTCTCCAACCCGGAGCGAATCGCGGCCGTCTGCACCGACATCGTCGAGCACTACCTGAAGTACGTCGCGCCGCTCGGCCAGAAGGCCCAAGTCGTCGCCTACAACCAGCGGCTCGTCGTCGCCTACGCGAAGGCCATCGAGGCGGAGTTGAAGCGCCGCGGCGCGGTCGCCCGGATGCCCGACGGACAGGAACGCGAGGTCGGCGTCGTGATGCACGTCGCCGACTCCAAGAACACTCCCACCGCGTTGAAGCAACACCTGCTCACCGACGAGCAGGAGGAGACACTGAAGCGGCGCTTCAAGAAGGTCGAGGACCCGCTCTGCTTCGTCGTCGTCACCGCAAAGTGGATGACCGGCTTCAACGCGCCCATCGAGGGAGTGCTGTACCTCGACAAGCCGCTGAAGGCCGCGAACCTGTTCCAGACGATCACGCGGCCCAACCGCCCGTGGAAGAACCCCGTCACCGGACAGCGGAAGGACTACGGCCGCGTCGTCGACTACATCGGCCTGGCCAAAGCAATCGGCGAATCGCTGGTCGGCCCGCAACCCAAGACCGGGGAGACAGACGAACTCCACATCGTCGACGTCTCGCAGTTGGTCGCCAAGTTCATGGGCGACCTGACCAAACTCGACGCGATGTTCGCGGGCATCGACAAGACCGACTCCGGCTTCGCCTCCCTGGCGGAGGCGCATGAGCGGATCAAGGACGGCACTCCACAGCGTGACGCTTTCGTCGAGGGGTTCGTTTCGATCCAGACGGTGTGGGAGTTCCTCGATCCGAACGCGATGCTCGCCCCGTTCAAAGGCACCTACTACTGGCTGGCGAAGGTCTACGAGTCGATCCGACCCAAGGATGTGTCCAAGGCCTTCCTGTGGGAGCGGCTCGGCGCCAAGACGCAGGATCTCGTCCACGGTCACATGAGCAACGTGACCGTGCGGGTGAACCGGACGAAGAACGTCATGCTCGACGCGGCCGGCCTCGAACTGATCAAAAAGATCGCCGAGCAATTGAAGATCCCGGAGGTCGAGTCGCCGGACACGAAGCCGGGCGACGTCTACCAGGAAGTCCTGGACAGCATTGAGAGTCGACTGAAGCGCCGCCTGGAAGAGTCCGACAGTCCGGTCTACCAGAGCCTCGCCGCACGCATCGAGAAGTTGCGTCAGAAGGCCATCACCAGCGTTGAGGAGTCCCTCGCGTTCCTGGAGCAGGCACTACAGATTGCTCAGGACGTCGTCGCGGCCGACCGGGCGGCCGAAGAAGGCCGCCTTGAGGAGTTGGAGCCACTCGTCGACCCGAAGCGCGGCGCGCTCACACAGATCGTCGAGGAGAACACACCTCCGGGCCTGCACAAGATCGTGCCGGACATCGTCTTCAGGATCGACTCGATCGTTCTGGAAGTCGCCTATACCGGATGGACGGAAAGCGACGCCGGGGACAAGAAGGTCCGCAAGGAACTGCGGGCCGCCCTGAAGAACTTCGGACTCCCCGTGACGGGCGAGTTGTTCAACAAGACGTACGAGTACGTGAGGGAGAACTACTGACGACCGCGCGGATCCCCCGCGCCGGACGGGCAGACCAGCCACCGTACGGGCTGATCGAAACGAGGCGGTCTGACCACCGTGACGGCATCGCGAAGATGTCCGCGGTGGTCCGTGGACGGGTCGGCATGTCCGCGCCCACGGACCACCCACTCAACTGGACGAAGACAGCACCAACCGGCACTCAACGACCAGACTACCGGTGTAAAACCGCTGGTCAGCCCAGGTCCCATCCTTTGGTAATCCTCCCCGAAGTCCGGCCCTGTGCAGACGATCACGCGCAGGTTGGTGCCCTCCCCGAAGTCCGGCCAGTGGCGACGGCACGTACCGAGATCACCAACCGACAGCAGGAAATGCCGTCGCCACTGGCCTCCGATAGGGCTGGGCCTCCAGACGGATGGTGCGACTCCATATCTGACGAGCGGCGCTTCTACGCGGCAACACCTCACCAGCTGGGGCCGAACCCGACCCGAACGGCGTCCGATGCGACGAAGTCAGTGTCATCGGCCGCTGGCCCATCGCACAGGAAACCGCAGAGCAGGTCGCCCACGAGACCACGACCTGCGACCAGGTCACAAGTACCGAGGCGGCATCGCACACATGCTTATGCCTGGTCAGTGGCATGAGCGGATACTCAGGCCGGTACCGGCCGCAGACCAACGGCAAGGTCGAGCGGTTCAACCGGAACCTGCTCGAGGAATGGGCCTACAGCCAGCCCCACCGCACCGAGACCGAACGCCGAGCAGCATTGCCAAGATGGCTGCACACCTACAACCACCACCGCGGACACCTCACTAACCGGGCAACCACCCGCCAGCCGCGTCCCCAACCTCACAGGGCAATACAGCTAGGCCTGACGCGCGGCGTTGCGTGCGCGTTGAGCTACGCGTCAGACGACCACATTCAGCGCCTTGGGAGAGGTGGTATGGACGGCATTGTGGATGCACAATGCAACGGAGAGTTGCGGTCAACGTTCGTTTGTGTAACGATTCGCAGCTTTGCTCAAGACGAACGGGGAGTACTGCTTGTGAACAGCGAGAGAGACCTGCTGGCCCGGGTCCGGGAGGACCTCCGGGCGGCTGGCTACCCGCTCGTCCTCGCCGACATGCGCTTGCCCACCACCCGCAAGGAGCATCGCCTCGACGTCGTCGCGTTCGCCGCAGACAGCACCGGCGCTCTGCAGCCCGCTGTCGTCGTCGAGGTCAAGCAACGAAGGGTTCACGACCCGCAACTCGTCCTCGACCAGCTCGCCTTGGCCCGCGACATCCTCGGAACCCGACTGCACTACCTCGTCACCCCCGACGGCTGGCTCGAGGCTGATGGCGGCCTGCGCCGCCTGCAGCAGGTCGACGGCCCTGCCGAGGCGGACCGGCCCGGCGGCGAGCTGCGTGACATCTCCACCGTCGAGCTTCTGCTGCAGCAGTACCTGTGGGCCGAGAGCAACCGGCACCGCAACGAGGCCGGACCAGATGCCGCCCTGGGCGCGGTTCGTGATTTGCTGATTCGCTTCGCCAGCCCGGCCACTGTGCCAGCTGACCAGACCGTGCCGATGGACCCGGCAACGCGGTGGCTCGCCGTGCGCGACGTCGTCCGCAAGTACCTGGCTCGCGACAGGCATCTCGAGCCGCTGCTCAGCCAGCCAGCGCTCGCTCGGCCAGTGGCTCAGCTCCTCGGCGACGTCGTCCCTCCGCGCGTCGAGGATCCGTTCGCTGGCCTCGGTGCCTTCCTGTGGGCGGTCGCCGACCGAGCAGTGGAAGCTGGCACCGTGGTGCAGCTGTCCGGCACGGACATCAACTCCAACGTGGTTGAGCTCGCTTCGGCGGTGGGTGCGCTCTGCCCAGTGCCGCTGCAGTTCCGCGTCGGCGACAGCTTCCGCCTACAGGATGGCGATCCGGTCGACGCGGTCCTCACGCAGCCGCCGCTGGGCCTGCGACTCCCCGACCCGTTCCGTCTGTCCAGCGGTGCGACGACGAAGGACGGTGAGCTGGCCGCGATCGACGTCGCCCTGAGCCGCCTCACGCCAGGCGGCCGCGCTGTCCTGCACATCAGCCGTGGGTGGACGTTCCGCAGCGGAGACGCGGCGCGGTACCGCGCGTACTTGGCGGCGAAGTGGCGCGTCGCTGCGCTCATCGGGCTGCCAGCCGGGGCGTACGCCGGCACGAGCATCCCGTCGACGATCCTGGTCGTTGACCGTGCTCAGCCCGGCGAGACGTTCGTCGCGAACCTCGAGGCGAACTGGGCGGAGGAGCTCGCCCCCGGCGGCTCCGTGCTCACCGAGTGCCTGAAGCATCTCGACGCACCGCACATGCTTGGCGGCGCTGGCGGCCGAGGTGAGTAGTCCCGTCACTGCTGTGCTCAATCTGCGGGAGCGAGCAACCTGGGACGTCACCGCGTTGCTCGCGCCGACGCCCGACGAGCTGTGGGGTCAGCAACCGCTCGTTCCGCTCGGTGCGCTCGTGCAGGTGCGCACGCCGCGCAACGAGGCGAAGGAGGACGAACCTGTTGTCGGTCCGGGGAGCGTTGACACCGTCACTGGTGATGTCCGCACCCGCCGTGGCCGTGGCGCCTATCGACTCGTCCTGCGCGTCGGGAGTACGGACGCCGCCGCCCACCTCGGTGACGTCCTGGTGCCGCAGCTCGGTGACGGCCCCTGCGTGCTCATCGGCGAGCAGCACCGCGCCCTGACCTTCGTCAACTTCGTCGCGCTGCGCCCAGAGCAGCCGACCACCGGCCTCTGGCTGTGGGCCGCGCTGAGCTCTGCTCGTGGACGCGCGCTGCGCCGAACCCTGACGGTCGGCACTACCGGGAGACTCCCGCTGACCGCGCTGCTCAACACGCCCGTTCCGGTACCGCTCCCGCCCGCCGACCCGTGCTACGCCCAGCTCTCAGCGCTGCACGCGCGGACCAGCGTCGCCGTGAGCTCCGAAGGGCGCAGCTGGTGGCGCGTCACCACGCTGCCAGTTGACGGCCAGTGGCACCGCTACCTCGTCACACCCACACCCGAGGTCTTCAACGACGGCGTTCCACTGAAGGAACTCGCCACTATCATCGCTGGCCGCAACCCGCCTGGCGTCTTCGAGCAGCCGCGGCCAGGCGCCCTGCCCGTCCTCAACGGTCGGTCGGTCGATGGGAACAAGGTGCAGCGCTGGGCCGAGCCGGGGACCGGTGTAGTCGCGGAGCCCGGTGACGTCGCAGTTGTCGAGGTCGGGGTGCGCGGACGGGCAGCCCTGGTCACGCAATCAGCCATCGCCGGGACGGGCGTGCTGCTGGTCAAGCCGCACGACCGCAGCCATGGCGAAGCGCTGGCCGCCTATCTGCGCAGCGAGCCCGCTCAAACGCTCCGCGGCACCCTCATCACCGGCGGCGTCATTCCCAGGCTGAGCCGTAGCACCCTGGCGCAGCTGCCCGTGCCGCACGACGCGCTGTCCGCCTCCGGGGATGCCCATGCGCAGCAGCCGTCTCCCCACGCCCCACTGAGCGAGAAGTTGGAGCAGCTGCTGTGGAGCTGACCGCACGGCTGGCGCCCGTGGTGTTTGCTGAGCTGTACCAGGAGCTCCAGAGCAGCTGCGCCACACAGATGGCTGACCGGCTAGCCGACATCGACCGCGATCTCGACTGGCTCAGCTTGACCATCCAGCGGTACGAGGCGCTCTGGGCGTACCGGCTCACCCTGCCGGACCCGCAGGAGCGGTATCAGCCGCTCGACGCCGACCACGCAGCCCTTGCCGCCTGGATCGCTGCCGGACTGCGCGGCTACGGACCGAGCAACGAGATCAACCAGGCCGTGCAACAGGCCGTGCGCGACCGGACCGCCGGCGACCCGCCGGAGCTCGTCCGGGACCACAGTCGAGTCGCGCTCGTCGCCTGGAGCCTCGGGCAGGTGGTTGGCGACTACGACCGCTCGCTGCCCGTTGTGTTCTGCGAACCGCTCGCTGACCGCAGTGTGCAACTGGCCTACGAGGGACTCGTGCAGCACGTAGTCGGGCTGCCGGAGGTGGACGAGTGGCCCGAGATGCTTGGCAGCGCCGTGCTGTGGCGGGCGTGCGGGCTCGCGGACGGCCTACGCCCACAAAGGGGCGGCAGATCCAACCTGGAAGCGAGCGTGAACGAGCTCATCGCCGGGATGCGCCGCTACGTCAGCTCCACCGTGCTCAGCCAGTGGGCGAAGGAGTGGCCCGAGTACAAGAAGGTCCGCAATGGTTTCACCCACGTCGCCGGGGAGAACGGCGCGTACTCCTTCGCTGACGTCGCCTCACGCATGCGCAACCGCAGCGAGGTGGCGCCCGCCCTGACCAGCGCCACCACGTTCGTCGGTCACAGCCTTGCCGAAGAGCTTCTCGACAGCCCGCTGGCGCGGTGGCGAGCCGTGGCAGACAACCTCGAGTGGGAACTTCAGGCCTACGAAGACTTCGCGCCCGCCGGGTCCGACTCATGGACGTCCCCGCATTCCGGCTGACTTACACAACTGAGGTCCGGCCCTCCGCACAACGACCTCGCGCAGGTTGGTGCCCTCCCCGAGGTCCGGCCAGGGCGGCGGCACGTACCGAGATCACCAACCGACAGGAGGCAACGCGCCGCCACTGGCCTCCGATAAGCCCAACCTCCGTTGGATGGCACGGCAACCACATCTCACGAGCTGCGCTCTTCGCCCGATCGGGTCCGAGGAACCGGCACGGGTTTCAAGCCACGAGGCGGCCGATCGTGCGCACCACGGTCATGCCACTGCCAGCGAGCTCCAGCCCGTTGATCTCCTGCAGGGTTGGAGACGCCCTGGTCGCACATAGGCCCGCTCTCACTGCACGAGCACCCGATGGTTCGACCGCTCGCTCCGGGCATCAGCGGACGTGTGGTCGCTCTAGGCCATGTCAACTGTCGAACCCGGGAACGTCGCCGCTTGGCTGGCTCCGTTAGCCTCGATGTGTGGAACGTGAGACGGTCACCACCGATCTACGGCCGGAGTTGGTGGGAAACATCGCCGGCGAGTTCTTCGTGCCGAGTTATCAGCGCGGCTACCGTTGGGGATCCGATGAAGTCACGCGGCTCCTCGATGATATTCACGAGAGCGCGGGCAATAAGTATTTTCTGCAACCGGTCGTGGTGAAGCGTCGGGACGATGAGAAGTGGGAACTGATCGACGGTCAACAACGCCTGACGACCTTGTCCCTAATTCTCCGCTACATCCGACACCACCTCCCGACTGCGAGTCTGAAGTATTCGCTGGAATACGAGACACGCGCTGCCAGTGCGGAGTACCTGCAGAATCCGACATCGGAGGATAGCCAGAGCAACATCGACTTCTTCCACATCTTCGGCGCCTTCGAGTGCATCCGAAAATGGTTTGAAGAGCAAGACAACACCACGCTCGCAGCAATCAACTTCTACAAGTACCTCTCGGAGTCGGTCTACGTCATCTGGTACGAAGCCCCTCCGGAGGTCGAGTCGACCACGTTGTTCACCCGCCTCAACATCGGGCGGATACCTCTCACCGACGCCGAACTCGTCAAGGCTCTCATCCTGACCCGCAGTCGCCAGGTCAAACGCGACCGCGAGATCGCCGCGCAGTGGGACATCATCGAACGTGACCTGCGCATCCCGGAGGTGTGGGCCTTCGTCACCGGTAAGTCCGCCCCAGAGGCAACACACATCACCCTCCTGCTCGACACGCTCGCAGGCAGGCCGCAAACGTACCCGCGTCCGATGTTCCACACCTTCGAGACGCTCCGGCCGCAGATCGAGAAGTCATCTGAGAATCTTTGGAACCAGGTGATCGACCTTCACTCGCTTGTCATGGGGTGGTACGACAACCGCGATCTATTCCACAAGATCGGCTATCTCATCGCCAGGGGTCAGCGCTTCGACGGCCTGGTGGCGCTGTCGAACGACTGCACGAAGCACGAGTTTGATGCACGCCTGGACGCGCGGATCCGCAACGACCTAAACCTGTCTCCGTCCGACGTTGCTGAGCTTCGCTATGGAAACTGGAGGGCCGAGGCTGTCCTGTTGTTGATGAACGTCGAAACCGTGCGGCGCATGAAGCTGTCTTCCGAGCGATTCTCCTTCAAGGAGCATGCGACCCGGAAATGGAGTATCGAACACATTCATGCTCAGAACGCCGAGCCGCTGAATCGCGCGGCCCAGTGGGAGGAGTGGCTCCGCCTGCACCGTAACGCCCTGGCTGGCCTTCCCACGATCGACGACTCCCAGCGCGCTGACCTCACGAGACGCATCAACGGTGCCCTCGACGACATCTCAGCCGAGACCTTCCAGCCACTCGAGCAAGAACTCAGCAGCGTGTTCAGTCGGGCCGGGGAGGGTGCGGACATCGACACGATCTCGAACCTTGCCTTGTTGTCGAGTGAAGACAACAGCGCGCTGAGCAACTCGGCCTTCGAGGTGAAGCGCCGGAGCATTCTCGAACGGGACCGCGAGGGCTCCTACATCCCGGTCTGTACCCGCAATGTCTTCCTCAAGTACTACACCGACGCGGAAGGGCAGCAGGTCCACTTCTGGGGCGAGCGCGATCGCGCCGGATACCTCGCGGCCATGCAGAGCTACATCGCTCCATACCTGCTCGAGGAGGATGCTCCCTGATGGCCAAATACCTGACGTCCTACACCGGGCTCTTCTCATCGGACGCCACCGCCGACGCCCCCGCGGTGAGGAGCATCGAGATCCCGCTCATCCAGCGCGACTACGCGCAAGGGCGCACAGACGGCCGCGTGCAGGAGATCCGGGCGCGGTTTCTCGACGTACTCTACGACGCACTCGCTGGCGACGAGAAGGTGGGACTGGACTTCATCTACGGGGATGTCGAGGACGGCACGCTACGCCCATTGGACGGACAGCAGCGCCTGACCACCCTCTTCCTGCTGCATTGGTATCTGGGCTACCGGGCAGGGCAGATCGCCGAGCAACAACCCTGGATGAGCTTCTCGTACGCCACTAGGCCCAGCGCTCGCCTGTTCTGCCAGCGGCTGGTCAAGGCGGTGGCGCCGCCGAACGTGGCAGATCCTACGGCGTGGATCGTCGATCAGTCATGGTATCTGTACGTCTGGAAGCACGATCCGACCATTCAGGCGATGCTGGTGATGATCCGCGCCATCCACGAGCGTTTCGGCGACTGCGATGCGCGCCTCGCGTGGGAGCGGCTGGTTTCCGCTGATGACCCGGCCATCTCCTTCCAGCTCCTGCCGATCGACGAGATGGGCTCCGGCGAGGAGCTTTACATCAAGATGAACTCGCGGGGCAAGCCGTTGACGGCGTTCGAGAACTTCAAGGCCCGGTTCGAGCGCTCGATCTCGTGGGCCGGGGAGAAGGCCATCGCCTTCGATCAGCGGGTCGACGGGGTGTGGTCCGACATCTTGTGGCGCTATCGCGGTAATGACGACATCGTGGATGACGAGTTCATGCGTTACATCGCATTCATCACCGACGTGTGCGAGTGGCGCTTGGGACGAGTTCCGAACGGCAGTTCTTTCGAGAACCGCGCGTTGCGGCTGTTCGGAACCGAAGGAGTCGAAGCGGATGAGTGCCTGACCTTTCTCTTCCACGCGTTCGACACCTGGGTTGAGGTCGACATCGCGGAGGAGTTCCGACGGATCTTCACTTTCAGGCCGGTTAGCGCCGATGATGAGGGGCGGCTGCTGCTGCTCTTCGGTACCGACGCGAACGTGAACCTTTTCGATGCTTGCTGCCGCCACTACGACAGCAGGTACAAGGGACGATTCAGCTACGGTCGTACGCTGCTACTCCTGGCCGTCATCCTGAATCGTGCTAATCCCTCCGACGAATTCCCGCGCCGCCTGCGGGTGCTGCGCAACCTGATCGAAGCATCCGAGAGCGAGTTCCGTCCGCATCGGCTACCCGCGTTGGTTGCCGACGTGGAGCGCATCATCGTTCACGGCTCACTCGAGGAGATCAAGGGTTTCAACAAGGCTCAGGCCGAGGACGAACTCGCCAAGTGGGCCTTCCTCGACGAGCATCCCCACCTTGCCCCGGCACTTTTCCGGCTCGAAGATCACCAACTCCTTCACGGGTCGCTGCAAGCATTCGAACTTGACGCGGATACGTTCGGACACCGCGTGACCGCCTTCGAATCGCTGATGGCCGCGCCTGTCAAGTGGCGCGCTCTCACCGGAGCACTCCTCGCGGCGGGCGAGTACGCGCGCCGTCGCAACGCTCGGGATCTGCAGTTCGGTTCGCCGTCGAACGGTGAACCGTGGCGCAACTTGCTCACCGGTACTGCTCGTGCGAACTTGGTGAACACTGCCACGGCGATGGGTGCGGTCCTCGATGCCGTCGCGGCGGGGACGGCACCGGACACCTCGCTACGTGAAGTCCGAGACGCGTTCCTGCGCGAACGAGAGCAAGAGGGGTACTTCGATTGGCGTTACTACTTCGTGCGCTATGAAGCGATGCGCGAGGGCGCTTCCGGAATCTACGCCAGTGTCGGTGGCGCGATGGGTTATCGCGTCTGCATGCTCAACAAGACCCAGATGAACGGTAAATACCGTGATCCCTATCTCACCGCCCTGGTTCGAGAGGCCGGAGCGAGCGGGGACGTCATCGACGGGGAGGAAGGTCCGTTTTTCATCGGCGGCTACGTTGAGGAAACGCGATCGATGTTCCTGCGCAAAAGTGGCACTGGCCTGCGCTGCGCGGTGGATGGTTTCGTTCTGAAGCCTCCGTCGCACAGCGAGTTTCTCGAACGCTTTTATGAGATCCGCGCCAACTCTGGCCTGGACGAGCAACTCAAGCTGGTCATACTGCAAGAGTGGCGTGACAACCGGCACGTAGACACCGAAGACCGCATCCAGGCCGGTGCAAGGTTGCTGCGTGACCTTGTCGCCGCGGGTCTCTGAGGGATTGTCAATCGACTTTAACCGGACTTGGGCCCTGCCGGACCTAGAGGGTTCTGGAGACCAGATCCGCGCACAGCGCTGTCCCACCAGTAGCCTTCACGCACTCGGACGATCTCACCGAGGGCCGGCGAGATGATGTGGCTCATCGATCGCCACTGCTGGTCAGGGCGCTCCGCACGGACCGTGCGGCAGGCTCAGAGCACCTCCAGCAACCGTCCGACGACCGCGTCGATCACCTCTGGCGCGTCGGCACGGACCTGGAGGAACTGCAAGTAGGCGAGCTGCCGGATCCGTTCGGGCACGTCCTCGGCGCGCACCGGGCCCCGAGCACCCACGACCACCGGAACGACGGGGATGCCGTGCTCGAACGCTGTGGCGATCTCGTGGACCACCCAGTCGTCCGGGGCGGTCGACCGGGATTCCCAGTCCGGACCGATGACAGCCACGACGACCTGAGCTCGCCGGATGCTGTCCGCGATGACCTCCCGGAAGTTCGCTCCGATTGGGATAGACCTAGTGGACCGGAAGACCGCTGCCTTGCCCAACCTGTTGGCTACGGCTTGGTCAATAGCGGCGGCCAAGCCGCTGTCCTCGACCCGGTACGTGATGAAGACTGGGCTCACCCGGTGGTCGTTCGCTGTTGACCCCGAGTCCGAGATTGCCAGCTTGGGTTGGCTGACGCCCGTCATCTCGTGCCGCAACAGCACCGCCAAAGCGGCGAAATCCGGTGAGGCGCCGTCTTCCACGGGAAAGGCGTCCATGGCGGTGCGCAGGGCTGCGCCGAGGACACCAGGCTGATACGGCCACGGTGCGCGGCCAGCCATGAGGTAGGTGAACTGTGGTCCCCGGCTCCCGGCAGGCGCGGCCTCGGCGATCTGCTGGCTTTCCTGCAGGGCGGAGTCGGCGGCGCCGCTGAAGCAGCAGTCCAGTATCACGATCACGGACCGGGCCTGGGTGTCGGCGAGCGCGGCGCGAACGGAGTTCCACGGCACCCCGGTCAGCTCCGGGGCACGCGGGTCGCAGTCGCGGGTCGCCAGGACCAACTCGCCGAACCGTGACAGCACGCCGTGCCCGGAGAAGTAGAGGATGAGTTGGTCCTCGGCGTCGGCGCAGGCTTCGACCAGAGCCCGCACGAATTCGTGCCGATCCGCGTCGACGACCGTGTCGACCAGCACCGCACCGCCGGCAGGCAGCTCTTCGAACCCCCGCGCCAAGTCCTCGGCAGCCCGGTCGGCCGAAGGCAGGTCTGGCAGCGACGGGTCGTCGTACCTGGCGACGCCCACGAGGACCGCCCGGGACCGCGCCATCCGCACCACGCGATCAGCCATGATGGTCTCCTGACCAATCGTCCGCGACCACACCGTCGTACAGGAATCCCTGCCCTAGATCGAGCGCCTCGTAGCGCTCGACGGCCAACCACAGCCGATCGAACCGGTCCCACATGCGCTCGACATCAGCTCCGGGCGCCATGGTGGCGAGGATGCGCACGACCTCGTAGAGCAGTGGCAGCTTTGGGGCTTCCCAGCAGTCGCTGAACAGGCGATGAACCGTGTCGCGACCGAACCGGTCCCTCAGGTCCCGGTCCTGTCGCTTGACCATGTCATCAAGGCTGGGCCTGCCCGCCCTGGCGTGCAACCGGTGCAGCTCGACTAGTGGCGTGTCACAGAGGGATGACCCGGTAATCGATCGGTTGGGGTGATCGGCGAGGCTGGTCCCGCATGTCGAGTGCGGGAGGTGGTTGTGGCTCGTCGTCCGAGCGTGTTCGTGAGGCCGTTATCGATGGAGGAAGGCCGGAAGATCCAACGGATCACCAGGACCGCGAAGGATCCGGTACGGCTGCGCCGGGCGATCGTGGTGCTGATGTCCGGCCAGGGCCAGGCGGTCGGGGACATCACCTCGTTGCTGCAGGTGGGCGAGGACTATGTCCGTGACGTGATCCATGCGTTCAACGAGCGGGGGTTCGCGGCGCTGGACCCAAAATGGAGCGGCGGGCGGAGTCGGACGATCGGTGAGGCGATCCGTGAACGGATCTGCCTGATCGCC